>NZ_LZZP01000013.1:0-1807299 GCF_014170215.1 Sphingobacterium sp. UME9 | reverse complement strand
GCAGTCAATATATACAATCATTTTAGACCACATATGTCCTGCAATATGATGTCTCCCCAACAGGCACATCTGGAATGGCAGAACCAAAAAACTCCCAAAGTGTTTCAAAGACGTAACGCTGAGTCAAAAAAGTTCCGCAGTAAAACCAGGGAAACTGTGGTCAGGGAACGGACAACTGATAATAGTAAGAAAACAGACAATGACAACTATATCCAGTAGAAAAAAATAGAATGTAAAATCTATATAGTAATCTGTTCGGTATATGTAAACCTATTTCAGTATAAGACATGGTGGGGGTGGCACATTCACCTCAGATAAGGTTCGCGGTAAGATTCGTACCTGCTTCGGACCTGCTTCGGACCTGCTTCGGACAAGCAACAGATATTGAACAGGTGCTGTACAGTTGTTGAACAGACCCCGAACAGGAAATATCTGGTCAGGGTTTGGTCAATATATGTTGCAAGATTGTCCCCGTCCGAAGCTGGTACGAACACAATACGAAGACAATATGAAGACAGTCCCACTGCATAAGCCCTGGAGGCATAAAAAGCGATGTTTTATCAAAAAAAATCCCCCTTGCACATAACAAGGAGGACAAAATTAGAATATGACGATGGTTAGTTTTTATGTTTAAATGCATCCACACCACTTTGCAGGAACGCCTTGTACTCTTCTACATTGTAGTTGGCACCACGCTGAGGCACCAGTTTTTTGCCCGTCGGATCGACAATTACATACAGTGGCTGTGAATTGCTATCGAATGTAGCAGCTTGAAAATCGCTATTTTTCTTACCGATTGTATTGATCTTTTTGCCGCTATATTTGGAAACAAATTGTTCATTGGCAGCCAGCTCGGTCTTATCATCCACAAAAAGTTCGGCCATAACAAACTCTTCTTTTAATAATTTGGCCACCGCTTGGTCTGTCCAAACATTCGCTTCCATTTTACGACAATTGACACAATTCCAACCCGTAAAATCTATTAAAACGGGCTTGTTTAATTCTTTAGCCGTGGCCAATGCCTGTTCATAATCATAATAAGGATCGAATCCCTTTGGCGTGCCCCTTTCATGAAAAATTTCAGCATATTTTTTCACCTTTCCGTCTGAATGTGCAGCAGCACCAGCACTTACACCCGAAGAAAGATCAAAGTCTTGTGTTGCCGATGGTGGTAAAAAGGCAGAAATCGATTTTAAAGGCGCTCCCCATAAACCGGGCACCATATAGACCACAAAAGAAAAAACAACAATTGCCAAAATCGTTCTGGGAACAGATAGGAATTTCAGCTCACTGTCATGGGAGAACTTTATCTTGCCAATCAAGTATAGACCCATCAAAGCAAAAATAGCAATCCATAGCGACAGGAACACCTCTCTATCCAACCAATTCCAGTGGTAAGCTAAGTCGACATTAGATAAAAATTTCAAAGCTAAAGCAAGTTCCAAAAATCCCAACACTACTTTTACACTATTCAGCCAACCACCGGATTTCGGTAAGGATTTCAGCATGGAAGGAAACATAGCGAACAAACCAAAAGGAATGGCCAGGGCAATGGAGAATCCCAACATCCCAATTGCTGGACCTAATCTTTCGCCTTTCGAAGCTGCCTCAACCAATAATGTTCCAATAATCGGACCTGTACAAGAAAAGGAGACCAATGACAAGCTGAAGGCCATAAAGAACAAGCCCACTAACCCACCTTTATCCGATTTGGCATCCATTTTATTGACAAAGGAGCTTGGTAAAGTAATTTCAAATGCACCAAAAAATGAAGCCGCAAATCCAACCAACAACAAAAAGAAAATGAAGTTAAAGATGCCGTTAGTCGAAAGCGCATTAAGTGCATCAGATCCGAATGCAATCGTGATAATCATCCCCAAGGCTACATAAATCACAATAATAAATAATCCATACAACAGGGCTTTACTGATACCACTGGCACGACTCCCCGCCTGTTTGGTAAAATAACTCACCGTCAGGGGTAGCATCGGAAAAATACAAGGCATCAATAATGCTGCAAAACCGCCTATAAGGCCTGCAATAAAGATACTCCACAATGATTTCTTTTCTGCCCCAGCAGCCTTTTCACCTGTTGCTACTACCGCTACTGTGGTCTTGTTCGAGTCGACTTTTACGGTAGCGGTATCTGGAGACTCCTCAAAAGATAGTGAATCGGGACTTATTGTACCATCCGTAAACTCAAGCCCCTCCAACTTGTTTGTTGTTGTATCCGCTTGGGCAAACATGGCCACAGGCGCTATCAGCAACATGAGAAGGATAAATAATTTGAAATTGACTTTCATTTTGTGTTATTCTTAGGTATATATTGGTTTTTGAATAAATGAAACCCGAGGAGCTAGAGACTCCCCGAGTTAACTATAAACATATGAAACTAAATCTTTTTAGGCTCCAAATACTGGATTTGCCAATCTGCAAATAGGTTGAAAACCCGAAAAATCAACGTCTGTAGAAAGATATCCTTCTTTTACAGGCTCGTCTTTCACCAAATCAGTACTTAGGTATTTTTTGTTATCATCACAAAGTAGCGTCACCACGACAGCTTCATCACCCAGCTCCTGTTGTAATTTAATCGCCCCGATTACATTTGCTCCGGAAGAGATACCAACAGCCAATCCCAATTGACGTGACAGCTTCTGCGCCATGATAATGGAGTCGCCATCATTCGCACAAACGACAGTATCGAGTTCATCTAAATCCACAATAGCAGGAATAAATTCATCAGATATTCCCTGAATACGGTGTGAACCTACTTTATGTCCTGTAGTCAAGGTTGGACTTTCTGCCGGTTCCAGTGGATGTACACGGACATTTGGGTTTACCTTTCTTAAGCTTCTCCCCACACCCATTACCGTACCACCAGTTCCCACACCAGCAACAAAAGCATCAGCTACTAAGCCCTGTTCTTCCAGTTGCTTTACAATCTCGTAACCTGTAGTTTTCTCATGCGCTTCGGCATTATATTGATTCTCAAATTGCCGTGGAAGAAAAACACCGCCCTTTGCAGCAAGCTCCTCACTTAAACGAATACTTCCTAAAAATCCACCTTCTTCTTTGCTTATCAACTGAATATCGGCTCCCATACTTCGAATAATATCGGTACGCTCCTTGCTCAGCCAGTTGGGCATAATAATCTTTACTTGATGACCAAGCGCTTTACCGATTGCTGAAAAAGCAATCCCCGTGTTTCCACTTGTAGCTTCAATAACAACATCACTTGGGCGGATCTGACAATTCATATACGCTTTATATAAAATATAAAGAGCCATCCTATCCTTAATGCTACCGGTCAGATTGTAGTTCTCACATTTTACGAAAATTCGTCCGGGTTTACCTTTGTATGTATACTGTAGTTCCAACATCGGTGTATTTCCGACTAATCGCCACAGATGTTTAAATCTCTTGTCCAATGCAGGTGACAAACACGCACTTAATAATTCTTGTTCAGCCATTTCTTATAAATGATTATTCTGTTGCAAAATTGGCCATTGACAAGATAATATTCAACACATGACTATAATTTCAATAAAAATTAAATTAAAAGACATAAAAACCAATAAATAATTCAGAACAATAGCGTATTTTTACAGCTGTACCGAAAATATTCAGATTATGGAATTGGATGAAATAGATGTAAAATTATTGCGTCTCCTACAGCAAGATGCCTCAATGAGTAATAAAGCGCTATCCTTTGAACTCAACAAATCCATTGCAGCTGTTCATGAACGTGTTAGAAAGCTAAAGCGGTTGGGTTACATCAAAAAAACGGTGGCAATTTTGGACCGCCACAAAATAGGCATTGGGTTAATTTCATTTTCCCAGGTTTTTCTCAAGGCGCATACGTTTGAGGTGTTAAATGAATTCGAAAAAGAGGTGGCTAAATTTCCCGAGGTTATGGAATGCTACCAAATGGCAGGCTCTTACGACTTTATGTTACGTATAGCAACCAAAGATATGGATGCTTATCATATTTTTCTGCGGCATCGCCTGGCTGTATTACCTCAAGTAAACACCGTACAGACCTACTTTGTATTATCGGAGACAAAAAGCGAGACGGCTTATCCCCTTTAATCTTTGTCTTAAAAACGAGAGAAGATCTAAAACGAGAGAAGATTGCTGCCATGTGCGATAACACTATTGCACATGACAACAATGAAAAAATAATTAATCGAATAACAAGGTACCCGTCACATTCCAGCTACTGAAACTTGTTCCTTCAGGCGCTCCCTGTGGGATCTGTACCTGCATCGTATGGTCTCCAGCTTTTAAATCCCCCAGATCAATATAGATCGGTGGAGTTACTGTACCCGGACACCAATTGGAGCGACTCAGATCGGATGAAGACAGCCCTGTAGCAAAATTGCCTGAAGCTGGGTTCGACAAACGATACGAACCGCAATCATTGCGCCAAGGGGTGTATTTAAAGAGCAATGAATCGTTTAGGAAAATGCGGTTTTCTTTAGGCACAAACTCATCACCATTGCCCCAGCCTCCATGCCCTGTGGTAATGTAGCGTAATTGCACGTTTTTAGCATCCTGGTCCAAATGAAATGAAACAGTAAGACCTTTCTCCTTATCAAACATAGATCCGTACTCCTGACCGCCCATTTCCATGACATTGGTCGTCGTAAATAAAGACATCGTCTTTTTCAGACTGCCTTTTGACTCGGCATCGAAGCCAGGATGTATCGTCAGCTCAACACTCACCTCATGTCCATTTTTATCATAGTTACCAATGAATGCACCCACATAGACCTCCTGCTCGCTCAACATACCGGCCAATTCGGTTACGTCCTGACGGTACAGTACCGAGTCTTGCCAAACCTTATCCTTTAACTGAAGATAGTTAAACTGCTTAACACCAAAAGGTGTAAAGAAACGCATCAATTCAACAATAGGCTCAAAGGATGCTGTTTTTACAACCCCTTGATAGGCTTTACCATTGCCATTTTCATACTTAGGAAGGGTACCCATACCATTTTTCATGCCATCCAAAAAGCTCTGTGCCTTGTTGGTGGGAATGATAAAAACTGATCCAGTACGATCATAGGCATCACCTTTCGATTGTTCGACCAACTGCACAAATACATTGTCGCTTGTCTTTATTTTTGGGATTTTCACCTTTTTTACCAAAACTGTCCCATTAGCAAAACGCAAAATAGAATCCGACTTTACACCATCCGAAAAACGTATACTCTCCTTCCGAAAAACAGGTATTTGGATAAAACGGTTCTTCCAGATAAGATCTTTATAGGAAAGTTCATCGTAAGGTTTTTCAGTTCCCTTTAGCCTCAGTTGATCCGGTATAGTCTTTACCTTTTCTACTTTGGTGGCAAAGGTACGTGTATTCCCATTGCGGATTACCTCGAGTACCAGACCAAGGTCCTGACCAAGTTCCGTGGGTGCACCTTTGACCCCTAATTTATCGGTATACCAAACTTCTATTTTATTGGAATTGATGCTCGTCTCCACTTTTTTACAGGGATAGCCCAAGATTGTTTTAGTCTCGTTTGTGGCGTTAAATTTTTGTTTCGAAAGCGCGAGCGAATCTTTGGTTAGAATGATTGATCCGTCTTTGAGTTTAGCAATTTTAAGTAAAGCATTGCCTCCAGAACGCTCCACCACAACCCGTTCGTATGGCGGCGCCAACTGTCCGTTCATTTCTTTTGCCGAACTAACAAAAGTCTCCTTTTCATTGGCATAGACTAGAATGGCATTTTGATTGGCAGCTGTATTCCCATTGAAACTTTGATTATATTGAATGACATAATTCGACAGCTTTTGCGCCTGCGAAGACAATGACAAACATAAAATAGACGTGAAAAGAATACTTTTCTTCATAGCATGTGTATTGGTTTAGATGCAAAAATAAGAAAGGCTTTAGGAATTCCTAAAGCCTTTCTTATTTTATGCTAAAACGTTTATTTGATCAACCAGATATCCAAGAGGTAAAATACAGCAAAAATCACCGAGGCATAACCATTTGTTGTCATAAAGTCGCGATTGACCCGACTTAAATTAGTCGATGAAAACAGGGTATGCTGGTAAATCAGCAACGCCCCATAAAAGGCCACACCTAAATAATAAATCCAACCTACCGGCATCAAAAATGCTGGTATTAAAATAAATATAAAAGAAAACACATGCAAACATTCCGAAACGCGCATAGCTCCCTTCGTTCCTAACCACACGGGTATAGAATTAAGATGATTTGCCCGATCAAAGGCTTCATCCTGCAAAGCGTAAATAATATCAAAGCCACTCACCCAGGTCAACACAGCGAAACCATAAAGTACCGTAACGGTCGCAAATTGTCCTGTAATAACCATATATGCGCCTATTGGAGCCAATCCCAGCCCTGCTCCCAATACAATATGGCATAAGGGTGTTATGCGCTTTGTATAGGAGTAAAAAAGCACGACAAAAAGTGCAATGGGCGACAACATAAAGCAAAGAGAATTGATAAAATACGTCGCTGCAATAAAAATCAGGCAATTTACCAGCGTAAAAACCAATGCATTTTTAGCGGAAATTTTTCCAGCAGGAATATCACGCATGGCCGTTCTTGGATTAATGGCATCAATATCTCTATCCAGATAACGATTGAATGCCATGGCAGCATTACGGGCCGTCACCATACAAACGAGCATCAAAACCAATAATTTCCACGAAAAGGCATAGTCTGTTGTGTGCAATGCCAAAAAGAAGCCAATAAAGGCAAATGGCAATGCAAATACACTATGGGCAAATAAAACTAAGGACAAGTATTTTTTCATCTGAACTTAAAATCTAGCTAAAACTGTTCGTTTCCGTCGAGTTCAGGGCGAACAAATCGGCCATTAACTTCATCGATAGCTTCTAAAATAGGCTCATGACCCATTTTCTTCTCCGCTGACGTTAGGAAAATCGGCGGCACCTCCTCAAACCATTGGAGCAATGATTTTTTAAATTTCGCAATATTCGCATCGGATTTAACAGTCGATTGCTTATCGGCTTTGGTGAAAACCAACATAAATGGTAAACCGCATTCGCCCAACCAATAGCAAAAATCAAGGTCAATCTTTTGTGGTTCATGACGGCTATCCACCAACACAAAAACACATTGCAAATTGTCCCGATGGGTAAGATATCTCCGGATGAACTTTTCCCATTCATTACGACTTGTTTTAGAGGCCTTAGCAAAACCATAACCTGGCAAATCCACCAAATACCATGTATCGTCGATGATAAAATGATTGATCAACTGCGTCTTACCAGGTTTTTGGGAGGTCTTGGCAAGTCCTTTCTTGTTGGTCATTGCATTGATCAACGATGATTTACCGACATTTGAACGTCCGATAAACGCATATTCCGGCAAATTGGGTGCAGGTAATTTGTCAACTCTCGTGTTACTGCACACGAATTCGGCTTTTTTCACTTCCATGGAACAAAGGTACGTTAAATGAATCCCTTTGACAAGATTTGTACTGCTTCTATTCCATAAAAAAGCTCGACTTCCAATTTTATGGGCAGGATAATAAAATGTCCCTAATTATTTTTAACTTTCACTACAAACGATTAGTCAAACGAATATGTGTATTCCGAAGCGAAAATATGCATAAAATTTTTCAGGGATGCTGTAACAATTCAGCCGTACAAGATACTAACTACATAAATAAACGTCAGTCTTTGGAAAAAAAGCAAGGTTCTTAAAAATCCAAAGAACGAATAAATTAAACCTTAAAATAGATGTTACTCGAAATCAATCATGTCACCAAAGATTACGCCAATCACCGTGCATTGGACGATGTATCCATTCAAATCCCAAAGGGTAAGATTTTTGGGCTATTGGGGCCAAACGGGGCGGGAAAAACATCCCTGATCCGTATTATTAACCAAATTACCGCCCCCGATTCCGGCGAAATCCTGTTTAATGGCGAACCCTTGGGCCCACAGCATATTGCTCAAATCGGCTATTTACCCGAAGAGCGGGGTTTGTACAAAAAAATGAAAATCGGTGATCAAATGTTGTATTTGGCACAGCTTAAGGGACTTTCCAAGCGAGAAGCCTTAGCACGCATCCGAGATTGGTGCCAACGCCTGGACATCACATCCTGGTTAGACAAAAAAATAGAAGATCTCAGTAAAGGTATGCAGCAAAAAGTACAATTTGTCGCTACAGTCATCCACCAACCAGAATTGATTATCTTAGATGAGCCCTTTTCGGGATTTGATCCCGTAAATGCCAATATCATAAAAGAACAGATTCTCCGCTTAAATCAAGAAGGTGCGACCATTATATTTTCCACACACCGCATGGAGACTGTGGAAGAGCTTTGCGATAATATCGCCCTCATCAACCGATCAAAAAAAATACTGGATGGTTCTGTACAAGCGATTAAAAAAGAATACCGAAATCAAACCTATCGATTGGAATATACAGCAAGCGAAGATAATTTTCTTCTGTCCGACGACACCCTATTTGAGGTCATCACGTCAACAAAGGATGAAAAAACATACATCACTACAATTCAGCTAAATAAGAATAGCCATATCAATGATGTATTAATGCGTTTCATACCCCAAATACAGCTCAATCAACTCATTGAAATCGTTCCCTCCATGGCGGATATTTTCATCCAAAAAGTCACACAAGTCTCACCTACAGCTAACGATCATGCATAAAATATTACTTATCATCCAACGGGAATACCTATCACGTGTCAAGAAAAAATCTTTTATTGTCATGACTTTTGCCGTGCCCCTGTTCTTTTTCGCACTGTATGCAGGTATGTTTTATCTGACAAAAAAGAGCTTCAAAGATTCGCACACCGAAGTCTTTATTTTAGATGAGCAAGGCGACTTTGCCAGCAAACTCCAAAGCAATAAAAATGTAAGTTATACCATATCGAAATTGGACCTCCAAACCCAAAAAGCGCAGCTTACACAAAGCGAAGGAAAACAGTCGATCCTTTATATTCCAAAAGATATTTTAACAAGCGAAAGAGCCGAACTGATTACCGGCGGCAAGACAAGTTTTGTCACACAGGAAATCATTAGTGGACAGTTGGAAGAAATCATCCGTGAAAAGGAATATAAAGCCAAGGGAATCGACCTGCAGATCATCCAGTCCATTAAGCCTAAAGTCAGCATCGATGCAAAAGAAATAACAGCAGACGGTGAAGAAAAGAATAGCAATACAGCCATTGCAATGGGCCTTGGTGTCGCTTTGGCTATCTTAGTATACCTATCCCTGTTTCTCTATGGTGCCCAGGTAATGCGCGGTATTATCGAGGAAAAGAGCAATCGTATCATCGAAGTCATTATTTCCTCGGTCAAACCCTTTCAGCTCATGATGGGTAAAATTGTTGGGATCGGTATGGTTGGACTGACGCAATTTGTCATGTGGCTTGTGCTTACAGGAGGCTTATTTATCACAGCAACACTCCTATTTGTCAATCCTCAGGACATGCAGGAGGTTGCCGCAAGCCAACCTGGAGCGGGTAATATGAGTACCGTATCAAAAGCAATGGCCCAGAATGATTCTGCTTCTATCCTTACTTCGATCCAAAGCTTTAACTTCACGGAAGTCATCATTTTCTTCTTTCTGTTTTTTATTGCCGGATATCTGCTGTATAGTGCTATTTTCGCTGCTGCTGGTTCAGCTGTCGACAATGAAACAGAGGCCAATCAGTTTTCAATGCCCATTACCATGCCTTTGCTATTGACCTATATTCTTTCTTTTGGCGTTATTATCAATGATCCCAATGGACCGATTGCAACATGGTTAAGCTTTATTCCATTCACCTCGCCTATCGCTATGCTCGTTCGCATACCTTTTGGTGTACCCCTATGGCAGATTCTGACCTCATTGACCTTGCTCATACTGACCTTCTTATTTGTTACCTGGGTCGCTGCCCGTATCTACCGTGTCGGTATTTTGATCTATGGTAAAAAAGCAAGTCTCAAAGAAATCATCAAATGGTTCAATTACAAAAGTTAGCCGTATTCTGAACCAGCTGTGCGTAACTACAACAACATAAAGAGGGCCAAATTGCAAGCAATTTGGCCCTCTTTTTATACTGACGTCCGATCAGGCTACGATCATAAATAGTACGATCAGCACCTAAAAACCACTCAGTTAATATCTTAAATTCAATTTTTTAAAGACAAAATGCCACAACCATATCGGTCCGACAAGTAAAAACTGTAGAAACTGCTGTCCTGTGATTTTCTTCTTTTCCTTTCCCTTACCGATAAAAAGCGCGACAATAGCTAGCAATGCGATCCCCAAACACACCCAGATGACAGCCGGGCCACCATTCTTTTGTGCGTATTCCAATTGCACAATAAAGAAACTCATGCCCCCGATAGAGAATAATATCGCATAGGACAACGTTGCAGACAGCTTTAAATAATAATAAATGACAATAGCGATGAAGAAAGACCCCCAATTCAAAAAGGTATGCCAATTGAGTTTGACCAAGAACTCGAACTGTGGAAATGGGATCATCCAGATGCAGCCCATGATACCAAAAAACAATAATGGTAAAAAGATGGCTTGAATCAGACGGTTGGTCGGATCCTGAAAATTAGCATCCAGCTCCGCAAAATACTTATCTACGGGGCGTAAAGGTTCGACTTCTTGAACTTTCTTCTTTTGTTTCATTCGGCAAATTTAACAAATATTGGGCATGCCTTAGGCCTTAAAAATGATAATATTCCCTATTTTTTGGTCTGCTGCAGGTCATTATATGCTTTCAGCGTACACAAACTCGCTTACTCCTATTCTATTCCGTAATATTGCAGCATGAAGTCTTACAAACATATCTTATTCGATCTGGACGGAACCCTGACCGACCCCGCAGAAGGAATTACGAAATGTATTGCCTATGCCTTGGAATCCAAAGGCATTCATACAGCAGATCTGAATAGCCTCAAACCCTTAATCGGCCCGCCCCTTAAAGATTCTTTCATACATACCTTTGGATTTGAGGAAAGCGAAGCAATTGCCTGTGTAGAAAAATATCGGGAACGCTTTTCAACCATAGGGTTGTATGAGAATATCCTGTTTGATCGCATACCTGAGCTTTTAGCGTTGCTGAAAACAAAAGGGTACAACATCTACCTTGCGACCTCCAAACCCGAAATTTTCGCCCACAAAATATTACAGCACTTTGCAATAAATACCTATTTTGATTTTGCGGGCGGAAGCGCTTTGGACGATTCCAGACCGACCAAAACCAGTGTCATCCAATATGTCATGGAACAGGCCAAGCTAACAAGTCCACAAGACTGCCTCATGATCGGAGATCGCAAACATGATCTGATTGGTGCCCGAGAAACAGGCATGGATGCTGTTGGTGTACTGTATGGCTATGGTAGCCAAACCGAACTCGAACAGGAAGATCCGACCTATCTATTGGCTACAGTGACAGATCTGATGGAATTTTTCCGATATTAAGTCCATCCTTTGGAGAATGGAATGGCTAAAATGATCAAGTTGGGGGAAACGTGTAGCATTGCATAAAAAAAGCTCCAAACGAAATGTTTGGAGCTTTTTTTATAATGGATCCTTAGGATCTATTTTGCGTAAGACACTGATCTTGTCTCACGAATTACAGTTACTTTAATTTGCCCTGGATAAGTCATTTCCGTTTGAATACGGTTAGAGATATCAGCAGCTAGTATTTCCGACTGTGCATCAGACACCTTCTCACTCTCAACGATGACACGTAGCTCACGGCCAGCTTGTATCGCGAAAGTCTTCTCAACCCCAGGATACGATAAAGCCAAATCTTCCAACTCTTTTAAGCGCTTGATATAACTTTCCACAACCTCACGACGTGCGCCTGGGCGTGCACCTGAAATCGCATCACAAGCCTGAACAACTGGAGATATTAAGGCAGTCATTTCGATCTCATCATGGTGAGCACCAATTGCATTACATACATCAGGGTGTTCCTTGTATTTCTCTGCAAGTTGCATCCCTAAAATAGCGTGTGGCAACTCCGGATTATCATCAGGCACTTTACCTATATCGTGTAGTAATCCAGCACGTTTCGCATGTTTAACATTCAGACCTAGTTCTGCCGCCATTGTTGCTGCAAAATTAGCTACCTCACGCGAGTGTTGTAAAAGATTCTGTCCGTAAGACGAACGGTAACGCATACGCCCTACCATACGAATCAATTCGGGGTGCAAACCATGGATTCCCAAATCGATCGCGGTACGTTCACCAATTTCAACGATTTCATCTTCTATTTGCGTCCGCGTCTTAGCAACAACCTCTTCAATACGTGCCGGGTGGATACGACCATCTGTTACCAAACGGTGTAAAGCCAAACGCGCTATTTCGCGACGTACGGGATCGAAACCAGATAGGATAATTGCTTCAGGTGTATCGTCTACAATGATTTCTACGCCTGTTGCAGCTTCCAATGCACGAATATTACGACCTTCACGACCAATAATACGACCTTTGATTTCATCATTTTCGATATTGAAAATTGAAACGGTATTTTCGATTGCAGATTCCGTAGCAGTACGTTGGATGGTCTGAATAACAACCTTTTTCGCCTCTTTAGTCGCCGTCAATTTGGCCTCATCCACAATATCTTTGATTTGAATCATCGCTTGTGAGCGGGCTTCTTCGCGCAACGAGTCCACCAATTGATTTTTTGCTTCGTCAGCAGTTACGCCAGCGATACTTTCCAATTGCTTGATCTGTTGTAATTTGAGCGTTTCTACTTCTTCAGATTTCTTTTCATTCAGTTCGACCAATTTATCCAATTGCTTTTTCTTGGTATCCACATCTTGCTTATCGCGATTGATGTTTTCAAGCTTTTGGTTAATTGACTGTTCTTTTTGTCTTAACGTATTTTCCTTTTGGTTGATGGTATTGTTACGTTGATTGACTTCCTTTTCGTGTTCAGATTTTAATTGAAGGAACTTTTCTTTGGCCTCTAATAGGCGTTTCTTTTTAATGTGTTCCCCTTCCTGCTCTGCATCTTTCAGTATGCTATTTACCTTATCCTTGGCTTCCTGCTCTTGTTTTTTAAATAACAGAACCAATAGATAACGACCTATAACAACACCAACAATCAGAGAAATTATGCTATAAATTGCGATGTCCATGTATGTATAATTGTATTATTTATGTTTGTTTTTATTAATTATATTCAAATTCCAGTAAAATCATCAATCAGCCTGTCCCCTTACCTTTGGTATGCGCCAACTCAGTAGCGATCCGGATAAGTGCATCAGGACTTCATGACAAAAAAAAACCGCAATTAAATTTAAACAGGTCTCATGTATTATTAAACTTCGTGATTACATAATTAGGCTTAGATTATGACCCAGATGGCTTTCGCAAAATGGCCTATATCTTTTTGCGCCTGTAATATTGAAGCGTTAAGTTTAAAATAGTGACAACCCGAATTTAATTGCGGCAAATTCGTCGTTTAAGCTCTAAATATAAAGAACGTAAATTTATTTTTTAAAGAAATCCGTCAACAACTGATCAAGTTCCTGTACTGAATTTTCCAAACCCACTTCGTGGTTTTGAGACTGCCGCTCTGCATTAAGCATACGCGTCGCAAATTGCAATACACACATGGATAACAAATCCTGCTTATCTCTCACAGTATAGTTTTCCTGCAATTCCTTTACTTTTTCATTTATCAATTTCGCAGCGTGTCGAATTACTTCTTCTTCCGCGCTCTCCACCCGAAGGGGATAAACACGATCTGCGATATTTATTTTTATGGAAATCTCTCCCATTTCTTTGAGCTTTTTAACGTTGTATTAGTTTGAATCCGATAACACTTCTCCCAACTATTTCAACAAACTAATACACTTGTCTATTTCCCGCACAAAATCGTTAATTTTTTGTTTTGTGTCAAGTATTTTTTCATTAATTGCTTCCTTATCCGTTTCAGAATCTAACGTACGGGCAACTGCCAACGCTTTGACCTTCTCTTCCAATTGCTTGCTCTTATCGTTGCTCGCATCGAAAGCCACTTTTAAGGATTGTACCTCTAATTTAAGCAAATCATTTTCTTCTTGCAAGACTTCGCACAATTGAATTAAATTTTTCGTTTTCTCAACGATCAGATTCATTTGTGAAGACAATGTTGCCATAATATAAATTGAATATTACCAATTAATGTTGTATCTCTAATTAACCACGCACTTCCGCGCCTAGTTCCTTCTCAAAATTAACAATTAATTTTTGAACTATCGCATCAATTTGCTTATCAGTAAGTGTTTTTTCTTCATCCTGCAAGATAAAGCTCAGAGCATAAGACTTTTTCCCTTCCGGAATTTTATCACCTTTATACACGTCAAACACATTTACCTCCTTTAAAAGCTTGCGTTCGGTCTTCTGAGCTACAAATTGTAGCTTATCGAAGCTTACATTTTCGTCGATCAAGAGCGATAAATCTCTGCGTACAGCCGGGAATTTGGAAACTTCTTTATATTGAATGCTATTCTTACGAATAATTTTCATCAAAACATCCCAGTCAAAATCAGCAAAGAAAACCTGACCTTCAACATCTGCCTTTTTCAAATCTGCGTTTGCAATTGCACCAAATGAAACCAAACATTTCTGCCCTTTCATATAGTTCAAACCATAGGCAAAATGTGAACTTGCAGCATCTTGTATCTGAATCCCTTCAATTTTCAGCCTTTTGATAACAGTATCTACGGCTGCTTTTAGGTTATAGAAATTAACTGCATCTTTTTTGCTATTCCATTGCTCAGCTTCATTTTTACCCGCCATGGCAAAAACCAGGTGTTGTGTTTCTTTATAACCTTCACCATCCAGCGCATAAGTCTTACCGAATTCAAAGAATTTCAGATCAAAGTTTCTTCGTTTTTGGTTATATTCAATCGCACTCAAAACAGAAAACACCATATTTTGACGCATCGTATCTAAATCCGAACTCAATGGATTATACAATTTAACCGCCGTTTCGCTATCATCCGCATAGTCCAGCTTTGTTAGGGAGTTGGACAGAATCTCACGAAATCCATTTGCAATGAGCAGATCAGCCAATTGATTTAAGACAACTTCCTTATCTGGCTTTTCAACCGTATTTAAAGAGGCCTTAATCTGTGACTTCAACTCAATATTGTTATAACCATAAATACGCAACACTTCCTCCACAACGTCTACCTCACGTGTGACATCGACACGATATGCCGGCACCAACACATCAAGGCCTGTTTCAGTTTCTGAAGTGACTTCAATGCCAAGAGCGACAATAATGGATTTAATTTCTTCATTTGGGATCGCCTGACCGATCAAACGAACCACATTCGCATAGCTTACGTGAAATGAAAACGGTTTAATCACGACAGGATACTCATCCTTTAGGGTAGATGAAATCGTTCCACCTGCAATTTCTTGAATCAATAAAGCAGCGCGCTTCAATGCTTCAACCGTAATATTAGGATCGGTACCACGTTCGAAACGGAAAGAAGCATCTGTTTTTAAACCATGTCTTTTGGAGGTCTTCCGTACAGAAACAGCATTGAAATAAGCCGACTCCAAAAATACATTGGTCGTTTCGGCTGATACACCAGAATGTGCACCGCCAAAAACCCCCGCAATACACATCGGTTTTTCAGCATCGGCAATCACCAAGTCCTCTGCGGACAAGGTACGCTCCACACCATCCAGGGTAACAAATTTCTCGCCCTCAGTCGCAAGACGAACAAGGACTTTATTTCCCGCAATTTTATCAGCATCAAAAGCATGCAGTGGCTGACCCAAATCGTGTAATATATAATTTGTGACGTCGACAATATTATTGATCGGACGAACACCGATAACATTTAATTTCTCTTTTAACCAATCTGGAGATTCTCCAACGCGAACACCAGTAATATTGATACCACTATAACGTGGGCTCCCCTGTGCGTCCGCAACGACCACTGTCGTTCCCTCAGCCTCAGCAGCCTTGAATGCAGAAACATCTGCTTTTAACAATTGTGTACGAAAATGTGCCGCAATATCTCTTGCAACGCCTAAATGCGAAGCTGCATCTGCACGATTTGGTGTTAAACCAATTTCATAACGGTAATCATCCTGGATATTGAAATGATCTTTCACTAAGGTCCCCACGGCAACATCAGCTGGTAATTCAACGATACCGGCATGGGATGTACCTAAACCGATTTCATCTTCTCCACATAACATACCTTCGGAAACTTCACCACGAATTTTAGATTTGGTAATTTTAAAAGGCTCTCCTGTAAGCGGATGGCATGTCGTGCCCACTGTAGCAACAATGACTTTCAATCCTGTACGACAGTTCGGTGCGCCACATACAATGTGCAATAACTCCGGTCCACCGACATCAACGGTAGTTACTCTTAATTTATCGGCATTAGGATGCTGTTCACAAGTTTTCACTTCACCAACAACCAAACCATCCAATCCACCTGGGATACTCTGCACGACGTCCAAAGCTTCTACTTCCAATCCTGTATTTGTCAAGATAAGTGATAGTTCCTCCGGTGTCGAATCTATATTAACGTGTTGTTTTAACCAATTATATGAAATATTCATCTCGAATTTGATTTGATGCACAAACTTAGATAAATTTGAGTTTATATCCAACGTCAATTTACCCTTCATCAACAGTTGGTCTGAATTTAATGCAGTAGGTATGCTCCTCAAAAGACTTCATTAGGCTAGGCAGCAAGCGATTTTATCTTTTTTGGAAAGCTGATACTATAGAGCCAAGTTAGCTATTTGGACCTTAGATTTATACCGAAGGAAGAGATCGTATGAAGGAGTTCATAAACCCCTTCCCAAGGATAATCATATTTATTCATAGGTGATGAATGCTGCGAATGTAGGGGCTTTCCCCGAACGAAACGAATGCAATTATTAATTATAACTTTTATTTACATGAATTAACACAACTTTACACTTATTTACACAAAACAGCAATTTGGGCCTTTTCCAGTAAACGCAACCTGAGCCTATTTTTTAATGAAAATTCAAGCATTTCCATCAAAATAAATATGTAACTTTGTGCTTTAATTTGAAGAACGTTCAAAACAAACATTTATAATGATTCATTTCTTTGAGAACCCATCGAACACTGTATATGGTGTTCAAAGCGTAAACTCTTTATCACAAGAAGACATTACTAAACTCAACTGGCTATTCGGCAACGCCAAAAAACTAGACGACCAAAACCTTAACCATTACTTTGTAGGACCCCGCGCTGCGATGGTTACTCCCTGGAGTACCAATGCCGTAGAAATCACACAAAATATGGGCATTGCAGGAATTGTTCGTATAGAAGAATTTCAACCGGTACCAGCGGATTTCAATGACTTCGATCCAATGATTTCACAAAAGTTCAGTATGTTGACACAGGACATGTATACCGTCAACATCACACCTGAACCGATATTGGAAATTGAAGACATCGAGGCCTACAACAAATCTGAGGGCCTTGCGCTAAATCCAGAAGAAGTAGACTACCTTAATAATCTTTCGACCAAGTTGGGTCGTCTGCTTACAGACTCGGAAGTATTCGCTTTTTCACAAGCAAATTCTGAACACTGTAGACACAAGATTTTCAATGGTACCTTTATCATTGATGGCGAAGAACAGCCCACTTCCCTATTTAAATTAATCAAAAAGACTTCTGAAACGAATCCGAACGAGATTGTTTCTGCTTATAAAGATAACGTTGCCTTTGTTAAAGGTCCACGTGTCACACAATTTGCACCTAAATCTGCCGACAAACCTGATTTTTACGAAGAGAAAGCATTTGATTCGGTTTTATCAGTAAAAGCGGAAACACACAATTTCCCAACTACTGTTGAACCATTTTCGGGAGCTGCTACGGGGTCAGGTGGTGAAATCCGCGACCGTATGGCCGGTGGCCAAGGAGCGATTCCATTGGCGGGTACAGCCGTATATATGACTGCTTATTCGCGATTGGAACAAAATAAATTGGACCTTCAGGCAGGAACAGTAACTGAGCCGGCAAAGGAACTCAACAAAACTCGCCCATGGGAAAATGCGATGCAAGAGCGTCAATGGTTATACCAAACCCCAGTTGACATCCTGATCAAAGCTTCCAACGGTGCTTCTGACTTCGGCAATAAGTTTGGTCAGCCCCTCATTACAGGTTCTGTATTGACCTTTGAGCATGAAGAGGATGGCCGTAAACTTGGTTACGACAAAGTCATTATGCAAGCTGGTGGTGTTGGCTATGGAAAACTAGATCAAGCGAAAAAACATACGCCGAAAACTGGTGATAAAGTCGTTATCCTAGGTGGTGAAAATTACCGCATCGGAATGGGCGGAGCCGCTGTATCTTCTGCAGATACAGGAGCATTTGGTTCTGGAATTGAGCTTAATGCGATTCAACGTTCCAATCCCGAAATGCAAAAACGTGCCGCAAATGCTGTTCGTGGCTTAGTAGAGTCCGATCATAACCCAATTGTCTCTATCCATGATCATGGTGCAGGTGGCCACTTAAACTGTTTATCTGAACTTGTTGAAGAGACCGGAGGTTTAATTGACCTGGATGCACTTCCTGTAGGAGATCCTACACTATCGGCAAAAGAAATTATCGGTAATGAATCGCAAGAACGTATGGGACTTGTGATTGCTGAAGATGATATTGACACGTTAAAACGTGTTGCAGATCGCGAACGTGCACCAATGTACACTGTAGGTGATGTCACTGGCGACCACCGCTTCACTTTCGAATCGAAAAGTACAGGTGAAAAACCAATGGATTACGCCCTTGAAGATTTCTTTGGTTCATCGCCAAAAACTTTCATGCGCGATAAAACCGTGGTTCGCAATTATGCGGATCTTGCTTATGATGCAGCCGACATTCCAAACTACTTAAACCAAGTATTACAATTGGAAGCTGTTGCTTCGAAAGATTGGTTAACCAATAAAGTAGACCGTTGTGTTGGTGGCCGTGTTGCCAAACAACAATGTGTAGGTCCATTGCAGTTAGCGTTAAACAACGTCGGTGTTATGGCACTTGACTATAAAGGTAAAGAAGGGATTGCGACAACAATAGGTCACTCCCCTGTTGCTGCCTTGGTGGATCCAGCGTCGGCAAGTAGAACGGCTATTGCCGAATCGCTTTCCAACATCGTATTTGCGCCAATCAAAAATGGCCTCGCAGGAATCTCCCTATCGGCCAACTGGATGTGGGCAGCCAATAATGAGGGGGAAGATGCCCGCTTGTACCAAGCTGTTAAAGCCTGCTCGGATTTTGCCATTGCATTGGGAATCAATATCCCGACGGGAAAAGATTCTTTGTCGATGAAGCAAAAATATCCAAACGGCGAAAACGTCATTGCCCCAGGCACATTGATCATTTCTGCCGCAGGAAATTGTACTGATATCACAAAAGTGGTAGAACCTGTGCTGAACAAAAAGGCCGGATCGATCTATTACATCAACTTATCAAAAGATCAGTTCAAATTAGGCGGTTCGTCATTTGCGCAGATCATCAATAAATTAGGCACTGAAGTACCGACCATTCAAGATGCTGCTTATTTCAAAACAGCATTCAATACCGTACAGCAATTAATTAACGAAGGACAGATCGAAGCTGGTCACGACGTCGGATCGGGGGGCTTGATTACCACCTTATTGGAAATGACCTTTGCCGATGTTAATCTTGGCGCCAACTACGACCTTTCAGCATTAAATGAATCTGATAGCGTAAAAACCTTCTTTAATGAGAATATTGCACTTGTCCTGCAAGCGAAAGACGACGCTGCTTTTGAGGCGATTGTCAAGGAAGCTGCTGTGGACGCGGTTAAAATTGGTCAGGTGATCGAAGGTAATACGGTAACGATTAAAAATCAAGAAGCGGTATTCAGCTTTGATGTCGCAGCAACACGTGATGTATGGTCTACAACATCATTCCTTTTGGATTCAAAGCAATCTAAAAATGGAACTGCACAACAACGTTTCGATAATTATAAAAATCAACCCCTAGCCTTTACTTTCCCAAGTCAATTTGATGGTAAGAAACCTAACATTGACGGAACTAAGGCACGTCCGAAAGCTGCGATCCTTCGTGAGAAAGGTTCCAACTCCGAACGCGAAATGGCTAACGCCATGTTCTTGGCAGGTTTTGATGTAAAAGATGTTCACATGACCGATTTGATAGCTGGTCGCGAGACATTGGAAGACATCCAATTTATCGGTGCTGTCGGCGGTTTCTCGAACTCAGATGTATTGGGCTCGGCAAAAGGTTGGGCTGGAGCTTTCCTTTACAATGAAAAAGCGAAAAAAGCCTTAACCGATTTCTTTGCTCGTCCGGATACACTTTCGGTGGGTATCTGTAATGGCTGTCAGCTATTTATGGAACTTGAGATGATTAATCCTGAGCATGAAATCCACGGAAAAATGCTACACAATACTTCCGGAAAACACGAGTCAAACTTTGTATCTGTAAAAGTTCAGGAAAACAATTCCGTCATGTTATCGACACTAGCGGGAAGTACATTGGGTGTTTGGATCTCACATGGGGAGGGAAAATTCAACCTTCCATATGCTGAAGAGCAGTACAATATCGTTGCAAAATATGCGTATGAGCAATATCCGCATAACCCAAATGGTTCGGACTATAATACAGCAATGGTTTGCGATAAGACAGGACGCCACTTGGCTACTATGCCACATATTGAGCGTTCGGTGTTCCAATGGCATTGGGCAAATTATCCAAAAGGTCGTCAGGACGAAGTTTCTCCTTGGATTGAAGCATTCGTTAATGCACGCCAATGGATTGACGAGCAAGGCAAATAAAAAAGAAAAAACTCCTTCATGTATGAAGGAGTTTTTTTTTAGATATCCCTTTTGTATCCTGGTTTGTTCATCATTTGATCTAGGGAGTATTTTCCAGAGCCCATGACCATAAAAAAGATCAGCAAAAAGAATACGACTATAGAAAGCCACAATTCGGAATTCAAATAACTAAACCCGTGGGTGATATTAACAAAAAATACAGCCCCTACCAGTACCGGAAATAGCAGTAGTGAGGCCAAACGGGTTTGAAAACCTAAAATTAGGAACAACCCGCCCACCAAATGTGTAAAAACCACATAGTGAACAGCACCCCATGATGATAAGTGGAAACTACTTTGCTCAATCATATGTTGAACAACATCCCTATCATTTACGAAACTTACACCTTTGGCAAAAATAACGACCCCTAAAGCAATTCTTAGGTAATCAATCCATTGTGGGTGATGAGCATCGCCCCAATGTTCAATTTTGTGTATCAGGTTCATAACATACCTCCTTTTTATAGATGGTTATAGCCTAATAACAGTTGAACAGCAAAAAAGTTGTTCGCATGAGATGATTCACTATCAAAATGTTACGAAGTGAATACATCCCCATTCCTACACAATACTTCAGAGAAGACAAATCGCTGCCAAATCAGGCCTACGCTGTTTTCACAATCAATCAATCAATCAATCAATCAATCAATCAATGTAACCGTAGGTTAAGAGAAAAAAAGTCGAATAACAAAATCCCAAAATGCAGTTGTTAGCAGCCCCACAACAATACTAAAACCGATAACCAGATTGACCAGCTTGGTATTCAGATGGTATTGTTCGGCAATGATCCCTGAAGTGACCAAGGTTGGCATAGCTGCTTCGAATATACTGATCCGTGCAACAGCTCCCTTCACACCAAGTAGTAATGCAAATAGTAATACCAATGCTGGGGCAAGAATCAATTTATAACTCATCGCCGTACTGATCTGCGAAATCTGTTGTCGCCAACCATCAAACTTCAACTGTAAACCGATAGAAAATAAGGCCAAGGGTCCAACCGTGGCCGCCAATTTATCGAAAAAAGGCTCGGCAACTGAAAGGTCAACAAATTGAGACAGCATTAAGGCTGTTATACAGCCGATAAGGGGTGGAAAGCTGACTAACTTTCGAAGCATAAATTTGACATCGATCGTTTCGCCATCCTGGACATTCGCTTTTAGTGCATTGATGATTCCTGCTGTAGAAAGTAGAATAAATGTAGTTTGGTCGCAAATAATTGCAATCGGCAACTGGGCTTCACCAAAATAAGCTATGATCAATGGAAAGCCTATAAAGGACGTGTTGCTGTAACCTGCGGCCAATTCCAAGCTACTGCGGGAGCGCTGTTTATAATTTTTGCGCCGACAGTATACTTCCATAAATAACCAGCTACCTGCCCAAACGAGGATTGCCGAAAACACGGGAAACAGCAATTGTGATGACCATACGATCTTCGGAATATATTTGAAAGACACCGCCGGCAGGGCAAAATAAAGGATCCAGGTATTGATCCCTTTATGTGCCTCGGAATGAATTAAATTTGTTCGCCTTAACAACATCCCCGCTGCGATGCAAAATGCAATCATTATAAAATTAATCATGTTTTCTTATCATTTTATACGACACAAAGGTGCGATAGTAGAGCAGGCAATAACATGTACAAATACATTATTTTTATGTACATTTAAAGATATATATCAGGAGAGCAATGCGCAAAAAACAGTTTGAACCTTTACGGATCAGTGAATTTATTGAGGATAGTTTTCATTTGCCTCCACACGAGCAAAATTATTATGAGCTTGTTTATATTCGTTCGGGCAAAGGAACCCATGTGATCAACAAATTTGAACTGAATTATGAACCTGGCGATGTGTTCTTAATTAGTCCGGAAGACAAGCATTATTTTAGCATTGAAGAAAAGACCCATTTTTTGTTTATTTTATTTACAGACACCTACTTCCTGCAAAATAAACGTAATCTAAAGCGCTATGCCTGGATTATGGAGCTAATGAACGATAAAGGATTAAAGGAACGCAAACTGTATATGGACGAGCACCATCGCCTGATTTATTCCCATATCCTGGAAGCTGTCCGACTGTATAGCAATGCCACTGTCAACGAGCGTTCTGATTGGCTATTTGACCAACTCGTTGCAATCTTTGGGCTCTATAAAGAAATATCAGAAACACAACGCTTACCCCAGCAACATGAACTATATGTTGACCGATCGATTTCGGCTTATATTCATCGCTATATTTTTTCGCCCGAAAAACTTCAGGTTAGCCTGCTGGCTCAGAAATTTAATATTGCTCCATCCTATTTTGGAATCTACTTTAAGAAGAACTTCGGCACTAGTTTAAGAGCCTATATCAACAGCTACCGGATCGAACTCATCGAGAACAGACTTAAATCCAAAGATTATACCTTGAAACAAATTGCTGCAGAACTCGGATTTACCGACGAGAGCCATCTTTCCCATTTCTACAAACGCGCCAAGGGATTCAGCCCCTTATATTTCCGAACCCATCTGACTAAATAATTAGCCCTCCCCATAATCCATTATGCATACTCATCAGAAAAAGTCAATTGAAGGACTAATTTTTGGGTGGAATGACACTATAAAATTTCAGGCCCTCCGCTTCAAACTTTTTGTATAATACAAGCAGTACATCGTTTTTAAGTGACGAGGCGTTGGCTGCGGCGTTTACCCAGCAGTAAACACTTAAGTAGATCATCTCCGCACTGATATCCTGTATGCTGATCCCGCTGTCTCTTTCCTGTATGTAATATGAGCTCGCCATCATCGCATCTTTAATCCACTCTTTCGCTTTGTCCAGATCGGCCTGTCGATCGATATGGAGTACAAAGCTTGTTTTGCTGTATTCCTGTGATAAAGTCCAATTGACGACTCTTCCAGAGAGTAAATCGCCATTTGGAATGATAACATCGGCACCATCTGCAGTTTTTAGGACACTGGCACGTATACCGATTTCTTTGACCCGCCCTTTTTTGTCGGCAAGTTCAATTTGGTCACCCACCCGAAATGGCTTGTCAAAAACCAGAATAATGCCCGATACAAAATTATTGATGATATTCTGCATGCCCAGACCGATACCAACACTCAGCGCGCCGATGACAACGGTAAGTTTATCCAAACTCATTCCCAGGGCAGAGATTGCCATAAAAAAACCAATCAGAATAATCGCTAAACGAAAGAGCGGAAATAGGGTCATCTTCTGATTATAGACCTGGCTAAGCTGACCGTCTTCACCGCCGAGAACAATCAAACTGATATTTTTTTGAAACCAGTTAGCCACCAAAAGCAGTAACACAGCCACAACAAGGTTGCCGAGTGTAAAAGATATGCTTCCAATGCTGCGCACTTTGCCAAAAAAGACTTCGCTCGCTGCCAATAGTGTTTCTATAAACTGTAAGTTGTTTGCCAACACAATAATTGCCAAAAGCACACAGACGATCCGAAGAATTTCGGTGATGATAGCCAATGTACGCTGTTCGTTAAAACGCATCCAGAATCCTGCAGTCAGTCGATCTTTTTTAAACTGATTACGTACATCAGCCTTAATCATGTCTGCAAAATACTGCAACGTAAAGGATTGGACTAAACCAACAGCACAGGCAATACTAAAGCTCCGCGAGTGCTCAACATGGCCAATCACATTCAAGGTAATTGCCGTGATATTGAGGATAGCGAAAACGACATAAATAAAATTGCTGATATACCCCGGACTATCTGCATTTTTGATTCGTCGCTTTGTGTAGCTAACAAGTCCCAGTGCGATCAGATTAAAGGCGATACAGACGATCCTTAAAAAGAGGTCATCGCTTACGATCATATTGACAAATACATCCAGGATGTAGAATACAATGAGGATAATGGCAATTTTACGCTGTAACCCGCTCATGCGATGCCTTAGCAAAAACATGAAGATTAACATAATGACCAATTGGGAAGCCTGCAGAATGAAACTTGGTGTAAAGAAGTTAACAAAAGGCAACAGTGTCAAGAGAAAAATAATTGTTTTTCCAACGATAGCGTCAATCGCAAGTTTATGTTCAGGATCATTCTGTCGAAGGATATAGGACACCCGCACAATCCAGTAGCAATAACCCAATCCCAATACAATCAATAGAATACGGCTCGCCCAATCGGTCCGATTAACATATTTGTCTATCGCTGTATTGTTACTATAATTACTCCGTATATTGTTTAAAATTACATCCTTTGAAATCGCCGCCGTATTCGCTTTCCAGATCGAACTTTTGCTCGATGTAGAATCGGACTTTTTACTTACATTTTTCACTTCATGCACAGCATCCAGACGCAGCAAATGGCGTTGGTTCTTGGCGATAAGTTCATCTATCGTACGGTTGATGGCCTCCAGAGAATCCATTTTTGCCGACAGCTTGAGCTGAGCATTATCAAGGTATTGGTACGCTCGACTATGATTACTGGTACTAATATCATAACGGTTGACCAAATTCCTGATCTGATCCTGTGTAACATTAAGACTGTTTGAATAATTACTGATACTGCCCTTAATAGACTTCAGCTGTTTAATTTCTTCGTGAATACTATTTTTAATTGCGGCAATACTGTCTTTGGCCGATCCTGTATTGGTCGCAGTATACGTATTGGATTTCTCATTCAGTTGTGCAACGAAATCCGCCATTGAACCTGTTCGAATATTAGCAAGAAAAGTCAAATTGACCTTCTTCAGGTCATTACGTAAGGAGTCATTGCCAACACGTGTGGAATCCACAGCTGACCTTTTATTGAAGCCAACATGTGCCGCGGTTCGATCGTTACTCTGATTTTTTCTAACCTGAACTGAATCCTGTGCAGACACATGCAACTGAAAAGCCAAGAGACTTAAGACAAAAATAAAACGCTTAACAATGCCCAATTTCATACTTCTAATTTTGTTGATTTCCTTACCTGGCAATGTGTAGCCAAATGCAATGAACACTACATTTTGCAAAGAAAGGACCAAAGGTATTTCTTCGACAAAAATAACTTATCTCCTGTTAAAATCGAATAGCATCCGATAGTTTTAGTTCTTCCAAGCGTTTTATTTTATCGTCACGATAAAATAAATTCATCGTCTCAAAAGGAATTAATTTCAAGTCTTTGTTGACGATATGGACACATGATTTTTTGACTGCACGAACGTCAAAATCGTAGGCATCCATAAAATTCATAATGATAATTCGGAAAAGATTGTCGTAATCAAGATCAGGTGCGCAGACTTCGGGTAAACAGCAAAGCAACTGGTTTACTTTTGGCTTTACCTTATCCACAGAAATTCCCGTGCTAAATATATCCAGCAATTGCATTTGAACACCTTTATCCTGTTCATATACTATGGTGTTGCGCGATTGGCTATTTAACAAAATAGCAGGATCAATATGTCGGGTCAAAGGTATCCGTTCCGCTCCTATTTTCAGTATATAGCCCATCGCCAAAGCATCAGGATTACAAGGAACAGGAATAATATCATGTGGGTCCAATAGTGGATATTGATTCAGGATTTCCTGACGTACCTCCGTTAATGTCATTTTATGTTGCTGTGCATTGGCCGCATTTCGACCGGCAATTTCAACCGGTTGAAAGGTTACCCCTCGTACACATCGCTGTTTTAAGGCGTAATCCAATATTTCCCCTATTTCATCATCGTTGGTTCCTTTTTCCAGGACGACAACCAAGGTTGTACTTAGATTAAGTGCATTTAATTTGTCTATGGCCTTTTTTCGGATATCCGTAAGATCTTTGCCCCGGAATTTCTCAAGCACCGATGGGCGAAAGGAATCGAACTGGAGATAGATTTCAAATTCAGGCGCATACGTCGCGAGTTGCTCAGCAAAACCAGGATCATTGGCAATTCTGATACCATTCGTATTGAGCATGAGATGCTTAATAGGCTTTGTCTTCGCAATGTCTAAAATCTTAAAAAAATCAGGATGTATGGTTGGCTCTCCACCACTGATCTGAACCACATCCGGTTCACCTTCACTTTCGACAATTTTGTCAAACATCCGTTCAATTTCTTCCAGCGAGCGATGTCGTCCGTAATGGGGCGAGGACATGGCATAACATGTTGGACAGGTCAAATTACAGCGGTCGGTCACCTCGATGATAGAAAGACAACTGTGCTGTTCATGATCGACGCATAAGCCACAATCATAGGGACAGCCATAATGTACTTCATTATCAAATTTCAAAGGTGTTTCTGAGGCTTTATTATAATTCCGAATGTTCTTATAATAGTCAACATCAGTTGCAATCAGTGTTTTAAAAAAGCCATGATCAGGACAGTTTTTCGTCATAAATACCTGTTCATCCTCGATAATAATCTTGGCACCAACACGTGAAAGGCATGTTGGACATAGGCTGATGGTGTAATCGTAGTATGTATAGTTTCTAATTGGCATAAAGCTGATCTCTAGTTCATAAAGGTAAGTCCACAGGCAAGTCCCCCTGCCAACATTGCTCCAATTCCGCCCAACAATACTTTAAGCCAGGGATTGACATTGAATTTTGATTCTTTATTTCCAGCTTTAATAATCGAGCCGATAATAATAACCAAAAGTGCAATACCGATCACAATAGCACCTATAGTAAGTAGAAAAAGTCCCAACATCGCGGTACTTTCCGATCCAAATGACCCCTCAAGCAAATACATAATTTCTATTTTTTGATTAAACGTTCATTTTTTAATAAATAAATATAATAAATTATCACCACGATGCAGGTAATTTGTATGGTACTTAGCCCCAAAAGTATAATTGCCCGTGGCTTGATAAAGTCCAACAGGAAACGAAAACTAAAATAACTAAGCATAAAAAGCTGAAACAACACACCATTTCGATAATTGTATCGCCGTTTAAAAAGCTGGAGTCCTACAAATAAGAGCAGTAAAAATGCGATTTCATACAGCGCTACCGGATGCCGTTTATAGGCATCCCCCAGATACATCCCAAATGGAGACGTTGTGGGTAAACCATAGGTCTGCTCGAATACACCCGTATAAAAACAACCTACCCTACCAATGGAAATTGCACTAATCAAGGGAAAGACCATCCGATCACCGGTACTTTCTTTTTTACCCATGATCTTTTTCATCCCTTCTACCGCAACCAAACCTCCCGCCAAACCACCGATTATCGTATTATTCACCCAAATGTAAGCCCATTTGTGTGTCGCATTGAGCAATTCAGCCGGGCGCTCGAGGGAACCGATGACATGTGAGCCGATTAAAGCCCCTAGGCCGGCAGCAATAACAATAAGAAGGGAATTGGTATGCCCTAAACTTTCCTGATCCTTCCATTTGAGCAACTGATAATAACGCATACCAATAAACATCCCCAATCCTTCCATAAAAGGATGTAAGAGAAATGTTTTTCCAAACAAATCTATCGTAACCGGAAATTCAATCGCCATAAGCATAAACAAGTATACGAAAGACGATCAAAAAAATGATAAACAAAAGTTTCTGCGCACTTGGCAAAACTATTAAAACCAAAAAGCCAGTCTGAAGAACAGACTGGCTTTTAAATAAATATTTTAAAAACGGGAGCTTATAGCTGATTGCTATACACAAATCGGATTTCCTCACGTAGGTTATAACGCGAGGCCATCACTTCGCCATAAGCACCTGCGGAACGAATGGCAATTAAGTCGCCACGTTTTGAAACCGGAAGTGGCACTTCCTTACCAAAGCAGTCGGACGATTCACAGATTGGCCCAACCACATCGTAGTTAATGGATTCGGCGCTGTCTGTCGCGCTGATATTTTCAATTTTATGATAGGCCTGGTACAAGGCCGGGCGCATTAATTCAGTCATTCCAGCATCCAATACCAAGAAATTTTTCTTGACACCATTTTTGACATACAACACGCGGCTAACAAGACTTCCGCATTGTGCGACCAAAGCCCGCCCCAATTCAAAGTGCACTTCTTGCTGTGCTGTACGCTCCAGGAAGCGGTCGAAAATATCAAAATAAGCTTCAAAATCAGGAATTGTATTTCCATCAGGATTTTTATAATCAATCCCCAATCCGCCACCGACATTCAATACACGGATTTGTGTACCGCGTTCTTCAAACCAGTTTTTCCATTCATTGACCTTCACGCACAGGCTTTTGAATACGGTCATATCCGTAATCTGTGAACCTACGTGAAAATGAAGACCAACCAATTCAATAGATTCACATTTTTTAAGCACGGCTGCACATTTTTCCAAATCGGCATTTGGCACACCAAATTTGTTTTCGTCAAGCCCTGTTGTAATATAATGATGGGTGTGTGCATCCACATTTGGGTTGATCCGTAAGGCCACATTTGCTTTTACACCTTTTTTTGAGGCAAGCTCATTGATGACCTCAAGCTCCTGAATGGATTCCACATTAAAAGCAAAAATATTTTGATCCAGTGCATAATTGATTTCCTTATCGGATTTACCAACTCCCGCAAAAGTGACTTTCTTGGAATCAAAGCCACATTCAATGGCTTTCTTTACCTCATTGCCACTCACACAATCCGCACCAAAGCCGATCTCTTGAATCGCCTTCAATAACTCGTCATTAAAATTGGCCTTTAATGCATAGTGAACATGAAATCCCCGTTTGTGGGACGCAGCATGCGCAGCCTCCAGGGTCTTGTTTAACACATTCAGATCATAATAATAAAACGGCGTTTCTTTCTCTGCAAACTTCGCCGCGATACCTGTATTTATCATATAAAAACCTACTTCTTAAAATAAACGATTGTGCAATGAACGTAATGCTTCTGTTTTATGATCTGAATTCAATAGAATCGACACATTAAAGTCTGAACCACCGTAAGAAATCATACGAACTGGAAGGTGTTTTACAGCGTCAAGTACGCGAGCAGCATAACCGTGGCTATTCAAACCAAAATCGCCTACAACGCATACAATGGTCTGATCACCATCTACTGTTACAGAACCAAAATCCTCCACTTCTTTGATAATATCAGCCAAATTGGTTGTATCATCAATGGTCAACGATACCGCCACTTCCGAAGTTGTGATCATATCGATTGGTGTTTTATAACGCTCGAATATTTCAAAAACACGACGTAGGAAACCATAGGCAAGTAGCATACGCGATGAATGGATGTGAATTGCCGTAATACCGTCTTTCGCGGCAATGGCGCGAATACAACCTTTCTGAGCACCGTCCTTACTGATCAAAGTCCCTTTTGCATTGGGCTCCATCGTGTTCAATAAACGAACTGGAACGTTATATTTTTGCGCGGGGAATACCGATTGTGGATGTAAAATTTTAGCACCGAAATAAGCCAGCTCCGCAGCTTCATCAAAGCTTAGATGTGCAATCGGTGTTGTTCCTTTGACAACACGAGGATCATTATTGTGCATCCCATCGATGTCCGTCCAGATCTGAACTTCCTCGGCACGGATTGCTGCGCCGATCAATGAAGCCGTATAATCTGAACCGCCACGGCGCAAATTATCGATTTCACCAAATGAATTTCGGCAAATAAAACCTTGTGTGATAAATAACGTATTTTCTGGGCTCTGTGCCAAAATACGACTTAGTTTTTCGCCAATGTATTCCACCATAGGCTCATTATCTTCATCAATTTTCATAAAATCCAGGGCTGGCAACAACACGGATTTTATCCCGATTTCATTCAAATAGAAATGCCATAAAGCAGTAGACATCAATTCACCTTGCGCCAGAATAACTTTTTCTTCAATAGGTGTAAATAATTCATTGGCTAAGGTAGAAATCAGATTAAAATGGTAATCGATCAATTCTTTACCATTTTTATATCCTTGTTCAGTGCTGAAAAGTTCTTTAATGAGGTCTTCGTACTTATCCTTATGCTTCTTGACCAAATCTTTAGCTTCGTCCTTCTTACCTGCTGTGTAAGCTTGACCTATTTCAACCAAAGCATTTGTCGTTCCAGCAACTGCGGACAATACGACGATCTGACGTTCAGCAGGGTTTACAATATCCAACAACCCTTTGATACGTGCTGCACTCCCCACGGAAGTACCACCAAATTTTAAAACTTTCATACTGAAGTTACAATTATTAAATTTCTGTGTGCCAATATAGGCAATTCATGAATTTATATTAAAAAAAATGCGGCACAAAATCATGAAAGTTTTGTGCCGCATATCTTAGATGTTATGCGGAAGAATTACTTCTTCAAGTTTTCGATCAGTAGACCGGCCAATTCTTCGCCGATTCTTTCTTGAGCTTCATTGGTTGCCGCTCCAATATGTGGCGTCAACGAAATTTTTGGATGTTTTAAGATCTCTTCGCGTGGAGTAGGTTCATTATCGAATACATCTAAACCGGCGAATGCAACTTTACCCGAATCCAATGCTTTCACTAATTCCAATTCATCAATAACGCCGCCTCTCGAGGCATTAACTAAGCCAACACCATCTTTCAATAATGGGAACTCTGCAGCTCCGATAGCTGGTTTATCCAAAAATGGAACGTGTAAAGAGATAAAATCTGAAACTTTAAATAAGTTGTCCATCTCCACTTGTTGAATAGGTACCTCAACTTGGATACCACCTGAAAGTGTTATGGTCAATGTTTTTGGTCCTTCGAACAAATCCGTGTAAACCACATCCATTCCCAGACCAATGGCGATTTTGGCAACTTCGCGACCGATACGACCAAATCCAACGATACCGATCGTCTTACCACGAAGCTCAGTACCAGCTCCATAAGCTTTTTTAAGGGCGCCAAATTTTGTATTGCCCTCAACAGGCATTTTTCTATTTGAATCGTATAAGAAACGTACACCATTCAATAGGTGAGCAAAAACCAGCTCAGCAACTGATAAAGAAGATGCTGCAGGGGTATTGACAACAGCAATCCCTTTTGAACGCGCATAGTCTACATCAATATTATCCATGCCTACTCCACCACGACCGATAACTTTCAAGTTAGGGCAGCCATCAATCAGGGCCTGACGTACTTTAGTTGCACTACGTACCGTGATTGCATCATAAGCAAGGAGCTTTTCTGGAAGCTCTTCTTGTGGAATATGAGTTGTATCTACACTATGACCTGCATCTTCCAGCATTTTCTTTCCTAGTGGATCGATACCGTCATTCGCTAATATTTTCATCTTTATAATTCGTTTTTAAAGGTATCAGTGCCGTTCAACTCATCGGAAGATCCAACCAGGTGAATACGTTACGACCTCTATAATTCTTAATCTAACTAATTATCTGTTTGTCAACTGCTAAATTTCAGCAACATGCACACTGCCTTATGCCGTATGCGTGTCCTCAAATTCTTTCATTGCATCAATCAACGCATTTACGCTGCTTAATGGTAAAGCATTGTAAATCGAAGCTCTAAAGCCACCTACAGAACGGTGACCTTTGATTCCGATCAAATTACGCTCTTTTGCCAAAGCCAAAAATTCAGCTTCCAACTCTGGTGTATCCATTACAAAAGTAACATTCATGCGTGAACGATCTTCAACAGCTGCAGTACCTTTGAACAGTGGGTTACGGTCGATTTCATCGTATAGAGCACGTGCTTTGATGATATTCTCTTGCTCCAATACAGAAACACCGCCCTTTGCTTTTAACCAACGAAGGTTTAACATCGACACAAAGATCGAATATACCGGTGGAGTATTGTACATTGAACCACCATTGATATGCAATTGATAATCCAACATCGACGGAAGAACACGTCCTGATTTACCTAAGATATCATCTTTAACAATCACGAGTGTAACACCCGCAGGTCCCATATTTTTTTGAGCACCAGCATAGATCAAATCATAGTCAGCAACATTGATCTCACGTGAGAAAATATCAGAAGACATATCAACAACCACTGGCAATGCCGTTTCAGGCTTATCAAAAACCTCAGTACCGTAAATGGTATTGTTAGCTGTATAATGAAAATATGCAGCATCTGTTGGGATGGCATATCCCTTAGGGATGTAGGAATAATTTTTATCAATCGACGAAGCTACAACATCTACTGTACCGAATTTTTTAGCTTCTTTTAATGCTTTTGTAGCCCAGACACCTGTATCCAAATAAGCAGCCTTACCTCCTTCAGGTAAAAGATTCAACGGCGCCATTGCAAATTGCAAACTAGCCCCTCCTTGAAGGAAAAGAATCGAATATCCCTGAGGTACTGACAATAACTCGCGTACTAATTGTGTGGCTTCATCTATCACTGCTTCAAACTCTTTGGAACGGTGAGAGATCTCTAAAATTGATAAACCGGTGTTGTTAAAATCAATTACAGCTTCTGAGGCTTGTTGAAATACTTCCTTTGGCAGAATACATGGACCTGCTCCAAAATTATGTTTCATTGATGTTATAGTTTGTTTGATTGCTATTCTTTAACCCTAGCTAAGCAATCCGTTGTTTAAAAACCAAAGGTAAAATAAAATTATATATTTTTCAACTAATCTGTTTTTTTATTGAAAATTTATAAAATTCTAAATGATTTCAATAAAAAGATCGCACAACAAACACCTAGTTCAATGCAAAAAACATCAAATAAGCAGCACTTTCCAGGCCATATCTACCTGATTATCTTGTAAATACTCCTTAGCCTTGAGTTGAAGGTGGGTATTACGGGCGGATTGATCGCCAATAAAGGCATTTAACAATTCGTAAATTTCAGGGAGACTAGTTATATCATCGACCTCCTGTGGGGTGGGTAAACGTTCGATCTGAGCCAACTTAATTTTCTCGTTCTCCGTAAAAATGTTCGATTCCCTTATAAAGGGTGGAAGCTGATTGTAATCCATAAAAAAAGCAGAAATTTTATTCAAATTTCTGCTTAATATCTCAGAAAATAAAATTCTTATATTTTTTCGATAATTCGATCGGCAAATTCACTTGTTTTGACTAATGTAGCATCATCCATCAAATTGTAAAAATCTACGGTCACGGTCTTGGCAATTATGGTTTCGCCCAAGGCCCTAACAATTGCCGCCGCTGCTTCCGTCCATCCAAGGTATTCGAGTAGCATAACACCGCTTAAAATAACCGACGAAGGATTCATGGTATTGGTATTTGCAAAACGAGGTGCTGTGCCATGAGTAGCTTCAAAAACAGCATGCCCTGTTTTAAAATTGATATTAGCCCCCGGTGCGATCCCTATGCCACCAACCATTGCGGCTAGCGCATCAGAAATATAATCACCGTTCAGATTTAAAGTTGCCACAACAGAAAAATCCCGTGGATTAAGTAAGATCTGCTGTAAAAAATTGTCGGCAATAATATCTTTAATCAAAATTTTACCTGAATCCAAGGCCTCCTTTTGTTCCTGGTTGGCAACCTCCGCACCTTTTTCTGCTTTCGTTCGCTCCCACTGTCCCCAGGTATACGTTTTGTCGGCAAATTCCGTTTCAGCAACCTCATACCCCCAAATCTTAAAAGCACCCTCTGTAAATTTCATGATATTTCCTTTGTGAACAATAGTCACTGAAGGTAAACTGTGATGAATAGCATGTTCTATCGCTGCACGGACCAATCTTTTCGACCCTTCCTCAGAAACCAGTTTGACACCGACTCCTGTTGTGGCCGAAAAATTGTAATCAATATCAAGCTCATCATGCAAGAAATCCTGAAACCTGTTGGCTTCAGCTGTTCCCGCCTGAAACTCTATTCCAGCATAAATATCCTCCGTATTTTCACGAAAAATCACCATATCCACATATTCCGGATGTTTGACTGGCGAAGGGACGCCCACAAACCATTTTGTCGGCCGCTGACATACGTAGAGATCCAAATCCTTGCGCAAAGCAACATTCAAAGAACGGATTCCGCCGCCTACAGGCGTGGTTAGCGGCCCTTTAATTCCAACCAGGTATTCTTTTAGTACATTTAGGGTACCTTTTGGTAGCCATTCGCCTGTTTCGTTAAAAGCTTTTTCACCTGCCAGCACCTCCTTCCACGTTATTTTCCTTTTTCCATCATACGCTTTCTCCACCGCTTGATCAAAAACACGCACTGCCGCATGCCAAAGATCAGGACCAATACCGTCGCCGATAATAAAAGGAATTGTTGGGAAATCTGGAACCTGTAAAGCTCCTTCACTTGACATTGTAATCTTATTTGACATAACCTTCAATTTTAACGGACAATTACTATCCCTTATTAAACATATTTCCGATTTCTTTGCTAATTTTTCTAAAGATTGGAGCAGCTTCGACATCTTCATACTCGTCGATGTGTGCGTTTTCCACTCTACTAGGAAACACTAAAACAAGATTTTCGTTTGCATAAATTCGATCTAATTTCTTTGCTACCCCATCTAAAGAATCACGATAGGAAACTTCTCCATTTCTGGCAGAAACAAAAATAAACATCGCATCTTCTTCCTTAAACGCTTTAAGGCCCTGCAAATTGTCCCAGGCATCGTAATGTTCAAAGGTGACAGGAACAGAGTTTTTCAGCTCAACAAGATGTTCTTTAATGGCGGCAGCAGAGCGTTCATCGACAACAAATGTTACCGGAACGGATAGCTCCTGCGCCAGTTTAACAACCTTCTCCAGCCAATACTCGAACCCAAATTCTGCCTCGCACATGGGTGGTGCAAAAACGACAATGGATTTATTAGAAATAAAAGGTTTTTTAAAATGACATAACATCACATTAGCCGAGGTTCTGTTTAAGATACTTTCCGTTTTTTCTCCGACAAACTTATCCATAAAATTGGCCGCACTCGGCCAGCCCAAAACAATACAATTGGCAGAAACTTCTTTTGCCGACCGTGCAACTCCGCTGGCGATGTTTAAATCTATTGTAGCACTTATATTAACGTTTGTTTCACTCCCCGAAGCATACCTGACCATATTATCCAGGTTCTTCCGTGCTTTGGACATGTTTAATTGAGCCTGTTCATTATCCTTCACAACGGACACGATATTGACTGGATAAGAACATTTCTTACTTTTAATATAGGTTGAAAAATCCAAAATAGGCTCCATATTATCCATGTTAGCGATAGATATCAAGATGTTTTCATCTTTTTCCTTCACCACATCTGTATGTTCTTCGTCCTGTTCACCATCCATAACCACTTTACGCGAGGCATTTCCGGTAACCACTGTAGCGACAATACAGGTAACCAAAATCAATAGAATTGTACCATTAAGCACATTCTCATCGATAATACCGTTTTTATGTCCAACCATGATTACAGCCAGTGTTGCAGCAGCATGAGCACTACTTAAACCAAATATCAGATTGCGCTGACCACGACTATATTTAAAAACGAGCTGCGTCAACCAAGCGGCCACATATTTACCGACGATAGCCACAACGGTCAGTGTCCCGGCAATAATAAGTGCCTGCGGCCCCTTCAAAATCACGCTGACATCGACAATCATCCCCACAGATATCAAGAAGAAAGGAATAAAAATCGCATTGCCGATAAACTCAATTCGGTTCATCAAAGCGGAAGAATGTGGTATCAGTTTGTTGAGAGCCAGACCTGCAACGAAAGCCCCAATAATCGGCTCAAGGCCGGCAATTTCCGCTAAAAATGCAGCAAAAAACACGACAGAGAGCACGAAGATATAATTGGATGTCTTCTCACTCCCCAAGCGCTCAAAAAACCATTTTGCGATCCTTGGGATAACACCAAACATGATAAACAGGAAGATAGCAAAGGAAATCGCTAGGGTAAGCCAAAATTCATTGCCAATATTTCCCTGGGAAACGCCGGTAATCACCGCAAGAATAATCAGCACGGCCGTATCCGTCAGGATTGTTCCACCTATCGTGATCGCAACAGCCTCCATTTTAGAAATACCATAGCTATTTACGATGGGATAAGAAACTAGCGTATGGGTAGCAAACATGCTTGATATCAACAAACTCGGTAAAACACCGTAGCCCAATAAAAAATGACAAACGGGATAGCCAATACTGATCGGAACAATAAATGTCAAAAAGCCAAAAAGTAAACTCTTATTCTTGGTCTTTTTAAACTCATTCATATCTAACTCCAAACCGGCGATAAACATGATATAGAGCAGGCCTATTGTTGAAAACAGCGTGATAGCGGAGTTTTTTTCCAACCAGTTGAGTCCATGTGGTCCAATAATAACGCCAGATATAATCAATCCAATAATACCCGGAACCTTAATCGGTCGCAGTACGATCGGTGATAACAGGATAATAAAAAGTACCAGCGAAAATATAAGTACAGGATTTTGTAAAGGTGCTTCGAAAGCGTGGGAAATATGCTCAAAAGTTTTATTCATAAGTGCTTGTATACTAGCTGTAATATGTATATACTTATTTTTCTATACAGCTCGAAAAATAGTTAACAGCACTAAAAATACGATTTTTTCAAGAAAGCGAAGCCTAAAAGTAGTGTTACTTAAAAGAAATGGCTTTGATCGGACTAATCTTGGTAATTAGCATTGACGGAATAAATAATGAGATCATTCCGATAAACACGACAGCCAAATTGACCAAAATCACATCAGACCATTGAAGTTGAACGGCCACATAGGAGATATAGTAGGTCTTCTCATCCAATTTAAAGAAATGGGTAAAATCCTGAAAAAAGTAAAAACCTAAGCCAATAAGATTACCGATTAATAATCCCAGACCGATGAGGTACAAGGCACTGTACATGAAGACGCGGCGAATTCCGGCATTGTGATACCCCAATGCCTTTAAGATACCGATCATTGAAGTCCGCTCAAGGATGGTGATCAGCAAGGCGGAGATCATATTGATAATAGCAACGACCGTCATCAGTATGAAAATGATTTTGGTGTTCATGTCAAGCAGTTCCAGCCATTGAAAAATATCCGGGACCTGATCCTTGATATTGATTGCCTGCATATCGATAGGCAACAGATCTTCAACCTTGTTCGTTGTCTGTTCGAGCTGACTAAAATCTTTAATCCGAATCTCATAGCCCCCTACTTCATGATCATCGAGGTTGCTCAGTTTACGAATGACATTTAGAGACCCGATCACATAGACCTTATCTAATTCTTCGGAGCCTGTATTAAAAATGCCCTTAATGACAAATTTACGTTTACGTATAGGATCCTGCACGAAATACATAATAAAATCGTCACCGACTTTTAGGAGCAGTCGATCTGCGAGATACTTGGACACCAAAATCTGATTATCCGCATTATCCGATTTAAAGTCTATCATACTCCCTTCCACCAGCATACGTTGAAAGGGCTGCTGATTATACAAGGAATCAATACCTTTGAGAACCACTCCTTCAACTTCATCGTTGACATTAATAATCCCGGCTTTAGTCGCAAAGGAACTGATTGAGTTGACTTGGGGAATCGCCAATATGGACTTACGAACCTCCGGTGTAAGTGTTATGGGTGAATTTTCGTAAGACTTATTCAGGTCGTAACGTAAAACCAATACATCGGCAAAAAAGCTCCGTTGCTTACTGATAATCTCTCCCTTAAATCCGCGCAATACCGCAATAGATATGATAATCGCTGCAATAGCAAGAGCAATTGCACCAATAGTCACCCGAACGATCAATTTTGAGAACGTTCTTTTTCCAGAAAATGCGATCCGATTTGCTAAAAAATAAGGAAAATTCAAGCTTTCAATATATTTATGTAACTTCGCAAAGTTATAAAAATTTGTTATTTACAAAACTGAAATGACAAATAATTAGGCGTTTTTCAGTAGGCTATTCAACGAGGAGGCCCCTGTACTGGTTTAAAGGGTTTTATAAAAATTACAAGTATTATGCGTATTATTTTCATGGGTACTCCCGATTTTGCTGTAGCTTCACTTGAAGCGCTGATTCAGTCTGGCGAACAAGTTGTCGCTGTGGTTACGGTACCGGACAAACCTGCAGGACGTGGACAAAAAATACATGAATCTGCTGTGAAAATATTTGCTACACAACATAACATCCCAGTTCTTCAACCAGTGAAACTCCGTGATGAGGCATTTTTAGATGAACTGAAAAGTTTTCAGGCGGACCTACAGGTTGTGGTAGCATTCCGCATGCTTCCTGAAATTGTCTGGAATATGCCTAAATTTGGAACGATCAATGTCCATGCCTCACTCCTTCCACAATACCGAGGTGCAGCACCTATAAATCATGCGATCATCAATGGAGAGAAAGAATCGGGCGTAACGACATTTTTACTACAGCACGAAATCGATACAGGAAACATCTTATTGTCGAAAAAAGTTGCCATCAAAGAAACAGACAACGCCGGTGATCTTCACGATAACCTCATGGTGGCCGGAGCAGAAACTCTCCTGCAAACCATCCAGCAATTAAAGGCTGGAACCTTGCAGCCCAAACCTCAGGAAGTTCTTCTCACAACGGAGCCGCTCAAACATGCTCCAAAAATTTTCAAAGAAGACTGTAAAATAAACTGGGATCAGCCCACTGCGCAAGTGTATAACTTCATTCGCGGTTTAAGCCCCTATCCAGCAGCATTTACCCTCTTAAATGATAAGGTACTAAAAATCTATAGCACAGAAAAAGAACTTGTCAATACAGCTACAATACCGGGAACCATAGAAACTGACAAGAAAAGTTTCTTAAAAATTGCGGCGCAAGACGGCTATATTGTCATTTCTGACCTTCAACTCGAAGGCAAGAAAAGAATGAATGTAGTCGATTTTTTAAAAGGTTATCGATTTTAGCCTTTTTCGTCACCACCATCATAATATTGCAGCAGATCACCAGGCTGACAGTCTAGCGCTTTGCATATCGCTTCAAGGGTATCTAATCGCAATGCCTTCGCCTTTTGATTCTTGATGATTGAAAGATTGGAAAGGGTAATTCCGACATTGTCACTCAATTGGTTAAGCGACATTTTTTTCTCTTTCATTATTTTATCCAAGTGAATTAAGATTGGCATAATATAATTTTTATTCTTTTAAATTTATTTAATGTCACTAATAAAACAAAAGATCCATCTTTTTGTTTTATCATAAAATTATCATTTTAAAATAAATTTGAGGAATGCATATTGCATAATAAATCAGCTACTACCGAGTTAAATTGTCTAGAATAAGAAAAAAAAATTAAACCCTTTAGCACTTTAAATATCAAACAGTTGAATATTACAGCAACAGATAAGAAGAAAAAAAATATTAAAATGGAATAGTTTTTGATGATTAAAAATTGAAACTCAAAAAAACCTAACTCATTAAATATGAGTGGCTAGATAATCAATTTTCCATTAATAATTCAAAAATTTTTCGTATTTTCGCAAACATTTCTTAGAGAGGAGAATTAATAAAAATTAATGAGACAGCTCAAAATTACACAATCTATCACCAATCGTGAGTCACAGTCTTTGGACAAATACTTACACGAAATTGGTAAAGTAGACTTAATTACAGCAGAAGAAGAAGTAGAATTAGCACAGCGTATCCGCGAGGGCGATCAAGTTGCCTTGGAAAAATTGACTAAAACCAACCTTCGTTTCGTAGTATCAGTAGCAAAACAATATCAAAATCAAGGTTTAACCTTAGGTGATTTAATCAATGAAGGTAACCTGGGCTTAATTAAAGCAGCTAAACGTTTTGACGAGACAAAGGGGTTTAAATTCATTTCTTATGCCGTTTGGTGGATTCGCCAATCTATTCTTCAAGCAATTGCTGAACAATCGCGTATCGTACGTCTGCCATTGAACCAAGTCGGTTCATTGAGCAAAATCAGTAAGGCTTTCTCAAAACTAGAACAAGAATACGAACGGGAACCATCTCCAGAAGAATTGGCGGATATCCTTGAAACCACAGTAGACAAGGTTTCGGATACCCTAAGCAACTCTGGCCGTCACGTATCTATGGACGCTCCCTTTGTTCAAGGTGAAGAAAACACACTTTTGGACGTTTTGGAGAACCATGATCCAGACACAGACAGTTCTTTGATTGATGAATCTCTATCAGAAGAAATCAAACGATCATTGGCAACATTGACAGAAAGAGAACGTGAAATTATCGTACTTTTCTTTGGCTTAGGTTCCAATCACCAGTTGTCGTTAGAGGAAATCGGAGAGAAATTCAATTTGACACGTGAACGTGTTCGTCAGATCAAAGATAAAGCTCTTCAGCGTTTGAGACACACTTCAAGAAGCAAAATCTTAAAATCCTATTTGGGTTAACAAGAGATACTTATTAGACATTTTGGCAATCCCAATCAGAAATGGTTGGGATTTTTTTGTCCATAATTTTTTGTCCAATAAAAAAAGGGTTGCCTACTGAGCAGGCAACCCTTTTTTTATTTTCCAAGACTCCTGTTATTTAGAATCCGGCATCAAGATAAATTCAAAAAGTCGATCTCTTTTCAAATATTTCCCGGCAACGTCCTGCACCGACTTTGAAGTTACCTTCTTCAAATTGTCTATTCTTCGTGTATATCGCGTAAGATCAAGATCATTCTGATATGAACTTGATATGTAATTCAGCCAATAGCCATTTTCACGAAGATTTAACTCATTTTGTCGCTGTTGTTCCGCTAGGAACTTCTCAATATCTCCATTTTCGGGGCCCTGTTCCTGAATCTTTTTTACCTCATCCAATGCCGAAGCGATTAAAGCATCGGCCTTATCTACTGCGGAACCAAAACCAATGGAGAAAGCATAACGCGCTTTTGGAAGCTTACTAAAACTTGCCCGAGCGCCCACTCCATAAACACCACCTTCTTTTTCACGGAGTCTTTCGAGCAATTTGATCGTCAAAACACTCTCCAAGGCTTCCATATTAACATTTTCGGTTTCATTATAGGTATAGTCCCCATAGTAGGCCAATTGCGTACTTGCCTTTTCTTCTTTTCCCTTATGAACAACCACGCGCTCTCCCTTGCTCGGCTCCAGAATATTTAAATCCTTGTAGCTCTCCCCTCTTTTAAGGGCCGGCAATGAGGCAAGATAGGTTTCTAAATAAGGCTTGATCTGATTCTCGTCAAATGACCCTACAATTGTAAACACAAAATCCGAAGCATCCGCAAATCGTTCTCTGTAGATTGCCAAAGCACGCTCCCGATCAATTTTATTGATCGTTTCTACCGTTGGGTTTTGCCGACGGATATTGTTGCCATAAAGCACTTCTTTCACTTTATCCGAGAATACATTATTTGGATTGCTCAATCTATTTTCCAAAGATCCTTTTGCCCGGGTCATGGTACTCTGGAAAATATCCTCGTCCAATCGAGGTTCGGTAAAATAACCATAAATCAATTCAAAAGCATTCTTTAATCCTTCTTTATCTGTACTACCTGAGATACCTTCGTAGCGTTCAGAAATGTACGGAGAGATGGAAACATCTTTTCCCGAAAGATACTTCGTAAGCTCAACGTTGTTCATTTGTCCAACGCCGCTTGCATCAATTAAAGAGGATGCATTGGAGGCCGAAAAGTAATCTGCATCGTTATAGCCTGATGTTCCACCTGGACTATACGCCATAATCTGTATCTCATCATTTTTAAAGTCCGTAGGCTTTAAGATCACTTTAACGCCATTGCTTAAGGTCAATTCTTTCGCTTGAACGGCGTCAATATTTCTTGACGATACAACAGCGCCTTTCACCGGTTCTTTTGAAAGCAAGGGAAGATTGGAAACTTTATCTTCATAAGCTGTCACAGGAGTCTCTTCAACTGCTTTTACCCAGCTCATTACGGTAGACTCAGCCGGTAAGTTGGCCTTATCCTTCTCTGGCCCCATAACCAGAACATCGCGGTTCAGATCGGTATAATATTTTTTCACCAAGCCATTTACTTCTGACAGCTTCAACGTTGGTAACAGCTGTTTAGTCAAACGATAAGCGTTTTCATTACTTAAAGCGGGTTCATCATCAATAAAATAATTTAGATAACGATTGACGTAACTATCCGATTTCTTTTTATCACGCTCGATAAAAGACATCTCGTTACCTTTTTTCATATCTGCGATGGCACGATCCAACTCGGTCTGTGTAAAACCGTATTTTTGAATGCGCTCAAATTCAATTAGCATCGCTTTAAATCCGGATTCCAACTCGCCCGGTTTTGGGACCACCAACAATGAAAAAGTATTGAGGTTAGCAACAAAATCGCTGATACTTCCACCTGCCTGCATAAAAGGAGGGTTCGGTTGCTGCATCAATTCAGAAAAACGACCTGCGATCATCTGATTGAAAACACTCTTCAACAGCTCGTTTCTGTAATCTCCTACGGTGGAAACTTTTTCTTTTTCACTTTTGATCAAAATCTGCGCGACGGTATAAGGCAGTTCCGGATCTGAAATTGCCAAGAACTGGTTCTTGTTTAACAAATCAACACGATATTTTTTACGCTCCAATGCTTTTTTGGGCATTTTCATATCGGAAAACAAAACTTTCACCCTTTCTTCCATTTCCTTAGGATCAATATCCCCAACGATGATTAGAGCCTGTAAATCTGGGCGATACCAGTCCTGATGGAATTTGCGTATTTCTGTATAAGGAAATGTCTTCAGTATCTGTTCAGTTCCGATAGGCAAACGTTTGGAGTAAAGGGAGCCATTGAGCAACATCGGAAAGTATTGATCCTGTAAACGCTGCTGTACTCCTCTTCCACCACGTTTTTCTTCGAGGATAACGCCCCGCTCTTTATCAATTTCTTCGCCATCCAACAAAGCATCCTGAGCCCAGTCGCGCATCACCTGCAAACCATTTTTTAAAAGTTCAGGATCGTCAGAAGGAATTGGTAGCTGATAAACTGTCTGATCGAAGCTGGTATAGGCATTCAGATCCGAGCCAAATCGAACTCCTGCCTTTTGCAAGTAGTTAACCAATTCATTCTTTGGAAAATGCTTCAGGCCATTGAAGTTCATATGCTCTAAAAAATGTGCCAAACCAAGCTGTTTTTCATTTTCCAGAATAGAGCCGGCCTTCATGCCCAAATACATGGTAACACGACCTTTAGGCTCGCTATTTTTACGAATGAAGTATGTAAATCCATTTTTCAGTTTCCCCGTGATGACTTCGTTGTCGAAGGGTAATTTTTGATTCAGGGCCAAACTATCTTGGGATAGAATCGCTCGTGCTTCCGCGGTTAACGTGGTTGGCTTTTTTGCTTCTGCTATATAGAATGTAGCCGGTAACAGAAAAGCTAATGCGAGTGGTTTAATGAATTTCATACAAAAAAATATCTTTTTTTTAGTCAGTTATTTTTGCTAATTGTTTTATATTAGGGTAAACGGAACTGGAGATCAATTGTCCCGATAAATAGTAAAATACAGATCAATACTTTTTTCATTATCCAAGGAGGAATCGGGTACCTACATTAGGGAACATCTCTTTGTGTTACTTATAATCTGTAAAATTTCACCTAAAAATACAGAATAACTTTCGAAAAGAACAACAGTTAATTGTAATTTTGTTGCAAATGGATTTTGAAAACTGGAGTGATATAAAAAAGGAATTCGAACAATTCTTAAAGTTCGAAAGAGGCTTGAGCATTAATTCAATTGATGCTTACTTAAATGATGTATCCAAATTTCAGATCTACTGTGAAGACAATCATTTGGTTTTAAATACCGTAACGAGAAAGAATATACAGGAGTTTTTGGCTTGGTTGCAGGAATTTAATATTTCGCCCTTCACACAATCCAGGTTGATATCTGGCCTTAAGACTTTCTTTAGCTTTTTGATGATCGAGCATGAATTCGTCAACAATCCGACCGATCTCCTTCAGGCGCCACGCTTGGCACGCAAACTACCCAGCGTTTTGAGCATACATGAAATCGATCAATTAATCTCGGCAATCGATCTTTCTTCAACCGAAGGTGAACGTAATAAAACGATCATCGAAATCTTATACGGATGTGGTCTCCGTGTTTCCGAACTTGTCACCCTCAAAATATCAAACCTTTTTTTAGATGTAGAATTTATCAAAGTTGAGGGCAAGGGAAGCAAAGAACGCCTAATTCCAATTGGCCAACACGCCATTAAACACCTTCGCATCTACTTAGAAACGGTCAGACCTCATATCAATATTAAGGGCGGAAATGAAGATATTGTATTCCTCAACAGAAGAGGCGCTGCATTATCGCGGGTTATGATCTTCTTGATCATTAAGGAACTTGCCTCAAAAATCGGGTTACAAAAAACCATCAGCCCACATACCTTTAGACATAGCTTTGCATCACACCTGGTGGAAGGTGGTGCCGACTTAAGAGCTGTACAAGATATGCTCGGTCATGAAAGTATTACCACGACCGAAATATACACACACATCGATAGGGACTACCTTCATTCCATTATTACGCAATATCACCCCAGATCTTAACTATATTGATTTTTCCTGCTTGGACATTCGGATAAGATGCGCCAAATTTTTCACCACACGATCGTGTTTCAAAACGAATGGATTGTTTTTATCCCACACGTATCCCGCTAATATTGCACAAATGCTACGTTTCACCTCCGGGTTTTCGGGTTGATGATAAAATAACTCCTGCAGATTGCCTGTATACCATTCCTGTATATATGTTGTAAAAACTGCAATCCCATCTTTCATATAGTCTTCAAATTCTGACTGCCAATCCACTGTTTCACCCTGGATCTGCCTTAAAGCTAACTTCGCCGCCAAAATACCAGATTCTGTAGCGAAACACACACCGGAAGAAAAAACAGGGTCCAGGAATTCGGAACTATTACCGGTCAGGGCATACCCTGGCCCATACATTTTGCTCACCGCTGTAGAATAATTACTCAATTTACGGGGTTCAAAAACAAAAGGGATATCACCAAACCGCTTGACATAGTAATCGGACAGCTGAATTGCCTTATTTAGCGCTGTAGTGGTATCTTCGCCCAGGTTTTCGATGAACGAAGTTGGCCCCACAATTCCAACAGAAGTATTGCCATTGGAAAATGGAATTACCCACAACCAAACCTGCGTTTCCAATATATCAAAAGAAATCAAACTACCTTCTTGCCCTAGCGGTCGATTAACGTCATTGACATGGCTGAATATCGCCGAATGAGGGCTTAAACGTGAGGGTTGGTCCAAATTTAGCATGCGAGGCAAAACGCGACCATAACCTGAACAATCGATCAGAAAGTTTGCCTCTATTTTTGTTTCAACACCTTGGCTATCGCATACCGTAGTGATCGATTTTGCACCATCAAATTGTACGTCAGTTACTTCTGTACCGAAGGAAAGATCTACCCCTTTACGCATAAGCTCATTCGCCATTTCCTGATCAAAATCAGCTCTCGGTATCTGCCAGGTCCAATCCCAACCTTCGGAAAATTTATCTGAAAAATCGAAAATACAGACTTCTTTCCCGCGTATAAACCGCGCTCCAAATTTCTTTTCGAAACCTTGTGCATCCAACGCATCAAACAGCCCGGCTTCATCAAAATGATCCATCACGCGCGGTATCAGACTCTCTCCTACCACGATTCTCGGAAACTGGCTTTTTTCGACAACCTTTACCCTTGCACCCTGTTTTTGTAAATACCCAGCAGCAACCGAACCGGAAGGTCCCGCCCCGATGATCAAAATGTCAACCTGTTCAACGTTCATTATACGCTTTGATTAAAAGAAAAAAATATTAATTTCGTGCCTGATTAATAATTGCCAAATCTATTCACAAAAAATAAAATAAAAAAAACAATTTCGAGAGTTTTTCAAAATTGCTACCCCATAAATCATGAGCTTACTCACCAACCATTTAGATTTAAAACAGTTTATCCAAATAACCTACGGAAACGAAAAATTGGATATCGATGACGATATTTGGGAAAAAGTAGATGCTAGCCACAATTTTCTTAAGAAATTTGCTGAAAACAAAGTAATTTATGGTGTCAATACCGGTTTTGGCCCCATGGCTCAATATCGGATTAAAGACGAAGACCGCACTAAACTTCAATACAACCTAATTCGCAGCCACGCCTCAGGAACAGGACGACTTCTCGATCCGCTTCAGGTAAAAAGCACGATTTTAGCACGCTTAAATACATTAACTCTCGGTTATTCAGGAGTCCATAAGTCCACCATTGCTTTGATGAGAGAATTGATCAACCGCGATATTTATCCAGTTATTTTTGCACACGGTGGTGTCGGTGCCAGTGGTGATCTCGTACAGCTCGCACATTTGGCCCTCGTATTAATTGGTGAGGGTGAAGTGATGTATAAAAACGAACGAATTCCAACCAAACAGGCTTTTGATGCCGAAGGCCTGGCCCCTATTCAGATTGTTCTACGTGAAGGCTTGGCACTGATCAATGGGACTTCGGTCATGACAGGGATTGGGATACTAAACTGGAACCATGCGCAAAAGGCCTTATCTTGGTCCATCAAAGCAGCCTGTGCAATCAATGAAATCGTTCAAGCTTATGACGATCATTTTTCGGAAGCGTTAAATCAAAGCAAAAAGCATCCTGGACAACAAGCTATTGCCAAAAAAATGCGCAGTCACCTTGCAAGCAGTAAGTTGATTCGAAAACGCGAGGAGCACCTATATACCGGTGAAAATCAAGAGGATATTTTCAAAGACAAAGTACAGGAATATTATTCCGTCCGTTGTGTTCCGCAAATATTGGGTCCGGTTTCGGATACCATTAACAATGTGGGCACCGTGCTTGAGCATGAACTAAATTCAGCCAACGACAATCCCATCATTGATCTAAACGATCAACATGTGTATCATGGCGGCAATTTTCATGGCGACTATATTTCACTGGAAATGGATAAACTTAAATTGGTTATGACCAAGATGACAATGCTTGCGGAAAGACAATTGAATTATCTTCTCAACAGCAAGATCAATGAGATTTTCCCGCCTTTCGTAAATTTAGGCACATTAGGGCTAAATTTTGGCATGCAGGGTGTCCAATTTACGGCAACTTCCACAACAGCGGAATCCCAAGCGCTAAGCACTTCGCTCTACATCCATAGCATTCCCAACAATAATGACAACCAAGATATTGTCAGCATGGGTACAAATGCAGCAATATCATGCAGTCAGGTCATCGAAAATTCCTTTGAAGTGCTGGCAATAGAATTTATTACTTTAGCACAGGCAATTGACCATTTAAGTTGTCAGGAAAAGTTAGCCAAAGAAACACTATCTTGGTATACGGACCTGCGTAATTTGTTTCCGGCCTTTGCCGAGGATCAAGTGATGTATCCGATCATTAAAAAAGTAAAAGAATACTTAATCAATAAAAATCATGATTAAAAGGCTCGCATTCGGCGGATTATTTATACTATCATGCACCTTCGCATCTGCGCAACAATTGGCGCGGGTACAAGAAAAGGGACTTGTCGGATTTATCAATAAAGATGGATCGTTTCAGATTACACCTCAATTCAAAAATGCTCAAGATCAATCCGAAGGAAAGATTGCTGTTTATGATGGCAGCAGATGGGGATTTGTAGATAAAGATGCGAATTATATTATCCAACCTCAATACGTCAATGCCAAATCCTTCAGTCAGGGAATGGCAATGGTGAAATCTGCAAGCGGTTGGCTTTACATTGATTCTCTCGGGCAGGAATTGAAGTCGGTCTCTAGCAAGCGGGTCTATGAATTCAATGATGGTGTTGCTTTTTATCGTGATGCGACCAATTTAGTCGGTCTCATCAACAACAAACAAGAGGTTGTGCTTCCACCAACTTATGATGTCATCCGTCCATTTAAGGATGGCTACGCTAAAGTCGCCAAAAATAAAAAATGGGGTGTCATTGACAATCAGGGAAAAGAGGTCGTCGCTCCAAATTATGATGATATCGGCGATTTTAATGTTGGATTGGTATGGGCAAAAAAACAGAACAACTGGTTTCTCGTATCTGGTCAAAAAGAAATTGCCCTCCCCGGTATTTCGAAAATCGAACATATCGAAAACTCGGACTTTATCCTTGTTCAGCAAGGAAATAAAATCGGTTTTATGGCATCGGATGGCAAATGGGTGATACCTGCAACTTATGATGATGCGCGAAATTTTCAGGAAGGCCTAGCCCCCGTGAAATTAAACGGAAAATGGGGATACATTGATACTACAGGTAAAATGGTCATCCCTACTGCCTATCAGGATGCGCTTTCCTTTTCTCCCGAAGGTCTCGCTGCTGTAAAAGAAGGCAAATGGGGCTTTATCGATAGAGATGCCAAAGTTATCATCCCCTTTCAATATGAGATTACTGCGGCGCTAACGTTTAAGAAACAGGAGAAGGGATTTATCGATGGTTTAGCGCGAGTTAAACTCAATGGCAAATGGGGATTTATTGATACCAAAGGAAACCTTTTAGGAAACAAATGGTTTGATAATGCAGAATTATTTCAAAATTAATATACATATTGAAGGATGAAATGCGCTTTAGTTACAGGTGGATCAAGGGGAATTGGCAGGGCAATTTGTCTTAAACTGGCTCAAGAATTGGGCTATCATGTGTTGATCAACTTTCAGCATAATGAAACTGCAGCATTAGAAACACTTGCTGCTATAGAAGCAAAGGGCGGTAGTGCTTCGCTTCTAAAATTCGACGTCGCAGATAAATCCGCAGTCGACGAGGCCTTATCTACCTGGGAATCGAGCCATCCCGAAGCTCAGCTTGAGGTTATCGTCAACAATGCCGGTATAGCCAAAGATGGCTTGTTTATGTGGATGCCAGCAGAAGATTGGTCCTCGGTAATCAACACAACTGTCAATGGTTTCTATCATGTTACCCAATTTTTTATACAGAAACTGTTACGCCAGCGTTATGGTCGTATCATCAATATGATTTCCGTATCCGGTGTAAAAGGTACAGCTGGTCAAACCAACTATTCGGCGGCCAAAGCGGCTTTGCTAGGTGCAACTAAAGCGCTGGCTCAGGAGGTTGCCAAACGGAATATCACGGTCAATGCTGTGGCACCTGGATTTATTCATAGTGACATGACTGCCGATATGGACGAAAAGGAACTAAAAAAACTGATTCCGGCCAATAGATTTGGAGAACCTGAGGAAGTCGCAGACCTCGTCACCTTTTTGGCTTCTTCAAAAGCAAGCTATATTACGGGGGAAGTAATCAATATAAATGGAGGAATTTATTCGTAAATCTATGGAGCAAAGAGTAGTGATCACGGGGATGGGAATATATTCCTGCTTGGGGACATCATTGGAAGAAGTAAAAGATTCTCTGCAACAAGGAAAATCAGGGATTATCTTCGATGAAGAACGAAAAACTTTTGGATTTCGTTCCGCATTAACCGGTTCAGTTCCACAACCAAATTTAAAACATGAATTGAACCGCCGCCAGCGAATATCCATTGGCGAAGAAACGGAGTATGCATATTTGGCTACGATGGAGGCCTTAAAAAATGCAGCCATTGACGAAACTTTTCTCGATGAACATGAAATTGGAATTCTCTATGGAAATGATTCGGTATCCAAAGCCATTATTGAAGCTGTTGATATTGTACGCGAGAAAAAGGATACCAGCCTGATAGGTTCCGGAGCGATTTTTAAATCAATGAACTCCACGGTAACCATGAATCTCTCCACGATATTCCGTTTAAAAGGCATTAACATGACGATATCCGCCGCCTGTGCCTCCGGATCTCATTCATTGGGACTTGGATTCAACCTGATTAAAAGTGGCATGCAAGATATGATTATCTGTGGTGGCGCGCAAGAAATCAATAAATATGCCATGGCAAGTTTTGATGGTTTAGGTGTTTTTGGAAATGATACCCTGCCGGCTACAACAGTATCACGTCCTTTTGACAAAGATCGGTCCGGATTGGTACCTTCTGGCGGCGCCGCTACAATAATTATAGAAAGTTATGAATCCGCAGTACGTAGAGGAGCCCCTATCCTAGCGGAAATCGTAGGTTATGGATTTTCATCCAACGGAGGGCATATTTCTACACCAAATGTCGAAGGACCGGCCTTGGCCATGGAACGCGCGATTAAACAAGCTGGCGTTAAACCCTCTGATATTGCCTACATCAACGCACATGCCACATCCACCCCTGTAGGCGATGCCAATGAAGCACAGGCTATTTTGCAGGTATTCGGTGAAAGCCAACCTTTTGTCAGCTCCACAAAATCTATGACAGGCCATGAATGTTGGATGGCGGGCGCCAGTGAGATCATCTATTCCAACATCATGATGTTAAATGGTTTTATGGCACCAAACATTAATTTTGAAAATCCGGACGAACATTCAGCCAAATTAAATATTGTTAAACAAACCGTATTTAAAGAATTTGACCTATATTTGTCCAATTCTTTTGGCTTTGGGGGAACTAACTCTGCATTAGTCATTAAAAAAATAAACGATTAACTTATAAAAATGATTTCTGAAAAGATTAACGAAATACTTGTTGATGAGTTTGAGGTGGATGTTGATTTAATCCAACCGAATCTAAATTTAAAAGATACATTAAATTTAGACAGTTTGGATTATGTCGATCTTGTCGTTATCATTGAGTCCAATTTTGGTGTCAAATTGGTCGAGGCCGATTTCACAAACATCCAAACCTTCCAAGACTTTTATGACCTCATCAAACGCAAGACAGCTCATAACTAAGTCAATGTTTGCCAATGAGTCAGTGGAAAGGACAATCGAAGGGTAGTGTCTTAGGATATCGAATCTTTGTATTCTGTATCCAAAAGCTAGGAATCCGTACAGCTTATCTGCTGCTGGTATTTGTAGCTTTTTATTATTTCCTGACTTCTTGGAGTAGCAACCGGTCTATCTATTTTTACCTAAGATATCGACTAAAATATTCACTTTCTTCAACGCTCATTGGACTTTACCGGAGTTACTTTACTTTCGGTCAAATCCTGATCGATAAAACAGCCATAGCTGCGGGGATGCGCAACAGATTCAGCTATGAATTTGACGGTATTGCGATTTTAAAATCCGCCTTGGAGAAAAAAAACGGTGGTATCCTGTTATCAGCACATATTGGTAACTTTGAAATCGCCTCTTATTTCCTGGAAGACATCAATATCGAGAATCAGATTAATCTGGTTATTTCGGACCGCGAACACCAAGCCATCAAATCATACTTGGCAAAAGTATCGCGTAAATCGACTGTAAAATTCATCGTTATCCAAGAAGACCTCTCCCACGTATTTGCCATCAATGAAGCACTTACAAACAATGAACTAATTGTCTTTACAGGTGATCGTTATCTAGAAGGCACAAAAACTCTTTCGGCAGATTTACTGGGCAAAAACACACAATTCCCAGCTGGTCCATTTTTAATCGCTTCCAGGCTCAGGGTTCCTGTTATTTTTGTCTATGTTATGAAAGAACCTAAGCTCCACTATCATCTCTATGCACGCGAAGTAGAAGTGAAACACCGTGACGCTCAGGGCTTACTGCAAACCTATTGTCAGTCGCTAACCTATATGATCAAAAAATATCCAATGCAGTGGTTTAACTTCTACGATTTCTGGAAGGACTATTCCCAATAAACATCCACAGTTCTGTTTACAATATTTATCTGAAGGAACAAAAAAACAACACAGCAGAGGTGCTGTGCTAAAATCGATCAAAAGCAATTTTGCGCTACTTGAAACCTATGATTTTATCTTTTAATTAGTAACTTTGAAGGAACTTTTTTAGACAAATGACAGATGCCCCATTTCCAATAGTCGATAACATATTTTTACAGAATTTATTACCTCATCGTGCTCCGATGGTTATGATTGACTGCCTATACGATTTCACCGAAAAGACAGTGGCAGCAGGTTTAACTGTTCAAGAAGATAATATTTTTGTGGAAGATGGTATATTATTGGAAGCAGGTATTATTGAGCACATGGCGCAATCCATTGCTTTACATACTGGTTACAGCTTTTATATCAAACAACAAACTGCACCTATAGGTTATCTCGGTACAATAAAAAGTATTTCAATAGATTCCTTCCCTCAGGTCGGAGAAAAATTGCTGACTAAAGTAACGATTCTACAAGAGTTTATGGGGGTTACACTCGTTTCCGTAGAAAGCTTTGTCGGAGATCGACAGATCGCTCAAGCTGAAATAAAAAGTGTAATAGCTTCTTCATGATTATGGCAAAAAATAAACGAACTGAACAAGTCAATCAGATTACTTGGACAAGCCCCTTACGTATACGTTTCAATGAAGTCGATTCGTTGGGGATAGTTTGGCATGGCCATTACATCAGTTATTTTGAAGATGGCCGAGAATCTTTCGGCATGGAACATGGACTGACCTATCTAGATATTCATGGCCATGGTTATACAACACCGATCGTGAAGAGTACCTGCGAACATAAACTCCCATTAAAATATGGTGACAATGCACGTATTGAAACATCCCTATTGGATACCAAAGCAGCAAAGATTATTTATCGTTACCGCATCCTAAATGACAACAATCAGGTTGTCTGCCTAGGTGAAACGATCCAGGTATTTTTAGATTCTTCAGGAAACTTACAATTGTATACGCCGGACTTTTTTCAGCAATGGAAAAATCGGCTTGATTTTGTCAGCAAATGAAAAAGGTATATTTAGGCCCATACAATTGTGTATCCCCCATAGGTAATAATCTGGCAGACACTTGGAATGCCCTTGTTAGCGGCAAATCAGGAATCAAGTTGACCGATTATGCTGAATTGCATGGAGACGTTTACGCCGCTATTGTTGAAGAAGAACAATTGGATCAGCATTTAAACAAATTGCTGCAGGACACGCAGCTCCCCTTCGATGCGGCATTCTCAAAACTAGAAAAGCTCATGATAGCCGCATTAGTACCTCTTGTCAAAGCAGTTGTTATTACACAAGAGACTGAATTAATCGTCTCAACAACCAAGGGCAATATCGCGCAATGCGCAGGCGGAGCAAACGATATTGTTGCTGCAAGCCTTCCCGTACTGGCTCAAAGAATAGCCGATTTTTTTGGTTTTAAACGGCCTCCGATAATCATTAGCAATGCCTGTGTATCGGGTCTACAGGCCATCTCGACCGCTAAACGACTTATACAGATGGATTATTGTAAAGATGCCATTATCGTTGCTGGAGACCTGGTCAGTGAATTTGTCGTTTCAGGATTTAAGTCTTTTCAGGCCCTAAGTAACACGGTCTGTAAACCCTATGACGAGTCTAGACAGGGCTTAAATCTCGGCGAAGCAGCGGCAGCAATTCATGTCACCGGCCAACAATTAACAGATCAAGAATTCTTTATCGCCGGCGAAGCCTCAATCAACGACGCAAATCACATTTCAGGACCATCACGTACAGGCGAAGGACTGAGACTTAGCATCGCATCTGCATTGGCCGAAGCCAAATTAGAGCCAAAATCTGTTGATTTTATTTGTGCACATGGAACAGCCACAATTTACAACGATGAAATGGAAGCTGTGGCCATACATCATTCCGGATTAGCCACTAAACCGATCAATAGCTTAAAAGGGTACTTCGGTCATACCTTGGGAACCGCTGGGCTCATCGAGAGTATTATTTCCTTGGAATGCTTACGAAATAATTTACTACTCCCCAGTTTAGGCTATCAAAAACAAGGTACTTCATTACCTCTAGCGGTTGTTACTGAACTATTGGAACAACCCCAACCTCTTATTCGCTGCTTAAAAACAGCATCGGGATTTGCTGGCACAAATACAGCCGTATTATTTGAAAGGGAGTTACGATAAGCATGGAACAACACTATCAAATCAGCAGGCATTGCCGCATCGATACACAAGGCGTATATGTTAATGGTGAACAGATTTCAGCAGCAATATCCTCAGATTTTGCTACTTTTTCAAAAGCATTTTACTATTCACTAGAAACGATTTACCCGAAGTTTTTCAAGATGGATAACCTCAGCAAATTAGCTTGGCTAGGAGCTGAATTACTATTGAAAGAGGAAAAAACAAAGAATATCGGCATTGTCTTGTCGAATAGGCACAGTAGCCTTGATACCGACTTAAAGCACCTCAATACCATCGCAGACAAGGAGCAGTACTATCCCAGTCCTGCTATATTTGTATATACCCTGCCCAATGTCTGTATGGGTGAAATTGCGATTAGGCATAACCTGCAAACGGAAAATATCTTTTTTGTTTCAGCGCAATTCGACAGTCAACTTGCAGTAAATTACTGCAATTACCTCTTAAATTCCAGCAGAGTGGAAAAGGTACTATGCGGTTGGGTCGATTATATGGAAGGAAACTATAAATTGGTTTTGTATCTTGTGGAAAAAACAGGCATTGTAGCACATAATTTAAATGTCGTAAGACAACTAACACGATAAAGAATGGAAGAGTTGAAATCGGAATTAAAAACGAAAATCATTGAAGCCTTAAACTTAGAAGAAGTCACTGTAGATGAAATTGAAGATCAGGCGCCATTATTTGGAGATGGCCTAGGACTAGACTCTATTGATGCATTGGAGCTGACTGTTTTATTGGATAAGGATTATGGTATTAAAGTTACTGATCCAAAAATCGGAAAGACTATTTTTCAATCCATTGAAACATTGGCAACCTATATTTCAGAAAATAGAACGAAATAAAACATGAAAAATGCTATTGCTGTTACTGGAATGGGCATGATTACCGCCATTGGAAATGATGTTGCGCAAAACTATCATTCTTTGCTCCAGAAACAGCATGGTATCAAACCGCTTCAACATATCTCGGGAAAACATCAACATCACACGCTTGTTGGTGAAGTGTCGTTAACGAACGAAGCATTAATTGAAAAATTAGGTACTGAAGTACCTGACTATTGTTCCCGAACCAGCCTACTTGCCGCAATTGCGGCAAAAGAAGCCATGTCTCAGGCTGGTATTACAGCAGCAGCTGATATGCCAATTGTTCTGGGGACTTCCGTTGCAGGAATGGATATTTTTGAACAGCATTTCCCGCGTTTACAACAGACCGGCACACTCATACAACGCCGGGATGTTGGGGATTCAAGTGCCATATTGGCCAAAATATTGGGCAGCAATGGTTATGTGACGGCTATTAGTACAGCATGTTCCTCGGCAGCTAATGCCATAGGCTTTGGGGCTCGACTTTTGCGCTCGGGACGCGCAGATCGGGTTTTAGTAGGCGGATCGGATGCGCTATCAAAATTTACAATCAATGGATTTGACAGTTTAATGCTTCTGTCCGACCAACTTAATCGCCCCTTTGACAGCAATAGAAAGGGGTTAAACTTGGGTGAAGGTGCAGGTTTCTTAGTACTTGAATCTACAAGATCCTTAAAAAACACAAAGAAACCCATATTAGGTTACCTGAACGCTTTCAGCAACGCCAATGATGCCTTTCATCAAACCTCAACTTCAGATAACGGTGAAGGTGCTTATCTCGCTATGCAAGAGGCTCTAAAAATGGCAGAGTTGATACCGAGCGAAATTGATTATATCAATGCGCACGGAACGGCGACCGAAAATAATGATCGAACAGAAGCAACAGCGATACAGCGATTATTTAACGATACGATACCGCCCTTTAGTTCAACCAAATCATATACTGGACACACATTGGGAGCTTCAGCCGGTATTGAGGCAATATATGCACTACTCGCCATTCAGCATCAACTAGCCTTTGCTAATTTAAGATTTGAAAATACCATGGAACAGCCTGCGTTGCCGCCGCTCGCTGAACACCAGCGTATGGATATCCGGCATGTACTCAGCAATTCCTTTGGATTTGGCGGCAATTGTTCAAGCTTAATTTTTTCGCATGCATAAAGTATATATTAATGCCGCAAGCATATGCGTTAACAACCTTAGCCTACCAAATAGTCCAGAAAATTGGATCAAGGTTGATCTACCTAAAATAGACAGTAAGATCCTATCGCCCAACAGAGCAAGGCGAATGTCCAAAGCTGTAAAAATGGGAATTATATGTGCTATGGAAGCACTGCAACAGATTGATCACAGTGAGCTGGACGGTATCCTCGTTGGAAGTGGAAAAGGCTGTCTAATAGACTCCGATAAATTCTTACAATCCATTGTTGTTCAACAAGAAGAGTTTTTGTCACCGACTGCATTTATCCAGTCGACGCACAATACCGTTGCCGGGCAAATTGCCCTTTTGATCAAAAATATAGGTTATAATATGACCTATTCACAGGGCCGTGTATCATTTGAATCGACCGTATTTGATGCCTACCTACAACTTGTGCTGAACGAACGGAAAACTTTATTGGTCGGTGCCGTTGACGAACTTTCAGACATCAGTATCGACATCAGCGAGAGCATAGCGAATACAACAGATCAACCGATAACAACAGGAATCCCGCAGACGGAAGGTGCCGGTTTCTTTATTTTCTCCAATCAAAAGAATCAACATACCCTTGGCGAATTGGTTGACATGGTAATTTATCATCCAACAGAAGAGCTACGGCCAGAAACTCAACTAGCTGCATTTCTAAAAAAAAACAAGCTATCTGCCGAGCAGCTTGACTTGGTCATTTATGGTTCGGCAAAGCCGGAAACCCCATCGGAAATGGAGGCTGAGGCCTTCAACGAGTTAGCTAAAATAAATTATCAATCGCAGGTAGGATACTTTGACACAGATATTGTATTTGCATTCGATTTGGCTTTAAAGCAATTGGATAATCAAACCTTTCGATCGATGGAGAGTCCAACTGAAAATAAGATCGGTGTTTTTCAACATATACTGATTTGTAATTTTGGAGACCAAAACAGTCTAATGCTGTTATCGAGATGCTAAATTTTAAAAACACAACATACGTGAGTCTTGCCCTTTTTCTGATGACGGTATTCATCTGGAAAAACGATCAACTGTATTCTCCTTTGATTATTGTGCTGATTCTGTATGTTGGAATAGTTTCCTGGGGAGCATTTGATCTCCGTCTAAATTTCTTTATGCAATCGACAACATGCGTAAGAAAAAATGTGCGGCAAGTTGCGATCACTTTTGATGACGGTCCTACGCCTTTTACCTTGGAAATATTAGACTTACTGGATCAATATCAAGCAAAAGCCAGTTTTTTTTGTATTGGCACACAGGTAGTCAAGTATCCCATGATAGCGAAGCAAATTATTGAAAGGGGCCATGTCATTGCCAATCATAGCATGAATCATCCCAATAAGATGGGGTTTCTGCCAAGCGGACAAGTTGTTGCAGAGATAAATGAAGCTAATCATGCCATTGAAACAGCAACAGGAAAAAAAGTATTGCTTTACAGGCCTCCATTTGGTGTCAGCAATCCACATATTGCAAAAGCATTGCACGATTGCAAGTTGAAATCCATTGGTTGGAACATCCGCTCGTTGGATACTTTAAGTCTAACTGAAGATCAGATTTTTGCACGCATTGCAAAAAAACTAAGTCCCGGCAGTATTATTCTCTTACATGATACATCCGAGAAAACAGTACATGTCGTTAAAAGTTTATTAATAGCATTAAAGGTTAACAAATTAGAAGCCGTAAATTTGGAAGATTTCTTAAATCAAAAAGTATATGAAAACTAAGCTCATTCTACTCCTTGTTTCTGTATTTCACATTGCGCTGACCAAAGCACAAGAAACAGCTATGTCAAGCGCTGAAATAACTAGTTTTAAACAAACCGTTGTAGCGGAAGCACAAAAAATAAAAACCTTAAAAACAGATTTTGTCCAATATAAGCACTTGGATTTTCTTTCTAAAGAGATTACCTCCAGTGGATCCATGTTATTGAAAAATCCAAACAAGCTGCTTTGGAAATACAATACACCGATCCAATATGGTATTCTTTTTAAAGACAATAAAGTATTGGTAAATGATCAAGGTAAAAAAAATAAGGTCGACCTTGGCAACAATAAAAAGTTCGAGAAAATCAATAAAATGATTATTGGCAGCATTAGTGGAGATCTTTTTGCTGCCGACGACTTTACGATCACCTTTCACAAAAATCGAAATCAACGCATAGCTAAGCTTTCACCTAAAACAAAAGAGCTATCGGCTTATATTCAAACGATCGTATTGTATTTTAATGATCAACAATCTACAGTTTCGGAAGTCCAGTTGATAGAACCGTCTAAAGATTATACAAAAATAGTTTTCAAAAACAAGCAGATCAACCAACCAATCAGCGATGCGTTATTCAGTTTTTAGTCTGTTACTTTTGGTTCTTCTGACAGGATGTAAGGTTTACTACCCAAATGGTAAACAAAACTATGGTGCAATCGACACTCTTGTTCAAAACCCCTATTTCGCCAGGTTAAATGAAGAGCGCTTATATCGGGCTACAATTCGCTTTTATGGAAAAGAGATGACAGGAATGTTTGTCGCCAAAAGAATCAGTCAGGACGATCATCGTATTGTACTTACCTCTGATCTGGGGAATACCTTATTTGATATAACGATTTCCAAAGACCAACATCTGGTCAATTATGTCATGCAAGATCTCGACAGAAAGATAATCCTTCACACCTTAGTGAGGGATTTCAGAGCTTTAACACAAACAACTTATAGAGCTGATTATCAAAACTCAATAGCCAATCAATTTTTAAGCATCTATAACGGCAAACGATATTTTCTTAAGATAGATGACCAAGGCACTTTAACCAAAATCGAAATGGCATCCAAGTACAAAACAGCTTTTGAAATTCAATTCAAACCAGATTCTCTGGGGAAACTTGACAGCTTTAATATAAAACATCATGGTATCAAGCTAAAAATGGATTTTGTAAATATTCCATTTTAAGCGACATGATACATAAGGCTAGATATAAAAAATAAACAAAGCCGTATTTCCACTATATTAAGTTCTTCAATTACTTTTATTATGCTATGCTATTATATTGCATATAAAAGGTAATTTATCTAAGTTTGAAACATGGTTTTAACAGACTTTTATACGATACACAATAGTCAGGTACGTGAAGATGGGAAATATTTAATTGAGATAGGTATTCATCCCGATCATCCGATTTTTAACGGGCATTTTCCGGGGCGACCAGTAACACCAGGTGTATGTATGTTACAGATCATAAAAAATATAACCGAAGATTTACTGCAGGCAAAACTCCGTATGCGGTCTGCCAAAAACATTCGTTTTTATGCCATTATAGATCCTTCCGTTCATCCCATCCTGACATTGGAATTGGCGGTTCAAGAAACCGAAACCATACAGATCAAGGCCAATTGTTCTTTCGATGATACCCTTGCACTTAAAATGGAACTCAATTTTTGCCGCACTTATCCTGTTGTATAACCATGATCAATTCGCCAAGCTTCAGCCAATCTGTTATTCCTACAGCTGTATGTGTACTCATACCCACCTACAACAATGCTAAAACGCTAAAAAGAGTTTTAGATGGGGTTTTGGCCTATACCACACAGATTATTGTAGTCAATGATGGTTCGACGGATGCAACAGCAAAGATTTTAGCAAATTACCCTTCCATTACGGTGCTGCACCTGGAAAAGAATTCAGGTAAGGGCAAAGCTTTACGAATAGGGTTTGATACGGCAAGAAAACAGGGATTTCAGTATGCAATCACCATCGATTCGGATGGGCAACATTTTCCCGATGACATTCCAACTTTTATAGACGCACTCAACCAAAGTGACGGAAATATTTTATTGATTGGTGAGCGCCAAATGGATCAAGCCGGCATACCAAAAAAAAGCAGTTTCGGTAATAAGTTTTCCAATTTTTGGTTTTGGTTTGAAACAGGGATAAAACTTGCTGACACGCAATCAGGATACAGACTTTACCCTCTTGACCGCATACCTAAAAAACTATATACCAACAAATTTGAGCTAGAAATTGAAGTAATTGTACGCTCAGCATGGAAAGACATTGCCGTGAAGAATGTACCGATCAAGATACTTTACGATCCGACAGAGCGAGTTTCGCATTTTAGACCATTTAAGGACTTCACACGAATTAGCATCCTTAACACCTTCTTAGTTTTGATTAGTCTACTCTATATATTTCCAAGAGACGCTTTTCGAAGTTTCAAAAAAAAAAGCTTTAAGGATTTTCTAAAAGAAGATATTCTAGGAGCACACGATTCGGATTTTATTAAATCCATTTCGATTGCATTGGGTGTGTTTATTGGGATTGCCCCCTTGTGGGGATTTCAGTCTTTTTTATCAATTTTTCTCGCCTCTGTCTTTAGGCTTAATAAAGGTCTTTGTTTTGCCTTTTCAAATGTCAGTATCCCCCCTATGATCCCATTGATTATTTGGGGATCGATACAAACAGGAAAGTTATTTATATCCAGTGCTAAACCTTTGTTGGATTATAGCCACATCGATTTTCAAGCTATATCCGACCATTTTTTACAATATATACTGGGTAGTCTCGCTTTGGCTTTAGTGGCTGCAGTCCTGTTTGGACTTTCCTCTTTTACACTATTGCGGTTTAATCAACGACGTTAATATGCAGCATTATTTTTATCAGCTTTATCTATTTTTCAAGAAGAAACCTTATATCGCCTGGTTAGTTGCCCTGCTCTTTTTGGTCGCAACAGGATATTTCGCGCTAAAACTAAAATTTGAAGAAGATATTACACGGATTATACCTCAAAATGAACGGACAAATGAGGTTGCCAAAATATTGACCCAACTTAAATTTTCGGATAAAATAAGTGTCATTATTGAACGGGAAAAAGATGCTTCAATTGACGATATGGTTGAAATGGCTAATTCCTTTTCCGATAGCATCGTATCGCTTGCCCCCTACTATCATAGTATACAAGGGCAAATTAGTGATGCGGAAATGGAAAGTACCATGCAGTTTGTATACCAGCATTTGCCGACATTATTGGACGAGAACGATTACAAAACCATAGCAAGCCACCTGCCAGGTGATAGCATAGCGCAAGTAATTGAAGCCAATTATGCTGCATTAATTTCGCCTACGAGTATCGTTGCAAAATCTTTTATACAACGAGATCCCCTAGGGATTGGCTTTATGGCGCTTAAAAAATTCCAAAAGCTCAGTATTGCCGGCGATTTTCAACTTTACAATGGCTACATTATTACAAAAGATTCAAGCAAGCTGTTATTGTTTATTAATCCCAAATATTCAGGCTCGGAAACAGCGCATAATGCGATTTTCGTCGACAGGCTTGACAAAATGAAAAGTGAGTTAAACGAGGTCTACTTAAAAAAAACAAAACTTAGCTACTTCGGATCATCTTTGGTTGCTGTCGCCAATGCAAAGCAAATCAAAACAGATATCCAAACGACCATCCTTATCTCGATGAGTTTATTGATGCTTATTTTGATTCTCTTTTACAAGAAAGTGCAAATTCCGGTCATCATCTTTATTCCCTCGCTTTTTGGGGCTTTACTAGCACTCGCATTTCTTTATTTTCTGCGGGGTACAATATCTGCTATCTCAATCTCCATTGCTGCAGTATTAATTGGCATTACCATAGACTATGCGCTGCATATCATGACGCATTTCAAGCAAACTCAGGATATCAAACACCTCTATAAAGAAATCACTAAGCCAATCTTGATGAGTGCGGGCACTACAGCCGTTTCTTTTCTTTGCCTACTCTTCGTCAATTCGGAGGCCTTAAAAGATTTGGGAATATTTGCGTTCATTGCCATCCTATTCTCGGGAATATTCTCTTTGATTCTTATCCCTCATATCTATAAACCGAATATAAAAACCTCGGATGATAAAAACCATCTCATCGATCGGATTTCCGCATTCAGTTTTGAACGGAATAAACCCTTACAAATATTCAGCTACCTGTTGTTGATAGTGAGCTTGTTTACCTTTTGGAAAGTCGGATTCAACAAAGATTTATCTGCACTAAATTTCTTCCCAAAAGAACTGCAAGAAGCCGAATACAAACTTGAAAATTCAGCACAACAGCAAAATAAGTCGCTATTTCTGATAAACTATGGTAACAATATCGACCAGGTTCTTTCAGCTAATTCTGTATTGTATAGCAGATTACAACAAGATACAGGCATGATCGCTATCAATTCCATTGGTGAAATTGTTCTATCGAAAAAGGATCAGGAGGCGAAAATTGCCCAGTGGAATTCCTTTTGGACAGATGTCCGTAAAACGGAAATCCGCGAGAATCTTATCCGTTCTAGCGCTGCTTTTGGTTTCAAACCAACTGCTTATCAAGCTTTCTTCTCCCTTTTGGATCAAAAATTTTCGACAGTCACATGGGATGATTATCAGAAACTCAACAATGGAATATTGAGCGAGTATATCAGTTCCAAAGATGGCTTTTTCACCGCAAATACCATTGTAAAAACGGCAGAAGGAAACCGGGAAAAATTGATTAAGCAGTTCAATAATGGCAGCACCGTTGTCATTGATCGCAAAGAAATGAATGAAACCTTTTTGGGACAGCTGGTCAATGACTTCAACACCTTGGTCAATTATAGCTTTGTAGCCATATTTGTTATTCTTTGGTTGTCATTTCGCCGCATCGAGCTGACATTGATAAGCATGGTACCTATTGTGTTAACAGGCTTGGTTACGGGGGGCCTCATGGGCCTGTTTCACCTCGAATTTAATATTTTCAGTACCATTGTCTGCACACTTGTATTCAGTCACGGTGTAGACTTTGCCATATTTATGACCGCAGCCCTGCAAAAAGAATACAGTACCGGCAAAGATGAAATGCCTATGTACCGCACGTCTATTCTACTTGCCGTATTAACGACAATTTTAGCCATCGGTGCCTTAATTTTCGCTAAACACCCGGCATTAAGGTCCATTTCAGCAGTTTCCCTACTCGGTGTTACAGCAGCAGTTTTAAACACTTTTGTTCTTTATCCGCTCGTTTTTAGGTTTGTATTTCGCCGCAGGCCTTCCCAAGGCTTATCTCCCCTTAGTTTGCGTCTGCGCTTGATTTCAGCGTTTTCGTTCAGCTACTATATCATCGGAAGTATGCTTTCAGGTCTTCTCTTTAGTTTGATCTCTAATAGAGCTTGGATGACACGCGTAATGTCTCGTTTTGGAGACTCTGTATTGAAGTCCAACCCTTTTGTCAAGAAACAGCAATTCAACGCGCACGACGAAGACTTCAAAAAACCCGCGATTATTATAGCCAATCACAATTCGCTATTAGATACACTTCTTATTGGGCGTTTATTGCCAAAGTGCGTATTTGTTACGAACGAATGGGTCTACAAATCACCAGTCTTTGGCCGTGTGGTTAGGCGTGCAGGTTTTTTAATGCTCGACGACGATTTAGAAAAATCGAAAAACATCTTAAAGCAACGTATCGATGCTGGGTATTCGATTGCGATCTTTCCAGAAGGAACGCGATCGGCAACAAATGATGTACAACGATTTCACAAAGGCGCATTCTATATTGCCGAACAGCTGCAGTTGGATATACTCCCTATTTATATACACGGTGCTGCCGATGTTTGTCCAAAAGGAGATTTTGTCATTTATGATGGAACACTCAGTACGGTCATAGGCGAAAGAATTCGACCTACCGACCAACAGTTTGGGGATAATTATTCTGCACGCTGTAAAACAATCAGTCGCTTATTCAAACAACAGTTCGCTGAAATCAGAAAGCAATTTGAGGGTCCGACTTACTTTAGAGAAAAAATAAGCTTAAACTATCGGTATAAAGAAACGGAAATCGAAAAATTAAGCCTAAATGATTTTGACCTTCATCAGGAGTCTTATGCAACCTGGAATAATTTCATTGCAGCAAATGCAAAAATTTTGCATATTGGAAACGATTTTGGTCATATTGATTTTTTGTTGACCATGCAACAGGCGCAGCGACAGGTAGAGACTTATATCCGTGATCCTGAAAAACGTGCTATTGCGGGCAATACGTATCTAAAGCATAAACGTAAATTGACTTATCTAAATCAGCCGACCGAAACCACATTACGTTTCGATGTACTGATCTGGGGCAGCAACGATGAAAAGGTTGAAATCAGCGATTCGATACATACTATTGTATGTTATGATTTCCTAGAAAAGCCGCATTACATTGGTTTTGAAGAAGTATTTAAAGATCAATACAGTTGCGTATTAAAAAGAAGAACGAATGGATAAAGTCTACGATAGCGTCATCATTGGTTCAGGGCTAGGAGGCCTTGTTACCGCAGTTCTCCTTGCTAAATTTGGACGCAAAGTATGTGTCATTGAAAAAAACAATCAATATGGTGGCAATCTGCAGACTTTTGTGCGAGACAAAGAAATCTTAGACACAGGGGTACATTACATTGGTGGTTTGGGTGAAGGTGAAAACCTATATAAATATTTTGAGTATTTGGGGATTATAAAGGATCTATCGATCCAACGCATGGGAATCGATGAATATGATCGAATTTCATTTGATGGAAATCCGATCAATTATCCGCATGCACAAGGATATGAAAATTTTGTGCAACAATTGCTTCATTACTTTCCTGAAGAAAAGCAGGCCTTAACCGTATATTGTGAGAAGATACAGGACATCTGTAATTCATTTCCTATGTATAATCTCCGCAAAAGTTTTGGATTCAATGAGGCTGTACTCGGTATTTCATTGAAGTCTTTTTTAGACGATTTGACCGATAACGAACTCCTTAAGGCTGTACTCGTCGGTTCGAACTTCCTTTATGTTGCAAAAGCAGAAAGTACACCACTCTATGTACATGCGCTTACCATAAACTCCTATATTCAGTCCGCTTGGCGTTGTGTAAATGGCGGTAGCCAAATTGCCAAGTTATTGATCCGCCAATTGCGCAAATATGGTGGTGACATCGTCAAAAATAAAGAAGTCATTGCTGTAGAAATGGACGATCAGCTGATCAAAGCAGTACGCACCGATGACCAGCAGCTGATTTATGCAAAGGAGTTTGTTTCGAATATCAATCTCCGGCATACCTTTGCCATGCTGCCTGAAAGATTTCAAAAGCAAGCTTATGTCAAGCGTATACAAGGCTTACCGTTGAGCCCTTCGGTTTTTTCCGTTTACATTGTTTGTAAAGAAGGTTATATCCCCTATCAAAATTATAATATTTACCATTATAAAAACATCGCTTCCGTTTGGTATAATCAGGAGCAATCTCCCTTAGTCGTTTCCATGAGTTGTAACAGCGAAAATCAACGCTATTGTAGCACGATGACCGTGATGTGTTATATGACTGCGGACGAAGTGCAACAGTGGAATGAGACTTTCAATCGGTCCATTATCCAGCAGTTAAGCAGCCGTGGTGAAGAGTATGAAGCCTTTAAAGCTGCGAAGGCTGCAGAAATTATCGAAGAACTCCAACACTTGTTTCCGAATATTAAAGCTGCCGCTCAATCTGTTCACACGTCCAGTCCATTAAGCTACCGTGATTTTATCGGGGCCGAGGAAGGTAATATGTATGGCTATTTGAAAGAATACAAGCATCCGTTGAATAGCTTAATTTCCACGAAGACAAAAGTCAAGAACTTGTTTCTGACAGGCCAAAATGTCAAGATGCACGGTGTATTGGGGGTTACAATTACAGCCTTCTCCTGTTGCTTAATGATGCTTGGAAAAGAATTTGAAGATGATCTATTTAAAGAGAATGATGAAAAAGTATTGGTTGGCGATTTGGATAGCATCACTATTTAGCTCTTGTGCGCTAAATGGCGCCCTGAAAGAAAAAGCTAAATTCGAACAGCAGACGATTCCGACATTAAGGTTGGCCGACTCTACGGACAATTATCTCAGCATAGACAGTAACTTCCTATTTCATAACGCACAAGGTTTATGGGAACTCTACGTCAGCGGTAACCCGATGGAACTTGGATTAAAAACGGGTATACTGACACAATCGCTTTATGCCTACCAAGAAAAGGCTTTCTTTTCTAAAATTCAAGAGTTTATCCCTTCTCAGCGCAAGCAGAAATGGATGATGAAATTGACTAAAGTCTATAATCGAAACATCCATAAATATATCCCGATAGCGTATAGAAAAGAGATTTTTGGATTGTCACGGTATGCTTCTCCCCGCTACGACTCCCTTATGGATCCCTATCAGCGGAATCTTTTTCTTCATGGCGCCCATGACTTGGGTCATGCCTTCCAGGACCTCGCTTTGGTTGGCTGTTCTTCCTTAGCGGCATGGGGACCAAAGTCTGCGGATGGCGAACTCATTATCGGGCGAAATTTTGACTTTTATGCGGGCGACGATTTTAGTCACAACAAATTAATCACTATTGTGAAACCCGATTCTGGTTATTCATTTCTTTCCGTGGGTTGGGCAGGCATGATTGGTGTCGTCTCCGGCATGAACAGTGCTGGCCTGACAGTTACACTCAATGCAGGAAAATCGTCTATTCCTTGGGCCGCAAAAACGCCTATATCTATTGTTGCCCGAGAAATACTCCAATATGCCCGAAATTTTAAGGAAGCGATCGCCATTGCAAAAAAACATCCTATTTTTATTTCAGAATCACTTATGATCGGTTCTGCAGATGAAGACCGTGCCATCTTAATTGAGATGTCGCCACATAAATTTGCTGTTTTTGAATCAGACAATGCAAATTACCTGCTATGCACAAATCATTTTCAGAGCAGTACCTATCAATCCGATAAGCGCAATCAAAAACAGATTGAAGAAAGCCACAGTGTTTATCGACACCAACTGCTGACAGAGCAGTTGCAACAGCAGGATAAGCTTACTGCCCCTAAAGTTGCGGCTATACTAAGAGATCGCAATGGACTAAAAAATAAGGAAATAGGCTATGGCAATGAAAAGGCCTTAAATCAGCTCTTGGCTCATCATGGCGTCATTTTCCAACCAAAAAAACGCCTTGTATGGATCTCAGCCACCCCCTATCAGCTTGGGGAATTTGTCTGTTACGACTTAAATAAAATCTTCGACAACAAGGCACATCGGCCAGCTTCTACATTGGCCAATACAGCATTGAATATTCCTCAAGATACGTTTTTAAATACTAAAGCCTACCGCGATTATGAGGAATACCGTAAACGAGATCGAATAATAGACCACAAACTGAAGTCTGACCAAGAAATTACTGAATCGGAATGGCAGGAATATCAAAAGCTCAATCCCCTGTTTTGGGCAGTCTATTACAAGAGAGGAACGTATTATTTTGAGCGAAAGCGCTATGAAGAAGCACTAAAGCAATTGCAACAGGCCGACTCCTGCGAAGTGACCACTTTGGTTGACCGCAAAAACATTGCTTCATATATTCATAAAATTGAGAAGAAAGGAGATAATCGATGATCCCAACGATAGAACAAGCCAGTCTTGAAGAAATAACCCATTATCAAGATGAAAAGCTAATATATGTTTTAAACTATTTGAATACACATTCAACTTACTACAAACGTCTTTTTCAACGTGAAGGAGTTGACTTACAACGCATCCGCGGTGTTCAGGATCTCCCCCTTCTGCCGACGACTTCCAAAGAACAGCTGCAGCAGTTTAACTGGGATTTTCTGTGCGTCCCCGAAGAGGAGATTGTCGACTTCTCCACAACTTCCGGTACACTGGGGACACCTGTTGTATTTGGATTAACAGACGCAGACCTAGAGCGTCTCGCTTATAATGAGATGATTTCCTTCCAACGGGTAGGTATTAAAAAAGGCGACCGGGTACAAATTATGACGACCCTGGATCGTCGTTTTATGGCGGGATTAGCTTACTTTCTTGGACTCCGTAAAATTGGAGCCGGAATACTTCGTATTGGGGCTGGCATACCACAAATGCAATGGGATTCAATCCAGCAGTTTAAACCCAAATTTCTTGTCGTCGTCCCCTCCTTCCTGCTCAAAATGATTGCTTATGCCGAAGAACATAACATCGACTACAACAGCAGCTCTGTAAAGGTCGCCATTTGTATCGGTGAAAATCTTAGAACTGCGGAACTGCAGGACAACCAACTGGCAAAACGAATTCAGGAAAAATGGAATATTGCCCTCTACTCCACTTATGCCTCCACCGAAATGAGCTCAGCATTCACAGAATGTGAAGCTTTTGCCGGTGGTCACCAACATCCAGCATTAATCATTACCGAAATATTGGACGATAATGACCATCCTGTACCCGATGGTCAACTGGGAGAATTAGTTGTCACAACCTTAGGAATAGAGGCTATGCCCCTTTTGCGCTATAAAACTGGCGATATGGTCAGACGGCATGCTGGCCCTTGCACATGTGGTCGGAACTCCTATAGAATAGGCCCTGTTGAAGGCCGGAAACAGCAGATGATTAAGTATAAGGGTACGACGCTGTTTCCCCCGGCTATGTTTGATGTATTGGCCAGCTACACCGCAATTGAACATTATCAGATCGAGATCTCCAGCACTGCAGTCGGTACAGACGACATTCGGATTTTAATATCCTCCAAACAACAAAACAGCGCATTATTAAAAGAAATTAAAGATAGTTTTCAGGCGAAACTGCGCGTAATTCCCAATGTGGAGTTCGAGCGCGAAGAAATTTTGATCAGCCGGATTTATAATCCGCTCAGCAGAAAACCCATTTATCTGGTGGATAAAAGGGAATAGTAAGTAGCCCACAGTACTACCATCCGAATGCTAAGCATTCATATACAAATCATTAGCCCCAGTGTAAAAAAACAGAGAATTGACGAGTGTGAAACATAAAAATGCTGACGACAAAAGGCATTAAAAATAGTCTGCTAAAAGATTGAATTTTATCGCAAAGATTATTTGTAAGATCTAGAAAATAGTATATCTTTGCGACACGTCCCCGTAGTTCAATGGATAGAATTTCAGATTCCGGTTCTGACGATATGAGTTCGAATCTCGTCGGGGACACATTTTAAAATAAGACCCACTTTAAACTGATTTAGAGTGGGTTTTTCCCAAAATTTTACTTCGCAGTGCTTAAAATCACTTCGCAAAGTGAAAAATAGGAAAAAGCCCCTGGAATAGACTATAGCCCTATTTCGATACGTTTTTTTAGACCAACAATTGCGAACGTATTGCTCTCCAATCCCCATTTTAAGAAACAAAAAGCCTGCAGATACTTCACACTTCGCTATGGGTAATAAACAATTATGGCACTATACTATACTCAATTCAAAGACAAATAAAACCAAACTTTACAAAGTATATCTCCGCTGTATATAAAAAAGGGGTACTAAATTTAGTACCCCTCAATCTTATTATTGTTTATCCCACCATACACGGGATGTCATCTGATCTCCTTTATCCAGATTAGCTACAGCTTTCTGATAATTTGCAGCATTGACAGTAGACTCTTCAGTCGGGTAGGTAAAACGTCTAGGAATTGTTCCATTCGTAGCATTTCCTATATAGTTGACCTGCTTTAAGACTGGATACCCCGATCTTCTCCAATTGGCAAAAGACTCATATTCATCCGAAAACGTATTAATGTAATATTGAGTATTGATCTGCTCCAATGCTTTAGATTCACTAAAAGGATTCTGCGTTAAATAACGGGCAATGGCTGCATCATCGATACCTGTAATTCCAAATTGTGCAAACTGTTTCATCGCAGCCGTCACACCAGCTTCATAATAGGTTTTGGCCGAACCTGCAATCCATCCTCTAAAAGCTGCTTCGGCTAATAAAAGTTGATTTTCAGCATTTGTAACGAGAAACGTCGGAGCGTCTAAACGAGCGTAGGTATATCTGTTGGCTACGGAATACTTATTCATTGCCCCAGGATAAAGTGCATAATTTCCAATGAAGGTTGCACCTGTCGTGGTTTGATCATAACCATTCGGCATGCCCAATTGCTTGCTTACTGTCGTATCTCCTCTCGACCATCTCGAATCGTCTATTTTGATAGAAGGGTCTTCAACAACTGTTGCAAGAAACCTTAATCTTGGGTCATACGTATTTTTCAGTAAATTAATAAAAGACTCACTCATACGATACGCGTTTGGATCCTCGTGTACATAAATCTTTCCAAAAGGCTCAGCGCTATTATTGGCTGTCACTGCACCAGGGTGTAAAATCAAAGCGCTTTCATCGTTGCTGGCAAACAAACCTCCGCTTACCGCAGCATTTACCCAAGTTTTTGCAATTTCAGGATTTACCTTAGAAAGGCGCATACTCAATCTTAGCATCAAGGAATACGCAAATTTTTGCCATTTGACAACATCACCTTTATAAATAATATCCGCTTGGCCTATTGTAGATGTCTTTCCATTTAAATTAGTCGCTGCTTCTTTGAGCTCTTTCAACATATCGAGATAGATGGATTCTTGTGTATCATATACAGGATACCCTTTCCCTTGATAGTAAGCTAGCCCCGCTTCCGAATAGGGTACATCACCATAAAGATCCGTCAGACGGTGAAACAACAATACACGCATAATGCGTACCATCTGGTATTCCGGAAAAAACTCTTGTTTATCCTTCCAGTTTTCCATAAGATCGACAACATCACGTACACCATTTGGATATAAACGATCCCAAAATGCCGAGTTGTATCCAGCGCTATAGGTATATTTGTCACCATTCCAGTAACTTTCAACCGAAGCCGTATGCTGAATCATAGTACTGATGTAAATCAGTCCATTTCTCCAAGCCTCATACTCCGTTCCATAACCGTATTGCTGCACATTCGTAAACAGCAATTTATAATCCATATTGTCTTTTCCTATTGCCTCGGGATCGACATTTAAGTCGCCAAAATTACTACATGAGGATAATCCGAATCCAAGCGCAGCAAGAAGATATAATAATTTCTTTTTCATTTTAATAGTTCTTTACCTTTTACTGATTTCTAAAATCTCTATCATTCTTTTAGGTTTTCGACCTTAGAATTTTAGATTTAAATTAAAACCTATATTACGTGTCATCGGATAACCGTTGAGTTCAAGCCCCTGTGCATTGCTATTATTATAAGCCGACTCTGGATCTATATTTGGTGTATTTTTGTGGATTGTCCATAAATTACGTCCAACCAGGGAAAGCGAAGCGGCCCGAAATGGTGTTTTGGACAACATCTGTTTGGGCAAACTATATCCAAAAGAAATTTCACGCAATTTGACAAAACCCGCGTCATAAACAAACTCCTCTGTAAAAGACTGATCAACCACATATTTCCAATAGGTTTGAGCATCAACAGCTGTCGTATTTGTTCCACCATTTAGGTTTACTCCCTTACCAACAATATTGCCTTCGCGCCCCTCAAGTGTTGCTTTATGTAAACCAGATCCGTATAGGTTTAGGTTGGTTCCTGAAAATATTTTTGCGCCTAACTTAACATCCAATAGCATTCCCAAGCTAAAGTTTTTATAGGTGAAATCGTTCCTAAAACCACCTGTAAAGCGATAAACACCGTTTCCAAGTACCTCTACCGCATCAGAACGAACAGGTAATCCTTTATCATCGAAAATGCGATTCCCCGAAGCGTCTGTTTTATATTTATAACCCACAATCTGACCATAAGGAAGGCCTACGATATTTTGCACAGAAGCATTTCCAGATCTTGATACCCCGCCCTCAAAATTCAAACTTTTCTGGTTGCCAAGGCTAAGAACCTTACTATCATTGAATGCAAAATTTACCGAACTTTTCCATTTAAAATCATTCGCACGGGTAATATCACCATAAATTAAGACTTCAATCCCTTTATTTCGTAACTCACCGATGTTCTGAATTGCGACTGAATAACCTGACCCTGTACTTGTCGTTACGCGAACAATATCATCTTTGGTTGTTTTTTGATAAACAGCAAGGTCGATCCCCATTCTGTTACCCCAAAATTCAAGATTTGTCCCAGCTTCCCATTCACTGATACGAACAGGTTTTAGATTAGCGTTAGGAACCACATCGTTGTTAATTGTTCCAACAGGCTGACTTTGTAACTCATAAGACAAAGTCCGATAAGCCAATGCGGTTTGATAAGCTTTTGTCCCATTTGAAGCCGCTGCTCTCGATAGTCTCAATTTACCCATATTTATCCAATCTGGAAGCTTAAGATGATCTGTAAACACATAACTTAAACTGACAGAAGGGTACAGATAACCGTTACTTTCGGGATTAAGTGTGGAATACCAATCGTTACGGGCCGAAAGATTCAAGAATAAAAAGTCTTTATAACCAAAATCGGCTGTTCCATAGATAGATCTCACCTGATATTCATCATATAATTTTTTGAAGGTACGTGTACCAGCAGCCACATTGCCTGTATTATATACACCATCTACGATAAATGGACGTATCCCACCGTCAGTGCCCCAGGTTTGGTTACGCGTTTTTTGGCTGTTTCCACCCACAGTTGCGGAGACTGAAAAGTCGCTCAACTTTTTCTTAAAACCTATTAAATAATTGAAATTGGTTTCTTCAAATTCCTTATTGTATTCATTGATGTAACCGTTAGGATCGGCAGAGGCTCCCTTTGGCTGCACCTGCTTAAAGGCTAGGTTGAAACCATCTCGAGTGGCGGCCCCCTGCACGTATAGCCAATCCGTTATGTCGTAGTGCAAATTAAAGCCTCCCGTAAGTCTTTTTTTGGTGGACTCGTTGAATTTTCTATATTGCAGAAAGTAAGGATTGTTAAAATAAACATTATTCCCTGGCTGCAGTTCTTTACCAAATTCATCAACGGCCGGCTCGAGCCAGCGAACATCATAGCTATTTGCCAGATATAAAAGACTGGCATTTGTATTTCCATTACCGTCCGAAAGATTAGCCCTATTATTCACAAACTCAAACATATAGTTGGCATTGATACCCAGCTGTACTTTTGGTGTGATTTTATAAGTTGTATTCAAATTTGCTCCGCGTTGATTCGACTTCGCATTAGGAAGGATAGATCCTTCATAAGCATTATTCAATCCAAGTCGGAAACTGGATTTTTCATCACTTCCACTAACTGCTAGAGAAGTTTGATTACTTAGCCCTTTTCGGTAAAAATTCTTCCAGTTATCGATAGGCGAATACGCATAACTGCTGCCAAATTTATTGACGGCTTGGCTGCCATCCATTTTTGCACCCCAACTTTGATTATACGTATCGTTAGCAGCGGCGGCAGTCGTGGGCTTAGTACCTTGTACACCTTGACCATAAATATCCTGAAAATCACGGTAATCATAAATGGTATTGACAGTCATATTGTTATTGAAATCGATACCGATCCCCTGTGCTCCTTTGCCTGATTTGGTTGTGATCATAATAACGCCATTTCCACCTCTATAGCCATATAACGCAGAGGCAGCCGCACCTTTTAATACTTGAATATTTTCAATATCATCGGCATTAATACTGTTGAGTCCATCTCCCATATCCATGCCTCCGTATTGACCTGCGGAGCCTTGATTCTGGTTATCCAATGGAATACCGTCTACTACATATAGGGGCATATTGTTACCTGTCATGGAGGCATTTCCACGAATGACCACACGGCTACTTCCACCAAGTCCAGTTGCGTTTCCGGCTACACTCACACCTGCCACTTTTCCGCTTAGAGCATTCCCCAAATTCGGATCACGGGCGGTGGTAAATTGATCCCCTTTGACAGAGGTCGTTGAATAGCCTAAAGATTTCTTTTCCCGCATAATACCCAGTGCTGTCACTACAACCTCACCGATTTGGTTACTCGAAGCTGTAAGCTGGATGTTTACAGACTTACTTTCGCCAACAGTAATCTCCTGATTGTCATAACCAACAAAGCGAGCCAATAGGATCTGTCCTGGCTTAGCTGCAATCGTATAACGCCCTGCTGCATCAGTCTGCGTTACTACAGTCGTTCCTTTAATTAAAACTGTTACACCACTAATTGGATTTCCCGTAGCGGCATCTTTAATTACCCCAGAAATGGATTGTTGAAAATTTAGGAAATTACTATTTCCCTTTAAAGCGCATAAGGCGGCCGCCGCTTGGACCTGTGTATAACTGGTCGCTAGAGCAACAAGCGGAATAATCCACTTTTTAGAAGCCGTCACCAGTTTGATTTTGTCAGAATACCACATAAGTTTAATAATGATAGATTAACTTGATTTATAATTCGTTTAAACCGGCAGTTTTTTTAAAATTGCAACCGGTTGCAATAGATTATTAGGCAAATAAATGTATTATTAATGATACATCAAAATATTAATTGTCAATTTTACGCTTTTAAAACCTTTTAGCTACGATTTTATTCAGCTCGTCGGCACTTGTATACCCTTATGTATCTCCGGATTAGCATGGTGGCTTCCGTCAAATTGCTGTATATCTAAACAGGCTTAAAAAATACAATTCATTGCCTATATAACCCTAAAAAAACCATTTTGTTTAACACGACAAAAAAACTTATAAAATAAAAATAAATCAGCTATTTAAAGTAAAACAGCCAACTACAAACTTTAAAAAGGACCTTTCAAAAGATTATTTTAATATTAGCTATCATTCATATACCCATTCTACAGAAATAAAACCTAAATAGAAATAAAAGAAATACACGGATTCAATAAGATGAAGAGTAACGCAACCTATATAAGATATAATTTATTGAATCAATTTAATGTTTAAGCAGGTAGTTTGAATGGAAAAACCATCACATACAGTCAATGGTTAAACTATTCCTTTTGGCGGATACTTTATTCCTTATAACAGCTCTCAAAATAAAAAGAGTCTCTTAGTTTTGCATCGGATTCTTTGTAACAAATCATGATTGGAGACCAAGTACCTCGGTGAGGTGGTCGAATTTCAATATTAAAATATCAACGTATGAATTACCAAAAACGATTAAAATGGGCATTTATTTCAGGTATAGCTGGCGCCATATGCTGGATTGTGGGCGATATATATGTCGCGGGCTTTGATGTAGATCCCAAAAACTATCCTCTTTTTTATAGTACATATTCCGAAAAGGTTGACGTTGGACTTGCGACTTTAATGCTTGAAGGATCAATCAACCGCCTCATGTTCGGGGCATTAATTGCTGCGATGACAGCAACTTTATTTCTACCTGGTGTTTGGTTGGTATATCAATACATTTTGGATAAGAATACATGGTATGCCAGGGGAACCTACTATTTACTGGTTATCAGTGTGATGCTTATGCCTTTGGGGCATGCTGTTTTCTATTTTACGGGAGAGATCTACAAAGCAATCTATAACACCGATCCTGTCGCCCACCCCTATTTGTTAAAAATCGCCGCTGGCTTTCAAAAAACAATGTTTATCACATGGGGGACAGCGATCATCACGATGTTAGTCGCCTATTTAATATTTTCAATTTTTATATTTGCTGGTAAAACTAATCTACCAAAATGGGCAGGATTGATCAGTCCGCTATTTCTTACCATTTACCAGCTTCCTTTGAAATTAATCCTACCTCCATCTGACTTAAGAGGATGGATAGGAGCTGCTGCATTTAATATATCTTATTTGATTTTCTTTCTATTGCTTTTGTTTTGTTTCAAACTACCTTCGGAAAAAGAGACATCACAATAACAGCTGACTAGGATAATAGCAGCTTTTGAGTTAACACAAAAGAATTCAATCTCCACCTCAATAGACTTTTTAAAGCTTTCCAAATTAGGATTTCGATAGACAGGAGCACTAGTTTCCCTTACAAATTGACCATCTAAATTGTATCGGCAATGCTCCCGAAATCTTCATTTGTCCTATAAACAAAAAAGACTATCCTAGGATAGTCTTTTTTGTTTATAAGCTCTTTTGCAATAACTTGTGTTGCGAAGCCGTAAAAATATTCCGGAAGATTATATTGATTTCATGTTCGATGGCGGCCCCCGAAATTCCGGTATGCGGATAGAGTCTTATTGTATTTGTCAAGATAGATTCCACAAAATCTCGACTTTGTATCCCTATCTGTTCATAAATTGCTGCATTATCATTGCCATCATGAAGATTTACCCAAGAAAGAGCGACCAAATTCATTATTGCTTCCGTCCGATTAACATAATCTTGCTGAAAGTCATCGAGTACCCTAAACGCTTCTTTACTTTCAGTCTTCTCCCATTTGGATTGATTGCTTTTTAACACAAATAGTTTTTCGATTAAATCCAAAAAGCGCTTATACATTCCCGTAAAGTTGGCCAGTAAAGTCAATTCCGCAAAAGGCATAAAGGGATATTGATACAACAGCTCGCTACGTGTACTTTTTGCCCCATCAATCTCAAAAGACTGGCTACCATCAACGAGTATGTCTTCCAGCGAAAAGGAATGCGAAGCCGTAGCCTCCAATCCAAATGTATCCCAGTCGTAATGCACCAGTACATGGTCACGATCCACAAAAAATGATTTTATCAGTGGTTCACCTTTTTCGTCCAACACGGGTTTTCCTGCCTCCTGAATTGCAGCATTTAAGGTAAAATGGGTTAAATGAGGAGCACCGGTAGCATATCTCCAAAAACCGCGGAGCCGATAATGTTCACCTTCACGTGTAGCTGTACCTGATGCCTGTCCGCTTCCTCCGAAACAAACCCGATCCGTTTTAAAAATCTGATCTCCTAAAACCGGATCAATAAAACCGACAAAGAGATTTGCTCCTGAACATAACGTTACTGTCCAGGCTAGTCCCCCATCCCAATAAGCCAGGTCAGCCAATAAGTTGAGGCCTTCGGGTAGAGTCAGTCCCAATCCACCCAATGCACGGGGAACCCAAATCTTAAACCATTTCCGACGAAAAATGAGCTCGAGTTGTCCATCCGACAATGTTTTCTGATGGATTCCCTTAGCCTGATTATCTTTCAGAATGGCGATATCTTCGCTACTGAGTTGCATATCTTTCTTCACTTATTATTCTCCTCCAATTAAAATATCCACTAAATGCCATAACAAATAAAAACAAAGTCAAGCCCGAATAAAGAAATAGCCCTTTATGGATCAGTAAAGGAATTGCCATCAGATTACTAATATTCAACAATATCCAATTTTCTATCTTCCGTTTTGCCAATAACCACATCCCTGCCCAAGCTGTACAGGAAACCGCAGAGTCCCAAAGCGGTACATCAGAATCCGTTAAATGTACCAATCCGAAATAAAACAACAAAAAACCGAGGGCACAGATTCCCCCTACTATCCACCATTCTTTCGGCTCACAATGCGTTATGGGAGCAGCAACATCACTACTATATTTCCAATAGATCCAGCCATAGATGCTCATGATCAAATAATAGAGATGTAGTAATATTTCTGCATATAGTTTCGCATGGAATAATACGTAAACAGAAATTAAGATACCAATAATCCCAAAAATGTAATTGATCGATTTATTTTGCCGGGAAAACCAAACCTGTAAAACACCAAAGGATACCCCTAACCATTCCGCTATGGTGGCCTGTTGGATCTGTTTTATAAAAGCTTCGAAAATTGTTTCAGAAGTCATCGCCTTGTTTATTATTTCGTGTAATTCATAATAAACCTATGGGAGAAAAACGGACGTTTTTATTGAAATTAAATTCCTACGCCAGCATTACCTGGATCAGGTATATAAAAGCGATTGTACAAGGAGGTACAATCGCTTTTATTGGGTATAATCTCAGCCGAGAATGACCATGGTCATTCCAAGCACCCCATAAGTATATTTTCTGTCGAATTGATTATTCTATATCAATCAATTTCAACGCTTTGTGCGTACGCGTACGCGTTTCTTTACATAGTTGCGCATCATCGTTCAATGATTTCCCGTGTGAAGGAATCATTTCACGTAGTTTTTTACGGTATTCATCTGATTTCGCACGTTCAGGGAAACATCTCTTCAACAGGCTGATCATGATAGCAACTGAGGTCGAAGCTCCAGGAGAAGCTCCTAATAGCGCTGCAATAGAACCATCTGCACTAGAAACGACTTCTGTACCAAATTCTAAAATTCCACCTTTCTTTTCATCTTTCTTGATGACCTGAACACGTTGTCCTGCTTTCTCGATAACCCAATCCTCCAATTTAGCTGTAGGCATAAATTGTTTTAAAGACTCTAGTTTATCTTTTGGTGACTTCATGACTTCAGTAATAAGATACTTCGTCAGAGGTAAGTTGTCAAGTCCGGCTGATAACATCGGACGGATATTGGACAGTTTGATAGAAGCGGGTAAATCGAAGTAAGAACCTTGTTTTAAGAATTTAGTTGAAAAACCTGCATAAGGTCCAAACAATAACGCTTGCTTTCCATCAATATAACGTGTATCTAAGTGCGGTACAGACATTGGAGGAGCTCCAACAGAAGCTTTTCCATATACCTTCGCATGATGTGTATTAATGATTTCTTCATTTACACAACGTAGCCATTGGCCCCCTACAGGAAATCCGCCATAGCCTTTCGCTTCTGGTATTCCAGATTTTTCCAACAACAACAACGAGTGGCCACCGGCCCCAATAAATACAAACTTTGCTTTGATTTCTCTCTTTGTTCCTGTCTTTAAATCTTTGACCTCCACTTCCCAACGGCCATCTTCTTCACGTTCGATGTCGATTACTTCATGGTTTAAGGAGATCGAAATATTTTCTTTATTTTCAAGATTAGCGATCAAATCACGTGTCAACGACCCAAAATTAACATCGGTACCCAGATCCATTTTTGTCGCAGCGATTTTTTCGTCGGCCTCGCGTCCTTCCATCATCAATGGAATCCACGATTTCAACAATGCCGTATCTTCGGTATACTCCATCCCTTTGAACAAGTTTTGGGTCGTCAATGTTTCCCATCTTGTCTTTAGGAATTTAGCATCTTTTTCACCAAAAACCGCACTCATGTGTGGAATACTACGGATAAAATTTTCAGGTTGGGCAATAATGCCTTTATCAACGAGGTAGGACCAAAATTGCTTAGACACTTCAAATTGCTCAGCAATTTTAACTGCTTTATCAATCTTTACAGAACCATCTTTCTGTTCGGGGGTATAATTTAACTCGCATAAGGCAGAGTGACCCGTGCCAGCATTATTCCAAGCGTCAGAACTTTCAGCAGCCACAACATCCAAACGCTCAAGAATTTCAATATTAACGTCTGGGCTTAATTCATTGATTAGAGTACCCAAAGTAGCACTCATAATACCGGCGCCGATCAGAACAACGTCAACTTCTTTATTTGATTTTTTGCTCATGTTTTTGTGATTGATGCAAATTTAATATAGTTTTTGGTAAACGTCCAAGTCTTTTGTCAAAAAACTGTACTTTTTAGAACCACTTATTCAAAAATACCATTGATTTATTAAAATAATCCTAAGTGAGCGATCGCTTACCGTAAAATTCTGAAATTGTTTCCTGAAAACACTCCCCCACTCCAAGATAAACACAAGGTCAGCACACAATGTTTTTCTATTTTAAACCGTTATTTATCGAAAGATTTTGTGTTATAATATAGTTTTAACATTTTTGCAGAACATCGAAAGGCAATAGTGTACACAATAGCTAAAAAACAAGATCATTTATTCGCTAATACGACGGCATCGAAAAAACACAAGCACTGTGGAATAACCAAGATAAACCAAATGGAAACGAGTTCATGTTTCGTATTGAATTCCAATAACAGACGGGCTGTGAGAGAAAGACAGCGCGTGGAAAATGGACATAAATGCCTAAGTGTGAATAATTGAAGAACAAATAACTTATACAGATGAAAATACTTGAAGGAAAAATTGCTTTAGTAACAGGAGCATCAAAAGGAATCGGAAGGAAAATTGCGGAAGTGTTTGCACAACATGGTGCTAACGTCGCTTTTACATATCTTTCTTCTGTCGAAAAAGGACAGGCGCTAGAACAGGAGCTTCAAGCTTTCGGCACCAAAGTGATTGGTTATCGCTCTGACGCTTCAAAATTCGAAGAAGCAGAACAATTAATCAATGCGATCGTTGCCGATTTTGGAGGATTGGATATCGTTGTAAATAATGCCGGTATCACAAAAGACGGCTTGTTAATGCGTATGACCGAAGAGAATTGGGATGATGTATTAAATGTCAACTTAAAATCTGTCTTTAACGTTACAAAAGCTGCTTCGAAAATTATGATGAAAAACCGTAAAGGTTCATTTATCAATATGTCTTCAGTTGTTGGAGTTCAAGGAAATGCCGGTCAGGCAAATTATGCCGCATCAAAAGCTGGTATTATTGGGTTCACAAAATCTATCGCTAAAGAATTAGGTTCTCGTAATATCCGTGCAAACGTAGTTGCTCCAGGTTTTATACGTACCGAAATGACTGATGTACTGGATCCTAAAGTTGTGGCTGGATGGGAAGCCGGAATTCCATTGAAACGTGCCGGCGAACCAGAAGACGTTGCCAATGCATGTCTTTATTTAGCATCTGATTTATCAGCATACGTAACCGGACAGGTTCTTCCTGTTGATGGTGGTATGTTATAAAATAAACAGGCTTAGGTTGAGTTTTCTTAACTTGACCTAAGCCTGTTCTTTAGTTATATTTCACGGCCTATCCTGATCTATTTCTACGAAACACCTATACACGCCACAATTAACGGTTTTCTTTTCCAAATTTTAGTTAATTTTGTCCATCAAATTTTTAAATGCTATGACGAACTGGAAGGATTTTTTTGACATTAAAACCGAGGATGATTTTAATCAGCATTGTTTAGATACCTACCAATTCCAAAGCCAGCATTGCAAAGTTTATCGTGACTATATCAGACTCCTTGGGCGAGAAAAAGACCTTATTCAGCACTATACGGATATTCCTTTCATGCCCATCGAATTTTTTAAGACTCAACAGGTTATTGCTGAAGGAATGGAGGCTGAAATCATATTCTCGAGTTCGGGTACAACAGGTATGGTTACCTCAAAACATCTGGTCGCTGACCGGAGTATATATGACCGAACTTTTCGGAAGATTTTTGAAAGTTTCTATGGTCCGCTCGGCAACATCGCCGTCCTTGCATTGCTCCCATCCTACCTAGAGCGAAGTGGTTCGTCGCTAATCTATATGATTGATGATCTCATGAAGCAAAGTGAACAACCTGAAAGCAATTATTTTCTCTATAACCACCAAGAGCTTTACGATACACTTATTAAGCTCAAAAATAAAGGCACAAAGACCATCCTCTTTGGCGTAACGTATGCCCTACTGGACTTCATTGAACAATATGCCTTTGAATTTCCTGAACTGATCATTATGGAAACCGGCGGAATGAAAGGTAAGCGCAAGGAAATGGTGAAACAGGAAATCCATAAACTCCTCGAAGAAGCCTTTTCTGTCCATGGTATCCATTCTGAATATGGCATGACAGAGTTACTCTCACAAGGCTACTCTTCAGGCCAGGGAATATTTTATCTTCCCAAATGGATGAAAATCTTGATCCGAGATACCAATGATCCTTTAAGCCTGATTCCGTTGAATAAAACTGGCGGCATCAATGTAATCGACCTCGCCAATCGCTACTCGTGTTCATTTATAGCCACACAAGATTTAGGAAAAGTATATCAGGATGGCTCTTTTGAAATATTGGGACGTTTTGACCAAAGTGATATTCGTGGTTGTAATCTCTTGGTTCAGTAATGATCTGATATGATCAGCGCGGCATTTGCCAAACGGCTTGGTTTCCTCAAAGCAAATTGCCTATACCACAATAAAAAAACACCTGGTCATGATGCACGGCCAGGTGTTTTTTTATTCGAAATACGATCCCTATTTCAGACTCGAATCTTCAAAGGTGTTGCCCGATCGCATATCCCCCGAATCATATCCTTTTTTAAACCATTCCATACGTTGCGCGGATGTACCATGCGTAAATGATTCAGGAACAGCATAGCCCTGTGCTTCAGTCTGTAATTTATCATCACCAACAGCAGCTGCCGCTTTCATCCCGTCCATTATATCATTATAATCAATTTTTATATCGGTTAATTCATTGATGTAATGCGCCCATACACCTGCATAAAAATCCGCTTGAAGCTCGGTCATAACGGAGATCCTGTTATTTTCACGCTCGCTCAGTTTCCCACGGGCTTGATTGGTCTTCGGCAATAATCCCACCAATTGTTGGATATGATGTCCGACTTCATGCGCAATTACGTACGCCATGGCAAACTCTCCTTTTGCACCGAATTTATCCGACAGTTCTTTACTAAAGCTCAGATCCAGGTAAATCTTTTGATCACCCGGACAATAAAAAGGTCCGTAAGAAGCCTGCCCCATACCACAACCATCCGTTTGTGTTCCCCCATCGTAAAATACGAGTGTTGTAGGGGTATAATTTTTCTGCATCTGCTCTTTAAACAGCTTTGCCCAAACATCCTCGGTACTCTGAAGTACAGTTAATGAAAATTCAGTTAGTCTTTTTTCCTCAGGATTTAACTCACGCGGCTGTCCCGACTGTTCAGTTTGCGCCCCCATATTTTGGGCTTGCTGTAAGAGTTGCATCGGATCTCCACCCATCAAAAATCCAATGACCAAAACAATAATTCCACCAATTCCTCCTAAAGCAATTTTTCCTCCCCCCGACATTCCACGACGGTCCTCAAAATTACCACTTTGCTTGCCTCCTTGCCATTTCATAGTATTTCTATATTACAGTTAATAATCTTTTCTAATGTTGGTTAAACACAAATTCGGTACCAATGTTCTACATGGAGTAAATTTATTTGAAGAAAAAATTTACTCCACCTTTACCTCATAGCCCGCATCCTATAAATAAATTTACCAGCAAACAAATGAAAGTCATAAGCAAAAACAATGCTTTATAAGAGTAAAAACAGGAATTATTTCCCTAAGTCGTGATATTCGTCATTGCACATCAAAGCAAATTTGGCTAAGTTTGGGCTTTAAAAAAAACTGACATGAAATTAGAAGAACAATTACAAGCGAGAGCTGGCGGGAAATGTGAGCTGACAGGCGAAGATGCTACTTTAATTGCTTACACATTACCACCGGAAATAACATCAAATTTGGACAATACTTTACTGATTTCAGAAACATTGGTCAATCAGCTCAACAAAACGGAGCAATTAAATCCAGACGACTGGAAATTCCTTCCAAATGCGATGTGGTCCGAAAACCCATCGGTGCAAATTGTATGCTGGCGTATGTTAAACCGATTAAAAAATGAAGGCTGGGCGTCTGAAGCACTGGATATCCTCTATCTCGACGATGAAACACTATCGGAAGCTAAGAAAACTGGAGATCATGAAAATGATGGCTATGTTTCTTTTCATGAAGATGGCATCGGGCAACGACTGTTGGAAGGCGATACTGTTGTTCTGACAAAAACACTTGACGTGAAAGGCTCCTCCTTAAAAGCGACTTTAGGCACCGTGGTTAAGAATATTCGACTAGTAGCAGACAATATCGAACAAATTGAAGGAAAGATTGAAGGTCAAACAATCGTTATACTGACCAAATATCTCCGTAAACAAAATTAAACTAGATTTTTCGACTAAATAATTAAGGCTTAAACTGGGGTTCATTCCTGTTTAAGCCTTAATTATTTAGAGAGATAGCTGTCATTATTGCGGATAATTCCGCACAAATTCAAAACGATAGTTTGAATGTTGTTTGAGACTATCGATCAAATCCGATAACAACCGCTGTCCTTTTTTCGTTTGATACATATTGTCATGTGTCAATAGCACAACATTGTTTTTCGTATAAGAGGTACCTTTACGGAGTAAATTCTTCATTTGGGTATACAACTGATTCACCGATAGGTCTGGCTTCCCTGTAACACCATTTATCTTCCACTCACAGTCCCAACCAATTACTTTATAACCATTCTGGTGTAGTAACTCGGCTGTCGAAGCCCCACTTTTCAAATCAACCTTTTTACGGTCTCCGATATACCAGATATTTCGTCCCGGCAAGCGAACTATTTTATGTGTTAATCCCAGCGATTGCTCAGCAAGTTCAAAATCTTCAAAAGCCGTCTGCGGATTCGAATAGAAAGTACTGTATTTATTGTGCGCATGCCAGTAACTGTGGTTGTAACAATCCACTAAAGGATTATTCATATAACGTTCTGTAAAACTGTGTAATTTTTTACTCATTTTATCATGATTGCCAATCAGAAAAGCATTAATTTTGATGCCTTTCGCTGTCGCAATGGAATCAAGGTGCTGGCTTCCATTCAGTGGGCCATCGTCAAAAGTAAGATAAATATAACGTGGAGAAACAGTATCAGTCAACAATACGGTCGTATCTTTAGTCCCTTTGTAGTCCACATTTTCTTCCATTTTTGTAATGGTGTCTTTACGCAGCGAATCCACTTTACTTATCGAATCTTGCACAGCAAGCAAACTATCCTTTTTTGGCGGCATAGAGTCAACAGCTCCCACATTTTGCACCTTATTTGTCCCACTTTGATTGCAGGAGTAAAATCCAAAAATAGATATACTTAACCCTACCCATACAACACCCGAATTAACCAGTTTTCTCATCACAAAAATTAACTTACACATTACAATTATTTCCCGTAAACTCAAAATCACTTAAAATAAGCGGATCTCAGTCCCGTGTAGCGCAAAATTAATATATTTTTCATTAATCAAGCTGTTATGTTATTTAATTTATTGTGCATGTACACTAAAAGCTTCATGATTCCGCAAGCACCCAAAGCTACGAATGCAAACAGCCTGTTATTTCTGATCAAAAAAAAGGAACCTATATGTATATAGATTCCTTTTTTATCATATTATTCAACTACTCGATTAATCTCTATGTCTTCCTCCGTGACCGTTACCACGCCCATGTCCGTTTCCATGCCCCTGGTTATTGCCACGTCCATGTCCATTTCCTCTATCGTATCGACGGCTTTCGCCCCATGAATGTTCGCGCCTTACACTACGCTCGCTGGCAAATGAATACCCGCTACCACCGTGGTGATTGTCACGGATAGATACTTGTCTTCCACGGTAACCGCCATAACGGCTTCTATAGCGATCGTGGTGATGCCATGGTGTGCGATCGTTAATAACCACTTTATGAGCCCGATAAAAATCGTAATGTCTGTATCTCCTCGGTAAACTTGCTCTTCTTATCCAGCCGCCATTATCATAATAAACGTAACATCTCGCGGGTACATCGTAATACATATTGTATTCTGGAATATAATAATAGCGGGCATAATCATAACCTGCTGGCCCCCAGCTTGGCTGACTCCCAATATTGACACTAATACTGACTTGCGCTTGTGCAGCTCCCGCTGTAAAAAGGCCTGCAATAATCGCCGCCGTGTAAAACAATTTTTTCATAAGTAGCTCCTCCCTCTAGTTTGTAATTTCTTCTTTACAATACGACAACAAACAGTGTGCAAAAGATTAATGTTCAAATGTTAATTTTTGTTAACACAGCAATAAGAATCTCATTTTAAACAGGTTAATTACGATTTGATTGATAAAAAACCGCAAACTTTTTAATAGGATCAATTGTTCAGATCATACAGACTTTAATGAACTAATCACAATGAGTATATATAACGTAGGAATATTGGTTGGTAGCTTACGAAAGGAATCTTACAACAAAAAAATTGCGCAGTTTATTCTTGAGCAAGAGGAATCTAAATTTGGCTATCGCATAATCGATATCAGCGAGCTTCCTCTGTATAATCAGGATTTTGACGATCTAGGAAATCCTCCTCCGAGCTATGTGCGATTTCGGAAAGAGGTCGCGTCCCTGGATGCTGTACTTTTTATTACCGCAGAGTATAATCGTTCTATTCCTGCAGTTTTAAAAAATGCGATTGACGTGGGTTCAAGACCCTATGGAAAAAATAAATGGGATGGTAAACCTGGCGCAATAATTTCTTCATCAACGGGAGTTTAAGGTGGCTTTGGCGCCAACCACCATTTACGTCAATCACTGGTCTTCGTCAATATCTTAACCATGCAGCAACCCGAAGCTTATTTGGGCAATATAACAACATGTATTGGTCCCAGTGGGGCTATTGAATCACAAAAAACCAAAGATTTTCTACGCAGCTTTAAAAATGCCGTTGAGCAATGGGCTGAGCGAATTATACATACAAAAGGTCAGGATTAAATCCTGACCTTTTGTATGTATATTCAAATTATTCTAGTCCTGTTCATCACTGACGTCATAATTCCAATGTTGTAATTTTTCCTGCAAGATCCGCGATATCTTATTGAAATAGCGCTTTTGCTTATAGCCCATTACCCATTGTACGCCCTGTACAGCATTGGTACAGAAAATCTCATCCGCCCGTTTCATGATTTCGGGGCTTATCTGTGCCTCAACCACCTCTATACCTTCATCCTGTGCCATGTCCATGACTACCCGGCGCATTACTCCTTCAATACATCCTTCGGATAACGCTGGTGTATAAAGTACCTTTTCATAATAGACAAAGATATTTGAAATCAAGGATTCACATAGATAACCTTCCTGATTTAGAATCAATACATCATCAAAAGCCATTTTCCTTTTATAGATGCCAGCCAACACGTAAATCTGCGCATTTAAAGATTTAATCTTTGAAAGATCGCTATACGGTTTTTTGAATTCATTGTAAAGTCCTACAATCAAACCGACCTTCTTGTCGCGAAGATTAGGTTCTATGCGCTGCACCTGCAAAACAAAACCAGGTTTATTACTCGTTGGACTATACAATCCGCCTCCAGATCTAAACACGATCAATCGGATACGAACCTGCTGCCCCAACATGTTGTTTTTACGGATTAATTCTTCGGATCTCGAACGAATAAAAAATTCATCGAATAGATTCGCATCATCCAAATGAATCAACTCCATTCCTTTCTGTAAACGCTCGACATGAAAATTTAGAAAGCGGATATCACCATCCTTATACAGCATCGTTTCGAATAATCCATCCCCATAACGGAAACCTCTATTCTCAATGCTAAATATTTCCTGATCTTCCGGCACTACACTTCCATTGAAATTGATATAGTTTGTTGGCATCTTAATTTTGTTCTAAATTTTAATCATTTTCTATAGCCATCGAATTTGCCGCATATCCGCGCCACTTTTCTAAAGCTAAACGAAAATCTTCCGGAAATGGTACCTCAAAATACATATTTTCTTTTGTAGAAGGATGGATAAATCCCAATACTTGTGCATGAAGTGCTTGTCGCGGCAGTAATGAAAAACAGTTATCCACAAACTGCTTGTACTTTGAAAATACGGTACCTTTTAAAATCTTATCTCCACCATACATTGCATCATTAAATAACGGATGACCAATAGATTGCATATGCGTACGAATTTGGTGTGTACGCCCTGTTTCTAACTGACATTCAATTAAAGTAACATAGCCCAGTCGCTCCAAAACTCTGTAATGTGTCACTGACCAACGCCCTTTATCTTCGCTATCATACATGGCCATAATGCGTCTGTCTTTTAGATGACGTCCAATATAACCTGTAATTGTTCCATCCTCTTTTAAATCACCCCAAACTAATGCAATATATTTACGGGTAATGCTGTGATCGAAAAACTGTTTTGCCAAAAAGGCCATTGATTTTTCATTTTTAGCAATAACCAATAGTCCGGAAGTGTCTTTATCGATTCGATGCACCAACCCCGGGCGATCGGAGTTTCCTGGAAGCTGTGGCAGCTGCTGTATATGATACGTTAATGCATTTACCAAGGTTCCCGTATAATTATTATATCCTGGATGCACAACCATTCCCGCCTCTTTATTCACAATCAGCACGTCGTCATCCTCGTATTTGATATCCAATGGAATGTTTTCTGGATAAACTTCGTTATCCCGTGGTGGATCAGGTAGCACCAATGTAATCACATCATCAGGTCTAACCTTATAGCTCGCCTTGATCTCCTTACCGTTAACCATGACAGAACCTGCTTCAATAGCATGCTGAATTTTGCTCCGCGTCGCATTTTCAACCCTGTTCATCAGGTATTTGTCAATGCGGAGTAATGCTTGTCCCTTATCCACCTCAATACGTAGATGCTCAAATAATTCTTGTTCTTCCTGATCTTGCGATCCTATTTGTTCTGTCATGCTACAAAAATAAACCAAATGAAACAATTTTCGTTAAATTTGTTTTCATTTAATGTTATGTTGCCCTTCAAAATCCATAGCCCCGAAACTGAATTGTGCCTCCCAGGCTGGGAGAAGAAGCATATTAAAGTAACACTTAAGCGCGATGACCTCATACATCCGTTTATTTCAGGCAATAAATGGCGAAAATTAAAATATAATCTGGAAGAAGCCCTGCAGCTTCAGAAAAATCATCTTGTTACATTTGGTGGCGCATGGAGCAACCATCTTTTAGCTACCGCTTGTGCCGGAGCTACCTTTAAGTTTAAAACAACCGCTTTTGTTCGAGGTGAAGAAGGGGTTAACAACCCTGTTTTAGCGATGTGTCGTCTTTTTGGGATGCAGCTCATTTACGTCGACCGCGAATCTTACCGGCATAAAGAAAATTTATACAACACCTATTTTGGTCAGGATCCAACGACATTCTATATACACGAGGGTGGGTACGGCATACTAGGAGCAAAAGGTTGCTCTGAACTCGTTGATGAACTCCAACATGAATACCAGCATATTTTTACCGCCTGCGGCACAGGAACAACATTAGCTGGAATAGCCAATGCGATAGAAAAACGAGATCTATTTACCCGCGTACACGGCATACCTGTTTTAAAAAATGGGGGCTTTATTCAGGAGGAAGTCGATCAACTTTACCCCAACATCAGCCCTCCTATTTTACATCTTGATTATCATTTTGGTGGTTATGCAAAATCAAATACCGACTTGCTCGCCTTTGTGCAGCATTTTATAGCTGCGACAGGAATCATGATCGAACCTACCTATACCGGCAAATTACTTTATGCCGTAGATGATCTGATCAAAAAGGACTACTTTACCCCCACAGATCAGGTACTCGTTATTCATACTGGCGGACTTACAGGCCTGCTTGGTATGTACGAACGTTTTAATTTTATTGATCTACATCAATAAATACGCTAGAACGCTGTACAGAGACATTTGATTGACATTTATTCAGCAATTATATCGTAAGTTTGACCAGATTTTAAAATAAAACATAGCGAAAACATGCGAAAATCATGATTTTCTAAAGGTAAAAACGAGGTCAGTATGGGGTAGTTTTGCCCCTATTCAACACCTCATAAATTAATGATATAAAGATGAAAATATTAGCATTTGCAGGAACAAGCAACAAAAATTCAATCAACAAAACATTCGTCACAAGTACTTCCAAATACTATAAAGAAGCAGACGATATCATCGAATTGCTAGACTTAAACCATTTTGAAATGCCTATCTATTCTTACGACAAAGAAGTTGAGTTGGGCATTCCACAATTGGCGCATGACTTTGCTGCTAAAATGGATGCAGCAGATTTCCTTTTGATTTCTTTGGCCGAACACAATGGGTCATATACTACAGCTTACAAAAATATTGTTGACTGGGTTTCGCGTATTCCTAACCGCAAATTATTCAATGGCAAGCCTGTTTTCTTATTGGCTACCGCACCTGGTCCGATGGGAGGTGCCACGGTATTGAACACTGCTATAAACCGAATCACTTGGGATGGCGCCGATATATTAGACTCCTTCTCTCTTCCTGAATTCCACAAAAACTTTGAAGAAGGTAAAGGTATTATCGATCCCACTTTAAGAAGTCAATTAGAAGCTAAAGTACGTAAAACAAAACGTGCACTTGCCGAAAAATTAGCCGTGCAAGGTTAACAAAAGATTAACAAATAATCGTTGCGAATACCTCTTTTAATATGTAAATTGAAAACCTATTAAAAGAGGTTTTTTGATATGGCAAAAAAAATATTACTACTTGTAGGAGACTTTGTAGAAGATTACGAAGCAATGGTTCCATTTCAAGCAATGGGTTCAATAGGAATAACGGTAGATGCAATTGCTCCGGACCGCAAAAGCGGAGATGTAGTTCCCACAGCAGTGCATGATTTCACTGGTGATCAGACTTATAAAGAACTGCGCGGGCACAATTTCGCAATCAATAAAGATTTCGACCAGGTCAATGTCGAAGATTATGACGGTTTATATATTGCTGGAGGACGATCGGCAGAATATATTCGACTCAACAAACGTGTTTTGGAGATTACGAGACACTTCTTTGAGCACAATAAACCTGTGGCAGCAATATGTCATGGCATCCAAGTGTTGACAGCTGCAAAAGTACTCGCAGGTCGCACTTTGACAGCTTATGTTGCTGTGGGTCCCGACATTGAACTAGCGGGCGGCACATGGAAAAATATCCCAGCGGATCAAGCGGTGGTAGACGGCAATTTGGTCACCTCTCCTGCTTGGCCAGGACACCAGGCAATTTTAAAAGAGTTTTACAAATTATTAGGTATAACAATTACAATTTAAGTATTTTTAATGAAGAAGAATAAAAGGCTATGGCTTTTGGTCATACCGATTTTAGTGCTGTTGGGTTTTATTTTAAAAGATAGCTTCAATCAGAAAAGTATTGAAGATCTACCGGGAGGTTTTAAGGAAGTCGCTTTCGTCAGAAATGAACAAAATAAAGGTGGTATCATACGCATTTATGCCGTTACTGTAGGCGACCTGTTGAATGCGGATTATTCTGCCTGTCTTGACTTAATGCCTGTTAATGATTACGGAAGTACAACAACCGTGTATTTCTTCGATCGAAGTGCTCCTTATCCGACAAGCTTGTCAATTGACACGCCACATTTTGACACGACGAAATACAAAGCGATTCAAATTTCCAAAAAATACGGAAAGAAGAAATAGACGAAACCAAACATAATGACATATCCCTCAAAGTCTGAATAGACCTTTGGGGGATTTTTTTTACCATGCAGTGCAACACCTTGTAGCGGTTATTTCCAGGAAAGAAGAGCAGTGTCAAAAATGCACCTTTAAAACGACGGTCTACACACATGAACAAAAAATAACTTAATAATTCTTTAACACAAAAAAGTTCGATTATCCCCTGTAGAGCTATAGTTTTGCTTTTTAAATTTACGTATATTTAGCTATGGCGAAAAAATTTATTCCTAGAGACGTTAGTTGGTTGAGCTTTAATGGCAGAGTACTTCAGGAAGCTGCGGACGAGACGGTCCCTTTACCCTTAAGAATCAAATTTTTAGGTATATTTTCCAATAACCTCGATGAATTTTTCCGTGTGCGTGTTGCAGGTCTAAAACGGGCTATAGACCTGAAAGACAAAAGTGCCAACCAATCCTTCTATGAAGATCCACAGCTCATATTGGAAGAGCTCAATATCCGGGTAATCAAGCAGCAAAAGAAATTTGACAGTACGTGGAATCGTATCCAAAAAGATATGGCCAAACAGAATGTCTATATTAAGACCAGTGAGGAACTGAACCCCGAACAACAAAAGTTTGTGAGCGATTATTATCAGGATGAGGTGGAATCGAACGTCATTCCTTTGATATTGGACGATGTACGACCTATGCCCTATATTCGGGATAAGAGCCTTTACTTGGGTATTGCGATGGGAAAACAGGAATGGCAGTATGAAACCAAATTTGCGCTCATCGAAATCCCTACCAGTCAAAATGGACGCTTCGTACAATTACCTTCGCCAAAAGATGAAAAGCATATTATACTTTTGGAGGACGTTATCAAGTTTAATCTTCCATTAATATTTTCCTATTTCGGTTTTGATGTATTCAATGCACATGTCTTTAAAGTAACAAAAGACGCCGAATTTGACATTGACAATGATATCAACACGACGCTGGTTGAGAAGATAAGCAAAGGGGTAAAAAACAGAAGAAAAGGTAAACCTACCCGGTTTATTTTCGATCAAGAGATGGACCATAAATTGGTAGAATTCCTGATCAAGAAACTTAACCTTTCAAAAAAAGACAGCATCATTCCAGGACAAAAAATACATAACTTCAAACACTTCATGGATTTTCCCAATGTGTTTAAATCCTACAATCAGCCCTTGGAACGAACGTCCTTTCCACATCCTTATTTCCAAAACTACGAACGTGTAACGGATACCATATTAAAAAAAGATGTACTGCTCTCCTTTCCATATCATGAGTTTAGACCGATCATCGATTTACTTCGGGAAGCAGCAATGGATCCCGATGTAAAAACGATCCAGATTACGGCATACCGCTTAGCCTCGAGTTCAAAAATTGCAAATGCCTTGATTAACGCAGCCCGCAATGGAAAGGAAGTCACTGTGATGCTTGAACTTCGTGCAAGATTTGATGAAGAAAACAATTTGGACTGGAAAGAGAAACTTGAACTGGAAGGCATTAAAGTACTGACCGGTATTCCAAATAAAAAGATCCATGCAAAACTATGTGTGATAAAAAAACGTATTGGGATGAAAACGATCCAATATGGTTTTGTCAGCACAGGAAATATCAACGAAAAAACGGCGAAATTATACGGAGACTATTGCCTCTTAACGAGTAATAGGGATGTTATTGCCGATATAAATAAGGTTTTCAATTACCTGAGACGTCCCAAATCAAATCCGGCTGAAATTATCAAAAATTGCAAAAGTCTTTTGATATGCCCAACGGATATGCGTAGAGAACTTCTACACTATATCGACCAGGAAATTACCGAAGCAAAGGCTGGCCGAAAAGCATACATCATTGTCAAGGTAAATTCACTCAGCGATAAAGAAATGATTAAAAAGCTCTATGACGCAGCTACAGCTGGTGTCAAAATAGATCTTATTATCCGGGGAATCTACTGCGCAACAAATCAAAAAACGTTTAAATTGCAAATGAATGCCATTTCAATCGTGGATGAATATTTGGAGCATGCACGTGTGATGTATTTTTATAATGCTGGCCGAGAGCTGCTATTTATTTCCTCTGCGGACTGGATGACAAGAAACTTGGATCATCGTATTGAAGCAGCAGTAAAAATAACAAGCAAAAAAATCAAGGAGGATTTAAAAGAAATGCTTCAGATCCAGCTCAAAGATAATGTCAAAGCGCGGATACTCAATAATTCCCTGAGCAATCATTACGTCGAGAACAAAGAGGCACCATGTCGTTCACAGATAGAAATATACAATTACCTGAAAAAAAAATTAGCTGATCATTAGTGGACTGTCTATCAATAGGAGCGCAAATTGATCAATAAACCGAACTGGGTTTTATACCTATTGATGCAGACGAGAATCACCGTTTTTATTATATTAATTAAGACACAAGTTGTATCTTCATTCCATGAAATTCAACTTGTGTCTTACATTTGGCTTAAGCCTTTTCACACTTTGCCTCTCTGCGCAGGAAAAGGTCATGCCTTCAGATTTTGTATACGTCAAAGACATTATCCCCACGATAAGCTTAGAAATACGTTATTTCGGCAGCCACAACTTCACCGGAAGGCCGATTAAAGGTTATGAAAAACCAGTCGCTATTTTAACTAAACGCGCAGCGCTAGCACTGCAGCAGGTCGAGAACCATTTAAATAAAAAAGGTCTTGGCTTGAAAATATTCGACGCCTACCGCCCGCAGCGTGCTGTTGACAACTTTAAAACATGGTCCTTAAACACCAATGATACGATCGCAAAAAAAGAATTCTACCCGCTTATCAACAAGAAGAATTTGTTCAATCTAGGCTTTATTGCCTCCAAATCGGGCCACAGCCGGGGCAGTACAGTAGATCTAACGCTCATTAGCTTAAAAGATCAAAAAGAGATTGATATGGGTGGACCTTTCGATTTTTTCGGAGCAATCTCACATCATCAGTACGCGAATCTGACAACCCAACAGAAGGAGAACCGAAAGATCTTAAAAGAAGCGATGGCTAAATTTGGCTTCAAAGCTTATGATAAAGAATGGTGGCATTACACCTTGCAAGATGAACCCTATCGTAAAACCTATTTTGATTTTATCGTAAAATAAACATGTCTGTAAAGGAAACTTCCATCGAACACAAGGGCTTTTATGTTTTTCATTTTAAAGGCAACAAATCAAAACCCGTCTTTAGTTCCGAGCAACAGCACATTTTATCAAAAGGTGAGCTCTATTCACTCTGTTTAATAAAAAAAGGTGAAACTTCCTTCATCATTAATAATGAACGGGTACAAGTTGCTCAAAATCACCTATTGTTAACCAATCCTTCTTCGCGAGTTAATGGCTCTTCGGTCGTCAAATCTTGGGATTGTGAGGTATATTTGATTTTCTTTACGCTGGATTTTAGCTTCAAACTGGATTTCCAGGAGGATTTCTTCGAGGTCACCAAGAAGTCTCTTGCCTTAAACGACAGCTACATCTGGTCGCTATCGAACCAAGATTCAACGAACTTATCCAACTTATTTAAACAGTTTATTCATTACGATCGACAAGGGTCTAGCTATCTTTTCAAGAATCAGATTATAAAGTCATTAACGGAAATATTATTTTGTGAAATAGCCCGTCTAGGAAGCCAAAATATGCGAAATACACCAGCTATTCCCTCTCGGAAAAGAGAGATACTTGCCAATTTCCATTTGCTCCTAAAAAAGTCGTTTCATAAAGAACACATGGTGCAATTTTATGCAATGGAACTTGGTATCACAGCGAAACACCTATCCGTAATTACGAAGGAACTAACCGGAAAATCAGCAATAGAACTTATTCAGAACGTCTTAGTGGAGGAAGCAAAATCGTTACTTTGCCAGGGGCTTTCCATCGGAGAAATTGCGGTGAAATTGCATTTCTCGGATCAATCCTTTTTTGGTAAATTCTTTAAGCGAAATGTTGGAATCTCGCCTAAAGAATTTCGTCAGAATCTTTATTTAAACAAAGTCGATTAAATCAAAGATACTTGTAAATTGTTGGTCTGCAGCTGAAGTATCTTGCAATTTATCCTCGCCCCAAGTCTGCCCTTTCAACCATAAGGTTTGGCAGCCAACGGCTTTGGCAGGTACCATATCTTTACTATAGGAATCACCCACAACCAATACCTCTTGCGCAGGAAGACCTATTTTAGTCACACCTAAAGCATAGATTGCAGAGTCAGGTTTGCGTACACCGACGACAGCAGACTCCACAACAGACTGAAAATAAGGCAGGATACCAAAATCGTCAAGTACTGATTTTAAATTACCATAAAAATTGGACACCATGACAATTGGATATTTTGCATGAAGTGAATTTAACAGTGGTTTTACCTGCTCAACTGTATTCTTTGCCAGCGAATAACCGTCAAAGGCTATTTTACGAGCTAATGACCGATCTAGGTCGTACCCTGCAGCAATAAGATAATCAAATTGTACATTGAGCTTTGCTTCAAGCACTTCTAAAAAATTAAACTGCGGTTTAATGATAGGCTGTAAAGCCATCTGGCGTTCCGCGTAGGTATAGGCTTCCTGAAAAGCGTTCAAATTTACAGGAACCTGATATTTTTCATAACCCGACCAGATAACAGCTCCCCAGTGGCCCCCGTTAGTGTCTAAGGTTCCACCATAATCAAAAATAATCCCTTTAATATTAAACTTATTCATGTTATTTCTTTTTTACTAAACTCATCCAACCCAAACCGATCATAATCCAGACAATTTCCCTAATTCGTGTCACAACCCCCATAAAAATACCGACTTTCGCAGGCAATCCTATACTCATCACAGCCATTGCTAACCCACCTTCCCGCGTTCCCAATTGCATTGGAAAGAAAAAAACAAGATTGGCAAATAAGGAAGATCCGGAGCTAATGATCATAGCATCAATAAAATCAATATTGATATCTAAGGCTAAACCAATAAAATAAATCTCAAAACAGCCCACAACACGTGCTACAAATTCCCAAAAAAGGGCCGTATAGAAACGATCGCGACGATTTTGAAAGAGGTTTTTCACCTGCTGATCGACGTCATTTAACGTTTCATACTTCGTCTCCAATAAATGACCAACTTTCTTGCCTACCAAAGGTAGTTTAGACAAAGCCGTCAATAGTGAAACTGTAATTCCCTTCTTATAAAATTTAGTAAATAGCCAAGTACAAATGATAGCCATCACAAAAATCACAGCACAGGCCACATCAACCATTGTACTTGCCGGAACAAACCAAAGAATTAGAAAAACAGAAGCGACCCAGAATAAAATATGCGACAAGATGTGCATGACACCGTATAACAGCACGGAAGAACCTGCCTTTGAACCACCGACATAGTTTTTAAGCTCCATAATACGATAAGGCTCGCCACCTAACGCAACAAATGGCGTTATATAATTAATGGCATACCCCGATATAGTCAATTGTAAGACCTTCCAAAAGGGTACATCCGTCTGTGGCAATTCGGGTTCCTGAATAATTGCCTTAAATGCCATTGCGTTCATCCAGTAGAGTATTGCCCAGCTACCGAGTACAGGCAAAAACCACCAGCCAATTTTTTCGAGGTTGTTCCAAATCTCATCGATTCCCATTGCATGAATCATATAGGCCAGTGTACCTATACCGATTAGCATAAAGAGTACTTTATAGATCTTACTACCCATAGGTTGGATCATTTGTTAATTTATCAACAAAATAACCACTTACTTTTTCTTGTCGGTTACACATGTATATCAATATCGGATTTAGGACAAACATGTCAAAGAAAAAGTAAATCCAAGGCTGACCGATAAACAACCAGACAAATAGGAAAATCACCCTTGTATTGAACTGTACAATATTTGTATACTTCATCAACGGTTTATTTTGAATTCTAAAGTCGACCATCAATTGTTTTGGCAATTCATCTTTATAACGACTCTTCACAATATGCAACAGCTTTTGCAGTTTTGGAGAAAGCTTTTCCTGGTTACGTGTATAGCCCATGTAGCCATTCAACACAAATTTGCTGAAAAAATTCTTGCGCCAAGACAACGCATCATAGTCAACTTTCAAATCACGTGTATTGTCCAGCTCACTTCCAGCTTTACCTTTTATAAAATACAAATGCACATTACGATAATAATCAGCCATTGCCGACTGAAGCATATGCGATACACCTGCAAGTACACAGAATACCCATAGCCATTGTGGCCATCCTTCATTAATACTACGTAAACAGATCGCAATATGAATAGAAGCAAACCAAAAATCTCCAGCAAACCCATCCAAGATACGACCAAAGCGACTTTTGTTGTCTGTCATTCTTGCCAGTTGTCCATCGGCACTATCTAAAGAATTGGCAAAAACCAATAAAAGCATGCCAATCACATTAATCCATAATGCAGGGTAATAGAATAAAATACCCGCCGCAACGCCAAAGAAAATACTGATAATTGTCACAGCGTTGGGTGTAATACCGATTTTGGCACAGACTTGCGCGATGCGATAACCTATAGGTCGATAAAACCAAATATCAATTCGCTCTTCTGTATCATTAGATTTTAAAGATTGTTCGAATGCACTCAAATTATCTTCTTCGATTACATTAACTTGTTCTTTCTGCATTGTGGTTCTTTTCAGTAAATTTATGGTAAACCATTTGAGCAATGGCCTCTGCAGCCTCTGCCCGACATGGCGCAAAACTTGGCCAGTCGTTTAAGTCAATAATATGGAAGTCTCCATTTGCATCAATAATCACATCGCCGCCATAGATATGTACATCCAGGACTTCCGCAGCACGATTGGCAACTTCTTTTAGATTGTCGAGATCAAAAGGAAAATGTACTACCTCGTCATTAATTTGTTCATACAAATCATATTTGTGATGATTGTGTTCGTATGGGTAGAAATAAAAGAAGAAATCCGTTCCCCGCACTGCATAAAACTTGAGTAAGTCTCCGGCAAGATGTTCAGAAATCACAGCCTCTTTAATTCCACGAAGTGCATATTCATTCAAGATATGTTGCGCTTCTTTCAGACTAGCAGCAAAGGTAACATCTTCCTTATGAATCGCATGAAAATCGCCACGCTTGATCCATACACCCTTTCCTTTCAGTTTTTCGAAAATAGATTGAATATCTGCAACGGTAGAGATCACGATACTCTTCGGATAAGGAACTCCACCTTCTAAAAGCTTAAGGGTCATGTTTTTCCGAAAGCAATTTTCAATTCCAAATCCTGAATTCAAAACATTGATCCCATTATTTTGAAGAGATTGCAACTTTTTAACTAAAGTCTTTGTTCTCCCCATAGTCAGAATATTATCCTGCTTCACGGATGGTGAAGACAAAAATTCATCTTCATTACAAACCTCCACCGAAGCACCTTTTTCAGTCAGTTTTAAAACTACTTCATTAAATATAGCGGCATCATTCCCCACATGGTTGGGTGAAAAGCGATTTTTTCGAGTTACGCCTAAAATAGAAATCATATCGCTCATTTTACTAACTAACCTCCTCACTCAAAAATTGTTCTGCGACGACACGATCTTTTAAATGATCAATATCGACCACCTTGTCAAATACAAATGCTTCTACTTGTAAATCGTTTTCCAATAAAGCACGCTGAAAATTACGCATTCTGGAATTACCTGCTTCAACGGAGCTTAATGCACAATTCATAGCTGCTTTTCGGAAGCAATAAATTCCGCCAGAAACATACTTCGTTTCTGCGGTCGCTGTATCCAAAAAAGCTTCCACCCGAAGCTGCGAATTTGTGTTCACATAGAGCGGACTCTCATCGTCGACAAAAGGCGTGACGGCCATAAAAGCATCTGCATGTTGATGTTGCTGAAATGCTTCCAAATAGGCATGAAATTCATGTGGTCTAAAAACCGTATCTGTTGTTGTCAGACAACAGGACGACCAATCGGGGTTATTTTTGACAAGCAAGGCAAAACTATGCAATGAACTTGCAGTATCTTCCTCTATTAGCACAATAGGTAATTCGAACGTTGTTTTTTCCAAAAACAATTTCAGCTCCGGAGATTGTTTATTGATGATAACATGAACTCTTTGCGCCCCTTCTTTAACAAACACGCGAATCAATCGCTCAATTAATGGAACTCCATGTAATGGTAGCAAGGGTTTCGGTAAATTAAATCCCTCTTTTCGCAATCGAGAACCTTCTCCCGCCGCTATAATTGCAAATTCCATTTCTTTTAATTGCAAAATAAAATCATTTATAAAAAAGCAAAACCCCCGTCACTATCTCAGCGTTCGTAAGCGCAAAAGTCTACAGAGGGTTATATCACAAATCTTCAATATCGTAAAGATTTTGAAGAAAAAGGGGAAAAACTGTTTTTAAACAATTGTTTCCCCTCTCTTATTAAGGTAGTTTATTGAATACTATCTACTAGCTCCTGGTAATAATCCAATCCCAAATGTGTGATTAAATCTTCACCCATAATGTGGCGCAATGTATTTTGCAATTTCATCAATTGTTTGAAGATATCGTGTTCAGGAGGTAATCCCGGAGCTGTTTGAGGAGATTTCAAGTAAAATGATAACCACTCTTGAATACCCGACATACCCGCACGTTGAGCCAAATCAATAAACAAAGCCAAATCCAACGCAACTGGAGCTGCTAAAATTGAATCGCGACACAAGAAATTGATCTTAATCTGCATTTTGTAACCCAACCAACCGAAGATATCGATGTTATCCCAAGATTCTTTATTATCGCCATGTGGAGGATAATAGTTGATACGTACTTTATGGTAAAGATCACCGTATAACTCAGGGTTCTTTTTCGCATCCAGAATTTCTTCCAATACCGATAATTTAGAGACCTCTTTTGTTTTGAAATTTTCAGGATCATCTAATACTAATCCATCCCGGTTACCTAAGATATTCGTCGAAAACCAACCTTCAACACCCAAAGCTCTCGCTTGAAGACCAGGTGCCACAATTGTTTTCATCAATGTTTGACCTGTTTTAAAATCTTTACCTGCAATTGCCACACCGTTTTCATGCGCCAACTCAACAATAGCTGGAACGTCACATGTTAAATTTGGTGCACCATTTACATACGGAGCTCCCTCTTTTAATGCCGCATAACAATAGATCATACTTGGCGGAATACGTTGATCATCATTGTCTAATGCTTCCTCTAATTTAGCTAAAGTTGAAAAAGCTTCGTTTGTTTCAATATAACGCTCAGTAGATCCACACCATACCAATACAACACGGTCTAATCCGTTTTTCTCTTTAAATTCACGAATATCACGTTGCACTGCATCTGCCAATTCACGGCGAGTTTTTTCAGATTTGATGTGCGTTCCGTCCAAATTTTTCACAAAATTACGGTCAAACACAGCTTTCATTGGTTGGATTGCCTCCAATTCGGCCTTAACAGCATCCAATTGACCTTTCTCCAATACCTCTGCTTTTGATGCAGCCTCGTATACGTTATCCTCATATACGTCCCATCCACCAAAAACAACATCTTCCAATTTTGCTAAAGGGACGAAATCTTTAATTAATGGATTTCTGTTCTCAGTGCGTTTACCCAGACGGATTCTGCTCAATTGAGAAACAGATCCGATTGGTTTTGAAAAACCTTTGTTTATAGATGCCACACCAGCGATTAATGTTGTAGCCACAGCACCTAATCCCGGAATAAGAATACCCAATTTTCCATTGGCATCTTTCACTTGTTGTCCCATATTAATTCTATATACTTAAATTGTTATTTAATTGATGTATTATGATAAAATAATTCTTAAAATTAGCTTAAAAAAACATATTTCATACCACCCCCCACTTAATTTATAAAATCGTGACAAATACCAATACAAACCCCATTCGAAACCTAAAGAAATAATCTGAAAATGAATTATTATTTAGTGTTCTACTAATCCATCTGATTGAAATTTAACGTTTTTAGCTAAAGCTGTTAACCCAAAAAATAATTCTCCTTAATTTTACTCAATATATTAAGATTCGAAAACTAATCCAAATTCCATCCAAAAAAAGTTTTTCTTTCTTAAAAATTGGTCAATTTTTCTTTTTCTATTCGCTATAAATATGACAATAAAATTGGAAAATGGTTTTAGTAGCACTAACTTTAGCCTTAAATCTAAATATAGGCAATGGATCTATCGTTCAATTTATAAACCAACAGCTGTTGATCCGCTCATTGTAGCTGGAGAAATAGTCTGCCAAACGATAACGCGATGACAAATTTAACTGTATCGCATAGCGCCTAAGGTGCATAAGAGTATCCATAGCATTGCAAAAAATGAAACCAAGTGTAAAATTATAATTTACACCAAAGAATGTACTGAACAAATAATTATCTGAATGAAAAATACAATTTCGTGCCTAACTTTAGCGCTTTTAAGCGCAAGCCAGTTACATGCTCAAACAGCTGCCGACTCGGCTTATGTTAGAGATCATTATGAAAAGACCGAAGTAGCAATCCCCATGCGAGATGGGAAAAAATTATTTACTGCGATCTACAGTCCAAAAGACAAATCCAAGAAATATCCAGTTTTGCTCAATAGAACGCCCTACACGGTTTCTCCTTATGGGCAGAACGAATACAAAAAAAGTTTGGGAAACTTTCCCCAAATGATGCGTGAAGGCTATATTTTCGTTTACCAGGATGTCCGTGGCAAGTGGATGAGCGAAGGTGATTTTGAAGATATACGTCCGACCACGTACAGCAAAGATAAAAAAGCAATCGATGAAAGTACGGATACCTATGATGCGCTTGAATGGTTACAGAAAAATCTCAAAAACTATAATGGCAAAGCCGGGCTCTATGGGATTTCCTATCCAGGCTTCTATTCTACCGTCGGATTGGTCAAAACACACCCTAGCTTGAAGGCAGTCTCCCCACAGGCTCCCGTAACAGACTGGTATATCGGCGACGACTTCCACCATAATGGCGTATTGTTTCTTCAGGATGCATTTACATTCATGTCAACCTTTGGTGTCCCTCGTCCAAAACCCATCACACCGGATCAATTTAAGGGCAAAATTCAGATCAAAGAAGCCGATAAATATAACTTTTTTGCAGAAGCAGGAACAGCGCGGGAACTCAAAGAAAAATACTTTGGTGACTCCGTACAATTTTGGAATGACCTGTTTAAACATCCCGACTATGATGATTTTTGGAAATCGCGTGTGATCACCAATTCTTTACAGGAGGTAAAACCAGCTGTGATGGTGGTCGGTGGTTTCTTTGACGCGGAAGATGCTTATGGAACATTTAAGACCTACCAATCGATTGAGGATAAAAGCAAAAAAAACAACTCGATTTTAGTCGCGGGACCTTGGTATCATGGCGGCTGGGTTCGTGCAGAAGGAAACTATTTAGGTGATATCCAATTTGAGAAAAAAACCAGTATTACTTATCAGGAACAATTTGAACAACCGTTTTTCAAATATTACCTAAAAGATGAAGGAAACTTCGCCCCTTCCGAAGCCAACATTTTTGTCTCAGGAAGCAACGAATGGAAACATTTCGAACAGTGGCCACCAAAAAATGTAGAGACAAAAAAACTATACTTCCAACCGCAGGGGAAACTTGGATTTGACAAAGTTCAACGTACAGATTCCTGGGATGAATATGTAACAGACCCCAATAAACCTGTTCCGCATCAAGGTGGGTTAATTCAAAACCGAACACGGGAATATATGGTAGATGATCAACGTTTCGCAGCTAGTCGTCCTGATGTCATGGTTTATCAAACAGAACCGTTGACGGAGGACTTAACTATTGTAGGCCCAATCAAAAACTTCCTCAAAGTCTCTTCAACAGGAACAGACGCGGACTATGTTGTCAAACTGATTGATGTATACCCGAACGATGCTGCAAGTTATCAAGGAAAAACAATGGCTGGATATCAAATGATGGTACGTGGTGAGATCATGGCGGGGAAATACCGAAATGGTTTCGATAAAGCACAGGCCTTGACTCCAGGAATGGTCGAAAAGGTGAATTTTGAAATGCCAGACGTTGCGCATACCTTCAAAAAAGGACATCGCATTATGGTTCAGGTACAAAACTCATGGTTTCCGCTGGCAGAACGAAATCCACAGGTGTTTTTAGCACCTTATACAGCTACGAAAGCTGATTTCCGCAAAGCTACCCAACGTATTTTTCACGATGTGAACAATGCCACATACATCGAATTTTCTGTCCTCAAAGATTAGCAGGTAAATTCGAAAGCTAGCGCTTAAGAGCTAGTTGAATAAGGCTACATCAGCTAAACACCTATGCCTGATGTAGCCTTATCTTTAATCTTCCGCTACATACTTATCTTCGCCGGCCTTCCATCCCGCAAACAATAAAAGTACGATACTCCCCGCCAAAAAGTAGAACGAGTAATTCCAGGTAGCATCTATTTCGTGCAGCCTACCAAAGACCGGCGGGCCAAAGGCCGCAATAAAATAGCCGACAGACTGCGCCATGCCCGATATTTTGATCGCATTTGCCGTTGATCTAGCCCGCAGGGTAAAGAAGAGAATAGACAAACTGAAAGACAGTCCATTGGAAAGTCCCAACAATATGGCGGCAACATAAATTCCCTGAAGCTTGTAATGCCAGAATATAAAGATACTTCCAAGCATGCCTATCGCAACAGCAGTTGCCATTAAACGTTGATCCTTCATCCGATGAGCCAAAATAGGTCCGATGAACATAATGGGAATCATGGCAATTTGGATCAAAAACAGCAGCCAGCCCGTATCCTCCTTTGGCATACCATAATCGACCAATACTTTGGGCAACCAAGAAATCAAGCTGTAGTAAATCAGGGACTGAATACCCATGAATAGGCTGATATACCAGGCCAATCTTGACCTAAAGATATGCCCGATTCCACTTGTCGCTTGTCTATTTTCAGTAATACCTTGAGCCTTCTTTCGGCCTAAACCATCAAAAAAAACAACAATAAGTGATAACAAGGCTAAAATCACCCAAACACCCAGTGAGCCTTGCCAACCAAGACCAGTCCATTCACCCAATCGTAAACTAAAACCCGAAGCAAAAGCCGCAGTCAGGTTCATTGCTACCGCAAAAATCCCTGTCATCAGCCCAATCTGCTTTGGAAAACTGGTTTTTATATAGCCAGGTGTAACGACATTGCCCACACAGATCCCAAGTCCAATTAAAAAAGATCCTACAAACAGCGTTGGCATATTACCCCAGACCCTAAGCACAATCCCTACACTCAATAGCATTAAACCAAACAATAAAAAACGATGCATGCCCAGTTTATGCGAATATCGACTTACTGCTACAGAACAGCTCGCAAACATAAAAAGGGGAATCGCCGTCAATAGGCTGCTTTGAAAACTATTTAATTGTAAATCTTCACTGATTTGCCCCAATACAGGGCCAACGGCTGTAATTGGCGACCGCAGATTGGTTGAGACCATAACAACAACCAATATGGATAACCAGGTCCAAGAAACAGCTGTGGATACTTTTATATTTTCTTTCATAATAAAATTGCGCTATACATGTAATGATCGCCTGCAAAGATATACCTGAAATTTTAATTAAATTTGCCATTAATTTAATTTAAAACGACATGGATCAAACAAATCATACATTGACAATTGAACGCATCCAGAAATCAACCTTTGTCTGGTTTGAAGAAAACTGGATACACGACAACGAGTTGCACAGTCATCGAAAAGGCCAGTTGATTTATGTCGAACAGGGTTTCCAATACCTTACCGTCGCAGGAAAAATGTATTTACTCCCCCAAAATCACGTTGCCTGGATTCCCTCTGGTGCATTACATAAGACCAACTCCCACTCTGAGCGCATCAAGCTTATGGTGCTTTTTTTTGATACTCCACAATTCGACAGCGCACAAGACCAGTTGTTTTTCAGTCAGGTGCAGCTATTTTCTGCCCCTAAAGTATTACGGGAAATGATTTTGTATTGTGAAAAATGGTCGAAATTGATTAAAGAAGATGAACATGAAAAAGTTTTCCTGGGTGCTTTACTCCATGAACTCCCCTATTTCGCCGCGCAATTGCTTCAACTTGGGATCACCCTTCCTCAGGAGAATAGACTTCAAGCCGTCTTAAATCACCTACATGACCATTACGCAGCAGCCTTCACATTAGACGAGATTGCCATGTTGTCCAATCTTTCGCTCCGAACTATAGAGCGTCTTTTTAAAAAGGAAACCGGAATGACACTTGCAAAATATCAGCAGTTACTCCGCATTATCAAGAGTTTGGAACTTCTTAGCACAAAACAATTCACCATCTCCCAAATTGCATATAAAGTCGGTTATAAAAGCGTGCAAGCGTTCACCAATAGCTTTTATGCTGTGATGAAATATAGACCTTCGAGCTTCATGATGGACTAGTTTCGGCACAGCTACAGGTAACTTGTAGCTGAACGGCTACAAAATTCAGAACGTTTTAAAAAAATAGTAATGAATAGTTGCACAGGTGTAATATTTACACTATCTTTGTATCATCATAATTTAGGTTTATAATTGGTTATTTAAGGTTTTCATTCTCCCCGTTTGAAAACCTTTTTTTATTTTCATCGTCCCTCAAATCATTTCACCGCTCCACAAACGTAATAATTCCCTCCCTACGCCCAAACAAAAGCAGCTGATCGCATGTTCTAAAAAAATAGCATTCAAATTAATTCTAAAAAAATCAAGAAATTCTTTAACAATACTGTATTTTTAACGAATATATTCAGATCAGAAAGGTCACACGAATAGAAAAGAGTTCAAATATTGAAAAAAATAATCTAAACATATATGGCAGAACATGGGGATTTGCAAATCGCAATACTAATCGATGCGGATAATGTATCTTATCGAAAGATCGAAGAGATTTTGAATGAAGTCAAAAGATACGGGATTCCAACCATCAAACGCATCTACGGAGACTGGACCAACCCTTATGTTGAAAAATGGAAGGACAAACTTCTTACCCACGCGATTACCCCCATACAACAATACAGTTATACCCAAGGCAAAAATTCTACTGATTCCGCATTAATTATTGACGCCATGGATATTCTGCATTCGGACAGAGTGGACGGATTTTGTATTGTATCGAGCGACAGCGACTTCACCCGCTTGGCCACGCGCCTCCGGGAATCAGGCAAGCTTGTAATCGGTATAGGTGAGAAAAAGACACCTAAACCTTTTATCGCCTCCTGTGACAAGTTTATCTATGTGGAAATTTTCGAAAAAAATCAAAAGAAAGAAACAGTCACAAAGAAAAAACAGCAAAATCAACCCAAACCTGCCCCGGTTGACAACCCGGCAAGTATAGCGGTACTGGATGAAGAAACCCTGGAACTTTTAAAAGACACTGTCGATGATACAGCTGATGAAAATGGCTGGGCTTTCCTAGGTGAAATCGGAAGTCTTTTCAATAAAAGGAAACCTGATTTTGATGCGCGAAATTACGGATACGACAAGATGTCCCACCTTTTTAAAGCCTACAAGGAAGATTTTGAAATTGAGGAGCGGAACACCGACAAATCGCGTATAAAACACTACTACATCCGCAATATCATTAAACGGCCTTTAGCAATGACCAGCCCGGCTACAGCAGCGGAAACCGAGCACAAAACTCCTTCTACTCCTACTCCTTCCGTACCTCCTACAGAAACTGCGGGAAAAACTGCAAATCAAAACAATAGAAAGAAAGGGCGCCAAGAGAAGCAACGTCAAGATAAAACAAGTTCTGAACCGATACAAAATGAGTCTCCAAAAGTTCAGGAAATTCAGGAGCAAAAAGCCGAGTCCCAAGCCTCCACAGTACAGACACTACCGACAAACATGCTTTTTCCTTCAGAGGGCAACAAGATTACTGCAGATGATGTTAAGAAATCGCAAATAAGGATTACAAAAGAATTTAAACCTTTATTTCCCACTAAATCCCAAAAATTAAGGATTATGATCAATGCCGGAGAATATGAATGCAATTTTACCTACCGAGGCAGAGGATTTCATGTACTTAAACTGGGGAAAGAAGCCGCTACGCAGCTTGGTCTTGCAGAAGGAATACAAATACAACTGATCAAACTGAATGAAGTTAGCTTTAGCCTTCAAAATAAATCCGTTTAAATCTTATTCAGGGTTATTCTTCCCGCTACGATAAGGTGATAGGACAATATACATATTGTCTTATCACCTTATTAAAGCATTAAGCTGAAGGTTTGTCGTATTAAAATAACGATTAGCGTCTGCCTGCAAATTCCATCGTAAAGTGATAGTTCTCATCGATTGCCATTGGCTTGCGATCTACTTTACGAAAGTCGCGTGCTTCTTCAGTCCATAAAAAAGGATAAAACGAAAAAACTTGATTACCATTCAAGGATTTGACGTCTTCACTCCAGTCTTTCCATTTAAATGTTTCATAAAACTGTCTGATATCCCCTTTCAAGGCCCAAAAAACAAAGTCCGAATAGCCACATTCCAAACTTTCCCATTGCAAGGTATCTTGAGCAAAATAATAGACCTGTCCAATAGCATCTCCCAGAGCGCCGGCATTGATGGCAAAATAACCACCCAAAACATCGTCAGCTATAAGAAGAAATCCTCCTTTTTCGCCTTCCTTGTCAAAACTCTTGCCCTTATTCCACTCCATAATTCCACGGTTCAGCTTTGGCGAACCGGAGCCTAAAATCCGCAACCAGCCACCATCGATCAGTATACCACCGCTTTGATGAATAATGGCTCCCATCGGAGATTTTGTCGTAATTTGTGCCCTTAAAAGTTCCTCATCAGCCCGCTTAGGGTTTTGAGGAAGCACTTCATATGAATTTGTCGCTTCCTTCAACCAGCCCTCAACCAGCTTCCATCCCGAATTACTTGTATCAATCAGTTCTTTTAGACTTTTCATTTCTTGTGCTTTTATATGCTAAGATCAATGATCCTCCACACAAACAGAAGGATCATTGATCTTAGCATTTTTGCCGAAATTAACACAATTCTTTATCGCATCCAAATTACAGCTTGCACAAGAACCTATCGAAAAAAAATATTCATCGAAAACATGAACATAAAGATTAGGAACCTTGCATCTATTTTAAGTAATTTTAGGTTATGCAACATGAATTAGAAAAACTCAGATACCCCATAGGTCGTTTCGCGATACCCGATGTAATTGACAGCTCCCTGTTGAATGACTGGATCAAGACAATTGCAGATTTTCCGGCTCGGTTAAAATCCGAAGTCGGCGACCTTACGGACAGTGCGCTAGAGAAGCGCTACCGTCCTGACGGCTGGACGATACGTCAGGTCGTTCACCATTGTGCCGACAGCCATATGAATAGCTTTGTCCGGTTCAAATTGGCCCTAACGGAAGAAGATCCAACCATCAAATTATATGAAGAAAAATTGTGGGCCGAACTTCCCGACGCCAAAATAATTCCCATAGAAAGTTCGGTAAAATTGCTTGAAGGTCTACATGAACGTTGGGTCGTACTGCTGAAAAGCCTTTCAGCCGAACAACTTGAAAGGGGTTTTATTCACCCCGTTACCAAAAGACTAATTTCTTTAAAGGTCAATATAGGCCTGTATGCATGGCATTGTAACCACCACCTCATGCATATTGTCAACGCCAAAAACCATTGATGGAATTACATAGCACAATGATCTTTTGACTGGCAGTCAAAGGATCATTGTGCTAAATTCACTTTATTGCCTTCACTTTACGACAATGACATCGCCCACAAAAAGGCCAGCAATCCTGCAATCAGAAGTCCAATAAGGCCCGACAGAAAAAACGACAAAAAATAATACCCCGCGGTTCGTGTTTTCTTCTTTACGATATGAACAATACCTACCGTTAACGTATAAATCGTTCCAAATCCAAAAAAAACAATCATGATCAAGTCGATCAGAATGCCACTAAAATCTATATTTGCTGATGATAACATGATTTACTTTTTCTTTTTAAATAGTTTACTAAAAAAGGAAGAACTTGCATTTGAATCTTCGGACTGATTATCCCATTGCAATAAATCCTGTTCGATATCCAGTTCATTGGTTTTTGCAAAACCTAACCAATGGACAAATTTTTCCTCATTTCTAAATGTAGGATCATTCCTGTAATAATCCAATAAGCGCGCTGTGGCACTTTCGTAAACGCCATAATCATTGGCACGCTCAAAATAGTGGATCGCTTTTTTACTGTCTTTTTTAAATTTCAGCCCCTGATCATAGAGCAATCCATAATAGATATTGGAATAACTATTTTCCTTATCTCTTTTCAAGTAAACCAATAGACGATCGTAATCTTCCAAACTGTAATAGATAGCGGCTATATTGCTGTTGTTTTCAACTAATTTTAATTCCGCTTTCTGATAATAAGTGAGGGCTTTTTCCAGATCTTCTTCAACATAGGTCCCACTTGAATAAAAGTAACCTAAATTGGACAAAGCATAGCCATTCCCCAATTCGGCTCCTTTCATGTAAGCATCAAATGACTTTTTCAAGTCTTTGTTATAGCCGATTCCATACTGAAAGAGGTAGCCAATTGCATTCCAGGCAGGGGCATATTCTTTTTGGGCGGCCTGTTCATAATATTGAATTCCCCTGTCCAAATCTAAAAAACGATTGTCTTCACTATCGGTATCCGTAAAGATATTCCCAAGTTCATGCATGCTGCTTTCATTTCCCTGGTCGGCAGAAAAGGTAAAATAGCGCATTGCCTTTTCAACATCGCCCTGTCGGTAGCAGTCTAAGGCCATATGATACAAGGTATAACTATCATAGCTGGATTCAAAATTATCGCCCTTTGCAGTCTTCCATCGTTCAAAAAAACGACTACATACATCAAAATCTTCCCCTGACAATTGATCCAGCTTCTTCAGAAATTGGCCATATTGTTCTTCCTGAATTACTTCCACACCATCGTAGCCTTTTTTATACAAGAGGTCACCTTGCAATAACATCAGATCCTGATAGTGATTAACGCTTGCACAGACATAATCGTAGGCGGAGCTGAGGGCCCTTTGCACTGCGTCAAAATAGTAATATCTTCCCGCATGGTCTTTCAGAATAAAATAATCCATCACAGCAGCATATACAATTTGCACATAGTGCGTTGAGAGCGGGATCAGCCAGGCCTTTTCAGCAGCCTGATAGATCCCACTACCGGTGGCTGTTTCGATGACATAGCAATCCCAGGCACCATTACCGAAATCAGTCCCCCCTTGAACGGATTGCATTACCAAGTCTTGCAGTACATAGGCCCGGGCTTCCAGATTATACAAACGAATGCTGCCGGAATCGGCAAAGAATAATGCACCTCGACCGTTTCCAGCATTGAGTATATCAACATCTTTGACCAGGATAGTTCCATCGGGAGACAAAACAGATTTTTTCTTTTTGTTATTCAAATTGACCGCATAAAAATCAAACAGCAGTTCGCTCAGTGCACCACTGGCAAAAGCACCAAGCAAAATGCCTCTGTTGGAATAATAGTGACGCAGTTTATTTTCGGGAATATCTTGATAGATAAATCCATCATAATCTATGTCAAACGGCTTGTCTGCACCAACAACATTAAAGAACTGACCTTGGGCGTCGATAATGTAGTATTGCTGATCTTTCTTTCCCTGGTAATAACCGTAAGCAAAATCTTCGAGTTCATCATATTCAAGTGGTATGATTATTTCTCCGTTCCCGACGTTGATCAATCCGTATTTTTTAGCTAAACTCACCTTACCAACGGTTGATCCAACTCCATATTGGGCTGGCGCTGCCGATGAATAAATACAGGGAATAGTTTCTTCTCCGCCCCTATTCAAATAACCGAACAGGTCATTTTTCTTTATGACAGCGATTCCTTCATAGTCAAAATCACCAATTTCCTGATAGCTTGCTTCGACCTTCACATTCCCTTTTGCATTGCGTATCCCCCAAAGCCCCTGATCTTCAAAAAATTGATTATCCAAACTATCAATCGCTTCGCTATTCCACCAGCCCAAGCCATAGTTGCCCCATTCCAGCTCGAGCATCGCTAAAAAAGAAGTATAACCAGCGGGTACCAAAATAGATTCGAGCTCAGCTATGGACTGTTTTTCGATTGCTTTTTCATAGGGCAAATTCTTCTCATAGATTTCAAATGCAAAATCTTTTGCCTGTTGACTATGTTTAACATCGCTCATGTTAAATACATCACTCGCGTTCAGCTGGAAGTAATCAAAGGGCAAACCGTCCAAAAAATCGAACAGTTTTCCGATAGCTGCCATGGCCAACGCATCTGAATTTAACCTATATTCATGAATGAGCAAATCATAAAAAGCGCGAAGCTTACGGATTCCAGGCTCCTTTTCGGAATAAACTAAGGTACCTTTTGCCTTCGGATTAGCAGCAAATAAGGGTAAAAAAAGCGGCGGAATCACATAATTCCATTCCCCTAAATAATGCGGAAAGTAATCTTGATCCTTCTTATCTGTATTGTATATATATATGCGATGAGCCATTTTCTATGCGATAATAATTCTCTTACTATTGATCAATTTCAACAGTATTTTCTTTAGCAAAATTTAACCAAAACTCGTATTTATCCGCGTTTGCTGCAGCTCCATGCGCAGCATACAGCTGCAGCAAACGATTGACAGCATAGGCGTACACGTTTTCTTCATTGGCTTGTTCATAGTAACGGATGGCTTTTGGCAAACTTTGTTTAACACCCAGTCCTTCCTCATACAAAATCCCATAATAGATAGCGGCAAATTGATTTGTGGTATCCCTTTTTAAATAACGCAATAAGTTCGCGTAATCTTGTTTTTGATAATAGATTTCTGCCATTTGCGCATCGTTGGGGATACCCGCTTTTTCAGCTTGTTTAAAGTAATCTAAAGCTAAGACATAGTCCTGTTCCACATAGGCTCCTTCGTAATACCAATTCCCTAAGTTGCTCATGGCTTGCGCCTCTCCAAGCGCAACAGCTTGCTGATACCCTTTTAAGGCTTTCGAAATATCCAATTCAACACCATGCGCTGTCGCATATAGAAAGGCCCAGTTATTCCATGCCTGAGCATGGTTCTGCGCCATTGCCTGTTCATAGAAGAACTTTCCCTTTGCGATATCCATTCCATCGTAGCCTGCATCTGTATATATATTTCCAAGGAAATATTGGCAGTCTGCACTGCCCCGGTCGGCCGCGATTTTGAGCAGCCGAATGGCTTCGGAGACCTTCCCTTCAGCATCGAGCTTCTTCCCCCTTTCAAGCAGTGTGTCATTATCGAAATACTGTTCATATCCATCACCCTTGCGTTTCGTCCAGGCTTGATAAAACTGCACAAAATAGCTTTGATCACGCCCCTGTAGCTGATAACGTTCTGTATATAAATGCCCGAATGCTGTTTCGGGTATCTCTATCACATTCCGGTTTAGGTCGAGATGAAAGATCTTCTCTCCCTTAAAAAGCAACAGGAGTTCGCCTGAGATTGCCTCAGGTGCTGGATAATGAAAAGGCGAACAAATATAATCGTAATGCTCACTGCAAAAGTTTAGCTTCGTATCGAAATAGCGCATTCCCGCAGCACAGTGTATGCGCATAAAATCCAAAAAACAATGTTCGATTTTCTGATGGTCAATAGCGGGTTCAAGTAACCATTCCCCTCGATGAGCATCATAAATCCCCTGTCCTTGAGCACAGCCTACGACAAAAATATCTTTACGGTATTGCTGTATGCTATCTACAGCTACTTTATCTATCAGGCTATCCATCAGTCGAAATACCCCCTGTTCAAGCGAGTAAATCTGCCATCTTTTATTTTTGAGATAGGCAATACTTTGATAGCCATCCAAGACTATAATCCGATCAATTCCTTCATCCAAGATATTACCATCGGGTTGAATGACGGCAATTTTTGGCTGTAGCTTATTGGGTTTAATCCAAAAATATCGATTGGCTAGCGGCTCCAGACTACCTTCCAGAAAAGTCCCTAAATACTGACCGTCCATTCGGTAATATTTCCTTTTTATCGTTCCTTTTTGCCGGTTATAGAACAACTTGTTATAATCATACATAAACGGCTCGGGTGCAGGTTCTGAAATAATCAATCGTCCTTCAGCCGAAAGGAGACTGTGGCTATCCCCTTGTCTTGCGTTTATAAAACCATAAGCGATCCAGTCGAGTTCATCATAGATTGCAGGTATGCTCAGCTTTCTGGCATCCATATGCAGTACCCCACGTTTTCCTGCCACTTCCACTTCAGCATAATTGTTCCCATTGATACGCCGGGCATCGAAAGCGTCGCTATATTGACAGGACACCAGTTCAGCGCCGCTAGCATTGATATAACCATATTGTCCATTTGATTGAACTACCGCAATCCCCTGATCATTGAATTCAAATATCTCATCATAAATCGCGTCAAGCAAAATATCACCTTTAGCATTTTTTAACCCTTGCTTTCCCCCTACTTCAAAAACTTCCGTTCCTGGTTCTTTCAACACCTCTTCTGCCCATAAGCCCAAGCCATAATCAATCCAATCGGTTTGAAGAGCATCTAAAAAAGAAGTATAACCAGATTCTTTCACAAGCGGGTCCAGCGGATCTAAGGACTGTTCTTCGACCGCTTGTTCATACAAAGCGGCCTTCATTCTTATTTCCGCCACCCAATCTTTGGCCTGCTCCGCGTCATTTTCTTCATTCATGGTAAAAACATCCCGTCCATCGATCTGAAAAGTATCGAAAGGCAAAGCCTCCAAAAATTCAAACATCCTATTGACAGGCTCAAAATATATTTTTTTATAATGCAATTGATACCTATCAGCCAACAACGCATAAAAATAGCGAAGCCTTGCGATCCCATCTTCCTTGTTTGCATAAAGCTGGCTGCCTTTGGACCGGATATTGGCGGAAAATAAAGGTAGCATCAGGATAGGAATTTCATAATTCCATTCGGCCAGATAAGAAGGATATGTTTCTTTGGTATTGAGATTTACATTATAGATATAAATACGATGTGCCATGCGCTAATTTTTCTGTTTGTCGTTGTATCGCAGTAATCCATTCCATACGACAAGAATCATGCGAATGCTGTAAAAATACCGTATTTATCATTTTTTTTATTTAGCGGAAAACAGGGATTTTTTTCTCAGTCTATTTTAGGCAACTTTGGTTTGGATTTTGTAACAGAAAGAACAATGAATCATTTCAAATACAGTTATTATATCGGCGCATTGATACTTCTTTCATTGCAAATTGCCTGTCAGGAAAAATCAAAGCCACAGGAAGCACACCTAGCACCCGCAAAAACGACGGAAAGGCCAGTCAAAGATACTGTCTTAAAAGACACCCCATTGCCAAAACACGCCAAACTGGATAGTATTGACCATGCCAATGCGCAAAGTGTACTGGAATTTGACGAAGTCACCACAGCTTATGTAAACCTAACTTCTCAAGACAGCATCATACGCCTACATTCCAATATACGTTTAGACCATCGCTTCTTTGGCTATGAGCAAGCAGATATACACGCTAAGAAGCTGCTTTTATTTTCCATCTTTACCAACGATGTGGAACACAATCCATTTCAACTCAAACTGGGTGCATATTACGATACCTCTGGCTTAGACAGTAAAGGCTCAAAACTAAAATATGTGGACACAAAGGGTGATTTTGTGCAAGCTAAATTCATCGATTCGACCGATATACCGATATGCACGATCTATTTCGAAAAAAAATGGGTCGAGATCAAATAAAAACAAGTATAACCAATTTCAAAAAAGTACAACTAACCTAAAACAACCATGAAGTTCACTATAAAAACTATTTTTCTACCCTGTATAGCATTGCTTTTTAGCTGCCAACAAAAGAATGAGGCTAAAAAAACAGCCATTGCAGTTAGTACCCCCGCCAGTATAGACACTTTACAGAAAAAGGAGGCGATGAAATCCACATCCAATGATGACCTGGCTCTTTTTAATCAGCTTTATCCGATTGATATTCTTCAGCCGGAGAGCAAAAATAGTTTCAAGAAATATGGTATCGAATTTTCAGGAATATGTTATGCCTGTGATCTTGCAGAAATCAAAATAAATAAAAAACAGCTGCTTTTGGTCAATATCTGTGATTCCAATGAAATCTATCAGATTAAAGAATTTACCGCTATCAACAACGACACAGGCCTAATCATAAAGACACAGCACAATGAATTTATCTTCAAGCGAGTAGAGAAAGAGCCTATTTTCGAATTACAAATCAAAGGGGATTCGTTGTTGCTAAAGAATAAACGTATCGCAAAATACTACACCCAGAAATCTTTGATCGATCAATTTGAAGTACATGATTGTGGTGATTTTCAGGGTTAGCACCGCCTTGATTTCGTTGCTGTTCACGAATAGCAACAGATCAGGGGAATAAAACAAACCCGATTATTAATAGATGACCTTATACGAATTAGACAGGATAAGAACAGGCAGTATTTCATTTCTGCCTGCTCCACCTGTTCTACTTATACTTCAAAATAAAACCCCGATTCAGTAAGTTCTTTATATTTTACCCTGTCAAAACTATAAATCTTCGCAGCCCTGGCACGCCGATCTTTCTGCTTATCGCTGTGGTCGATCAATAAACCCATGCTGAGGATTTTTTTTCGAAAATTCCCACGGTCAATTGACCGTTGCAAAACAGTTTCATACAAATTGTGTAAATCGGGCAAGGTAAACTGTTCGGGCAGAAGCTCAAAACCGATCGGCTGATAACGTATTTTCCCTTTGAGCCTTTCGATGGCGGTATTCAAGATCTGTTTATGGTCAAAAGCGAGGTCTTTGTTTTCATCAATGGCAAACCATTTTACAGCTTCAATATCCGCACCCGCTTCCAAGATATACGTTTCAGGCTTGACGAGCGCATAATAAGCAATGCTGATCACTCTGCCGCGCGGATCACGTGCTAAGTCTGAAAATGTATAAAGCTGTTCAAGGAAAATATCCTTTAGACCGGCCTCCTCCTGCAGTTTACGAAGCGCACAGTCGTCGGCGGTTTCTTCTTCCTGAATAAAACCGCCCGGAAAAGCCCATTTTCCCAAGAAAGGTTCTATTGCCCGTTTGGTCAATAATACCTTAAGCTGGTTTTTATCAAAGCCGAAGATCACACAGTCAACCGTTACAGCAGGCCTCGGATATTCATATACATATTTTTTTACAGAGGCAGTCATGTGCTACAAATTTACTTCGGTTGACAATTTGATCTGTATCCCATATTTTTCTTTTAAAGCATCAAACTGCAGGAGGGTTTGCTCTTCAAATCCGGCAATCGGCGACATGCAGTCTATCAATAAGGTAATACGGGAGGTGATGGACCGATCATGTTCAAAATATTCCAAAATCTGCACCGCCGAAGCCAATACGCAATGGCTTGATGCCTCTCCCGCGATATAAATGGCATCGTGTGCCCGTATTGCTTCAAGCACAGCATGGTTTACGAATTTATTACCATCATATTCGGCTTTAATAATACCATACATTTCCGTATTCGGATCCTGTCCTTTGTAAACCAAGACTGGTTTTACCTGACGTACAGCACTATGAAAATAGAGCATATTCGTAAATTGACTCTCAAGCTGTGCGCCAGAGGTCCCCTCCAAACAGTGGTATGGCCAGATACACAATTGTTTTTTCCCTTCAGCTTCCAAATGCTGAAGATAATCCAATGCTAAGGCTGTATGGCCATTCACAGCACGCCAGATACCGTCGCGGACATCAGCATAGCGAATGATGGTAAATGGCTCCGGATGATTTCCTTCCGTATCCAGCCACCAGTCGGCATGGAAAATCTGCATCATCGAATGACAATCAAGACTGCACATCACTTGTGTCAGGGAGCCCAAATTACGGTACATCCATTGTGTTAGACGCTGAACATCTGCTTTGGAACCGTTGACCGCAAGACTCCCAATAGATTCCATAAAATCGTTCTGAACATCTATTGCCAAAAGCAGCGTCCGTTTCAGGTCCAAAGCTGCAGGCCGGACCTGCTCCTTTTCTGCCAATGCCAGCATTGCCGGTATATTATCACTTTTGCCGCTGGCAATATGCCGCACATCGACAATCTGATCAAATGGTGTTATCATGCTATTCATTTTATTTAATCAATATCTATTTCAACGCCGCATTTATTACGCAAAACGATGAAGCCATTAAACTTTTCTTCCAGTTAAAAATCATCTTCATTAAAGCATAGTTTTTGTCTCTTGTTACCTGCTATGAAGTGCTTGCGTCGATTGCCATAATTAGCCGATTACTTTAACTAGTTAAAATTAACCCTTGAACGTAGGCACTGCTGCAAACTTGTGCGCAGATTGTTGTATACGTTTACGAATAAGTTCATCTATAACCGGGTTGCCCGATGTACCTTTCAAAATAAACCCATCGATTTGCGCATAAGTCATTCCCAGTTCATCTTCATCTGTCTGTCCTTCCCAAAGGCCGGCAGACGGACTTTTATACTGAATAGATTCGGGTACCCCCAGGTATTTTGCCAAGGTATATACTTCCTGTTTGGTAACCATTGCCAACGGATTCAGATCGTAGGCGCCGTCGCCCCATTTCGTAAAATAACCTACCGTAGCTTCGGCCATATTCCCCGTACCAATAACAAATCTGCTGCCCAGTTGCGCAAACTGATACAAATATGTCATGCGAACACGTGGGCGAATATTTGCAAGGCTCAAGGCGCGGTTAGCGGCTGTGGCTTCTGCGACAAATTGTTCTTGATGAATTGCCAACGCATCCACAGCAGACTGAATGTCAAACACATGAAACGGAAAATCAAACTTCTGAATAAGCTCCATCGCATGCTGATGACTTTTACTATTATTCATATCGCTGCCATAGGGCATCATGACCAAATGAACATCTACTTGTGCCAGACGGCATAAGCAGGCCACAACACTGCAGTCGATACCACCGCTCATTCCCAATACAAGTCCCTGACGGCCGGCAGATTTCACTTGCTGAGCAATCCAGGATGCCATCAATTGTGCATACTGTGCAACGTTTTCATCCTGGATGAAAAACGGTTTGTTTACGCTATTTTCCATATACTCGAATTGTTTCAGTTTTCAATCTATTCCTTATTTCTTCAAAACGCGTTGTGTGTGTAAATTCACCATCCAAATAACAGGTTTGGAGTAGGTTTCTACTCCCCAGTTCAGCTATAGTTTTTGGATTCAGGTTATCTATTAAACGAAATTCATCATTTTCGAATACCACAGCCACCATACCCTTTTGTGACTTCTTAAAGTTTCCGGTATCTGTAGCCGGACGTTTCTGAATTGCTTTAAATTCTCCATTGACAATTTCGGCAGTTCCTTTTAACGCAAAACCAAAAGTATCGCGTGTAACATATTGATAGGTATAAGAGCCTATTCCCAATATGGTATTGGTGGAAGCAAAGCCCTTATCGAGCAAACCTTGACATATTTTATCGGCTCTATCCACTGTAATGGAATCACCATAAACCACTCCGATATGTGGATCCAGCTCCTTAAATCCCTTGCTGTTGGTCGTACCGCCAAAAAGTTCAAATAAACGTTCGACGATACCTTTCCGAACGGTACTGCGATCAGATGCAACATCACCACAGATAATTTTTACAGGATCGCCACTATCGGGGCGAATAACAACTTTTCCTTCCCTAGCCATAATAAGATCTTTCAGTTTCGGCAATACGTTGTCAACTACATTCCAGAGGTCATATGTATCCGATACGATGGAGATATTTCCACTTGGGTATACCTTGGTGATCAGATGCCGAAATGCTTCCACTTCATCCTCACCGTAGGAACACATCACACTGTGCTCCGTAGACGGGGTGTACATCATCACATCACTTTTTGCATGATAGTAGGATTTCAGATACTCCCTAACGGAAAGCGTAGCTGAGACACCGAAGCTCAATAGATGCCCCCCAGCTATACGATAAGCCGTTTCAGGAGAGCCCATTCCACGCATGGAAAAATCACCGGCTTGGGTAAAGACTTTATTGACGTCGCCCGTTTTCTCGGCAAAACCCGTCAATAATCTTTTATAGCGATCTGCAATTGTCGCTGCTGTCATCGGTGACCAGATATAGGCCGATAATTGTGTTTCCAGATAACCCGGAAGCCAGAAAAAATTGGGATGTGTATTTTCAATGGTAAACATTGGCACGCCAATAGGCACCAGGCTACCTTCCGGCAAAGCATTTACTTTGATTGGAAGGTACCCCAGCCGATGTAAGTCGCGAATATGTTTCGATTCATGCATCGATGCGAACTTCGCATTTGTATTTTCAAAAACAGCTGCTATTGCCTCTTCGTAATCCGCCACGACCTCTTCTTCCGGTTGAGCAAAAAAGTTTGCATCAAATGAATTGGTGATTTCGGCCAAGGCACCCTGTAATCCAAAAAATACAACATGACTAATGCCTTCTATGCGGGACATGCGTGGCGTCCAAGTCTCATAAACCCATTGCGTATTCGCAGGGTATTGATCCTTATGACACAATTTATAACCATCTGTCCAAAGTATTGGATTCATGCTCATTGATTTAAACATAGCTTTCAGTCGTTAAGTTGATATAATTTATTTTGGGGTGCTTGGTATCCATCATAGAATTGGTGGTAAAGACATTGGTTATCGGTGAATCATCATCCAGCAGATTCCCTTTAAAAATTCGGGGTTCGCAATGCGTGACCAAAAGATAGACCGCACTGGCTCCCATTTCTTTCAATATTTTCCCGGCCCAAAGAAATGTTCCCCCTGCCGAACACAGGTCATCGACAATAATACATTTTGCGCCGAGCGGAATATCTCCGGCCTTAAGTTCCATCCCTTCGATCCGGCCTGTTTGTGGGTTCCGCTTTTTCTCAAAAACACAGCTATTTTCATAGCCGCTGTTGATGTAACGTGCCGCTGCTCCTTTATCCGGGAAAACAATCCGATCTGATTCCGAAAAATCAAGTTTTTCCATTAATTGTGGCAACCAGTCCAATGCCGGATAAATCCCTACACTATTCGCCAGTAGCTCCAGCGTCACATTGGAATGCGGTTCGACAACAGATACCGTATCAAATTGCAAACTATTGATAAACTCCGACACATATTTCAATGTGAATAAATCACCTTCAATTTTGCGATCCATACGGCTATAGGGCATATAACGGATCAGTAATCTGCAAGATTCGGTGGGTACTTCATCCAATCGCTTTTTGACAAAAAGCAAGCGGATTAAATCTCCATCCTCCTGATAAGTAAATTCAATGAGATTGTTCTTTAAGATCAACTGATCAAAATCTTTCACTTTTGTCTCCCCATTTGGAAATTGCTCTGTGACTATCTGATGCTTATTTAATACAATCATAGCTTTTAATTTTGCTTCCTACTATTGAGTACTTTTTACTCAACAAATATGAAGATTAAATTTAAGCTCGCAAAATATATTGAGTACTTTTTACTCATAAAATCAAACAACAATACACATAATACTGTATATCAGTCAAATAATTTAAATAAAACAGCGTAGCGAAAAATTCATCCCCCATTTCTAAATAGTAAACATGAAACTGATTTCCTGATTAGCGTATAGCTGATCAAGATAAGTATTAAATCGAAACATACGGATACAAAGTCTTATCTAACAACAATTTTTAATCAGTATTTAGACAGTCATTAGTCACTGATTATACAGTCTACACTGAGTAATCACTGAACAAGCACTGAACGATTACTGAACAAGCACTGAACAAACAATGTTAAAAGGTCGAATTTGATATCGCTCTGATCCCTGTTTGCTACTACGGTTTCCCGCTCTTCGTTCGATTAACGGGTAGAAAGAAAAACACGTCCTACAAGACAGAAAAATGTGATGGAAATATTGACTACATAGGCCTATAGGAGATGTTCAGGTGATAAAAAACCGCTGAGAGACAGTTCCAATAAAAATTAGCTGATTATAGGGATTGAAATTTTGCGATAAAACATGATCTTTGTCTATACCAAAGTCACAAAATTCTTTGTCAGCCCACAATTGTGCTAGCAAAGAATTTGAATTACTTAAGCATAAAGCATGGAATTAGCCAATCTTATCAAACAGGATATTGAGTCAATTTTACAGATTGAATCTCAAGACATCAAACAATTGGTCGAGGACTATCGCGAAGACTTAATGGATGCGGATACCTATGACGCCATTGATGCGTACAATATGCTCTATTCGAATATTTATGAAATGTCCGAGGAAGAATACCTCGATGCTTTTCGTACGCTGGGAGAAGCCTATCCAAACTTTGGCAAGGCCGATGAAAATGACATCCAAAAATCAATCGCTGAATTGGAACGATTAAAACATGCTTTTAATGAACTACAACTCCATACGACAGAAGGTAAACAGCTCCTAGCATTACAATTAGCGGTTTTGGAACTGGACATTCAGGTCTACCAAAAACAAACTTTATCGCCGACTACACTTGAGATACAAGCTGAGATCAATTTATTGGAAACCGAATCGTTTGGATTAACCAATCAGATCAATCAGTTTTTAGAACAATACCACGATTAGTCATGCTAACATTTTATCCAATGAATCGCTTAGGGTTAAAAACAGGTCTTTGCCTTCTTTACTTACTAGCCGGTCTTGCAACATCGTTGTTTGCATATCAAAACAAGATCTCTTTTCAGTCACAACAGCAGCCAGGAAACAGACTACCTTTTTACATTACGGACCAAGGGACGCTTTGTTATAATTTGCCTGTGGACACGATGGGCGTATACGCTATACAGATCGATCTCAACAGACTTTTCCCGACCGCAACTGCGGAGCATCTTCGTTCAAAATATTATGAACTATCAGATAGCACAATAACAATAATCAACTATGCCGAACCGGCTACCGCCATCAACTATAAGGTTACTGATAACAACTTTGTCATATCCAAATCCTCCAATTGGCTCGCGGACTATCAACCTGAATTTCAATTCATCGCTTTGGACAGCCTCAGACACATGGAGAACTTATTCGACACGAACGATTTGGACGGCCTAATGCAGCTGGAAGCAACCAAGCTCCCTTTTGAAAATATACTTTTATTTTTTAGTCAGCTGCATGGATTTTCCACGGTAGAGGAATTTAGCAGCAATGCCATTCATCGGATTTTAGAAAAGGATCAGTATGCTATTGCCAAACAATTTCATCACTTATTTCTGACGAGAAACAGACAAGTCGATGATTTCGAAGTACTGAAGGCGGCAATAGAAAAAAACGATATGGATTTTATCCGTAAAACCTCTTTAAATAGTCTGAACCGTCTGGGTATAGATGAAGTTAAAGCGGATTATAGCTTCACACAATGTACATTACTTGGAAAAGCGATCTTAATGAAAAACAACATTGCCATAGATTATCTTTTGCAAAAAGGTGCCACCACGGAGAAAGTATATCAATATGAATCCGACGTATTATCTGCTTTTCAACTCGCCGAAAGGAGCAAATCAAAGAAAATCATTAAACTATTTCAGTAAATCATAAATAAAACAATGAAAAAGACACTTATTTACCTGATATCTCTTGTTAGTTATCTTGTGATCTTCGCGGCGCTGACACTGCCAGTTCATGGGCAAAAAAAGCCAGTGGTTCCCAAGCAATCGAAAGCTAATTCAAAACTACCCCAGTTCAACGATGGCGATATGATCTTTCAGTCTTCTATTTCACCGCAATGCAAGGCCATCCAATTAGCAACGCGTTCTCCGTATTCCCATTGTGGGATTATTTTTTATGAGAACGGTAAACCTTATGTACTGGAAGCCGTACAGCCCGTAACTGTAACTAAGTTAGAACACTGGATTGTGCGTGGCGAAAAGCAGCATTACGCGGTCAAACGCCTCAAAAATGCAGACCAGGTACTGACCAATTCGAAACTGGCCAAAATGAAAGCAATCGGCAAAGATTTTATCGGCAAAAATTACGACGCGACATTCGAATGGTCAGACGATAAGATCTATTGCTCGGAATTGATCTGGAAAATATACCAGCGTGGAGCAGGCATCGAAGTTGGGAAACTTGAGAAACTGAAAGATTTTGATTTAAGCAGCCCCGAAGTGAAAGCTAAGCTGAAAGAGCGTTATGGTAACAGCGTTCCGCTGAATGAAACGGTCATATCACCCGCCTCAATTTTTAATAGTCCATTGTTGATTACGGTGAAGAGTAATTATTAAACAGGCTCGCCCGCTATTTTTGAAGCTGAACAACATTTCCGCCATTTAATTTACTTTCTTCGGCTGCATCTATAAATGCGCATATTGCCAGGGTTTCCTTTTCGTCAACCGGACTTACACCCGTTTCGAAAAACGGAAGGATCTTATCCAACAATGGACCGTATCCCATAAATTGTCCCAAATGGACAATCTGATCTTTCAAAAAAACCGTACCGCCAAAATCATCCTTTCCCTCGCGAATGCCCCGAAGTGAGGCAATTCTTCCATCCGCCCACTCTCCAACATAAAACGAGGTACCCTGTTCCTGAATAGTCTTTACCGAGCGGCATCCCGGTCCCATCAATGCAAATAACATTTCGACCCCATGGATGCCATACCAATACAGATCCTTATGCGAAGGTTCCGTTACTGCTGGACAATAGACATCTGCACCTATTACCTTAGTCCTATCTAATTCCTGAAGACCGGTAATATAACGCAAGGAGCTTGATGAAAAAACAGGGCAACCATAGTTTTTTGCTGATTGAAAAATTTGGAAAGCGTCCTTATAGGAATTCGCTATTGGTTTATCGATAAATAAAGGTTTTTTAGCTTCGATTACTTGAAGTGCCTGCTCCAGATGAAGATTTCCATCATTTGTCTCCAAAAACACATAGTCTACTTTTTTCAATAGCTCGGCAATACTTGATACAATCGAAACACCGAGCTGCTGCACTTCCGCTGTAATTTTCGGAATACGCTCGATACTTAAGGGAATTGTTTTGCTTCCGTAGGGATAAGCCGCAACAACCCTGTATTTTCCGTAGGGATGATTGCTAGCAGCCGTATTAATCGCTCTTGTAAAAGCAACAGCGTGTGTAATGTCTAACCCAATAATCCCTATCTTTTTTACGTTATCATGCTCCGAGAACACCTTATTATTCGCATTAACGGCATAGGATAATCCAAATGCAAAGGAGGACATCAAGAATTTTTTTCTATTCATTTGATTCATTCAAAAGGGAAATAGCTGCATTGACTAAAACAGCTATTGATGTTTCGAAAGCCTTTTCATCCAGATTGAACTGTGGATTATGAAGACCATATTGTGTGGCAGAATCGTCATTATTTGTGCCGATCAACATAAACAAGGCGGGATAACGATAAGAATAATAAGCAAAATCCTCTGCTGCCATCCAGATTTCGAGATCTTGTGGCACACTATTCCCCATCGTCTCCGCAATAATTGTTTTGACTTTTTGTGTTAACGCGGGATCATTATAAAGCGCGGGATAACCATGCCGGACTTCAACTTCTACCTTTGCACCAAGCGATACGGGAAGCGTTGCCGCTATTTCAGCAACCATTTCCAGCGCCTCCTTGCGCCACACCTCATCCATTGTACGAAATGTTCCGGCTAATTTAACTTCCTCGGGTATAACATTGGCAGCTCCATCTCCAATAAAACGACCAAAGGTCAATACAGACGGTACATCAGGGTTGGCTTTCCGACTGACGACTTGCTGTAATGTGGTGAGTAATTGTGCGCCGATCATAATGGGATCAACAGCCCGATGTGGCTCCGCAGCATGGCCACCACGTCCCTTAATGGTGAAATAGAACTCGTCGCTCGAGGCCATAAATCGCCCGGAACGTAAACCGACTTTTCCTACAGAAACACGGGGACTTACATGTAAACCCAGCACAGCTTTAATCGTTCCACCGAAAGATTCCAGAATCCCGGATTCCAAAACCTGAATCGCTCCGCCAGGAATCTTTTCCTCAGCAGGCTGAAATAGCAGAACAATTTTACCGGAAAACTCCGTTTTATAATCATTTAATATAGATGCTGCCCCCAATAGATTAGCCGTATGAAAATCATGGCCACAAGCATGCATGACACCACTATTCTTCGATTTATATCCCACATCATTTTGCTCGTATATCGGTAAAGCATCAATATCTGCCCGTAATACCACAATATCATCACTTGCCGATTTTTGACCGGTCAGCACAGCCACAACACCTGTTTGAGCGACAATCTCAAATGGTATACCCAATTCCCCGAGTTGTTGCTGAATATAGGCACTTGTCTCGTATTCTTGGAAAGACAATTCAGGATGCTGATGGATATGTCGGCGTATTGCAACGATTTTCGGAAAAATGTTCTCTATCTTGGTATTTAATTCTTTCAGTATTGGCTCGATCATCTGGATAAGTTTTAAAAGTTTAACACTTCAACAAGTTAAGCTAAAAATAACGTACATAAAAATAGAGCACCAACACCGTTATTATTATCCACCAGAGGGTCGGATTTCGAAATCCACGGTAAGCGGCTTTATCCTGATCCGGCACCTGAAAAGAATCGCCGGTCAACACAAGATTTTTTAACCTTGCTTCTGAGACCGCAGGTGTCAACAAACTGACCACTGCGCAAGCAATCATACAAGTCCAGAATACAATACCTGTCCTATTAAAAAACGGCATTTCAGGTAAGGTGTATTCCAAAAGTAAAGAAAGGGGAATTGTCAGTAAACCTGCTGTCAAAGCACCCTGCGATGTGGTTCTTTTCCAAAACACCCCCATTAAAAACATCGTTGCAATACCTGGCGTAAAAAGACCGTATAGATTCATCAAATAAAGGAAAACTGGTTTATCCGAATAACTGATCAGTACAACCGCACTCATGATTCCGAGCACGATAATAGCGACTCCGGCGCGCTTACCAAAACGGACTGCTTCGTAATCACTTGCATTTTTATTAATATACTGGCTGTAGATATCGACGGTCAGAATCGTCGTACAGGAATTGATCGCTCCTGAAATATGGGACATGATGGCCGAAATTAACCCTGCCATCACCAAACCAACCAAACCTTTGGGCAATAAGGTTTCCACGAGTGTTGCAAACAGCAAATCGGGCTGATCGAGATGCGGCAGGAATTTTGGAGCCACCAATGCCGGAATAGTAATAATCAAAGGAACCAAAAATTTAAGATAGTCACCAAAGATGACACCCATGCGCCCATGCCATTCATTTTTTGCCGCCAATACGCGCTGCACAATAAATTGGTTCGTAGCACAATAAAACACACTGATACACAACAGTCCACCTAAATACATGGTCCAGGGAAAGTCAGGATCAGATGCGGGATAAAACATTTTCCAATCCTTGGAGGATTCTACCACAGACTGAAAACCTCCTGCCGCATCAATGGTGGCAAAAGTTAATACTATTCCGCCCAGCACCAAAATGACAAGCTGTACCATCTCCGTCCATATCACCGCTTTTAAACCGCCTAAAACGGTATATAAACCGGTCAAAATTGCCATTCCAAAAATACTGTATAAAATAGGAATGCCGAATAAAGCGTGCAGCGACAGACCGCCCAAATAAAGAACAGCTCCAATCTCCACAAAAACATAGGTAAACAGGATCAAAATAGCGTAAAGCACGCGGGTAGCGTTGCCGTATCTTTTTTCAAGGTATTCAGGAATCGTATAGAAACCGTTGCGGATATAAAAAGGGAGAAATATCCATAATAATGCATTAAAACCGATTAGAATCGCTCCCCATTCCAGGGTAATCGCGACAAAACCGCGACTATATGCAGCCCCCATAGCACCAACGAGATGATGGCTACTGATATTTGCGGCGATGATACTTCCGCCAATCATCCACCAGGGCAGCTTATCACCCGCAAGAAAATAATCCCGCTTCGAGGCGGAGTTTTTTTTCGAAGCGTATAAGCCCAATACCACTATACCAATAATATATACGGCAAAAATAACGACATCAATCCAATCGAGTTTCATCGGTCAATAATGTTTGAATTCCTAATTTAGTTTGTTCAATAAGTATTTCAAGACCGCCGCTGGCATAGGGGCTTTGCCACACAGCATAAATATCCTTATCATAAAGCTCCTTCGGTGCGAGATACCCCACATAGCCATTAGCGATATTGATAAACACGATCGTATGATCTGGAAATTGGGCTCTCACTTCGATTTGATAACAGGAATAGGCTTCGTTGGCCTGCGCCACCAACACAGCATCTCCCATTTTCCAGATCCACACCGGAATAATAGCTTCCTGTTGATCTCCAATGGATTTACGGGTATTATATTTCCGCCAAAGGCGATCTTTCATAACACGATCCGCACAGCGTTCGTATTCACTCAAAATTGCTTCGGGACTAGGCAGTTTTTTGTAAGGCACTTTGACGGAAAATACCCTTTGCTTAAAATCGATTGGAGCGGTCTGTTCCCGAAATCCCCAACAGGCCAGTGGGGCCCCCGAAATCAAGGATTCCTTAAAAACCCAGTTTTTATGACTATGCTGTTCCTGGGCCAGCGTCGCGAGAACAGCATAACCCAACTGCTTTCCGTTGGCTTCGACCAGTGCTGGATCCTTTACATACTGTCTCCGTGGAGCTAAATCACCTGATGCGCCCTGTAAAAAAAGACAAGGCACGGATAACGAGCGCTCGACGGTATTTCGCATTTCGCCCACAAAATCAGGCGAGAGCAGATCATTCTCGTGAGCAAAGCTGGTTGGGTGGCAGGCATAATTACAAATAACCGCTTTTAAGCTTTCAGTTTCATCATACAGCCGTCCGACCAACAAGGTTGTATCTGCTTCTTTCAATGGATTGTAACCAATCAGATAATGAGAATCTACTTCGAGATCGCGGTTGCTGGCCAAATCGCATACACCATAGTTCCAGGTTAGACTTCCCTTAAATAGCCCATTTTGTGCCATTTCAACACAAGATATCGCCTGTTGTTTGAGGAATTCAAGGTACGGCAAAATCAGCTCACCTCCAGGTTGCGCTGCATCTGTCGAACAGATACTAGGCCCCGCATGAGTATGCGATAGCGCAAAAATCAGCTGCGATTCAGCCAGATTGAAATGACTGAGCAATGCTAATCGTAAATTTTGTTCATCAGCGGCATTTTTCCACCAGCCTAAATCAGCTGTTAGCAGGATTGCAGGCAAGCCATCGCAGGATTGCATATATAGACAATGCATCATCAAAGGCTGATGAACAGCCGTTGCCTGGTCAAATGCAGCTGCCCCCCAATTACGGGAATAGATGCCGATCGGTGGAGTAATATCACATTGGCTAAGTCCAAATCGTCCGTACAAACTACCCGTCGTTTCTTTCAAGAGGTCTTTCTGTTTCATACGTTAAGGTCTAATCAAAGACAGTCCACCATCCATCACAATTGCGGTACCAGTCATATGTTTACAATTGTCCGAACAGATCCATAGCACCTGTTTAGCAACCTCTTCGGCTTCTATAATCTGGCCAAGTGGCACCACAGCCTTTGCTTTCATTTGAAGTTCGGCGTTTGATGACCAGACCACTTTGCTCAACCCGGCATTGACATAGCCTGGTGCAATTTCGTTGACACGAATTCCGTACGCCGCATATTCAAGAGCCATGGCCTGGCAAAGCATACGCAGGCCCGCCTTAGAGACACTATAGGCCGGTAAATTTTGATGTACAGCATGTGCAGCCCAGCTACCCATAAAAATGATCGAGCCCGCAAGCTCAGTCTCCACAAATGACTTCGCACAGGCATTCGCCAGGAAGAATGAACCGTCGAGATTAACGGCCATTTCATTCTTCCATTCTTCGTTGCTTAACGTGCTGAAATCTTTAATAGTGACACATGCGGCATTCGCGATACAGATGGATATTGCGCCCAACTCCTGCCTTATGCGTTGTACCCAGGCGTCAACCTGCCTGGCGTCTGCAACATCGACCTGATCATAAAACAAACGTGCTCCAGCATCATCCAACAAGGGCCACCGCGCTCTCGCCACCTGTGGTTCAAACCGATCCGAGATGCATACAATTGCCTGCTGGGTCAAAAATGCTTCAGCCATAGCCCTTCCGATATCACCAAGTCCCCCACTGATCAATACGACTTTATTCTTATATTCCTCCATTATCGCTATTTTTAGACTACCAATCCCCTACACTACCGTCTTTATAGAAGGTTCGCTGCAATATTTCCTGTTGAAAAGGATGCTTCTTTACCTCTTCTTCATTGATTTCAATACCCAAACCGGCGCGCTTATTCGGCAGAACAATGCGCCCTTTCTCTTGAACTGTAAACCCTTCGGTAACCACGTCCTGGCGCCATTCAACGTCCTTATGCACACTTTCGCAAATAATATAGGATGGTGTTGCAAATCCCAGCTCAATGGAGGCAGCCGTACTCACAGGTCCCTGAGGGTTATGTGGCGCCATAGATACACGGTAAGCATCAGCCAAAGCTGCGATTTTACGCGCTTCAGAGAGACCGCCACAATGGGTAATATCAGGTTGAATCACACTCACTGCCCGCTTCTCGAGCATATCCCGAAATGCATGCACTCCGATCAAACGTTCGCCTGAAGCAATAGGTGTCGTCACCGCCCGTTGAATCAAGGCAATATCTTCCATGGACTCTGGCCAACATGGCTCTTCAAAGAAATATAGGCCATAAGGCTCCAATGCTTTCGCAAATTGCATCCCCATACGTGGACTTGGCCGCGCATGGCAATCCACCATAATATCAATATCGTCGCCAACAGCGTCACGCATGGCCTTCACGCAAGCTTCAGCATATTTAATTGGACGAAGACCTTCCAACGACATTGTCTCTGGGACAGCCATCGATTTAAAAGCGGTAAAACCCTCATCAACAGCTTTCAGCGCAAGATCACCAAATCGTTTGGCATCATCCGGAGCAGTCTCATAAAAATCTTCCATGCGACCTCCACCTAAATGACAATACAAACGGATATAATCACGCACACGGCCTCCCCACAACTCGTGACAAGGGACATTGTGAATTTTACCTAGAATATCCCATAAGGCGATGTCGATACCACTGATGGCCGTGCCACGAACGATCCCGTTTCCATGCCAGAAGTGTTGTCTATACATCATCTGCCACAGGTATTCAATACGACGCGGATCTTCACCGATCAACAATTGAGAAATATCTTTGATTGCTCCGACCACACTTTGCGTATGCCATTCCAAGGTGGCTTCGCCCCAGCCCCAAAGTCCGGGCTGATCGGTAATAATTTTGACAAAAATCCAATTTCGCATGCGCGCATGGCACACAAAGGTTTCAATAGCGGTTATTTTCATAGTTAGGGTTTACAAACTTTTTATTACGCGTTCAGTTGCCTCCAACGTTCTGTCTATATCATCCTCCGTATGCGCAAAGGAGATACTTCCTTGTTTAATTGGTGCCGGGAAATTGAAAATCCCTTCTTTAATAAGCTTTTTACGATATTGGGTATCCAGTTCAAAGTTGTGGTTATCCAAAATATCATGAAAATTGACTGGCGCATGGTCCATAAAATATGTACAGAAGGCAGATCCTTGACGTGCGACATAAAATGGTACGCCTAATTTAGGAAATATTTCGTTATATCCCTGCTCCAAACGCGCACCAAGTGCTTCTACGTGCTCATAAACTCGATGCTCAGAGCTGCCTAATTTTTTCAATGTTGCAATCGCCGCCGCAGTCGTTAATGGAAAGGCATTAAAAGTACCGGCAATCATCACCCGCTTCGACTTATCAGGATCCACAAAGTAATCCATATATTTTTTCTTTCCTGCAATAACACCCAATGGGTAGCCGTTTGCAACCGCCTTTCCGAAAGTTGAAAGATCCGGCTGAATACCACAGATCGACTGATAGCCCCCCAGCGCATGTCTAAATCCAGTTTTCACTTCATCAAAGATCAACAGAAATCCATGCTCGTCCGCCATCTTGCGTAAGCCTTCCAGGTAACCTTCCTTTGGCTTTACAATACCGATATTCTGAAGAATAGGCTCCAACAAAATACAGGCAACATCATATTTTTGAACCACATACAGCACACTTTCCAAATCGTTGTAGTTGACAATGTGTACTAAATCGCTGTGATTTTTGGGAACACCAGCACTTAATGAATCGAATGGATATTCCCCCGGACTTTGATATGAGCCAACATCTGCACGTTGACTGATCACATTGCAGGCCACATCGTTATGCCAGCCATTGTAGCCCCCCTGCATAACAATCACATGATCACGCCCTGTTACCGCACGGGCAATACGGATCGCATGGTAAGTCGCTTCCGATCCTGTAGTTGTAATCTGAACGCTCTCCACCGAAGGAACAGACTGACAAAAAAGCTCCGCAAACTCACCTTCTAGTAACGTTGGCCCAGCCCCCATCAATACCTGCTGCTCCTGCAATGTCTGTAACACTGCGGCGTTCACATCAGGATCATTATGCCCCAGAAAGGATGCTGCAAATCCAGCCTGATAATCTATGTAGCTGTTCCCATCAATATCTTCGACCAAACTACCATTCCCTTTGACGAAGCAGATATTCGGATCTGACTTCCGATTTAACGATACCACTCCACCAGGTATCCATCTTGCATTCTCCCGCAGTATCGCGGCTGATTTTTCATTTTCTTGCATGCCTATTAAAAGTTTTGCTATTTGTTATTGTTATAATTGGACGATCACCGCCACACATGTTGCAGTCATCAATAATTTGTATTTAAATACACCATATTTTATGTATACTAAATTACAATATTTTTGTATACATTTAAAATAAATTTTAAAATTTTTAAAAATGAACATTCTCATTGAAGGACTTCTTTTTCCAGAAGGCCCCGCTTTCGACCGGGAGGGTAGCCTATGGCTTGTGGAGAAAGAAGCAGGAAACTTGATCTATTACAAAGACAATCAGTATAGCAGAATAGCTGTGAATGGACATCCCAACGGAATTGCAATCGATAAAAACGACATAATATGGTTTTGCGACTCGCAACAAAACAGCATCCGTTGCTATGATCCCTTCGACAAAACCACGACGACAATAGTCACGGAAATCGCAGGAAAGCCATTAAAAATGCCCAACGACTTATGTTTTGATACCGAAGGGAACCTACTATTCTCCTGCCCGGGAAATGACCTGGAAGATGGCACAGGCTATATCTGCTGTCTACATAAACATGGTGCGCTTACGAAGATCCACACAGGCCTTTTTTACCCAAACGGATTGGCCTTTGCAGCAGACAACTGCACGCTTTTTGTCGCTGAAACAGGCACAAAATGGATCTGGAAAATGCACTGGAACAGCTTGACACAACAGGTGGAAAACATCGAAAAATTCATAGAAACAGGCGGTAGTATCGGCCCGGACGGCATAGCTCTCACGCAGGACAATTATCTTTTTGCAGCAATTTATGGATCGCAACACATCCTATCCATTGATACCAAAAACAAAACGACCGAGAAAATACCTACGCCGGGGAAGAATCCAACAAATTGTGCTTTAGACCCAAAAGGCATTCAGGGACTTATGATTACAGAAGCTGAAAAAGGGCAATTGTTGCAGTGGGACAGCACAAAAAAGGGTCTATTGTAAACAATAGACCCATTATAAAAATCCAAAAAAATATTAAACCAGTTCCAAGGCTTCTTGCTCGCCCCGATCCAAATGATGAACCAAGGTGGTATAAGCTTTATTCCAGTCATCTGCTTTCAGCGCATCAACAATAGCGCGATGCTCCTTCTCCGTATCCAGGTAATCTTCCATCTGCCCCATAATAGCCCCAAGCTTCATATGGAATAAGGGGATGTTACTATTCTTGTAAATAGAAATCAACCTTGAATTGCAGGTTCCCTCAATAATCCGCTCATGAAAACGAACATCCGCCTCGCAAGCACCACCATAATAGCCTTTACTGACCATGTCGGAAAAATCGTTGCAGATCAGTTCCAAATCTTCGATAAGCTCTTTACTTTTCTTTGAAAACAGAATCTTTAATGCACCTATCTCCAACAGCTCACGCAGCTCACGAATGTCCTTCACATCTTCGACCGTCATTTTCTTCACAAAGCAGCCACCTTTTTCACCAAACTCAACCAGACTCTCCCCTGCTAAACGCATAAAAGCCTCACGAACAGCCACTCTACTCACCGCCATCTTATCCGCCCAAGCACTCTCCACCAATCTTGCCCCGCCAGCCAGCTGACTGGACAAAATTTTCTTACGTACTTCTAAATAAACTTTATAGGCAAGCGAATCCTCTTTCATATTGTATACAATTTTATGCAAAAATAAGAATACAAAATCATTAAAAAAATTTAAACAATGTATTCTTTAATTAATCTTTCCCTCTTGGGCTCCATACTGTCTTCCCGGCGACAAATAAATAGTTTCGGCTTTAGATTTCCAACTGGTTGTATGATTCCCTTTCAGGACATTTATATTAAAGCTACTATTTTTTAATGAACTTTTCATATTCCAGAAACCATCTTTCAAACCGACCACAACAACTTCATACTGTTGATCTCCCGGTACCACAAATTCAATGGGCTCATCAAGATATTGATTTGGTTTGGCCACCACCAGTAAACGATCAGCCACTCTTATGAGGTAATAATTCGCTTTTTCCTCCGAATACACCGGTAATTTTGAAGAGCCACTCTCCGTCATCTGAAAAACCGAAGCGTAACTGGCCTGATCACTTTCCTGCTTGGGTGAAATCATAATCCGTGTTCCCCTAGCCTCTGGCCATGGAGACTTGACCTGATAAAGATCACCAAAAACAAAAGCAGTCGAATCATCTGAATACAACTTCACCGCACACTCTTTTAACTGTGGCTTCAGCAAATCAACATAAGTAGAACCGGCTGCGTTTTTAAATTTACTGGTCAACACAAAACCTGTTTCACTTGGTACAGGCTTTTCAAGCGTATTGATCTGCCAATAGGGTTCGAATTTCTTATCATTGGTCTTAAGCTCATCCAATAAGACAATGACAGCAGGCACATCCTTTCTCTTCAAATTCAAAAACAGGAAACTTTTTGCATAGGATTTCACTTTAGCAGTATATGCCGCCGTTAGATCCATATTGAAATAGCTATAGCTCGGCTGAATGGGATCGTTACCAAATGCGGATGCCCTGATCTCTCCAGTATGGTACCAAGAATCATTTAACACCTCGTCAACCGTGCGCGGAAAACGCTGGCTAAACCGAGTCCCACCATCGTTTGTTTTGGTCCTGAATAAAAGCGGTTCCGCAGGATCACGCACCAACAGCATACTGTGTGCAACCGACCGTTTATTAAAGTTAAAATCATAAGGGGAACCATACGAAAGATACAGACCAAGATCACCAACCTGAATACCATGGTGATAAATCTGCAGTGCACCTGCATCGGCATGCTGATGATTGCCGAAATGATAACCGCCACCCTTAATTTCTGCAACCACATCGGAACTTCCGTTCTCTTCGCTCCAGCCTGTCCGGGCAACCATAGACCCTAAAATAGGTCCAAAATCTTTCGTCAACGGCATTTTCTTGCGATCAAAATCAGGCTTCAATTTTGGATCATCCAAGAGGAGGAACAAGATTGGATTGTCGGGCAAACCGCCCTGCTTGACAAACTCAGCCTTAATTACCGGATTGCCTGAATAGGCATAACAAAGCAGCATGGTCTGTGGATTTTTCCAATAAAAATCAGCACTGCTGTTGTACTTTACATTGAACATATCGCCGTCGCGTAACATTTTTCCGTCAGGAGTACGCATATACAGCCAATAATAGGGCATATTCTTGATATTATCATCAAAAACCGGATAACCGATCATGCGATAATACAACCAGGCTCCATGCATTTCCCACCCAAAACGATAGCCACCGTAATCAACACCTTGATTATGGCGCGGAGACTGATACTCAAACTTGCGCATAGGCACCAACTCTTCCAAAATAGAATACGAAGTATACTTGTAAGGTACCGGATCCTCGTCATATAAAGCAATACTCATTGCCAGCAGATCGCGCGACACCTGCGCCTCATTCCCATGCCCATTGATAATACTTTCGATACCAAAAAAGGGAGGCCAGCCAATTTCCATATCTTGCGCCAGACGCATCATATTTTTATGCAGACTGGTCTTAACGTGCACATCCAATAATGCGTAGCACCAGTCATACACCAGTGCGCCCGTGTAAATTGCACGCCCCAACTCGCGTGTAATATCACCATAGGAAACATTCCCGAACTCCAACATCGTCAGGTATTGATCGGCCAGCCTGACCGCCTCCCTGCCTATTTTTTCGTCACCGGACATGAGGTAATAAAACGCTTTTGATTCAATAGCACGCTCAAGCTTTTCATCGTAAAACATTTCCTTATTCGGATCAAAAATAAATTGAACAGGTTGTTGCGCAAGTGTTTTCACTTTCCCCCAAGCTTCGAGATGCTCCGCTTCTTCCAACCGCCCCTTAACGACCGGCAAAGATTCTTTGTTAACCCATAGTCTCGGGTGACCTGTAGGGGGAACAATCTTTGGTTTATAATTTTCTGCTGCAGCTGGCGCAACCGGAGGTACAAAGGCATTGATTGAAACAGCTTTAATCTTAAAATAAGCTGGCAATTGCATACCGACCGTCTGCTTCCCTTTCTCAAAATAAAATTTACCAAGATCTTGCTTCGCACCTTTAAAGCTGTCAAATACGATCCGTTTGGTCGATCGTGCAGCGCGAACATCAATCATCGCATACAGCGTCATCATACCTGTTTTATCTGCAGCCTTAATTTTATCCAAATCGGTAACCTCACCTTCAGAAACCAAGGTATAGACACCAGCCGTCGGAACATCCACCTGCACCTGCAGGCGCTGTCCATTTCCTTTTATCGAAGTAACCTTTGCCTGCTGCCCATAGGACGTTCCAAGGATCGCCATAAAAGCGATCCCCAAAAAAGTACCTTTAACTTTTAGCCATATCCTTGCACCCATATCTTTATTTTACTTGCAACCTTTTTACACTGATCTTCATTTCTTTTGTAGTATTATTTACGCTATTGACAAATACATAAGCATTGTATTTACCATCAGCCGTTTGCAGCCATATTCCTGATTCAGCTTTTAAATTAATCGCAAAATCTGGCGCATCTACGAACGATTTATCTTTCAAATCCACATCGTCCACAAATACACTGTATTGCAATCGCGCCAATTGTTGATCGCGCACCGTCCAAGCCTTCACGATCTTTGTTTTATTTGTCAGCCCCACAGGTAAGGTGAAGCTCGGCAAATAACTGGCATCCGTCGTGGGAGCAACCAAAGAATGTGCGTAAGTCACCGTTGGCAACGACCGATACAAATAGATCAAATCGATCTTATCCGGGTTTGCTGCAGCTTCGGTAGCAGTATACCATTTTAGGTCGGCCACAGAAAAAAAGCAGGCCGCGCCGTCTTTCCCGATCAAGTCCAAAGCCATATCCATATTACGAATCGCATAAGCTTCGGTCTTCAAGGCAATTTCCTGCCCATTACTGGACCTCGCCCTGAACGTAAAAGTGACCGATTTACCTTTTGCTGCTGCCGGTATTTTGTAGCTATAACGCAGCGTTGAAGCGGAGGTATCTTTTGTAAATTTCACCTCCATGTTATTCCCATTTACTGTAGCAGGGTCGCCAACAACAACACCTATATCTGCACCTGTACTACTGGTGTAGTACGATTTGTTTTCAAGCACGGTACCCTCATCACCCGCAATACTGGCTTCTACAGAAATTGATGTAAGTTTCCCCTGATCTGGCAAAATCGCCGCAGCATAAGCAAAATCTATGGTAGCCCCAACCACATTTGGCCCTAAAGAGCGCTTAATAATATCGTTTTGCAAACCATCTTTTGCTGTTGGAATTTCATAAGCCTCTTCTTTACAAGAACCGAACAACAAGAGCCCAAATCCGATGGACAACAGCCCTATTTTTAAATAATTTGTTTTCATCAGCTTACTTATTTTTGTACTGTCAAATAAACTTTATACGTCTTACGAACCTTTCTATTTCCAGACACGACAGTCCATTCACGTGGCGTATCCAAATTGGAAAAATCCTGTTTTCCTAAAATCTTAGGATCTAACACCGCATCGGTGACCAATGAAAACTGTGGGTATAGATTTTTCAAATCCGTACCAAAGAGCACCTCCACTTTTATGGTTTGCTCAACGGTATCCACCAACGCAGCTTTTGTCCGTACGGTCTGAAAATCGGCGCCCAACAGTTCAAAACTACTGACATAACATTCCGACCTGGTCGTGATCAACAAACCATCCTCATCCATTGGATAATCATCCTTACAACCGGACAAGCTAACGAACAGCATACCGATTAAAAATAATGTATATTTCATTTTATTACAGTCAAGTGTTACCATATTATTTCCAAGGTATATTTTGTGTTAAATTCGGATTCCGCGAACGTTCTGTTTCCGGAATTTGATAGATATAACACTTTTGATAAGTCAATTCAGACTCATTGAAGAAAAAGCGTTCCCAATTATTTCCAAAACTATCCTGGAACCATTTTCCATCACCATAAGGTTTACCAAACACTGTTTCCAGTTTACGCCATCTCCTCAAGTCAAATGCGCGCTGTCCCTCACCAAACAACTCAACAATTCTTTCCTGCTCTATAGCATCAAAAAATACATCACGAGACGAGGTTTTAGCTCCAGCAAGCGCAGGTAGGTTACCACGACGCCTGACCTTATTAACCAAATCAATTGCATCCGCCTGTGGACCACCGATCTCATTGGTTGCCTCAGCATACATCAGGTATACGTCAGCAATGCGCATCAAAGGCCAATTGTAATTTCCATCACTACGCGCCACACCACCATAATTGCGCACAAATTTACGCGATTGCAATCCCGAGAGATTTGTGGTATTATCGGTAAAGGAAGTTTTGTAGGAGACACCGTTAACTGTCACCGCAGCTCCCCAAGTTTTGTAGACAAAGGGAATATAACCTGTGGTCTCCGTAGGGCTCATACTCATAATCAATTCGTAATCCCACAACAAAGTCGCTTTCATGCGATAATCGCGATTACGGTACGACTCAGGGTTCACCGCTGAATTTGCCGTAGTACGTGCGGCTGGATTTTTAACCGGATCTAGCTGAACCATCTTTGGCAAGAAATCTCCTGTAATGGTAGATTGGTAACGGTCGGCCAATTCATAGCGCGGAATCGCTTGATTCTGTCCTAAAGATACCAATGGCCCCGTCCATACCCGCTGATATTCCTCACTTTGTTTTGTTCCCACACCGCCGTGGGTAAGCACCATGACCATTTCCTCATCTTGGCTCAAGTTGCCCGTAGAAGGTATAAACATGTAGTAATAATTTGGGAGCACATCAGCCTTCCCCAATTCACCCCATTGACCTGGATCACCATTTCTAAACATTTTGATTCCAAAATCATTGATTACACGTTTAAAATCCGCAGCGGCCGCAGTATATGCCGTTTTAGCCTCTGCAGCAGATTGTACAAATCCATCCAATTCAGGCCATCCATTTTTCTTCCACGACCCCCAGTACAATTGAAACTTACCACGAAAGGCCAATGCAGCAGGCTTACCGGCACGACCAATTGCAGACCCCTTGTTGGGCAATTTGTCCACTGCATAGTTCAAATCGGCCATAATAGAATCTTTCAGCTGTGCAATAGGCATTCTCCGCACCGTATCAGCCTCTATGGGAGCTGGCGCCGATTTATAAAAATAAGGCACATCACCCCATAGAGAAATCAATCTAAAGTATGCAATGGCGCGCAACAACTTGGCCTCCGCCACGATAGTTTCCAGGGTTTGTTTTACAGCATCAGTTTTTGCTACGGGCAACAAACGCGCATTGGTATTTTCGATCACAAAGTTAGAACTGAATATAGATCCATACAATGCTCTATACATTGCCGATGCACCAGAGCCATAATTCATCGGACTATTGACCGTTAATGAAATAGGCGCTGCACCAGTATTGTACATTTTAAGGAAATCTCCATGTCCATCAAAATGATAGTCGCGATCAAAACAAGGCCTAAATATGGAATAGTTCGCCATTAACGCAGCAAGCGCGTCATTTTCGTCCACCCAGAACGTTTCGGAGCTTGGCGTTGTTGTTGGATTCTGATTCAACAAATCTTTGCGACACGCGGACAAACCAAGAAGCAGCAAAGAAGAAATAAACAATATGTTATATATCGATTTCATAAGTTCAAATATTATAAGTCTACATTCAGTCCAACCACAAAACTCTTCGTCATCGGATAGGCATCATTGGTATAGGTACTTTTCTCCGGATCTAAGCCTTTAAAGCTCGTCAATACCGCTAAATTATCGACCGAACCAAATACACGTAACTTCTGGATACCCAGCTTCATCAGTAATTCTTTCTTAAAAGTATAGCCAAGCTGCAGATTTTTCACCCTTAAATAAGACATGTTTTGCAGCCAAAATGTGCTCAAATACGCATTTGGACTCGTTGATCCTAATGTACTTGGAAGTAACTTAGGATAATCAGCATCGCGATTGTCCAGGCTCCACATATTATTCCACTGGTCCTCAGTAATAGCCTGATTTGCCGTTCCTAAAAAATTCGAATTCGCTTTGTTCATCCAAAATTCCTTTCTTCCTGTGGCAGCCTGCAACAGGAAAGAAAAATCAAAACCTTTATAGTCCACCGAACCTCTGAATCCGTAATTCACCTTTGGTCTACCTAGTTGATAAGCTGGATATGCCACACGGTCATTCGCATCCAATTTGCCATCACCATTGACATCTTTCAACAAAATATCCCCCGGGGAAGCGCCCTGAGGAACAGCATTATAGACATCCTGCCAAGACTGAGCAATGCCCAACGATTCGAAAGCATAGATAAAATTATAAGGCATATCAATAAATACCGAACCTCTTTGCAACTGCTCATTCCAAGACAGCAGCTTGTTCTTGTTATACCCAACATTAAAGTTCAGCATGTAACCCACATCTCCCTTTCGGTCATTCCAGGTAACATTTGCTTCCAGCCCTTTATTCATCATATCACCAATATTACGTCGGGGGGCAGTGAATAAACCCGTCAGATGCATAGATACATCCGAAGGCCTGTTCATACCGATCGTCTTTCTTTCGTAATAATCCAGCTCCGCAGTCAGTTTATTTTTAAAGAATCCAAGATCCAAACCCAAATTAAACACACGTGTCTTTTCCCAGGTAAGGTCATAGTTGATCAGTTTCTTATTGATCAACCCTTTGACAACAGACCCTGTTCCTGTACTATTGTCAATCAAATAATAAGGACTAGAGACCAAAGATTGCTTCTGCTCATACAATCCTACACCACTATTATTTCCCAAAGAACCAAAAGAAGCTCTAAATTTGGCCGAACTCATCCTGATCTTTTCCTTAAATGCCGACATAAATACCTCGTCTGAAATCCGCCATCCCACTGCCGCAGACGGAAAAAAACCATATTGATCGCCCGGCAAGAAACGTGAAGAACCATCTACCCGGAAGTTCCCTTCAAACATATACTTTCCGAAGGCTGTATAATTTAATCGTCCAATATAAGAACGCAAACCTTCTGCCGATGATGATCCCGACACATTTTGCACGTCTTCAGAAGCGCCATCAATTTCATGTAAACTAGGGTGCAAACGATCTAAGCGACTACCTGCTAAAACACGATTATTCCAATATTCTTCTGAATACACGGCCAAAGCAGAGAAATCATGGTTAGCGCCAAACTTATGATCGTAACTCAATTTGAAGTTCAGCTGGGTTTTGTAATTGTTCCGGTCTGTATTATATATCCCATCATTTGTCGGCACAAGATCCCGGATAGACAATCCTGTCCGGATGTTATATAACTTTGTCGGCATATCTGCCTTCCATTGAAAACGCGTATCATAATTTAGGGCATAATCCACTTTAGCCTCAAATCCTTTAAATGGCTTCCAGTTTAAATAACCATTCACCAAAGCCTGCTTTTGATTCATGTGGTTCTGGTTGCGCGTCATGTAATCCGCATAAATATTATTGGCCTGCGGACTTTCATTGTAAGACATTGCACCGCCATAAAAACCGGTAATAGGATCATAAGGCAATATACCTGCTGGTGAGGTAAACAGATCCATCCCACTTGTCGAGTTGGCAGTCATACCGTCTTCATAGTTATAACGGTAATCGGACCAGTTTCCGGAGAACCGGACCCCAGCACCGATGGTATTGGTTACTTTGGTTTCGAAGTTAAATGCGGCGTTATAACGTTTAAAATCATTATTGATCTGTATCCCCTTCTCATCGAGCATACCGACAGACAAATAGTAATTATTATTTTCAGTTCCTCCATTAATGGAAACATTATAATTCCCGCTTTGACCATTGCGGAGAATAACATCCCACCAATCGGTACTTGGATATAATCTCGGGTCGATCATACTTAAAGCCAACCATTCGTCGATGGTTCCATTCTTAAAATTGAATGCAGATGCGGCAGTATTATAAGCCTGTGCCCTTTGAGTAGCCGTCATTGCTTTTGCATAATTATTGACAAAATCAAAAGAGCGGGTAGGTTTCACCAGCGATTTGTTGGCACTAAAGGAAATAGCCGTCCTACTGTTTCTTTTACCAGACTTTGTCGTGATCAATACAACCCCATTGGCCGCTCTGGAACCGTATACTGCAGCCGAAGAAGCATCTTTTAGTACGGTCACACTTTCAATATCATTCACATTCACACGGTTCATATTGACATCGGGCATTCCATCGACCACGATCAGCGGTCCAGCACTGTTAACCGTCCCCAATCCCCGGATCAAAAGATCCGCTGCATTATTTCCGGCCATTCCGGAGTTTTGACTTACGGCCAAACCAGGAATAACACCTTGCAATGCCTGCGAGGCATTGGAAAGACCCCGACTCGAGGTCGATTGATCAAAATTGACACTGGCCACAGCACCAGTCAAGTTGCCTTTTTTCTGCTTACCATACCCTACCACAACAACCTCATCCAGTGCATTTTCGCTCGCATCAAGCACCAAAGCCTGCACATCTTTCCCCGACACCACTTTTGTATTAAAACCGATTAACCGAAATTGAATCTGATCGGAAACGGAACCCGTTAATTTAAAACGACCTTCTTGATCCGTAACGGTAACAGTTGCATTTTTAAGGTTACGCACTTCTACACCGGACAGTGGCTGCCCTTTGGCGTCCAGCACCTGCCCAACGAGCTGCTGCTGAAATTTAGCTAAACCCGACGAAGGGTTTAAAACATCCGAGATCGGAATCTTTCCATTGTTAAGGGAAGAAGGTACATTTGCCAATGCAGCCATCGAAATAAAAGGTAGCCCCACCAAAAGGCAACTCCTGTTTATTACATCCCGGATTTTAATCTGCTTTAGTATCATGAATACTCAGGTTAAAGTGGTTAAATAAATGATTTATAAGCTCTTTAGTTTATTGGTATTTTTTCAGGAAACATAACGCTCGACCCTAATATGGTCTAAATTGCATCTCCATAATTATCATAGTGAATACAATAATATATATTTTTTGTATACAATTCAATATTTTTTTTACTTTTTTACAAAAATAGGCTGGCTAACAAGTTCGTGACAATTCCATAACACCGCTCTTTTAGCTGTGTAATTATAAACTAAATCGTATTTAGCGTAGGCTGATAAAATATTTTTGTATACAATTTTACTTATTTTTTGTATATTTATTTTTATTCAACTACATTTGACTAACCAAATAAATCAAAGGAATAACCGTAGATCCTATATGAAAAAACAAACCTATATTTGGCTTGTATCGCTGATCCCGCTACTATCCTCCTGTTCTTCCGAGACGGAAAGAGAAAGTAAGCCAATAAATAACATCCAACTGGAGCACAGCATACTATCGCTATCAAAAGAAGCTACAAAACTCCATGTGCCATGGGACTTACAATATGACCGGATCAACGATGCCATTCTGTTTTCTGAAATCGGAGGAAGTATACGAAGACTGGATACAAAAACAAAAGCTGTTACTTTGGTGGACAGCCTCACCGACGTCTACCACCAGCGCACGTTGGGACTATTGGGAATGGCGCTGTATCAACCCGAACAGCAACAGGCCTATCTTTACCTTTCTTACACCAGCAAAAAGGATAGTCTCATTTTCTCCAACTTATATCGTTACGATTATAATACGGCAGGCAAGCTGTCAAACCCAAAATTGCTTTTACAGATTCCTGGAAACACCGGACATAACGGTTCCAGGGTTATTGTTTCGACAGACAAAAAAGTGTATTGGGCTACAGGAGATGCAGCAAGTGATACCTTTGCGCAAGACAGCACCTCATTAAATGGCAAAATCTTACGCCTCAATCTCGACGGGAGCATCCCAAAAGACAATCCAATTGCAAACAGCTATGTCTATGCATGGGGATTTCGGAACATGCAGGGACTTACCCATGATGCAAAAGGCTTAATTTACACGTCCGAACATGGCGATGCCATCGAGGATGAAATTAACCTGATCCAACCCCTAAAAAATTATGGCTGGCCGCAGATCGAAGGTATGATTGATACAGAAAAGGAAAAAGCTATTGCCAAAAACTCCCCAAGACAGGAGCCTATTAAATCGTGGACTCCAGTCGTTGCACCATCCGGAATGGCGTATTACAGTTCTAATGTTATCCCTGAATGGCAACATAGTCTATTGCTCGCTACTTTAAAAAATCAGTCTTTACGTATCCTAAAATTATCCGCCGATGGTCAACAGATCGTCGATGAGAAGATCCTATTCAAAGATCAACTTGGCCGGCTAAGATCCGTATTGACCTTACCCAATGGAGACATTTACTTCTGTTCAAGCAACCGTGACTGGAATCCGCAAAAGGGGTTTCCAAAGCCCGATGACGATGTGATCTATCGTCTCCGTATTACCGATAAAGCATCTGCGCCAATGATTAAACCCCTTGCAGCCAACCCGGCCAACTCCCCTGCCAAAAGTGGTCAGGCATTATACGAAGCCTATTGCGCATCTTGTCATAAAGCAGATGGAAAGGGACTTACAAATACCTTTCCCCCATTAGCCAATTCATCTCTTGTCAAAGGCGACCCAGCACCGCTATTGCAGGTTATCCTCCATGGACTGAAAGACAAAACAATAAACAACGTCAAATACGAAAGTGCAATGCCATCTTTTTCATTCCTGAAAAATGAAGAAGTCATTGAAATCAGCAATTATATCCGCACACACTTTGGAAATTCTGCCCCTAAAATCAACCAACAGCATTTAACCTCATTACGATAAATCTCATGGAAAATAACCTCGAGCCAAAACCCTCTTTATTGAAAAGTTGGCTATCCATCTTGGGTCCCGGCATCATTACCGCCGCCCTGGTTTTCGGGCCCAGCAAAATGACCATCACATCAAAAATGGGTGCAGACTATGGTTTCTCTCTATTATGGGTTGTCGTCGTCGCCATCTTTTTTATGATGGTTTTCACCAATATGGCGGCACGTATCGGTATCGCGAGAGACGAATCGTTACTTGTTTTAATTCGCCAGAAATTTGGTAAAACAACATCCATCATCATTGGCCTCGGAATCTTCCTCGTTGCAACCTGTTTTCAATCGGGGAATGCGACAGGTGTCTCCATTTCTGTTTCAGAAGCCACGGGCACAAACCCCAAAATATGGATCATCGTTTTTAATGTCATCGGCATCCTACTGTTGTTCTTCAAGTCTTTCTACGCGCTATTGGAAAAACTTATGCTTGGACTTATCATCCTGATGTTATTTGCTTTTCTTTCCACCGCGATTATGATAAAGACACCCGCACAGGACTTTTTCTTAGGCTTTATTCCCAGCATCCCACCTTCATCAGTAGGCTTAATAATTGCTTTTACGGCTTCTTGCTTTTCGATTGTGGGTGCATTTTATCAAAGTTATCTTGTTCAATCAAGAAGAAAATTATCGGCCAGCAAACAGCGTACTGAACGACAGATAATCGGTAGCCGAATAGGTATTATTATTCTTGGCATCATGAGTGCAGCCGTTATGGTCTGTGCAGCAAATACGCTTCACCCCCAAGGGATTAAGTTAAATTCTGCCGCTGAGATGGGCCGTGCACTGGAACCGCTTTTGGGAACCTATGCTTCACACCTCTTTTTTATCGGCCTCTTCGGTGCCTCCTTTTCCTCCTTGATCGGCAATGCCGTATTAGGCGGATCCTTACTGGGCGACACCTTTGGCTTCGGCAACGATCTCAATCACCCTAAAGTGAAACTATTTATTTCTTTGGTCATGATTTTTGGATCTGCCATCGCGCTTATCTTCGGAAATCTTCCCTTGGAGCTTATTGTTTTTGCGCAAAGCATCACCATTTTTTTAGTTCCCTTTATTGGTATTATCCTCTTTCTGATCGCGAACGACAAAGAAATTATGGGCGCGCTCAGAAACAGCCCCTTAACGCGATTATGGGCTATACTCGGACTTATATTACTCGTTTTTCTTGCTTTTAGTAATCTCTATAATTTAATCAAATAATTCAGATATGGACCATAACAATTTAGCGGAATTGGAACAGCAGCTGCTTGCACCATCATTAGATCTAATTGAAGATATAAAAAAGATACAAGGTGATATCCTTTTCCTGGGTATTGGCGGAAAAATGGGGCCAAGCATGGCAAAGCTAGCCATGCGGGCTATTCAAGCTGCAGGAATAGACAAAAAGGTCATTGGTGTTTCGCGTTTTTCAACCAAGGAACTTCAACAGGAACTGGAGGATCTAGGTATAAAGACAATCGCCTGCGACCTACTGAATGAGGAAGAACTCAAAAAGATCCCGCAGGTTCCGAACGTCATTTACCTCGCAGGACATAAATTCGGCACCACAGGAAATGAAGATTTTACCTGGGCGATGAATACCTATCTTCCCGGAATGGTGGCTTCTCATTTTCAAGATTCCAACATTGTTGCTTTTTCTTCGGGTAACGTACTTCCATTTGTACCGATAAGCAATGCCGGCGTTTCTGAGGAAAGAACTCCGGAGCCTGTCGGCGAATACGCGCAATCCTGTTTGGGGAGAGAGCGTATATTCGAGTATTTTTCGAAGAAAAACGGTACACCTACCCTGATCTACCGATTGAATTATGCGGTGGATTTTCGCTACGGTGTGCTCGTAGAAATTGCCAAATCGGTCAAAGGGCAGCTCCCAATAGATTTGACAACCGAAAACGTCAACGTCATCTGGCAGGGAGATGCCAACGAAATTGCCTTAAGATCATTACTGCACTGTCAGTCTCCAGCCAAAATACTGAATGTCACAGGACCTGAAATCCTTTCTACACGATGGATCGCAGAGCGTTTTGCTGAGCATTTCAACACAAGGCCAATATTTGTAAATGAACCCGCCGGAACCGCTTTACTCAACAATGCGTCCGAATGCCATCGTTTATTTGGCTATCCGAAAACAACCATACGCGAAGCGATAGACATTACAGCCAAATGGTTGACCCAGGGCGGCGAACTATGGAATAAGGACACGCATTTTCAAGAACGAAAAGGAAAATTCTAATGAAAACTTTAGACAACAAATTACAACAGTTGCTTTGGGAAGGGACGGTAATTCCGGCACACCCTCTTGCCTTACATGAGGACCGCAGCATTGACGAGGCACATCAACGGCTCCTGACTCAATATTACATAGCCAGTGGAGCCGGTGGAATCGCCGTAGCTGTACATTCAACCCAATTCGAAATCCGTGACCCCGAGATCAACCTTTTTGAAACCGTATTGAGATGGGCTAGCGAAGAAGTCGAGAAAGCGGAACTCCAACGACCATTTATCAAAATTGCAGGCATCTGCGGTGCCACAGAACAAGCTGAACAGGAGGCAACAACTGCACTTAAATACGGTTATGATATCGGACTTTTGAGTATGGGCGGCCTGCAGAGCTGGACTGAAAATGCGATATTAGATCGAGTCAGAGCAATAGCAGCCATTATTCCTGTCTTTGGATTCTATCTTCAACCCGCCGTTGGTGGCCGTATTTTCTCCTATTCCTTTTGGCAGCAGTTTGCCGAAATCGACAACGTCGTCGCTATCAAATGTGCGTCGTTCAACCGCTACCAGACATTAGACGTTATGCGTGCTATAGCCAACTCCAGCCGGCGAAATCAAATTGCCATGTACACGGGCAATGATGACAATATTGTCAACGATCTGATGAGCGTGTATAATTTCCCCGTAGCTGGGGGAAACGTCGCCATAGAATTTAAAGGCGGACTATTAGGCCACTGGGCTGTTTGGACGGCAAAAGCTGTTGAACTCCTTCAGGAAATAAAAACATACAAACAGGACCCCAACAACCTCCATGCAAGTCATCTTCTGAGCAAAGCGATTGCTGTAACAGACAGTAATGCAGCATTTTTTGACCCAGCAAATGCATTCCATGGCTGTATACCAGGCTTACATGAGGTGCTCCGCAGACAAGGTCTGATGAAAGGCATCTGGTGTCTAAACCCCGACGAGAATCTATCCATCGGACAGCAAGAAGAAATTGATCGTGTATATAAAGACTACCCAGACTTAAACGACGATGAATTTGTCAAGGAATTTTTAAAATCGAGATCCTAATAATCGCTTCCTTTTATAAGGTCTCATCACCCGGGCTAGTCATAGCTAACGACGTGATGGGACCTTTCTTTTTGTTCCAATTCATATTTTACGAATCAATGACCGACTAAGAGAAACAGTATCCAACATGAAATGTTTGATTTTTATAACTTTGCATCATGACAACTTCCGAAAATATTATTGATTTCTATCAACGGGTATTTCGAGAATCCAATTACCCAATTGGCTCCTCGCCCGAACAAATTTCTCATTTTAACTTATTTTCACGTGAGCATTGTCCCTTAAAATCACCCTACAATAGAAAAGATTACTTCAAAATATCCCTCATGATCGGCCAGGGTCAATTGCACTATGGCGATCAATGGATCCCTATTGACCGTCCCGCACTTGTATTTTCAAGTCCACTCGTTCCCTACTCTTGGGAAACAGACAATCCTGATCAAAAGGGATGGTTCTGTCTTTTTACACAAAAATTCATTCAGGAAGACAAACATTATAACCATAACATTCTCGAAAGTCACTTTTTCAACCCAAGTGGTAGCCCAGTCTATTTCTTAACTAATGAGCAGGTCGATCTTTTCGATCACATTTTTCAGCGTATGAATACGGAACTACGATCTGATTTTTCTTTCAAATATGAAATTATCCGGAATCAGTTACAATTACTCGTTTTAGAAACGTTAAAACTAGCGCCAAATGAGGGTATATCACCTTACCAAAACGCAAATCAGCGTATTTCCCATCTTTTCCTAGAACTATTGGAACGCCAATTTCCGATTGACACCGAAAATTTACTTCGTTTTAAAAATGCAACGGATTACGCGCAACAGCTCAACATCCATGTCAATTCGCTAAACAGGGCTTTGAAACAAAATACAGGAAAAACCACGCAAGAACTCATCGCACTGCGTATCACACAGGAAGCAAAGGCACTCCTTCACCATAGCAGCTGGAATATCAATGAAATCGCTTATGCCTTAGGTTTTGAAGAACCGGCGAACTTCAGTAATTATTTCAAAAAACATGCTGGTGTACCCCCTTTAGCCTTTCGCAATAAGTCTGTTTGATTTTCACAATAATTTGTTTGAATTCTATATCTTTCGAAACAGGCAATGAAGCTACTTTTGTCGACATCATATTTACGGGGCCAAAGAGAAAAAGTGGCTGGCAACGTAAACGTCCATAGAGACGGGTAATTTAAAAAATTAAAGGATGGAAAAACACACTAAACCACAGCAATCTTTTATCCCGACGATACTAGCATTTGCACTTGTTCCGATTACAGGACTTGCCACCGACATTTATCTTCCGTCAATGCCACAAATGGCCCAGGAGCTTGGCTTAAACGAAAGCAAAATCCAGTTAACACTTTCGCTTTTTCTAATCAGCTATGGCGTTGCCCAGTTCTTTACAGGAGCATTAGTTGACGCTTGGGGAAGATATCGAATCAACCTGATATCTCTTTTCCTTTTCATTGTCAGTTTCTGGATCACAGCAAGCACGCAAGATATTTGGGTTATTTACCTCATGCGTATACTTCAGGGAATCTTATCGGCATTTGTGGTCATATCAAAACGAGCCTATTTTGTGGATGTCTACGAAGGTGAGCAGCGCAAACACTACCTCAGCATTATGACCATCGTCTGGTCGATCGGGCCGATTGTCGCTCCTTTTATTGGTGGCTACCTCCAAACACAATTTGGTTGGCGTTCTAACTTTATGGTTCTGGCCGTTTACAGTGCCGTACTTTTCATCCTTGAACTGATCTTTTCTGGCGAAACAATCAAACAGAAAAAACCACTCCATATCAACTACCTGATCGGCGAATTTAAAATGATGCTTAAAAGCAACGATTTTACGTTCGGTATAGTCATGTGTGGCATATCCTACGGTCTCGTTATGTTCTACAATCTCAGTGGTCCTTTTTTTATTGAACATCAACTGGGATATAGTGCGATTACAACCGGTTATACCTCACTTATTATGGGCTTAGCTTGGATGTGTGGTGGTTTTATTGGTAAAGCCCTTATTAAAAGAGCCTTGGTTCCAAAGTTGAGAATCGCCAATTTTATTCAGATCAGTCTGATTGTCTGTATGCTGATCGTTTCACCTTACCTGTCAAACCTATATACATTAACATTTTTCGCATTTGCTGTACATTGCACTGCAGGATTTATCTTTAACAATTATTTCAGCTACTGTTTGGGCAGGTTTCCATTGTCGGCAGGTATTGCCGGTGGATTAGTTGGCGGAATTACCTACCTCCTTACCTCTTCACTCAGTTACATCACCGTAAGCTTGGTAAACCCTTCTTCGCAGTTTCAGATTGGATTAGGTTATGGCATATTTGCGCTGTTGGGATTGACCATTTTATACGTTATTCATAAGCTGGTCAAAAGCGTATAAGCTATGCTCAGGTTCTTCCAGTGACAGCGCAACAACAGCCTGTAGCTGACCAGCCACAAAACAGTTTTTAAAAGGTGAATTATTTTTAAAATAGTATTAAAAACAACTATATTTGTTGCATCATAATTTAGGTTTATAATTGGTTATTGAAGGTTTTCATTCTCCCCGTTTGAAAACCTTTTTTTTTGCCTCCAAAAAAACCTTCGGGCTGCTTTTAGGGCTGCTGATGCTTACCAAATCGTGGAGACCTTCGCTTATTTTTCTTAATTGCTGCTTTCCTTGATACCGAATTTTTCAACATAGGTACGTGGACTCTGCTTATAGAATTTCTTAAATGTTTTGCTAAAATATTTTGGATCATTGAACCCAACCTGATAAGCCACCTCACTGATACTCAAACCAGTATCGTTCACTAAAATATAGGCTGCTTTCTTAAGACGTACCATATTAATAAATTCAACCAAATTCAGTCCCGTTTGCTGCTTAATCTTGCGGTACAAAACAGAGCGGCTCACGCCGATGGCTTTTGTAAGATCCTGCACCCCAAAATCTTCACAGCCCAGATTTTCTTCGACAACCTTCAATACCTGATCCAAGAAACGAGTTCTTTCGGGCAGATCTGTTCCCTGTGCTCCGAGAAGATAATTCTGTACAAATTTTTCCTCCAATCGTTTCCGCGTCTGTATGATGTTTGAAATTTTCTGAATGAGATGTGGCATACTGAAGGGCTTGGTAATGTAGTCATCTGTACCGATTTCAAACGCCTCTGTGATATAAGGATCAGCTGTACGGGCTGTCAAAAGAATCACAGGAATATGATTTGAACTACTATCGTTTTTAATCTGCTGCAAAAGTGTGATTCCATCGCAGTTGGGCATCGTTACATCTGAAATGATAATATCGGGCTGTCTTGCTTGTACCAATTCCAGTGCCTCAATACCATCATTAGCTTCTAAAACAATATATTTTTTTCGTAAGTTTTCACATAGAAAACAGCGAAGCTCCACATTGTCCTCGGCAACAAGTATGATTGGCTTATCTTCATCCGCTGCAGAAGGCTCAATTTCTGTTTTTATAGCATCCACATGTGGCATATCGGCATCTGCGGGCTCTGAGCATATCGTCGCTGCAGTACCGTCTAAAACCATGAGTTCTTCGATGTTGACATCCCCCTGGGGCAGGCTGATCCGAAATACTGTATTGAAGTCTGCCGGCTCCTGTGCCATATTACTTTCAACAGTGAGTTTTCCCCCGTGCAGATGTATGATCGAACGACAAAGTGCCAAACCTATTCCGCCACTGGTAGCCGACAGGCCTTTTGCATTGGCCTGATAAAATTGTTCAAATACAAAAGGTATATCTTTGGCAGGGATTCCACGCCCAGAATCCCAAACGGAAACAAGCAATTTCTCCAACTCGCCTTCCCCTTCTAGCTCAACCTGTATCTTTATTTTACCTCCCTTGTCCGTAAATTTAAACGCATTATAAATCAAATTGACAAGGACTTTTTCAAATTGCTCCGGATCAAAACCTCCAACATAATCAGGGCTTACCCTATTATCCAGGAAAAACTGAATATTATTTTTCTCGGCAATAAAGTAAAAATTCTGGCGAATGTTTTCCAAATATGTAGCGACATGAACCTTTTGGCAAAACAATTTCATCTTTCCCCCTTCATGTTTTCTGAAATCAAGCAGCTGATTAACCAGATTCATCAAGCGATCCGCATTTCTTGTTGCATAACCAAGGTGTTCCTGGGCATATGCTGAAAGCGAACGATCGTCTTTTAATTGATTTAACGGTCCAATAATTAATGACAATGGCGTACGGAATTCATGGGAGATATTGGTAAAGAAATTCAGTTTTGCTTCATGAAGCTCCTCCTGTTTTTCCGAATCTATTTGCCGAATCAAAAGGTCTTGTTTCAGTTTGTTTCTACCGTGGAAAAATCGGATAACCAAAAAACTGGCCGCAGCAAAAAGAAGAAAATAACCGCTATAAGCCCACCATGTCCTCCATGGCGCTGGCAGCACTTTAATCTTCAAAACCGTTGCCTTTTCGTTCCATACCCCGTCGTTGTTGGCTCCCTTTACCCAAAGCTCGTAAGTGCCAGGGTCTAAATTGGTATAAGTAGCCACGGGATTGCTCACATAATTCCAGTCATGGTCGAAGCCTTTTAGATAATAAGCATATTGATTTTTCTCCGGATGAATATAATTCAATACACTGAATTCCAAACTAAAAACATTTTGGTTGTGATCAAGAATTAATTCATCCATCATGGATATATCTTTAGGAATAACACTATCGAGGCCCGGGAGAACTGTTTTATTGAATAATTTCAACTCCGTAAACTGAATAGGGGGAATGTAATTATTGACACTTAAACTATCCGGATTAAATAGGGTAAAGCCTGAGAAACTTCCAAAGGCAAGTTTTCCGTCCCGCAACATTGCTGCTGCATTTTGAATATATTCGTTACCGGGAAGACCATCGATCTTCGTATAGGTTCGTACATGACCAGATAGGGGATCGAAACAAGAAATCCCTGTATTTGTGCTCAACCATAATTTGTTTTTCAGATCACTTAGAATAGCAAAAACATTGTTGATAGGCAATCCGTTTCGCTCATTAAACCTTTTGAACGCTTTCTTCTCCGGAAGATAGCGATTCAGCCCACCCATATAGGTGCCGATCCAAATCTGCCCTTTTCGATCTTCATGGATACTCACAATATCATTTCCGCTAATTGAAAGGGAATCTTTCTTGTCATTTAGAAAGGAAACAAATTTATCGGTCCCTGCTAATTTTAGATTTAAACCATTTGAAGTACCAATCCATAGATTACCTTTTGAATCCTCTAGTAAAGCGCGCACCATATTGGAACTCAACTGCTTTCTTGCAACATCAAATGTCTGGAAAGTTCCTACTTTCTGGTTTTTACGAAGTACCTGTAGCCCTCCGCCAAAAGTGCCAATCCAAATATCGCCATTGCGATCCTCTAAGATCGCATACACATTATTATTTGCCAGGCCATTACTTACATTGGGATCGAAACGAAAATGTTCATAGCCTTGCTGCCCCTTTCGTCTTAAATTCAACCCACCATCATAAGTACCTACCCATAAATTCCCTTCCTTATCCAAACAGATAGACTTCACATTATTATGACTTAGGCCATTCAGGTTATTTTTATCGTGACGTTCACTAAAAAAAGAATTCGTACGCCGATTAAAATAATTCAATCCGCCCCCCTCAGTTCCAATCACCAGTTCTCCCATAGCATTTTCAACAAATGCACTCACCACATTGTAACTTAAGCTATTGCGTTTAGATTGATGGGTGAAATTCTGAAAATTAGGAATATCCTTATCATAAATATTAACCCCTCCAAAATAGGTTCCAATCCAAATAGACCCCCGCTTATCTTGAAATATAGGGCGAATGGAATTATTGCTTAAGCTATTGGGATTTCCATCGTCTGCCTAGATAAAAAGCAATTTTCCGTTTTGATAAACATATAGGCCATTGAATGTTCCAATCCAAATCTTTCCATCATCTGTTTTTTTTAAGGACCGCACATCTTGATTGGCCAAACCTGTATGATTTCCCTCTTCGGTTAACGAGGATATTTCGCCTGTATTCTCATTGATAATCCGAATACCATTATATTTCGTACCTACCCAAAATATACCTGGACTAACTTCCAAAACCGCCTGAAACCTTTGATTAACCTTATTATCTGCCGATTTCTCTTTAAAGTAAGTCCGTAGCACCTTTAAGCTATTTCCATCTTTCGATGCGGCTTGCATGAGTACAATGGCATCATCAGTACAAAACCATAATCGCTTTCTGCGATCCTCATACATGGTTCGAAAATTACGATAGTACTCTTTTCCCTGGCTTCTTTCAACGGTAATCTCATTGAAGACCAACTCCGCTTCAGGATGCCGGCCCTCTTTAATCTTATACAAGCCTATATTTGTCGCAATCCAAATCTTGCCATTGGAATCCTGAAAAATCTGGTGAACGTTGACATCCATTTTCCCACTGCTACTCTCTACCGTAGGTAATGGTATACGGATAAAATTGTCTGATTCTCGATTGTATAAATTCAGACCTGTCATTGTCCCTATCCAAAGCCGCCTTTTGTTATCTTCCGTAATTGCTTGAATAAAGTTGTGCTCTAAGGAAAGGCTATCTTGCGGATTACTGCGATAAATCGTAAACTTTCGGGCGTCGTATTTATTTAAGCCATCACGGGTACCGATCCACATAAAACCCAAATGATCTTGGGCTATAGCGAAAACGCTGCCTTGAGACAAACCTTCGTTGACATCCAAGTGTAAAAAACGATAGTTTTTTTCCTGCGCATGCAAAACAGAAATTAAAGCTATCGCACAGCAAAAACAGCGCATAAAAACACGTAATGGCATCATAAGGTATATAATTGAAATGGATGATAAAAATAATCATTCCATTGAATAAACACGAACAAGAATCACTTTAATCGATCTTTTAATTGTTGCTCATAAAGTGAGCCGATCGACATTATTCTGTTTTGATTTTCCCAGTAACCAGCATTTCTATTTTTCAATCTTCCAGCTACTTTTTCTCCCTTTACTCCTATGGCAAAATTTTGTCCGGAAGCCCAGGGCTGTTGTACTGCGGCACTTTTGACCGTACAATTCCATAAAACTTGTGTCACCCCGGCCCAACCATGTCCACTTCCCCAGTTACCCCGGTCTTGAACATTAATTTCACCATCCGTTACGATTTGATCATATAAGGTTCCAACAGCCCATCGATGATGTGGACCGATATCCGCATGTGTTCGCTCCGCGCTAGAAAGGCTAAAAACGTTTGGACCGAGGGTCCTAGCCCCTGTTACGTAATCATGGCGTCCTTCCGTGGTATAAAGTTCTTTAAATAAATTAAGCTGACCGTCATTATTGAATGAATACCTTCGGCCACCTGTAATTTGAGATTTTCCATCCAGACACCGCGACTTCATTACTGTAATCTGTTTGGCAAAAGCACCAAGGCTCACCGCTGCATAGCCAAAATAACGCGCGGTGATATTGCGCACCCAACCATTCGCTATTTTATCCATATCAATTGCAATCCAGCCGTGATGTTCGTCCTCATCACTTACAAAATCAGATTCGAAACGTATATTTTCGATTCCAACTTCGCTTATACGTCCGTCAAAGGTGTAAGGAATGACAGCAACTTTTCCATACCTCGGATCAATCGCCATCACCAAGGGATTATCAAAAAATACGGAGTCACCTTTAATGTCCAAAATAGTACGTTCAAAATTTAGCTTATATTCCCGCGCTGTCCATTGTTTCGTCCCTTCTCTTTTTTCAATTTGGTTCATTCGAAGCGCTTCAATCCAGGCTTCGTTCATCTCATACGAGAGCAGTACCTGCTCGCCTACTTTCCTTTCCTTCGCATGATCGATTAGGACATATTTAGCCCCTACAGGTCCATATCCATTCTTAACAAACTGTTTTCTAGCCTGGTCCACTGAATAACTACCTGTACCTGAAATCTTCAATAAGCTCCGTTGGTGCTGGCCTGTGGCTTTAAGCAGGGTTTGTCCTATAGCATCGCCCTCCCCTCTCAACACGACACCGCTGGCATGAATTTCCAGGCTTCCAGGTATATTGTACAGGCCTTTTTTTAACAAAACAGCACCTCTAAAACCGTTTTTATCAAGTGGTTTTGCAGATACAGCATCGATGGCTTGTTGTATAATTTGTTGATCATCGCCATTTACGCTGGGTTTTACAGTAATCACAACAGGAACATTGGGCAGCTTTTGATCACCTTGATGATAGCCTACATGGCTAAAGTCGGGGATTACGTTTCCCTGTGCATCTGGAAAATAGATCAGTTGTCCCGCTGGATTTTTCCGGACCAGATCCGATTGAACTTTTCCGGACTGTAGATCTTCTTGCCGATGCAGTGCTTCCAAAAAGTAATAATCGGCATAACTCAAGGGTTTATCCACTTCAGTATTGGAAGGTTTCGATCCTGTACTGTGTAATAATATAAAACCTTTACTTTTATTTGGCGGCGACATGTAATTGTCTATCAGGTTCGCCAATATGGTCTGCGCTTTTGCACGATAATCTTTCCCTTGGTTGCTATACGTGCTTAATTCCAATAGCCCCGACGCTATGACTGTCGCTGCCGACACATCCCTTGGTTCATTTGGAATATTAGGCGCATCGAAATCCCAGTAAGGGATCAAGTCTTTCGGCATATTGGGATGTGCAAACAGCCACTGCGCAACTTTTTCGGCTTGCTGCAGATATTTCGGATCTCCAGTTTCTCTGTAACACATCGTATAACCATACAGTGCCCAGGCCTCTCCCCGCGACCATGTGGATTCATCACTTAAGCCCTGATGGGTGTTTTTATGCTGCACAGCTCCTGTTTTCGGATTATAGTCTATCACATGATAGGTGCTGTAATCTGGCCTAAAATGATTTTTTAGCGTTGTATTGGCGTGGCTCACCGCAATATGATAATAAGTAGAATCTCCCGTAAGTTTGGTTGCTTCAAACAGCAATTCTAGATTGAGCATATTATCGATGATGACCGGAAAATCCCAGCGGTGGCTATTGTGATCCCACGAACGTATACAGCCGACTGTCGGATTGAAGCGGGTTGCCAGCGTTTTGGCTGCCTGAACAAGCACCTCCCGGTACTGCGGATTTGCGGTTAACCGATAACCGTTTCCTACACTACAGTAGATCTTAAAGCCCATATCATGGGTCTTTCCATTAAATTGCTCCGCTTCGATCGACCTTGTCGTTTCTGAAGCAAGATCTCTCCATTTTTGTTTTCCCGATTTTTCGTAGAGATACCACAGGACTCCAGGAAAAAAGCCACTGGTCCAGTCCCCCCTTTTCACGGCAACCAATTCGTTATCTGAGGAAAGCGTACGTGGCGATACCAAGGATGAATCACTTTTTTTCAAGAGCTGCAATTCTTTATAAAGTAGCTGAGCTTGTTGATCTGCAAGCCCCCAAGCTTTTTGCAGCTGCTTTGTACTCTGTGCCTCAACATGTTGAAAAGCGCACAAAATTCCAGTCAAAAATAGTACTTTGGCCATGGATGGCCTTTTTAAATTTCGAAAGCGCAAAAAGAGGGTATATCTTCGCAAAGACGTAGCATTAACATTCATGTTATCTGTAGGTTTTTAAGGTGAAACGGTTAAGTTATTTTATAAGGGGGCTAGGAAAATCAAAGCCATATAATTGGGTTGCGAATGGGTAAATTTCGAATAACCTCTTCTTGTTCGGGTGCATGATCAAGCTTTTCCCAAAGCTGCAGATAGTCTTTATTCTGGAAAGCCACTGCCGAAAAGACAAGTGCCGGATGTGCAATTGGCCATTGATCCCAATACATGACATCTTTCTGATAAGGCCATTTTTCTTTAGCTGCAATATAGGGGACCATAAAATCAATCCCCGTTTTTATGGTCCGCCCATCAGACAATGTATACTGCCAAAGGGAGGTATTGGTCTTGGACAAAATCTGACAGATCATGGTCATCGCATCCAGATTAAACAACGCGTATCCATAAGGTTTTGTCCGCTGCAATTCTCTCGGGAAGCTTCCATTAGCTTCCATTTGATTCGGCAGCAGCACATGCGCATAACGATCTGCACATGTATTGAGTAATACAGTGTCTTGCACTAAACTCGAAAATGCGGCTACCTGCATCACCCAACATGTACCATGGTTGTTGGCGGCATTCATTTCATCAATACCATATTGATGCGTTGTAAGCCAGCGTAAATAAGCCGCAAACCAGCGATGTATGGCATCCTTGGCTGCCTGTGGAAAATTGGGGTCGTTTTCAAATATCTTTACGCCCTGTGCAACTTCCATCAGATGAATGGTATCAATAATGCCTATTCCTCGCCCTGTAAAACGCCCTTGTATAGCCTGTGCATAAAGAAGATTCGGATTCATCATCGTTTCTGCATCAACGAACCAAGCCTTTAAATGACGAAGTGCCTGTTGTACATATTTTTTATCCGGATTCAAACGATATGCTGAGGCCAGTGCACCCACGATTCGGCTAAAGCGGATCATTGCTTTACGATGTTCAACGAAATTGGCCGGATTAGTCATCCCATCCCGTTGGATATAGGGCGCAGCTGGATCTTTGGGATCGGGCCACCAATAATCGCCTTCAGAATAAAAATCATGAATACCCCCGGCACTCCGGCCCGCGCTATATGCTGTCACAGTCAATGGTTTCTGCTTCATCGCCCATTTGGACTGCTTTAGGATAACAGGACACAGCGTCTGGATGATCTCCTGCTCAAAAACACCTTCCTTAATTTTTGCCTTCAAAAATAAGGGGGAAATTGCGATCCCAAGAAGACAGCCCATGATGCGAACAATTGATTTAGATTTCATTTTTCCTGGATTTTGATTTATAGCGGAACAATACGGTACTGCTTCCCTTTTATGGTCTCAAATTGAACTTCGAATGTTTTCGTAGCTGCTAACGACGGCAATTTGGACGGATCAGCGATCGTATACGGTAGTTGTTCCGGTTTATATAATAGCGTGTTGTCAGTGACAACTGCCTGATTTGATTCGATGCCGACAACTTTAACAGGTAAAGGTGTACGCAAACGACAAACACCTCCAATATTGGATACGATCATTGCTTCGGTCAATACGTTATTTTTCCAGGAAATGTCTACGGTAAAGTTTCCCCTGGCCTTAATTCCTTTAATCGTCCCAGCAGACCATTCATCAGGTAGAGCCGGCAATAAATGAACAGCACCATCGTGACTTTGCAGCAACATTTCAGTCATTCCGGCCGTAGCACCAAAATTACCGTCAATTTGAAAAGGTGGGTGTGCATCAAATAAATTCGGATAGGCTCCACCACCGCTCATCTGAGCACGATCCAATTTAGGATCGATAAAATTTAAGGCATCCTTGAGGATTTTATAGGCATGATTTCCATCCTGAAGCCTCGCCCACCAATTTGTCTTCCAGGCCATCGACCAGCCGGTACTGACATCGCCCCTTAAAAGCAATGAACGCTTGGCGGCCGCAGCCAAAGCCTTGTTTTCCGCAAGGCTGATCTGATTGCCCGGATATAAACCAAATAAGTGGGAAATATGCCGATGCTGATCTTTTGGATCATCCCAATCTTTAAACCACTCTTGTAATTGTCCATATTGGCCCACCTGATAGGGATAAAGCTTTTCCTTCGCTTCTTCTAGAGCCGATTTAAATTCAGGATCAACACCCAATATCCTACATGAACGAATAACAGCTGTAAAAAGCTCACGAATGATCGCCATATCCATGGTAGAGGCCATGGTCAATTGATATTCTTTACCTGCTATTTTAATTGTATTTTCAGGTGAAGTGGAAGGATTGGTCACGAGATATTTATTTCCGGGATCGGCAATCAGCCATTGCAGCATAAATTGGGCCGCCCCTTTCATCAATGGGTAGGCCTTCTCCTTCAAGAAAGTTTTGTCACCCGTAAAACGATAGTGTTCCCATAGATGTGTGCTCAACCAGGCACCTGCCATAGGCCATGCCGACCAACGTGGCATTCCTTTGGGATCCCAATCATATCCGCCCGGAGGGGAAGTTTTAGCCCATAGATCGGAATTATGATGCACAACCCAGCCCTTATCGATATGATAATTTATCGATGCTGTTTTAGCCCCGTTGATAGCCAACTCATCCATAAAATCAAACAAAGGCTGATGACATTCCGCAAGATTGGTATTTTCAGCAAGCCAATAATTCATCTCTGTATTGATATTGGTCGTGTAATTACTTCCCCACGGTGGCTGCACATGATCATTCCAGATCCCCTGTAAATTTGCAGGCCTTCCTCCTTCTCTAGAACTGGAAATCAACAAGTAGCGCCCAAAATGATAATACAGCGTCAGAAGTCCCAAATCGGCCGGTCCTTTGGAAAACTGCATGACACGCTGGTCTGTAGGTAATTTATCATGTGCAGAAGTACCGGTCAGCTTAAAGGCTACACGATTGAAGAGCATTTGATAATCCCTTTGATGGTCTGCAAGTAAGGTGTGAAAATTCTTTTTGGAGACCGTATTCATGCGGTTTTTTGCGAGCAGTGTGGCATCTTTACCTTCCAGACTCGGAGACTTATCAAAACCGTTAAAACTTGTCGCTTCTGTCAAAAATAATATCACCTCATCAGCGCCTATAATTTTAAGTTTATCCTGCTCTTTTTTTACCACACCACCGGTAGTTTTTACACTGACCTGCATCGCAAAGGTCATCCCTTTTCCGCCAACACTATCGTACACCACCTGTTGGGGTTCATAATCCCTATTGGCGACAAAACTCGGCGCCTTACCCTGAAGGGTCAGTTGATTATCCCCTTCGGTCGAAACGCTATATCGGAGCTTACTGGTTAAGGAAAGATCCAAGGTAATTGATTTTTTCTTGTCCGCTTTCAATCGAACCACCAATGCTTTATCCGGAAAGCTGACAAAACTTTCCCTTTGGTATCGAACACCTTGATACGAATAGCTCACCTGATTGATCGCTCGTTCAAGATCCAGCTCCCGTTTATAATCTTTGACCTTTTTTTCGTCCTGATGAAAGTCCAACCATAAATCGCCCATGGGTAGATACCGAGCAGAATAAGGTCCTTGCATTTTCTTCCAAAGAACTGCTGCGTCTTCATATTTTCCAGCAAAGATGGCTTGGCGCACCTGGGGTAAGATCTGCGGGCCGTTTGGATTATTGCCCGCATCGGGTTCACCCGACCACAGCGTATTATCGTTAATTTGAAATCGATCTTTACTTAGCCCTCCAAAGACCATCGCTCCTGTTGTGCCATTTCCAAGTGGCAGTGCTTCTTCCCACAGTGTGGCCGGCTGATTATACCAAAGCTTCAGCTGCGGCGAATTGCTTTGTGCACAGCATGGAGCAATCGCCCCCAGGAGGCCGAGCAGTAAAAAGAGGTTCAAATGATTCGTTGCTTTTAACATCTTGTGTTATTTTTCTATCGTTAACAAGGTACTCTTTGATCCTTCCATCCGGCCCGATACCACTGCTCTCCCTGAAGGCAGCCGAAGTTTAATCAATGCACGACCATTATAGGCCTGTACTTTTTTCGACCCCGTAGAAGTGCCTTGATCGACGATCAACTGACCATCGCCGGTTGAACCAAAATAGATCCAATCCTTTGCATCGAGACAGGGGGTATTGGTATCATCCACAATTTGGGCTTGCACAGTGACTACTTCGCCTTCCACAGCAATCTGTTCAACAAGTAATTTCGCAGGTTTACCCCACTTTTTTGTCTGATACTGCTGTTCAATTTCATCCACTAGAATTTGGCGTCCGTTTTTTGCAACAGCTTTAATCTGATTGTTTCCTTCGTTCAGTTTTACCATCCAGCGCAAACCTGCCGCTGGAAAATCTTGGCTATTCCTTTTCTTTAATCCTTGACTTTCTCCATTGACAAAAAGCTCAACCTCACTGGCATTGGAATATACCTTTATCATTTTCGACTCCTCTTTTTCACCCCAACGGATCGGCCAAGTATGGCCATAAATATGCAGCATTGGCTTCGCTGTCCAATACGACTGGAATACGTAGTACGATTCTTTTTTGGTAAAATCCCGTTCGACAACACCTTTCTGATTGACATAAGGTACAGGATTGTCTGGCCGTACCGGAGTTGAAAAGTCTTTAAATGGCCAATAGGCTGTCCCCGTGAGCCAAGGCATTGTTTCTTGTTCCTTTAAGTGCCAATCGATGAGATTACAGATGTAGCTTTCACTCCAATCGCCATCTTTAGAAACCCGTGCTGCACCACCAATGAGCGACGCATCGCCTGCCCGTTCATCTGTTGTGCCATCACCTTTGATTTTAGCTAAAGCGCGGTCAGGGTCTTCTGCATGTCGTCTTGCATGACTATCCCCGCCCCACTCCACATGAAGGAAATGTTTTACCTTTTTCATTTCTTCTTCGGACGCTGTTTTATAGTCGGTATAAACACCTCTATACCAACCCGCCCAAATAGAAGGCGAATAAACATCAACAATATCTTTACAGAAATCACAACGTCGTATCGCTGTTTTCCGGCTGGGGTCCAATTGATGAGCTAAATCATTGAGTTCACTCATATAAGCCCTTATCTTCGCCTGATCAAACTCCGTAAAATCACCAGGCCAATCATTTTCATTACCAAGCCCCCAGATAATAACTGATGGATGATTATAATGCTGTTCAATCATATTGGTTAACATCCGTTTTCCCTGAAGTTGATAGACCTCGCCACCTAATCCACCTCTGCACCATGGAATCTCTTCCCAAACCAAGATACCCAGACTATCACAGGCCTCAAGCACTTTACGACTCTGCTGATAATGTCCCAAGCGTATAAAGTTTACGCCCATCTCTTTCATCAGGGTCATCTCTTGTAGAATCTGATCGTCAGTCATTGCTGCAGCTACGCCGGCATGGTCTTCATGACGATGGGTACCACGAAGCAAAAGCCTTTTCCCGTTCAGCAGAAAAGGACCTTTTTCTTTAAACGCTACATGTCGAAAGCCAAAGACACTCTCTTCTTTAAACACTTGTCCATTGCTTTTGATTGTCGTAACTAAACGGTATAAAGCCGGTTGATCAGGACTCCAAAGCTGTGGCTTCTTGACCAGGAATTGTCCAAATTCAAGATTCAACGTCCCCCTATTTACCTGTGGTTGCTGGGTTTGCACGATTTTTCCAGCGGGGTCATAGAGCTGCGTTTCGACTTCAAAACTTGTCTGAGCCGAAAATGGCATCAACCGTCCGCGGACGTTGACCACTCCCTGCTTACCATCGGCCCCTACTGACGCCTCAACAAACACACGCTCCAAAGCTGTCTGCGGAACATATTTCAGGTTTAGATGTCTGTAAATACCTCCATAGACGTTAAAATCAGACAGATCAGAAGGGATCATTTCGAGATCACGTGAATTATCCACACGAATTGAAAGCGGTATTTTGCCCTTAAACTGTTTTTTAAAAGCAGCTGTTTTTTTAAACTTTTCAACGGCATCTGTAATGTCCACAGTCCATTCGTCGTATCCGCCAACGTGCTCCCCAACTTTAATTGTATGGATATAAACAGCTGTCTTTTGTCCGACTCCTTCAAAATGAAGAAGGGTGTGACCATTTAAATAGGGGTTATCGATCTCCAGCGATTTTCTGTACCAGCTCGGTCCCTGATAATAATTGATAGCTGGATCAACAGCGTCCAGCGCATTATAACAGTGCGGCAGATTTATCTGCTGCCAAAGTGGAACAGACTCGGGATTACCGGCTCCCACCGGTCTTACAGCTTCCCAGATTCCCCCCAGATCGCTCTTTAAGAAATCCCAGCCTTGATCAATCCGCTTAACTTCCTGAGCGTGGAGCTGAGCAACTCCAAAAGTCAACAACAACGCAACTATTTTATTCAATCTACTTTTCTTCATTATGCTATTTTAGTATCTGCTTTTCATCTTATCGGCCTTACTCGTCCAAAGCTCCAGTTTTCATGTTCTTTGCTCCGGGCCCTTTTTCGCGCTTAAATTTGCCAGCCACTTCGATCTTAATCACTGTAGCAACAGCATCAATGGCCTGCTCAGGCACGGCAATCTGAATACCATTGGCATTCGATTTTACCTTTAACACTTGATTATTGGCTAAAAGACTAGCTTTTAAAACTTTATTTTCAATCGGAAGTTCAACTATTCCATTTTTTGGCCAGTCAAATACAGAGACATACAAATAAGTTCGCTTTCCATCTTCCTTCATGGTACATCTCCCCCATTCAAATGGCTGTAAAGGACTACTCTTGGTCGCGTAGACTGCTTCACTATTGGCTTTCATCCATTTGCCAATTACAGCCAAACGTTCTATACTCTCCTGTGGAAAGGATCCATCGGGTTTTGGACCAACGTTCAACAAATAATTTCCACCTTTGGAAGCAATATCAACGAGATTGCGGATCAAGGTTTCGGCAGACTTCCATTTATGATCCGATGTGCGGTAGCCCCAAGTGCCATTCATGGTCATACAAGTTTCCCAATGTTTGCCTTCGAGTTCACTCCAATCTGGAATTTTTTGCTCCGGCGTTTTGGTATCGCCGGGGAAATTAGGCCGTTTCAATCGATCATTTGTGATAATATTGGGTTGTAATGCCAATTGGTCCTGAAGCATATTTGCGGCTTCGTCGGTCATGTTGGTTGGTGTATCCCACCATAGCACAGCAATATCCCCATAGTTACTCAACAATTCTTTGACCTGAGGTACAGATACATTTTTAATATAGTCACTAAAACTCGCTGTTTCTTGTTTGGGATCCCAATGGCCATGATGTGCTAGTGTGTAATCATCTACACGGGTTGAATCTGGATTAGGCCAGCCTTCTCGCATTAATTTACGAGCAGCCGATCCACCAGGGTTATTCCAATCCTGCGCCTGTGAGTAATAAAAGCCAAGTTTCAGGCCATATTTTCGGCAAGCTTCGGCCAAAGGTTTCAAAACATCTTTACCGTAAGGCGTCGCATCCACCATATTCCACTTACTCGCTTTTGTTTCAAAGAGTGCAAAACCATCGTGGTGTTTGGCCGTGATAATCAAGTATTTCATCCCGGCATCTTTCGCCATGCGTACCCATTCGTCTGCATTATACTGCGTGGGGTTAAATTGCTTTGCCATCGCCTGATATTCATCAACCGGAATTTTAGAGCGGTTCATAATCCATTCTGCTCCACCACGTGCCTGTTCGTGCCCCTTATAAACGCCGCCAAACTGCGCATATACTCCCCAATGGATAAACATGCCAAACCGGGCTTCTTCCCACCATTTCATGCGTACACTATCGGGCAAGCGATTTACTTGCGCATACAATAATCCCTTACTCATTCCCATGATGAGGATAAGTGCCAGCAACATTTTATATAGAGCTTTCATACCTGAATTTTTCACAGTCCTTAATTTAGAAACCTGGGGTTTGTTTAAAATTGTCATTACCTAAACTTCTGGCCATATCTACCTCAGATTGAGGCACAGGCCATAAGGTATCTCTTGCCATAAATAATCGTGGAGCTCCATCTGGATCCTTGATTTTATCCATCACCTCTTTGATCATCCCCCAGCGTTTCAAGTCAAAATAACGTTGACCTTCCAAAGCCAATTCAATCCTCCGTTCATGACGGATAATATCGCGGAATTCATTTTTTGTCAAGGAACCGCTAAACTGTACGAGCGGCATTTTCACATCAGCCCTGGATCTTACCTTATTCAATGCGTCTACGGCTGTCTGATCAGGCCCTGCACTTTCATTTTTCGCTTCTGCGTACATCAATAAAATATCTGCATAACGTAAGAATACCCAATCCTGATCGCTTTGTGTCGCGTAACTTGTTGGCCATTTCGATTCGTTGATATATTTTCTCGGTAAAAAACCACCCAAAACTCCTTCGGCAACCGGATCAAAAGCAGAAGATGCTGTGGTACCTCGCCATACACCGCGGTACATGATTGTTGACTTCAACCGTGGATCTCTATTTTCGTAAGGATTTTTAGCATCGTAAACTGTCGATTCTTTAATATCCTTTCCATCAATGGCATAATAAGAATCCACCAGATACCCCAACGGTTGTATCGTCTTCAGATAAGAATACATCATATCTGCAGGGCTATACATATTGGGCGGTAAAAATCGAGCGGAGAACATGATTTCGGGATTGTTATTTTGTCCAGGTTTTCGGAATAGATCGCGGTAACCACCCTGATAGATCGAAAACTTGTTTTCATCCATAACAATCTTCGCTGTTGCAGCTGCCTCGGCCCATTTTTTTAAAGTCAACAACACCTTTGTTTTGTAGCCTAATGCAGCTCCCCTCACAGCATGCCCCTTATATCCTGTATTTGGCAGTTTTTCACTCGCGTAATCTAAATCTGCTAAAATCGCTTCGATAACGTTGGTTTTAGGTGTTCTACCCAGCCGAATACTCGCATCGTCCATACCAAGAGGTTCTAAAGTCAATGGCACATCACCGTACAGATTGGTCAACAAAAAGTAGTAATGGGCGCGGATAAAACGAGCCTCTGCTTTATATCGGTCACGGTCCTGCTGGCTCATACTTGTAATGCGGTCAATATTGGCAATCAATTTATTACATGCCGCAATGGCCTGATACGAAATCTCATACCCCTCAGATTGCATTCCGCCGGTTGTCGAGGAGATTCCGGATCGCGAAATAATATTGAAGTTATTGGAGGTACTGGACACAAAGGCATCGTCTGAAAGCCCATCCCAAAACATACTTGCTCCCCCCCAACCACCGCGTGCATTGGATGAAGACGTCGAATTGTATCCCCGGCAAAGAAATTCATAACAGCCCGATAGTGCCAAATCAGCATCAGTCTGCGTTTTCCAGAAGGTTGATTCCGAAATTTTATCCGTTGGATTTTTATTTAAAAAATCTTTTGTACAACTACCTAGTGAAGCTAGCGCAGCTAAGCTTAGGTATAGATATGTTTTTTTTACGCTATTTTTCATCTTTAATTTTTTTTAGTTACCACTAGATTAGAATGTGATGCTCGCTCCAAATGCGAATACTTTATTCTGAGGATGAGTCACATAACGTCCTGATGTTGCACCACCGCTTGATGAAACGCCGCGTTCGGGATCTAAACCGGGGAACTTGGAGAATGTGAGCAGGTTATCTGCCGCAAAATAGATGCGAAGGCCAGAAATACCAGCTTTGGACAAGGTGCTCTGTGGAATAGAATAGCCTACCTGAATATTTTTAAGACGCAGGAACGATCCATCTTTTAAAAAGAAAGTCGACGCGGTCCGTACGTTATTTGCGGCAGGGGTATTTTCAGCACCAACTATTGGAAGCGATGCATTGGGGTTTTCTGGAGTCCAAGCGTCCATCCAGTCGCGGGTGAATGTACCACCTTGCCTGAAAGGAACTATTCCCCACTCACTTACAAATATTTTTTGTCCCTGAGAACCGAAGAAAAAGGCTGTAAAATCAAAATTCTTCCATACAGCCGTCGCATTAAAGGAATAATCGAAATCTGGATAAGCGCCCGGCACGACAATACGATCATTATTGTCCACAACTTTATCGCCATTTACGTCGGCAAATTTCAGATAACCCGGTTGTGCTGGAATCTGTTGCACCGGAGAGGCTGCCACCTCTTCCTTCGAACGGAATATCCCCGTGTTCTCCAAAAGATAAAAACTACCATAAGGTAAACCTTCCCGGATAATGGTATTGCCCGAGATACGTTCGGCTCCATATTTCATCACCTTATTGCGATTGGCCTGAATATTTCCATTGAGGGTCAGCGATACCTCTCCAATTTTATCACGGTACTGAAGACCGAGCTCTATACCTCTGTTACGCAATTCACCATAATTTACGGTCGGTGCAGTCAGCCCAATATAAGAAGGGAAAGCCGTAGATGCAGATAAAATATCTGATGTTACTTTGTTATACCAATCGAAAGAAGCGGTCAATTTGTTGTTCCATAGCCCGAAGTCCACACCGAAATCCAGGACTTTGGTACTCTCCCATTTGATCCGGTCATTCGCCATGGCTACCTGGCGAGCCCCCTGTTGGAGTGTTTCATCAAAAGGATAAGCAAAAGAAGAATTGTAAACAATCTGATAAGGGTAGTTACCAATATTCTGATTACCCAGTGTTCCAATGGAGGCTCTTAATTTTAGTTCATTAACGACCGTCTTCAATTTCGGCCCATAAAAGGTCTCATCCGAAACTTTCCAACCTCCGGATATTGAAGGGAAAAATGCCCATTTTCTATTTTCAGGGAAACGTGAAGACGCATCATAACGTGCATTACCTTCGAGTAGATACTTGCCTTTGTAGTCGTAGTTTAATCGACCATAGTAAGACCTCAATGACCATTCATTGGTTACACCGCTATTAGACTGTTGGCCAGCTCCGCCACCATCAAGCTCAAGCAAATCATTGTTGGGAAACTGCAACCTACTTCCGAACAATTTTTGTGTTTTATTATATTCTGCCTGGGTTCCTGCCAGTACTTTCATGTTATGATTTCCAAAAGACTTATCGTAAGTCAGTTGTGTATAACCCACCGGGTACACATTGTTGTCGTCCGTTACTTCTAGCCCTTGACCACCGACATCAAGCTGTCTGGCGGGTAGGTCATCGGGTTTGGCGAACCACATGTATTGATTAATCACAGGTTTGTTGGTATAGTTTTTTGTAAAGCCATACGTCAACCCGCCGCTAGTCTTCCAATCCAGCCCATCCAATATTTTCACATTTAAAAAAATATTGCCTTGCATAAAATAATTGTTCAGTCTTGTAAATGCATTTTCAGCAACTGCAACAGGGTTTTTATTTGGGGACTGAAAAGGATATGCCCTGGACGTATAACGACCACTACCATCTGGTAATACAGGTCCATAAAGTGGTGATTGACTAATGGTAGACAAAAACTGATCTTCACTACCGTTTCTAGGGTATTTCCGATCGCCATAATTCAAGGTAATGCTTGAACCAAAACTTATCCGATCATTGATTTTAGAGCCTAGGTTAAGCTGTAGATTATACTTTTTAAAAGAAGTCCCGATCATAATATCAGGCTGATTGACGTAGCCCAGTATGACGTTGTAATTTGTTCCTCCGGCACCACCACTTAAGCTTAAATTGTGCGTCTGTACTGGGACTGTTCTAAAGACAGCATCCAACCAGTTAAAATCGGGATATAATTTTTTATCTGTTGCATTTTTGTAGGCATCAATCATCTCCTGGCTAAAAGAAGCATTTGGATTTGTGACACCGGAGTTTTTATTTGCCTGATTATACAGGTTCATATAATCAACGGAATTATATACGAGGTCTGGAAGAGCTGAGGCTTTGGTAATTCCGACATTATAATCGTAGCTCAGTTGTGTTTTTCCAGCTTTACCCTGTTTTGTCGTCACAAGAATAACCCCATTTGCTGCTCTTGCCCCATAGATAGCGGCTGAGGCAGCATCTTTCAATACGGTGATATTCTCGATTGCTTGAGGATTTAAATTTTCCAAACTCCCGGGAATACCATCTACGATAACCAGTGGAGCGGAAGAGGCGCCATACGACCCCAATCCCCTTACCTGGAGATTCACATTTTCATTCCCTGCTTCTCCTGATCCTTGCGTAACACGAAGTCCGGGCATGCGACCTTGAAGTAATTGCGTTGGATTTGTAGCGATACGTTTGTTAAGCACCTTACCATCGACAGCAGCAACAGCACCGGTTAAATTACTTTTTTTCTGGGTACCATAGCCTACAACAACCACTTCGTCAATCAGACTACTGGACTCCTGGAGAACGAGATTAATGTGATCTTTCTTATTGACCTGGACTTCGGCCTTCTCTTTGCCTACCAGCGAAAATATCAGGACATCAATATCTCGCGCAAGAATCTGATAATTGCCGGCCCCATCGGTTACAGTGCCGTTTTTCACCCCCTTTATCTGTACTGTAACCCCCGCAAGAGGCTCGCCTGTTGAGGAGCTTACTTTTCCGGATATCTTTATTTGCGATTGGGCAAGCACCACTGGTGCAGACATGCTCATCAACGAAAATAAAAGTAACCCCTTCCCTACCGTTTTGGTTATCGGTGTTATCATAGTTGTTTTGGTTTATTTGGTTATTTAACGAAGTAAATGAACTCAAATATCAAAAATCGTTCACAGCAAAAGGAGTATTTTTTGTTCAAATAGGTGGAATAAATAGCTTCATTCCTGATTTTCAACACGATTAAATGGTTTTTTCGAAAAAAATAATAGAAACGCTAAATATCGCTTATAATTAGCGGTTTATGAGAAAGGCAATCGTAGGAGGTAACGATTTAGTAATGGTGCTTACTGCATTCATCTTCACTTGAATTCCTTGTAAATCAGTAGCAAATATAAAAAAAATAAAGGTCAGTTGGGCGATTTTTTCGCCCTTTTTTCATGAATGTATTTGGAGTTTTTAATAAAGCATTTGGTGTACCGTAGAAAAAAATATTCCCGAAGTTCGGGTTATATCAGGGAAAATATCCATTACTAAGGTTAACCTTTGTATGAGAATAGTTTTAGTGTAATTAAAATCGTAGGTTATGAAACATCCATTACACACTATTATAGCGGAAATCCAAAAACAGGAAAGAAAGCTATCTGCCGAGGCTCCGAGTTTTATTGATGAGGCATACAGAATGACTGTTTATCTCCAAGAGCTTTTGCACCATGTTAAAGAGGATATTATCAAAGAGGGCTTTGCCAATAAAGCCGAAGAAATCCGTTTTTTTAAGCAGATAAAGCCCAACATTCTCGGCAAACTCATTTACTACAATAAGGTTTACCGCATTGAAACAGCTTGTCCTGCGGAAAACGGACACCTCTACCAAAATTACTTTGCCCTGCAATTACGGGGATTGCAGCAGGAATACAAGGAACATATCTGCAACTCGGATTTTTACAGATACTACCGCTCCGGTAGAACCGACCGTGACGAACATTATTATTCGCTGGGCAATATCAATTATTACGATGGACTGAACAGCTTCGTTTTTGAAATTGACCCCAAATTCTCTACCTACTTCGATTATAAAGTCGCAAAAATCATCGCCAACGAACTCATCTACAATTACCTCACTACGAAACTTACCCCCGAACAAACACCCGATGTACTGTTGCAGAATGCCGATGCAAAAGATATTTTTTGGACACAGACAAAAAATGCCCTTATCGAACTCATTTATGCGCTCCATGCTGCCGATGCCCTTTCACACGGCAAATTAGGCATCCGCAAAATCAGTATGGTATTCCAAATCCTTTTTCGTATTTCGCTTACGGACATCCACAACAGTTTCCACCGGATGAAAACCCGAGCCGGTTCACGGACATTGTTTTTAGACCAACTGAAATTCAGTTTGGAAGAATATATGGACAGAGAAGACAACGGTTAAATAGTTGTCTTTTTTCGTTTAATAGAACAGCATCTTTATCGGTGCTGTTCTTTTTTTGCCCCTTTGCCTATATCTGTATATAGACACATCGCCTGTATCGGAAGCCTAATTTTCTACCCAACCCCCCTAAACCCTTATAAAACAAGGCTTTTAGCCAATTGCAAAAAATATGAAAAAAGTGCCTTTTTGATAGACACGTATCGGAAGACAGCCTACGCCAAACGCTCCAATTTTGTACAGTAAACATTTAAAATCTTGTACAATGAAAATCATAACGATACCGGAAGAAGATTGGAAGTTGCTGAACGAACGCATCAAATCCATCAACGAGTACATCCAAAAACTGGATGATACCAGCTACGACAGCCTATGGCTCAACAACCATGAAGTATGCCAGTACCTGCACATCAGTGAAAAGACCCTTTGGCGTATGCGTAGCAAAGGAGAAATCGCCTATTCCAGAATTTACGGGCAATATTACTACACCATCGGAGCCATCAAGGATATGCTTAACGCCAATGCCATTCAGAGCAACGATGCCTTTGTAGAGGAACTCATGGAAAAAGGCAAAAGCTATATCCAAAAAGCACGGAAACTTAATAAAAGAAACGATTAATAATAATTGCTATGAATATCGACAAAATAGAATTTATCGCATGGATGGAGCGTATCATGCAGCGTTTCGACATTCTGAAAGAGCATCTCAGGGACATACAGAAACAGCGCAATACCATTGACGGCGAAGAACTGCTGGACAACCAAGACCTGCTATTGATGCTCAAAATCAGCCACCGTTCGCTGCAACGTTACCGTTCATCGGGCAAGCTGCCCTATTATACTATCAGCGGCAAGTTGTACTACAAATTATCGGATGTGCATCAGTTTGTTCGGGAGAGTTTCAACGTTCCGCTGCAACGTACCAAGGGCAATAAGTGACAAACAACGCCACGCAAGGACAGGTACGGTTCTGCCGTGCCTGCTTCTATTACATTCGGGCGATAACATTTAAAATATAATTACAATGGACGAACAGACAACAGAACAAGCGCAACAAAAACCGCAGACTTATCCCGAACAGCTTTCGGATGTGTTGCTGGTCATGGACAAGGAGAAAAAGAAAATCCAAGCGGTTACGGGTGTCGATGAAAACGGCAACCTGAAAACCGTGGACGCCAACAAGAAGAACCAAAGCCAGTTCATGCGTGTGGACAAGAGCGGCGATTTATTCTCCAATTTCTTCTCCAATTTTTGGCGGCAGCTAAAAGACCCGACCCGTTTTTCCTTCTTCAAAGTTGCTGCACCTGAGGCGGTGGAAACCGCCAAAGAAATGCAGAAACAGGTGGATGCTCCTACCAAAGAAGGCGAAGCGGTCATGGCAAAACATGAGGTAAAAGCACCAAAGGAGCAACAACAAGAAAATAAAAAAGATATGGAAACTACACAGGAAGCACAAGTAAAGCCTGAAACCACACAGGCTACAGATGACGGCTATCGTTTTAAAGCTGAAAACATCGACTGGAAAACGTTGAACGATTTGGGATTGAGTAAGGAAAGGCTCGAAAAAGCTGGCGTAATGGATACACTTTTGAAAGGTTATAAGACCAATATCCTTATGCCCATCAGCGTAAACTTCGGTACAGCCGTTATCCGCTCTGAAGCAAGACTTGGATTGCAATCTGATGCTAACGGAAACACCGTGCTTGCCATTCATGGGGTACGCAAGGAGCCTAATCTCAACACGGCTTTTTTCGGTCACGAGTTTAGTAAAGAGGACAAAGAAAATCTGCTTGCCACCGGAAATATGGGGCGTGCAGTGGATTTGACCAATCCGAAAACAGGCGAGAAAATCCCTTCCATCATCAGTATAGACAAGCTGACCAACGAGGTTATCGCCTTACGAACGGACTGGGTAAAAATACCCGATGAGATTAAAGGCGTAAAACTGAACGAAGAACAGAAGCAGACTTTGTTGGAGGGTAAACCGCTCTATTTGGAGGGCATGATTTCCAAAAAGGGCGAAGCCTTTGCTGCAAACGTCCAGTTTAATGCAGATAAGCGTTATGTAGAGTTCCTTTTTGACAGAGGCAACAACAACAAACAATCCCAAAGCCAGCAGACCACGGCACAAGGTCAATCACAGGAGGTTCCGAGAACATTTAGGGGCAAAGAACTGACTGACCAGCAGTACAACAAGTTCAAAGAGGGACAGACGGTTTATGTCGATGGTCTGATTGACAAAAAGGGCGAAAAATATCAGGGATATATCACACTTAACAAGGAAACGGGCAAAGCCGCTTTTTCCTTTACCAATCCCGATAAACTGAAAGACAAAATCCAGCCTGCCGAAGCCAACAAAACACAGGTTGCCGTCAATTCCGAGGGGAAGACCAACGAAGCAACCAAACATATCAACGAACCTTTGAAACCGAAGCAGCAAGCTCCCGACAACAAAAAACAGCAGCAACAGGAAGATGCGCCAAAAACTCCGGCTAAATCCAGAGGCAGAAAAATGTAATTTATTATGAAAGCAGTTATCGCAGAAAAACCAAGCGTAGCCCGTGAGATAGCAGCCCTGCTGGGAGCCACCGAGAAAAAGGACGGCTACCTGACAGGCAACGGCTATCAGGTTACATGGGCGTTCGGGCATCTTGTCGGACTGGCAATGCCCGAAGACTATGGGATTAGCGGTTTCCAACGGGAAGCCCTGCCCATTTTACCCAATCCTTTTGTGCTTAACGTACGAAAGGTAAAAAAGGAGAAATCCTACGTTCCCGACAGCGGAGCGGTAAAACAACTAAAAACCATTGAGCAGGTCATCGGTCGCTGCGATAGCATTATCGTGGCCACCGATGCCGGACGTGAGGGCGAACTCATCTTTCGCTACATTTACGAGTACCTGAAATGCAGCAAACCCTTTCAACGTTTATGGATTAGTTCACTGACGGAAAAAGCCATCAAGCAGGGCTTTGACAACCTTAAAGCCGGAAGCGATTTTGATGGTCTGTACCAAGCCGGACAAGGACGTAGCCAAGCCGACTGGCTGGTGGGCATCAACGCTTCGCAGGCGTTGAACATTGTGGGTCGTGGCGTGTATTCGCTCGGACGGGTGCAAACGCCTACGCTCGCCCTTATCTGCAAGCGGTATTTGGAAAACAAAAACTTTAGCGTGCAGAAGTATTGGCAGGTACAGTTGCAGCACCGCAAAGAATTTGTAGACTTCAAGAGCCTTTCCAAAACCAAACGGGACGACAAGAAACGGGCGGACGAAATCCTTAAATCCGTTCAGCGTACCGGAACTGCCAACGTTATGACGGTGGAAACCAAAAACGTTTCGGAGCAACCGCCTTTGCTGTTCGATTTGACGGGTTTGCAGAAAGAAGCCAACAAGAAATTGGGCTTTTCTGCCGAAGAAACCTTGAACATTGCCCAAAGCCTGTACGAGCAGAAATTCATTACCTACCCACGAACCGGAAGCAAATACATTCCCGAAGATATTTGGGCGGAAATACCTGCTTTGGTCAGGTCATTGGAAGCAAAGCCCTCCTGCAAGGAAGCAGTCGGCAAACTGAAATGGGGTCGTTTTAACAAACGTATGGTGAACGATGTAAAGGTAACCGACCACCACGGTCTGCTGATTACCGAAAAAATTCCGTCCGCATTGCCTGCAAAGGAAGAAGCCATTTACAATATGGTTGCTTTGCGTTTGCTGGAAGCCCTTTCGCAAGCCTGCGTCAAAGAGATAACCGATGTTAGTTTGGAGGTTTTACATTATGAGTTTTCTTTGAAAGGCTGCAAAATCCTCGAAGCTGGCTGGCGTGGCATCAAAGGTAGTTTTACCGAAGATGACAGCGAGCCTGTACAGGAATTGCCCGAACTGAAAGTAGGCGATGAACTGAAAATAAAGGAAGCCACTGTACTGGAAAAGAAAACCAAACCGCCCGTGCTTTATACGGAAGCAGGTCTGCTGTCGGCAATGGAAAACGCCGGAAAGGAAGTGGAAAACGTGGACGAACGGAAAGCCCTGCAAGGTATCGGCATCGGTACACCAGCCACAAGAGCCGCCATTATCGAAACCCTTTTTAAACGGGATTATATCAAGCGTGAAAAGAAATCGCTTATCCCGACCGACAAGGGATTACAGGTTTACGAAGCAGTAAAGGACAAGCGGATTGCCGATGTTGCCATGACCGCCGAATGGGAAATGGCATTGCAGAAGATTGAGAACAACGAAGCATCTGCTTCGGACTTCCACCACTCCATGCAAGCCTACGCTTCGTCCGTTACGCAGGAACTGTTGGCTATCCATATTGCAGGCGAAAGCCAGCCCGAACTGACCTGCCCCAAATGCAAAGCCCAAAAGCTGCTCATTCGGGACAAGGTTGCCAAATGTCCCGATGAGGCTTGCAATTGGTTACAGTTCCGAAATATCTGTGGCATATCGTTGAGCGTTGCCGAAATCACAAACCTTGTGAACAAGGGAAAGACCAACCTCATCAAAGGCATGAAAAGCAAGGCTGGCAAAACGTTCGATGCCTATATCGTGATGAAAGAAAACGGGGACACCGCCTTTGAATTTGAGAAAAGCAAAAACTTTAAGAAGTAATGGAAAACAAGCCAACCATAATACCGCAGGAAATCCAAAACCTGATATACACGATACGGGGCAGACAAGTGATGCTCGATAGCGCCCTCGCTACTTTGTATGGCGTGGAAACCAAAAATCTCAACAGGGCTGTAAAAAGAAATATTGAGCGGTTTCCTTTATCGTTCTGTTTCCAACTGACAGAAGACGAGGCGGAAAACTTGAGGTGCCAAATTGGAACCTCAAGTTTGAACTACGGTGGACGGCGTTATCTGCCCTATGCTTTCGGCGAACAGGGTATTGCCATGTTGTCCGCTGTCCTGCGCTCGGAGGTTGCCGTAAAAGTGAGCATTGAGATTATGGATGCCTTTGTAGAAATGCGCCGGATGCTTATCAGCAACGCTTCGCTGTTCCATCGGCTCGATAAAGTCGAGGTCAAACAGTTGGAAACCGACCAAAAGATTGAGGAAATCTTTAAGGCGTTGGAAAGCGATAAACTCCACAGCGAAAAAGGGATTTTCTATGACGGTCAGATATTCGATGCCTATACTTTTGTTGCCGATATTATCCGAAGTGCGGAGCGGTCGATTATTCTTATCGACAATTATGTGGACGATACGGTGCTTACGCTGCTCGGTAAGCGTGGGCAATCCGTATCTGCTACTATCTATACGAAAAGCATCGGCAACCAGTTACATCTGGATTTGCAACGCTACAACAGCCAATATCCGGATATCCATATCCATACATTCGCCCATGCCCACGACCGTTTCCTGATTATTGACGGCACGGAACTCTACCATATCGGCGCATCCTTAAAAGACTTGGGCAAGAAATGGTTTGCCTTTTCACGGATGGATATTGAGGTGGGTAAAATGCTTCAAATCCTTAATAAATAGCAATCTCGCATACAAAGTTATTTATAGGTTTTAGTATAGTTTTTTCTGCATCCACAAACTTGCCTTGACCAAAAGGATAAGTACCGGTACTTCCACAAGTGGGCCGATCACGCCCACGAATGCCTGTGGAGAATGAATACCAAATACAGCAATGGCTACAGCTATTGCCAGTTCAAAATTGTTGCCCGTGGCGGTAAACGCTACGGCAGCATTTTTATCGTAAGGAACGTTTAAGGATTTATTGATAAAGAAACTCACGAAAAACATTAGTATAAAATAAATGATTAACGGAATGGCTACTTTTATCACATCCATCGGTAATTCCAATATTTTATCGCCTTTCAAACTGAACATTAGTACAATGGTGAATAGCAAAGCATATAATGTAATGGGTGATATTTTAGGTACAAATTTCCGGTTATACCATTCTATACCTTTTGATTTGATAAGCGTGTAACGACTAATAAAACCTGCCAAAAAAGGAATACCTAAGTATATCAATACGCTTTCTGTAACGTCTTTCATTGATACGCTTACATTGAAATTGGCTAATCCTAACTTGCTTGGTAACACGTTGATGAACAACCAAACCAAGAAGCTATAACTCACTATTTGGAAAATACTGTTTAATGCAACTAACATAGCTGTGTATTCTCTGTTTGCTTTTGCTAAATCGCTCCAAACGATTACCATTGCGATACATCTTGCCAAGCCTATCAGTATTAAGCCTGTCATATAATCGGGGTCGTTCCGCAAAAACAAAACTGCCAATCCGAACATCAATACTGTGCCGATTACCCAATTGAGCAATAAGGATATGCCGATAACTTTTTTATCCTTAAAGGCTTTAGGTAATAATGTATAATCCACTTTTGCCAATGGTGGATACATCATCAATATTAAACCTATTGCCAATGGAATATTTGTAGTACCTACTGATAAGGCATTGGTAACATTTGAAATATTCGGAAAGAAATGTCCTAATCCTATGCCTGCTACCATTGCAAGGAATATCCATAAGGTTAAGTAACGGTCGAGGAATTTTAATTTTGGCTGCATTGATTATCGGCTGATTTTTGAGAAGATGTAAAACATTTCGCTTGCTATCTGCAAACTTCTTTCTGCATATACTTTTGACTGCTCCGGTGTATTGTCAGAAATCTTGGGGTCTTCAAATGTGATGGGTATTCTTTTTTCCGCACCAGCGATAAAAGGACATCCGCCGTCTGCCTGCGAGCAGGTCATAATAGCAGCAAATGCTGATACAGGATTGAAAGGACTATCGTATTTCTTGGAAAATCCGATAACAGGCGCAGCATTATCGCTGTATTTTATGGCATATACAGGATTGTTGCTTTCGGCAATTTTGAAGATGTTAAAACCTTGATTTATCAATGTTTCTGCCACTTTGGGAAACAATGCCGTTTCTTCCGTACCGCCTGAATAACAATGTATATTCGGAATATTGAAATGTGCTGCTGCTGTTTGCGCCCAGACCTGTGCTAAATGACTTCGGCGTGAATTGTGCGTACAGATGAAGTTGATATTTATTTCCTGCTTATCGTCTGCTTTTTGCTGCACAAAATCAATCAACGGTTGTAATATGGTTTTGCGTTCTTCACTAATGTTGTTAATGTTGTGAACAGGAATAATCGCACTAATAGTATCGGCTAATTTTTTATACATAATGATAGTTATTTATATTTTAGCAACATCCCGAATTTGGGGTGCAACAAGCATTATTCAACACTGACAATTGTACTTTTTGTTTTTCCGCAGGAATGCCGCAGGCATCACTTGCCAGGCAAGCTGTCTGCTTGTTCTTTAGTACAAAATGTTTTCCGGTAAAATCCAAATCGTATTTGCCGATTGTTTCGCTTTGGTATTCAACTTCTATTTCAGCATCTTCCATACCCAATTTTTCTTCCGATAGTTTGATGATGTTTAATAGTTTGGTTGGTTTTAATCGGTGTTCCAAATCGTTGGCATTCCATAATTGGAAATTGACCACTTTTTCATTTCTGATTGTGCCACCACAATCAATAAAATGCTTTGTGATTATACCTATTTCTGTAACGTGGAAATGTTCCGGCACAAATGTTCCGTTCTCTACTTGAAATTCGACATTGTCCAATGTCGGTAAGATTTCTTTAATGTCTGATAGTTTCATAATGACTGATTTTTATAATTATATATTGCAATATCACGATAATAGTGTTCAAAAAAATGCCTTTAACAGCATTTGGTTACATCGACCTTCTGATTGAAAAAGGTATTGAACTCGTTTTGAAATGCTTTCCAAACGTTTGCATTAATACAATAGCAAACGGATTTTCCCTCTATTGTTCCTTGAATGATACCGATGTTTTTTAACTCTTTTAAATGTTGCGAAATAGTTGCCTGCGCCAAGCCTAATTCATCTACCAAATCATTGCAGATACATGCTTTCTGATTGATGATGTACTGCAATATGGCAACACGGGCAGGATGTCCCAATACTTTGAACAAAGTAGCCAGCTTGTTCTGCTCGTCCGTAAATATATCTGATTTAGTAAGTCCCATATCTTAAATTATGACATCGCAATATTACGATAATAAATTTAGATACGAAAACGAATTGGGAAATAGACATAAATAAATTTCTCATCACTGGCGTATTCGGTAATAGACTGCCACCCAAAGCCAACCCAAACCGCTTTAGGGGTGGCTTTCTGCTACCGTAATATTTTAGCAGCAACGTAAAATTTCTAAACAAAATTAATATGAGTACACAGCAAAAAGAACTCTCTTATTTTTCATTACGCTTACAGGAACTGCTGAATACCAGCTTTCCCGAACTGGCACACGACCATAAGTTTATCGAGCAGCGTTCCAAGTGGGCTGCCAATGCCTACGAGGGTGCATTCCTCGCCGGAAACCCCATCGAGCAGTGCGAACATTACGCCGATTATATCCTGTTTGAGAACCTGTACTTCTCCAAGTTCGATACCATTTTTCAAGTGGTCTGCAACGAATTCGACACCATCATGGCGGACGAGGAACTGCGCCCCTTTGCCCTAAAGATGTTCGCCGTCTGCGAGCCTGTTTTTGCACAATATGAACTAACCGATGATTTCGCCTACGGGTATGAATATGACCAGCTCTATACCGAACTGACCGGAACCATCGCCATATGGATTGAGGAAAATGGGCTTCAATAAGCGCCAGCACCTCCAACAGAACATTGATGCCCTGCGGATTGCCTTTAAGCTGGAAAAGGAGAAACGACAAGCCACCGTGGGCGAAAGGCTGCTAATGATGCAATACAGCGGATTTGGCGGTCTGAAGTTCGTGCTGAACCCCGTTGAAAATCCCATCGACATTAACAATTGGCGCAAGACGGAACACGACCTGTTTCCCATAACGCAGGAACTGCACAGGCTGCTAAGGGAAAACGCCACGGACGAAAGGCAGTACCGCTATTTTGTGGACAGTATGCGCAGTTCGGTACTTACGGCATTCTATACACCGCCGCAGGTTATTGATGCCATTTCCTCCACGCTTCGGGACAAAGGGCTGAACATCGGCAAGTTTTTGGAACCCTCGGCAGGTATCGGCTCGTTCGTGCAGTCGTTTTCGGCGAGCCGACAGGTAAACGTTACCGCTTTTGAAAAGGATTTGCTTACCGGAAAGGTATTGAAGCAACTCTATCCCGACAGCAATATCCGTATCGGCGGTTTTGAGGAAATAAACGAAAGGGAACAAAATTCGTATGATGTGGTAGCCAGCAACATTCCCTTTGGCGATACCTCCGTGTTTGACCTTTCGTATTCACGGGGCAAAGACCCAGCGAAAATACAGGCTGCCCGAAGCATCCACAACTACTTTTTCCTGAAAGGAACCGATATGCTCCGTGAGGGCGGTGTATTGGCTTTTATCACTTCGCAGGGCATCCTCAACAGCCCGAAGAACGAAGCTATACGCAGGGCTTTGATGGAAAACAACAGTCTGGTATCGGCAATCCGTTTGCCCAACAATCTCTTTACCGACTATGCAGGTACAGAGGTGGGCAGCGACCTGATTATCCTGCAAAAGAACACGTCAAAACAAGATCTTACCGAAGCGGAACACCTGTTTTGTCAAAGCAGCCCGACCGAATACAACACATCGGGCAATGTACTCTTTCGGGACAGTGCAAGGATTGTGCATACCGACAGCAGACTGGACACCGACCCTTACGGGCAACCTGCCCTGATTTATACCCACAGGGACGGTATTGAGGGCATTGCAAAGGATTTGAAACTGATGCTTTCCGATGATTTTGGCAGAAACTTGAACATGGATTTATACAGGGGCGAACGGAACGATGAGCCAAAGGAACAAATTCCGCTTATACCAACGTCCACACCTCCGGTCATTGAACCTGTGATTGTTCCATCCGAACGCCCAAGTATTGCAGCAACAACAAACATTGTATCGGAACCTCCACGGGAACTAAAGCAGCTAAGTATTTTTGACCTTTTTGAAAGTGTGGACGAACCCGTGGCGGTAATTGCTCCACCAAAGAAAGCGGTAAATCCCCAAAGGCAGACCACCAAAAGAAGACGTGGCACAGTCAGCCGCCAGCCCGACCTGTTCAGTTCGGCAATGCGGCAACCTTATACGCCCCCGGTTACCAACCGTAACGTTACCGAAAATACGGGTATTGACAAAACACCGAAAATCATCGGCGACCTCTTTTCGGGACTGAACGAAAATACGCAGCCTACCGCTCCTGCGGTTTCTGGCAGCCTGCCCGAACCTGATTGGTACAGCAAGGTTTTACAGGCATTCCACCGTGAGGACTGCCTTGCCGTGGACAACGGTTTTGTCGGCTATCTACGGGATGTGGACGAAGCAGGACAACGGGCAATGTTCCATCCCTTACAATTACCGCCTAACCAAAAAGCAAGAACCGCAGCCTATATCGCGTTGAGGGATGCCTACCAGTTGCTCTATACCAAAGAAGCGGAACTGCACAGCGAACACAAGCCCGAACGGGAAACGCTGAACCGACTGTATGACGACTTCGTGAAAAGATACAGCAACCTGAACAGTGCCGACAATATCAAAATCATCAAGACGGACAGCGCAGGAAAGGAAATGCCCTTTTTGGAACGTGTGGTGGGCGGTGTCGTCCATAAGGCGGATATATTCCACCAGCCTGTAAGTTTTTCGACCACAACGCTGGCAACGGACAATCCCGATGAAGCGTTGGCGGCATCGCTCAATAAATACGGAACCGTTGACCTCGGCTATATGTCGGAAATCAGCGGAATGTCGGGCGAGGATTTAAAAGATGCGCTGCATGGCCGTATCTTCTACAATCCCCTGCAAAAGGAATACGAGATTGCCGAAAGGTGGATTTCGGGCAACGTAGTGGAAAAGGCTTCGGAAGTACGGACTTACCTCGCCGGACAATCGGACGACAGGGAAGCTGCCGAAAGCCTGAAAGCACTCGAAGCCGCCAAGCCACGCAGGATTGAATTTGACGAACTCGATTTTAACCTCGGCGAACGCTGGATACCTACGGGTATCTACAACCGTTTTGCCTCCAACCTGTTTGATGCCGAAGTTCGTATCCATTATGCCGAAAGCTCGGATGATTTCTCCATCCACTGCGACCGCAAGAACATCCATATCACGGAAAAATATGCCGTCAAGTCCGAAAGCCGGACGTTTGACGGGATCAACCTGCTGAAACACGCCCTTGTCAATACCACACCCGACATTACCAAAAAGGTGGTGATTGATGATAAGGAGGTCAAGGTACGGGACATGGAAGCCATTCAGATGGCGAACAGCAAGATTGACGAGATACGCAAGGAATTTTCGGACTGGCTCTTTGCGCAGAACGATGAGTTCAAGCAAAGGCTGACCGACCGCTACAACGATACCTTTAACTGCTTCGTCCGTCCGCAATATGACGGCAGTCATCAGGACTTTCTGGGGCTTGACCGGAAAGCGTTGGGTATCGAAGACCTCTACGCCAGCCAAAAAGATGCCGTTTGGATGATTAAGATGAACGGAGGTGCCATCTGCGACCATGAAGTGGGTGCAGGAAAGACACTTATCATGTGTACGGCAGCGCAGGAAATGAAACGTTTGGGGCTGGCGCACAAACCGATAATCATGGGGCTGAAAGCCAATGTGCATGAGATAGCCGAAACCTACCGCAAAGCCTATCCCCATGCCAAGATTTTATATCCGGGCAAGGAAGACTTTACCCCAAGTAAACGTCTGCGCATCTTCGGGGATATAAAAAACAACGACTGGGACTGTATCATTTTGACCCATGACCAGTTCGGGATGATACCGCAGTCGCCCGAAATGCAGAAACAGATTTTGCAGGCGGAACTGGACAGCGTGGAAGACAACCTCGCCGCTTTACAGGCACAGGGCAAAGAAGTTTCAAGGGGAATGCTCAAAGGGGTCATCGTCCGTAAACAGAATTTGGAGGTGCGGTTAAAAACACTGGAACATGACATCGAAAACCGCAAGGACGATGTGGTGGACTTCAAGATGATGGGCATCGATCATATTTTCGTGGACGAAAGCCACCGTTTTAAAAACCTCATGTTCAATACAAGGCATGAGCGTGTTGCCGGATTGGGCAACATGGCAGGGAGCCAAAAGGCGATGAACCTGCTGTTTGCCATTCGCACCATACAGGAACGTACAGGCAAAGACCTGGGCGCAACGTTCCTTTCGGGGACAACCATCAGCAATTCGCTGACCGAACTGTACCTGCTCTTTAAATACCTGCGCCCACAGGCAATGGAAAAACAGGGCATCAACTGTTTTGATGCGTGGGCAGCTATTTATGCCCGTAAGACCACCGATTACGAATTTTCGGTGGCAAATAATATCGTGTCAAAAGAGCGTTTCCGTTTCTTTATCAAAGTACCTGAACTGGCGCAGTTCTATTCGGAAATTACGGACTACCGCACAGCAAAGGATATTGGTATTGACCGCCCCGAAAAGAACGAGATACTGTACAATATCCCACCCACGCCGGAGCAGGAAGTCTTTATCGGCAAATTGATGGAGTTTGCCAAAACGGGGAACGCCGAACTTTTGGGCAGACCTCCGCTGAGCGAAAGCGAAGAAAAGGCAAAGATGCTGATTGCTACGGATTATGCCCGTAAGATGTCGCTGGATATGCGGATGATTAGCCGTGCCTACGAAGACCATCCCGACAACAAAGCCTCGCACGCTGCCGCTAACCTTGCCAAATATTACAACAAATACGATGCGCAGAAAGGAACGCAGTTCGTTTTCTCCGACCTCGGTACGTTCAAGCCTGCCGAATGGAACATTTACTCGGAAATCAAACGCAAGCTGGTGGAAGACCACGGCATCCCTGCACACGAGGTACGTTTTATACAGGAAGCCAAAAACGAAAACCAGCGCAAGCAACTGATAAAGGACGTAAACGAGGGAAAAGTACGTGTACTGTTCGGTTCTACCGAAATGCTGGGTACGGGTGTGAACGCCCAAAAACGTGCGGTAGCCGTACACCATTTGGATATACCGTGGCGACCGAGCGACCTTGCCCAACGGGACGGAAGGGCTATCCGCAAGGGCAACGAGATTGCCAAGTTCTTTGCCGACAACAAAGTGAATATTTTCATCTACGCCGTTGAAAAATCGCTGGACAGTTACAAGTTCAATACGCTGTACAATAAGCAGGTTTTTATAGAACAGCTAAAGAGTAACAGCCTCGGCAAACGAACCATTGACGAGGGCGGTATGGACGAAAAAACGGGTATGAACTTTTCCGAATACGTGGCAATATTGTCGGGCAATACCGACCTTTTGGAAAAGGCGAAACTGGAAAAACAGATTGCCGGACTGGAAAGCGAACGGCAGGCGCATAACCGCTCCAAACTTACTTCCAAATACAGGCTGGAAGACAGTTTGGCAACATTGGAAAGCACACAGTCCCGTTTTGACCGCATGAGCCTCGACCTCGGCAACCTGCAAAAACGCATACAGAAAAACAGGGATGGTGATATACTCAATCCTGTGCAGCTTATCGGTCTGCCGCCCAATGCCGATGTAAAACAGGTTGGTGCAAAACTAAACCAGCTTGCCGACAAATCCCGTACCGAGGGACAGTACGAAGAAATCGGTACGCTGTACGGCTTTACATTGTTGGTAAAAACAGAAGTGATACAAAAAGACAGCAGCAGCCTTATTGAACGGGACAACCGTTTCTTTGTTCAGGGCGAGGGCAATATCAAATACACGCACAACAATGGTAAAATGGCGACCGACCCCAAAATCGCATCGCTTAATTTTTTGAATGCCCTGCAAAAGATACCCGTTATTTTGGAGCAGGAACAAAAGAAGATTGCGGACTTGCAGAAAGATTTGCCCGTGCTTCAGGAAGTGGTTAACGGTACATGGAAAAAAGAACAAGCTTTGAGCGACCTTAAAACCGAACTTGCTGCCGTTGAAAGGAAAATACAATTGTCCATCAAGCCCGAAGGCGATACAGAAGCGCAGCAACCAGAAAAAGAGCAAAAGCCTTTACAGAATAATTCGGAGGCAATTATCCGCACTAAAGGTGTACACTTTTCTCGTGGTGTACTATAAAATCAAGGGGAAGGAAAAAGCACCAGCGGATCTGCAAGTCCGTTGGTGCTTTTCTATTTTTATGACGGTTACTTTTCGTCCTGTTCGTCCATCTTTTTAATAAGTCCCTCCCGAAGCGCATCAAGGAATTTGGTGCGGTTCATTTTTCGGGTGCGTAGTTCCAAAAAGGTTTGGTAGAAATTACCCAACTCGGTATTAAAGATGCTTTCAAAATACTTGGCGATTTCCCGAATATCGCTACTACCATTATCGAACACACCCTGACTGTATAGTGCGTAAATCAGTTCTGTTAAAGCGGTTTTACTGCCTGTCCATTTTAGTTTGTGCAAACTAACAGACTTTTCAGTCTTAGATGTATTATCAAGTTGGTCTTCTATATAAACCTGTATCAAATCGTTCGCTATAACTTTGGCTACTTTGTAATCATGCGAAGTCGAAAAATTGTGGTCTGTTTGCAAATAATAGGTATCCAAACAAAGCTTAATATCGTGGTTGTTCCGAACAAATAGTTTGTTATCCAGAGATGAATTGCCTGTGCGGTAATATTTATAAAAATCGAGATTGTTATCAAAATACCGTTTAATTTTCTTTAACTCAATATTAAGGTATTTCTTTATCGCCTTTGTTTCCGTTGGCTTCTTGGTTTCGATTTTATAGATGGCATTATAATAAATCAGTTTTGAAACAATGGTTGGCTTTTGGGATTTGAAAAAACGGATTTCTTCATTAATGTCTTTAAAACCCTTTTTCAGAACATATTCTTTCAACTCCGATAAACTCTTGATAATAAGCTGTACAATAACTTCTATCCTTTGTACGGGATAGTCGATTTCAATCTCCAAATCGTTGATTTCGGTTTCAAGTTTATTTAATATTTCGCTGTAAAATTTATTCATTTGCTATTTGAGGTCTTGATGTTTTGGTTAAACAACGTTAGTTGAGGTATTATCCGTTTTGCCAACCACATATTGTGTGTTTCTAAAATGAGGAGGAGGACTAAAAATTTTCTAAAATCAAACAAAGCATATATTAGGCTGTCTGCCCGAAAGACTGGGAAAACATTATGCTTTGTTTGAAATAATATTGTGCTAAAATTTTGATTTGAATATATATCGTTAGTAGTTAAGCGATAAACCAATTCCCCAACCCATATCACTGTCGTAGTGTGTACGGATACCAATGTTTTTGTTAATGATATATTTCAACTCGCCCATGTATTCAAAATCTGTATTTACCATAAAGCCTGCTCGAAGTCTTTTGGTTACAGGAATATCTTCTCTCATTAATTGTAAGCGGACAATGCCGTCATGATATACTTCTGCCTGAAAATTTACCAGCATCGGCAGTGTATAGACAAAACCTAAACTAACGGCACTGCGTTTGTCTTTTTCATTCTTTTGCCCAAACAAATTCTTCTCGTGTTCATCAATTCCCATTTTACGGTAACGCCAGTCAAAACCAACAAAGGGCATAAACCATTGCATTTTTCCGATGTATCTTCCCAAATGGGTTTCTGTTTCATAACCGTGCATATCATTATAACCTAAACGCCATTCTGTTGATAGGTTCCATCTGGTATTTTGCAACATTGCGCCACCATCATTCCCGTTGGTAGCAAAATCATTTTCAACCATAAAGTGCGGCATATTGCTTTCTCTTTGCAGCATTTTATATGCTTTTTCTTTATCGGGTAGGTTCGGGTTTTGATAATCACCTACGGAAAAAACTCTGTTCATTCCCGACATCATGTGGTAAAGAATATGACAGTGAAAAAACCAATCGCCCTCCGTATTGGCGGCAAACTCAATGGTATCGGTTTCCATTGGCATCACATCAATAATATTCTTTAGAGGTGCATTTTCACCTTTACCATTCAATACCCTGAAGTCAAATCCGTGCAGGTGCATCGGGTGGCGCATCATGGAGTTGTTATGGATGGTAATACGCAAGATTTCTCCTTTTTTAACCGGGATTTTATCGGTTTCGGAAAGCACTTTGTTATCCATACTCCATACATATCTGTTCATGTTTCCTGTCAAGGTAAATTTTACATCTTTTACGGGCGCAGCTTTTGGCAATGTCGTATTGTATGGAGATTTGAGCATGGCATAATTAAGGGTAACAATATCGCCCAAAGCATTTGCATTATAACGATTGGGGTCGCTGTCCATATTCATTCCATGTTGGCTGTGGTCTTCTTGTTTCTTCTCATCTCCGGTAATTTCGGGATACATGACCACGTTCATATCCATTTGGTTCAGGCTCATCTTCATGCCCATATCGTCAAGGTCGCCATTCATCTTCATCATATCGTTCATCATCTTCATTCCTTCGAAATATTTCAATTTTGGAAGTGGCGAGATTAGTTGTTTGATACCGTTGCCAATAAAATAGCTTGATGATTGTGTCCTGTCTTCGGTAGTTGCAAGAAACTCATACGCCAGCCCGTCTTGTGGAATGGTAACGACTACATCGTATGTTTCAGATACGGCAATAATCAGTCTGTCCACCTCAACAGGTTCTACATCGTTACCATCGCTTGCCACCACAGTCATTTTACCACCAGCATACCGAAGCCAAAAATAGGAAGATGCGCCTCCGTTGGAAATTCGCAAACGTACTTTGTCCCCGGCTTTCAAAGGTTTTCCATCAACCGATTTCAGGTCGGTAGTATGGTTTCCATTGATGAGTATTTTGTCATAATATACATCACTTACATCCATTGCCAGCATCCGTTTCCATTCGTTCGTGAGTTTGGTTTTTAACTTGCCCTCTTTAATAGCTTCAACGTATGATTGTGTTGAGCCTTTTTTGATAGCAGCCCAATCATTGGCGTTGTGAAGCATCCGGTTAATATTGTTCGGGTTGAGGTTCGTCCACTCACTTAAAATAATCGGTACGGTAGGCAAGTCGTCAATCCCTTTTCTAAAGGTTTTATCATCTTCCCGTTTTTTCATGACGAAGCTGCCATACATCCCGATTTGTTCCTGTAATCCAGAATGGGAATGGTACCAGTGAGTACCGTTTTGAATAATTGGGAAACGATAGGTGTAGGTAGTTCCCGGCTTAATTGGTTGCTGGGTTAAAAAGGGTACACCGTCTTCTTTGTTCGGTAGGAATACACCATGCCAATGCAAGGAAGTGCTTTCTTTTAATTGGTTGTGAACCACTATTTCGGCAGTATCGCCTTCGGTAAACGTAAGTGTGGGCATTGGTATTTGACCGTTTACTGCAATTGCTCTTTTTTCTTTGCCTGCATAGTTCACGATGGTATCCTTAACATACAAATCGTAATGCACTACTTTTTGGGCAAATAACGTTTGCGTACAGAGCATTATCATTGCTGCTTGTAGCGTTTTTAAAAGTATTTTCTTGTATCTGTTCATTGTTCTATAATTTTTATTGTAAGCTGTCTGCCATTGCATCAAACCATTTGGTCAAAACCTGCTTTTCTTCTAATGACAATACTGCATTCCGATGGATAAGGGTATAAGAGTTCAGAGGCATAGTACCATCATTGACTTGGTTTGACATAGAACGGAATTTGTTCCGTTGCTTGCGAGTAGAGTATGAGCCAAAGTCACTAAAATTAAGTTCCTCTTTACCTTCTTTAATGTGTTTTGCCATAAACCATGCTCCGGGCTGTATACGGCTGTACCACGGATAAAGGGTGTTGTTGCTGTGACAGTCGTAGCAGGAGGTTTGTAATACAGCTTTGACGTTTTGCGGAACAGCGTACACCTTTTCAATATGCGTATCCTTTACCTCTCCTGATTGGTTTTGCAACGGTTGAAAGAATTGTATACCGATCAGGATAATCGCCAGACCCACTAATATTTTTTTCTTTAATGACATATTAATTGATGCTTCCGTTATTTTGTTTTGAATAGAGGCTGTAATTTGACTTATTTTCAAAATAGGAGACCTCGCCGTTATCTCCTGTAACAGCAATGATTGCAGTAGATTTATCTATTTGTTTTTTAGAATAAGGATCTATTGCAACCCGCACTGAGGCATCTTTTGGAATACGTTCTTGACACATTTCACAACACCCATAATACGTCTTGCCGTCAAATTTTACTTCCAATTGCTTTTTACCCATAAAGGCATCATTAACCATACACACCTCGTCAGAAGGAACAATCCTACTTTTTTGCGAAATATTTGCAGTTGATGGATTTTGCAAATGTTGTCCAGAATGTTCGGTATTATCTTTTTCTGTTTGTCCGCAAGCGGATAATAATATGATTGAAAGAAAAACTATACCTATTAATATTTTGTTCATAGTAGCAATGTTTTTTAATTATTTTTTTCAAATTCTTTGAGCTTACGCTTCATTAATTCTATTTCTTCTGCTTGGGTTTTAAGAATTTCTTTTTGCAACTGTATCAATTCCGGGTCGGTTAAATGGGCTTTTTCCGACATTAAAATTGCCGCAGCGTGATGGGGTATCATCCCTTTTACGAACTCTTTATCTCCAACATTGATCTGTTCCCTGATACCAAACCATGAAAAGGTGGCAACACTGATGGAGACTATTACAATAACCCAATTGATTTTTTTGTTAGCATACATCTTTCTCATGATTATTAATTCAATAATTAACATCGCCGATGTCATTAGCAAGGTCATGTAAAGATTATTGATATTAGGAATAAGATTTTTCAGCTCGTCTATCATGGCATACATGATAAAGTACATGGCAACGAACATTGCGACAGCCATAATTATAAATCGTCTGTACATGGCTGTTGCGTGTTTCTGATCATGCTGCATTCCATGGCTTTTCTGCATATTTTCCATAATTTTTAATTTTATTTGCTGGTAATGGTTTTCTCAACCTTACCGCAGGTTAGCATTTTTGAACCGTAATAAGGGTTTTTGATTTCCTTGCTTTCGCTTAACCAAATAGCGCCTTTGCCATCGTTAAACATCGGGCAATGATCTTGATAGAGTGCTTGAGGAGTGCCAAACAATGTAATCAAGTCGTTAACATCTTCGCTAAGCGAGGCGAAATGCTCTCTTTGGTGGTCTAATTTTCCCGCACTATTACCGATATGTTCTGCATTTTCCTTAGCATCATCAGCGATGTCCATGTATTTGTTATGTTTGTCGGCAGGAATGGATTTCATATCCACCTTGTTCAAAGTAGCCAATAATTTTTTGCCTGCATTTGAAGCGGCGTTGTCATCATCAGCAACAAGTGCATTTTTTAAAGCCAAATAATCGGCAACTATGGGTGCAATAGAGAAGTTTGCAGTTTCTTTTGTATCTGTATTTGCAACGGCAGGCGTAGTAGTTGTGTCCGCATCTTTTGGTTGGGCTGATGATCCAGCTTCTGATACAACAGGTGTATCGCTTACAGTTTGCTCATTGTTTTTATTTGATGACTGGTTGCATGATACTGCTACAATTGCCATAAAGGTTGCTACGATTGATAATGCTATTTTTTTCATTTTTACTTACTTTTTGATTTTTAAAAGACTTGCATTAATTGCCACGACAATAGTGCTTACGCTCATTAGCACTGCACCCATTGCCGGACTTAAAATAAATTTTGGATAAAGTATGCCTGCGGCAAGTGGTATTGCTACCACATTGTAGCCAACAGCCCATATCAGGTTCTGAACCATTTTTTTGTAGGTACGCTTGCCGAAGTCGATGAGTTTGATAACGTCCCTTGGGTCGCTGTCCACCAAAATGATGTCAGCAGTTTCGGCGGCTACATCTGTACCTGAGCCAACGGCAATGCCAACATCTGCCTGCGCTAATGCAGGAGCATCGTTCACGCCATCGCCTGTCATTGCCACAATTTCACCTTTTGCTTGAAATTCCTTTACTTTCTCCTGTTTGTTGTGCGGAAGAACATTTGCCAAATAGCCGTCCATCCCTAATTTTTCGGCTACCGCAGCAGCAATATTTTCATTATCGCCAGTGAGCAAAAAGGATTTGATGTTCATTTTTTTGAGTTCATCAACCGCCTGTCCCGAACCCTCACGGATGCTGTCTGCCAAAGTGACTATCCCGATTACCTCATCATCTATTAAGACAAAGTTTACCGTTTCGGCTTCTTGGTTAATTTCTTTCGGGATTTCCGGTAACGAGCGATTATTTTCTGTAAAATAGTTCGGGCCGGCGGCTACTACATTTTTACCGTTTACCACTCCCTTTACGCCAATACCCTGCATATAGTTGAAATTTTCAGATTTCCATAATGCAAGGCTCTTTTCCTTTAAGATAGCCATTATTCCTTTTGCTATATGGTGTTCAGAATTTTGCTGTACGGCAGCAGCATACTGGATTACAGCATCGGCATTATATTCATTTGTCAGAGGGATAATCTTTTCAACCGAATGGGAACCTTTGGTAAGTGTACCCGTCTTATCAAAAATGACGGTAGATAGCTTTCTTGTTGTTTCAAATGCTGTGCGGTTGCGGATTAACAGTCCATTGGTTGCCGATAACGTAGTAGAAATAGCAACTACTAAAGGAATAGCCACGCCCAATGCGTGTGGACAGGCTGTTACCATTACTGTAACCATCCGCTCCAATGCAAAGGCAATATCGCCATTATTGGCAAACCAATAAATGAATGTACCTACACCTGCTGCAATGGCAATAAAGGTTAGCCATTTTGCTACCTTATCAGCAAGGTTCTGTGTATTGGATTTGGTAGCCTGTGCCTCTTGTACAAGGTTGATAACTCTGTTCAAGTAACTGTCTTTGCCAACTGCGGTTACTTTAATTCTCAATGCGCCATCTCCATTGATAGAACCTGCAATAACTTTACTATTAGCTTCTTTTTTTACAGGAACACTTTCTCCGGTAAGCATACTTTCGTTGATATAGGAAAGTCCTTCAATGACCGATCCATCGGCAGGAATTTTCTCGCCGGGCTTTATAATGGCGGTCTCGCCACCTTGCAGGTCTTCGAGTTTTATTTTTACAGCTTCACCGTTGCGTTCTACGGTAACGTCATTTGGTAGCAATGCCACCAATGACTGTAATGCCCTTGATGCAGCCATTTGGGAACGCATTTCCAGCCAATGCCCTAAAAGCATAATGTCGATAAGGGTAGCCAGTTCCCAAAAGAAATCCATTCCCTGTAAACCGAAAACTACTGCTACCGAATAAATGTAGGCTACGGATATGGCAATGGCAACAAGTGTCATCATCCCTATGGCTTTAGCTTTTATTTCGCCTGCCATTCCTTTTAAGAACGGTAAGCCACCATAGATATAAATAACAGTACCCAATACCAACAGTACATATTTATCGCCAGTGAAAGTTATATGGAAACCGAGCCACTGTTGGATCATGTGCGAAAGCAGCAGGATTGGGACAGTTATCACGAGGCTAATCCAAAAACGCTTTAGAAAGTCGCCCGTATGATGTCCTTGGTGTTTGTCAAAGCCTTTCACATGGTCATTATGGCTGTGTCCATTATGCTCTTGTGCTTCGTCATGTTTATGGGAAACTGATGGATTGTTTAAGGGAACCAATGTCATTCCGCAAAGCGGACATTTTCCGGGTTCGTCCTTTAGCACCTGCGGGTGCATGGGACAAGTGTATTTTACCATAACAAATGATTTAAAATTTATACTATATCCATTTTTTGTCTATTGGGTCTTCTTTAAGTTTTGAGCTTATATTTTCCTCTCCTTAATTGTTACATACTACTCATATCATGTCCTGCCATTGGATCAGCGCCGTTCTTAAAAATATATTCGCTATTTAAAAGATAAGCACCTGAAACAACAACAATGTCGCCTTCTTTTAATCCCGATACTATTTCTATTCGGTTATCTATTTCTGCTCCGGTTTGAACCATTCTGCTTTTAAATGTTCTGTCTGCGGTCTGAACCCACACGGTCGCATTTTTGCCATCCCGAATTACAGCATCTATCGGCATGGCGATACCTTTAATCAATGGCATTTCAAGAAAAACATACACGGGCATTCCCGGTTTCAGCTCCTTATTTGGATTAGGTAATGATACCCTTATGAGATTAATTCTTGTTCCTGGGTCAAGTTCAGGATTGGTAAAATCAATTTTACCTTTTACCGTTCTATTATTAAGATCCGGTATTTGTACCGTTGCAGTTTTTGCCTTATTGATAATTGACATCTGCGATGAATAAGCCTGCGCTTCTGCCCAAACTGTTGATAGGTCTGCCAAATCAACAATGGTGCTGCCTTCTTCAAGATAGCCACCTTCAATAACTTCCAAGTTTGTTATGTAACCAGAAGCCGTACTGTAGAAAGTAGTTGTCTTTGATGACTTGCCAGTCTTTTGTAAAGCCTCAATCTGATGATCGGTCATGCCCCACAGTAAAAGCTTGTTCCTCGCACTTTGTATAAGCTGGTCAAAATCTATTGCGTTGACATCCGCAAACGTCTTTTTCTTTTCAAGTGCCAGCAAATATTCCTGTTTGGCATTGTTCAGCTCCTCACTATAAATTTCTGCCAACGGCGCACCCTTTGATACAAAGTCTCCGATGTTTTTAAAATATAGCTTTTCAACCCGTCCCATCACTCTGGAACTAACAGACTGCATTTTGTTCTGATCGAAATTTAATACTCCGGTCAAGGTGGCTTTATCTCCTAAAAGTCCTCCTTTTACGGTATCCGTCTGTATATTTCCCAGCTTGATCTGTTCCTCGTTCAATTGTAAGGCATCGGGGTCTGCGTGTTGGTTTTTTTCAACACGCACAAGATCCATGTGGCATATTGGGCATTGTCCGGGTTTATCGGATACAACTTGTGGGTGCATGGAGCAGGTATAGTAACTGCCATCATTGCTTGCATGACTATGGCCTTTATCTTTACATGATGATAAAACCGATAGGATAATAGCTACTATTATGGTAAGATGATATTTCATGTTCTAATCATTTTTTATTCTTATAAAACTTTCACTGTCCATAAGGTATTGCGCATTTTTGGCAATGGCGTCAGTCGGTAACAGTCCAGACAATACTTCTACATATCCTTCTGCTTCATTACCAGTTTCGATTTTGTTTGCCACAAATCCTTCATCAACTTTCTTGAATACAACTTTGGTTAAGCCGAGAGAAACAACAGCTTCTTTTGGTATCCATTTGCCGGAAATGTCATCAGCAGCAATCTCGGACTTTACCTGGCTTCCAATCGGTAATTGCATCTGACTATTATCAAAATAGATACGCACGGACAATGTTTTATTCCCCTGTCTGAAAAAAGGCTCTATAAACCCGATTTTCCCTTCAAATTTTTTATCAGGGTTTACCTCCGGTACGATGGTAACAGGTTGTCCAATTTTGACAAGAGGTACGTCTTCAGAAAAAATGTTTAATAGTACCCATGCCCTTGCAGGGTCGAACACCTCAAAAATTGTTTGTCCCTTTTTGACGTACATTCCCTCTTTCATGGAAAGTTCTGCGGATGCTGCTGTGTTTTTTGCCATGGTGCTTGGTGGTAATTGACTGGTTCCCATTGAACCCGTTGCCTCAGCTTCGTGGATGTGTCCCGTATAATTACTGTAGACCGACATAGTGAAGTCTGATTTACCCCTTTGAATTATTCCACGTAGCTGGTTTTCGCTCATTCCAAGTAAAAGCAATTTTTGTTTAGCCGCATTTATCATCATATTGTTTGAACCATCGTTTTTAAGTACAAACAGTAAGTTCTGTTGGGCTTCCATAAGTTCAGGGCTATAAATCTCCATGATCTTTTGCCCTTTTGTTACCTTTTGGAATTTATAGCGCACATATAGTTTTTCAATCCTACCGGAAATTCGGGCAGAGATATTTCCTTTTTCCCTTGTATCATAATCAATATTCCCAAGAGCCTGCACGGTTACCTCTCTCGACTTGGATTGCATAGAGATAGTTGGAATTGAGGATATGACAAATTCGTTAGTAGGTTTTAACAGCCCATCAAGCTCAATGCTTTCATTTGTATGTTCATGTGCTCCTTCCTGTACTAAATCCATTCCGCACTTGGGGCATTTACCGGGTTTATCGCTCGTAACTTCCGGATGCATCGGACAGCTATAGGCTTTATCATTTTTTTCGTTTTTAATCAATTCCATTCCGCACTTCGGACACTTGCCCGGCTTATCACTGAAAAAGAAATCCTGTGGCATGGGACAGGTATAGGCTAAATCGCTTTCGACATTATTACTACTATCGGAATGACCGCTCGTTTTGTCGTTGTTACAACCCAACAAGAAAAGGGCGACCATCAAAAAACAAATTATATATCTCATTTTCTTTCAATTAAACGGTCTATTGTTACTTGCATTTCAAAAGCTTTTGACAAAATATCGAGATACTCCAACTGCGTCATGTTCAGCTTTTCCCAAGCATCATAAAGCATAAACAATTCTTCGGTATTTTGCTCGTAGCCGAGCTGCATGGTCTTAAAATTATTCTTTAATGCAGGGATGATTTCACTTTGATAAAGTTCCAATTGCTTCTTTTTAAGGTCAAACTCATTGCGCATTCCATAAGCCATACCGCTATACTCATTAATCATCATTTCTTTTTGGGCATTAAGCGCTTCTGCCTTCCATTTCAAACTGGAAATATTTGCTTTATTCATCTTGGATGCCCAACCTACAAAAGGTAGTTTAACCATTGCCATCGCTGTGTACTGCATAGGCTGTCCGCCAAAACCATACATATTCTCGAACCGCACACCAAATTCAGGCTTCAGGCTTTGCCTCTCGGTCTCCTGTTTTAGCCCGGTCAATAGTATCTGCTGGTCTAAGGATTTCAAGTCGCTCCGGTTATTATTAAACAATGAATTATCAAAAACGATATCCGAATAATCATTAAATGAAACAACCGTATCGATTTCAAAGAAAGTCATTGGATTTCGACCCATCAGGGCATTTAACCTGATACGCTTTTCTTTGATGTCATTCTCATACATAATCTGCATATTCTTGGCAGTTCCGAGTGCTGCTTTTGCTTTATAATATGCACCTATTTTACCGGCACCATTTTTATATCGGGTCTCTGCATTGTCAATCATGAAGCCCAGCATCTTTTCATTTTCTACGACCACCGCATTGCGTTTCAACAGGACAATCCACTCATAATAAAGTAATTTTGCATCCTGTATCAGTTCATTTACACCAGCCCCTTTATTCTCCTTTTCAACAGATGACATGGCTTTCATATAGGCTTCTTCGGCATCTAATTTTTTCCTGTTCGGGATCATCTGTTCTACTGATAGCATTACAGACCCCATTCCATTCATATTGCCATCACGCTTCCAAAGGTTAACATTATAAGGGGTCATGAACTGCCCAACTCCGATTGTAGGGGGCATCCAGCTTCGTGCGCCTTTAGCTGCTTCATCCATTGAATGGATTTCATTATCGTACATCGCCACAATGGGATGATTGGTCTCGATACTGTCTATAACATTTTTCAAGTTTAGAACCTGTGCATTTATGTTGTTAAAAAGACAGACTATAAATGCTGTAAAAATTATTTTTTTCATTGCTGATGTTTAATTTTAATGTGCTGCATCCAATACGTCAATCTTTCCAAACTTCTTCAACTCATATTCTTTTTGCATCAGGAATATTATAGGTGTAACCAAAAGAATGTGAATTGCTGAGGTAAACACACCGCCCACCATCGGCAATACAATTGGTTTCATCATATCACTACCTACTCCGGTACTCCATAAAATAGGAACCAGACCGAATAAAGTCACACATACGGTCATTATCTTAGGACGCAAGCGTTTTGCCGCACCATGTATTACGTATTCTTTAAGGTCTGCATTGGTTATTGTCTCACGGCTGTTGCCTTTTAATGAAACCAATTGCTGCATGGCATCATTAAGATAAATTACCATTACAATGCCGGTTTCAACGGCGAGACCGAACAGGGCAATAAATCCAACAGCAACAGCGACAGAAAGATTAACTCCCCAAATACTAATCATAAATACGCCCCCAATCAATGCAAAAGGAATACTGATAAGGTTGAAGAAAGCTTCCCTCATGGAGTGAAAAGCAAAATACATTGAAAGGAAGATAACGATAAGGACAATTGGCATAATCATTTTCAATGTCTGCTCACCCCTGATGAGGTTCTCATATTGACCACTCCATTCCAAGAAATATCCCTGCGGCATCTTGCCAATCATATTGTCCAGTTTGGCTTTGGCTTCTTCTACGGTACTTCCAAGGTCTCTTTCTCTGACATTGAACAGAACCGTACCTCTTAACATGGCATTTTCGGAATTGATCATAGGTGGGCCGTCTGACAATCTCACATCGGCTATGGTTCCTAACGGAATTGAACCAAAATCCATTGTTTGAACTGGCAAGCGTTTCAACGCTTCAACATTATTACGAAAGTCTTGTCCATAACGGGCATTGACAGAAAAACGTTGTCTTCCCTCTACAGTAGTTGTAAGTTTCATGCCTCCCAGTGCGCTTTCAACCACACTGTTTACATCGTCTATGCTTAAATTGTATCTGGCAATTTCATCACGGTTAATGACAATGTCAACATATTTGCCCCCGGTAATCGGTTCAACATACATATCTTTAATACCCGCTATCCCTTCAAGTTCTTTTTTGATCTTTTGGGATAGAGAATAGATGCTGTCAAGGTTTTGTCCATACACTTTTACCCCTACATCGGTGCGGATACCTGTAGAGAGCATATTGATACGGTTGATGATGGGCATTGTCCAGCCATTGGTTACACCGGGTATTTGAAGTTTTGCATTCAACTCATTGATAATGTCATCCTTCTTCATGCCGTCCCTCCACTCATTTTGAGGCTTTAGTAATATAATAGTCTCAATCATGCTGATAGGAGAATTATCCGTTGCCGTATTTGCCCTGCCAGCCTTACCTAAAACGTGTGCGACTTCAGGTACAGATTTTATGATTTTGTCCTGAACCTGCAATATCCGTTTCGCTTCCGAATTTGAAACATCTGGTAAGGTTACAGGCATAAAGAGTAGCGAACCCTCATCAAGCGGAGGCATAAATTCCCTACCGAGGTTCAATATCATAGGAATACTGATAATGAGTGCTACGATATTGATGCCCAATACTGTTTTTCTCCATTTCACACACCACCTGATGAGTGGTTCGTAAAATCTCTCCAGCCCACGATTTATTGGGTTTTTCTGCTCATCTTTAAACTTTCCCTTCATGAAAAAAGAGATGAGTACGGGAGCAAGGGTCAATACCAATAAAGCATCCACAACCATTATAAATGTTTTTGTGTAAGCGAGTGGATGGAAAAGTTTGCCTTCTTGACCTGTAAGCAGGAAAACGGGAAGAAACGATGTGATTATTATAATCGTTGAAAAGAAGACACCTCTTGAAACCTGCTTACATGATTTCTCGATGATACTAAGTCGTATATCCTCCGGTATCTTTTCATAGCCAATATCTTTATCGGCTTTCTTTTTAAACCAATTTATTTTCATGGAGTTGATTTTTTTTGTTTACGCTCGTTCTGCCAAACAGAGAGGTTTCTATATGAGTTCTCTGACATAATAATCCCGTTGTCTACGATTACTCCGATAGCCAATGCAATTCCCGTAAGGGACATTATATTTGACGACAGACCGAAGGCGTTCAGTATGATAAAGCTAATCGCAATCGTGATGGGAATTTGGATAATGATACTAAGTGCGCTGCGCCAATGAAATAGAAAAAGGATAACAATAAACGCAACTGCAATGATCTCCTCCACAAGTTTATTTTTGATGTTGTCGATGGCAGCCTCAATCAGTGTGCTTCTATCATAAGAAGTTTTAAAAGTTACCCCTGGAGGCAATCCTTTTTCAACGTCTTTCATTTTTTCCTTTACAGCCTTTATTACTTTATCTGCATTTTCACCGTAACGCATGACTACAATACCACCCACAACTTCTCCCTCGCCGTTTTGGTCAAATATGCCAAGCCGTAGGTCTCCGCCCATTTGCACACTGCCTATATCCTTTACCCGTACAGGAATACCGTTATAATTGCCCACTGCAATTTTCTCAATATCACCGATGTTCTTTACGTACCCTAAGCCCCGGATGATATATGCCATATCGGTCATTTCGAATTTACGACCGCCTACATCGTTATTATTCGCTTTTACTTTGTTCATCACATCCATAAGCGAAATATTGTAATACTGGAGTTTAACTGGATCAACCACTACTTGATATTGCTTTTCATATCCACCATAGGAAGCTACTTCTGCAACGCCGGGAACGGTCTGTAAAGCCAGTTTGATATACCAATCCTGCAACGCACGCTGCTCCCCAAGATCCATCTTTGGAGCATCCAAATGATACCAGTAAATATGACCAACACCGGTGCCATCCGGCCCCAGCGTTGGTGTTACATCCTGTGGTAATAATCGTTGGGCATAATTAAGCCGTTCCATAACTCGTGTACGAGCCCAATATACATCCACATCATCCTCGAAAATGATATAAACGAAACTCATCCCAAACATCGAAGTACCTCTGACGTTCTTTACCTTCGGTATTCCCTGCAAGTTGCTTACTAAGGGATAGGTAACCTGATCCTCTATTGTTTGTGGGCTGCGTCCCATCCACTCAGTAAAAACGATTACTTGGTTCTCGCTTAGATCAGGGATTGCGTCTATTGGATTTTTATTGACAGCTGAAATGCCCCAAACAAATAATCCTGCGGCTATGAGCAGCACGATATATCTGTTTTTTAAAGACAGCTCAATTATTTTTTGTACCATGTCTTTTCTATTTTAATTCCTGCTGCACATTACCGCAGGTAAGCATTTCTGAACCATAATATGGGTTTTTGATTTCTTTGCCTTCGCTTAACCAAATAGCCCCTTTACCATCATTGAACATCGGGCAGTGGTCTTGATATAATTTCTTTGATGTGCCGAAAAGAGCAATCAGGTCTTTTACATCCTCGCTTATTACAGCTAAATGTTCCCTTTGATGCGCTATATTCCCAACATTATCACCAATATGCTCCGCATGTTCTTTTGCATCGTCTGCTATGTCCAAGTATTCTTTATGCTTATCTGCTGGAATGGTATTCATGTCCACTTTATTGAAAGTAGCTAAGAGCGCTTTTCCTGCATTGGCGGCAGCTTTGTCATCATCTGAAACAAGTGCATTTTTCAGGGTCAGGTAATCGGTAATGATGGGTGAGATAGAGAAATTCCCTGCTTTCGCAATAGCTTCATTATCGGTAGAAGTTTCGCTGTCATTCTCCTTTGATGGTTCCTGTATAGCTGGCACATCAGAAGTGACAGTTGATTGCTCATTGTTTTTATTGGATGACTGATTGCATGATACTGCTATAATAGCCATAACGGCTGCTACGATTGATAATGTTATATTTTTCATTTCTTTTATTTTTTAATTTATTTATAAACTGTATTTGATACCGGCAGGCAAGGCTATACTTTAGTATTGCTTCCATTGCTGGATTTAAACTTGAATTTTGCGATTCTATTTATTTAATGGTTTCAACCGTGCTTCCACAGGTAAGCATTTGTGCGCCGTAATATGGATTTTTAACTGCATTCTCCTTGCTTAACCAGTTTGCCCCGCCATTGTACATCGGGCAATGTTGGTAATAAACGGGGGCATCCTGCTTGGATACTTTAGCCAGTGCGTAGATATTGCCCGAAAGTGTAGCAAAAGCATTTCTCTGTTTTGCAACATCTTTTGATTTTGAAATACTTTCTGCATTGGCTGCTAAGTCTTGCATTACTTTCATCCAAACAGTATGCTCTTCTGCCGACAGCTTACTCATATCAACTACTTTAATAGATGCTGACAATTCAGCCGCTTTGGCGGATGCGGTTGCCGCATCTGTTTTTATCAAAGCGTCTTTCACTGAAAAGTAGTTGTCAAATACAGCTTTTAGCTGTGATTGGTTTTGAGCTGCATCTTTTTTAGCGGGTGCTGCCATTTGGCTATGGTCGTGATTGCCATGTTCGGCATTCATGTCCATTCCCGCCTCCTTGTTTTTGGCAACCGTTTTCACTGGTCTATCGTACTGGCAGCAACCAGCCAATTTAGCATATACGTCATCCGGCGCACGGAACTTCTCACTGTCATAACCAGCCAAAGCGATACGTTTCAGGATTTCGTCCTGATTTGTTTTGTCGCCGTCATAAGTGAGTGTAGCCATCTTGGTATCTTTGTTCCATTCCACACTCGCTACATTTTTTACATTCCCTGCTTTTTCGATGGTAGTTTTGCACATACCACAATTACCATAAATTTTTACGGTTTCTGTTTTCGCATTTTTTACCTGTGCGAAGCTGTTTATTGATGATAGTAATACAGCGATTACCATCACTATTTTTGATAATGATCTCATAATAATATACGTTTTCGGAAAAGAGGTATTAGCAAACCCATTTTCCTTGAATTTTAAAATAAATAGTACAAATAGGGGATTTGCAAAAGCCGGAACAGCTTTTGACAAGACACACCTATGGCTGTCAAGCCATAGTTTTAGCTTATTTTAGGCGGTAGCCAAATGGAGAAAAAGCCCGAAGAATAATAGGCTTCTTTGAAACCGAATTTTTGCTTTTTAGCTGCTGCTAAGTGATTTTTTGTCTTTAATTCGATTACGGTTGGGACATTTAGGGAAGTGGTTGAAGCAACGCACCTGCAAGAGCTGTGTGAACAACCGCCCCCGCAATTGTCACTTTTGCATTTTTTACAGGATTTGCCCTTGCAACCTTTTTTATGTTCTGATTTTTTGGATTTTTCTTTTGAGCAGGAAGACTGCTCGGTTTGTGTTGAATTTTTGGCACAGGCATAGCTCTGGCTTGGCATCATAAAGAAAACCAGACAGAACAATGTCAAAATGCCTATATGTATTCTATAATTTTTCAACGCAACAAAGTTACAAATTAAATTGGTTTTTTATATCGTTTCACGTTTTTTTTGCTATATGGACAAAAAAATGCTATATACGTAATAACCTATCGCCTTTTTTCAGAATTGATAAAATGCCCTTTTTCAGCAACCCAACCTCATAGAAATTCGGTCGGAAAAAGGGCATTTCAAAAAGTTGCTGGCTTAGGCTTCCAAAGGTTCTATTTTGAAGCCTGCCTTTTGCACAGTCGATATTACTTCCTGCTCGGTAATGCCCTCGGACTTCACGGTAAGCACCTTGTCCTTATTGTTGGTGTCCACGTCCCAATGGCAGATGCCCTTGGTATTGTCCAGGTGTGGTTTCACAGATGCTATACAGCCGCCGCAATTAATGTTTGTCTTGAATTGAAATTGTTTATTTTCCATTTCGTTAAATTTTAAATGTTGTTTATTGGTACAAATTTCGCCACAATTCCGTTTGGCTTTATTGTGTTATTTTGGGTTTGATTTGTGACTTTTACTGATTTCTATTTCAACTAATAAAGCCACTTTTACCCTTTCTAACCTCAATGGTTTAAAAAGATAAAAGTGGCTCTGATAGCTAATTTTTCCCGAAGGATTTTTTTGCTATGCGGTGGCAAGCATTTCTTTACAAGCCTTTGCACATTCACGACAGGCATCAGCACATTGCTTACAATGCTCCATACCCATCGCAACGTGTTTCTCGCACTCGTCCGCACAAGCATTGCAGATGTCAATACATAACCTGCAGAGTTCTTTGCTAAATTTTCCGTCAAGACTTAATACATTTACTGCCGCAGAACAAATGGCAGCACATTCCAGATTGAGCTGAATACATTTCTTTAAATGTTCAACATCTTTTTCGTTCAAACAGGCTACTGTACATTGATTACACATTACCACGCATTGTTGGCAAGCCTCAATACAATTTTGAAATTTTGTCTGTATCATAATACTTAAATTTTTGATTTATGTAAAGTTGGTTATTTCTATTTAGAGCGTATTGTAATATTTCTTGTTTGATTTGTAACTTTTACTGATAATCCGACAGGCTCACTACAGGTTTACTTCTTCCACTTCAACCGCAGGCTGTTACTTACCACGCTTACGCTGCTCAACGCCATTGCTGCGCCCGCTATCATCGGGTTAAGCAGGAAACCATTAATTGGGTAAAGGATGCCCGCTGCCACCGGAATACCGATTAGGTTGTAAATAAACGCCCAAAACAGGTTTTGCTTAATGGTGGCTACGGTCTGTTTTGACAATCGTATTGCCTGTGGTATCTTGGTAAGGTCTGATGAAATGATGGTCATTTTGGCTACCTCCATTGCGATGTCCGAACCTTTGCCCATTGCGATACTTACATCGGCTGTTGCCAATGCGGTGCTATCGTTGATACCATCACCTATCATTGCCACTATTTTACCTTTGCTTTGTAACTCTTTCACAAAATCGGCTTTATGCTGTGGCAATACCTCGGCTCTGTAATGCTTAATACCAGTATGCGCTGCAATGGCTTTGGCGGTCGCCTCATTATCTCCGGTCAGCATATACAGGTCTATACCCATATCCTGCATTTCCCTGATAGCTTGCACCGATGTTTCTTTAATCTTATCGGAGATGGCAATTACCGAAAGAGCCTGTTTGCTGTTTGCAAACCAAATAACGGTTTGGGATTGTTTGCCCCATTCTTCGGCTTTGTTTTGTAATTCGTCAGCAATAGCGATGTTGTTTTCTGCCAATAGCTTTTTATTGCCTACATAATAGGTTTCGTTGTTATGGTCTGCTTTTGCGCCTTTACCTGTAATGCTCTCGAATTGTGTTAAAGTTGTGTTTTCCGCTTCGTTAAGATGCTTTACTACTGCTTCGGCTAATGGGTGTTCCGATTTTTTTTCAATGCTTACTAAAATGCCTTTGGTGGTATCGTCATTGTTGAGCCATTGAATGCCTGTTACCTCTGGTCTGCCCTCGGTGATGGTTCCGGTTTTGTCCAAAACGATGGCATTTACTTTTTTGGCCAGTTCCAAACTTTCGGCATCCTTTATCAAAATGCCATTTTCAGCACCTTTACCAACGCCTACCATAATAGCGGTGGGTGTCGCTAAGCCTAAAGCACAGGGGCAGGCAATGACCAATACCGTAACGGCTGCCAACAGACCTTGAACAACCCCGTTTTCGCCTCCCAAAATCAACCATAGCGTAAATGTCAGGATGGCAATACCTATCACTGTGGGAACAAAGATACCTGCAATCTTATCTACCAATTTCTGTACTGGAGCTTTGCTTCCCTGTGCATCCTGTACCATTTTGATGATGTGTGCAAGCATGGTTTCTTTGCCAACTTTCACCGCTTTGAATTGAAAGCTGCCTTTTTGGTTAATCGTTCCTGCAAATACTTTTTCTTTTTCTTTTTTCAATACAGGTACAGGCTCACCGCTTAACATACTTTCGTCCACATAGGAATTACCTGATGTTACCATACCATCCACCGCAATTTTTTCGCCGGGCTTTACGAGTATAATATCACCCGCACTTACATCTTCAATAGCCTTCTGTCTTTCTGTGCCATCAGCTTCTATCACAATAACCGTTTTAGGCTGTAAGCCCATTAGCTTTTTAATGGCTGAAGATGTATTACCTTTGGCTCTTTCCTCTAACAGTTTCCCCAAGAGGATAAATGCGATAATTACGGCTGCGGCTTCAAAATATACGTGAGCATGCAGTCCCCGTTGATGCCAAAAGTCGGCAAACAGCATATTGAAAACACTGAACAGGTAAGCAATACCAGTACTTAATGCAACCAGTGTATCCATATTGGCAGAACGATGTTTTGCCTGCTTCCACGCATTGATAAAAAAGTCTTTTCCTAACCAGACAAGTACCGGAGTTGAGAAAAGCCACATTATCAGGTTTGCATAAGGCATATCCATAAAGAACATACCGATTACCACCACAGGCAAAGAGAGGATGATTGCCAAAATGGTTTTGTTTTTGAGTTTCCTGAATTTTTCAGTGTGGATAGCTTCTAACGTTTCCTGCTGTGTGGTTTCGTCTTCAATCAATAAGTCATAACCAACTCCTTGTACTGCTTTTTGCAGCGTGGAAGCATTGGTCATATTGGGTAGATATTCTACCGTAAGATTGCCCGTTGCAAAATTCACGGAAGCATCAACTACTCCCGGTTGGTATTTAACAATGCTTTCGGCACTGCCCGCGCAGGATGCGCAGGTCATGCCCAATACCGGAAAAGCACTTTTAACCGTAGGAACTCCGTAACCTAAATCTTTAATTGCCTTAACAGCTTCGCCTACTGTTTCATTGCTATCTACTGTAATAGCTGCCCTGCGGTTATTTAGCTCTACTTTGTGGGTTTCTATGCCTTTTACTTGTGTCAACCCTTTTTCAACGATTAATGCACAATGTTCGCTTTCCACATCCTCCAATGGAATGTATATTGTTTCTTTATTATTAGTTGCCATATTCTGCTTGCTTTAATTAACAATGCGAAATTGGCTATTATATCAACGGGTGCTATTGTGAAATTTTGGAATTGATTTGTAAAATTTATTTACACTTTATCCAATGGCTTTCTTTTATCTTCTTTTATCTGTTTGAAATAGCTCGGTGTCAGTCCTGTTACTTTTTTGAATTGATTGCTTAGGTAAGATACACTCGAATAGTTCAGACGAAAAGCAATTTCACTCAAAGACAACTCATCGTACACCAGCAATTCTTTTACTTTTTCAACCTTTTGGGCAATAAAGTATTTTTCAATAGTTGTACCCTCTACCTCTGAAAACAGGTTTGATAAATAGTTGTAGTCGTGGTGCAACCTACTACTCAATATGTCAGAAAGATTGGTCTTGATTTCGCTATCCTGATGGTGTACCAATTCTATAATAGCGTTTTTAATTTTCTCGATGATACGGCTTTTCTTATCATCAATTAGTTCGAACCCTAAAGAAATTAGGGCTTCTTCCAGTTTTTTCTTTTCTTCGACAGTAAGCTCCTGATCGAGCATTACTTCTCCAAGCTTGATATTTTTAACTTCTAAACCAAGTTTATTCAATTCGTTTTGCGCCACCATAATACAGCGGTTACAAACCATATTCTTAATAAAAAGTGATGTCATAAATTATCGTTAACTTTTGTAAATATCAAACTTTATTGGCAACAATTTTGGCCCTGCTGAACTGGTGGACACGCTATACTACCGTAGCTGCAATAAACACAACAGTCACCTTGTTGCGGTTTCAAAATAGTTTTGCATTTTTCACATTCGTAAAAATATTGACAGGCATCTGTCGGCATCGTCTCTTCTTTTTTGTGTCCACAGGCGGGACAGGTAATTGTTGATTGTAAAATGATTTCCATTATTTCTCTTTTTTGTCTGTAACTGAATAACCGGTCGAATTTATCGCTTTCTCAATTTCTGCAGTTGAAGTTTTTGAATTATCAAACTCTATAATTGCATTTCCGTTTTCGTATGATGTAGTCGTTTTGACAATGCCTGATAGTTTATTCACTTCGTTATTTACGTGTTCTTCGCAACCGGCGCAAGTCATTCCACTAATTGCAAACTCAACAGTCTCAATGTTGGATTTGTCAACAACCATGACCTGCTTTTCTGTCTTTGGATAGAAAATATGAGCATACATTGGAAAGGCAAGCATTAGTCCTGCAAACACTGTTACAATACCAAGAAACGTTTTGCTTTGTTTGAATTTAGGTTTCTCGTCTGTTTCACAATTGCAGTCAATTTTTTTAAATTTTATTTTTTGATACCAAGCGAAACCAAGCACTAATACTGTCAAGCCAATAAAATACGGTCTTGCTGGTTCAAGCCAAGAAAATGTAGAAGCAAGTCCGCTTGTTCCTGCAACAAGTGCTAAAACCGGCGTAATGCAACAAAGAGAAGATGCGAAGGCAGTCAAAAGTCCTGCGCCTAAAAGTTTGTTTTCAGATTTCATATTGTTTCCAAGATTTTATTTTCGTCAAGAATTTTGAAAAAGGGGTTGAGCATTTTTTCATACTCTATTGTCAATGAGTAAAAAATTGTCTGTGCTTGTCTGTCGGTTTCAATGAGTTTTCGGTCTTTGAGCTTTCGTAGATGTTGTGAAACTGCGGAAATTGTCATACCGAGAATGTCGCTTAGGTCGCAAACACAAAGCTGTTTTTCTTCATAAAGCAGATACAAAATTTTCAATCTTACGTTATTGCCTGCCAATTCAAGTCCTTGTGATAAATGATCAAAAGTTCCGTTAAGTTCTAAAACCCTGTCTTTACAGCGATTGATTTGTTTAATGTCTGCCTGTTGTCGTATGCAAGAATTGTTTTTCATACGTGCAAAGATAATCAATTCGTTTATTTAAGCAAATACTAAAATAAACGAATTGAATGTATGCTATATTTAATCAACTTTGTTGCACCAAATGCTGTAAATCAGGGTCATTCTTAATCCGCTCCATTTCGCTTTCCACGATATGCAGAATGTCCGATTTTATCTGACGGTAATTGTTTTCAATCTCCTGTTTCATATTGTCGGTTCCGCTTTCATCTACAAAAGATAATATCTGAGGTATCTTTTTGTAGGCTTTGGTTTCTGCGGCTACCTTGTCATTATCCACCACAATTTCGGCATGAAAAATCTTTTGCTCAATACGTTCATCAAAGTTATCGGACACCGAACCCACGAACATTCCCTGTGTAAGCGTTGAAATTTTGGAAGCTGGTATCAGACTATCCAATTGGGTCGATATAGAAGTCGATTTATCATTCCTGTTGATGGTCATGCTTTGGCGTTTCTGCAATACTTTCCCGAAGCGTTCACTTAGGCTCTTAGCGGTTTCGCCAACCACTTGACCAGAGAAAATATTACCCACGGTATTTTGGATTACTTTGCTTTCCTTGTCGCCATAATCACGGGTCAATTGACTAAAATCCTGAAAGCCCAAACATACGGCAACCTTATTACTTCTCGCCGTTGCGATGAGATTGTCCAGTCCCCGAAAATAAATCGTGGGCAATTCGTCAATGATAACCGAACTCTTTAATTGTCCCTTTTTGTTGATGAGCTTTACAATGCGTGAATTGTACAAACCCAATGCTGCCGAATAGATATTTTGGCGGTCGGGGTTGTTTCCGACACATAAAATCTTTGGCTCTTTCGGGTTGTTGATGTCCAATGAAAAATCATCGCCCGTCATTACCCAATATAGACTTGGTGAAATCATTCTTGACAACGGAATTTTCGCCGATGCAATCTGTCCCTGCAACTGGTCTTGCGCTCCGCCTTGCCAAGCATCCATGAACGGCGATAGATAGTTTTCCAATTCTGGGTATGAGGTAAGTATCGTAAATACGTCTGCATATTTTTTGTTCAGTAATTCTATGGCGTGTGGGAACGTACAGTACTTACCGTTGTCGAATATTTTCAGAAACCAAATAATGGCAGCCAAAAGAATAATCGGGCTTTCCACAAAGAAATCGCCCTGCTTCTGTATCCAGCTACGATTGAGGTTCAGCATAATGGTATAGGCAGCTTCGTAGGCATCGGATATGTCCGTCATAAAATCGGGATTGAGCGGATTGCATCGGTGGCTCCTGCGTGGGTCATCAAAGTTGATGACAAAGAATTGCGGCTTTACCTTATACTTATCGGCATGGTTCAGCAAATGGTTATAGGCAATCGTGGAAAGGTCGTCAAACTTAAAATCGTAGATGTACATACTGAAACCTTTCTCAATCTGTTGCTTGATGTAGTTGTTCACGATGGCGTAGGATTTTCCGGAGCCGGGTGTGCCTAAAACAATGGTTGCCCTAAATGGGTTCACGATGTTTATCCAGCCATTGTTCCATTTGCCTTTATAATAAAACTTGGATGGCAGGTTTACGGAGTATTCATTCTCCATGAGTTTGGTTTCCTGCTGGAAACTCTCGTTTTCATTATTGAACACATCGTCCATCAGGCTATTGCGGAGCAGTCTGCTCATCCACACCCCAGCCATGAGCAGGGCAATGTAACCCACAGCCGTTGTAAGGATATAAAGCGTTGCGGCAATACCAGCCGATAATTTGAGCAACGGGAAATTGAGAAAGAACAACACAAAACCTATCGCTAAGGCAATGTATATCTTTCGCCATGTTATCTTTTCGTTCTTTACGCCTTTGGTTCCCAAACAGCTTAACGCCAGTAGAACCAGTGCAAATATTTTGGTGTAAAGTGTATTGCCGAACAGCCCTGCCGTCCGGTCAAAATTGGTCAGTATCTTGGCGATAACTTCCAGTGTCCAGCCACGCTGCTGAAAGAACCCATAGCAGAACCAGTAAAAGTGCATCAGTACCAAAAGAATACTTACCGCACGCATAAAAGCCATGATTTTGGCTAACCCTCTTAAATCGTCTTCTCCTTGCATATCATTTAATTTTTTTAGTGATGCAGGGAATTTAAAGGCTATTTAAAAGGGCTTGTTCAAATAGTTAGCGGATGGCTTGGGGAGGCATTGTTTGGCAGCATTCGCCTAAAACGGACAAAGACCAAGATGTTAATCCTGGTCTTTGTCCGTTTCAAGAATATTATTGCTTTCTTCCTCGTTTTTTCTTTTTCTTCATGCGGTTTGCAAAAGCCTGTTCCTCGTAGTCTTCGCCCTGTGCATCGGGTAACAATCCACCCAAACCGTCAATCAATCCGAAATCATCGGCAGGCTGTTCTTTGTGATTTAAGAAATCAAAAAGTCCGTGGGTTTCCTTCTTTTCATCCGTATTATTTTTGGATGTTACTGGCTCATGCTTGGTGGTGGGCTGTTCCATCGTTTGACGTTGCTCCACTGCCTGCGCCGACCACCAAGTGTTAAAGACGTTTGCAGACAGGTTCTTGCCCAAAGCCGAACCGTTCCAAACGCTGCGGCTCTCGTGGTCGATAAAGGTCATACCATAAATACGCCCCTCGTCATTGCTCCGTACTACGGTGTTGATGCCCTGTTCCGTCAACTGCTTTTTAAAATCAGTTTCATTACTGGCGGTGTGCATCGCCGCTTCAATGGTATTTTTTAGGACGGTTCTTGCTGGGGAGGTTTTCATCTGTTCTTTGGATTTAGCAAAATGGTTTTGCAGTTCTGCAAGCCCAGCCTGTTTACCGAACAAGGAAGCCTTAAAGGGATTGCTGGCTTTTTCGCCACGTTCGCTCAGCGCAAAATAGACCATCCCGTTTTTGGGTTGTCCGTTCAGTTCGCCCTTTACTTCCTCTGCGGTAATGTTGAACAGGGAAAGCAGCGCATTGTAAGCACCAAGACTTTGATAGCTGTAATATTTTGGCAGGTATCTGACCACCGATGCGATTTGGCTCTTAATATCTCCTGCTCGGTAATCCACGGGACGGAAAACCTGCTCTTTGCCCGTGTGCTGTTTTTCGGTGGCTGGTATCAGATTATATTTTTGTTCCAGATCCCTGCAAATTGCCATAGACCGTGGATGGTCGTAACTATCCGTTATCTTCTTACCGTCTATTCCTACACAGACGGTTACGATATGGATATGGCTACGCTCAATATCCGTATGCTTGAATACAATATACGGTTGTTTGCCATATCCCATACGTTCCATATACTCCTTCGCCATAGCGATAAGCTGTGCATCGCAGACATTATCCATAGGATCAGGGTTCAACGAGATATGACGTACAGGTTTTTCGGTTCTGATATTTGCAGACAAATAGGGTTCAAACTTTTGATGCAAGTAACTTACCGAATAGGTATTGTCCAACGTTTCGGGTATCTTGTTCAGCAGCAAAACCTGTCCGTTTTCACTATCAATCTTCTTTTGATTATAGGAGATTGCACCATACAGATTTTCTCCTTTACCAATCTTTGCTATCATTTCAGTTCTCTTTTTGCAGGTGTTTTTTCTCAAATTCCGCCGTTAGTTCAATCACTTTTTGACACAATGCAGCCATTTCTGCGGTCTGTTTTTCCAGTTTAAAGAGGTAGGCTGCTGCCTTTTTCTCCGAGAAATTGCGGTACAATAACTTCACGATTTGGTTGTAGTTCACGCCAACTGCCCTGAACTGGCTGTACAAATTGGTAAGCCTCGTATGAAAATCAACGGCATCTACATCAATTTTTACGGTCTTTACTGTCTTCTGAAAGATGCAGGCAGTGATAAAATGTGCCATTACTTTCATCCCCGATTGTTCAAACAACGTAAGGAACTGTGCATTTTCCACGTCGTTCAGACTAATCGAATAACGGTTGGTGGCAGGGTCTTTTTTAGGCTTGCGACCGACTTTGCTTATTTGATTTCTTTTGTTGTCTTCCATATCTCATTCCATTATAACCGAGCCTTGCGAGCTCAACTTTAGTTAATTATCAACAAACCCCGACTTCGGAGGGTGTTTTCCGGCTCCCTGCAAGGGCAAGTTGTTTTTAGATGCGGAATTTAATTCGAGCAGCTAAAAACATAACTTGCTCTGTTCGGTTGAACAGAAAATCCGCCCTGCGGGACGGATTAAGTAAAGCAGAAAAAACGGCTCAATGCCGTTCCACCTGTTGCCTGCTATCCAAACTGATTTTTCCATTTGCTTTTTTATTGAGCCATTACAAAGTAAAGGCTGCTTTTCGGAAACATCACACTGGTGCGCAGTGCCAAACCCTGCCACGTAGTGCCACTAAAGGACAGGTTAGAGAAAGGGTGCATTTATCTACATTCCTTTGTACAGGCATCAGCGATTATCTGAATATGTACGTACAAACGTGGCTATACAGCTACCAAAATACATAAGTAGAAAGTCAGCTAAATAAAGATGTATGTGATTGGATGAGCCTGCATAAAATCAGGTATGCCTTTATGCAGATAAGCAGGCAAAAATGTACGGTTACATTTTTCGGCATACAGCTATGATTACGGATACAAAACGGGATGTATGTTTTTAAGCAAATACCCAAATACAAAAGCCCGTAATTAAAAAAGTACAGATGGGCGGTTGCACTATCGTACCAAATTGAGTAAGCAGCTATAAAGGTATAGCGACAAATAAATAGATAAATAATTAAATACAGATGCACATGGACACAAAGAAACAACCATTGTTTATCGCCTTTTCCTCCCAAAAGGGAGGCGTGGGCAAAAGCACCTTTACCACACTCATGGCAAGCCTGCTCCATTATCGGCTCGGCTATAACGTTGCCGTTTTCGATTGCGATTTTCCCCAGCACAGTCTTGTGCAGATGAGAACAAGGGACATGGGAAGCATCATGGGTAACGAGGTGTACAAAAAACTGGCGCATAAGCAGTTTACAACCATCAACAAAAAAGCCTACCCCATCTTGAAGCATCGGGCAGACGGTGTACTGGATGAAGTGGGCAAATTTGTGCAATCTTCTACAGTTCCCGTGGATGTGATCTTTTTCGATTTGCCGGGGACGGTCAATTCCGCAGGAATACTGAAGACACTGGCAGGGATGCACCACATTTTTACGCCCATCATTGCCGACCGTGTGGTCATGGAAAGTACTCTGGTCTTTACACAGGTGCTGAACGATGTTGTCCGCCAGCAAGGGGAAACATCCATCCAAAGCGTGAACCTCTTTTGGAACCAAGTGGACGGCAGGGAAAAATCTTCGCTATACAGAGTGTACGAAGAATTAATCGGCAGCTTGGGCATCCATTTGATGCACACCCGTATCACGGACAGCAAGCGTTTCCGCAAAGAGGGCGAAGCCGATGCAAAAACGGTCTTCCGCTCCACCTTGCTGCCTGCCGATGAGCGGTTGATGAAAGCCTGCCGACTGGACTTGTTTATGGATGAATTTTTAAGAACCGTGAAATTGTAAACCCTATGGAAAACGAGCAAAAAAAGAAAGCCAAACCGGAGATAGACGAAGAATATCTGATGAACATCATCGCCGATGGCGTGAAAAAAGAGGGGCTGAACGTACCGCCCGAACCGCCAAAAAAGCCCGAACCGGAAAAAGTAAGAGAACCCGAAAAACCTGTGGGCAGGGAAAAGAGCCGTTCCAAGAAAGCGAGCGAAGCAGACTATGAGCAGTTGTTTTTTAAACGGGCGGAAACCAATGCCCGTAACGGAAAATCGGTGTACATACGTCCCGATTTCCACGAACGACTTTCTCGGATTGTACAAGTGATCGGCGAGGATAAGATAACGATATATGCCTATCTCGACAATCTGCTGGAATACCATTTTCAGGAATTTGGCGAAGACATTACCAAAAGTTTCAATGCAAAATACAAACCCATTTTATAAATATTAAATGATTACAGTCATGGAAAAGAACAACAAGCAAACTGGAAAACGCAGTTACGAAAGCCAGTTTTTAAGAAGACAAACAATGAAAGGTCGGGGCAACAGATGTATTTACGTTCGAGAGGAATACCACGACAAATTATCTCTGATAGTACAGATTATAGGCGGTGGCAAAATTCCATTGTACGCCTATCTCGACAACATACTCAAACAACATTTTGAGCAGTTCCGTGAGGACATTGTAAAGGATTATGAAAAAATGAACAAACCACTTATATAGCTATGGAAACACTGATTGTAGTATGCCTTATCATCGTGATTGTCCTTTTGCTCAAAGACAAGGTGGTTATCAACCGACCCGTGGGCAGACAGCAAAAGCAGCAGCAGAAAACGCCCGACCTGCCGGATATTGTGGGTCTGCCAAAGCCTGTAAAACGCCAGCCAATGCCAATGCCTGCCGCAAAGAGCCAAATCAATAAAAGCGATGATATTGCTGATAATTTTGAAGCGGAAACCAAAGAGAAAGGTTTCGCAAGGGAAATTCCGCAGGAAGAGCTGGACGATGTTTTCGGGAGTGAACCCGATTTCGAGGACGAGGAAGAAGAATGGAAAGAACGGGGATTACCGAACAGCGACAATGGGTTTGCCAGAGGGGTTACCTTTGATGAACTGACCACCGTGGGGACTTTGTTACAAGAGGATGAGTTGGAGCCAGCCTTGCGACAAAAAGCGGTCGATATAGTTCAGCGTTTACAGGGAACCGAATTGTACAGTCTGTTGGAAAACTCAATGGAGGGGGCTTCGAGGAAGATTGCAGCGTTGTTGGACAAGAGCCTCCCTGCCGAAACGGATTTCAGTTCTTCCAATTTGCGGAAAAGTGATTTGGGGAATTTTGACATTGGGGAGTTTGTCTGAAAAGACAGCTCCCTTTTGTCTTTTAAAACGAGATAGCTAATGGAAAGAGCATTACCGACCATCCGCATTGAAGATACCGACTTCATTGTTGATGTAAACAAAATGGAATTAAGGCAAAAGGGCAACGAGCAAAATACCATCCCCGTGAGCGATATGCGTGATATTGGAACGGGATATGTTTTTGAATACGATTTGCAGGAGAAAAACATCCCTTCTGTATGGAGCAACAATGAAACAACAACGGTGCGGATAGCCAACATGGTGGAATTAGACCCCGCCAGAATGGCTGAAAAACACAGGATGACACTGGATGAAATAAAGGGTAAAGATGATTTTGATGTAATGGTTGACCAGCAGGCATTTGATATGCGTGTCAATAAAGGGATGCTGCCCACCGTGGATATTGCCGGACATACGTTCTATGTTGACCTGCGCATGGATATGCTTAGACCCAAAGATGATTTTCTTTCGAGGGGTATCGTGTTCTCCGACATCGAAAATTATTTTGATGACACTACGGGAACCTATACGATACCTTACGACCCCAAGACAAAGGAGTTCTCCGAAATTGACTATGAAAGCATTACCAAAATTCCCAAAGACCTTATCGTTGTATCGTTTCCAAGTGAACTGAAAATGGATGCCATCGGCTGGAACAGGCTTCACGGGTACGATTTGAAAGATGGTTTAAAGGAATTGGGCGTACAGATGAATTTCAAAGCCAAGCCAGCTTCGTGGGAAGACATATATGTTCCCCAAAAAATAAAGGAGAATTTGGAGCAGATACAAAAAGAAAAGGCAGAGAAAAAGAACATTGTTAAGCCGCAGGATAAACCCAAACAAAAGGGACGAAAAATGTAAGCAGACCGTCCGCTCTTAAGAAACGTCAAACCGTAAAAAGTTTGACGTTTTTTTTATGTCTTTTTCAAACCTGTAACGCCACTTACTGCCAATCAATTCCACTGAAAGACACATCGTTAGTGCGCCTTGATTTCTGAAAGACTTTTGTTCCGAAAGCCCACAGGGTGTGGGTATCAGAAACAATTTAATTCAGTTTTTAACATGGAAAAACAAAGCAAAAAAGTATTGCTGACAGGCGTTGCGCTACTGTCGGCAATCGGTGTGTTCGCACAGGGTAACGGTTCGGCAGGTATTACCGAAGCCACGCAGATGGTAACCTCGTATTTCGACCCAGCAACCAAATTAATCTACGCTATTGGTGCGGTCGTGGGCTTAATCGGGGGTGTTAAGGTGTACAACAAATTTAGTAGCGGAGACCCCGATACGAGCAAGACGGCGGCATCGTGGTTCGGTGCGTGTATTTTCTTAATCGTAGCGGCGACCATCCTCCGTTCATTCTTCCTGTAAACCGATGCCCTATGAGTAATTACAACATCAACAAAGGCATCGGCAGGACGGTCGAGTTCAAGGGGCTGAAAGCCCAATACCTGTTCATTTTCGCAGGTGGGCTGCTCGGTGTGCTTATCCTCGTGATGGTCATGTACATGGCAGGCGCAAACTCGTACCTGTGCCTGTTTATCGGGGCTGGCGGTGCATCGCTCATCGTGTGGCAAATATTTGCGCTCAATGGCAAGTACGGCGAACACGGGCTGATGAAAGTCGGAGCCAAAAAACGGCATCCAAAGTACATCATCTGCCGCAGGGCGGTACACCGCTATTTGAAGTTCACGCCTAAAACCCATGCGCTATGAGAAAAACAGCTAAAGCCACAACATTGGAAAGCAAGTTTCCACTACTGGCGGTGGAACAGAACTGCATCATTTCAAAAGATGCAGACATTACCGCTTGCTTTCGGGTACAGCTACCAGAGCTGTTCACGGTAGCATCGCCGGAATACGAAGCCATCCATTCGGCATGGCACAAGGCAATCAAGACCTTGCCGGATTATTCCATCATCCACAAACAGGACTGGTTTATCAAGGAAAGCTATGCGCCGGACATGGCACAGGAGGGTTTGAGTTTCTTGGGCAAGTCCTATCAGCAGCATTTCAATGAGCGACCGTTTTTGAACCATTACTGTTATCTCTTTCTGACCAAGACGACCAAGGACAGGATGCGGATGCAGAGCAATTTTTCGTCGCTTTGCAAAGGTGTCCTTATCCCCAAAGAAATCAGGGACAAAGAAGTCGTAAGGCGTTTCATGGAAGCGGTCGCCCAATTTGAGCGCATCCTCAACGACAGCGGATTTGTGAAACTGGAACGGTTGAGCGAGGACGACATCATCGGTACAGACGACACACAGGGATTGCTGGAACAGTACCTTACACTGTCACGGGAAGCCGGAACGCCGATGCAGGACATCGCACTCGGAAGCGAGGACGTGCGTATCGGTAACAAAAGACTATGCCTGCACACGCTTTCCGACACGGACGATTTGCCCAATACGGTATCGGCAAATACAAGGTATGAAAAGCTGTCCACCGACAGGAGCGATTGCCTTTTGTCCTTTGCAGCTCCCGTGGGGCTGCTATTAAGCTGCAACCACATCTACAACCAGTACCTGTTTTTGGACAACAGCGATGAAAACCTGCGCAAGTTTGAAAAGTCCGCACGCAATATGCACTCATTGGCAAGGTACAGCCGTGCCAACCAAATCAACAAAGAGTGGATTGAAAAGTACCTGAACGAAGCGCATAGCTTCGGGCTTTCCTCCATCCGTGCGCATTTCAACATCATGGCGTGGTCGGACGACCCGACTGAATTGAAACAGTTGAAGAACGACACCGGAAGTGCATTGGCACTCATGGAATGCAAGCCACGCCACAATACGGTGGACGTTGCCACATTGTATTGGGCAGCGATGCCAGGGAATGCTGGCGACTTTCCGAGTGAAGAAAGTTTTTACACGTTCATCGAGCCAGCGTTATGCTTTTTCACGGAAGAAACCAACTACCAAAGTTCGGTATCGCCGTTCGGCATCAAGATGGCGGACAGGCTTACGGGCAAGCCCATCCATTTGGACATATCGGATTTGCCGATGAAAAAAGGAATTATCACGAACCGCAACAAATTTATTTTGGGGCCATCGGGTTCGGGAAAATCCTTTTTTACCAACCACATGGTACGTCAATACTATGAACAGGGCGCACACGTGCTGCTCGTGGACACGGGTAATTCCTATCAGGGACTGTGCGAACTGATTAAGGGCAAGACCAAGGGCGAAGACGGTGTATATTTTACCTACACCGAAGATAATCCGATTGCCTTTAACCCATTCTACACGGACGATGGTGTGTTCGACATTGAAAAGCGTGAGAGTATCAAGACGCTCATCCTTACCCTATGGAAACGTGACGATGAGCCGCCGACACGTTCGGAGGAAGTAGCATTGTCCAATGCGGTTTCCGGTTATATCGAGCGTATCAGACAGAGCGATGATTATCCGTCATTCAACGGCTTTTATGAGTACGTACAGGGTGACTACCGCAGGGTACTGGAAGAAAAGCAGGTTAGAGAAAAGGATTTTGACGTGGCTGGTTTCCTTAACGTACTGGAACCCTATTACAAGGGTGGCGAGTACGATTACCTGCTCAATTCCGACAAGCAACTTGACCTATTGAGCAAACGCTTTATTGTTTTTGAAATTGATGCGATAAAAGACCACAAAATCCTCTTCCCGATAGTCACGATTATCATCATGGAGGTCTTTATCAACAAGATGCGTAGGCTCAAAGGTGTGCGTAAGCTCATTCTGATTGAAGAAGCGTGGGTGCGACGAGAAGTTGCATAAGTGATTGTCTAGCGAAGACTAGACCTGCTGTTTCGTCAGCAGTAACCTACCGACACATGCATTACCAGTAATGGTTTTGTGTGAAGCTGTCGGGACAATGAAGCCCTTTCGGATGAAGGAGCATGAGCCGTGAGGTTCAGCGACAATCCCTAGTATCATGGGATTGGGGCGCTAGGTTTGAATGGTATGGCTAATGTTATGTGAACTGTCGATTGAACCATCGTAACTTCCAGGTAGCCAAAGATACTGATAGGCTCGGCCCAAAATGGGATGTAGTCGGATACCCCTCTCCAGCGCTGGCGGTACACGAACAAAGCACTACCGGTGGATAGACAGAGCCTAACCCATTCACTTCGTCACTTATGCAGAACTCGGTAAGCCCGTATCGTTCCTGTTAGGTCAGGGAATCAAACCGCAAGGTGCGACGATAACATGCGGGTATAGGAATGCGGAGAAAGCGAACGCCATCCTGTAATGGGATGGATAAGGGTTTGAACGTTACCCTACGCGAAAGCGGGCAGACTTCCGCAAGGTGGTTTATTACAGTTAACTAAAGAACTTTCAAAGGAGGAAAGGCAAATGAACGTATTAAGAAATGAAGCGTGTGCATCTTCCGACCAAGTTGGCAATTGGAACAGTCTAGACTGGAACAGAAGCGAAACAGAGGTCAGAAAGCTGCAAGTGCGTATTGTAAAAGCTCAGAAAGAGTGCAGGCACAACAAGGTGAAAGCCTTGCAGTGGATGCTCACTCATTCGTTTTACGCCAAAGCATTGGCTGTAAAGCGGGTAACCTCTAACAAAGGTAAAAACACGGCTGGAGTTGACCACGTACTGTGGAGCTCTCCAGAAGCCAAAATTCGGGCGATAACTGAATTGAAAAGAAGAGGTTATAAACCTCAACCATTAAAACGGGTGCATATTACCAAGAAGAATGGGAAGTTACGTCCTCTGGGCATACCGACCATGAAGGACAGGGCAATGCAGGCATTGTATCTAATGGCTTTGGAACCAGTTTCCGAGACCATAGCCGACAACGATTCTTACGGTTTCCGTAAGACAAGAAGTACCGCAGATGCAATACAGCAATGTTATGGAACCCTTGCGAAGAGAACATCTCCACAATGGGTATTGGAAGCCGACATAAAGGGCTGTTTCGACCATATTAACCACGATTGGTTATTGGAACATATTCCAACTGACAAGTCAATGTTAAGAAAATGGTTGAAATGCGGCTTTGTCTTCAACAAGGAGCTATTTATGACGGACGAAGGTACTCCACAGGGAGGTATCATCTCGCCAACACTTGCTAATATGGCTTTGGATGGCATGCAGACAATGCTTGCTAAGGAGTTCAGGACACGTCACACGACTAAACTCGGGAAAAACGTGACTACCTTTTCCAAGGTACATCTGATACGGTACGCCGATGACTTTATTGTCACGGGCAAGACCAAGGAGCAGCTGGAAAACGAAGTTCTTCCGCTAATCAAGGACTTTTTAGCAGAACGGGGCTTAAACCTTTCGGCAGAGAAAACCAAGATTACGCATATTGAGGAAGGCTTTGACTTTCTGGGCTGCAATGTTAGAAAGTACAAGGGCAAATTCCTGACAAAACCATCCAAGGATAATGTGAAAAAGCTTTATGCGAAAGTTAAGGGCATCATTGAAGCCAACAAAACGAGTACACAGAAAAGCGTAATCAGGTTATTGAACCCCGTTATATCGGGTTGGGCAAACCATTTCAGACACACTTCAGCGTCGGAAACTTTCAGGTATGTAGATTACCTGATCTACCGTAAACTATGGGCTTGGGCGCTTAGGCGACATCCAAAGAAAGGTAGGTGGTTTATCTCCACCAAGTACTTCCGTACGATTGGCAAGAGAAACTGGTGTTTTGCGGTGGATACGAACGACAAGGGCAAGGCGGAAGTCATGTCGCTGAAACGTGCGTACGACACCAAAATCGTCAGACATGTCAAAATCAAAAAGGAGGCAAACCCTTTTGACCCTGAATGGAATGATTACTTCAAGAAAAGGGAAACATATAAGATGTTCCTGAAACTTGACAGTAAACGAACCATTTTGTTTATGTGGTTTAGGCAAAAACGTGTGTGTCCATTATGTGGCGAGAAAATCGATAGTGACAGTGCTTGGACAACTACCAACCTTCGGGTTGATGGTCAAGTCCAAAGAACGCTAGTCCACAATTCCTGCCATAGACGGGACATCCAACTTAAGTTAAGGTTGTCATGAGCTGGCTCATAAATATGGGCTTTAAACTGCTTGAGCCGTATGAGGGGAAACTCTCACGTACGGTTCTTAGGGGGGAAAGCGGGAGTAATCCCGCCGACCTACCCGACAAGGCAATTGCCAAAGAAGGCATGGCGGAATACATCAAGTACCTTTTTAAGACGGTTCGTAAGTTTTTTGGTGAAGCCATCGTGGTTACGCAGGAAGTGGACGACATCATCCAGTCGCCGATTGTCAAAGAAAGCATCATCAACAATTCCGACTGTAAAATCCTGCTTGACCAGCGCAAGTACATGAACAAGTTCGATGACATCCAAGCGATGTTGGGGCTGACCGAAAAGGAAAAATCACAGGTACTTTCCATCAACATGAACAACGACCCGTCAAGGCTCTACAAAGAAGTATGGATTGGCTTGGGCGGTACACAGTCCGCCGTGTACGCTACGGAAGTTTCCCTCGAAGAATATTTAGTGCGCCCATAAGGGCATATAGTGAATGTGGTTTGGCAACCACTGGGCAAGTGTTTATAACGCCCATCAACAGCCGACTTATCCGAACGGGAAACCCGACGGGGAGTGTAGCATGTCGGAAAAGCCATAAGTCAACTAATTGTCGTGTTGCGACTGAATGGCGAGTTGAAAAGTTAGATATAAGGATGAAGTCTTGATTGATTGAACGACAGTCCGAACGGTCAGTTCTTAGGCAGTGACGGAAGACAGTTACCAACGTCACTTTGTGGTAATATCCTAATGACAGGTAGTAGTGATAGCATAAACAGACCACAACGTAACTGCAATAAGCAGAAAAGGGCGAACATCGCATCCGACAATCTAACGTGCCAATAGTTGCTATATGTCTAAATGGGGATTGCCTAAGTCGGAATGCCACAGGCGTGGCTATGGAAAAAGCTCCTGAATATCCGATACGGCAACGGAGTCTCCGTAGTAGTCCGAGCAGGGGAAAGCCCTGTACATGGCGAAGGGAGACAGTCAATTTAGTTTAATACGATTAACGGAAAATGTGAGAGACATTATGAGAAATCCAGAAAAAGTATTGAACAGTCTAATAAGGCACAGCGGAAACACGGACTATAAGTTCGAAAGGCTATACAAGGTTCTGTTCAATGAAGAGATGTACTTTATCGCCTATCAGAAAATCTACAGTAAAGTAGGCAATATGACGGCAGGAGTTGATGGAAAGACCATCGACGGAATGAGTATATCCCGCATTGAAAGGCTGATTGCATCGTTGCGAAACGAGACCTATCAGCCAAACCCATCCAAGAGGACATACATTCCGAAAAAGAACGGGAAGAAACGTCCGCTTGGTATACCATCTTTTGATGACAAATTAGTGCAGGAGGTTATCAGAATGATATTGGAAGCAATTTATGAGGGTAGCTTTGAGCATACTTCACATGGGTTCCGACCCAATAGAAGCTGTCACACAGCCCTATTAAGCGTCCAACAGTCATTCACTGCTGTACGGTGGTTCATCGAGGGCGATATAAAAGGCTTCTTCGACAATATCAATCACGAAATATTGATTGGTATCCTAAAGGAGCGTATCGCTGACGACAGGTTCATTCGGTTGATACGAAAGTTCCTCAATGCAGGGTATATTGAAGATTGGGTGTACCACAAAACATACAGTGGCACACCGCAAGGTGGGATTGTAAGCCCCATCCTTGCCAACATTTACCTTGATAAACTCGATAAATATGTCAAGGATTATATCAAGGACTTCGATAAGGGTAAAAGAACTACGGCAACACGCCAGTACAGGCTACACGAACAGAGACGATACCGCTTGGCCAAGAAACTCAAATGTGAGACAGACGAAACTGTCAGAGAGCAGATGATTAAGGACATCAAAGAGTTGAGACAGGAAAGAAACAAATATCCAGCTTATGACAAGATGGATGGCAGTTTCAGAAAGTTAAAATACGTTAGGTATGCGGACGATTTTCTTATCGGGGTCATAGGTAGCAAAGAAGACTGCAAAAAGATAAAGGAAGACATCAAGGTTTACCTTGATGAAAAACTGAAACTTGAACTGTCTGATGAAAAAACCTTGGTGACTAATGCTAAGAAACCAGCCAAATTCTTAGGCTTTGATGTCTCCGTGCGAAACTCCGATGAATCCAAGAGAGATAAGCACGGTAGAACCGTAAGATGTTTCGGAGATAAGATTGTACTCCGTGTCACAGTAGACGTGATGAAGAAAAAGCTACTGAGCTATAATGCCATGAAACTGGTAAATAAAAAAGGCACAGAAGTTTGGAAACCACGCTCACGCTATTACATGAAAGACTTGGATGACTTAGAAATCATCAGTCAGTACAACGCTGAAATACGGGGCTTTTACAATTATTACTCAATTGCCAACAACAGCTCGTTTGTCCAGTCATTTTCTTACATCTTGGAGTACAGTATGTACAAAACGTATGCACTGAAATACCAAACTTCAATCAGTCAGGAAAAGACTAAAAGATGTATCAACGGAGTATTTTCCATTCCCTACAAAAACAGGAAAGGAGATATAATGTACAGACGCTTTTACAAAGAGGGTTTCAAACGCCAAAAAGCTGCCCGTGGTGCTTACGTGGATAGTTTACCTGTCACAGTTACCATTACAGGAGGAAGAAACAGCCTTATAACAAGGTTGCAAAACCAGAAATGCGAATTATGCGGTGCCAACGAGAAATTGGAAATGCACCATATACGCAAATTGAAAGACCTGAAAGGTAAGCAAGACTGGGAAAAACGAATGAGTGCAAGGAGAAGAAAAACCTTGGCATTATGCTCAAAATGCCACGATAAGATACACGCAGGCAAGTTAGACTGAATAAATTGATGGAGAGCCGTATACCTGGAGACAGGTACGTACGGTTCGGGGGAGAGTTCTTGGAAACCTACCATAGTCAATATGGCAAGGCGCCGGGTTCTTATCCTACGCTTACACCACCGAAGAAACCGAAAAAATGGAAGTGATGCAGCTTGCTGCTGAACTGGACGGCAATGTAGAACTCGCCATCAAGCATATCGCAATGCAAAGGCGTGACAAAATAAATCAATAATCAATTAACATTTTAAAATTTAGAAGCAATGAAAAAAATCTTTTTTACAGTGTGTACGGCATTAATGCTCGCCGTAGCACCGTCAGCTAAAGCCCAATTTGTAGTAACTGACCCTGCAAATCTGGCATCAGGAATTATCAACAGTGCGAACGAAATCATACAGATTTCTTCCACCGTGAGCAATGTGGTAAAGAACTTCAACGAAGTGAAGAAAGTGTACGACCAGGGCAAGGAATATTACGATAAGCTGAAAGCTATCAACAACCTTGTGAAAGATGCCCGTAAAGTACAGCAAACCGTATTGTTGGTAGGCGATGTGTCCGAAATATATGTTCAGAACTTTGGAAAAATGATGAACGACCCCAATTTTACACCACAGGAATTGGTTGCAATCGGCAACGGTTATTCGGCACTGCTCAATGAAAGTACCGAACTGCTGAAAGAATTGAAGCAGATTATAACCTCGTCAAGTCTTTCCCTGAACGATAAAGAACGTATGGATGTAATTGACCGTGTGTACAAAGAAGTTAAGGATTACCACAGCCTTGTTCGCTACTACACGAATAAGAACATTTCTGTAAGCTATCTAAGAGCGAAAAAGAAAAACGACGCACAGAGAGTGCTTGAACTCTACGGAACTTCTAACCAAAAATACTGGTAAAAATGGAATGGGATAATCTTCACGAACTCCTTCGTTCACTTTACGATGATATGATGCCACTTGCTGGTGATATGGCGGCTGTGGCTAAAGGATTGGCTGGATTGGGTGCGTTGTTCTATGTAGCATTAAAGGTTTGGCAGGCTTTAAGCCGAGCCGAGCCTATCGATGTATTCCCGTTGTTGCGTCCGTTCGCTTTGGGGCTTTGCATAATGTTCTTCCCAACCATTGTGTTGGGAACCATTAATGCAGTATTAAGTCCGGTGGTTACAGGAACCCACGCCATACTCGAAGACCAGGTGCTTGATCTCAACAAACTGCAACAGCAGAAAGACCAATTAGAATACGAAGCAATGGTCAGAAATCCCGAAACCGCCTATATGGCATCAGACGAAGAGTTTGATAAAAAGCTGGATGAATTGGGCTGGTCGCCATCGGACGTTGGTACAATGGCAGGAATGTATATGGACAGGCAAGCCTACAAGATAGAGAAAGCAATAAAGGATTGGTTTCGCAATTTATTGGAAATACTCTTTCAGGCGGCGGCTTTAGTTATTGATACCATACGAACATTTTTCCTGATAGTCCTTTCGATACTGGGGCCAATAGCTTTTGCTATTTCCGTTTGGGACGGATTTCAGTCCACGCTCACGCAATGGATCACGAGGTATGTTAGTGTTTACCTGTGGCTTCCTGTTTCCGATTTGTTCAGTTCGATGTTGGCAAGAATACAATCCCTCATTTTAGAACGGGATATAGCAATGCTTGCCGATCCAACTTACATACCCGATACGAGCAATACGGTGTACATCATCTTTATGATTATCGGTATCGTTGGCTACTTCACAATTCCAACAGTAACAGGTTGGGTAATCCAAGCCGGAGGTGCAGGAAACTTTACTCGTAATGTAAATCAAACAGCGATGAAGGCAGGAAACCTTGCAGGTGCTGGTGCAGGATCTACAGTAGGAAACATTGGCGGTAAACTGATGAATAAATAACAATAAATCATTAAAAAAATGGAATTTAAAACGCTAAGAAATATCGAAAACAGCTTTAGGCAGATAAGATTATATGCCATTGTGTTTGCGGTTCTCTGCATTGGCGTGGTAGGATATGCCGTATGGCAGTCCTACCGTTTTGCAGAAGAACAACGCCAAAAAATCTATGTATTGGATAACGGAAAATCTTTAATGCTTGCCTTATCGCAGGATGCGAGCATCAACCGACCTGTAGAAGCAAGGGAACACGTCAGACGTTTTCACGAACTGTTCTTTACACTTGCTCCCGACAAAAACGCTATAGAAAGCAATATGAGCAGGGCATTCAATCTTGCCGACAAAAGTGCCTTCGACTACTATAAAGACTTATCGGAAAAAGGCTATTACAGTCGTATTATATCAGGAAATGTACAGCAACGCATCGAAGTAGATAGTGTGGTCTGCAATTTCGATACACATCCTTATGCGGTACGAACCTATGCAAAACAATTCATCATTCGGTCAAGCAATGTAACCAGACGTAACTTAATTACTTCCGGCTACCTAGTCAACTCCGTTCGCTCTGACAACAACCCACAAGGCTTCAATATCGAAAAATTTGCAGTCGTGGAAAACAGGGATATAGAAGTCATCGAACGCTAAAAAATAATCTTATGGAAGCATTATCAGATTTAAACACGTTCGCAAAAACCCTTACAGAAAAAGGATATAACGGCTATTTCCATACGCAGGGTGCGTATGCCGGAAAGTTGAAAGACAGTATCAGCGATTACCTTGAAAGCTGCCAAAAAGGTGCAGATACTTTGCCTAAACAAGACTTGTTGTTGACAGGCTACCTACAATGGTCGGGAGAAGACAAGCCAAGTGTAGAATGCAGTATGTGGGTAAATTATCTGAACGGCAAATTCTCACTCAACAGAATGGAGGTGGCAAGAAAAGACCAATTTGGGCAATTGCTAAAAAAATCGGAACTGACAAACCTCTCTTTAATAGTCGTACCCAATGCAGTTGAGGTAATTGCTTTGGTTAATGATGAACAAAAGCAAAATGTGGGTAAAATCTCCAAGCGGTTCAAGCTCTAACATCATCATAAAAAATTAAGAGTATGAAAAAACTAAGAGCAAATATGGATAGGTATTTTGATAAGCTCGACGAACGTTGGCAGGCATTGCCAGTGCGCAAGCAGCACCAATATACCCTGTACTTTTTTGTGGGATATCTACTGCTTACCGCAGGTGTAATTTTCAAAGTCTGGTACGATACCTCAAAGTCTGGAAACGATATGATCATAGAGCATATCGAAAATCCTGTCCTCAAAAAAAATGGAAGTCCTGCAAGATTGCAGGATAGTGTATCAACAATTTTAAAAAATCAAATTTATGAAAGAAAATGAGAACAAAAAATCGGTTGTTCGGGTAACGGAGGGGAACTCGACAGCAACTGCTGATGTGTTGCAAGACGGCACACAGAATAATAAGGAGAAGCTCAAAAAGCCCTTAATTTTCGGCTTAATGGCGATTGTTTTCGTGGGTTGTATGTACCTCATATTTAAACCATCCGAAGACAAAAAGACAATTGAAAATGTAGGGCTGAACGATGCGGTACCAGAGGCTACTGGAACTGGAATGCCTGCAGACAAAGGCAAGGCGTATGAACAGGAAATGCTCGAACGCAAAGAGCAGGAAAAACGCAATGCATTGGCTACACTTTCAGACTACTGGAATACAGAAGACAAAGAAGAGCCAACCGACGAACCGTTTAATGAAGAAGAGGAAAACAACAGCTTTGGCGGTAGTGGGAGAAATTCGGCAAGAAGCAGTAACCCTGCTTTGAACAGCTATCGAAATAGCCAAAGCGCATTGAGTTCCTTTTATCAAGATGATAACGCTGAAACAATGGAACTGCGTAAGCAGGTGGACGAATTGAAAGAAAAATTATCAGAAAAGGATGTGCCACCTGTGGCCACAGTTGATGACCAATTGAAGCTAATGGAGAAATCCTATGAAATGGCAGCAAAGTATCTGCCAAAAAATGCGAATACCGAAAATTCAACACCTGCTAATGGTGCTGTTCCGGATGCTATTAGTGCTATGGCTACTAACCAAAAAGAGCATTTTGTATCGTTCACATCAGCAAGAAAAAATACAGTATCAGCCCTTTACCGTGAACCATCGGGCAGTGCTTTTTTAGCGGATTGGAGCGAAACAAAGAACCGTGGGTTTTATACCGCTGGCTCTTTGGAACAAATGGCACAACCCAAAAACAGTATCAAAGCCTGTGTACACGATGCCCAAACAGTAGTTGGCGAAACAGGTGTGCGTTTACGATTATTAGAGCCTGCAAAAACACCGAGCCGTACCATTCCAAAAGGAACGATTTTAACGGCTAATGCGAAATTTCAGGGAGGGCGTTTACAACTAAAAGTTACCTCGATAGAACTGGAGGGCAATATCATCCCGGTAGATATAACCATTTACGATTTGGACGGACAGCAAGGCTTGTACGTTCCGTATTCGCCGGAAATGAATGCCCTTACCGAAATGGCAGGCAATATGAGCCAAACTGGTGGAACGAGCGTAATGCTCACGCAGAATGCCGGACAGCAGGTTGCAGCAGATCTTAGTCGTGGCGTGGTACAGGGAATTTCGGGCTATTTTGCTAAAAAGGTAAGAACCCCAAAAGTTACGCTGAAAGCAGGACATCAAGTCTTCTTGGTATCTAAACAATAATGTTGAATTCAAACAAATAAAACAATGAAAAATATTTTAAAAACCTTTTGGGCTATTGCCCTCATACTCGGCTTTGCCGTACAATCTTTTGCACAAGACAGCATCAGAACTCCGCTTGCATTAGGCAAGATAGAACCGTATAAAATGGAAGTTACCTACGATAAAACTTCGCACTTGATTTTTCCGACCGCTATCCGTTATGTGGATTTGGGAAGCGAATATCTAATTGCAGGAAAAGCAGAAGATGCGGAAAACGTGTTGCGTGTAAAAGCAACGGTAAGGGATTTCGAACCTGAAACCAATTTTTCGGTCATTACGAATGACGGACGTTTTTACAGCTTTAATGTGTATTACAGTTCTTACCCGGAGGCAATGAGCTACGACCTACTTACAATGCAAAAGGCAGTGGATAAAGCCAATGGAAACGATGTGCTTTTTGAAGAATTGGGCAATAATTCGCCTTCACTAGCAGGCTTGCTATTAGAAACAATTTACAAAAATGATAATCGGATTGTAAAGCACATTGGGGCTAAGAGTTTCGGCATTCAGTTTATTCTCAAAGGCATTTATATCCACAACGGCAAATACTATTTCCATACGGAATTGAGAAATAAAACCAATGTGCCTTTCCAGATTGATTTTATCAATTTCAAAGTAGTAGATAAAAAGGTAGCCAAACGTACTGTGGTACAAGAACGCCCGATGATACCCCTCAGAACTTACAAGCCTTTGGACGAGATTGGCGGGAAACTAACCGAACAAAACGTGTTCCTGTTAGACCAATTTACCATTGCCGATGACAAGGTACTGTTGATTGAGATTTTCGAGAAGAACGGTGGCAGACATCAAACTTTGCAGGTAGAAAATTCGGATTTGATAAAAGCTCGTTTAATAAACGATATGCACCTAAAATTTTAATAACATTTTAATCCAATAATATGAAAAAGTATATCTATACCGTGATGCTCATCTTGATGGCCATCACGGTTACACAGGCACAAAGAATGCTCCCAAAACAGAAAGGACTGGAAGTAAGTACAGGTGTAGTATCCAACGATAAAATTGGCAATGATTATTACCTCAATATTGGAATGACCGTGAACGGTAAAAACGGGAACTATCAGCTTTGGGCATTGGAATACACCCACCAATACCACGACTACAAAGACCTCCGCATACCGCAGGAAACCTACACTTCCGAAGGCGGCTACAGTTTCTTCCTTTTGGGCGATACTCGTAAAAACATTACGCTGAACTTCGGAATAACAGGTGTTGTCGGTTATGAAAGCATCAATCGTGGCGAAGCGATGTTGTATGACGGAGCAAAGATTTTGAGCGAGGATAACTTCATCTACGGAGCTGGTGGACGGCTCACTCTTGAAACATATCTATCAGACCGTTTTGTGTTAATCCTGCAAGGACGCACAAAAGTATTTTGGGGTACAGACTTAGAGCAATTCCGACCATCCGCAGGTGTGGGATTAAGGTTTAATTTTTAAAAACTTAAAACAATGATAGCAATATTTAATAAATTCAGAATAGGATTAGTGCCGATATATGTAATGCTGGCAATCCTAACAGCTTCGGTAACTTTAGTATCTTGTAGTAAAGATGATGAACTCGAAATACAGAACGATTTTCCTTTCGAGGTAAACGTGATGCCAGTTCCAAAAGATGTAGCCAATGGACAAACGGTAGAAATACGCATTGCCATACAGCGAACAGGCAATTACAGCAACACACAGTATTTTCTTCGCTATTTCCAATTTGACGGACAAGGCACATTGCGGTATTACGATGAGCAACCATATTTACCGAACGATTTATACCCATTACCCACAGAGCAATTTCGGTTGTACTATACTTCAACATCTGCCGTTTCGCAATCCTTTGATGTTTGGATTTCGGACAGCTTTGGAAATGAAAAACAGATAAGTTTTCAGTTTAATAGTGCTGATTAAAAACAATGAAATCCTGCCACAAAAAGCAGGATTTCTCTTTTTAAGGGATATTAAAACTGTTTTTTTTTGTAAATTTAAAAAGTAGATTTTAAGTGTTTTGTTATGGTCGCATCATTGGTTATAGGAATAATATTTTTGATTGCAGGTTTAGGACTTCGCTATTGGCTTAACCGACGAAAGTTTTACAGGCGTGGTCCGATGGGAGCCGAAGGTTTTTCATCTTATGAAAGTTCGGTTTTCATTAAATTTATTGAAAAGGTTGGTAAATGGATAGCTTATGGATTGATTATATTTGGACTTTTATCACTTTGGGTTTATTCTCGTGAGAAAAAAGATAGGGAAATCCAAAACATGGAAATCCAGAAACAGAATTAATCATTTTTAAATGACAAAATCCTTTGATGACATAACCTTGCGAAATATATCTGACATTATATCAAATCTATTAACGCATACAAAAATCACAGAACATTTAGCTGGTGCTAATATTTCTCAATCGCAAATTGGTACAAACAAAACCGACAGACTTTTTTATGCATTAAAAGAAAAGCAAATACAAGACAATTGTGGAAATAATGTATTGGCATTTGTAGTTAGGTTATTAAATCCTAAAAGATATAATTCCGAAGACGAATTTGAAAGAGACAGAACAACTATCAATGAAAAATTAGTTTACGAAGGGATAGAAATTGATAAAACCGGACAACCCCGACTAGTTGAAAAAGCTAAAACCATTTCAGAAGCTAAAAGCAGGTCACTTAAAATCAAAGAAAAAGTACACGGTATCGGAGTTCATTCAGAAATTTTACCATACTGCGAAGCCGAATGGCTGAAAGAAAATTATTTTCACTCTATACTAGAAATCACAAAAAGTGTTGCGGAAAGACTTAGGCAGAAAAGTGGCTATACTTCAGATGGAGCAGATCTGGTTGATGATTGTTTTGCTTTAGGAAAAGACAAAAGACCTATGCTTGCTTTTAATATGCTGAATAATCCAAGCGAAGAAAGTGAGCATAAGGGTTTCGGCAACTTCTGTAAAGGATTTTTTTCTATGTACCGAAATCCAAAAGCGCATAACCCGAAAATATTAGAAGACACTCAACTTTCAGAAATGACTGAAGTATTGGTTGTAGCTACAATTATTCATAACAAACTTGATTACACTTATAAAACAGGACTTAAATAGCGCAAATCGGATAACCCAAAAGTTATCCGATTTTTTAACTTACAAATCGGTGCATATAAAAGATGAGAGTTTTAGAGGTAAATAAATTTCGTCTGGACTGTGTTTTATGTAATCTTCTTTATCATAGTCCCACATAAAGCCAGGTCTGATTAAAGTAAAATCGTTTGTTTTATTTACGTACTGAACGTAGCTATAACCCCAAGGCGATTTGTAAATAATTTGCCCGTTAACTGCTGATGTATCAAAGTTCTTATCTTCAATCTGTTCAATCACTTTTATAAACGAAGGACATAGTCTTTCGTAAAATATCTCTAAGTTTTTTTCAAATACTTTTGTTCTGTTTTTCAGCTCGGAAATTCTAATATTAATTTTGGATTTTAATTCTACAAAATTGCTATTGAAATCATCTACATTCCTACAACCTAAATAATGAAGTGCATTTAAAGCCATAGTAAAAAAGTAATGTAATTCATCATCTTTCCATCGATTGTTAATTAAGCAAACAATTGTATTTATGAGTGCCTCTTTTTTTAGTTCCTCGATTTTCTTTTTTGTATAGTCAAATTCATACGCTTTAAATCCGCTTCTTGCCAGCATCAAAAAGTCGCCAATTAAATTTAAACAACAATCCTTTACATTGTTATTGTCATAATCGTCTACAAATGGTAAATAACTGAAAAAATGGTGCGTGTCTTGTTCGTCATACTTTGCAGATTTCCCTCCGTATTCACTTATCAACTCAAGAGCGATTAAATATTTAGTCAAATCTGTAAGTGTAGGCCTATATGTTTTTGGTCGACTATTCCCATAGAGAATTTCTTGTTGGTAATTGTAAAGGTTATCAAAGTAGTTCATCAACTTTCTTTTTTCAGATTTAAGAATGACAAAAGAGAGGTTACGAACCGTTGCCACTTCTCCTTCCTCATTTCCATTTATGTTGCCTAAATCGTCTTCTTGCTCATCAATACTTATATCAGCTTGTTTATTTGTTGAATTTCCATTTAAATTGATGAACTTCAAAACATCTAAAACACGTAGGGAAAGAGAAGAGAGTAGAAGGTTTTTTTCAAATCCAGAATTTTCTATTGCTTTATAGGAAGAGAGATCGTAAAGTTTTTCAGGTTCTTTGTCATCATTCAGCTTTGTAAACGTGCTTCTCCTACTATCTAAAAAGCTGGCTCCTGTTTCATTTTCTGTTTCATCAAAGATTGCATAATGCAACAAGTCGAGAACTTTGCTCAGCTCTCCATTTTGGATTTCGCTATAAATTTTTTCAATTTCCTCTGTCTTTGGATTAGGATGCGTTTTTGCCAAGAGGAAATAATCTGAAATCAAAAGTTTATTAGAGATAATCTCTTCACTAATATTTGTCAATTGCACATATTGGAAAGTGCCTAATTCTAAATTGAGTTTTGTTTTTAGTTCTTTCTCATAATTTGAGAATGTTTTGGAATACAAAAATCGGTTTTGTTTATCGAAGAAAACAACCTTAAATTCATCGGTATAGGTGCCATTGGAATGAAGTATAAATTCATCATAAATCAACTCTGCCGATAGCAGTTGTAGTTTAAATTGATTATTCTCGATTATAGTTTCATAAATTGATTTACTTGTAGTCGTTGTAAATTCATCAAGGGTTTTACTATTGCTTGTTTTCAGTTTTATGCCTAATTGATTTAACAGTCCACCTTTTTCTGACTGAATAAGAAGTGAAACTTCTGCATTTGAATTTTTGCCCAATAATCCCAATCCTGCAGGTGTAATATTGGCACTACCGAACAAGCAAAACTCTTTTCCATTTTTTGTCTTGAAATGAATAATCTTCCCGTGAAGTTTTGATTTTGAGTTTCCAGATTTTGCATATTGGATTTTGCTTACGCCTGCATCACACCAATCGTAAAATGTAAACGCTTTGCTCACTTGCATTGCAGAAGGGATTAAACCACTTTCATCCAATATGACTTTTACTATGGCTGAAGGAAAAAGAGAATTAAGTTCTTGCAATACTTTCCCATTTTTGTCATAATATGGAGAAATGGTAGTTATTTCTACTACTTTCTCATTGCTAAGATGTTTTAAAAGTTCGTTCCAAATAGAAGTTGTTTCAGTATTAAACAGGAAAGCAACCTTCTCTTTTTGCGACGTTTCGAAAAATTGAAATGGTTTTGTCTTTGGCAATTCATTCAGCCATTTAGAATGTTCAAGTATCCATTTTGTAGTTTTTTCATTCATCTGTCCTTTAACTGACGATGAAAGAATTGATAGATAATCCCAAGCTGACGAAAAGACTGATGAATTTTCGGTTGAACGAATATCAAAATGAAATGCTCCCCAAATCTCATCATTGTTGCCATTTCCAGAATTTGTAAGGTTTCCAGAACCAACAATAAGCAATCCTTCTTTTTCACCAAACAACATCCAAATTTTTGGATGGAATACTGACTTTTGAAAAACAGGATAAAGTGAATAACCGGCAGAAAGTTGCATTTCTTCTCCTGTCGCTTGTTGCATTAACTCTGAATAATAATGTCCATCAATAAAAACGTTGATGTTTCTCACGCCACAAGAACGCAACCATTTCATTGCTTTCATTTCAAAAAAATAAAAGTCAAAGCTGAAGGTAGTAAGAATTGCAGAATGATATCTTCTGCTTCCTATCAATGTTAGTATGTTTTCTCTTTCTAGTATCATCAGTCAATCAAAAGTTTCTTATGTAATGGCGATAAAACCCTTTGGTCGTTGATTACCTGTAAATCAAACATTATGTTTTGCAAGGCGTTCATTCTTGGCGATGTGTTTCTTGGAGGAAATGTATCTATGAAACGGATGTATTGTTCCTCAATAAAAAATTTGTGAGTAGCCTGTGAGCCGTTGCCCATTTTTCTGAGTGCAACCATTGAGTGCCTGTAAATAATTTTGCGTAAAATAAATTGTTCAACAAAATCTTGAAGTGTATCGTTTTCTGCTGTGTGAACTGTCAAGATACCATCAACCATATTCCCATCCCTTTCTATCTTTTTTCTGCTCATAAATTCTTTCAATGGATGAAGTTGCTCTCTATTATTTTTGAATATTTGAAGCAAAAGAATAAAGCCATATTTTGCTACTATAACAGGGTCGTTTGTTCCATCAATTTCCTTTTTGATGTTTTCCTCATCTTCTGTGTCAGGGATTAACTCCAAAATTTCTGCAAGTGAACTTGTTGGCTCTGTAGCTTGCTTTAGCTCTTTGCATATTTCATTTGTAATACTGCTTGAAAATTTCTTTACAAACAATGGTAGATATTGGTCTTGTTGGAAATCGTAAAGATGTTGTAATACAGCCCAAAACATCGTGCCGCAACTGTACTGCCAATACTCATTTAATTGATAGCAGTACCAACCAATATTAGTTTCCGTTTCAGGATAACCATTTGTTCCCAATTTCTTTCGGTAACTTTCCAATAGAAATCTATACCAGTCGTAATTATTTTCATTTTTAACAGCTGTATTTAAGAGCGACAAAATTGTTTCCCTTCTGTGAAAAGTAAAACGTTCTTCCATTTCTTGACTTGGTTCGTCTTTGTCCAAAAGCATTTCCACATATAGTTGCCATTCGGCATTTTCTGTTTGTATCGTGTCAATCGCAAAATATTTTATCAGTTCTGAAATATCAGAGTGGTAAAGTTTTCCTTTTTTAATATTACTATAAAATAACTCTTTTATTTGTGGTGACAATGAAACTTCAAAAGCCTCGGCTAATTGTTCCCCAGAAACTTTTTGTCTTGGGTGTGGTTTACTAATGTTGTAAATAACATCTCCATCATCATTTATTGCTGTAATAATTAAGGAAAGTGCCTGCATTGCTCCGTAATAATATTGTCCGAATGCACCGGACGGATATTTCCAATAAACATTTTTATCGGTATTGTCCTTGTCTGCTCCTTCGGCTAAGTCAAAATAAGTTTCCTCAGCTGTATTTATTAGGTTTGAAGCAAAGTTACTTCCTGTTATCTGTTGAACTCCTTTACGCTCGCTTTGCATAATTATGGCAATCATCAATTCAGCTCTGCGGATAAAACGATATTGTTCTTTTGAGTTGCCTTTCTTCTCGGTCTTGAAATAGAAGTCTAAAAGCCAACAATAAAACCCATAATAACGGAGACGATTAGTCAAATTGGAAATTCCAGGCAACATAGTGGCGTAAGTCGCTTCTGAGGTTGTTTGAAGGCCTAACGGGTCAAGTCCAGTGATTAGATTTATTGATGCTCCCCAAAACGGATAATTTGAATTGCCTTTTTGTAATACTGCCATTTAAAATTAATTTATCAGTAACCTATATTCTTCAAATTTACAAAATAAACTATCTTGAAATTTATATCGTGGCGACAAATACTACCTTTCAACGACAATCAATACAACATTTTCCAAGCCTTTACAAATCCTTGATAAATTCGACTTCCACAGCAAAATTGAGCAAAAAATGGAAGTTATCGCAATACAAAAATCCGTATTGGACGGAATGAAAAATGAACTGAAAGCACTTTTGGAATTGACCGAAAATGCCACACTGAAATACACTTCAATTTTTAAAGAAGAAAAATGGCTCGATAACCAGGAAGTGTGCCTGATGATGGATATTACCAAACGGACTTTGCAGACCTACAAGGACAAAGGCTTATTGCCTTATTCCAAACTAAACTGGAAGAATTATTATAAACGCTCGGATGTACAGGCTTTGCTCGAAGCCCACCAACCTTAAAATACCAATGACAATGGATTTATTGACGAATGAGAATGAAGAAATCATTTCCCATCAAGAAATGATTTTGATGTTGAGAAACCGTATTGAAAGCATATTAAAAAACTATCGTCCTGTAATGAATGGAGAAATTTATTTGTCGGGCGAAGATGTATGCAAACTGTTACACATTAGCAAACGCACTTTACAGCAATATCGTGATGATAATATCCTGCCTTATATTCAGATTGGTGGCAAAATTATTTATAAGGAAACAGATTTGATGACAATATTGGAGCAGAATTATATCAATTGGAGATTCCGGAGAAGCTGACCCCGTACCGGGCATACTGACCCCCTATAATTTGGTTTTGGCCTGTTGATCTTGAAGGCCTGACAATTTTACCTTTTTTTTCTTAGACTTTCACCTTTAAGCTCAATTCTGTGAGCGGTATGCACTAACCTGTCCAGGATCGCATCGGCAATGGTCTCTTCTCCAATCACATCATACCAGCTTGCCACGGGAAGTTGACTGGCAACAATAGTAGATTTGCGACCGTGCCGGTCCTCGATGATTTCCATCAGATCCATTCGCTGTTGCTTCTCCAGATGCGTTAGTCCAAAGTCGTCCAGTATCAGGAGCTCAGTTTTAGCAAGCTTCTCCATCAGTTTATAAATGGATCCGTCAACACGACTCATTTTAGTCCTTAACAATAGTTTCTGAAGATTGTAATATGCTACCCGGTATCCCTGAGCACATGCTTGATGTCCTAAGGCTGATGCCAGAAAGCTCTTTCCCGCGCCCGAAGCGCCGCTGATCAGCACCGCTTCTCCTTTGTTCAGATAACCTCCCAGAGTAAGTTCATTGATCAGCGAGCGGTCAATACCGCGGATCGGATCAGTGTTAAGCTCTTCAATAGACGCCTGGTAACGGAAGCCTGCGTTTTTCAGCAGACGATCAAAGCGTTTACCGCTTCGTGCGTCCACTTCAGCGCCAAGTAGCAGTTCCAGTCCTTCGGTAAGACTGAGTTCATGATGTCTTCTTGTTTCCTGTAAGATCTGCCAGTTGCGACACATGCCATGCAGACGCAGTTCTTTTAGTTGTGTTTCGATGTTCATTATTAGAAGTTTATGGTGGATTGTATATAATATTCTTTGCCCCGGATATTGTTATGAACAGGAAGGGACTGTTCTACGGGTTCTTCCTCCAGATGAAAAGCCATGTTGTTTTCCAGGATCCTCTGGATAGATTTATAAGAGCAGATCCGGTTCTGGATGGCTATGCGGCATACCTTAGCGAACTTTTCAGGCTCGGTATTGCGCCATAAACGCAGCAATCCGTCACAGGTACGGTACAGCTGTTCAGGATAGCGGTCCTGCTGAAAGACCAGCTTGAAAAGCAAATAGAGGTCTTCTGATTTGTAACGGGCCCGTTCCAGATAATACTCCGGACTTCTGTCCAACCAGGCCTGGTTCTGCGAACTAAGGTGTTCTTTACTGGATGTATAACCGCCGCTATAACTTCGCAAATGAACGGCAACTTGCTTTCCATCAGAGTAGATATAGACCATGCTTCGGGTATAGATTACTTTTACCTTACTGCCAATGAGCCCGTAGGGTACACTATAAAAGTGCTTTTGGAGACTGATATGACCGTTACTGGCTACTTTAGCTTCGGTATAATACTTCAGTTCAAATGCCTCCTTAGGCAAAGGAGCCAGCAACGGCTTCTCCAGAGCCAGGTAGCGCTCTTCCCGGCAATAGTTCTTGCCTTGCATCCGTGTCTGGTTATGTTCCCGCACCTTTTCACTGATGGCTTCATTCAGAGAGCCCAGATCAAAGAAGGTTCGGTTGCGGAGCTTGGCGTATACACGGGTATAGAGCAGCTTTACCTGATTCTCTACCAAACTTTTGTCCCTTGGCCGAGCAGCACGGGCGGGCACCACAGCCATCCCATAATGGTTGGCAAAGTCTTCCAGCGTCCGGTTCACTTCCGGTTCGTAGCGGTCCGCTTTGATGATAGCGGCTTTCAGGTTATCCGGTACCAGTACTTTGGGAACGCCACTAATGGCCTGCAGGCAACGCGATAAAGCATAAAGAAAGTCACTGACGGTTTGGGAGGGAACGGCGACGGCAAAGGCGTAATCAGAGAAAGGCAAGCAGGCCACAAAAAGCTGACAGTTCATAATCTCGCCAGTTTGCTGATCGGTATAGCTGATCTGTTTGCCGGCAAAGTCAACAAACAGTTTGTCGGCAGGCTCATGGGTGAGCACCGAAATAGACTTACGGGCAACCAGTTGCTGGTGCAGGTGGAAACAGAACTGGGAGTAGGCGTAGCCTTGGGGAAAGCTCTGGATATATTCCTCCCAGAGGAGTTTCTTGGTTACTCCAACCCGCTTCAGTTCTTGGGAAAGGTATTCCAACTTGCTTTTTAGGTGGATATAACGCGGATCCTTATAAGCGGGATTACCGGAATGAAAACGGCTCTCCAGTACCGGATCTTCCAGTTTAAGCAGTTCTTCGGTATCGAGTGAAGCTGACTGTAGTTTGGCAAGGTAAGACTTTACGGTGTTCTTGCTGATGCACAATGTACGGGCAATGGCTTTGATGGAGCAGCCCTGACGATGTAAGTGTAATAGTTGTTTTATCTGACTCATTGGTCGTGGTTTTCCGGCCATCAGTAATCGTTCTTAGTGATAAATAGATCACTAAGTTCAGCCAAAACCAATAAGTACAAAGGGGGTCAGCATGCTCCGGTACACCCGGATCGCTATCTCTGAGAGGGGTCAGCATCCGCCGGAATGGCATGCGTTTCGACGCAATTAAGCGGCATGGCTCATCGTGAAGAAACACCTCTAGGTGGGGTCAGCATCGTCCGGAATATCCAATCAATCACAAAACTAATTCAGACTAAGCTTTTTTGTTGCATTAATACATCTAATAGCAAGAGTTTAGTATCTTTGCTATGTAAAATATAGAAATACTTAAAGTGTTTTTGCTTTAAGTCCCACATTGAAAACTGGTAATTTTTAGACAACGGGACAATAAGGAAGAACGCTCATGCCATAGGCGTGGGCGCTCGCTTATTCGTTGTCGGGTATACCAGTGCCTCAATGTGCGGTAAGTGTAGTTGCCTGCGCTTTCTTTTTGTGCAGGGCTACATCAACTTTAAAAAAGTATGATGATATGAAAACTGGTACATCCCAACAAAAAATTACACTCGCCTTTATCAATGATAAAAGCCCAATTTTAGATTTCATTTGTAAAGACCTCATTGCTTCAGGAACTGAAGTCTTATTTCGTTCGGAAAGCATTGAAGATGGACTATCACAATTATCTTCATTAAATGAACTCCCAAAAATTTGTATTATCGACCTTGATTTTTACAACAAGAATGTTTTTGTTGAACTTCAAGAATTAAGAACAAAATATCCAACTATAAAACTTATTGCACATAGTGATATTGATGATGAGAAAGTGGGTAAATATCTTTTAGATATTGGTTTTTCAAGTTACTTGCTGATTGGTAATGATGCGGAATATTTTAGAAAAGTAATAGAAGCCGTTATCAATTAGGATAAAATTCACTAATTCTCATACAAAATACTAGCGATTTTTTTATCATTTAGTACAAACCTTATCTGCTCATATTTTTGAATAGGGAGCATATCCTGTTCTGTAGCTGGCGGAAAATATTTTATTCCAATAGTCACGTTGGGTAAACTAAAACTCCAAGATGACCTGATTTTAAAATTCTTACCACACAATTGTTGATCGGATGAGTTCAGATACTCTTTGAATTTTGAAAGCCCTTCGATTTCAAATAATGTTTTCCAGTTTTTACGAACTTCAAAAATGATATTTTCGTCAAGATTTTTCAGGATACTACTTTCATCGGAACTGTTAAAGGCGTTTATAAAATCTCTGATGATTTTTCGTGGTTGTTTTTGAATTTCTCTGATTTCTTTCTTTTTGTTTTCAAGATAAGTGCTAAAATCCTTGTCAACCAATTCAGATAACTTATAGTATCCTGAATGAAAAGCTTCTAATGGAGATTTGTATAATCTATCAAAAAATGTTGCTTCATCCGTTTCATTGGTTTTAAAATGATCCAGAAGCAAAAAACCTTTTTCTTCAGTAGCACTGTTAACACCATCTGCAATATTTACAAAGTAGTACTGCTCTTTATCTTCAAACAAGACTTTGATTTTAGGGTTGAACTTTTCAGGATTATTTACCGATGCTTTTACAAGATATTTCGTTTCATCCAAAGGATTTTCAATCCGTCTTCCCCAGCCATCAGTCGATAATTCTGATTGGTATCGGGATATTTGAACCCGTATTTCCTTCCGTCCTTTTTCAAGGTCGGTGGTAAATTCATATCCAGGAAAAGAATTGAGAATAGCCGTGTCTAATTCCCATTCCTCATAATCACTTGTAAAATTTATTTGATAGCTAAATTCATATTCCCGAATGTAAACCGGAAATTGGAACTTGTTACCGACGATTGTTTGCTCTAATAAGGTAATATCGGATTTCCTGTTTACGGTTATTGAGATTTCAGTTTCAATCATTTTGAAATTTATTTTTACTGACAGTTTTAAAGTAATGCCATTTTTTTGTTCAAACCATTGTGCTTGAGAGTAGAAAGGAAATCAAGTGAAGACTGCTTAATCATTGTCGTCACCCAATTGGTCAATGTATTTCAAAATTAGATTTACTTGTTTGTCCTCGGATTTTGTAGAGGATATTTTTTCAATAATTTTGATCCTATCTTCTTTTGGTAATTTATTGAACGATTTTAAAACACCCGAATTTCTAAAAGTATCTAATATTTCTTTTTCTGTAATCGGCTCCTTTGAAGTCAATAAGTAAAGTGTCACAGTTACAGTGTCGCCACCACTTTTGCTGATTGCTTTCCTGATTTTGTCATTAATTGAAATTAGCTTGTCTTGTCCTCCAATCGTAAACAAATTAATACTGTCAATTGTGTAGTTGTCAATTGTACCAGATACTTTCAATGAGCCCCATTTTCCTACGATATGTTTAGTGTTAGGTACTTGGATGTGATATGTCCAAGCACCTTTACCTGCTTCATATTTCAATTCGAGCTCCTTGTTCTTTACTAAGTATTTCATCTTTTATGACCTGTATTATAGCTTTACCGCTAACCCCTTAATTTAGAAAATTTGGGTATTTTGTTTAGGAATTAGTCTATTTGTTTTAAGGACAAATTTAATGAATTAGATGCTAGGGTTATGGCAAATATTCTATTATAAACCATCATTAATCAGGCGACGTTCTTTTGCTTCTCCTATGTTTGTATAATATAATCTAAGTGAAGAAGGGCGAGAGCAGATTTTGCTTTAAATCCAAGCGGGGTAATCGGAATTTAAGGAAAGTAATGCACTTTCCGGCACTGGCTGCAATCAGGACTGATGAAAGATTCAGAGATATTTTCTTAAGAATAGTTTCAAGGCATGGGATTAAAATGAAGGCTATAGTTGCCATCCAAAGGAAATTATTGGAATTGACATACATATTATGGAAAAGTAATGCCTATTATGATTCAGAATATGAACGCAAAATAATCTCATCAGAAGTTATAACATTACCATAATTAAGGAAATAGCCCCAACACAGTTCCTTACAATTTTAAAGTGTATTAGCTTACTAGCTATTATGTCAGGATTTTACATGCATAATTTTAATAGATCTTCACTACAAAGTGACACGGATTTATTACCCAAATTAAGCTTATTTCATAGATTTAGAACCCATCTATGAGGCAGAGTAAGTTAATATTGGTAAATTGCGATATTTAACTTTTACATTTAAAACATGAAGGATAAGATCAATTTAAATATTTTCAAAGACTTTGTTCAATCAAGTAATTTTGGAGGTTTCCTCCTTTTTTTATGCGTAGTGATTTCAATGATAGTGGCAAATACATCAATGGCCGTTCCGCTACAAAATTTATTGGACACAAAGCTGGGGTATGAAAATGAAGCCATACACCTCAATTATTCCGTAAGTATGTGGATCAACGACGGATTGATGGCAATCTTTTTTCTGTTGGTAGGTCTGGAAATTAAGAGAGAAATTGTTGAAGGAGAACTCTCTTCTCCTAAAAAAGCAATCTTGCCTATCCTTGCTGCTATCGGTGGAGCAGTTGTCCCCGCATTGATTTATTTATATTTTAATTCAGGAACCCCGACAGCTTCCGGCTGGGGTATTCCCATGGCTACCGATATTGCTTTTGCATTGGCCGTAATTTCGCTGTTAGACAAAAGAGTACCAACCAGTTTAAAAATATTTTTAGCGGCTTTGGCGATAGTGGATGACCTCATAGCTATTTTAGTAATTGCCATTTTCTATTCATCCGGAATTGAGTTAGGCTATCTAGGCTATGCCGGAATTGGAATACTAGTACTGATTTTGATGAACCGATTCAATATTAAGAATCCCTATCTATATCTAATACCAGGAGTGTTTATATGGTATTTTGTGCATCATTCTGGCATTCATGCCACTATAGCAGGTGTACTGGTAGCGATGACCTTGCCAACCAATGATACAGAAGTTGAATCTCCGTTAGAGAAACTAGAACATGCACTTGTAAAACCTGTTAACTTTCTAATTATTCCCATTTTTGCATTCGCCAATACAAATATTACAATTCATCAGGAAATGATAGAAGGACTGACTTCCCCTTTAGGTTTAGGTATTTCACTGGGATTGATTTTTGGTAAGCCCATTGGCATTGTTGTAACCTCTTTGATATGCTCTAAATTAGGGATAGGTCAACTTCCTGCAAACAGTAACTTTATTCACATTATTGGCTTAGGATTATTAGCTGGAATAGGTTTTACAATGTCCATATTTATATCTATGCTTTCATTTGACAATCAGGTTTTCATTGAAGAGGCCAAGCTATCTGTTTTAATAACATCACTCATTGCGGGTATAATAGGATATGTGATTTTGAATTTATCAAGTAGAAGAAAGAGTAAGAAGACTGAAATTTAAATTCAGTCTTTTTTACTATAATATTTCTCCTTTAGCCATAAACTTGCCTTTACCAATAATATCAGTACCGGAACTTCTACCAGTGGGCCGATAACACCCACAAATGCCTGTGGCGAATGAATGCCGAAAATCGATATTGCTCCGGCTATTGCTAATTCAAAATTGTTTCCTGTGGCTGTAAATGCGATGGATGCGTTTTTGTCGTAAGGAACTTTAAGAGATTTATTGATAAAGAAGCTCACGAAAAACATCAACACAAAATAGATGATTAGCGGTATGGCTACTTTTACTACATCCATTGGTAATTCCAATATTTTATCGCCTTTCAAGCTGAACATTAATACTATCGTAAACAGTAAAGCGTACAAGGTAATTGGCGATATTGCGGGGACGAATTTTCGGTTATACCATTCTATACCTTTTGATTTTATAAGGAAGTAACGGCTTAAAAAACCTGCTAGGAATGGAATACCTAAATATATCAATACGCTTTCGGTAACATCTTTCATGGATACGCTTACATTGAAATTGGCTAATCCTAATTTTGCAGGTAATACGTTGATGAATAACCAAACTAAAAAGCTGTAAGTAAATATCTGGAAGATGCTGTTTAATGCAACTAACATAGCTGTATATTCTCTGTTTGCTTTAGCTAAGTCACTCCAGACGATGACCATGGCAATACATCTTGCCAAACCGATAAGAATTAAGCCTGTCATATAATCGGGTTCGTTACGTAAAAACAAAACCGCTAATCCAAACATCAATAGCGTGCCGATTACCCAATTGAGCAATAAGGATATGCCAATTACTTTTTTATCTCTAAATGCTTTGGGCAATAAGGAATAATCAACCTTTGCCAAGGGGGGGTACATCATTAATATCAATCCTATTGCCAATGGAATATTGGTAGTGCCAACAGATAAGCTGTTGGTAACATTAGAAATATTGGGAAAGAAATGACCCAAACCCACGCCAATTGCCATTGCAAGGAATATCCATAAAGTAAGGTATCTGTCTAAGAATTTTAATTTTGGTTGCATTGCTAATTTGTAAGTTCTTTATATTGGTTTGATGTCAATAAGTCTTCTAATTCTGTAATGTCTTTTATTTCAATTTTAATCAACCAACCGTCTTTATAAGGATGGTCGTTTATGAGTGTTGGTGCTTTCAAAAGTAGTTCGTTCGTTTCAGTGATTTTACCCGATACAGGCATAAATAAATCACTGACCGTTTTAACTGCTTCAACAGAGCCGAATACTTCGTCCTGCTGAAAACTATATCCAACGTTTGGTAAATCCGCATATACGATTTCGCCCAATTCACTTTGCGCAAATTCTGTAATGCCTATTGTACCTGTGTTGTCCTGTATGCTTATCCAGGTATGTTCTTTTGAATACTTTCTTTCGGTTGGAAATTCCATTTTTATAAATTTTAGATTAGTAACCTCTTCTTAAATTTTCTGCGTATTCGTTTGGTAAAATGCTTTCTTCAACTGCTTTTGCAGCCCTTTCAATATCATAATCAAAGCGTATAAATTCTACACTGATACTATCTTTGTCCAACACAGAACTGTTTTCATTAATCGTAAACATTACATAACCGCCTCTTACATCGCTGTCCTTCGGTTTACCAACCGAACCGATATTAATGGCGTGTCTGAAATGATTTTGACCGTCAATACCCGAATTTAAAACTCTGTGATAAGGTTTGTGTGTGTGTCCGAAGCACATAATGTCTGCATCGGCTTGCTCCATAATGCGAAGCATACTTTTTTCCTCACGGTCTTCAAAAAGATATTCGTTTATTTTTCTCGGACTTCCGTGTACCAAAAGCAAATTCAATTTATCTTCATTCAGTTGAAATTCTACTTTGATATGGGCTGGAAGTGTACGCAAATACGCTCTTTCTTCATCTTTCATCAAAGAATTTGTGAATGAAATAGAAATATTTCCGTTATCTTTTTCACTGTCTGTTTTGTAGGCACAACCGCATTCGTTGCTCATTCTGCCAATGCCAAAATCGTAATTTCCGGCAATGGTTGGTATTCTCCTTTTACGGATTTCGTTTACCACTTCGTTTGGCCAAATATTATAGCCCACCAAATCGCCCAAACAATAAATACTGTCTGGTTTTCTTTTTTCAACATCTTCAAAAAATGCTTCTAATGCAGGTAAATTGGAGTGAATATCACTGAATAATGCTATTTTCATTTTGTCTAATTTTTATTGTTTAAATATTTTGTTTAAGATAACTTTAGATAAGATTAAATAAATACCCTAATAATGCTCCTCCAATAACCACAAAGGCACTATTTATTTTTTTGAATTTGAAAACTACGATCGCACTTATCATTGCAATTAATATCGTCCGCCAATCAGTAATAGTTTCTTTGCCCATTGTAAGACAAATAGCGGCTATGATTGCAACAGATGCCACATTGACCGCATCGAGAAAAATGGACAGTCCTTTAGATTGGCGCATTTTTTTCATCAAGGGATTTAGCAATGCTACTAAAATAAACGACGGCAGAAAAATAGCAATCGTAGAAATAACTGCTCCGGATAGTCCGTTGATTTGATAGCCAATAAACGTAACTGAAGAAAAAACAGGACCTGGGGTAAACTGTCCAACAGCAATAGCATCCATTAATTGCTGCCGGGTGAGTAAGCCCGTTGCAACTAATTCCGTATCTAAAAAGGCGAAAAGAACATAACCGCTTCCGTAGAGGATAGCACCAATTTTCAGGAATATCCAAAATAATTTGGTATTTGTTTCAGACAGTAAGGGGCTTTGTGCGATTTGTAAGAATGCGAGCGGGATAAAACTTTGGAGCGTATTTTTTGTATCCTGAAGGTAATACAAGGCCATTGCCAGCAATCCCGCTCCAAACATCAAATAGATTTCACTAATGCCGAATAATGACAGTACCAAAACAAGAATACCTACAACCGCCAAGAATGTGGACTTTACTGATTTCTTTGCTAATGGAAAAACAGCTCCTATGATAATAGCGATGATTGCAGGTTTGATACCGTAAATAAAGGGCTGTACTTCGGGCAATTGTCCGTATTGCTGATACAACCATGCAAATATCCCGGTAATGAAAACCGCAGGTAAAATAAAGCATAACCCTGCAAAGATTAATCCTTTCCAACCGCCTTTGTCATAGCCGATGTGTATCGCCATTTCTGTACTGTTGGGGCCAGGAATGAGATTAGTAGCTCCCAACAAATCCAAAAAATGCTGTTCGCTCATCCATTTTCTTTTCACTACTACCTCCTGCTGCATCATAGCAATATGAGCCGCGGGACCTCCAAAACCAATAAAACCGAGCTTTAGAAAGAGTTTGGCAATTTCCTTTATTTGAATATCACGCTCCATTTCTCATTACGATTTTATCAATAGACCAATTACCTCCGCCTTTGATTAACAAAAACATACTTCCCAAAAGCATCGCCCAATCCGTACGGCTGCCGTGCAGCAATTCCCAAATACCCTCGCTAGCCAAAATAGATGTTTTGGTCGTGGCAATGGCAACCAGCATAATGATGATGAGCGGAATACTTGCTAACCTTGTAAGCAACCCCAGCAAAATAAACGCTCCGCAAAGGATTTCAAATATGCCTACAAAACTTCCAAAAAATTCAGGCGATGGCAAGCCAATTTTTTCAAACCGTCCCGCTCCACGAATGGCAGGAAACAGCAATTTTTGAATGCCCTCCGATAAAAAAACACCTCCAACAATCAGTCGGATTATGATTGTTGTCTTTGAATTATCTGTATGAATGATTTTTGAAAACATAAAAATTCAATTTTAACAACATCCGCCACCTGGAGTACAAGCATTAGCATTATTTACAGGCAGTTCTGCCAAATTTTTCTTTACTTTTTCGGAAGGAATACCGCAGGCATCTTGAGCCAAACAAGCTGTTGTTTTATTTTTCAGTACAAATGTATCTCCGTTGAAATCCAAATCATACTTACCAATCGTTTCGCTTTGGTATTCCACTTCAATTTCCGCATCTTCTATGCCCAATTTTTCTTCGGATAGCTTGATGATGTTTAATAGCTTAGCTGGCTTTAATTTGTGCTCGAAATCGTCTGCATTCCATAATTGGAAGTTTACAACTTTTTCCGAACGGATTACGCCACCACAGTCTATAAAGTTTTTAGTAATTTGTCCCACTTCGGTAACGTGGAAATGTTCTGGAACTAAGGTTCCGTTTTCTAATTGAAATCCAACATTTACTAATGTTGGCAGGATTTCTTTAATTTTTGATAGCTTCATATTTCTGATATTAACTCAATAAATGTTATATTGCAATGTTACGATGATTTGGTGTTAAAAAAAAGCTTAACAGCATTCTTTACTATTTACATTCTCGACAAAAAAGCTATTGAGTTCCTTCTTAATCTCATTCCAGACTGTTTCATTAATACAGTAACATACACTAGTTCCTTCTATATTTCCTTTAATGATACCAATATTTTTCAGCTCTTTCAAGTGTTGTGAAATTGTCGCTTGTGCCAATCCCAATTCTTCTACAAGATCATTACAGATGCAGGCATTTTGTTTAATGATATGTTGCAGTATAGCTATACGAGCAGGATGAGCCAGTGCCTTTAAAATACTAGCTAAATGGTTCTGCTGTTCTGTAAAAATTTCGGTTTTTGTGACACCCATCAGTTTTATAAAAATAAATATATCGCAATATTACGATAATAAATTTAAACAGCAATAATTTTTTTTAAAATTATTGCTGTAGTTGTAATATTAAACTTGGGTATTCCGATGCTATTTATTAGTCATTACTTTGTAGGTAGGATCTTCAATAATATTCACATCAATAACTGTTTCTGCATTTTTAAGTAATTGCCTGCAATCTTGGCTTAAATGACGTAAATGTAGTTTTTTACCTTCCTTGTGATACTTCTCCGTAATTTTATTTAAAGCTTCAATAGCAGACATATCAACTACTTTACTTTCCTTAAAATCAATTACAACTTCATTCGGGTCATTTAGTACGTCAAATTTTTCAATAAATGCGGCAGTAGAACCAAAGAAGAGCGGCCCAAAAATTTCGTAATGCTTTACACCATCTTCATCTACATATTTTCTTGCACGTATTCTTTTAGCACTCTCCCAGGCAAATACTAGAGCCGAAATGACTACACCAATCAAAACCGCTAAAGCTAAGTTGTGCAATACTATGGTTATAACTGCTACCAACATGCCAATAAAAATATCGTGTCGAGGCATTTTATTAATAATTCGAAAGCTGACCCACTCAAATGTACCTATAGCTACCATCATCATCACCCCGACTAATGCCGCCATTGGAATTTGCTCGATTACAGGACCAGCAACAAGAATGATCAATAAGATTGCTATGGCTGCAACTATTGAAGAAAGTCTGGCTCTTCCTCCAGCTCCTACATTAACTAAAGTCTGGGCAACCATTGCACATCCACCCATTCCTCCGAAGAAACCGTTGGTGATATTGGCTATACCTTGTGCGGCAGCCTCACGGTTAGATTGTCCTTTTGTGCCGGTTATTTCATCAACCATATTAAGCGTTAACAGACTTTCAATCAATCCAACCCCTGCCATTACCAAGGCATAAGGGAAAATAATTTTCAATGTTTCCAGAGTAAAAGGAATAGCAGGGATGTGAAATGAAGGTAAAGAGCCTCCTACAGAGGCGATATCAATAACTTTTTTAGTATCGATGCCGAAAAAATATACAATACCAAAGACAACTATTATTGCTACTAAAGATGCAGGAACCGCTTTTGTAAATTTTGGCAATATAAATACGATGGCTATAGTTAATAATGTCAATCCAGCCATTAGATAAAGCGCCGGCCCCTGCATCCAACCTTCTATCCCGTTTTCTACAACTTTAAATTGAGCTACCTGTGCCATGAAAATGATTACTGCAAGGCCGTTTAAAAAACCATACATTACTGGTTGTGGGATCAGGCGGACAAATTTACCCAGTTTAAAAATTCCTACTGAAAATTGCAGTACACCTGCTAATATAACCGCAGCAAAAAGATATTCCACACCGTGTGATGCTGCCAATGCGATAAGTACTACTACCGTTGCTCCGGCTCCCCCAGAAACCATTCCGGGTCTGCCTCCCAAAATTGCAGTAACAATACCCATTAAAAAAGCTGCATAAAGCCCTGTCAAAGGCGAAAGCCCTGCCAGAATAGCAAAGGATAAAGACTCAGGTATCATGGTCATAGCCACCGCAAGACCCGCAAGAATTTCGTTTTTGTAATTAATTTTCTGTTTGAAATCAAACAGATTAATAACTTTCTGCATAAAAAAGTATGTTTAAATATTAAAAATGTAAATAAAAAAGAGATGCACCAAAAGAAAAAACCTTTGGGTACGATAAAAAAGCCAATAAATTAAAATTGGGAAATATAACAGTTAGCCTAAGATCAAGGCGGAGTAACTTGGGATGATATTTGTACTGTTCTTTTCATTGAGTGGTGCAAAAGTACAATTTATAGTTATTGTACACAATTTAACACCAAAAAAACTAAAAAAAATTGTTTTACAACACAGAATCTTTTCTTTGGTCGCTGTGTGAAAAGAAAAGAAGTCATTACCAAAAACAAAAAATGGGATACTGAATATCCCACGCAAAAAACTCGCAACCTGTTTGGTAAAATGTAAGGAAATGGAATTGTGAGCCGGTGCATTTTTGCAAAGTGATTGCATCCGCTTTAAACCGCAAAAATGCGTTTCCGACCGTAGGGAGGAATTGCATTTTTGCCCGCCGATTTCGGCTTTTAGGCAACTTTTATCGGGTGGGTGCGGAAATCTTTCAGATTGTGAAAAAATCCTTTGTATTCAGTCATTCCCCTGCGAAACAAGTTCCATAACAAAGAACAACCCATTTGTGTAAGCGATGAATTGATAAACAAATCTTGGTGTTCCAACGCTTCAGCAAGTGAGCAACTTGGCGTGCTGTCCTCTTGTTCAGATTGCTTCAATAGTTCGCCAAATTCATCGGTAACAAATGGCAGGCTTGCCACCGTTTCGTACTTTTCAGAATTTGGTTGTTTTATCTCTCCGATGGTGGATAATATAACTTGCCCTGTGTGTTGGCTATTTCCAAAGTCAACCCAATATTTTGGCTCATCTTGATAGTGTCTGCGGTAGCTTATTTCTTTTAAAATTTCAGCAACGCCAAACCTTGCCTGTACGCCATCCACACAAGTAATGGTAATAACTGCCCTTGCTTCTTCGGGCAATCTGCCAAAATTATCTTTTTCAAATTTTACCGTTTCGGCTTTCCAATTTGTACCTGCCCAACGGTTGCATCGGTTGATTAAAGCAACGGATTTGTATAATCCTGTTTCACTTTCTGCAAAACGCTGTCTGCCCAAATTGGCACTTGTGATAACATCATCATCCCAAAGGCGGACTTGTAACCCTGCGTGTTCCAATGCTATCAAACTTTCGTTTATTTCCATTAAGGCGGTCAATACTTTTGAACCTGTGCCACCTGCTCCGATAAGGTTTACCGAAATCGGATTGGTTGGATTGAGCAGGTAATTATCTGTAAAATGTACTGCTGTTTTTGCTGTATTCATCACAATAGATTTTTAAGGGTTTTATTGTTCTTTTTCAATACCTCTTTACGAAAGGGTTTATCTGTGTTGATAAGGTCTTTCCAAAGGGTTACAATGTTTTTTCTTGTCACGTTTTCGCATAATGAATGACTGAAATAGGAATTGAAAAAATAATGTTCCCACGCCTGTATAAATTCCTCAACCGAAGCCGAATTTTTGACGTCAATACCCACAGTACCCATACATACATTGCCTTTTTCGTAGATATTGAAGAAAGGTGCATAATGCAAAGGCGTTTTCTCGGTGGGTCTTCTGTCGTTTGCCAAAGCAAATACAGAAAGGCTGTTTTTGCTTGCCAACCAAAGCATTGGCGGTACTTGTGCTTTTCCGTTGGGTATGCCCAAACTGTCCACAAAATAAAGTTGTCTTTGCTTTGCTTTCGTGTACCATAATACCGTGGCTTTTTCAGCACTCGGATTGATATGCAGAATATTAGTGGGCAATATCCCTTTTGGTTTTAAAAAAGCTTGGTTCTTTTCATCATCGGTCTGTAAGGACTTAGCCAATACATTGGCTTCTTTTACAGTTAATGGATGCGCATTGATAGGTATTCCATTGTTGTCCATATCAAAATGCTCCACGAACATATCGGTATCTTTTCCATTGGCTTCGTAGAAAACTAAAGCAGATTTTGGATGGTACAATGTGCCGAAGTCTTTGGTTATGTCGTTTAAGGTGTTCATTTTTCTATCGTTTTGTATTCATATAATAATCCACTCAAATCATTCAATAAACCAAATAAACGGTTCTCAAAATCAAGGTTTGCTGTTGGTATTTCACTTCCGTCAAATCGCTTGGAAATAGTAGGTTCTGCCATTGCTCCGTACTCGTTAAATTCATTGTTGATGGTATCTGAAAGACTTTCGTACAACCAGCCTTTAGTATCTGCAATAAATGAAATGTATTTTTCCATTCCGATTATTTCATTCTCGTCATCATCATTATAAGGGTCTTCTTCGGATATTGGTGCGTTTCGGAAAATGCTTGCATTCGGATATTCAGTAAAAAGGTCAAACGCATTACAAGCCACTTGCCAGCATCCGTTATCGAACGCATCAGCAATTTTAAATCGGTTCAAACGCTGTTCAAATACCTTTAGATTGATACGGTTAAATAGCTTTTTTTCTATTTTATCGCCAATGTATTCGGCATTTCTCAATTCACGTTTGTTGGTTTCGGTTTCTGCCGTTTCCTCGTCTTGTTCCACCCAATCTGTCATCATTTCGTACAACCAATATAGATAACTTTCTTCCTGCCTGTAATACGGAATTTGAGCGATATGATACAGATAACTACATACCGATAGTAAAAGCTGTGCGGTCTTTTTACGCTTTGGGTCTTTGAGCATTTTAAAGAGTGGCACAACGGGAATGTAATACAAGGTTGTTCCTGTGTTGTATCGTTCCTCGCCTATAAAATAGGTTTTCCTGCTATCCTTTACCAATCTGAAACCATCCCAATTGCTGTTGGTACGCTTTACTTTGTTTTCCATATCCCACATAGCCAATGTTATATTGTAGGGAAACTTAAAACTGTTGGTCTGCATTGGTTCAATCCTGTAATGCTTGGCAAGTTTGGAAAGGGACTTGTAAAAATCCCTCTCCGTTTTCTGACAAGCCTGTACGGATGATGCCGTTTTTAGTTTGGGCAGAAACGTACACTTTAGAATACCATTGGTAGCATTGCTATTGGTACGGATTTCTGCTTGTCTTTCTGCACTTGGTTTGCGTCCTTTGGTCTTTGCATCAAATTGGCGAACTCGCCCAACTGTCGGTGCAATTGCCGTTGTCGTTTCTGTTCGGGTATGCTGATAGTTCCCGATATGATGTTGCGTTGCATAATTCATCGCTTTAATATTTGGTTAACCTTTCGTACCCATTACACTCTCAAACTTGTACTCGACTGCATCGTCTTTTATTTGTGGTGCAGATACTTTTGCCGTTGTCAAAATCGGGTACATATTGGCGTAAAAATTCATTACGGCTTCCACGCTCCAACGTGGTTCGGGGTCGGTCAGTCTGATGTCCTGTCCTTTATCTTTGAGTATAAACACTCGCTCTAATTGGGTTGCTAATAACATAACTTTCTAATTTTGGGGTTAACACTTTTATTCTTCTTCGTCCGCTTCATCAATAGGATAATCGTCCGCAACTGCTTCCGCTTGTAGAAGTTTGGGTTTTGTTTCGTCAATTGCTCCGAAAAGGCTCGGCGTGGCAAACTTGTCTGATAATGAGGTTTTGCGTTTGCGTATCTCGTCTGCTTTTTCGGGAAACTCCGTTATATCGGGAACTTTTATCCACGCTTCACGGAATTTGCCCTCTTTCTCCAACTCGTCCGCCTTTGCCATTGCATCTTTAAACTTCTTGTCTTTGACTTCTTTTTCTTTTTTCTCTTTTTCGGTTTTTGCTTTCTCGATTGCCGATTGTGCTTTGGCTTCATCAAGTTGCTTTTGAAATTTCTCCATATCCACCATTAAGCTCGATACCTTTTGTATAGGTGTGGTTATCTGCTCAAAAAATCCCTCGTCAAACTCCTGGGGTGTGGCGTTAAAGGTCAATGGTGGAATTAGGTTTTTTGCACTATCTCCGCATTGTTCGTTATTGAGCAATACTGTTACAATTAGGTTGCTTTCTATTCCTTTTGAAATGTTCAGTTGTAATACTCCTGTAAAGTCTAACTGCTGTATCTGATTGAAAAAATTGGTGTTCATCGTTCTAAAATTTTAATTGTTAATACTTTTTTCTTTTTTAAGTTTCTCGTGCATATCTGCCCAATATTCCTGTCTTTCCTTGTCTGTTTCTGTTGGTGGGTCGTGCTGATATTCTTTATACCAACCTGTTTGTTGAATAGCTTTTATGAGGTCGGTAACTTCAATCCAATTCCCTTTTTTATCTATGATTTTCATCGTACTTGGCTTTAAGTGTTATTTGCTGATTTCCGCTATTTGGTCAATCCTACCATAAATGATACTTCTAAGACTTGTTTTGTCGGGAGCGTTGTATTCTGCCCAACTGCCGTACTGCTTTACGATATAGGATTTTAAAACATCCTAGAAACCAAAACGATAACCCATAAGCGGGACGGCTCTTTTGAAATAGGCGTTTCGGTTTACTGCTTCGGCAAGCCAATTTTTTTCGGCTCGGTTCAACTTGTCGCCTTTGTTCAGTTTTTCCCTTAATAGGTAAACCTTTGCATTTTGCAGGGTTGCCAATTCGGGTACATCTTGGCGTACAAACTTTGTAGCTATTGTTCTTGTTTCCATTGCCTTTGGTTTTAAGTTTCTTGAATTTTAATTTTCCGCTCCAACAAGTTTTCTAATATCTCGTAATCGCTTTCGTAATCATTACCCTCAAAATGGTAGGTTTCGTTTTCTTCATCAAATTCGTATTGCTCAAAATCCACGTCTTCCAAATAAACATCTGTGAGTAGCTTGTCATAAAATGTTGCCCTGCCATATACAAGATTGCCCATTTCTTCATAGTCGTGTGTGAAATTCACTTCGTAATGCTCCGCTATCTTTTGAATGATTTCCATATTTGGTGACCACTTTGTTTCATATTGAAATTGTCCTTCATCGCCTTCATTCCAATAGATATTGAAGAAATAACCACCATTATCTTTAGAAATAAATTCGGGTAATTGTCCTTCTTCGATTTTTTCTTCCTTTTCCTTCATTGATTGAAAAAGTTCCTGTATTGCTGTGATTGTTTCGGGTTTCCCCTCGAATACAACTGTATTACTGCACCAATTTGCCATAACTTTTGTTTTTAGTAGGCTACCACCGATTAAAGCGGTAGCCTGTTGTTATTTAATTAAGGTTTAGGGTTTCTGCACCATCTAAAGCAAAACCATTACACAATTCAAATGCTTTCTGTGATTTGAGTTGAGCAGTGCCACCCAATACAATGCTCTGCAACTTGGCTTCATCATTCTTGTAATTTCTTACGTTCTGATAGTAACGTGGGATAAGCACCTGACGCCTTATCATATTTCTATGACAGGTTTTCCTGAACTCTCCCCCGAACCGTACGTACATGTCTCCATGTATACGGCTCTCCACTAATATCCGCAGTCTATCCACCATCATGAATTTTTCTGTGGCAACCATGGCAAACCGCCATAGTTTTTCTTCTCCTTGCTATCATTACCAATTTCCACGGTTCCTTACCCGTGACATCTTTTAGCTTTCTGACGTGATGCATTTCAAGTTGCTCTGTGCTTCCGCACAATTCACATTTTTCTGCTTTTAATCTGTCAATAAGGCTTGTTACCGACCTTGTGTAATAAGTATCAGGAAGCATATCCATTGAAATATTCGCAATGGCTTCTCTGTTTTTCCTGAAACCATTATTATAGAAGACTACCTTTTTCATCTGCCCTTTTTTATTCTTGTAGAATACGGTGAAGTCCTTATTGTGCATGTACTTATCAAGTATCTTAGGGATAGTTGACTTGTATTTTGCTGCAAAGGTTTTGTACATACTGTATTCCATGATGTAGGCAAATGAATCAATCCTTTTACAGTTATCAGCTATTGAGTAGTAATTGTAAAACCCTCTGATTTCAGCGTTATGCCTGTTCAGTATTTCAAGGTCATCATTGTTGATGAGCTGTGGTCTTCGGACTGGTCTCCAATGCTCTTTGCCTTTATGAGTTACTATTTTCAGTGTTCTGTAGTGCAATAGTTTATTTCGCACTGTTTCTTCGGACACTTTTAACACAACTCTTTTGTTATAGGCTCTTTTAAGGAAACCATTTTTATCTCTCCTGCGTAGATTTGAACGCTGTACATAGATTTGAAAACCGAGAAAAGATGCGGGCTTTCCAGTATGGGTAATCAGTGTTTTTTCTTCGGAAAGAGTGAGCTTAAGTTTTTCATCAAGGAACAATTTGATATCCTCTTTGATATTTTTGCACTCTTCCTTGCTTCCAATTATCCCAATCAGGAAGTCGTCTGCATATCTTACGTATTTCAGTCTTCTGTATCCTGCGTCCATCTCGTCACATCGAGGGATTTGTAACCTGTCCATTTCTACCTTTCTGATTTGCTCCTTTAGGATTTTCTTTTGATATTCTTCTTTTTCCTGTTTCAGTTTTCCAAGCAAGTAAGATTTACGATGTTCATTACTTTTGGCTTCTTTTGTTATCCTACGTTTGACCCCTTTGTCGAATTTGGAGATATATTCCTTGACGTATTTATCAAGTTTATCCAAATAGATGTTCGCCAATATGGGACTGATTATACCTCCCTGTGGAGTTCCGCTGTAGGTTTTATGGTACATTCTGTCCTCCATATAGCCTGCATTCAGAAACTTCCGTATCAGTCGGATGAACCTGTCGTCTTTGATTCGTTCTTTGAGTATGTCAATAAGTACATTATGGCTGATATTATCGAAAAAGCCTTTAATATCTCCTTCAATAAACCATGCAGTACCACTGAATGTCTTTTTAATTTCAATTAATGCAGTATGGCAACTACGTTTGGGTCTGAAACCGTGAGAGCTGTTCTCAAACTGCTTCTCGAATATGGCTTCAAGTATCATACGTAGTGTTTCCTGTACCAATTTGTCATCAAAAGATGGAATGCCCAAAGGACGTTTCTGTCCATTTTTCTTGGCGATATACACCCTCTTTGAAGGGTTTGGCTGATAACTCTCATCTTTGAGTTTGTCTATTAACCCCTCAATTCTCGATAGGCTCATACTGTCAATGGTCTTGCCATCTGAACCTTCGGTCATGTTGCCTTCCTTCGCATAAATGCGTTGGTAAGCCTCGTAGAACAACTCCTTATTGAATAGGAGCCTGTAAAGCCTTTCGTACTTATAACCAGTATTCTTACTGTGCACTGATAGACTGTTTAATACTAATTCCGGATTTCTCATAATGTCTCTCACATTTTCCATTGTTTGTACTAAAAGATATTAGCTGTCTCCCTTCGCCATGTACAAGGCTTTCCCTTGCTCGGACTACTACGGAGACTCCGTTGCCATATCGGATATTCAAGGGTCTGCACCCCATAGCCACGCCAGTGGCATTCCGAATTAGGCAATCCCCGTTTAGATGTGTGATAACATAGCTTAAACAGATTGTCGGATATGACTTGTCCTTTTCTACTTACTGTAGTTGTGCCGTACCTTGTTCTTGCTCTCCTTCCTGACAGGACAGAAAAAGAGTGGTACAGTATGACGATTTCAGTTGTCTTACGCCATAGCTACGCCGATTGCCACTCAGACTATCATTCAATCAGATTCGATTTTATCCTCATATCTGTTTCTTTCATCTCCCCATTCAGTCGCAACCTGACAACTGGTTGACTTATGGTTTTACCGACATGCTATACTCCCCGTTTGGTTTCCCATTCGGATAAGTCGGTTGATCATAGGTTTCAAAGAACACTAACCTAATACCTTGCTAATGGTATATTTATCACACACCCAGTACGGGCGCACCTGTAACCGCATTATAAGCTCCGAACAATGTTCCTTTTGTCGTATCCATTTGTTGGGTGTCGCTTATCATTGCGTATGCAAAAGCATCTTCAACGGTGTTTTTGAACACGGTTGAAATTTCATCTTCCGCACCTTTTTTGATTAAATCAAAGGTTTCCTTATTCGGGCAAAGTGCCAATTGAATTAGCTTTTTAACCTCTCGGTCTGTTACCTTTACTTTTGCCCATTCATTGAAAATTCCCTCTAATTGGTTGCTCAATGTGTTGGCAAGTCCCATAATCTTGTGAGCGTTCTCGATACGTCCTTTTGCTCCCGAAGTGTGTTTGATACGGACAACATTGGTCATATTGCGTAATGAAGCGTTTAAGGTATTTTGGCAAACGATACGGATTGGTGTAAATGCGGCTGTGATACTTCCGCTACCATCATGCGAAGTGGTTAGGAAAATGTATTTTTCCGTAACATCATCGCCATTGCCTACACGGATATAGTCAGGCAGTTTGGCTGTGATAAAAATACGTTCTCCGTTGCCTAATGCTCCTGCGGTTTCGTACAGAATGCCCTCGCCACCACCTACAATAGCATCAAAGAAATTAAAGGCTTCACGGTTTTGTACGATATGGTAATCCTTGCCGACTACTCCCAATACCTTATTGTTATCGGTGCGAATGTTGGCGAAATAGTTAGGAACTTCTAATTCTCTACTGCCTATCTCTATACCGTTAGCCGTTTCGATAATGCCCGAACCTTTGGTAAAAAGTGGGGATTTTACGACTTCGTAATCTAACCCTGCGTGTTTGATAGCTTCCTCGCTTGTCGGGTATTGCTTCACGATTTGCCCCAAGTTGTGCCATGCTTTTTGTTGTACGCTAAAAAATGAATAACGTCCTGTTCTCTCGTTAAAATTGATATTATGTGCCATAATGTTAGAAATTTTGATGTTAAAAATGATTGAATGTTCTTGATTAAAATGGGAGGTCGTCTTCTGCCTTGCTATTGTTTGTGCTTGTGGTAGCTTGTGCCGTTTCCGATTTTTTGCCACCTCCGTGCAATTTGATTTGAGAGGTATGGAAATTCAGTCCTGCTCTTGGTTCTCCATCATTACCTGTCCACGCTCTTGTGCTTACTCGTCCCGATAGTTCTACCAAAGTACCTTTTGTGAGTAGCTTGGCTACATTCGGGGTTATCCAATAGGAGCAATCGAAATAGGTTGTTTGCTCTATGCGTTCGCCCTGTTTGTTACGGTAGCTGTCGTTGGTCGCTACTGAAAAGTTTACTACTTGTTTGTCCTGTGACGTTATGCGTACTTCCGCATCCCTTGTCAATCTTCCTGTGATGTTCATATTCTTTAATTTTTAGTTATTGATTTTGATTTTTTTTTGATTTATTCGGCAATGAGAGGAGGTGCTGTTTCGTTTCATTACCATTTCCAATGTTTTTAATCTTCATATCTGACATTTTTTTTTATTCGTTTAAAGAGCCGGAGTATGCTATGTTTCGTTTCACGAGCATAAAAGGTTCGTGTTTAGCATCACCAAGGTTTTGGAAAAAAATACTACCCAACGGGTGGAGATTATTTTCCAAACTTGCTTGACCTTTGTGATGCGTTAAGAACACGGAAATACCTTTGCTCTTGAAATGGGACAAAAAAGCATACGGGTCTTTGGATAAAATGAATGTGGAAGCCAAGAAGATGGCATTGAGAAATGGTTTTCAGTGAATTGAAATAACACTTCCAATTCGCTGAATTTTTAAAACACTTTTTTAAAGCGGTGGGTTATCAAAGCCACACTAGCAGAGGATTAGAAAATGTATTTGTGTGGGAGGCGTAGATGGCAACATTTTTTAATCTTCTGTTCCAGAAGTAGCCGAAAAGCTCTTTTACAGAAAGGGAATAGCAGAGCGAAGTAAATGTGCTTTGGCTATAAAATATGGGCATAAAAAAAGCAGAACCGTTAAGTTCTGCTAGTAATTATCAAATTGTGATTAACTATATAACCTGTAAAAACGCTTCTTCAATCTCCTTAAATTTAGGAGCTACTAAATCCATATCCTTACTAATCTTTTGGCTGGTAATTTTAGCATAAATCTGTGTAGTTGAAATGTTTTTATGTCCCATCATTTTGCTAAGGCTTTCAAGAGGTACGCCTTCGGTCAAAAACATCGTTCCAAATGTGTGTCTTGCGGTGTGAAAAGTTACTTTTTGTTCTGTAATAATTTCAGCTTTTTCAATTAATTTGCCAATGTGAGTATTGCAGGTTACATTAGTTGGAACTGGAAAGATAAACTCATTACGAGTGCTACCGAGGTATTTTTCTATAATACGTTTTGGGATTTCCATTAATCGAACATTAGAAGCAATATCTGATTTTTTTCTTCTGCTGATGATCCATTGATGGCCATCGAAGAAAGACTGAATATTGTTCCTTGTTAGTTTTTTAATATCCGCATAAGCAAGTCCGGTAAAACAACTGAAAATAAAAAGATCTTTCACAAGCTCATACCGTGGGTGGGGCGGTGCACACATCATCAGTTTTTCTACATCTTCTTTAAGAATATAACCCCTGTCGGTTTCTTCCATATTAATTTCATAATCTTGAAACGGATTATCACGTATCAAACCTTTTTTTATAGCCAATTCTACCAGACTTAGTACGGGCATCGTGTAAACCCAAACCGTATTATGTGTAGATTGTAAATCGTACCGAAGATAAAAATCGAATTCCCTAATAAAATCTCCAGTCAATTCCCGAAAGGCCATATCATCACGATGATAGCGTTCTTTGATAAAAGTGGTAAGATGATTATAAACCGTGATGTACTTGTTGTAGGTGCTTTGTGAACGTTCTTCCTTGTCAACTAATTTTTTAAAATCCTCATTTTTATCGTTAAAGACTTTTAGAATTGCATCATCCATTACACCAACACCCAAGAATGAGAGCTTTACTTTTTGGGAAGTAGCAAAGCCCTCGTGTTTCAGCATATCTTCATAAATTTTGTCGATACGCCCACGTATGTTATCCAACTTTTTATTAATATTTAAAGCTGTTGCGCTTTTGCCCTCAACTCTTCCATATTTTAGATCCCAATTGCTAGGGTCAATTTCTAACTTTGTCCCAAAAGTTTTAGGTGTTCCGTCAATGGTAATACGTGCCATAATTGGAGCATTACCATTTTTTTTCAGTTCGTTCTTTTTCAAGTAGAAAAGCAGTTTGAACGTTGATTTTTTTGTCTGCGTCATAACTCAAATGTTTAATGTTTAAAATTAATTTACATTGAGTTACAAGGAAATATAAAAATAAGTGCAAAACACTGAAATATAACCGTTTAAGCTATTAAGGAACCTCTATTAATCGGTAACGAATTAGTAACTTAACTTTGTCATTTCAAGCCCAAAACCTATCTGACACCGAGTTCCAAATAAAGACTACTTCTTTATAAAACATTGTATAGCAACGGATTTAATCGTTTTGCTTAACTTTGCTTTTTACTAATCTTTTTATCATAAAGTACTGGGCGTACGCCTTGTCAAAAAAACAGTTAATTTCGACGACCCTGGGACCTACCACTTCTATTTCGGTAATGAACAGGGCGAACCGGGAACGATCCTTACGTTTTTCCCTTGGGAAGGTATCGGAAAGGGTACACCGGGAGCGGGAATGGCAACTCATATTGGCTATGCGGTACCTCAAGGGAGTTTGGATTTTTGGAAAAATCGTTTAGGGGAACATCAGATTAGTTTACAGGAAAATGAAATTTTTGGAGAGAAGCTAATTTCATTTAATGATCCCGATGGATTGCAGCTTCAATTTATTGAAACGAAAGATGATAGAAAGGCATGGACAACGACTGACATCAATGCCGAACACGCACTAAAAGGCTTCCATAATATCACGCTTTCTTTAAAAGAAGCAGATCCGACACTAAAAGTATTGACCGATATTTTGGGTTATTCGCTCGAGCAGCAGGATGATAATCGTTATAGGTTAACAACTGATAGCATTGATACCGCTAATAGCGTTGACATAATAGCGGATAAAAATCTGCCATACGGCAAAAATGCAGCTGGCACAAACCATCATGTCGCATTTCGGGTAAAGGACGACAATGTTTTGATGGAGTATCGTGAAAAGGTGCTTTCAGCAGGATTAGATATCACACCAAAAATAGATAGAGATTACTTTTTCTCACTCTATTTTCGTGAACCTGGTGGTGTCTTATTTGAACTCGCTACGGACAATCCCGGATTTACAGTAGACGAACCGCTATCCAGCTTAGGATCTGCACTGAAATTACCAAAGCAATATGAAAGCTACCGTTCGCAGATTGAACAGACATTGCCAAAAATCGATTAATTAAAATATATAAACATCATTCTACAAACGAGGAAGTTATGGAAAGAACTGAAATTGTATTAGACAAAAATCAACGTGGAGAGCTTCAATTATTCTCCGATGAACGCAAAGCAGGTTTAATGAGTATCGCTATCATTGACGGTAATCTCGTTGTTTACCATACAGAGGTGGACGAAGCCTATGAGGGAAGAGGATTTGCAAAAATACTGCTCGAGAAATTGGTAGCTCATGCGCGCGAAAACAACATGAAAATTGTTCCATTATGTCCTTATGTAAATGCGCAGTTTCATCGTCATCCAGAACTATATCAAGACGTTTGGTTTAAAAAAACGGTATAAATTACCAAACATGAAAGGATAAAATGAGTCATTCAATAAATATTAAAACAGCTGGTCAAAATTTAGAACAGGCAAAAAAAGCCATTGTCATGATCCATGGTCGTGGGGGGAGTGCAGAAGACATCCTTGGCATGTCATCCTATCTTCATGTCGATAATTTTGCACTACTTGCACCGCAGGCAGAAAATCACACTTGGTACCCCTATTCTTTTATTGCTCCCGTACAAGAGAACGAACCTTGGTTGAGTTCCGCAATTGATCTAATCGATCATACAGTTAAACTAGCTTTAGACAATGGGATCCTCTCCGAAAATATCTATTTTTTTGGTTTTTCTCAGGGTGCCTGTTTAACACTAGAATACCTTGCACGGCATGGACAGCGCTTTGGTGGCGCTATAGCAATTATTGGCGGGGTAATAGGTAAAGAAATTAACAGTGATAATTACACTGGTGACTTCGCACAAACGCCTATTTTTATTGGCACTAGTAATCCTGATTTCCATGTTCCTCTTGAACGGGTTGAAGCTACGGTATCCATCTTAGCACAAATGAATGCCAATGTAAAGCTCATGGTATATCAAAACGCGGGGCACTCCATTAATCGTGAGGAGATCGATCTTGCAAATGAATTTGTTCTTTAAGAAATAAAAGAGTGACCCATTGGTAAGAAATCATCCATTGGTTGTTGATTAATCATTTTAATCAACAACCAATTTAACGCATTATACTTTTGGGTATTTATAACCGTTATGATAAACCGAAGCTAAGTATTTATTTGCTTTCTGATCGGTAAAATGCTGTTTATCTTTATCCCAGTAGAGTTTTTGTCCTGTCCTGAATGCAATATTTCCGAGCTGAGAAAAGATGGCAATATGTGCCCCTACTTCAATTGGTGCATGAAGTACCTGTGGATTACGTTGGCGAATGGCGGCTACAAAATTTTCCATATGTTTGTCCAGTCCATTATCTAAAGAAGGTTGGATAGTGACCGCTTCCATCCTTCCTTTTTCTGGAATAACCTCCCAGCCCGATCTATTCAAGACCAGCGTACCATTGTTACCAATAAATGCGACACCGTGATTGCGGTTATAAGGCCCGAGATCAATTCCTTTGGCATGTTCCCATTGGATATTGAAGCCATCAAACTCATACACAGCAGTCATCGTGTCAGGCGTTTGGCCTGCATCGTCTGGGAACGCAAACTTACCTCCAGAGGCCATAATAGATTTTGGATCGGAAACCTTCATCCCAAGTAAAGCATAATCCAACATATGCACGCCCCAATCTGTCATCAAACCTCCTGCATAGTCCCAAAACCATCGAAAATTAAAATGGAATCGATTCGAATTAAATGGTCTTTTTTGTGCCGGACCTAGCCATTCCGTATAATGTACACCTGCGGGAACCGGTTCATCGGGCACTATGGGAATAGCACTTTTCCACCCTTGATAAGACCAAGCTTTTACCAATCTTATTTTGCCCAATTTACCAGAATGAACAAAATCAATGGCGTCCTTGAAATGTTGCTGACTTCTTTGCCATTGCCCGACTTGTACAATAGCCTTATTCTTTTTTGCTGCCTGAACCATTAATTCACATTCAAGAATGGAGTTACCAATAGGCTTTTCGACATATACATGCTTTCCAGCATTTACGGCATCTACCATTTGCAGGCAATGCCAATGATCCGGTGTTGCAATAATGACCGCATCCACAATCGAGCTATTGAGCATCTTCTTATAATCTACAAACGTTTCGACCTGTATATTTCTTTTTTGAAGTTCTTCTGCCCTCTTTTTAAGAATATTTTCATCCACATCACAAAGAGCAGTACACACCAAGCCATCATTCTTTAACAATGCATTCAAATCAGACCAGCCCATACCGTTTACCCCAATTAATCCAACCCGGATGGATTGATCTAAAAAATATGAACCTTTAGCATTAAAAAAAAATGATGATGCAGCTAAAACAGTAGACGTTTTGATAAAATCTTTTCTATTCATTGGATATTGGTTTAAGTTTTGTTTTTACTGGATATCATCTAAATTCTCAATACGAGCAGAATACATATGCTTAGATGAATGCCATGAATAAGAAGTGCTTTCTTTATTATTAAAAACAAATTGCTTCGATGAAAATACAAAAATGAATCTAGGTGCTCGCAAAAAGCATTGTAAAATATATATAGACAAACCTAGCGTAACCCTATGAAAAAAACGAAAAAATGGTCGAGTTAGAATCACTCGACCATACATCTACCTATGAAAAACATGCCCTTGGGAGGGGCGGTTGAAGTTAATACTAATTTCACTAAGAACAAATATTTAGAACAAATATTTATCTAAACAATTAATAAGAACATTAACAACAACATCATGAGTTGACCATGTTACATTGATTGGCGAGATTGTGTTTTATTATACATTTATGTTCGATAAATTCCTTCCTCTAACGCTGTTCCAATCAACATCTTGTTCAAAAAAAGGCCCAGTTACACAACACATTTTATATTTCATTAAAAAAAATAAAAGATTAATCATTTATTATGACTACCTTGCCGCACTTAATTAAAAATAATGAATACAGGTAAAATTAAATTTTTCAATGAAACTAAAGGTTTTGGTTTTATTACACCAGAGGATGGTAGTGCAGATGTTTTCGTACACGTTTCTGCGCTTAAAAATCAAGTATCTGAAGGCGACGTTGTTACTTATGATGTAGAAAGAACTCCAAAGGGGATCAGCGCTACAAATGTAAAATTGGCGTAATCCAAAAAATACACTTTCTTGTTAATGGGGTAATTCTTAATGACTTATCCCATTTCTTTTTCCTATTCTTCCTTTACAATTTTTCAGCAATCTTTTACTTTTCCGTTGAAGACTTTTAGTTTTCAAATAAAAAGCATAAAAAGGATTCTCAAAGGTTTTATTTAAGACAAATTCGAACATACTATTTATGGAATTTAAACAACTCAGTTTAATCGCTCCGCTTTTAAAAGCAATAACCGAAACAGGCTACACACACCCCACTGCAATTCAACAAAAAGCTATTCCAATTGTATTGCAAGGCAACGATCTTATTGGTTGTGCACAAACGGGAACCGGCAAAACAGCCGCTTTTGCACTTCCGCTTTTACAACGTCTTGAAGAAACTAAGACATTAGGTAAGCTCGTTCCGATTAGGGCTTTGATCCTTACGCCAACTCGTGAACTAGCCATTCAAATTGGAGACAATATAAACTTATACCGGAAATATCTAAAACTAAACTATTGCACTATTTTCGGTGGAGTAAGCCAAGAAAAGCAAGTTAAAGAAATCAAAAAGGGTGTTGATATTCTTGTTGCTACCCCAGGCCGGTTACTGGATTTGATGAATCAAAAAATAGTTTCTCTGGATAAAATCGAGATCTTGATATTGGACGAGGCGGACAATATGCTGGACATGGGCTTTATTCATGATATCAAAAAGATCCTGACCAAAGTTCCTTCAAAGAGACAGACATTGTTTTTCTCGGCGACAATGCCTCCTAATATCCGTAAATTCGCACATGGGATACTACATAAACCTGTCGAGGTTGACGTCACACCGGTAAGCTCAACGGCTGAGAAAGTAAATCAATCTGTATTTTTTGTAGAAAAGAAGGAGAAGATCAGATTATTGACAAGCATATTAAAAAAGCTGAAGCATGAGCGCACTATTGTCTTCTCCCGCACAAAACATGGTGCCGATAAGATCGTTAAGCTGCTTGCGAAAAATGGCTTGAGAGCAGCAGCCATTCACGGAAATAAATCTCAAAATGCAAGACAAAAAGCTTTAGGTGAATTTAAGGACAGTCATCTTAAAATTTTGATCGCTACCGATATTGCTGCAAGAGGAATTGATATCGAACAACTACCGCTTGTGATTAACTATGATCTTCCCAATGTACCGGAAACCTATGTTCATCGAATTGGAAGAACAGGAAGAGCTGGTCAGGAAGGAAAAGCCATTTCTTTTTGCGATGTAGAAGAAAGACCGTATTTAGCTGATATTGAAAAATTGATCGGACTAAAAATCAAGATAGAAAAGATCAATAAATAGATCTTTATAATACCTTAAGTAAAAGCCCCTAGATTATTGAATTTAGGGGCTTTTACTTTTTATTTATGGTTTGCGATCTGCCATCAACAGGGTCGATGGCGTGAAAGGAAGCCAATTTACTTTTTTATTGACAACTTTGTTCCAGCTGGGCAGGCTGATCAACATTAAGTCCTGGTCCTGCCAGGTCTCACTATTTAATTCTCTTTCAGTTATTGTGAGATGGTTGGGAACAAGCTGTTCCAATTGTCTCAATTTCTCCTTGAAGCTTTCATTGGTCTTCAGCACTTGGTTGAGATCCCAAACTATGATCTGAGCATCTGAATGCTGAATCAGACGTTTTATCATTTCACATAGAAATTCATCATTTTTTAAAACGACAGGAACAATCACTCGCTTCGCCTTCACAAACTCTTTATCAATCAAAATGCCTACCATCGCATTAACTTTGGCATTGATCTGTTGATTTCTATCAAATGTCATAAAAGGAGATTCGGCATTTGTAACCGTATGGAATAACTTTTCAGGATTCACAATACGCGTAGTAAAATCTAAAAAACGTCCCAGTAAGCTTCCTTCATAAATTGATTCACTGACACCCAACAATAATAAGTCCTGATTTCGCTCATTGGAGGTTTGTACAATCTCGCTGTCGATATCACTGGAGATTTTAAAGATTGTCTGAATAGGTTGCTCGAGCTGCTGCGCTACCTGCTTGATTTCACGGAAACTATCCAGCTCCTGGGTTTCCACTTCATAATGATGTAACTCGTTGGCAGGTTCAATATGTAAAGCCGTAATTTCAGCGTTCTTTTTTGATTTTAAGGTTAACGCATCAGCCAGATACAACAGTGAAATCCCGGTATTACTTTTCGCAAAAGACAATAGAATCTTAAATTTTGATTTATCCAGGAGATCTTCCTGTAATAAACTCTTCTTTGGTCGATAAAGGAAATTGATCAGATCCAAAGATGGCCCTGTCATAAAAGTGGTGACCAATGCCATAACAACCATCATCGAAAATAATTCAGCACTTAAAACGCCAAGATCGTATCCAATATTGAGGACGATAAGTTCCATCAAACCCCGCGTATTCATTAACGCGCCTATACTCAAACTATCTTTCCAGCTTTGACCGACAAAACGCGCCGCCAACGTACTACCGGCAAATTTCCCAATAACCGCGACCAAAATAATACCAATGGTAATCATCCATAACTGAGGATCATTAAGTAGACCGATCTGCGTACGCAGTCCAGTATAGACAAAAAATAAAGGCAACAACAACAAAGTAGAGACATCTTCGATTTTTTCGATGAATGCTGTTCGGAATCGACTTCCTTCGGGCATGATTGCTCCCGCCATAAATGCACCAAAAAGTGCATGGATACCGATTACTTCGGTTGCATAAGCAGACAATAACAACACAATAAAGAAAATAGCAACAACAGGTTTACTCAAAGCTTCCTTACTCCCTTTCACCTCTCCAACGCGCATCAAAAATGGGCGCACGATCTTAATCATAATGAGCACATAAGCAACAGCCAGCCCGATTGTATACAATGCACTAGCAAAATCACCGGCTTTGACAATTGCAATTACGACTGCTAGAATACACCAAGCTGTAATATCGTCTGCAGCAGCGCAGGTAATTGCCATTGCACCTAGCTTACTTTTCTGCAATCCTCTTTCCTGTATAATTCTAGCAAGAACAGGAAACGCTGTTATGCTCATGGAAATACCAATAAACAAGCTATAGGATAGAAACTCTACATTTGTAGGTGGATGGAATAGGTATAAAAAATAAGCCAATGAAATTCCCAACGTAAATGGGATCACAATGCTTGCATGAGAAATGACAACAGCATCATGCGCTTTATTTCGCAGCACATTCAGATCCAGCTCCATTCCAATGATAAACATAAATAAGATTAGCCCAATTTGACTCAAAAACTGCAAATTACTGAGCGATTCTACAGGAAAAAGTGTATGCGAAAATTCCGGAAAATAGAGCCCCAGCAATGATGGTCCCAATATGATACCTGCGAGCATCTCTCCGATTACGACGGGCTGCTTAATCTTTATGCAAATCCATCCCATGATACGTGCAGCGATAATGATTGTCACGATTTGCGCCAGTAATATCGCTAACGGATGCTGCAGACTATGGAATAAAGTTGATGTAAAATCCTTCCAGGCGCCTTGACTTGTTTTCTCTCCACGCAGTAGTTCTGGAGCCTCCAGCTGTGCCCCCAAATGAATCATCCAATACATCACACCAAGTAATGTACCAACTAAAACTACATAGAAAATTGTATTTCTATATTTCCTCATCTTCAATAGCAATTAAAATAAATATAATGACAATAGCATACTAAGTCCCAACCAATATTCTCTAAACAAGGAGGGATAAAATACAGTCTCAACAAAAATATAATTCTGTAAGAGTTTTAGTGCTTTTCAGCTGCTAGGTGGAAGGAAATATGTAATGAAACAAAAAAAAATTGTAATCAACTGAATTTCTCGAAAAACATTTTCTTGTACGATTCGCCCAAATTAAAAAGAAGGGGTAGATCTTGGTCGTCCGACAAATTGCTTGTAATTTCATCAGCGGAGAAAAATTTGACGATCTTGGTTGCTATGATCTCTTTTTTATTGATACGTATAAAATCCTGTTCAGGCAAGATCTCCATCAGCTTATCAAAGCTTATATTTTTCAATAAAATAAACGAACCATCCGCCAAATAAACTGTTTTATCCCGGCTGTCTACTTCAGCTATTTGAACATAGTTAATCTGTTCGAAATACAATACTGTTTTTCCTTTATTCGTATTAAATTGCGCAAAAGAGACAGTTTCAGATCGCTTGCTAATTAGTTGCTCAACCTTCATAATGGCTTGTTGAAGACGTTGCAGGGACAATGGTTTACGCATATAATCTACTGCATTGATGTCAAAAGCATCGCTCGCATATTGTTTATATGCAGTAGAAAATACAATCGGAAAGTCTTTTAGCTCTTTGGCTAGGTCAAATCCGTTAAATTCCGGCATTTCAATATCCAGAATGCAAAAATCAAAACTTAGCTTGCGGTATTCCTTCAATAATGAAGCTGGATCATTAAAAGCTTTAACCACCTCTAAACCAGAAATCTGTTCACAGAGCATTTTCAAAAATCTCAAGCTTGGTATTTCATCATCCAAAAGAATACATTTCAAATTTCTTTCAATCGGCATACAATCTAATTTGAAGGTTGGCAGTATAGACATCATTTTCTACAAATCGCCGCAGTTGATGTCTACCTGGATAATACAACATGAGACGCTCTTCCAAAGTTTTGCTGCCTATTCCACTTTTAGACTTTTGTAATGGTGAACGTTTTGATATTCGATTGCTTACAACTAATTCGAATAAACCATTCTTAAAGGTCAGCATAATAGCAATAAAAGAATCCGGACCGTGGAAATCTGCATGTTTAAATGCGTTTTCAATTAAATCCACAGACATCAAAGGAACCAATGAAGGTGTATTCAACAAGGAACTATTTAGTTCATCAATATCAAACTTAACGCGTATATCAAATAAGGGGCTCAATTTTACCTTGTTAATCTCAATGAGATTTCGGGCAAATTCAATTTCGGCCTTCGGTGAAACGAGTTCATCTTCACTTTCGTACAAAACGTAGTCCAATACCATGGCTAATTTGTCCATCGTATAATAGGTTTGATAAGCATGGGAAAGTATTCCGTTCAACGAATTTTTAAGCAAATGCGGATTTAATTGAGCCCGATGGAAATGTTCTATCTTTTGATTATCCATACGATTAAAAAGCTCTTTTTGTTGTCTATTTTCTACCTCAAGTTTCCGGTATTTTTGTCTTAAAAAGAGGTACAAACCCAATATTACAGCAACAATAGTCAGCAATAACAGAATGATTATATTCGAGATCTCAGTCGTCATGTTCATCCAAACTTAGTTAAAATTTCATTATGAACGAAAAACCAGCTTGAGAAAACCCAGATGACCAAACCCTCTATTCATTTACGATAAAATGAAATTTGAGCGCTTTTAGATCAAATACACCACTGTGAAATTCTCATGTATTTATTACAAAATTTAATAGTTTCATTACAATTTAGTCACTTTGAAACATTAATTTCAGATTATTATCCTTATATTGAGACTATTGTAATTAGCCGATCAAATGATTGTCTACGCTATTTTGGTTAAACCCGCCTGATTTTTAATCAGGCCTAATATGAAACACTATGGAAAAGCTCATTTTCGAAACTAATGCACAACACCCCAGTCTTGTAGACAAAATCAAACAAGCTGTTGAAAAACTGAATGGCATCCACGAATGGAAGATCGACTTGGATTCTATTTATAATCTGTTAACCATAGAAGGCATTCGACTCAACCCAACGGAAATCGAATCAGAGCTAGCGCTCCATGGAGTCGAGGCAAGCCGTCTGTATGAAGAGTAGGGGTACGACCTTGTATAGCAAATAAAATAAGTTTCCTGGAAGCTATGTGGTTAAAAACAACCGAATTCAATAAGCGTGAGCTTCTTCCAGATAAAATTAAAGCAATCTTATCTGGAAGAAGCATCAAATCTTTTTAATAATCATTGCCGAGGCACCACCGCCACCATTACATATCGCTGCCAGCCCTAATGATCCTCCCTCCTGTCTTAAGATGCTGCTTAGTGTTACAACAATTCTAGCTCCCGAACATCCTAATGGATGCCCCAAAGATACCGCTCCTCCATAAACATTCACTTTGTTCATAGATAAGCCTAAAATCTGTGCATTTGCCAAAGCGACAACAGAAAAGGCTTCATTAAATTCAAAATAATCAATATCCGCAATTGTCAGACCCGCTTTTTTTAATACTTTATTTGTGGCAATACTTGGCGTTGTCGTAAACCATTCTGGAGCTTGCTCAGCATCAGCATAAGCAATAATCTCTGCTAAGGGGACAAGTCCAAGTTCTTCCAATTTCTCGCCAGACATGAGCAGCACCGCAGCAGCACCATCACTTATTGTCGATGCATTTGCGGCAGTTACAGTCCCCTCTTTTTTAAAGGCAGGCTTAAGCTCGGGTATCTTATCAAAATTGACCTGCGAAAACTCTTCATCCCGCGAAACGACGACGTCTCCTTTACGACTTTGTATCGTTATAGGTTGAACCTCGTTTAAAAACTTATTTTTTTGCCAAGCCTCTAGGCTTCTTTTATAGGAACTTATCGCATAAGTATCCTGTTCTTCACGACCAATATGATAGTTCTCGGCACATAACTCTGCAAAGATTCCCATTGCATCATTCGAATAAGCGTCGCTCAAACCATCACGTTGTAAACCATCAACCAGACTCTGGGCTCCAAATTTGGCTCCCCAACGCATACTATTCGTATAATATGGCACCCTACTCATGCTCTCCATCCCACCAGCAATCACTACATCAGCATCTCCCAATAAAATACTTTGCGCAGCAACAGCTATTGCTTTCATTCCACTAGCACATACTTTATTAAGGGTAGTTGCAGCGGTATGATCCGACAAACCTGCTAACCGCGCTACCTGCCGGGCAGGCGCTTGTCCCAAATCAGCTTGCAAAACAGCACCAATAATAATCTCATCCACTATATCGCGGGAAATACCCGCCTCATCAACTACAGCCCCAACAACCTGGGCCGCGAGACTTGGCGCCGAAATAGATGACAAGGCACCACCAAAACTTCCAATTGGTGTGCGTTTCGCTGCAACGATAAATACACTCTTTGACATGATATAAAAAGTTTATAATTGTTCTGCTAAAATTTTGAAGGCCTATCGCTAGCATATCCCCAACAACCCTTCCTAATCTTAAAGATAAAAAATATAACAGATAACCCACAACAAGTCGGTTTTATTTTTTTTATCAAAACAGAATAAATAGAAAAAAAATAACACAAAAACTTCCCTACTTAACCAATTGAACGAAAAATAAAGAATAAAAATTTGCAAAAAGCCAAGGCTTTTCGTTAAATTCGTTTAGATAACATCCTACTAGACGGCCATTCAAAAGGCCGCCTTACAATAAGATAACCAAAAGCAAGATAAACGATTATGCAGACAATCAAGTTTACAGCTGAACATCAGATTTTTCGCGATACACTTCGCGCATTTATTCGAAAAGAAATTACACCTTACGTCGATGATTGGGAAAAACGGGGCGAGATCGACCGAAATGTGTGGAAGAAAATGGGTGATATGGGATTGACGGGACTCAATTCTCCAGAAGTGTATGGTGGACTAGAACTTGATTTTTATTATTCCTTGATACTCTGCGAAGAATTATCGTATTGTTTTTCTGGAGGATTTACCATTTCCGCGCTTGTCATTCAGTTTATGTCGGCTCCATACCTACTGAAATATGGATCAGAAAATCTGAAAGTACGCTACCTTAAACCGGTTATTGCTGGTGATATGGTCAGTGCTGTTGCTATTACTGAACCCGGGGCTGGTTCTGACGTAAAACAGATCAAAACAACAGCTGTTAGGGATGGCGATTTTTATATTGTCAATGGATCTAAAACATTTATTACCAACGGTTATTACGGTGATTTCTTCATTACAGCAGTCAAAACTGCTTCTGACCAGGGAACAAAGGGTATAAGCTTATTACTTATTGACAGAAATGCAACTGGAGTCTCGTCAAGCAAAATCAATAAATTAGGCTGGCACGCCTCTGACACTGCCGAGCTAGGGTTTAATAACGTACGAGTCCCTATTTCTCATCTCATCGGCATAGAGGGAGAAGGATTTCGCTATTTAATGGATGGACTTCAATTGGAAAGGCTTACCGCAGCTATTCATAGTCTCGCTACCGCAGAATCCGCATTTCAGTATACGCTTGATTATATTGCACAACGTGAAGCCTTTGGAAAAAAAATCCAGGAATTTCAAACAATACGGCACCGAATCGCACAAATGGCAGCAGATATTGCTACCACGAAAGCCTTTGTCTACCATTGCTGTGATCTCCAAGACCAAAACGAATATGCAGTCCAAGAATGTTCCATTGCGAAGCTACAAGCAAGTGAGCTCGCCGTCAATGTCGTGAACCAATGTCTCCAATTATTTGGTGGTTATGGGTTTACAGAAGATTATAAAATCGCACGTTTATATCGCGATGTCCGTGTCGGCACCATTATCGGGGGAACATCAGAAATCATGCTTGAAATTATCGCGAAAATGACAATAGATCATGTGACTTATCAATCAGGAAAGTCCAAACAATAGAAAGCTTTTTAAAAATCATGACCAAGTACAATGGATGAAAATAAATCTTATATGACCCACACGCTCTTTCGTGTAGAACAGGATAATCATCACATCATTACAATCCATCCTATATCGACAGCGGCTCCCGAGCAGTTGGATATTATAGACTATCTCACGCAATTTGTTGATTTGGTTACGTTCATTCTCGAACGGGAAGATACCATAGGTGTCATATACAGCTGCCCGATTCAGGACAAAAAAATCGAATATACGCAATTATTTGAGCAGTTTTCTTCAAGCCGCTCAAGACCTTCGGACCTATATAAGCTTACATCAAAAGTATTGCATTGGGAAACGTTTAAAAAACCCATTGTATCTCTTATTTCAGACAATTGTACAGCTATTGCCCTAGCGACTATGCTATGGTCTAATTGTCGTATCGCCTCCGAAAAACTTCAGTTTGGCTTTCCGGAGAGTAAGTATGGTTTGTTTACAGCTTTTGGTACAACGATCTATTTACCAGCATTGATAGGAACTGAAAAGGCCCTAAATCTGCTGACCCAAAGCAAACTTCTGAGCAGTGAAGAAGCACATAAACTTGGGTTAATCAATGAATTGACGCAGAAGCCCAGCGACAGCCAATCATTAGCAATAAACTGGATACTTAATCTACCCAACACCAATGCTGGCCATCACACGGAACAAATTGACGAACTGAAGCCTGAAGTAATTCTTACTATCCAAAAAAAAGCACGCGGTTTGTACCCCGGCACAAACGCAGTTATTGAATTATTAAGAAAAAACCCATCATCTACAGCTGTTGAAGCTAGTGAGAGAGAAGCAAATTTATACCTGGAAGTGTTAAATCGCCCCGAACCACTCAGCATGGTCCGTACACTTCATTATGGTGTCCAATTGGCAAAATCATCCAATAGAATAAAACATCTTGGGGACTATAGCCTAAAAAAAATAGGCATACTGGGCGCTGGAATGATGGGCTCAGGGATTGCTTATGAGGCCGCCCGAGCAGGAATCGAAGTTACTTTAAAAGACGTTACACTTACCCAAGCCGAACGGGGCAAAGCCTATTCTAGCCAGGTTTGTGAAAAATCACTGGCTTTAGGGGCTATGAACCCATCACAAAGGGAGCAATTGCTTGCACGCATAAAACCAACTGACCAAGTCGATGACCTTAATGGATCTGACTGCATTATTGAAGCTGTATTTGAAGATTTCCACCTAAAGGCTGAGGTGACAAAAGAAAGCCTACCCTATTTAAACGAAAATGGCTTTTTCGCTACAAATACCACTTCATTGCCTATTACTGAGCTTGCTAAAGCAACCAATGATCCTAAAAAATTTATAGGGATGCATTTCTTTTCGCCTGTTGACCGCATGCCCCTTGTCGAAATCATCTGCGGTAAACAAACCGAGCAAAAAACTTTGGAGAAAGCACTTATCACAGCTTTACGCCTCAATAAAATTCCAATAGTCGTGCAGGATTGTCCGGGTTTTTTCACCTCACGTATTTTCTTCAATTATTTACTCGAAGGTATTACAATGGTACTGGAAGGCATCTCACCGACACTGGTCGAAGAGGAAGCGATGGCTGCAGGATTTGCCGTGGGCCCATTGGCAGTATTGGATGAGATATCATTGGAATTGATGCTACACGTTTATGATCAATTACCCGGTCTGCATCCCAGCCAAAAACGTGCATATACCTACCTCAAAGAAATGATCAATCAGGAACGAAAAGGAAAAAAATCGGGCGCTGGATTTTACGATTATGACCATGAAACCAAAAAGAAAACCATTTGGAAAAACCCTGTAATTGCATCTACAAAAGAAAATGTAACACCTTCAATTATCCGGAAACGTTTGTTGCATGTCATGGCATTGGATAGCTATCGATGTCTCGCAGAAGGCGTACTCAACCAACCCATCGATGGCGACATTGGTTCTATTTTAGGTGTAGGGTATGCATCCTATACAGGTGGTGTATTTGGACATATCGACCGCACAACGCTTCCTATTTTCATTGCTGAATGCGAAGACTTTCAACCCAAAGGTGAGCAATGGAATATACCAGAATCTTTAAGAGAGCTGGCAAAAAAGAATTTCAGATTTTATAGTGGTTTTGACTCAAATTGGCGATAGATTAGCTATCTATGTTCTTTCTTCTAAAGAAGCGTACATAAGCTGTTTAAGTGCACTAAAGTATCAGGTAATCATAAAAACAAAAGGTTGCAACCTTAAAAAGAATATTCGGTGTAGTTAACGCTATAATAGAAACGAAAGCAGGGGTGACAAAACAAATAGTTCGATCACCCCGTGCTCTCTATATCATTAGCGCACAAACAAATCCATCAGCTGCGAGACATCCTGTTCGAGAAAAGTATCGTAGTCCAAAGTAGCTGTAAGTATTTCCTTTTGCTGTTTTTCAGAAAATACCCGAGCAAGATTTGTTTTGTATTTTTCGATTAATTTAGGGATTCCCTCTGCCCTCCTTCTTGGATGACCTATCGGGTATTCAACAACCAATTCAGGCAATATTGTACCGTCAATCAGTTCAATTGTTAAAGCATTTGATATCGCACGTTTCTGTGGGTCGTGATAATCAGCGGTGAATTGAGCATCTTCCACGCAGGAGATCTTATCGCGAAGCGCATCAATTCTTGGATCCGAAGCGATATGGTTTTCATAGTCATCAGCCGTCAAACAGCCGAAGATCAACGGAACAGTCACCATGTATTGGATACAATGATCACGGTCGGCAGGGTTATGTAAAGGTCCCTTTTTATCAATAATCCGGATAGCCGCTTCATGTGTACGAATGGTTACACGGGCGATATCTGAGCTGCTTTTTCCAAATTCTTTCAGTTGTTGATGAAGTTGCATAGCAGCTTCTGCTGCTGTCTGTGCATGGAATTCAGCTGGAAAAGAAATCTTAAAAAGAATATTTTCCATCACATATGATCCATATCCCCGCTGAAACTTAAATGGATTTCCGTTAAAAGACACATCATAAAATCCCCATATTGGTGCTGTCAAAACAGAAGGATAGCCCATTTCTCCAGTTTTTGCGATCAGGGCCAATCGGACAGCACGTGAAGTTGCATCTCCGGCTGCCCAAGATTTTCGGCTACCTGTATTTGGCGCATGCCGATAAGTGCGTAGGGCTTGTCCATCCACAAAAGCCAAAGAAACCGCGTTGAGCAGCTCTTCTCTTGTGAGGCCAATGAGCCTCCCTACGACCGCTGTTGAAGCTACCTTCACCAAAATAACATGGTCTAGCCCCACTTTATTAAACGAGTTTTCAAGTGCTAAGACACCTTGTATCTCATGGGCCATAATCATTGCCTCAAGCACCGTCCTAGCTTTCAGCGGTTTTTGCCCGTTTGCAATATTTGTTCGGCTCAACCAATCTGCCACAGCTAAGATTCCCCCTAGATTATCGGATGGATGCCCCCATTCTGCTGCCAGCCAGGTATCATTAAAATCCAACCATCGAACAATCGTGCCGATATTGAATGCTGCCTGAACGGGATCCAATTGAAAATTTGTACCAGGTACCCGAGCACCGTTCGGCACGATGGTCCCTGCCACAACTGGCCCCAACAATTTGGTGCAGGCAGGATAGGTCAATGCTTCCAAGCCGCAGCCAATGGTATCGAGAAAACAGTAAAAAGCCGTATTCCAAGCGACTTTTTCCTCAATTTTATAATTTAGGACATAGTCCACAATGTCCACTAAAACCTGATCCGGTTGTGGTCTTTCATTTGATATTGCTGAACTCATTCGTGTATTTTCGTATAAGACTCTCGTTCTATTTATTAATATAATTCGTTTTTTTCTGAGCTAAGCTCTTCCTCAAAGCCCAACGTTTAAAAAGTACTTTTTAATGCCTTTTCCCGATCCAAATTTACCGTTCGGAAAGAGGTACAAAAGGTCTGTCCTCAGGACCAATATAATTTGCACTTGGTCGGATAATTTTTCCATCCTGACGCTGCTCGAAAACATGCGCTGACCAGCCTGTAATACGTGAGAGGACAAATAACGGCGTAAACATCTCCGTTGGAATGCCCATAATATGATAGGACACCGCAGAATACCAGTCCAGGTTCGGAAACATTTTCTTTTCTTCCCACATGACTTTTTCCAACCGTTCAGCGATCAGGTAGAGCGTCATGTCGCCCGCTTCTTCCGACAGCTCTTTGGCCACTTGTTTTATCACTTGATTTCTTGGATCCGAGATTGTGTATACAGGATGGCCAAAACCAATAATGACTTCTTTGTTTGCCAATCGCTTCCGGATATCCGCTTCCGCCTCATCAGCATTTGCATAACTACTCTGAATTTCGAAAGCGACCTCATTGGCTCCGCCATGCTTAGGTCCACGTAGCGCACCTATTGCCCCTGCTATACATGAATACATATCTGATCCTGTACCGGCGATTACCCGAGCGGTGAATGTAGATGCATTAAACTCATGTTCGGCATATAAATTGAGTGAAATCTGCATCGCTCTTACCCAAGAAGACGATGGCGATTTTCCGTGTAGCAGATGCAAAAAATGCCCGCCCAACGTTGCATCTGATGTCTCTACCTGCACCTCACGTCCATGCTGACTAAAATGATACCAGTACAACAGTGCTGAGGCCATCGAAGCCATCAGGCGAGTTGCAATGTCACGGGCACCAGCAATGGGATGACTGTCTTTCTCGGGCGAAACACTGCCGAAAAAAGAAACATAAGTCCGTAAAACATCCATGGCATGTGCCGTCGATGGCAATTGCTTGAGGACCTGTTGAACAGTAATAGGTAGACCACGTTGACTGATCAACTGACTTTGATAAGTGACGAGCTGTGCCTGTGTTGGTAGACTTCCATAAATAAGTAAATAAGCGACCTCTTCAAAACTTGCCTGATGCGCCAGATCTAAAATATCATAACCTCTATAATGCAGATCATTACCACTTTTTCCGACAGTGCTCAAAGCCGTATTCCCTGCTGCTACACCAGAGAGTGCTACACTTTTTTTGGGCTTAAAACCTGTGCTGTTTGTCTCTTCCATCTGAATATAATTATTTGTTAAACAATTGATCCAATCGATTTTCATAGGCATAATAATCGATACTTCTGTATAACTCTTCTCTCGTCTGCATGTCGTCGATCACATTAACCTGCCCACCGTCTTCCCGAATGTGACGATAAACAGTTGTAGCCGCTTTATTAGCGGCGCGGAAAGCAGATAGTGGATAAAGGACAATAGAAACATCGGCTTGACGTAGTTCATTCAGGCTAAACAACGGTGTTTGTCCAAATTCGGTGATATTCGCCAAAATGGGAAGACCTGTTGCCGCACTAAATTGAATGTATTGCTCCAAATGATGTACTGCTTCAGCAAAAATAAAGTCCGCTCCAGCTTCTTTATAAGCCACCGCTCTTTCCAAAGCAAGTTCAAGGCCTTCAGAAGCAAGTGCATCTGTACGTGCACCAATGGCAAAATGCTCATCCGTTCGTGCGTCCACCGCCGCTTTCAGGCGATCAACCATTTCAGCCCGAGAGACGAGCTCTTTCCCAGGCCGGTGCCCACAACGTTTAGCCCCCACCTGATCCTCCATGTGAACTGCGGCCGCGCCCACTTTAATTAAAGACTTTATTGTACGTACCACATTGAATGCCGAAGGCCCGAAGCCAGTATCAATATCCACTAGCAAAGGAAGTTTACACACATTTGTAATGCGATCCACATCAATCAAAACATCCTGAAGTGTTGTTATCCCAAGATCTGGAATTCCCAGTGAACCGGCTGCGACACCTCCTCCTGAAAGATAAATAGCTTTAAAACCAGCCTGTTCAGCCAAAAGGGCATGATTAGCATTAATCGCTCCAACAATTTGTAATGGTTTTTCATTCTTGATCGCTTCCTTAAAAAGGAAGCCGGGGGATTTTATCATAATATCGAATTTGAAATTCCAAACCCTATAGCCTTCTCTAGATGCAGGCTACAGCGATTACTTAAGTTTACTTAGTCTGAAGAACTCCTTTTTAGAGCCTTCCTCTTAAAGATACTAATTACCAACGCAATAAAGCAAATTATTTTCTACATTAGAGGTAAATCACAGAAGAAAATACGGTATTACCCCGATTAATTATTGTAAATTATTTCAGCGGCTAAAGCCTTCCCTCAGTCTGCTAAATACCTTTGACAACTGTACACTCCTTTTTAAAGGGATGTATTACCAATTAAAAAGCCTCAACTTTTTGAAATTGAGGCTTTATCCGAAATGTCAACAAGACATCTTAGTCCACTGTGGGAGTAAATTGTTATCCAAACGAGCAAAAAAAAGCGGGATCTTTCGATACCCGCTCAATAAAACATTTTAAACTAGTTTTTTCCATTGTCTTTTGCCCACCACAATCGTTTTCCCCAATTATAATTTACAGTTCCAGCTGCTGCTGCTGTCACGTTTTCTGTATTATATAAATACTCATTATTCGGGTAAGGCAAACGCCAAGGCTGATCTGTATGTGCGATTGCAGAATTTTGAATTTTTGAAGGATAGTTGGTGCTAGGAATTCCAGTCCTTCTGTACAAACTCCAGGCTTCAAAATTTTCTTTAAACAGAGCGACCCACATATCCCAATAGATGCGATTTTTCGTTCCATCAAATTTACCAGCTCCGGCAAGATAAGTCGTAACATCGGATGCTGCAACGTCATTATCTTCCATTGATAATGTCACAGCTTTTTCATAGGCATCTTTAGCGGAAATTCCAACATTATATCCCGATAAAGCAGCTTCTGCTAATGTATAATAACTTTCACATGCACGATAAAAAGGTACTGCTCCAGCAGGATTGTTGATGTAATGCAAACCAATCCATGAAATTGATGTCGATGGAGAAGGGTTGGTAAGCGAACCGTTGACAAATCCTACATACTTACCGGCATTATTTTTCTGTGCAATCGAAGCAATTCTAGGATCTTTTGTTTCATTTAAATGATCGATAAAAATATCAAACATACCCCAGTTGTTGATCCGATTACCATTGATACCTGATTTGTACCATGGTTCCATATAAGGCAGCGTTCCCGGATAAACCATTTGACAATTTTCCGCATTGGTTTCGATGATTGGATATTTTGTCTTATTACCTGCAATTTCTTCAATCGTAGATTTAGCTAAAGCAGGAGCAACGGATGATATCCGCATCGCCATCCGCAAACGCAAAGAATTACAGAATTTCTGCCATTTCAGCATTTGCTGCTTTAGATTATCTGGCCCAGAATTTTTAGGCCCATACACGATATCGTATTCCAATGTTTCATCGGCACCAATCCCAGCGGCTAGTTCATCCGCAATTGATTTGAGATCGGCTAACACCGCTGGAAAAATATCTTCTTGCTTATCGTATTTGGCTTTTAATACGGAACCATCATCTGGCCGTCCTTTAAATGCCTCTGAATACGGAATATCTCCCCAGCCATCCAATAAATAGGACCACATATAGTTATTCCAAATTCTTGCTATAGCCCTTGTATTTTTATACCCCTCTGCAGTGGCATCAGTCCTTTTTAGCAGATCCTTCATTTGGGTGATATTATAGTAACAAGCGGCCCAGCGATTGCCATAAGTATTATTTGTTGGGATCAATCCACTTAAATTATCAGGATATTGAATTTTAACAATATACCCAGCAAATGTACCATACCCATCAACATCGCCACCAAATTGGTCACCTGCGTTCCGCATCACATTAACCAGCATGTTTTGTGGCGGAACATCATTTAAAGCATCCGGATCGGTATTAATTTTCTCAAAATTCTTGGTACACCCTGTAACCAGAAGAACTGCTAAAAAAGGCGTATATTTTAGTTTTTTAATGAAAGTATTCATAATCATAATTTTTTTGGGGTTCTAAATCTTAAACTTTATGTGTTAATTAAAATGTAAAACCAAGTTTAAGACCTATACTTCTTGAGTTTGGAACACTGGCTTGCTCAAATCCTACACCTCTAGAATCACTAGATACACCTCCGCCTTCCGGATCCAACCGCATCGTATTCGATTTATGTACCCAAAGCAATGCTAAATTGGTACCTGTGACAGAAATATTAGCACGCTTAATCCCTTTTATTTTACTATACAGATGTTTGGGTAAATTATACGAAATATAGGCTTCTCTTAATTTCAGAAAAGAACCATCAAAAACATACATTTCGGCAATGCCTCCATTTTCATACCAGTCCTGCGCAGTAGTCTCTATGGTATTTGCGACCCAGCCTCCTTTTCCGTCTGACATTGCAAATCGTTCGTTTTTCATCACGTCACGACCGGCAAGAATAGCCCTTTCACGAATGCCATCCGCAGCAGTAATTTCAGCTATACCCGTCGCATAACCATGGGACATTGTTTGTGACCAAATATCTCCTCCCTTACGGAAATCGAGCATAAAGCCAAATCTAAAATCTTTAAAGGTGAAGTCATTACGCATCGAAGCCAAGAAGTCTGGCACAGCATTACCAATCACTTGACCATCAATAGGTGTAGAAACCAGACCGTTGGACCCCACTTTAATAGCACCTTTCATAGGCCCATCTTCTACACGATCATAACCAGGTCCTACCAAGCTGCCCCATGGGCGTCCTACAGACGCCATATTGGAAATACCCCAAGTCCAACCCTGTCTATAGTCTTTCAAACCCAATTCGGGATAAAGTTCAACAACCTTGTTTCTATCTTTTGAAAAGTTGACAGTCGTTGTCCAGTTCAACCCATCTTCGCGCTTCAGGATATCGCCGCGTAACTGAACTTCAATACCTTTACTTCGAATTTCTCCCGCATTTAGGAAGATACTGCTAAACCCAACCACATTGGAGGTCGTTACTGGGAGCAATTGTTTTTTATTTACCTTTTGATAATAGGTAACATCTAAATGGAGCCGGTCTTTGAATAAACCAAGTTCAGTACCAATTTCATAAGATGTAATGGCTTCAGGTTCCAAGCCTTCAATGGCATAAACCATGCTTTTGTACATTTGCGCCAGGTTATTATAGGCGTCTGTTTGCGCATAATAATAGTTTCCATTTTGATAAGGTCGTGTAGCGTTACCTACTTTAACCAAATTAAATCGCATTTTCCAAAAATTCAAATAATCACTTTTCAGACCTTCAAATGAAGCTGTTGGAATCCAGCTTAAACTTGCCGAAGGATAAAAAAAGGATTTTTTTAACGTTGAAGACCAATCGTTCCGCGCTGTTAAATCTAAATACAATTGATCTTTCCAGCCCAAATTAGCCTGTCCATATACCGAATTGGAACGGCCTTTAGAATGGTCCATAAAGGTGTAAGCATCTCCGATTTTATTCGAAATGGTATAGACCCCCAACACATTTAATCCTTTTGCTCCTAGTGTATTTGTTTCATATTGATAGTCCCGATAATTTGCCCCTAAAATACCGGTTAAACTCAGATCGCCAAACTGTTTATTAAAATTTGCAATAAAATCTGCATTAAAATCGGAATTACTATTTTTTATTTCATCGAACTTTCCATTCTTATTATCAAAGTTAAAATATGTCGTTTCAAACATATGTGTATTATAGTAATCCAAGCCTACACGTCCCTCAAATTTCAAAAAATCAAAGGGTTGATAATACAATGAGGTCTTACCAAAAACACGGTTCATTTTCATAGCATTAAGAGACTCATGCATCGTATAAAAAGGATTCATATGGTAAGCGGAATTCCAATTGTAATAAGTATATTTCCCTTGTGCATCTTTTTGATCCCAGTTCTTTTTCAAGTCCTGCATATCCACCTGACGGCCAAACCAGATCAGGCCATTCATTGGATTGGCAGCATCATATCCCTGAGTGACCAAGTTGTTACTTTCTGTGCGCGTAAAATTACTCATAATGTCATAAGACACTTTATCACTAACCTTATATTCATTATTTAATTGCGCTGTATATTTTTTCTGATCCGTATTAGGCACCGTTCCGGTTTGATTTCGGTAAGAGATTGAAGCACGTGTAGACGATCGATCTGATTTGGAAAGCAATGAAATGTTATGATTTTGGGAAAAACCAGTTTGGAAGAACTCTCTAACATTATTTTTATGCGAATTCCATGCTGTTGCCTGGCGTACACCATTCACAACCGGGCTATTAAACTGTGGTATCAACAAGCCAATGTCCATGCGAGGACCCCAAGATTCATCGATATTATCATTAACACCAATGTTTCCTGTACCATCAACATAACTGAATGAATTTTGGGTTACATAATCCTGATAGGATAGATTTCCACCAAATTTCTTAAAACTGTATTCATCCCCCCGTGATCCCTGACCATATAAATTTTGGTACTTCGGTAAATTGGCCGCCCTGTCGATGGAAAAATTACCATCGTACGAAATCTGCACTCCGTTTTCGGCGCGTTTTCCAGATTTTGTCGTAATCATAATAACGCCTGTACCAGCACGCATACCGTATAGTGCCGCTGCCCCACCTTTCAGTACGTTGATGCTTTCTATATCATCTGGATTAATGTCATTTAAACCCGACCCGTAATCCACCCCGCTATACGTATTATCACCACTACGTTGAGAATCATTTGTAATAGGAATACCATCCACTACGATAAGCGGTTGCTGATTTGCCTGTAAGGACGTATTTCCACGGATAGAAATACGGGCAGAAGAACCTATAGCTCCACCAAATTGGTTCACCTGTACCCCCGCAACCTTTCCCGCCAATGCGCCTGTTAGGCTATATTGTCCTGCATCTGTCAGTTCTTTTGCTTTAACCTCCTGCATAGCATAACCCAACGATTTTTTCTCCCTTGTGATACCTAATGCGGTAACCACCACTTCATCTAAATTCTCCGCTGAAGATTCTAATGTAACGTTTAAATTCGTTTGATTACTAAGTTGAATCTGCTTAGATTTGTAACCAACTGCAGTGACATTTAAAACTCCTCCACCTGTATATGTTAATGAAAATCCACCATCAATTCCTGTCTGCGTGCCGGCACCGCCTCGAATGGTCACCGATACCCCCGGTATTGGTTTGCCATCTTGATCCAACACTTTGCCTTTAAGTGCTGTTTGGGCATAAAGCGCAGAACATACTAGTATATTGGATGCTAGTATTGCAATACTTCTTTTGTTCATAAGCTAGTCTCTGTTAGTTAGTTTAAAATGCTTTTATAAAATCTAATTTATGCAAATGTTGAAACAGAGCACGCTATGATATTGACCAATATTACCCATATTTTAACATCAAATGTTAAAATATTACAAGTCTCACACAGCTAAAGCCATATCACCAAGCCTGAACAAACAAACCACAACCCCTTATTAAACAAGAGAATACCACTAAAAAAAACAAACCCTTGCCAATATATTAGCAAGGGTTTTCGCTTCAGTAAAAACAATACAAATTATTAATTCTCAATAAATTTCTGACCATAAAAGACCCGTTTCGCCTGTCCCCGCGCCACCTCGATTTGGTTTTTCCATTTTTGTTCTTTGGCCGTATTTAACTCAACGCTTTCCAAATCCCGCAGACGTGCAGCCAAGCGCAGCATTGCGATCTCTTTATTCTGCAATTGTGATCTCGTATCCATCACCTGAACACTTATCCCTGTCGGAGCATGCGTCGCTCTAACGCCAGAACTTACTTTATTGACATGCTGTCCACCTGCACCGCTACTTCGCATCGTTTGGAAATATACATCCTTCACATCCAACACCTTTTCCTTTTCACCCGGATGATACGTTTTAACTTCGACAAACCAATTCTTCCGTTTGTGTAAAGGACGAAAAGGGCTTTTACACACCCAACAGACTGTACCAATCCAATGATCAATCAATTGATCCATATCTTTTCCTCTCAATCTGACAATTAACGAACAAGGAAGTCCATCAACTTCTTCTGTTTCTATTTCCGTGACTTCAACTCCAACTTTACTACCTTCAAAAGAGATTCTGTCGACTACTAATCTAACGGCCATATTACATTCCTTAGGACCTCGTCCCGAAGAAATTTGTAAATACCTTTCTTTCATAACCTTATTTGTCCATACGTACAATCTTCGGAGTAAATATTCCGAGAACAGTTACCAACTCCTGCTGTAATTTCATCACCCGATGAATATCTTTATACGCACGTGGTGATTCATCCAACGCGCCGCCAATCAATTCCACACCATGTGCTTCCAGATCTTTCAGCATAGCGCTTTTTGTCAAATTATTTTTGCAGGCGGATCTCGACATGACACGTCCCGCTCCATGGGATGCAGACTGTAAACTTAAGGGGTTTCCCGTTCCCTCAACAATGAACCCTGGTGCTGTCATCGAGCCGGGAATCACCCCCAGCACGCCCTTGCCTGCAGGCGTTGCTCCCTTCCGATGAACAATGCATTCCTCCCCATTCACGAATTCCTTCCATGCGAAATTATGATGATTTTCGATCGTTACCACGGGATTACCGCCAAGTGCTTTAGCCAAACGTCGGTGGATGTCTGCATGACAGGCTTGGGCATACTCTCCAGCCAAATTCATTGCCATCCAGTATTCTTGTCCTTCTTGGCTTGCTAAATCCAACCAGGCCAAATGTTGGACATGACGCGGTAATGGACATTGTTGCGCTGCAAGGCTTGTGTAATGCTTAGCGATATTCGCCCCCAAACCTCGAGAGCCACTATGGGATAAAATCCCCAAGTACTGTCCTGGATTTATCCCCCATTCCTCCCGCACAGTTTGAAGCTCAACAATGCCCAATTCGACAAAGTGATTTCCACTACCAGAAGTCCCAAATTGTCTGTAAGCTTTACCCAACAGGGGTTTTAATAGTGGGATTTCCTGAAATTCAGTTCTACTGAAAACAACATGGTCATGCTTATCACGATGTGTGTCATTTAAACCAAATTTGGTGTTTTCCTTCAATATATTTTTCAGTTGGAATTCCCTTCCTTTGAAATAACTGCCCGGTAAGTCGAATATCGACAGGCTCATCCGACAACCAATATCTACGCCTACACCATAGGGTATAACGGCATTTTCTGTGGCCAGTACCCCACCGATGGGAAGGCCATAACCTGTATGTGCATCCGGCATCAGTGCACCTTGTCTTGAAATAGGCAATCTCAGTGCATCATACAACTGTCTTTTTGCCTGCTCATCAATTTCATTTTCACCAAATATGCTAAATGGAGCACACTGTGAATGAAGCTCCTGCATGCGCGCTTCAACAGGTTTAACAAGTCCTTCAGAGACCTTTCCCCATATTTTATGCTCCATAAATCGCTCCGGAGCTTCTATCAACTCAGCAAGTTCAAGAAGAATGGTTTCTTTATTTTCCCTCTTTCGATACCTTGTGATCAGCCCTAAAGCTGTATTAACTATATTATTTTGTGGAAAACCTATTTTTACTAGATCTTTTCCAGATAATTTACTTCCCATTTTTATAAAAAATATAAATAATTAGCCATCAATTTCCTCTTGGAAATCGGCAGCCTTTTTGAAAAAATTTCGGGAATATTCTTTTGGGGATTACGATTCTATTAAGCATTTTTTCTTAATGCACAGTCAATTACTCCTATAGAGTCGAACGCACCTGTTTTTCAAAAACGCTGCAGCCCTGAAGAGCTTTGACTATCTAAATAGAAACGAAAATCCGGAAAATTAAAAAGCCCGAATGAACTTCGGCTTTTTCATCTGTATAAATTGGTTTTTCAAAAGAAGTAAAGCGACCTGATTACTCACTCCAGCGGATTGAACAAACACGATGCGCTCCTATTTCGAAGAGTATCTTAAATAGGACGAAAAGCACGAAGATTGCTTTCGGCAAATCCATTTGCCTTAAAAGCTTGCTGTGTTATTATTCTAGCGACCAACATATCTTCTCGTGTTTAAATTATTAAAATAGTATTATCAAGCGCGAATATAAGTAAGTTCAGTTTAAAATAGAAAAATTCGCGAAAATTTAATCCGAGTTAAATGGAAGCGGATCCTTTAACACAAATTTAAAATCGAGTGCCTTCTCGCCCCTGGTCACTCGAAAATGCATTTCCTTTCCCTCCTCTGATTTAAAAAGATTGTGAATTGACTCCAGGGAAAATGACGATGCAGATCGACCATTGATCCGTACAACCTTATCTCCGGGTATTAGTCCTGCGATTGCCGCAGGCGAACCATCACGAACAGTCGCAACTTTGTACATATTTCGAAGTACAAAGCGATACTGTACGCTGTTACCCATTCTTACCTCTGTACCGCCATCTTTTTGCAGAACGACAGGTATCTCTTCTTTTTCGTATTTAATGCCATCATGTATAATCTCCAAGCCACTCATATTCAGATAATAAAAGCGATCAAAATCTTTATTCTTATGAAGATATATCGACTTGTTGGGATAATCGAATACGACCTTAAATCGGCGTAACAACTCGTTTCCAATGGAACCTATTCTTTCGCTCACAAATGTTGCATGTTGTAACGAACTCAATTCGGGATAGGCTACCAAGGGGTAGTTCATTGTAAATGGCCCAAGTTCGAGCGATCGGATTCGATTTCTTTTTCCATAAATCTCACCGTTAAACCCCTGCCCTATGTAGTCATCAATAAATGGAGGCTTAATATCAAAATTGTTTAGCTTTGAAGGAATTAGCATTAAGGCATCGCTATTTCCCATGTCAATCAATACACGACCATCAATAGAAACGTCACCTTGTTTAAAAGCAACCGAAGTATAGGGACGACTATTTAAAATATCCAGCGGCAAACGCTGCATCTTGTCAAGTCCCTTGGGCCGGTTCGCCTTGGCATATAAGGTAATACGATGTTTTTGAAAATCCATTTCTATCATTTGGTTTTCAAAAAAGCGACTTCCCATAATTCCATTAACTTCCACTCCTATCCGGGTAGAGATATCAATATGCGCATTTTGAAGAATATAGATCGGTTGGTCTAAATCTTCATATACCCCAGCAATATTCACCTGATTATGTATGGATAAATAGCCATCCAACCCCTCTTCCCTACCCAATCCCTGAAATTTATTAACAAAAACAGCACTATCAATTGACTTTAATGTTTCGCCAAATATCATGGTTTCTTTAACCCCCGTATCCAACAGGAAGTTCATCATATATCCATTCACCTGCACAGGTACAATGACGAGGTTATGTACGAAAAGAAAAGGAATTTTAACATTCTTTTTCCCGTTTAAGACAAACCCCACTTGCCCCCTAGTAATGAAAAAACACAGCAGTGCCAGCGATAAAAAAACTGTTTTCATCCAAGTTTATATTTGGTATTTCCAATTTAAACAAGAAAATTCAGATTAAAGAACGTTTATAAAAAAAAGCCCATCTTATTACCAATTCTACGGTAGTCAATTTATCTTTCTTATGTACAAGTCTGGGTCAAGATTACACCTTCGTTACCGTTTCTGTGCTATTTTATTGCTATTTTATTGCTGTTTTATTGCTGTTTTATCGTTAAAATACCAAAGAATAAACAAAGAAATACCAAAGAAACACCAAAGAAACGGCAAACGAATACCGAGGAAGGTCTAATGAAAGTAGCTACAATAAGCGAAGAAACACCAAAGAACAAGCAATAGCTGCAGCAACTTAGAATCAAATCGTGACCAAGTTAGATCTTAAGACAGTGCTTATTCAGTGCTTGTTCAGTGATCGTTCAGTGATTGTTCAGTGATCATTCAGTACAAATTGAATAAGCACTGACTGATCACTGTCTAAAGATTGATTGAAAATTGTTATTAGATATAAGTTGATATTAGGATGTATCTGTTTTAGTACCTACCTTGATTAGCTATAATCCGGAACTTGAGGCAATCTTCAGGTCAGATGCAGCATAGGCGCACAAAAAAAGCCTCTTTACAGTAAGTAAAGAGGCTTTTAGTACCCGGAGCCGGAGTCGAACCGGCACGGTTTCCCACTGGTGTTTGAGACCAGCGCGTCTACCAATTCCGCCATCCGGGCATATCCGTTTGGGATGATGCAAAAGTAGGTTTTTTATTGAAAAGGAGAAAACTTTTTGAACAAATTTTCAATGAAAACCAATATAGAACTGAAATTCAGTCGAATAATTTTTCATTAGTTACTCAAAAAACTTGCTTTAACCGTGATATTAGCTGTTTTTTTTCTCGAGGTTGTATTAAATGCACCGCCAGAAGAGTACTCTTCGTTGTCGTTTTGTCCTGTTATCTGAAAAATTCCGAGATCGGCCTTTACCAGATTACCTAATCCGGCATTCGATTCCTTTGCAATATTGTCTGCACGTTGATGTGCATTTTTTGAAGCCTGTGAAATAAGTTCCAATTTCAGATCCTCTAGCTTGGAGTAATAATAATTGGGGGTGCTGGAGCTAAGTTCTATCCCTTTGGAAATTAATGTCGATATTTCTCGTGAGGCATTGTCCACTTTATTTAAGTCTTTTGATTCGACACTTACGGCCTGCGATAATGTATAACCGGAAAAAGTATTATAACCATTCCCCTTTCCATCTGTATGATATTCGAAATCTTTGGCAATATTAACGGCCTCGAAACGGATCTCGTCGGCTTTAACCCCCTGTTGCACTAAAAAATCCCGCACCAAATCACGATCTGTGGCCAGTTGTGCTGAAGCAGCACTCAATTCATAATTCTTTCGGCTAAAAGTAGCACTCCATTTGACTAGATCGGATTCGAAATCTTTTTTGGCATTACCATTAACAGTGATTGTCTGTGTCGATTTAAACTTATAGCGATAAGCTGTACCCAATATCCAGGTGCCAAGCAAGAGCACAGCGCCCATTATAATCGAAATAATAACAGCGGATGATGATTTCATAACCAGTTTTTTATGTTTACGTAACAATGAATATACCAAAAAATCGATGTTTATTTATTTTTTATGAATAAATTGCGACAAAAAGGTTTAAAATATGAATAAGAAAAGTATCTGTATTCCATTTTGTTTTCTGGCAGCGTTCGCTGCCCATGCACAAAAGAAACCATTGGATCATACGGTATATGATAGTTGGCAAAGCGTATCATCGCCCTATATCAGTAAATCGGGAAAATTTGTCCTGTTTCAGGTCGTTCCACAAGAAGGCGATAATCAGCTTTTTCTCAAAACCAAAGAAAACAAAGAACTCATTCAAATTCCCCGTGGATATAATGGAAAACTGACAGATACCGAAAACCATCTGCTAAGTTTGGTCAAAGCGCCATTTGCCGTAACCCGCGAAGCCAAAATCAAAAAGAAGAAAGCCGAAGAACTCCCAAAAGATTCATTGGCGATCTACAATTTAACGACTTCATCCCTTGTCAAATTTGCGCAGGTAAAATCTTACAAAATTGCCGATCAAAACAACAATTTCGTCTCTTTTCTTTTTGACAAGGAAATAAATGAAAAATCTGAAACAAAAACGGCTAATGATGCCACATCGGCAAAGAAAAGCAGCGATAAAAAGAAAAAAACAGTTGCAACGCTTGCTTTATATGATTTAAATTCCGGTGATTCGGTACAATTTTCATCCGTAGACCAATACGAATGGAATAAAAACGGATCAAAAATTGTTTTCTCAAAAAAAACAGATTCGAAAGATAGCCTGTCAAAAGAATCTGGAGTCTATCTCTATGAAATAGCAACTAAAAAGCTCAAAAAGATATCAAATGGAAAAGGCAATTATAAAAATTTCAAATTTGATGAATCAGGCAACCAGCTCGCTTACCTAGGGGATCTCTCCAATGAAAAGGCATTGCTGAAAAATTATAATTTATATTACTATTCAAATGGTATAGATACAGCCCAATATCTCGCAACAAAAACCAGCAATGGTATACCTAAAAACTGGGCCGTTAGCGGGGATGGGGATATCCGTTTCAGCAAAAATGGAGAGAAGTTATTTTTCGGCATAGCACCAATACCTCGTGTCAAAGACACCACTTTGGTTGATTTCGAGCATGCTAAAGTAGACGTTTGGAACTGGCAAGACGATTATTTACAACCCATGCAGTTGGTAAATTTAAAGAAAGACCTTGCAAGAAACTTCTTAGCGGTCACTTACCCTAAATTCAATCGTAACATTATCCCCCTTACGGACCAAACATTCAACTCCACGGCACTTACACCGGATGGAAATGAAGAGTATGTCTTAGCGCGTACTGATTTTGGCAAGCGCATCGCAAGTCAATGGGAAGGTAGTACAAGAGATGACATCTATCTGGTTTCGACAAAAACAGGAAATAAAGAGTTAATCCTTTCAGACTTTTCAGGAAATGCAATCTTAAGTCCTGACGCAAAATACATCGTATATTTCGACCAAGATAAAGGAACCTGGAATTCCTATCAGGTTAGTTCAAAGAAAAAGACAGTTCTAAATGACGGTATACCTGCGTCCTTTGCCGACGAGGAAAATGATATGCCTACCCCAGCACAAGGATACGGCATGGCAGCATGGAGCCCAGACTTTAAAGGGATTTACGTCAATTCGAGATATGATATCTGGTATTTTAACTTGGACGGATCCAACAAATCCATCTTGACAAACGGCTATGGAGCTGCTTCGCAGACAACTTTCCGCTACTTGCCTTTAAAAAGAGAAGAAGATCGCGAACAAGCCACAACACTAGACTATAAAAAGGGTGGTTTTCTAACGTCTTTTGACAATAAAACCAAAGAATCTGGTTTCTACCAGTTCAAGGGACAGCATAGCGATCCTAAAAGTCTTTTGGTAGAGGCAAAAACGTTCAAGAATATCAGCTCTTCGGCAGATCAACAAACGATACTGTACAGTAAAGAGGATTATATGAATTCACCTAATATCTACACCAATACCATCAAGTTCAAAGACGAATTACAGCTATCCAATATTAACCCCCAACAGGCTAATTACAATTGGGGAACAGCAGAGCTTGTTCATTGGACAACGCCTGAAGGAAATCAGGCTGAGGGAATTCTTTATAAACCAGAAAATTTTGATCCTGCAAAAAAATATCCCATTATAGCTTACTTCTATGAAAAGCTTTCAGATGGATTATATACGTATCAACCTCCTGCTCCTACGCCATCACGTTTGAACATCCCCTATTTTGTAAGTAACGAATACCTTGTATTTGCACCAAATATAAGCTACAAAACAGGTCACCCGGGTCAATCAGCTGAAGAATACATCAATTCGGGGATGAGAAACCTCGCTCAGAATGCATGGGTTGATAGTACGAAAATGGGAATACAGGGGCAAAGTTGGGGCGGCTATCAAGTTGCTCACCTCATTACGCGGACCAATATGTATGCTGCGGCTTGGACTGGTGCTCCTGTTGTCAACATGACATCTGCCTATGGCGGAATACGCTGGCAAACCGGTATGTCGCGCCAATTCCAATACGAACATACACAAAGCCGCATTGGAAAAACCCTATGGGAAGCTCCTGAACTATACATCGAAAACTCACCTTTATTCCATTTGGATAAAGTTAAAACTCCCGTTGTTATTATGGCCAATGACAATGATGGGGCCGTGCCATGGTATCAAGGCATTGAAATGTTTACTGCATTGCGCCGATTAAACAAACCCGTATGGATGCTGAATTATAATGGTGACGAACATAACCTCATACTCCGACAAAACCGCAAGGATATACAAATTCGGGAACAGCAATTCTTCGATCATTTCCTAAAAGGTGCCCCCGCTCCTGCTTGGATGAAGAAAGGAGTACCTGCCACCGAAAAAGGAATAGACTGGGGATTCGAATTGTAATACAAAACAATAAAAAAGGTGTGATTTATATAAATCACACCTTTTTTATTAGCCAAAAACCATAATTTTCAAATTATTTCACAAAAAACATCAAAAAAAATTTCAGTTTTCAATAAAAACACAATATTTTTGAAAAACAAAATCAACAAAACTGTAATTTAACTACAAAATACAAATGTCGAACCTAAGATTCAAAGCAGTAGAAGCAGCAGGCTCACGCCAAATTGCTTCATTTGAAAAAGTTGAAACTAAAAAAGCAACTGACATCTACGGAAAGAATGTTTTTTCCGTAAACAAAATGAAAGACTACCTTCCTAAAAATTCATACAAGGAGTTAGTTGCATCCATTGAAGAGGGACAGATTATTTCAAGAGATTTGGCTGAACACATTTCACAGGCCATGAAAACTTGGGCACTTAACCACGGCGTTTCTCACTACACACACTGGTTTCAACCGCTGACAGGTTCGACTGCTGAAAAACATGATGCTTTTTTTGAGCCAGACGAAAACGGTGAAGCAATTGAAAAATTTACAGCTGACGCATTAGTTCAACAAGAGCCCGATGCATCTTCTTTCCCAAATGGTGGTATCCGTAATACTTTCGAAGCTAGAGGTTATACAGCTTGGGATCCATCTTCTCCTGCCTTCATTTACGAAACAGGCGCTGGTAAAACATTATGTATTCCAACAGTTTTTGTTTCCTATACGGGTGAATCATTAGACTATAAAGCTCCTTTATTGAAAGCGATCAACGCAGTAGATAAAGCTGCAACAGATGTTGCTCAATATTTTGATAAATCGGTCACTAAAGTAAACGCTTCTCTTGGTATTGAACAAGAGTATTTCTTGGTTGACCTTTCCTTATATAATGCTCGTCCAGATCTTCAGTTAACTGGCCGTACTTTATTTGGTCACATGTCGGCAAAAGGCCAACAATTGGAAGACCACTATTTTGGTGCGATTCCAGAGCGCGTATTAGCTTACATGGTGGATTTGGAAAATGAAGCTTTAAAATTAGGTATTCCTTTAAAGACTCGTCACAACGAAGTTGCACCTTCTCAATTTGAATGTGCTCCAATGTACGAAGAAATCAACTTGGCTATCGATCACAACCAATTGTTGATGAATGTCATGGAACAAGTTGCTTTAAGACACAACTTCAAAGTATTGTTGCATGAAAAACCATACTCCGGTGTCAACGGATCTGGTAAACACAACAACTGGTCTTTAATCACAAATACCGGTGTAAATTTATTATCTCCTGGAAAAACGCCTAAAAACAATTTGATGTTCTTGACTTTCTTTGTCAATACCATTAAAGCTGTTTATGAATATGCTGATTTGATGCGTGCTTCTATCGCTAGTGCGAGCAACGATCACCGCCTAGGTGCAAATGAGGCTCCGCCAGCAATTATTTCAATTTTCTTAGGTTCTCAATTGGATGAGCTTTTGGAAGAAGTTGAATCTGCTCGTGTTGCTAAAAAAGTAAAAGCAGAGGCAAACTTATGGCATGGTATTCCTAAAGTTCCTGAATTAAAATTGGACAATACAGACCGGAACCGTACTTCACCATTTGCTTTTACTGGTAACAAATTTGAATTCCGCGCTGTTGGTTCTTCTGCAAACTCTGCTTTACCGATGACCGTATTGAATGCAATCGTTGCAGCACAATTGATCGAGTTCAAAACGGAAGTAGATAAACAAATCAAAAAAGGCATTAAAAAAGATCTTGCAATCTTAAATGTTGTCCGCAAATACATCAAAGATTCAAAAGCAATCCGTTTCGAAGGCAATGGATATAGCGAAGAGTGGGAAAAAGAAGCTGAGGCACGTGGTCTTTCTAACATCAAATCTACGCCTAAAGCATTAGATGTTTATGTAAAAGAAGAATCTTTAGCCCTGTTTGAATCACTAGGTATTTATACCAAACGTGAATCAGAAGCTCGCCACGAAATCTTGCTTGAAAACTTCTATAAAAAATTACAAATTGAGGCACGTGTCATCGAAGAGATGGTTAACAACCAAATTGCTCCTGCATGTTTCATTTATCAAAACGAATTGATTGAAAATGTCAAAGGATTAAAAGATCTTGGTCTAGCGCAGGCAGCATTCAGCTCTCAATTGAACTTTGTAGAACGTATTTCAACACACGTAAATACCATCTTGGAGCAAGCTGAAGCAATGCGTCAGGAACGTAAAAAAGCAAACCAAATTGATGACGTACGTGAAAGATCAATCGCTTACGATGAATCGGTTAAACCATATTTCGATGTGATCCGTTATCATGTCAACAAATTGGAGAAAATTGTTGATGACAAAAAATGGCCTCTTCCAAAATTGAGAGAGATCTTATTTTTAAGTTAAGATAACTTCCCTGAAACAAAAAGAGCCTGCGATATCGCAGGCTCTTTTTGTTTCAGGGAAACGTTCGCTATCTCTCGCTCCTTATCTCCCCTCACAACAGTAGCTCCTATTTTTTTAACCGATTATCTTCATCATTATTACCAGCCTTCTTATTGACTGACTTAATATTCATATTACCAAAACGATAAGAAACTGACAATCGGATAACCCGACTATCATATCCATTTCGTATACGATAGTATCCATTTTCCTGATAACTCGACAATCTGCGCTGACCTCTTGTATTCAACACATCATTTACAGCCAACTTTACATTCAATTTTTTGTCAAGAAATGTTTTTCCAGCACCTAGATCGATACCATAGTAAGACTGAAAACTAAATACCCCATATACTGCTGGCGAAAAATAATTGGCTGTCAGCTCCAGATTTGTTGTTTTCCCAATTCGAATATCATGATTGGAACTTACCTGGAAAGATAACTTTTCCAATTGGCGTTGCGCTCCGGAATGCTCATCAAAACTAAACTTATTATAAAAAGCGCTGGCATTGTTAGAAATACTCCACCATTTAAAAAGCTTAACTGGTATATTGACATTCATGTTGTAATAATCAAAATAAGCCAAGTTTCGGTCTGTCTGTGCAATAGCTTTGGTCTCCGAATTGCTTTCTATGACCTGAGTGATGGCATCGCTGGTCCTCTTGTAGCCCAAACTCAATAAATAGCGATCTTTAAAAGTATAATTTACTTCATACGAATTAGTATATTGTGGATTTAAATAAGGGTTGCCATACTGATACGTGTATTGATCCAAATAATACACAAAGGGATTCAATGACCCATAATCAGGGCGGTCAATACGTCTGCTATAACTCGCACCAAGCTTGTGATTATCATTAATCTGTTGCTGTACAAATATTGATGGGAAAAAATCGGTATAGGTCCGTTTTGTTTGTTGCCCTAGCGTCACCGAATTTCCCAGGGAGCTCGTATTTTCAACACGCAGTCCAGTTTGTACCGAAAACTTTCCGAATGATTTATTTAGGCTGAAATAAGCTGCAGCTATATTTTCATTATACAAAAACTGATTACTTTGACCATTATTTTGCACAAACTCGCCTTGCTGATCCTGATCTTCGTATAACAAATTATTATCTGTTTTTACACGGCTATATTTTAAGCCCGCCTCAAGTTTCGTCGTTTTATTAAAAGGATGCACAAAATCGGTTTTAAAAACCAAAATTTTTGTCTTAGAAAGCATATCATTCCGGAAAATATTCGGTGATTTAAATTCTTCCCAATTTGCGTCCAAAAAACGGTTTCCAACAGTGCTATTGTCATTATTTTTCGAATATGAATAATCCCCATTAACGGTCAATTCAGTCCCTAAGGTATCAAATGTCTTTTTATAGTTAAGATTATAAGTGAGGTAATGGTATTTAAAATCTGACAAATTGCTTCCTAATACAATCGAATCAAGCTTTCCTTTTTGAGAGGCGATCAGATTGCTTCCCTCGCGTGTTGAATGGCCATTACTTACGTTACCGTTAACCACAAATCCAATGACCTCCTCTTTCCCCAGGTTAAAATCTGCCGCAAATTTGAAATTATGGCCTCGATAACGGAATTTCGAATAAGAATCCGAATTAAAAAAAGTCGTCCCAGTTTTGGTATCTACAGCCCTATCGATATCTAAATCATTAAATCCTAAGGCATTTGCGTAGTTATAGGAAGAAAATAAGTTCACCCAATTGTTACGATGGTTTATTAGAAAGCCGCCATCCGCCTTTGTATATTTACCTTGCCCTAAATTGAGGTTTAAACTAACATTACTTCCAAATTGCGTATTCTTCTTTGTCTTAATATTAATAATTCCTGCATTCCCTGCGGCATCGTATTTTGCGGGTGGATTGGTGAGTACTTCGATCGATGCTATTGCATTGGAAGCTGTATTTTCCAATAATCGCGATACTTCATCTGCAGAAAGATAAGTAGGCTTACCATCAATCATGATAATCACATTACTTTTTCCACGTAGATTGATCTTTTTATTGTCTAAAGTTACCCCTGGAACCTTTTGCAGGAGTTCCAATGCGTTATTCCCTGTTGCCAAAATACTGTTTTCAACATTGAGGACAACTTTATCAAGATGACTTTCAATCAATGGTTTCTTACCGATCACCTGTGCCTCACTCAGCACTTTACTTTCTACCTGTAAACGAATGGTATCCAGCACCTTGAGATCTCCCACACTCAGGACCATTTCAGCAGAACGATAAACAGCATACCCTACTGTGGACACCTGTAAGCTATACTTGCCCTCGGGGATCGCAGACAACACAATTTCTCCATTTTCGTTGGATAAAGTTCCTTTTAACAAGATATCATTGGGCTTACGAAACAGTGAAATATTTGCAGCTACAATAGGCTGATTGTCTTGTCCAACAACGACTGTACGTAATTCCCCTCCGTCAGACTGTGCTGAAACGGGTCCGGCAATAGAAAACAGGAATAAAATAAGAGAAAATAAGAGCAATTTAATTTTTTGTGGTTTCATAATGTAATTTCTTTAGGCTATCGATTAGATAGTCAACTTCATAATAATGACAACAAACCTCGTGTATTCATTACACGTTGACCAGTAGAAATAGATAGATCGTCCGATTCACTCGGTAGACAACCAAATAACATCGGTAAACCATATCCTTCACTGATCGATGCTAAAGCCGGTAAAATCATCCCAGCTAATCTTGAATCTCCAAAAAGCACAGCGCAAGAAAAGCACATCGAATCAAAATAAAAATTCAAAAAATAAACTAAAATCAAAACAAATAAATTGTATACAAAAAATATTAAGCATAATATTTGTATTTTTGCACAGAAAATTAGTAAACTGATTAATGAGCACTGTATCATTGAAGAAAAGATTCTACCGTATTTATATCCTTATGATACGATTTATGCATGGCGAGCATTCTGGAGACGCATTACGTAATGTTTCCATCAGCATCTTGCCAAGTTTGGCGATCTATTTATTGGGAGCGCAAGCGAGCACGGCTATTGGAATCGGTGTCGGATCGTTGTTAACAACACTCACAGATCCTCCTGGAAACAGAAAAGATAAACTTTCTTCTGCTCTCGTATGTATTCCCACCTTCTTTGTTGCATCCTTGTTTACAGCGATTGTATTTCCGTATCATTGGCCCTTGGTTATACTGCTAGCGGCGGCCGGTTTTATATGTACGTTATACGGTCTTTTTGGAGCTCGTTATGCTGCAATTGGAAACATGACATTGATTCTCATGAGTTTTGTTATAGGAATGGCCCCGCAACACCCCTTTGCGGTTAGTTTACAGATTACAACAGGTTCCATTATATACTACTTTTTTAGCCTTTTACAAGCCTATATACAACCTTATCGCTCGCTAAAACATGCGATGGCCAATGGTTTTCATGGATTGTCCCAATTTCTATTGATACGATCACAGTCTTACGATCCCGATATTCCTTTGAATATAACGTACAGCCGCGTAGGCAAAATTCATGGCCAGATCAGCGAACAACAGGAACAAATCAGGTCCCTTCTTTTTCGAGAAAAAAAAATCATAAGCCAACAGTGGCATAAAAGCAATTATTGGCTCAGTCAAGTTTATGGATTAATTGACCTCCATGAGTTAATCATTGCGCTTGATCACGACTATGATGCGATTCGCAAAAATCTTGCAGACACAGGCAGCCTCCCTTTAATTCGTCACACAATCAAATTATTAGCTTTAGAAATTGATAGCTTTTCACAACCTAACAAGAGGTTTCGGTATGCGCATCAATTATATCATAATAACTTTAAAATAAATGCCCTCTTACAGGATTTAAAAGAAATTCAAGAGCAGCAGGCCAGTCAAGCAAAAAGTATATTAGGTTCGATCATAAGCAACATCGAAGCAATTATTGAAGTACTCAGCCGAATTCAGGTAGCTTTTTATCAAAATCAGGAAATTCAGGATAAGATTGACAGCAGTGAGTACCAGCAATTTATCAATCGACCTTTGCGCAATCTTGCTGATCTAAAAAGTAAACTCCATCTGAATAACCCGCTTTTCCGATTTGCAGTTCGAATGGCTCTTCTTTTTGGAACAGGCGCATTGATCGGTATTTTATTTTTGGATTTTAAATATACCTATTGGATCTTACTGACGATCGCCATTGTTGCCAGACCAGCATTTTCAATGACAAAAAAGCGTAATATAGAGCGTATTGTAGGCACATTCTCGGGTATAATAGTTGGTATATTCTGCTTAATTTCTATTCATTTTCTCCCAGCTCTCCTTACCATAGCTGCATTAGGTCTTTTCGGATTCTTTTTGTTCAACCGATCTAATTATATGGTCAGTGTCATCTTTATTACCTTGGGAATTGTGATTGCGCTCAATTTGTTTGAAGGCAATATCAATCTCATTTTAGGCAGCCGAATACTTTTCACACTCATTGGAGCATTCTTGGCTATAGCAGGTTATTTCTTGATACCTGTACGCCAAAGCACAGGCATGGTTCAGCTGGCAAAAGAGGTATCCCTTTACAACGAGCATTATTTCCAAACCATCAATAACCGTCTGTCGGACGAGAAACAAAGTTCTTTTGATATACGACTGGCTCGCAAAAAAGCGCAGACTGCCATGGCGCTATTTTCAGACGCTATAAATCAAATGAAAAAAGAACCCGAACACAAATGGATGGATTGGTCACATATCCACCATTTTCAAGCACTCTCTTATCAGGTCAACTCCCATTTGGTGGGTCTTTCACTATCGTTAAGCAAAAAGACGAATCGCCACCTAGCGTATGATATCCATAGTAGAATTGATGCACTTAAACCTCTTTTAACAGATTTAAATCAAATTGCGGAACGGATCAACTTAAAGAAATCATAATACCCGATTGACAGTTATTTATCCGGTTTCATCCGACGATATGCGATCCCGATCGGTATGTTATTTAAAATTCCTTTAACTAAAAAATAGCTTTTCTTTTGCTTTAATAAAAAAAGAGTTTATATTTGTGTCGTCTTCGAAAGAAGATTTCTAATCAACACCTCCCTTAATCAGTAGGTCTTGATTTATAAAGAAGTGGCGAGAGACTGGCTCAATGACCCACTGGCAACCTTCAATTTGTTTGAAAAGGTGCCAATTCCTGTCCAAAACAATATCGTTTTGGAGCATATAAATGACATAAGACAATGATTATTAAACTACTGAAGTCCATTAAAAATTCAGGTTCAACACAAGTGAACCACACGATAAGCGAAAGTGTAAGTCATCGTACAACTGTATTGATGCGAATGCGTATGCATATGCACTTCCATGCTTGTTAAAAATCATTTCCTTTTTCTTGGATAAAGATTTAACAGACCCTTCAACGAGGTGTGTATGCTTCTCTTTTTACTTAGCAATTTCTTTTTGAACCCTTAAAATCTGATATATTATGTCTTCAAACAAAAATTTAAAATTCGAAACTCTTCAGGTTCACGCTGGCCAAGTCGCTGATCCTACTACGGGATCTAGAGCAGTTCCTATATATCAAACAACATCTTTTGTATTTGAAAATGCCGAACACGGCGCGAACTTATTTGCTTTAAAGCAGTTCGGCAATATCTATACACGGATTATGAATCCTACTACGGATGTTTTCGAACAACGTATTGCGGCACTGGAAGGTGGAGTCGCTGCTGTTGCTGTTGCATCTGGCCAGGCAGCACAGTTTATTGCATTAAATAATATCTTGGAAAGTGGTGACAATTTTGTTGCCGGATCCAACTTATACGGCGGTACATTCAACCAGTTTAAAGTTTCTTTTAAACGCCTGGGCGTCGAAGCTCGTTTTGCAACGGACGCCGAGGCAGATAAAATTGAAGCCCTCATTGATGATAAAACAAAGGCCATCTATGTTGAAACAATTGGAAACCCAAGTTTCAATATTCCAGACTTTGAGAAAATTGCTGCCGTAGCAAAAAAATATGACTTACCGTTAATCGTCGATAATACTTTTGGAGCTGGGGGTTATTTATTTAAACCTTTGGAGTACGGTGCGAATGTGGTTGTTGAATCGGCTACTAAATGGATCGGTGGACATGGCACAAGCATTGGCGGTGTCATCGTCGACGGCGGAAACTACAATTGGGGCAACGGAAAATACCCTCAATTTTCCGAACCATCTGAAGGCTATCATGGCTTAGTTTTTTCCGAAGTTTTCGGTGAAGGCGGACCGTTTGGAAATATTCAATTTGCCATTCGGGCACGTGTGGAAGGGCTTCGGGATTTCGGGCCAGCACTCTCCCCTTTCAATTCATTCTTATTATTACAAGGGCTTGAAACGCTGTCTTTACGGGTGCAACGCCATGTAGATAACACTTTAGAGGTAGCTAAATGGCTTGAGGCGCATCCACAGGTAGAAAAAGTAAACTATCCGGGCTTAAAAAGCTCTCCGAGCTTCGCTAACGCACAAAAATACCTTAAAAATGGCTATGGTGCGGTGCTTTCTTTCCAGCTCAAGGGTGACGCAGCACAGAAGGCCAATAGCTTTATCGACAGCTTAGAATTAATCAGTCACTTGGCCAATGTTGGCGATACGAAGTCATTGATTATCCATCCAGCAGCGACTACTCACCAACAATTGAGTGATGAAGATCAAGCCAATGCTGGAGTGTTCAAAGGTTTATTACGTCTTTCTGTAGGAATAGAACATATTGATGACATCAAAGCTGATTTACAACAAGCTTTTGATAAAATTAAATAATCAGATTTTTTCGGCTTAAAACGTAAACGTAAAATGAGTAAGCATATTTATCTGCACCCGGAGCCTTTTGTATTTGAAAATGGAAGAGAGCTTACTGATTTACAAATCAGTTATGAAACATTTGGCAAACCCAACGCAGATCGCAGTAATGTGATCTGGGTTTGCCATGCACTTACGGCTAATGCAGATGTACTGGATTGGTGGTCCGGTCTTTTTGGAACAGGTGAATTGTTTGATTCAAACGATTATTATATTATCTGCGCCAATGTCATAGGATCAGCATATAATAGCAGTAATCCGCTATCTGTAAACCCAGCTACTGGACAGCCTTACTACCTATCTTTTCCTGAATTTACAGTAAGGGATTTGGTCAATGCACATCAATTTCTTGCAGACCACCTGGATATCAAACAAATAGAAATCCTTATTGGCGGCTCATTGGGCGGTCAACAAGCATTGGAATGGGCCGTATCGCACAGTATAGCCATCAACCATCTAATCGTCGTTGGAACAAATGCCGTCCATTCACCATGGGGTATTGCATTCAATGAAAGTCAACGTCTTGCCATAACAACTGATCGAACCTTTTACGCTAATCATCCCGATGGTGGAGCTAAGGGTTTAAAAGTTGCACGCGCTATGGCACTGTTGTCTTACCGCAACTATACAACGTATGCCAACACACAAAAGGAGGATGATAACGAAAAACTCGATCATTATAAAGCATCCTCCTATCAAAACTATCAGGGTGAAAAATTGGTGAAACGCTATAATGCGTACAGCTATTACTTCCTAACCAAAGCAATGGACAGCCATAATTTAGGTCGTGGAAGACGATCTATCGAATCCGCTTTAGCGAGCATTGACTGTCCAACTTTAGTACTGAGCGTCAATACAGATTTGTTGTTTCCTCCACAAGAGCAACAATTCATCGCTCAACATGTTCCGAATGCCTACTATCAGGAGATTGAATCTACCTATGGCCACGATGGATTTTTGATCGAAACAAAAAAACTCACAAAAATCATCAGCAACTTTCTGCGGGAACAAAAAGAATACATAAACGAATTAGTATAAGAGAATAAATAATATATAAGAGAATTTAAGAAAAGATATGAGTAATAAATTAACAATAGGGATGTTTGGGTTTGGTGTAGTAGGCCAAGGTCTTTACGATATCATCAAAACCAAAAATCTTAATTTGGAAATCAAAAAATTTGTCATTAAAAACGGAGATAAAAAGCGCTCGCTACCAGCAGATTTATTTTCTACCGATGCCGAAACAATTTTAGGTGACCCAGAAATTAATACTGTTGTCGAACTAATAGATGATGCCGAAGCAGCCTATCAACTAACTGTTCGTGCCTTGAAATCGGGAAAAAATGTGGTATCTGCCAATAAAAAAATGATTGCCAGCCACCTGGAAGAGCTGGTTGATATCCAACATGAATATGGCACCAGTTTATTGTATGAAGGTGCCGTTTGCGGAAGTATTCCCATTATACGGAATTTAGAAGAGTACTATGACAATGAATTACTTCATTCTGTCAGCGGTATTTTTAATGGCTCTTCCAACTATATTTTATCTAAAGTTTTCAATGAAAACCAGCAATATACAGACGCTTTAAAGAAAGCGCAAGAACTTGGTTTTGCAGAGACAGATCCCACCCTTGATGTAGGCGGATTTGACCCAAAATTTAAAGTATGTATTGTTGCTTCCCATGCGTACGGAATCTATGTCAAACCAGACGATGTCTTTAATATTGGTATTGACAAATTGGGACAGCAAGATATTCGTTTTGCTAAAGAAAAGAACCTCAAGATCAAATTGATACCAACAGCAAAAGAGATCGATGGCAACAAAGTTGTACTTTATGTATTACCACGCCTAGTAGGCAAAGAGAGCATGCTCTATAATGTAGAAAATGAGAACAATGGTGTATTGGTAAAAGCTGCCTTTGCAGACGAGCAATTTTTCTATGGTAAAGGAGCAGGTGGACACCCGACGGGCTCTGCTGTGCTATCGGATATCGCTGCCCTTCGCTATGGATACCGTTATGAATATAAAAAACATTTAGAATCCAGCACATTAAATTATAGCCAAGATTATTTAATTAAGGTTTATTTGAGATACACAGATGATACACTGATTGAAAAGTTAAATTTCAGTGAAATCACAGAACGATATTACGCACCAGATTTCAAATATGTCATAGGACATATTAATCTTCAACAAATCGCAGCTCACAAAGCTGATTTGGATCAAGAGGGCAATTTTATTGCTGAAATCGCGTAGGCAATCAACAAACCAACCTACCTTGAAAATAGCCCCGAATGGGGCTATTTTTTTATTGCTTAAATTTAGTTGTCTTTCAACTTGAGGTCTAAAATCCCACCTTCTACCAGGCGTTCAAAAGGAAGCTGCCAACCTTTCCACAGGCGGTTATTCAACCGAACCTGATCAACAATATAACTATTGGGCTGCTCTTTCTTCACCTGAATGATAAATTTATTTTTTCTTAATTTCTCCGGTAATTGTATCGTTACCCGATCGAAAAGTGGCGCGCCAATCTGAAGTGCGGGCTTCTCGGTGGTGAGACTTCGGACGTCGAATAGACCGATACTCGACAAGACATACCATGCTCCAAGCTGTCCTTGGTCTTCGTCTTGTCCGTAGCCATAGCCATGTATTGCATCATTACCATAAAACTCATTGCAAATTGCCCGTACCCATTTCTGACTTAAATCAGGTCTACCAGAAAAATAGAACAGCCAAGAGATATGCAGGTTTGGTTGATTACCATGATTATAAAGACTTTCAATCCCTGCGAAAGCGTCAATTTGTGTACCGCCTCCAAACACATTCTTCTGCGACACCGTAAAAATACTATCCAACCGTTGATTAAACAGGTCCTTTCCAACCAGTTTAACCAATTCTTGTGGGACATGCGGAACATAGAAGGTATACTGCCAAGCATTTCCCTCCTGAAATCCACGCCATGGTTCATAAGGGTTAAAGTTTGAAATAAATCGTCCAGTACTATCCTTTGGTCGCATAAACTTCGTCGTGGCATCGTACAGATTGCGCCATCCATCGGATAATCCCTGAAATTTAATGTAGTCTTTTTGGTGCCCCAATGATTTTGCAAATTGTGCGGCTGCACCGGCAGAAAAAGCATATTCCAAGGTATGCGAAGCACCAAAAGGAGATCCATTGGTCATTAATTCGGGACTACCATTATCATCTTTTATATAGGGTGAATAGCCCTTGCGAACGAAAACTCCTACATCTAACTTTCCTGCTCCAGGCAGGCGGTCCTTCGCTTCCAATTCATTTTTACGCACCGCAGCATAGGCAAGATTCACATCATAGTCACGAATACCCACATTATACGCCGCTGCAATTGCCAAACCTGTAAAATTAGTCCCTACACCCGAAACGTATTTACTGTTGGCAATACCGTCTCCTAACCAACCGGCATCGCGATAGACCAACAATTGACTCTGAATCCAGTCGTTGTAATAGTCCGGATAAGCAATGGACCACAACTGTGTCAAATTCCAAAATGCACCCCAGATCGCATCGGTATTATAATGATGATGAATAGGTTGCCCCTGTTTATTTAGAGCAATCTGCCCTACCGAGCCATCATTTTTGGGATATGCACCATTGACGTCGCTTGCAAGCCCACGACCAAGTAAAGCATGATACAATCCAGTATAAAATTTAATGCGGTCGTCCACTTTGCCCCCTTCCACCAAAATTCTTCCCAGTTCACTATTCCAGGTTTGCAAGGCATTTCTCTTTGCAATATCAAACGACATATCCTTCGCTTCTTTAAGCAAATTCAGTTGTGCATTTTCCACAGATGTATAAGACAAACCGGTCTTGACTTCGATAGATTCCCCTACTTGGGTATCAAATTTCAGGAACAAGCCCGCCCCCTTTCCTTTTATACGGCTATGTTGATCGAAAGTCGTGGAATCTCTAAATGTTCCAAAAGATTTAGGCTCTTTGTTTATCTCCGCGAAGAAAAACATCTTAACATGAGCACCCTGCTGATATTTTTGTACGTATACAGGATTGGTAACCACATATCCCCAGACGTGCTGTTTGTCATAATTCACTTCAGCATCAACGACTGGGCCACTTTCCCCCATAACATGACCAATATCGAAAATAAGGTTGGCTTCTTCAGTTTTTGGAAAAGTATACCGATGAAAACCGACGCGCTTGGTTGCAGTGAGCTCCGCAAGTATATTATAATCTTTTAACTTGACGCGGTAATAGCCAGAAGTAGCAAACTCATCTTTCTTATCGAAAGCAGAACGATAGCCGCTTTGTGGACGATCAAGTTGACCAGGAGTTGTCTTCAATTTTCCAACGGACGGTGCAAATACCACTCCGCCTACCTGGAATTCGTGAAAATTAGCGAACCCTTCTATTGACCCATGCCTATCATCGTACCCCACAGCTTCCCAGCCCGACTTGTTCCCATAGCTTCCATTTGTGCTCGGAGCGAGCTTAGCCATTCCAAAAGGTACTGCTGCTGGTGTATAAAAGAAATACCGGCTATGGACGGATCCAATATTAGGTTTTACAAAAACGGTCAAATCTGTTTTCTGCTGTGCGAAAACAGCTGCCGTACTAACAAATAAACTACAAAAATAATAAATGATATGCTTTACCATTGTTCTCAATTAGGTTCTACAGCAAACTTACAAAAAAAATTAGTATGTATAAACATGAGCACTATTTTCTTACGCGATTTAACTACGGGAAAGGCCTCACCATAATGCGCAAATTTGTAAAATTTTAAATACTAACCAAATAAAACGTTATTAAAGCTTAAATACTGACATTTTTCCATAACTTTGATTGTACATACATACTAAAGTATAACCAGTAAATAAATTCAAAAAAAATACGCATCAGACGGCTGATCTTCGATCAAAACCCTGAAGTAGATGCAAATTAACCCTGAAATAGATACAAATTATTGACAGCTACACCTGTCAAGCCTAATTAATTACAATAAAACCACAATGAAAAAAAACACCCCATTTTTTAGTCTAATATTTCTGTTACTCGGAACCCAACTATCAGCACAACAAACAAAACCCGACGGTATAACTCAACTTAAGTTGGCAAAAAGCATTCTAGCGGATCAAAACTTAAAATATGTGGACAACCTTGCCCGAGAGATCATCAAAGAAGGTTTCAATGCGGGAAGTGGCTACTCACAGATTTGGGCCAGGGACCTCAATACATTTATTGAAACCGCCTTGGAAGAGCGGTCCCAAGCGGACATTAGAGGGGCCATTTTAGTATTCTTTCAGATGCAACAGCCCAATGGTGAAATGGTAGACGGCTATGTCCTTAAGAAGGATTTTACCTGGCATGATGATACACCTTATTATTCAGAAAATGCGCCAGGCCATGTTGGATTTAAAAATACAGTAGAAACAGACCAGGAAACGTCACTCATCCAACTGCTTGGTAAATATATCCGGAAAACAAAGGATTACAGTATCCTGGAGGAGTCTATCGGTGGAATTTCTGTAAAAGATCGTATCCAACTCATGTTGGATTATTTGAAAAGAGAACGGTTCAACCACAAGTATCAATTGCTTTGGGGTGCGATGACAGCAGATTGGGGAGATGTACAACCCAACGATAGCTTTGGTTGTGACTGGAATGAGCTCTCCAATGAGGCGATCGATATTTATGACAACGCGATGTTTATTATTGCATTGCAGACATTGATTGATATCCAGCCCAACTCTCCGAAGGTGACAGAATGGAAGGGATTAAAAAAGAGTCTCGAAACAAACAGTAGACGTCATTTATGGGATAAGAAAAAACAAAAATTCATCCCTCATATCTACCCTAAGACATCTCCTATCCCAAAAGGATTTGATGAAAATACGATCCATTATCATGGGGGCACCGCCATCGCTATAGAAGCCGGGTTACTTTCCGCTTCAGAAATAAAAACAGTCAATACGCAAATGCTGGAAAACGTCCGGTTATCGGGCATGCCGAGTATTGGATTGACCTTATACCCAACCTATCCAGTTGGATTTTTCATCGGAGGAATGGCTCAGCCTTACCAATACCAAAATGGTGGTGATTGGACCTGGTTTGGCGGACGGATGATCCAGCAACTCGTTTTAAACGGCTTTTATCAAGAAGCCTATGCAGAACTTCAACCGATGATCGATCGGGTTGTGAAAAACAAAGGATTTTACGAATGGTATGGTCAAAATAACGTCCCTAGCGGATCAGGGAAATTCAAAGGTTCTGCAGGAGTACTTAGTAAAGCAATAGCGCTCCTAGAAAGCTGGGCAGAAACTACCGTAGAAAAGAATCATTAAAAGAATAAATAAATTAGCTATTCACTCATCCACTTGATCAGTTCAAAAAGGATGAGTGAATTTACTTAATAATCTCTTCTACTTTCAACTGTATAGGTAAAACTTTCCGCACGGTAGAACCCTAAATTATATTCAATTGGCTTTCCAGATTGGTCAAATACAAAGCGCTTGCGGGACAAAATAGGATCACCGATATTAATCTCCAATTTATCCGCTATAAATTTATTTGCAGCCATTGCATCCAACTCTTCCTGAGAAAGATCTGCAACGACATGATAATCTGCTTCTAAGATCTCATATAGCGGTCTCTTAAAATCTTCATCGCCGTTTAAACCTATACGCGGATGGAAATAAGAGATAAAATAAACAAATGGGTCATCTTTCTTTCCTCTCAAACGTTCTAGTTTTAACAGCTTCTGATCCTCATCTACATTAAAAAACTTCGAAACTGCTTTATCCGGAACAACCCAGCTGACGTGAAGCTCAAAATTCTTCACCTCAATCCCACGATTTTTCATCTCTTGTGAGAAACTCAACCAATTTTTGGATTTTGAACTGAATTTAGAACTAGTCACCTTCGTTCCTATCCCCTTCTTTCTAATGAGCAGCTCCTCATATACAAGTTTATTGATCGCTAAACGCAAAGTAGAACGGGAAATTGCCAATCTTTTTGCTAATTCAATTTCATTGGGTAATAATTTCCCCTCTATATATTCAGGCTGCTTAATTAATTCGCGTAACAAATTCTCAGCTTGTATATGCAGCGGAACAGGAATTTTATGATCTATTTTTAAATTCATCATTTGGATTGCTTGTGCTAAAATAAGATTTTTTGCATAATTAAAAAAATAGATATATGTTTGTATGTATATACATATTAATATAAACCGCAGATGTCAAAGAAATTTATCATCATTTTATGTATCGTTTCAATTGGAGGACTCCTTTTCGGTTTCGATATGGCTGTAATTGCAGGTGCTTTGCCATTGGTGAAGCAATTTTTCGGACTATCTCCTGCTCAAGAGGGCGTTTTCGTCAGTTCAGCCTTGCTAGGCTGTATTGTTGGTGTATTTTTCACAGGACCATTAACAGATAAATACGGCCGAAAACCAGCCTTTGTTACTGCGGCCCTGCTTTTTTTATTCTCAGCAATTGGCTGTGGATTCAGTCCTTCTTACAGCATATTGATTGCAAGTAGAAGCATTGGGGGCCTTGGTGTTGGAATAGCCTCAATTGTTGTGCCCTTATATCTTGCGGAAATATCGCCAAGCAAATTTAGAGGAAGATCAGTCACCTGTTATCAACTCGCTATTACATTCGGTATCCTATTTGCCTATATCAGCAATTACTTGATTCTTGAATATACCTCCACCCAGCAAAATGAACTGTGGCGAACTATGTTTTTAGTTGGCGCAATACCGGCTTTATTGTTATGCATTGGAGTTTACTTTATTCCTGAAAGTCCGCGTTGGCTTTCTAAAAATGGACGAAACACTGAAGTTGCAGCGATCAGTGCCACATTAGGACTATCGGATATACAAGAGGTTAGCAATGTTTCCTCGAAAGGAAATCTACGTGATCTGTTCTCTCCTATTTATCGCAAGGCCTTTCTATTGGGCCTCTTCCTCCCTTTATTTTCACAACTCAGTGGAATCAACGCAATTGTTTATTATGGTCCGAGCATATTGCTTGAATCAGGTATTTCATTAAACAACTCCTATCATGCCCAGTTATTCTTTGGAGCTGCCAATGTGCTATTTACTTTCTTCGCAATCTGGAAGGTTGATAATTGGGGTAGACGTCCCTTATATCTTTTGGGAACTGTAGGTGCTACCCTGAGTTTGCTGGTTACTGGTTATCTTTTTAATCAAGGTCAAGTCAATAATATCGCATTGATTATCGCTATACTTTCCTTCTTATTTTTCTTTGCTTTTTCCATTGGCCCACTAAAATTTGTCGTCGCAGCCGAAATCTTCCCAAATGCCATCCGGGCTCGCGCCATGGGTATCAGTATTATGGTGATGTGGATTTCCGATGCTATCGTGGGACAGCTAACTCCCATTCTTCTCGCTTCCTGGGGCGCCCGCTATACGTTCTGGTTATTTGCATTTTTCTGTGCCATCGCATTCCTTGTTGTAATTGGATTCCTGCCAGAAACGAAGGGCAAACCTTTGGAGGAGATCGAAAAATTCTGGATTGAAAAACACAACAAAAAATCAACAAACAAGTAAGCAAAAGCTATTTACTCCAACATCATTCATTTGCAATAAATTACATCAATATGTATTCTAATACTCAAACAAAACCTTTTCAGTACGAAATCGTTCCGACGTTTCCAGTTCAAGGAACATTATCAAATTCCTACCCGAATCTTGTTGCACATCTCATTACACATAATATACATAGCATTGATGGTTTTGTAGGTGTTAACTGGGGCACAATCATCCCCAACCTGAAGCAAGAATTTGAAAAACAGGGCGTAGCCGCACGATTTATTGCGATGGATTCTGCTTTAAAATCGGAATCAGCCATCCAGGATATTGTCTCTCCCTACCTAGGCGGCAATGACCCATTGTTCGGAAAAAAGGCCGGGATTCAGCTCATTGAATACTTTGATACTGAAAAACTAGCGGATTTTCAATCAATACTGGCGAACTCCGATTCAAAACAAGGTGAGTATACCATCTTTTATGGTCCTGGAGCATCATTAGTTGATACGTCTAGTCAACTGATGTTTATTGATCTGCCCAAAAATGTGCTTATTCAACGCATGCGTGCGGGCGAAGCTTTAAATTTAGGCTGTTCAACACAAACCAATCAAAAGGAAACCTATAAGCGTTACTATTTTGTCGACTGGGAAATATTGAATAAACATAAAAGGTCTATCCTGTCCCGTGTCGAAATTCTTGCCGATCAACAATCATCACACGGCTTACCATGGATTACAGGGAAAGATCTACACGATACTTTGCAAGCCATGTCCAAAAATTACTTCCGCGTACGACCAACTTTTGAACCCGGAGTATGGGGTGGACAGTGGATGAAAGAGCACCTTACAGGCATCGATCAGGATGTCAAAAACTATGCGTGGTCCTTCGAAATGATTGTCCCTGAAAATGGCATTTTGCTCGAAGCAGATGGACATACCCTCGAAATTTCATTCGATCAATTGATGTTTCAAGAAAGTGCCAATGTACTCGGTCATGCACAGCAACGTTTCGATGTTGAATTCCCAATACGCTTCAATTTCCTGGACACCTTTGATGGCGGCAACCTATCCATTCAATGCCACCCTAGTCCAGCTTATGCAAAAGCAGAATTTGGAGAAAACTTCACACAGGACGAATCATACTATATCGTTGATAGAAAAGAGGACGCACAAGTGTATCTGGGCTTTCAGCAAACAATTGATGCCGACAAATTTCGCTCCGCTTTAGAAGAGAGTTTCCATAGCGGAATAGCTATGGATATCGAGCAATACGTTCAAAAATTCGAATCCAAGAAACACCAGTTATATTTGATTCCACACGGTACCGTACATTCTTCCGGCGTGAACAATCTCGTACTCGAAATCAGTGCAACACCTTATAATTATACCTTTAAAATGTACGACTGGGTGCGTCCCGATTTAGATGGGAAACCACGTCCATTAAATATTGATAGAGCATTCGCTAACCTCAATTTTAGCCGGAAAGGTGATGTCGTAAAAAATACACTGCTATCTCAGCCCAGTGAAAAAGTCCTTGATGCGCAAACAACAAGAATACATTTGCCAACGCATGAAGATCATTTCTACGATGTTTTTAGATACGAATTCGATCAGGATGTTTCGATTGAAACGCTAGGACAATGCCATATCATGATGCTTGTCGAGGGCGAGGCAATAGAGCTGACGACGGCAAATGACATGAAGAGGGTCTTCCATTATGCCGAGACTTTTGCCGTTCCTGCTGCTGCTGGGTCCTATACATTGCGTAATTTAGGAAATGATAAGGCAAAAGTTATCCAATCTTTTGTCAAAGAATCCAAATGTTAATCAAACCATTTACTATAAACAAACAGCACAATGAGAACTATATTTTTTGCATTATCTTCATCGCTCCTATTACTGTCCTGCCAAAATGCGGGCAGTAAAGCATCTACGAACAATTTACAAGACAGCATCCAAAAAGATAGCAGCTTCCATATTGTCAAAGATATGGCTACGAACATCATCAAAAGCGGATTCAATGCGGGGGATGGATACAGTGAGGTATGGATTAGAGACTACAATACATTTATCACCTTAGCAACAAAAGTACATCCCCATGAACAGATCAAAGATCAATTGGCTTTGTTCTTTAAACTACAAGGCCCTGATGGTAATATTGCCGATGGTTTTGTCAAAAAGTCCAGCTTAAAAAATGGCGTATCGGACTATTACACAATCACCAGTACCTTGGCTCCTGATTATGCTGCACATAAAAACACCGTTGAAACAGACCAGGAATCTTCTTTAATTCAAGCGGTACACAAATATATCGTTGCCACTAAAGATAAGGCTTTTCTCAATGAAAAAATTGGTGATGCAACTGTAAAGGATCGCATGGAACATGCTTTGCAATTTTTATTGGACAAACGTTATAACGATACTTATGGTTTACTTTGGGGCGCAACCACGGTTGATTGGGGCGACGTTCAACCCGAGCATGACTGGGGTGTCCATCTAGATGAAAATTCGCATATTGCTTTGGACATCTACGACAATGCGATGTTTTTGATCGCCCTTGACAATTACATGGATCTACTTCCTGAGAAAAAAGAAAAATGGGGAAAAATCAGAGCTTCCATAGCAAGTAATACCATGAAACACCTTTGGGATGAAAAGAACCAGAAGTTTATTCCCCATATTTATATCAAAGGCTCCCCATTTGCGGCTGATTTTGATGAAAATCAAATCTATTATCACGGCGGAACAGCAATCGCTATTGAGGCGAATTTACTCAGCAAAGAGCAAATAAAAGTTTCATTGGATAAAATGATTAAAAATGTAAAAGACGCTGGTGCAGCAACAATTGGACTTACCGTGTACCCAACTTATCCTGCAGGTTCATTTAAAAACAAAGGCATGTATCCGTATGGTTATCAAAATGGTGGGGACTGGACCTGGTTCGGTGGGCGTATGATTCAGCAGCTCGTTAAAAATGGTTTTCAACAGGAAGCTTATGAGCAAATACAGCCGATGCTTGCCCGTGTTATCAAAAATAAAGGTTTTTATGAATGGTACACAAAAGATAATAAACCAGAAGGTTCAGGAACTTTTAGAGGTGAAGCAGGTGTGCTTTACGATGCTATCGAATTACTAGAACATGCTGGCACGAAATAAAAACAGCTTATCGCGATGTAAAAAGAGCAGCAGGAAATTTGCAGTGCCCCCAAAAAGTTAGACACTTTCTGGGGGCATTTTTTCTGAAAGTGTCTAATCTTATTGGCCAGAAAGAACCTTCAGTTTGCTATCATTGCTGTTGGTGTCTACGAAGTCAGAAAGGTTTTATTTGAAATCGTCACCTTAGCATTTCTATTTTATATTACGCTAAAGCCTTTTCCGCATTCTCCTTTGTATACTCGTTTCCTATCCGCTAAAATAACCTGTTTACTTTCCTTAAATTACTTGTCCCTCTCGCTCAATCGTTAAATTGTGCAAGAGCATTCCATTTGGATCGCGAATTTCATCGTGTAGCCAACAGGTCCAATAACAGCTCAAAACCTGATTGTATCGGTTTCAATAAAAGGCAAACTATAATTACCGGTATCTGCCTTAATCTTAGCATTCAGCTGCTTTATCGCAGCGACTTCCTGATTTACCGTTTTATAGAGATAGACGTTCTTTAAACTCGGAAGCTCGTTCAGTTTTGATAACCCTTTTGATGTAACTTTTGTTCCTGTCAGATTCAAATACGTTAATTTTGACAGGCCTTTCAGCTGGCTCAATCCAGCATCGGAAATTTTTGTATTTTCCAGATGTAGACGGGAAAGAATGGGCATTGCCGAAAATGTTGAAAAAGCAAGATCTGTAACAGCCGTATTTCCTAATTTCAGCTGTACAATATTATCCTTAATGGCTAACAATTCCTGTAGGTCCTTATCATTAAATTGAGGATAATTAATCGCATTAACCAACACGAAGTTATTATCTCTTGCAACTTGGATGATCTTAATACCCTTAGCCTGCCAAGCATCAACTTTATCTTTTGGCAAAGCTGGTGCTGCTGGTAGATCAGCATACAATACAGCAGACTCCTCTTTTTCCCCTGTTTCCAATTTTTTTAACAAATGAGCTATTTCCTCCGTTTGTGGTATTTCATGCACTTTTTTATCAAAATTGGCTCCTTGATCAATCCACCAGGCAATCAGTTTTATCTGATCAGCGGTTATCGGTGTACGACCTTTAGGTGGCATACGTTTCTTATGTCCCTCGGGCAACACCAACCGGGCATATAATTCACTCTTTTTCGAATCATTTGCATTTAGTACTGTGCCGTTCTCTCCTCCTTTTAACAAATTCTCTTTTGTATCCAATGCCAGCCCCCCTTCCTGCTTTCTTTGCCCGTGGCAGCTTTGACAACGCTGTTTTAGAATAGGTTGAATAATTCCCTTATAGGCTTCTGCTTCCTGCGCATTTTGAACGATAAGAACCTCCTCTTTAGCTTCCTCCGTTTTAAACAGCTTTTTAAGTGCTACTGGCATAGCTTCCACAAAGTAACCCTTTCCATGTGTCAGTGTTCCACCGTAGTGTCCAGTCACCCCAATTAAGAGCACCAGGATGAAAAAAAGCCAAAAGCGAAATGCACCAGGAGATTCTTTACGATAAAGAAACCACAGCAATAAACTACTGATAGCCACGGCAATTCCCAGCCACTTGTGATAGCTCAGGACATCCTCCTCATAACCTCCATTTCGTGAAAGCAGATAACCCGATAAAGCAGCTACTATAGCAGCGATAGTCCCTAGGAATAAGGAGAGCTTAATAGCAGGCAAATACATATCCCCGCCTTTAAACTGAGTCCTAATTGCCATAACAAAAGCCAACAATAATATGCCGATCGGTAGATGGACCAAAAGCGGGTGAAATCGTCCCAAAAAGCCCAATAATTCATCAAAGAAAACTATCATTCTTTATATCTGTCTTTGAGTAAATGCAACATATAAACATTGATTGACCATTGATCGGCCACCGGTTGTTGTGTAAATGGTAATGTGGGTAAATAACCCGCTGGACCAAACTCGGTCGTTATGGTCAATAACTTCATTCCATTTTCCTTGTGCTTAGCAACAACTTTATCCCACCAGGTCAAATGTTGCACAACAATACTCTTCCATTCAGGAGCCGCAGGGTCATTGACTTGTGGTCCTTCAGGATGCCCAATTCGTGCGTGAATGTGCTCCGTTCTGGAAAGTGCCTTTGTTACAGCCTCGGTCTGATCAGAAAGCATTGATTCATGCACATTGCACCAATGCGAGATATCCAACGCAAGTTGTAAGGTCGGAATCTTCTCTAAATATTCTTTTGTCACATGAGCTGCAAAACTAAATCTTCCGCGGTGAGTCTCATGATAAACGGGGATGTGGTACTTATTTTTAGCCGCATCTGCAAGCTCAATTAATGTTTTATTCTGCTCAAACGAGTAATAATCTTTACCTGTATGGCAATTGATATAATCGGGTTTCAGCTGTGCTGCTTCATCCAAATTACGCTTAAAACTTTGTTTATATTCCTCATAAGTTCCGCCTGATCCGCCTGAAAGCAATCCTAAACTCAATCCATATTTATGTAATGCATCGATCATCTCCTTGCGCTCATTTGGACTACCAGGTAGCCAGGATTCAACACCATCGTAACCAGCATTTTTCACCCGGAGACAGAACGTATCCCAGGAATCGCTATTTCCCCAATTGGTGCAATAATATTTGATGTGTAACTGCTGGGCAGTCATGGATAGAAAACTGCTCATAAATAAAATTAATACTAGAAATTGTTTCATATTTTTAAATTATAGCTTGAATAAGTTCACCCTCCACATCTGTCAATCGAAATGGCCTTCCTTGAAAATCGTACGTAAATTTCTCATGATCAAAACCCAAAAGGTGGAGCATAGTCGCATGGACATCGTGTACAGAACTGCGCCCTTCTACCCCAGCGAACCCAATATCATCGGTTTGACCGTAACTTATACCATTACGAACTCCCCCACCTGCCATCCAGATGGTATAGGCGTCGGTATGATGATCGCGTCCCAGGAATGGCATATCGCTGTTGTCCCTATTTTCTTGCATCGGTGTACGTCCAAATTCCCCTCCCCACACGACTAGTGTTTCTTCCAGCAAACCACGTTGTTTTAGATCCATAATCAATGCGGTCATTGGTCGATCAATCTCCCGGCATTTATTTTTAAAGCCAAGATCAATCGAATCTGCGGGATTTGTACCGTGACTGTCCCAACCCCAATCAAATAACTGAACGAATCGTACCCCCTGTTCTACAAGTTTCCGAGCCAAGAGGCAATTATTGGCAAACGATTCTTTACCCGGCTCAGTTCCATACAATTCGTGAATATAAGCAGGTTCATTATTGATGTCCATCACTTCAGGAACTGCAACCTGCATTTTATAAGCCATCTCATATTGTGCAATCCGCGACAAGGTTTCTGGGTCTTTAAAGGTATCGTATTCTGTTTTGTTGACGTTATTTATGGCATCAATCAAATCACGTTTCATATCCCTTCCCATCCCCTCAGGATCGGCAATATACAATACGGGGTCACCCTTTGAACGACATTGAACGCCTTGGTATACCGATGGTAAAAATCCACTTCCCCAGACACTCTTTCCTGCATCCGGTGTTTTACCTCCCGATGTTAACACAACAAATCCGGGCAAATTGCTATTTTCAGATCCCAGACCATAAGTTACCCATGAACCAATGCTTGGCCGGCCGAGACGGGCACTTCCCGTATGCATAAACAATTGCGCAGGACCGTGATTGAACTGATCGGTATGCACGGCCTTCAGAAAACTCACTTCATCAACAACTTTACTAAAGTGAGGCAAATGATCTGATACCCAAGCCCCACTTGCTCCATATTGTTTAAAAGTAGCCTGTGGCCCCAACATTTTTGGAATCCCACGAATAAAGGCAAATTTCTTTCCCGCGAGCAAGGATTCCGGACAAGGTTGATTATGTAATTTCTGCAATGCAGGCTTGTAATCAAATAACTCCAATTGCGACGGAGCGCCGGCCATATGCAGATAAATTACACTTTTAGCCTTACCAGGAAAATGAGGAGGCTTGGGTACCAGCGGATTGAGTGCATTCAGATCCAACTTTTCTGCTGATTTTGACTGTCCCCATCCATTACAACTCGTCAACAAACTCCCCAAAGCAATACCTCCGATACCTGCCACACAATCCTTTAGAAAATGTCTTCTTGTGACAGCCTGCAATTCAAATTGTTGCGCTTCTTTTATTAGCTTATTTAGATCTTTCATCTGACTATCATTACGTATGAACGGGCTGTGTCGCTAATTTTGTAGTTCGCAGCTTTAGCTCATTTCGGTTTATATTCTTATTATTTCATAGGCCTTACCCTTCTTAACAAAAGACTTCGTTTTCACACGAAAGCCCTTATTCAGAAGTATCATTCCATATTTATCATTTCATTATTTATGATTTCGTTAAAAACTCGTCCAAATTCAACACTGCATTGGCAACAAGCATGTAGGCAGCTTTTGAAGGCAGGACCTTTACATTGCTTTTCGCTAAATCTTCATTCAAAAATTTGGCTGCCGAATCAGGCTTTTTGCTGAAATCAATCAACGCTTTTTGATAAAGCTGTTCCAGCTCTTTGAGTTTCTTTTCATCGGCATCCTTCAACATTGCATGTCTATAACCGACACGGATACCATCTCTGAGGTTTCCATTTCCCTCCTTTTCCATAATAGCACCCAGATGTTTAGCTGCTTCGAGATAAACAGGATCGTTTAATGTAGCGAGCGCTTGTAGCGGTGTATTGGTACGGATACGGTCGACCAAACAAACCTCCCGACTAGAAGCATCGAAAGAAACAAAGGAAGGATAAGGACTCGTACGCTTTAAAAACGTATAGATGCCTCTTCGGTATTGATCTTCTCCAGCACTTTTCACCCAGGACTCACCGCTATATACAGTCATCCATACCCCATCCGGTTGGTATGGCATTACACTTGGTCCATACATTTTATTGCTGAGCAATCCACTTACGGCTAAAGCCTGATCGCGAATCTGTTCGGCAGATAATCTAAAGCGAGGTCCCCTTGCCAAATAATAATTCTGTGGATCCTTTTCAAAATTAGAAATGTTCAAGCTAGAGGATTGCTTATAAGTTCCGGATAATACCATCTCGCGGATCAATTTTTTAACGCTCCACTTTTTGGTATTCATCAGATCTAGGGCAAGATAATCTAATAATTCTCGATGAATCGGCGGAATACTCTGTGTGCCCATATCTCCCAATGGTTCAACTAGCCCCCGACCAAATAGTTGAGCCCATACGCGATTAACTAAAGTTCGCGCTGTCAACGGGTTTTCCTTACTGACAATCCACTGCGCAAAACCCAAACGATTGCGTTGAGCCCCCTTAGGGAAACTATTCAGTGATGCCGGAACTGTAGGCTGCACTTCCGCACCTAGCGACAGGCGGTTACCGCGTATAAATACATTGGTTTTACGATGCATGTCCTTGGGATTTTCAATCATGATTGGTACCCCCTCACGTTGCATGTTGACCAACTGGAGAAAAGTCTTTTGAAAATTCATATTATCCAGTGACTTTTCATGTGGAAAGTTCTCGCGAAATGCAAACCATTCAATCATGCAGATCGGCTGTCCATGAGCGACAGATGGATTCTTGAAAACCAGATATAAGTCATGTACACCACGAGTCGAACTTATGGGAGACTGAATAACCTGTCTTCCATTCGTACTCGGCAAATTAATAACGGCGAGTATTGGTCCGCTAGGTTTATCCAAATGAATTTCCAATTTTCCACCTACCGCACCTGTCCAGAAATTCATGAAGAATTGCTGTTTATTATCCAGGTTTATTGCCCTTAATCGAGCCGATCCTCCAGTTCTAACCCCCAACCATTTCGTATCATATAGCGCACCATCTACGATTTGGTCGCTGTAATGCGCATGGACTTTGGGCTCAAGGGTGTGAAGGAATAGATCTGTTGATTTTACCAAGCTGGCATTTCCTGTCGTCGACAACCACCTCTTTATACTGTCAATTCGCTTTTCATCCTGTGCGGTGTAAAAACGCAGTTTAGGATGATCACCTTGGGTATCTTCATCTCTGGTGTTGTTAAAAAAAGCTAACGATTTATAATACTCTTCAAATTTAAACGGATCATAAGTATGACTATGGCATTGCACGCATTCAAAGGTCGTACTCAACCATACTTGATAAGTTGTATTTAAACGATCCAAAACCGCAGCCATCCGAAATTCCTCGCTATCGGTCCCACCTTCATCATTATTCATGGTATTGCGATGGAATGCTGTTGCGATAAGTTGATCCTTGGTTGGTTCCGGGAGCAAATCCCCAGCGAGCTGTTCAATCGTAAATTCATCATAAGGCATATCCTGGTTTAAGGCCTTGATGACCCAATCCCGATAAGTCCATATCGTGCGCGAACCATCCTTCTCGTAACCCTTCGTATCCGCATATCGCGCCATATCCAACCACCAACTCGCCCACTTCTCGCCATATTTCTGAGAAGCCAGCAGACTATCTACCCGCCGGGTATAAGCATCATCACGCTGGTCAGCTTCAAAAGCTTGAATCTCTGCCAACGAGGGTGGGATACCAATTAGATCCAAATAAACTCTTCGGAGCAACGATGCTTTATCGGCTTCATCTGCAAAGGACAATTTCTTCTCCTTCATCTTATCCAAAACAAAAAAATCAATCGTATTGTTCACCCCTTTGGGCTTTACACCAAATATACTGAGCAACGAAAAAGGTTTAGGCACCTCCGTTTCCTTAGGTGTTGTATAGGCCCAATGCTCTCCCCACTTGGCACCTTCATCGATCCATCTTTTGAGTATATCGATTTCATCGTCATTCAGTTTTGGGGCATTGTAAGGCATACGCAATTCAGGGTCATCGGAAATCAGTCTCTTTACCAGTTCACTGTGTTCGCCATCGCCACGAATAATTGCCGATTTGCCTGACTCGGCTTTGGCGAAGGCCTCATTTTCAAAAAGAAAGCTTAAGCCACCATTTTTTTTAACCCCACCATGGCATGTGATACAATGTTTATTCAATATCGGTTTAACATCAGCGCTAAAATCAACTGGCTCTTTTTTTCCAAAAGTCAAAATGCTTGTACCAATAAGCACAAGCGCCAATAATATTAGCACCAAAATCTTTTTTCTCATAGCATTGGGATATATCTATTCTGTATTATTTTAGGTTTATGCACTAAACGAATATGAATAATGATTGTTTTCTTCGTTAAGTGGGGCCGAAACTATTCCATAAATGTGCTAGTTTCGAATAGGATAAAATTAGAGAACAACGCTGGATTATACTAAAACTAGATTAACAGAAACATAAACAATATTACCCCTTGCCCTTTCAAGATTTTCTGGATACTATAGCCCCACCTGCTCAAAAGGTTGATTTAAAACAGCATAACGTACTTTCTTTGGTTAAACTGCAGACAATAAAACAACACTTTTGCGACATATTCCTACGTATCAAAAAGTATAACAATTTCGATACGAATTAACTTATTTAGTTTTCTGCACTGCATACAATCACCGCTAAATCTGCTGTTAAAGTGGTTTTAATAGGTTCAAGGCCCTCGCATAGATAAAATAGTATGCAAAAAAGTAACAATAGTGTCAGTATCTCCCCTTCCAGAGTTTTAAATTTACAAGCTAACCCTTTCAATTATGAAATATCTTTATTTAATACTATTCTGTTCGTTCACAGTGTTCTCTTTCGGTCAACCGACATCGGACAACAACCTCCATTTCGATCAGTTGGCTTCGCGGTGGGATGAAGCCATTCCGTTGGGAAATGGTCAATTGGGTGCACTGATTTGGAAAAAAGATAATATGATTCGATTTTCACTTGATCGCGCAGATCTATGGGATGAAAGAAAGGCCTTTGCAATAGAAAACCACAATTTCAATTGGGTCCAAGAACAAATAAAAAACAACAGCTATGGTATTGTACAAGAGTGGGGAGACGCTCCTTACGATAGATCCCCCTATCCCACCAAGCTTCCAGCAGCGTCGCTGTTCTTTGACTTAGCGAAATTTGGCACTGTCGTTTCGAACGTACTTGACCTGGAACAGGCCACCAATATTCTTAAATTCAAAGATGGTCGGATATTAAGAACATTCATACACGCCTATAAACCCTTTGGCTATTTTGAAATTACAGGAAACAATGTGAGTGACCTTGTACCTCAATTAATTCCCCATCAATATGAAAATAGCGCAAACAAAGATGAAAACAAAAGCGTTGTTGAAGGTCAAAATTTAGCAAGATTAGGATATAAGCAAGGGAATATAACCCGAACCAGCAATTACGAAGTGCTGCACCAAAAAACTTATGACAATCATTTTTTTGAAGTTGTATTGAGATGGGAAAAGATATCAGCTAAAAAACTGATTGGTTATTGGACAATCGTCAACGATCAAAAGGTAGCCCCTTCTGAACTTTCCCTCAAAAAATACACCGAAGAAAAAGCAAGCCATTTGCATTGGTGGTCAAACTATTGGTCCAAATCAAGTATAACTATTCCTGAAAAAAATCTTGAAAAGCAATATTATCTTGATATGTACAAGCTCGGTGCTGTCGCAAGAGAAGGTGCTCCAGCAATTACGCTTCAGGCCGTCTGGACGGCAGATAATGGTGGCCTTCCACCTTGGAAAGGAGACTTTCACAATGACCTTAACACCCAATTGAGCTATTGGCCAGCCTATTCGGGGAATAGATTGGCCGAAGCCAAAAGCTATACAGATTGGCTCTGGAAGATCCGAAAAAAAAATAGTGATTTTACCAAGCAATATTTTGGTGTCAATGGGCTGAATGTACCCGGTGTCCTTACTTTAAATGGAGACCCTATGGGTGGATGGATTCAGTACTCTCTTTCTCCAACTATTGGTGCATGGGCGGCCCAACATTTTTATTGGCAATGGAAATATAGCATGGATAAAACCTTTCTAAGAGAACAAGCCTATCCCTATATCGTTGAGTCTGCGACTTACCTTAAAAATATAACCACATTAAAAAATGGACTCCGTTACCTGCCTTTGAGCAGCAGTCCCGAATACAATGACAACAGTGTATCAGCATGGTTTGACAATTGGACCAATTTCGATCTTAGTTTAGCGCATTTTCTTTTCCAGGCTGCAAGTGAGGTGAGCACAGCAATGGCAAAACCGCAAAAAGCGAAGAATTGGTTAAAATGTAAGGCCCAACTACCTCATTATGCAACGGATGAAACCGGACTACAAGTTGCTGTAAATCTTCCAATGAAACATTCCCATCGGCATATGTCTCCCTATATGGCAATTTATCCATTGGATTTATTAGACATCAATAATCCGCAGGAAAAAGAGCTCATCGAAAGTTCCCTAGATCATATTGAAAAACTGGGTACCCGTGCGTGGGTCGGTTATTCCTTTGCATGGATGGCTTGTTTACACGCGCGAGCTAAACAAGGAAAGGAAGCCGTTAGCAATCTTCAAAAATTTGCACAGAACTTTTGTTCCACCAATTCCTTTCATCTGAATGGTGACCAGAAAGGGGGGCAATATTCAGACTTTACGTATCGACCATTTACGTTAGAAGGTAACTTTGCATTTGCGCAAGGAATACACGAATTGCTCATTCAGAGCAAGAATAACTATGTAGAAATCTTTCCAGCCTTACCTGCTGAATGGGCAACAGCATCTTTCAAAAATTTAAGAACGATGGGCGGATTTATCGTAAGCGCTGAAAAAAAAGGAGATAAAATCGTTATGCTGAAAATAACTGCGACCGAAGATGGTACCTTTCGAGTTTTTGAACCCAAGACACTCATGCATGTCAGTACGAAAAAGACCTTACAGAAAGATAACACCATACAATATGTGAAACTAAAAAAGGGGCAAACAGTAAACCTATGTAGTCTATAAAGGCGGTCCCTGTGTAAGTCGGCCTGTCGACTTAAAAAAAAAGCGTTTCAACAGTTGGTTGAAACGCTTTTTTTTAATTACTAAAACCTGTATCGATTTTTCAGGACTAGTCAGTTCTGCAATTTATGCGAGTTCAATCAAAAATTCCTCTTTCGGAAGTCTAAATTTTTTCAGCTTCAACAACCAATCTTGTTCTTCCATCCGATAACCCAACGGAAGCATAATTGCACTCTTCAATCCCAGTTTGTCTAAACCAAGAAGTTCATCCAATTCGGCATTTGAAAAACCTTCCATAGGAGTTGCATCAACGCCTAATTCTGCAGCCTGAGCAATTGCCAAACCAAAAGCAATATAGGCTTGTTTAGCAGCATGGGCTGCTTGTTGCTCACCGGATAGGCTCGATAACTGTGTTTTCAATCTATTTTTATACTCGTCAGTGGTGTCTAAAGGTAAACCTCTCAACGCATTCATCTTGTCGAAGGTATTATCAATACGTTCGTCCGTATAGCTATCCCATCCTGCGAAGACCAATAAATGTGAGCTATCAGCAACAATCTGTTGCCCCCAAGCCACAGGTACAATTTTTTCTTTTAATTCCTGATTCGTAATCACAATCACACGGAACTGTTGAAGTCCAGACGAGCTCGGAGCCATACGTGCTGCCTCCAAAATCTTATCCACATCTTCCTTAGCGACCTTTTTTGTAGGGTCATATTTTTTTGTGGCATAACGCCATTCTAGGGTATCTAATAAAGCCATTTTATTCTAATTTAAATGATCAATAGCAACATCATAAAGTTATGTAAAGATACATAAAAAAATAAATGTCTAAACATTAAAATAAAGGACTAAAACAATAAAAACTAGGACAAAAACACACTGCTTTTCAGCATTTGTTACTAGACTTTTAATGCCCAAACACAGTATATTTACTTGTAATCGCAAGCAAATACCTATTTTATTCAAATTTATTAAGACCTTTGTACAGGTTTATTTCCGATTAAAACAAAATGACCTTTAATCATTTGTTCCCGGTAATTATAAATAACAAAATAAAAAACTGAGCTCACCTGCTCCACAATAAAAACATCAGCGATGTCTATAACGAATGAAACAGAGCTAACAGGCATACAAAAAGCGAGCGATGCCGTTGCCATCACCTTAAAAGCTATGATAGCACATGCTCAAGTGGGTATGTCCACGAAAGAGCTTGACGAATATGGAGCCGAAATATTAAAAAGCATGGGCGCAAATTCTGCTCCTGCTCTTACCTATGGTTTCCCAGGTTACACCTGTATCAGTATAAACAACGAGTTTTGCCACGGAATACCTACCGCGGAAAGGCTATTACAAGAAGGTGATTTGATCAATATCGATGTATCTGCCGAACTGGATGGGTATTGGGCTGATAATGGTTGTTCTTTTGTTATAGGAAAGGACATATTTCAACACGAAAAATTGGTAAAAGCATCAAAAGAAATTCTTCAAAAAGCAATCAATAATATTCGTGGTGGTGTGAAAATAGCCGATATTGGGCATCTAATAGAAACTGAAGCGAAAAAAAGAGGCTATAAAGTCATCAAGAACCTTGGCGGACATGGTGTAGGAAAAAGTCTGCATGAGGAACCCGATGAATTGCTTAACTATAAAAATCGCTTCGACCAACGAAGATTTCGAAAAAATACCGTTGTTGCTATTGAAACCTTTATTTCAACAACCTCCACATACGCGACCGAACTCAACGACGGCTGGACAATGGTTGGGGACAAAGGTGGATTCATGGCGCAACATGAACATACAATTCTCATTACCGATGGCGCTCCTGTTATATTAACGGCACAGAATGCAATTTACTAAGCAGGAATAACAAGACACCTATAGGTCTTTTCGAACAAGTTATTGAAAGCTATCGAAAAGACCTATTTTCTTTGCAACAAGACTTCAAGCTTGCGGTGGCGTACATAGTCCCTTCATCTCAGCAATAGAGGTTGTTATAAAAATTAAGGGGCCTCTCATAACGAGAAAACCCCCAAATAATATATTTTTATGGCTAAATAATTTTTGTCAATACCAAAGACTAATCTTACTGGATAAATGGCTACGGCAGTAAATGTAGCGTATTCTTCCCAACAAAAAAGTGATGAAAATCACTTTTACCAAAAATTTTATTCCCATTTTCAAAATTCAGCTTCTTTCTTAACATGCTCTCCAACGCATCTATTCTCCGTTAACTGTTTTGAAAACCACCAAATAATAGAAAGTATTTTTACCATCCAAACACTTCGCCTCCAATCCTTACTCCTTGCTTAGTTGCGGCAATAAACATAAGGGCTAAAGCGGTACGATAATATTTGTATTTAGGCTGGTGTAACGTATAAAGTTTAGTATTTTTGGTTCATTAAAGTAATTTAGATTGAGAACAATAAAATTCCATAAGGGTGAATGCGGTGTTGAGTTTTTGTTGAATGTCCTCAATGAAAAAGACACGGATTATACACATCAAGATACTTACCATAAAGATTTTTTTGAAATTCTATTTTTCAAAAAAGCCAAAGGCAGATTGATATTGGGGCAAGAGATTCTCTCCTTGTCCGACAATTCAATCATCTTTATTTCGGCTTTTCAAAAACATACCTGGGAACTGGATCCAGAACACCTTGAATTTACAACATTGATTTTTCAGGAAGACTTTTTGAATGATTTCTTTTCAGATAAACTATTCACATATAAACTATTATATTTCTACCAGCTTAGTTATGTGCCCCAAATTATAGCAGATGACACACATATGTCAAAATTCTGTGGTCTTCTCGCCGAAATTAAACTTGAACTTATCGAAACCCAAGCAGATAGCGCCCATATTATTCGTTCTTTACTTTATTACCTGTTGCAGACTTTAAACCGAAAATATGCCCGCTTGAATAAGCTGCCGAACCAAAAAGCGGAAAATAACTTCGCCTATCAATTTAAAGAACTTATGGAACAGTTCATTCGGGAGAAACAACGGGTAAACGAATATGCGACACTCATGGGAATAAGTAGGATTACGTTAAATCAGGCCGTTAAAGCACAGTTTAATACCACAGCGACACACCTACTTCGGCAGCGTTTGCTATTCGAGATTCAGGACCTTCTTATCCATTCTGACCATTCCGTTAATCAAATTGCTTTTGACCTTAACTTTTCGGAACCCAATCATTTAATGCGGTTTTTCAAAACTCAAACTGGAAAAACCATTGGTGCATTTATTCAGGAATTCAAATAAATATTGAATTACGTATACAAATTGACGTTATGAAAATCGGGCCATCCAGATCGACAACCACATGGCCCAACTTCCATTGAAATCAATGGAGTTCCAAGTACGTCTCAGTATCTTGAACCTGCGCATAAAAGAATGCCAATGCAGCGAGAAAGGCATGCTGAACCTCCAGTGCACCAACTACGGAGCCATTGATCTCAAGATCGCGCGTCGCACAGGCATCATCAATTACCGTACATGGAAAGCCCAAATCGACAGCAGCACGTACCGTGGCGTCAATACACATATGGGTCATCATGCCCACGACAACAAGTTCCTCGATCTTATTTCTGCGAAGGTAATCCAATAATTCTGTCTCTCTAAAGCTGTTGGGAAAATGTTTACGTATGACAAGCTCGTTTGGCATTGGACTTACGCTTTCATGAATTTCGGCAGCTCTTGTGCCATCAATAAAGAATGGCATTGCTTTGGGATCTGAAGAAATATGTTGAATATGAACCACAGGCAATTTTCTTCGCCTAAATTGGTCGATCACTCTTCTTGCATTTTTACTTGCCTTCAACGGATCGACAAGTTCCATTCCGCCATCTTCAAAATACTCATTTTGAATATCAATGACTATTAACGCGCTATTGCTCATCTATTTTATGAATTAAGTTTACACAAAATTAAGGTGGACATGGCGGCGATGAACTACCAATAAATCACCAAATACTACCATTTTGATAAGAGCGACAAGATGGGATCAACTAGGAAGTGATGTAAATGTTTTACATAATTTCGATCAAAAAATCACCAACAAAAGCTAACTTCGCTGCATATACAGATCACAGAGAGGTGATAATTGCAATAATAGATAGCATGGCATTGAAAGAATTACAACACAGCAAAATATATGGCGCAGATAACGGTGGCACTCCATTAATTGTTCTGCATGGGCTTTTTGGTATGGCAGACAACTGGGGATCCTTTGGTCGTAGTTTCGGAGAGAAAAGACAGGTACATTTACTCGATCTTCGTAATCACGGACGAAGTTTCCATAGTGAAGATATGTCGGTGGAAGTTATGGTAGAAGATCTGCTGGCCTATATAACATCCATTGGAGCAGATAAAGTCCTCCTATTGGGCCATTCTTTGGGCGGAAAAGTAGCGATGCAATTTGCTATTGATCATCCCGGAAAAATTGAAAAACTGATCATCGCTGATATAGCCCCCAAAGCTTATCCGCCACATCACGAGGATATCTTCGATGCGCTAACTGCTGTGGATATCACAACACTGGATAACAGGAAAGATGTACAAGTAAAGATTGAACACTATTTGAGTGATCCGGGAGTTATCCAATTTTTATTGAAAAATGTATATATCAGAGAAGATCGGAAATTAGATTGGCGCTTTAATCTGGATGTTTTAAAAAATAAATATACGGAGTTCATCACTGTCGGGGTAAAATCGGGAATATTCAACGGTCCCACATTATTTCTACCTGGAGAGAAATCAAGATATATATTACCTGAAGATAAAATTAAGATCAGGGAACAATTTCCAAATGCCGTGTTTAAAACAATTCCTAATGCCGGTCACTGGGTTCAAGCCGAAAATCCACAGGCATTTGACGCATCTGTAGCCGAGTTTTTAGATCAATAAAATTAGATACATTGAATGTCCGCTCCTACTTGTTGGCCCTTAAAACCACTCGTAAGGAGAAGACATTCAATACCATTATTTCAACGCCTTTGCGTAGGTCTTTATCGCACGATCACGGGCAAACTGATGGTCAACAATAGGCTTACAATAGTCTAAAGTGTCTAATTCAGGAACCCATTGTTTTATATATTCCTGATTTTTATCGAACTTCTCAGCCTGAAGCGTCGGATTAAAAACCCTAAAATACGGGGCTGCGTCACAACCACTGCCGGCGGCCCATTGCCAGTTACCATTGTTGGCCGACATGTCATAATCATTTAGTTTTTGTGCAAAGTAGGCCTCCCCCCATCTCCAGTCGATCAAAAGGTGCTTACAAAGAAAACTGGCTACGACCATTCGTACGCGATTGTGCATATAACCCGAACTATTCAATTGGCGCATACCCGCATCGACCATAGGATATCCGGTCTCTCCGTTGCACCATTGCTGGAATTCTACTTCGTCGTTGCGCCATTGTATGGCATCGTATTGCTTTCTAAAGGACTCCGTAACAACATGCGGATAGTGGTAGAGTATCTGCATAAAAAATTCACGCCAGATCAATTCAGACAACCAGGTCGCATTGTGTTTTAAAGCAAAAGTAACACATTGACGAACACTGATTGTTCCAAAACGAAGTGCAATCCCCAATTTAGTTGTGCCCATTAATGCCGGATAATCGCGGGTGGTATCATAGTTGTCAATAATCGCCGCATTCAGCTGTGGTTCTTCAAAAATAAGGTCTGTCTCTAGAAACCCTAAATTCACCAAAGAAATAATCTGCTGATGGTTTTGTTGAAAGAAAGATCCCGTTGTGTAGGTAGAGGAAAGATGGTCCTCAGGACGTAATTTCTCCCGCCATTTCTTTGCATACGGCGTATAAACCGTATAGGGTGTTCCATCATTCTTTAAAATATCTCCTTTATCGAAAATCACCTGATCTTTCACAGCTTTGAAGGGAATTCCCCTAGCTGTACAAAGCTCGAAAATTTCTTTGTCCCGACGAATTGCTTTCGGTTCATAATCCCGATTACAATAGATTCCCTGCACATCGAATTTTTCAATCAACTCCCTGTAGATAGCGATGGGTTTACCGTAGAACGTATTCAAAGTTGCACCACTTTCCCCGAGTAGGGTATTGATACGGGTTAAAGCCTGATGGATGTAATGAAGACGTCGATCCCTCCTATCCTCCAATTGCTTCAAAATTTCTTCGTCAAATATGAATATAGGTAATACAGGATAGCCCGAAGCTAAGGCGCGAGTAAGCCCAGCATTATCATCCAGACGTAAATCCCGACGAAACCAAAATACAATAATTTTATCTTTTTCCATAAAAACGACCAATAGTTGAATTCACTACCCCATATTAACAATTTTAAAGGGTAAAAGGTTAGCTCAATAATTAGGTGAAAATACCTATATAAACAAACTGAACCATCAAAGGTACTCGAAATTCCCCTTGATGGTTCAGCATTGAATAATTTTTTCGTACTAGTTTTTCAAACTCGCCATGTCAATAACAAACCTGTATTTAACATCGCTTTTCAATAGTCTATCATAGGCATGATTGATATCCTGCATTTTAATCAGCTCTATATCGGATATAATATTGTGTTTACCACAAAAATCAAGCATCTCCTGTGTTTCGGCTATCCCTCCGATCATAGAACCTGAAAAACTCTTACGTGTTGGAATCAGACTAAAAGGAGCCACAGGAAGTGGATGCTCCGGAGCACCAACGAGAGTCAAAGAACCATCTCGTTTCAATAAACTTAAATAGGCATTGATGTCATGTTGTGCCGAAACACAGTCCAAAATGAAATGTAATGTTCCTGCATGTTCCTTCATTTGTTCCACATCAGTTGACAAGATCACTTCGTCAGCACCCAAACGTTTGGCGTCATCAACTTTAGAAGCAGACGTTGTAATAACAACGACGTGCGCTCCCATTGCTTTTGCGACTTTGACTCCCATGTGTCCCAAGCCACCGATACCCACTATACCAACTTTTTTTCCGGGTCCCACATTCCAATGCCTCAAAGGTGAATAAGTGGTAATTCCAGCACATAATAAAGGTGCTGTCGCTGCGAGATCCAAATTTTCAGGAATGTGGAGCACAAAATCCTGATCTACTACAACACGTTCAGAATAACCACCAAATGTCTGTTTATTAAGGTGCTTATCGTGTCCGTTGTATGTTTGGATATTTCCATTTTCACAATATTGTTCCAATCCTTCCTTACAACTTTCACATTCGCGACAACTATCGACCATACAGCCTACACCGGCCAAATCGCCAACTTTAAACTTGGTTACAGCGGATCCAACTTTAGTAATTCGACCCACAATTTCATGACCGGGTACATTCGGATAAACGGTTCCGCCCCATTCATTTCGCGCTGTATGTAAATCCGAATGGCAAACTCCACAAAATAAGATATCAATCTCGACATCTTTATCCGTCACTTCACGGCGTTCAATATCCATCTGTTTTAGATCAGCCGTTGGTGCGCTTGTTCCAAAAGCTCTAATTGAAAATGTACTCATACTTGATAAAATTGTTGTTTTCTGTTTTAAATAAATGCATAAAATTCCCATGATACAACACAGATTCCATCCGCACGATAAAATTAACCAATGGATGTGAAAAATGTTTTGAAGGAACGATATCAAAAGTAAAAAGTAACTTTCAGAATGATTTTGTTATAAAGCTCAAATTCACATTTCTTTACGGCTCATCGCATCATGCCTGAACATCTCTAATAGGCTAGCTTTGTAAAGCGGACAGACTAATCAGTATCCTCGACTTGCACAAATTGCATTGCCAAGCCCTGTTTCTGGCATATATTCAGAATAGAAAATTCCAGTCGGGTACTAATCCGCAGAACAAGCAAAAATTGCTGGTCATCCAACAATAAATCAATATTTTTTATCTCCGGGAAACTCTGATAGAGAAAATGATAAATCTCGCTCGCTTTCCACTTCAGCTTACGAGATAAAGAATAAACAACTTTATACATATTTAGATTATTTCAAAATTTTAACGGCAATTTGTTGTAATTGGTGGTTCAAAAAACGCATCTGTTTCAGTTCCTCAAAATCACGGGCTAGTCGAACCTTTTTATTTTCATTTTCCAATGCAAGAGCTAGGCTATCCAAGCGCTCCACATCGTTATGTATCAGTAAATAACAGTCAATATCTGGATCCAACACCCCCATCATTTCAGGACGGATCGTTTCCTCTGTCTCCACCATGACCAAAACGCATCTTTCTGATGCAAAGCTATCTACCGACTTTCCTACTTTCGCATTTAACACCATAGTTGTAATCCTGTTTATTGTCTGTATAAAAAGAATCGATCAATCAAAATAGACATATTTTGTATTTTTGTCGAAACCAGTTTCAAAAAAAAGAACAATAAATCTACATCCTTACTGTTCACAATAATTACTTCGCGCTACACTCCGAATTGCTAGCGTAGTCCCTTAACACATATACTTGTCAACCAGGAAAGCCTAGCTTCAAAATCTGGAAAACGATCAAAAAGTAAAACTTCCTGCTCAAAACAACGTGATGTTGTCACTAACATTTCGGATAAAAACAGGATATCCTTTTCGTCTAAGGCCTGAATTTCTTTTTTACCAACGGCTAATTCAATCATTTCACGAATCAACTTAATCTCGTCGTCCAGCATATAACGTGTTTTCGAAACCATCAAGGCTGGATCGGATTTCATATCTTCGAATGCGAGATGAAAACGTTTCGTAATTAAATTAATCTGACGTAGTTTTGCTTGTAAAAAACCAACTAAATTATCTTCCAGTGAAGAATCCCTGTTATAAGTTCTACTCGCGACCTCAAACACTTGCTGACATAGATACTCCGCAATCGCATCAAAGACATCCATTTTACTGGTAAAATAGTAATATAACGTGCTCCGACCCTTTCCACAAGCTTTTGAAATATCCTGCATAGAAACCCTTGCAAATCCATATGTTTCAAACACTTTCATGGATGATAAGATAATTTCCTCTTTAATATTTTCCTGTTGACCTGTCATTACTCGACAAATCTACAAAAAATGTCGAAAAATCAACTCCCCAAGCCAAATTTTTTTGCAAGGCGTTATAGGCGCCATTTTCCTAATCCAGCAATAGAATTTGCTCCACAGGTTCAATTTTATTCATTTCTGTAGGGTTAGGTGGTAAGAGGTTCATACCGTTTCTCCATATTTTTATTGCATTTTTATCTTCTACGGGATAAATATTATAGATTAAATTTGATTTCAATGCTTTTCGATGGAAATGGGCTACGTTTTATGTATAATCTTAGTCAGGTGACTTACATCGGTCAGCCCAAATTCAGCAGCAATTTCCTTTAAGGTAACTCTTCCTACTGCTATTCGTTGACGTATCAAGGTACTGCGGTAGTTTTGAATATAGTCCCGTAAGGTAATCCCTGCCTGACGTTTAAAGTAAATACCAAGATAATCGTTGGCAATATTAAAGTGCTCCGCCATCATTTGTATCCGCAGACAGTTGGGATCGTAAATATTTTTATGAATATAGCAAAACATAGCCTGCAGATCACGACTTTTACTACTACTACTACGCAATTCAGGCATATTTCGCTGCAGAACATGTGTAATGCTGAATAATTGCAACCAAATAAGCTCCTGATTTCCGATTTGATCTTTCTTAAATAAAAGGAGTATATCAAAGATCTGTTCTATCACCAGCTTATCTTCCCCCGCTAATTGAAACCCCATCTGATGAGTTTCTCTACTTTTTATGATATATTCCAGCTGTTGTATTGCGGGCGTAGCACCCGAAGTGTCACGACCAAGGTAGGCGTCGGTAAATTTAAGATAAACAAAATGTGTGAGTTGTTCGATTTCAAAATAATGCTGATCATCTGGCCCAAGTAGAAAGATCGTTCCAGCCTCGTATGGAAATGAATGTCCATTAACGATATGTCGTCCGACACCCTCCCGAATAAAAATAAACTCGTAATGATTGTGATTGTGTTCGGGATGGTTCCATTCGAGCATCTTAAATCCTGAAATAAGCACCGGTTCAAACTGACGATAACGTTTCATTTCAGAAATATACATAATTATGTTGGATTTTTACATTAAACCCCACTAGGCTTCTAACTAACTTTGGCTTTATAAATAATAGAAAAAGATGAAGACTAGTAAAAACACCGCTTTAGTTGTGGGCGCCAATGGCGTCATAGGCAACAATCTCATAGACTACCTTGAAAAAACGGAAGAATGGGAAATTATAGGTTTATCACGACGAACAAATGCCGATCGGAATAAGATTCGTTTTATCGCTGTAGATTTATTAGATATAGCCGATTGTATCAAAAAACTAGGCAACTTGGATGCAGTTACTCATATTTACTATGTTGCATATCAGGATAGACCGACCTGGGCTGAGCTGGTAGAGCCCAATATGAGAATGCTAAGCAATGTTTTGACTGTGGTGGAACCAATAGCAAGTAATCTTCAACACATCAGCTTAATGCAGGGGTATAAAGTATACGGTGCTCATTTGGGCCCTTTCAAGACACCGGCCAAAGAATCAGATGCCGGACATATGCCGCCTGAATTCAATACCAGCCAACAGCAATACCTCGAACAACTGCAAAAAGGTAAGAAATGGACTTGGTCAGCGATCCGTCCCTCAGTTGTTGGTGGAACGGCTCCCAATAATCCGATGAATCTAGCGTTGCTCATTGCTGTATATGCTTCTATCTCAAAAGAACTCGGTATTCCGCTTCGGTTTCCAGGAAAAATTGGCGCTTTTCAGACGTTGATGGAAATGACCGATTCAACACTATTAGCCAAAGCAACGGTATGGGCCTCGACCAATCCACAAGCGACCAATCAAGCCTTCAACATTAACAATGGAGATCTCTTCCGCTGGAAGGAGCTATGGCCTAAATTAGCGGCCTATTTTGGTATGCAAAGTGCTGACCCGATCCCGCTATCGCTCGAAACAATGATGGCAGATAAGGAGCCTGTATGGCAAAAATTAAAAGAAGAGCATGCATTAAGCTATAACTATGCGCAGGTTTCAGCTTGGCCTTTTGGCGACTTTGTCTTTTCTTGGGATTATGATTTTTTTGCCGATGGCACAAAGGCAAGACGGCTCGGTTTCCATGAATTTATCGATACTGAACAAATGTTTTATCAGCTCTTTGACGAAATGCGTGAAAAAAGAATAATTCCATAATAGCAAAGACTAAATTTTACCGTCTATTTTTGTAACTTACCTAGCTCAAGCACAACCTTTACTTCATTACAAATTCATCCGGCATCATTTTATCGACTCATGGTCAAAAGGATAGCGGATATTTTGATAAAACAAGCAATATGAATACAAAAAAAGCCTTTGTAGTAGGATCAGGAAAACTGGCAAACGCAATACTGGAAGCAGATTATTCCATTCCCAATGTAGAAATTTCACCTTGGCAACCATCCATTACAACGACATCTCCATCTATTGTTATACATGCCGGATCGGGCCGGGAGTTACAAGATTGTCTTGATTTTTGCGCACGTACGGGTTCAGTATTAATTGAACTGTCGACGGGCCTAGAGACCGAAAAGCTCGAGACTGCTTTTCCACTTGTCATTTGCCCGAATACCTCCATACTTTTGCTAAAAACGCTCCATATGCTTCAACAATTTGGACATAATTTCAAAGACTATGAAATATCTATTATAGAGTCTCATCAGGCCTCCAAGAATACTGAACCAGGTACAGCTTATCATATCGCCAACTCTTTACAGGTCGCTCATGAGCGTGTTGTCTCTATTCGCGATGCGAAAACGCAGGCTTATAAAATCAATATTCCCGTTGCCTACTTAGAAAAGCATGCCTACCATCAGATTGTGATCAAAGATAAAAATGATGAAATTAAAATTGAGACCAAGGTCCTCGGACATGATTCTTATTCAAATGGTGTCAAAAAAATCCTTGAAGCATGTGTCAAGAATAAATTGGACAATAGAAGGCATACTGTGTTGGATTTGGTAGCTATGGGGCTACTTTAGTTAAAACTTTCAATTTAGAAAGTAGGTTTCTATAAGAGGAGTAAAAGAAAATCCATTTGGTTTTCTTCGAAGCCACAACAATTTATAAAATGGGATTTGGGGCCAATTTTTTCATTGTTTTTATTTTTCTACCACTGCTGGTAATTTTAATGTTATGCGGAATTTTCACAGAAAGACGCTTCTTTGGTTACGCAATTTTATCTCTCATCGGTGGCGCAATTCTACTTTTTTCTTTGTCTCAACTTTTTCAATGGATCGCTAGCCCAAAAATCTTAAAAAAAGAAGATTATTATGGGACTTATCATATAAAACGTGACATATTCCCAGGAAAACAAACTGACTGGCAATACGATAGGTACAATTTTGTCATAAAGGATAACGATTCGATTTATTTCAACGTCGTAAGTGCAGGTAAAGTATCCAAAGTTTACAAGGGCAAGATCGAAACAGTTAGTCCTTATGAATCCGCACGCTTAAAGTTGTGGATGGACTCTCCCACTCATCATATTCTTGCGTCAGATCCAACGGTGTACCGAAGTCCTTTAGGCTTCTATTTGGTATTTTATTCGTCGAAATATAACAACGTTTTTTTTGAAAAAGACTGACATTCAAGCGTTATTTAACATGACAAGATATTTTCTCTATGTACAGGTCACTGCTCTACGTAATATGCATAAAAAAAACACCATAAATTGGTGTTTTTTTTATTTTATAATAAATATAGGATTAGTTTGCCGGCTGCTATTTCCCTTTTGATCTTAGCAATCGTTTTGACAAATATCGCCGTACGGGTATATCGTATAACTTCAAACAGCCGTATGCAAGCACAATACTTCCGATCACAACAGCTGCTGCTCCAGGCAGAGATTCTTCAAAACTCAGATTTTCATTCTTGACCCAAGCATAGTATAGATAAATAAAGGGATAATGTACCATATATAAAGGATAGGATATATCGCCTAAAAACTTGCAAAGCCAACTTGTAATACCGCTTTCTCCCTTGCCAGATGCTCCTAAAATAACAAGCAAAGGGAAAACAACAGCACAACATAACGTGTCGTACAGACCATTCATCCATAAATGCTCGGCCCCACCAATGCGTGGCATGGCCAAAAGTGGCACTAAGATTAAACTACAAATCCAAAATGCTCCCTTGATCTGTAAAGATTTAAATATCCTCGATAGAAATAGACCCGCTGTAAAAGAAAATAAAAGTCGAAGTGAACCTGCCGTAAATTCTGTTCCTGTGAGTGAAAAACCGGCACAGATATCTCCCAAGGGTCCCAATATCGCAAATGCAGCCAAACCTATTCCGAATAAAATAACGAGTCCGGCTAACGCTTTGGTCGAAAATCTTCGAATGACCAATGCATACAGGATATTACCGATGTATTCAAAAAACAACGACCAGCTTGGTCCATTTAATGGAAACATCTCCCCAAGCCCTCTCACCTCATGCCCCGGAATCGCAGGAATTAACAAGGCATTCAATAGGGTCGCGATTGCCAGCGAAGAAAATGTCACTTTGGTCACATCCCAAACAGAACAACCCTGAAAATAGAACATAACCGCTCCAATGATCGCTCCCATAACAACCATCGGATGTAAACGTATTATTCTTCGTTTGATAAATTCTTTTGTTGTCATCGTCTTCCAGCGATCATCATAAGCATAGCCCACAACAAACCCTGAAAGCATAAAGAAAAAGTCGACCGCCAAATAACCATGATTAATTCGCTGATCTAAATGGCTTGTTGCAAAGGCTTCAAAAATATGAAAGCAAACCACGGTAATAGCTGCGACCCCACGTAACCCATCAAGTACAGCATAGTGTGGTTTGGTATCTGCATAAGCGGAAGTCGGTATTTGAGTATCTGACATAAAAATAAAACGATTTGATTGATTTTTTTACAAGGAAGTAAATATAAACAAATTCGCTTATGCAGGTTTGTAACAAGTTTGACGGTTACCAATTATCTACATCTGTCATTTGATAATGGGAATATAATCCGGTAAGTAAACCTGCTCTTTTTGCATATTTTGGATGTAAATTTTAGAATAAATTTCCAAACGGATATCGGTGATGTCTGTAGTCGTCGGCTTGTCGTCTTCATCTTCTCCAAACGAAAAAATCTGTTCTTCCCTTCTATTTTTTTTATGTAAAAAATAGTAAAAGTCTTTATTTTCCCAACCTTTTATACCACTTCCCGCATCATCTTGAAGCTTCAATTTTGTAAACGTCTTCTGTAGATAGTTGTAAATATTTTGAAAATCATCCTTATTTTTTGAAGTCTTCATTGCATATAGATAAGCAAATTCACCATTTTTATCCTCTGCCACAGTCAAGGCTGGAAAAGAAACTCCGTTTAATATCGCTATGGTATCCTTTTCTTCATTGTATGAAACAGTTGTATAACGATAACCGAAATCTTTAACTGGCTTTAATTTCCGTGTTCCCCAAGCTGCGGTAGACTCGATATAAAATAACGTTGGCAGACTCCCTTCTGAATTAAAAATAGCAAGCGTATCCTTTTTAAATATGGCGGTTTCAAAGACTTCTTTCAACTCTTTCTTATCCATACTTTTAACGTCCGCATGCATCAACTCTTCACTCCTTTTTATTTTGGGGCCATAAAATTTGGATGCATTAAAGGTCCTATCCAATTTTTCAAGTATCACCCGATCCGGATTTTGCGATTGACAGGAATACAGCATACCAGATAAAAGGATCAGACAGCATACACTATAATATAGAAAATGAAACGGCTTCATCGGAATTGTCATTCAAATTATTTTTTGGGTTATGATCTTTACTTCGACGTAAAGATCTTCAAACTAAAATAAATTTGTATTCATTTGCAAATGAAATTGTGCGGGATTAATACCTTTTGACTTTTTAGAAGTGCAGCGCAATCCAAAAGTACATCGTCGTACTTCGTTCGCATTGAGTCCACGTTGAGTCCACCTTAATAAAGGGCTGTCACTCCAAGAGAATGTCGGATTCATCTCGGATTCACAGGGACTGTGATACGGCTCTGTCCCAATGCAGGTAGCTATCGGGCTAGAACAGAGGCTCACGGGCTGTCAAAGAAGAAATTATGTAAATTGGGCTTCTAAGTTACGAGTCAGACTATAAATCGTATTTTTGCATATAAAAATCAATTTATCTATGTTTGAAATATACAAATTGTGTTAATTTAAATAGATAAAGAACAAGCAAGCGTATATTATGTTTAAAAAGGTATTTTCTTTAGTTTTCTGCTGTTTATCTACAGCCATTTTTTTCAAAGCATCTGCACAAGATTTCAAGCTTTCCTCTTTACCAAGTCAGTATCAAAAACCAGTCAAAAATGCACTAAAAGCTGCCGGCACGAATCGTAATGAATTGGAAAAAGTACTAGAGAAACTGCCCAAAGAAATGCGTGAAGGCGCGGCTTTTCTCATAGCTTATATGCCTAAGAATGATTTGACGACGATTAAGAGTGATCATCTTATCCATAATATTGAAAAGGCTTACCAGGCAAGATCAACATTTTCCTGGGCTAAGGAAATTCCAGATTCTATTTTTCTAAATGAGGTATTGCCCTATCGTGTATTTTCTGAAGATCTAGACGACTGGCGTGGTGATTTCTACGATCGTTTCTCAAAATATGTAACAAATAGCAAAACGATGAAAGATGCCATTGTAGCCATAAATAAGAATATCAGAGATGAAGTAAAAGTCGATTACAATACCCAACGAAAAAAAGCAGATCAAAATCCATCTGAATCGATAAGCCAAGGGATGGCATCTTGTACCGGATTATCCATTTTACTGATCGATGCATTGCGATCAGTAGGTATACCGGCCCGGATTGCAGGTACACCAAACTGGCATGACAATCGTGGTAACCACAGTTGGGTCGAGGTATGGATTAATGGTAAATGGTATTTTACTGAATATTATCCGGACAAAGACCTAAATTACAGCTGGTTTTTGGCCGACGCAGGGAAAGCCGATCCGAATAGCAAGGAACATTCCATTTATGCGGCTTCCTACAAACCGGCAGCTACCTCATTCCCAGCATGGAGCGAAACAGAAGTATATGCAGATAATGTTTCCCAGCGCTATATTGATCTATTCAATCAGCAATATAGCCAACAATTGAACGACAAATCTTACACCCGTCTAAACGTAACCATGTATCTCAGTAACGATCAATGTCAACCGGAAGGCAGAACAAAATGCAATGTGGATATCTTTCAAGGAAATGATCAAATTGGCGGTGGTTCGACCGCAAATAAACTGCAGGATGCAAATGACTATTTAACATTTATCGTGAAAAAAAATCAGTCTTATACCTTGAGGTACAGCAATAAAAATGGGCCTACCGAAAAGAAAGTAACTGTAAAAGATGAGCCTTTAAATGTGATATTATACTTCAATTAATATAGAATATTATTTCGTACGTTATCATCCCCAATCAAAGTTCCAGCAACCTGAAAACCAATTAGCATTTAAATTATGAAAAATATTTTTGACAAAACAGTGAGTGATGAAGTGATAGCACGGATTCAAAATCTTAATCCAGACAGCAGTGCCCAATGGGGTAAAATGACTGTCGATCAAATGTTAGCCCACTGCAATGTGACCTATGAATTAATCTATGAAGACAAGCATCCTAAGCCTACTGGATTAAAGAAACTACTACTAAAATGGTTTGTAAAGAATCTGGTGGTCAATGAAAAACCTTATAAGAGAAATAACCCTACTGCTACAGAGTTTCTGGTAACATCCAGACGTGATTTCGAGATCGAGCAACGTAGGTTAATCGATTACATTAAAAAAACGCTGGAATTGGGCGAAAACTATTTTGATGGGAAGGAGTCCCATTCTTTCGGCAAGCTTAAAAGCTGGGAGTGGAACAACATGTTTTATAAACACCTGGATCATCATTTGACACAATTTGCCGTCTAATTAATCTCAGTTGCCAACTGGATCGCCAGACGCAGAAGTGCCCTGACGATCCAGTTAAGGTTATCGCCACCAATGATAATAGTTATGCATGCCGTCGTATTCAAATCCACACCTCGGATAAAGACTATTACCGATAACATTTGTTTTCTCGGTCTCAAGCATCAGACCACAAGCTCCAGTCTCGTCACACCAGACTTTACTACGATCTATAAGCCGAACCGAAAGACCTTTACTCCGGTGATCAGGATGCACAAATAGATCACTCAACAACCACTGTCGCTGCAATTTAGTATAATGAAACAATTTATAAAGCTGAACAAAACCAACAGCTTGTTCGCCCTGAATTGCCAAAAAGATTTCTGACTCTCCGCACAAAAATCGGTCCCTCAAAAATTCTTTGGCTTTTTCCAAATCCGATTCCTGTCTGTAGAAAATCCGATAAAGATTGAATAACGCTGCTGCTTGATCAAGATCCTCAAGACTTGCCTTTCTAATGTTATAATTCATTTCATTAAATAGTTTGATTTATAGTGCAAATGTATCGCAACTCTTTCGTATCGACCTCATCCAGATAGCAGATGTACAGTGGTCCAATCTTCCGTAACACAGATTTCGATGCGACCAATAAACAAGTTCATAATAATTTCAAAAACAGACTTCATACCTTTATAACAATAGTTGTCGAATTATAAATGCTTCTGAACGAATTGTAAGTCTTCTGTACAGTCAATTTATAAGGTCCCTATATTTAGATATGAAAAGGAGAAAATTAGCAGCCACAGACAGTGAAACCTTTATTAATTATTACCTACCCAATTGGCGATCCATTATCATCAGTAATATCTTGATTTTAATGGGGATCTCTACATGTTTCATCGGTTTTCATCCGAATGATTCATTTAAAGAGAATTTCAGTGCCATGGTACTTGACTTTAAAGATGTATTTCGCTTTTTAGTCTCATTATTTATGCTGTTACTCCATTTATCTTTTATTATCGGCGGCTGCCTTCTTCTAAAGAGCAGCAGGAAGATCATCCGAGCCCGAACAGATAAAAAAGGATTGTATTTTAAACGGATTAAAAAGAAGACCGTGAGTATGTGGGCTTTAGCAGATTTGGATGCGCTGGTATTCGTGCCCTACATTCAAATTGTTAATATCCGTATTATTGAAAGCAATTGGTTGGGTCCTAGACTTGAGCTTGAGACTTTTCAAGGTAAAGAAATCCTTACCATGTTGAACGTATTAAGCCGAAAACAAAAAGAGCAAATTTGCCAAACCGTGAAAGAATATGGTATTTAATGGAGATATGGTCTACCCTCCCCTGTTTAAACAAGTAAAGTTTACTAAAATCAGAAAAAACTGATTCTAGTAAACTTTTACTTTGAATTACTTATTCCTATAATTTTATAATCAATCGTTGAGTAACAATTGATCAACATATTCTCTGATCTCTTGGGGTAACATAAGATAAACCGAGGTTTTCAGATTTGCTTTACTTGGTTCCCCATCGATGAAAATATTCTTAAATCCATCATTGAGCCATTTTCCCTCATCCTCTAGATATCCACGATATTTGCTGTCTAAATTTTCAATAATACTATTGTTGTTTCCCATGTTTTCCGTCATTTATTCTATGTAATCTGCATCTAAAATATTCGACAGGGGAACATCAACATTGGTGCCACACCTCCTTAAAATTTTAAAATTCATCTGTCGGAAGGCATATTTTAAGTTTTCTTAACATTTACCTATTCTACCAACACAAAACTACTATACATTAATTATCAACACATTACAATAAAACAAAAATAACTTAATTTGCCTTAGTTGATATTATTCGCGATTTTTAATGGTGAATACCGTACTTTTGTATTTTAATGTTTATAACCCTATTATTTATGATATTAATAGCAGTCTTACTTCCTTGGTTATCGTTTTTCTTACGCGGTAAGATTCTAAGTGGCATTCTCTGTTTGATCCTACAGATGACCATACTGGGTTGGATACCCGCAGCCATTTGGGCGGTTGCATCTCGTGTTGACGGAAAAAACGAACAGCGCATACGTAAGATGGAACGTAATATGCGTAATTATAGATAAACTTTTGGCGCGAACTTATTCGATTGAACAGGTATCAATTGGGTGCCAAAAAATGCTGTATTTGTTCTAGTGTAAAATCGATCAGTTGGTCATTGACATCGCCATTAAAATCAGCCATCATATAGTTCCCATGATTAGCCGGTAAAATAAGCAGTCGAGCATGAGGAATCTGCTGTTGCATGGCAGCTAGATGTGTCGTTTTTACAACATCTTGGTCTCCCCCTATCAAAAATACCGGGCAGGTCAAAAGGCTTAAGGATTCCGTTTCGAAGTCTTTAAAGTTTATCATGCGCTGGCTATCTTTTTCATACATATTTCGAAATTTCTCCGGATCTGGATTCAGCTTCATAAAGTTCTCTTTGAGAAAAGGTGGTATATCGTTAATCGTTGAAGCTTCCATACTTTCAAAAAAACCATCTAAAAGTCCCTCTCTTTTGGTATTTCCCGATGCTGCAATCAGCTTTTCCACCTTGTCCGGATACATCGTCGCAAATTTCAAAAGTGTTGTCGCTCCATTACTAAAACCAAAAAATGATGCTTTTGCGATAGAAAAGAAGTCAAGAACAGCCGAAATATCTTTCGCATCCTGCTCGAAGGTTTCGGGAGTGGTTCTGTGTTCGGATCTTCCATGATTTTGCAGGTCTATCACAATCAACTGGTACTGGTCATGCAATCTTTTTATTGTCTCTTCAAAATCAGAGAATCCAGAGGAACCTCCGCCATGAATCAATACTAAAGGCCTTCCTGTGCCGAATATTTCGTAGTAAAGTTTTATTCCATTAGCAGGTGCATAACCGCTTTTCGATTCTATTTCACACATAATTTATTCTATAAAGTCTATATTTCTGTCAGTAGCAACACGCTTCTACAACGATTTGTTTTCTATAAATTTTTTAAAACTTAGCAAGACCCCATCGGTAAAAGACTGTTGTAGGTCCAAAGGTGTAAATGTATCAGGTTCGAAAGTTTCACGGATAATCGTATTGTTATCAATCGCCTGAAATTCAACAATACACTTTCTACCTCCACTGGTACTTTCAATATACTCCATCCAAATAATCTCATCGTATACTCCTACATAATCAAATCCCTCCCGACTATTTTTTTGTTCCATTCTAAAATTAAACATCCCGCCCGCCCTAAAGTCAATATGAACAGCAGGACAGTGCCAATCGTCAAATGGAATATTCCATTGCATAATTGCATCAGCATCATTCCAGTATTTCCAAACATCGGCTAGCTGCTTTTCAACTAAAATAACCGAAACCAAATTTTTGACAGGATGATCTTTATGTTTCATAGGATGTTTTAAATGATAAGAATACTTTTGTCTATCTACATTGGTTTAAAATCATTCCGTCCAATGTTCTGATACAAAAGATCACATTGCGCGGCACCACAATATTAATAAACTATACAGAAATTCGACTTGTCCTATGACAATATTGACGTACGCTACACACATTTTTCTGCGATACCGCGGAGCTGCACCTTATAGCTAAGGAAAGGATGAAAGCCCATCGTAAAAGGTCGATTAAAGAATAAACAGACGACTGTGGTATATTTATTGTGTGAATATCATGAAATATATAAAAACCGATTCAAATGAGAAAACTAGCATTTATAGTCATGAGCCTTGTTACTTTTACAGCCTGTAACAATGCTCCCAAGAACAGCGAATCCAAAGAAACAGCTGGCCAAAGTAAGGAAGCAACTCCGTCGGTCGGCGGCAGCAAGGATGAGCACGGTTGTTTAGTCGCGGCAGGACAAACTTGGAGCGAGATCAAACAAGGATGTATTCAGGTCTTCAATGTTGGCTTACGCCTAAATCCAACGGAGAAAGAAGAAGGAAAAGCTGTCATTAGTGCCTTTGTTGTCCTTAGCGAGGATAAATCAAAGCTAGAATTATTTTTACCTGATGACAGTAAAAAAACCATTATCCTGGATAAAGTCGAAAACGACATTTACCAAAAGGATAACTATAAATATGATGCAAAAAAATCAGCGCTTTACGTGAATAATACGATCAAGTACACAGGTGATGTTGAGTAGCCTAGAAAGATTGAACTATTGGCACAATTTGTACTACATAAGGCCCTGAGTAATGATTTCCTATCATTTTATTCTCATTCACAGTAATATGATATTGACCAACATCTTTAAATCTATAGGCAAGCTCTTGGCCAAAGGGACCATCAGCCGAACCATTGGGCAGAAAAAGCTGACTAATTCGTACATTGGCTGTATCCGTGGGAGTTTTTATTTTGATAAGAACCGAATCCGCCTGATGGACTGAAATGAAAATAGTATCCGTTTTCCCTGATACCATATTCATTTCCTTAGATCTTCCACCACCAAAAAAGGTTATGTTAGAAGGTAATTCCTGTGCCTTGTACTTAGATTCATTTGTACTGGACTGTGGCGGGCGCTGAGGTAATTGACAAGCTCCATACAGAAAAACTACCAACACATTCATGATCAATAATCGTAATTTACCCATAACGTTTTACTTAGGATAACAAAAGCAATTAGATTACAGTTTTAGCCACTTTTCTTTTTCTATACATCCAGACGTTGAAATTGAATTTGTTACATCGTCCACAAACTCCATTTTGATTTAATTGCATGTGGATTTAGTTCCCGTATTTTTTGATAAAAAACATAGAAATTTCTATTCCAGAGGGAATAGTTATGCGTAAAACTGAAAATGAACTGTCCCTTACTATCCAATTGAACGACAACTTGCCAGATATAGTGATTATTAATTTGAGTCGATGTCCTACGAAGTTCAATGATATCCACTAACCTAAAGGATCTACCCGCCCCACCTTTTCGACCGACAGCGTAGAAATAATTTTCATCAAAAAAATAATCTTCGTCACTTAACAGATTATCTTCTATACCAAATAGAAAGGGTCGTGACGACAGTTTTCTTAATTTATCTGTTTCAAAATGATCATTCATCTCATAGCTTTTTTTAACACCGTATAAATAATTTTTAGCTACATTTTTCTTATAAACTTCTGTCAACACGACAACGATCAACACATAACTGATAACCAAAACAATGCCTTTAAAATTCATTTATTCCACAAAAAAGAAATTAACTTCCACAAGTCAGATAAAACAGGGGAATTCCCCCTTCATCTTTCTCGATAGCATGTAATCCTTCGAAATAGCTATGGTCGCCGAGTTCTTTCTGAGCGATTTGTTGTTCCAATTGATAGCGCAAATCCAAAGCCGTAAAATGTAGTGGACGTGAAGGCCACATGAGATAACACTCAGACGGAATGATTACCATTCCACCATGCGACATTATTCCAGGGACTTCCTTTCTTTTCTTTAAGATACCCAATATACCTTTTCAAGTAAGATTTCCCAATTTTACTGTTTAACCCAACTTGATCTTCTCCTTCCAGAAAATGATCGGAAAATAGCAACCAATCACTAAAATGCTTTTTCGCATATACTGACAACTTTTTGAGAACATCTAATGCCACAGGTTTTGATAGATATCCAACGTCCGTTGCGGATGTCGTAATATGACTTGCTACAGCAACAACAAAAGCATTCACCCCTACTTTGGAGATATCCCAAACGGCTGTATCGATTTTGCCGTTTTTTTCTTCCAATGCGGTCCCTGTCTTTTCTATTCCAAGTAACGTAAAATATGAGCTCAACATTTCAAGACAGCTGTCTGTATCTGTTATACCAAAATCTCTTTTTAATAATTTGATAAAATCACTTCTATATTGATCAATTTTGGGATAATTTCCAAATTGATATAAGTGAATCGGATAATTTCCATCATCTCCCGTACTTCCGAATACCGTAAACCAGTCCCCAAAAACAATGACTCTAAATGCGGCTCCTAATGCATTACCAAACTGCTCTTCATAAGGAATATCCAGAAGTATTTTGTTATCATTTGCTAAACTCTCCGCCCTTTTTTCTTCTTCAGCTTTCAAAGTAAGCTCATCTTTGGCTTCATGCACACCATCCTTTGCCGCATTCAATAATTCTCTTAAAAATTTAAACATAACGGTATTGATATTAACTACTTAAAAGAAATTTTACTTACTATATTTTGCTATTAGCGCATAATCATAAGGGATTCTCATGGACAAGTCGCGTGCTTGCCAAATATCTCCTTCAGACGCCTGGTAAAAATCATAGGCATTTTTCAAGAAATTTTCACCGTTTGGAGCCTCCACCCAACTTTTCTTCTCTCGATTGTAAAGTAAAATCATACAACTCACGCAACGATAATTACCTGCTGTTTTTGGGTTTTCAAAACAAGTTCCAACTTTAATATTAATCTTCTGATTGATTATCACATCGGTCAATTTACGATCCGTGAGATGAATTAATGCAATTTGTGCATCCTCATGATCCGGTGGTAACTTCGCTATTACTAATCGTCCAAAATCTGTCTTTCTAATTTTTTCGATTTCTAAAGCCCTAAATTCTGGCGATATGCGATTTGTATCAACCGGGTATAGATCATCTTCTACAGCTGCCACTTCAGTCGTCGTTACTTCGGTAGCCCCAGCGGCAAGTAGCTGTTTATTGTTTTCATAATTTTCCCAATCTGCTGTATCGTAGGTAACCCACTGCTGTATCTTATAGAGCAAGGTTTCCCTCTTATTGACGTTGATAAAAAACGCTGCTATTAAAAATGAAACCAGCAAAATGAACAGGATAACGAGGACTCTTTTCAAACTAAAAGTATTTAATGAAGTATTTAAATCTGTAAAATCGTAAAAACATATTCCATGTTTTCATTTAATACCGTAAATCTGCACATAATTATTCAACCGGTAAATCTGGAACCCATATTAGGTCAAAACTTGGCGATATTTGTAGCTCAATAATCAATATTTGAAAACAGCAATACAATCGTTAATTTCAAATACTTTAGCCAATTACATACAACGAGACTGTATAACCCCGTAGGTCTGCTATCACCCCACGTTTTTTAAAAAATCCCTTCAGTCCCCTCAACACCCCTTTGATCATTGCCATATTTACTGGAGTAGGTTACAGACATTAAGGGTAAAACTGAAATGCATTAATACCAAATTATATCTAATAACATTTTTGAATCAATTTTTAGACAGTAGTCAATCATTGTTCATTCAGTCTACACTGAGTGATCACTGAACAAGCACTGAACGAGCACTGAATAAGCACTGTCAAAAGTTAGAATCCGATTACTATCTGATCTTCCTTTGTTGCCCTTGAAAATGATAAGAAAAAAATGAAAAATTCTCAACAAGTGGTCCTTGATACCTCATTTTAGGGAAAAATATAATACTTTGGTCAGGGACCTTTGAGACGAGATAACTATCGTATGGTTTTTATCACATTTACTCAAGATGCCCATGATATTTGAATAATTAATTCTAAAATTTACAATCTTTCGAAAGGCAGAACAATATTGTGGGAACAGGACCCTTCTCACGAATTTATACGCAATGATTATTAATTTTAAGACATTGGATCACGGTCAATCAATGCCCTTAAAGGGCATGTAACAAGGCTGATAAACGAGCGATAATTTTGAACTGATTCTTTTACCAGGATACAGCCATGGGATACACCAACAAGACCCTGATAAAGTCAGTGTAAGCATAAATAGCCTCTATAACATCAATAAACTTAATTTGCTCAAATAATAACCTGTTTAGATCACTAAAAACAAGTATTAGCTGGATCAGAGCAATAGTTTAAAAATATCTAACAAAGCTGTCAATATATTCAAAAAATGTTTCATACAATCAAGAAATATAACAATCAAGCCAGCATCGTCACTTAGCACCAATAAGTGCTAAAACTTTTTCAATAGGCCGACCAATTACTGCTACACCGTCCTTTACAACGATAGGGCGCTCAATCAAGATCGGATACTCCAGCATCACATCGATCCATTGCTCATCTGTCAAGCGAAGATTTTGGAATTTTTCCTGAAAGACCGATTCTCCTTTTCTGATAAGTTCCAAAGGTTTTAAAGCAAGTTGACCCAATAATTCAATCAATTGGCCTCTCGTCGGAACATCGTTTAAGTACTCCTGTACTTCTATATCCACAGCTTGATGCTGTAGCAGCTCCAATGCATTACAACTCTTACTACAATTTTTATTATGATAAATTTTAATCATGGTCGCAACATGTAAAGGATATCCTTGTGATAAAAAATCAATTATTGGATACCCTCAAAAATAGGAACAAAATCACAAACAGTTCAAAAAAATGCCATAGGCTAACCAAATATTCGAATTCATTTTTGAGAAACTGATCCGTTTATGACGTAGGATTGTTTCTCTTTTTTTAATTTAGTAATATGAAATCAGCCGAAAGTGTAACAGATTTTTACAAAAGGCAACCAGGTTTAACTAATTTGGATTTGCCGCTAAATAATACGGGAATTGGGCATTTCAATGTTTTCAGCAGGGAATCCTGTACTGTCGTCTCTCCGTACAATCGCCGCGATTTTTATAAAACCTCCCTTATCATAGGGCGTGGAAAACTATATTACGCAGATAAGTGGATACAAATCGATAGACCTGCCATGTTATTTGCGAATCCGGTTGTTCCATATGCTTGGGAACCCGAATCCTCAGAACAATCCGGATGGTATTGTGTATTTACAGAGGAATTTATACAGCATAGTGAACGGATAGAAAGTCTAAAAGACTCTCCCCTGTTCAAGATAGGTAGCAACCCGATTTATTTTCCGGATGAAACACAATTAGCAGAAATTTCTACAATCTTCCAAAAGATGATGGTTGAAATGAACTCGAGCTATATTCATAAAGATGATATGTTGCGAAGTTATCTACATCTTCTAATTCATGAAACGATGAAATCGAGTCCCGCAGCGAGTTTTGGATCTTATACCAATGCCTCGACCAGGGTATCGGGACTATTTCTTGAGCTGTTAGAAAGACAATTTCCAATCAATACCCTTCAACTTAGCCTGCAATTGAAAAGCCCCGCAGATTATGCGCATGCACTTTCGGTTCATATCAATCACCTCAATAGGTCGGTAAAAGAAACCACAGGCAAAACCACCAGTACACACATTGCAAACCGTGTGGCCCAAGAAGCCAAAGCTTTGTTGTTGCATACCAATTGGAATGTATCGGATATTGCCTACAGCCTGGGATTTGAATATCCATCCTATTTTACCAATTTCTTCAAAAAGCAAACCGGGATGTCTCCAAACCAAGTCCGAAGCAGTACTGTTTGAATTGTATAACAATCTGTTTGATTGTCTTAACTCGCTTCGTTTGTTCCATATGTACTTTTGTATTGAACAAAATGTAATCATTATGAAATATAGAAATCTTGGAACAACAAATGAAAAACTCTCTGCGATTGGATTAGGCTGTATGGGAATGAGCTTTGCATACGGACCTACTGACGAAAAAGAGAGTATTGCGACATTGGAAAGAGCATTGGACCTCGGCATTAATTTTTGGGATACCGCGGATATGTACGGCAACGGTGCCAATGAGGAACTTATTTCAAAAGTGCTTGTTCCCAACCGTGACAAAGTTTTTATTGCAACAAAATTTGGATTTCGCTTTAAAGATGAAATAGCAGGTCCAAGTGGTACTGCAAACACCTATTTCGATGGCTCGCCCGAATGGATAAAATTAGCGGTAGAAAAAAGTTTAAAACGCCTTAGAATCGATACCATAGATCTTTATTATGCACACCGCGTAGATCCCAATATTCCTATCGAAGAGACCGTAGGCGCTATGGCAGAATTGGTTAAAGAAGGAAAAGTGAGGTATTTGGGTTTAAGCGAAGCATCTCCCGCATCAATCATTAAAGCAAATGCCGTACACCCTATAGCTGCTTTACAGAGCGAATATTCGCTCCTTACACGTGATGTAGAAAAAGAAATCTTACAGACCGTACGGCAATTGGGGATAAGTTTAATTCCTTATGCGCCTCTAGCGCGTGGATTATTTTCCAATTCTTTAAATTTAGAAGATCTTGCTTCGGACGACTTTAGAAGAACCTTACCTCGAAATCAAGGTGAACATGCATTGAACAATGCACAATTAGTCGCCGACTTCTCCCTACTGGCAAAAGATAAAAACTGTAGTCCAATACAACTCGCTTTAGCCTGGGTGCTGGCACAGGGAAATGACATCATTCCTATTCCAGGAACTAAAAAAAGAAAATACCTGGAGGAAAATGTTGGTGCCCTTAATGTACAATTATCGCATGATGATTTAAAAAAAATAGATGAAATACTCCACAAATACCCCAATATCGGAGCACGATACAGCGAAGGCGCTATGGCTTTAGTCAACCATTAATCGATTTTTGAGATTATAAGTGGCTTGCCGGCGCCACTTATAATCTCAAAAATTTTTCTCCTCCCATCCGTCCTTGTTCTATTGTCATGATGTGCTGTATGAACAGATACGAATCGTTTAATATGGTATTAATTATCGGAAATTGCGGTACGCAATGAAAAATAGAAAGAACTTCCTGCGCCATAATCACTTTCAACACCAATTTCGCCACCTTGCGCCTCTATAAACTCTTTACTAATACTTAAACCAAGTCCTGTTCCACCTTTTTTGGACCCTGGCACACGGAAGTAACGCGCAAATATTTTATCTAGATATTTCGGCTCGATCCCTTGCCCACTGTCGGTAACGATAAATTTTGTTTTTAGTTCGCTGTTTTCCACTACTATACGAATAACCGAATCTTCATGGGAGTAACGTATCGCATTGGAAAGAAAATTTGTAAGAACCCAGGCAGTTTTCTCATTGTCAGCAAATACAGCTTTCACATTGGGGTCTACCTCGATAACAAAGTGGATATTTTTTTGATTCGCAGCAAATTGATTTGCCATGATAGCATATTCAATAATTGGCTGTATTTCCGTCGTATGTAAGTTAATTTGAATGGAACCACTTTCAACCTGCGTCATATTTAACAGTTCACCGGTTATTTGAAGCAGGCGGTTAGAATCATCTTTTATTCCGTTTAACAATGTAAGCTGCTCGGTATTCAGATGACCTATTTGCTCGTTTTCCAACAATTGGACCCCCATCTGAATCGCCGCAATAGGTGTTTTGAACTCGTGCGAAACAGTACCGATGAAGTTTGTTTTTGCAAGATCAAGTTCCTTAAATGGCGTAATATTCTTTAGGATAACCACCTGCCCGATAAACTTTGGTTCAAGTTCACCCGTAGGCAAAACATTGATATCGATAACATCTTTTTCAAAATAGCTTTCTCTATCGTCTGCATAAATTTTAACCGCATTTTTTTCACGTTTTTCTACAGGAAGAAAAAGATCCTTAAAAATATCCTTAGCAAGATCATTTTCATCTGAAACCGCTAAAGCAGATCTTCCGAGAAGTTGATCTTTATGTAGATTTGTGATGCGAAGTGCTTCCTCGTTGACAAAAATGACACGTCGCTCTTCGTCGAAGCCTATCACCGGATCATGCATATGATCAACAAGAGACTCTATTCGTCTTTTTTCCTTTAAAATTTTTTCAAGTTTACTTTCAGCGTATTCTTCAAGTTTCTCTGCCATGGAATTAAATGAAGCGACGAGTTCCGCAAACTCACCTCCGCTCTGTACCTGAATACGCTCTTTGTAGTTCTGTCCTGCAATTTGTCGAATACTCGCTGTCAATTTCGCAATGGGGTCAGCTATATTGGACGGTAAATTAACCAGCAATATAAAAGCAATGATAAAACAGAGTGCCCCGGCAAATGAAATGACCAAAATTGCATGTTCGGCGGTGCGATCCGCAATAATACTCTTCCGAGAAATTGCCGTCATATTTTGTTCCATTAACAAGGCAATATCCTTTCTGATAGACGAGACAATAGTAACGTCTAAGGGCTTATCTCTCAGTTTTAAAAAATGTTTGGCAATTGCGTTTGTTGTTTGCTGCTCTCCGACTTCGGTAACATTTTTCCGTTGTTTGTCAAGATTGATCTGGAAATTGTTAAAAGCAGCTTTTTCAACAGGAATTTCCTCTAATGCCAATAACATATTCTTGGCGTACAGCAGCGTATTGTAGTTCGCTGTCAGTATATTTGCGGTATCCTTTTTTAATCGGTTTACATACCAACCACTTAGCGCGGCAAGTAGAAAGATCATGAGAAAAAGTGATCCTACACCAAAGGTAAGTTTCGTTTTTATTTTCATCTTATTCACAATTTGTCTTTATCATTAAGACAATATAATCAGGTCGATGTCTTTGGTCGACAGTTGTGCCAGCAGTTTGCTAAATGTATCCTTAGCAAGTAACATCCTTAAAAGAGATAATCGTGGTTTTCCAATGCAAACTGTGGTGATCTTGCGGAGCTCGCACAAAGCGATGATCTCTTTTGCCACACTATGACTTTCTACTTTGATAATTTCTCCACCAAGTTCTGTCGCCAGTTTAAAGTTATTGATCAGGTGCCGTTGTTTATTTAAAGCTATCCGATCTCCGCGCTCTTTTGGCAACTGTACATAGAGCAAAAACCAACTGCTATTGTAATATCCTGCTAAGCGTGCTGTTTTTCGGATGACGTTTTTTGCTTTTATTTCATTAGAACTTATACAAGCCAGGAAACGCTCCTTTCGCACCCATCGTTGGGGTTGAACTTCAATCTCTACTTTGCGTTGAACCTGGGAGGCAACTTCTTTCAACGCCATTTCACGCAATTGTAAGATATGTTCGCTTTTAAAGAAGTTTTGAAGCGCTGCCTGAATTTTTGACGCATCATAGATCTTGCCCTCTTTTAGGCGAATGATAAGCTCTTCTGCAGTAAGATCAATATTAACGACTTCATCTGCGGAATCAATAACACTGTCGGGAACACGTTCTTGCACTTCAACACCTGTAATCGCTTTGACCTCCTCGTTTAAACTCTCAATATGCTGGATATTAACAGCGCTGATCACATTAATCCCCGCTTCAAGAATCTCCATAACATCCTGCCATCTTTTGGTATTTTTGCTACCTTCAATATTGGTATGTGCCAGCTCATCGATAATGACAACCTCGGGATGTGAATTCAAGACAGCATAAAGGTCCAGTTCCTCCAACTGTTTGCCTTTGTAAAAAAGATGGCGTCGGGCGATAAGGGGTAGACCGTCGAGCAATTGATGTGTTTCTTTCCGATTATGTGTCTCAATATAGCCAATACGCACATCGATTCCTCCCTGTAAAAGGGTATGTGCATCCTGTAACATGCGGTATGTTTTTCCTACGCCTGCACTCATACCGATATAAAGTTTGAAGCGACCTCTTCTCGATTTCCGAATAAGGTCCAAAAAGTGTTCAGCGCTTTTCCTCTCTTCCATTTTTATTGCCTTTCATTTCAGAAGGTTCCTGCCGATCCAACACACGGCAGGAACGATTGTTTTTAAAAACTAACGGTAAGTGCTGTTACAGCCGTTACACTATTTTTCACCAACTTATTTGTCCGATCAAGGAAAATAGCATCTTTATTTGTGAGATTACGTAGTTCCGTACGCCAAAGAACATTGGGAAGAATGGCATAATCTGCATTTAAAGAATAGCCAAACGTTTGAAAACCTTGCTCTGTAGTCGTAGAAACGATCACACCATGCTTATCGTTGTAATATTCTCCTCTTGCTGTTAAGCTAAATTTTTCGGTCGTCGCGTATCGTGCAATTAACACGGGGGTGTACCATGCATTGTACTTTGAGCTACCTTTTGCTTTTTGTTCCGCTCCAATATCAAATCCGAATGTGATTCCCAGCTTTTCGTTCATTTGATAAATTGCATATAGGTTATGAAAATAACGCATCTGTCTGACGCTATCCGCTTTGTCACTGCCTATAAAAGAACCACTATTGATGGTCCATTTATCTGTCGGTTTATAGACCAATTGATGCCCAAATGCCGGCAAACTGCTACCATCCACCCGTTGAATCCGCTGCCATCCGTTTAAAATCAGCCCACTTAAAAACAGTTTTCCCGATGCGGATGTATAGGATATTTTTGCTCCTGTTTCAAAATAAGGGGAATTATCCGCAAAAATACTTCTTGTTACAGTCCAATTATCCTTTCCTATAGCGCTTTCAAAGCCCAAATGGGAAGAAAATATGCCAGCATCGATCCATAAATTATGTTTTTTCGAGATACGAATACCGGCGTTCGCTTCGTAAATATTTTTTAAGACTCCGGGTTCCGCACCGTAGTTGGCATTCATATATGTACCGACACCTAAAGCAAGATTTGCACGGGTATTTGTTGTTTCGTATGCAGCTTTTAAAAGTGCCAAGTTTATGTTTACTTCATTCGTCCTATTGTGACTATATACAAAGCCTGGACGCGTATTTCCAAGTGGATTGTTAAAGTCCCGGAGGTAATATGCTTCAAGGTAACCACTGATAGACAATCGGGTATTTTGAGTCGTATCTTGTTGTGCAAATAATTGTGTTGCCCCTGCGAGTAAACAGGCCAACATCGCTAGTTTTTTCATGTAAATTGTTCTTATAAAATGTATATCGATGACTCTTTAGGTCAATTTTATTTTTCAACCATCTTGTCCAAAGCAATATTTAGTTCAAGGACATTGATTTTGCGAGGTCCAAACATATTCCATAAAGGCGTCTGAACGTGGGCATCAACAAGAGACTGTAGGCTATTTACCGATATACCTCTCGCTTTCGCAACACGATCAATTTGTATTTTTGCGGCCTCTATAGAGATATCTGGATCCAAACCACTACCACTGGCTGTAACAATGTCTACCGGTATCTGTTCGCGTTTTACAGTAGGATTGTGGACTAAGAAAGTATCGATACGGGCCCTAACTTCCGAAAGATATTCCCCATTAGAGGGTCCTTTGTTACTTCCACCCGATCCGGCAGCATTATAACCAACAGCTGAAGGACGCGACGAGAAGTAATCATCACGCGTAAAGGCCTGTCCAATATTTCTGTAATACTTTTGGCCATTGTACTCAAGCATTTCCCCTTTTCCATGATTGGGTGCTATTTGAGCTATTGCCCATACGAGGGCTGGATATACCACTGAGAGCAGGAGCAATAAGATAATTGTAATCTTTATTGCCGGATATATATGTGTTTTCATCTTTGCTTTTATTATTAAAAATGTATTAGATAAATAGGGAAACCAGTAGGTCTATGACCTTGATACCAATAAATGGAACGAGTACTCCACCAAGTCCAAAAACGAGCAGATTTCTCCGTAACAGTGCGCTTGCACCTATAGGTTTGTATGCGACTCCTTTCAATGCCAAAGGAATCAGTAATGGGATAATAATTGCGTTAAAGATGACAGCTGATAGTATGGCACTTTGTGGACTACTGAGCTGCATAATGTTTAAACCTTGAAGTGCGGGTATTGCTGCAATAAACAAGGCCGGAATGATAGCAAAATATTTGGCGACATCATTTGCAATACTAAACGTTGTTAGCGTACCCCTGGTCATCAACAATTGTTTGCCTATCTCCACAACCTCAATCAGTTTGGTTGGATCATTGTCGAGATCGACCATATTTCCGGCCTCTTTTGCAGCTTGTGTACCGCTGTTCATCGCTACACCAACATCGGCTTGTGCAAGTGCCGGAGCATCGTTTGTACCATCCCCCATCATGGCGACCAATCGTCCATCAAGCTGTTCTTTTTTGATATAGTTCATCTTGTCTTCAGGTTTCGCTTCGGCTATGAAATCATCCACTCCAGCTTTTTCCGCAATATATTTGGCCGTCAACGGATTATCTCCCGTCACCATAACAGTTTTGATACCCATTTTTCGTAACCTTTCAAAGCGTTCATGGATTCCGGGTTTTATCACATCCTGCAATTCTATGACACCGAGAACCTTTTCATTCTCTGCAACGACCAATGGGGTTCCCCCATTTTGAGCGATAAGCTTTACGCGTTCATCTATTTCCTGAGGAAACAGATTTCCAGCCTTTACAATGATATTCCGAATAGCATCTGTTGCACCTTTACGAATACGTGTCTGTGCAAAGTCTATTCCCGAGCTACGGGTCTCCGCGGTAAACTTAATGAATGCAGGATTTTCGACCTTATAGCTCGATGGATTGGCACCAGCCAATTCGATAATTGATTTCCCTTCCGGTGTTTCATCCGCCATGGAGCTCAATGTGGCCGCACGTACCAGAGCTTCCTTCAGGACGCCATCTGCGGGGTAAAAATTTGTCGCCTTACGATTTCCGATCGTAATAGTTCCAGTTTTATCAAGCAACAAGACATCAATATCTCCTGCCGTTTCAACTGCCTTGCCACTTTTTGTTATAACATTTGCACGAAGTGCACGATCCATTCCCGCGATACCAATTGCCGATAAAAGACCACCTATTGTTGTTGGAATCAGACAGACAAAAAGTGAAATAAACGACGCAATGGTGATACCAACATTGGCATAATCCGCAAATGGTTTTAAGGTCACCGTTACTATAATAAATACAAGTGTAAAACCTGCCAAAAGGATTGTTAATGCAATCTCGTTAGGTGTTTTTTGGCGGCTTGCCCCTTCGACCAATGCGATCATCTTATCCAAAAAGCTTTCACCCGGTTCTGTCGTGACCTGCACGACAATTCGATCAGATAAAACCTTGGTACCACCGGTAACTGAACTTTTATCACCCCCAGACTCGCGGATCACCGGTGCTGATTCTCCGGTAATTGCACTCTCATCTATGGTTGCCAATCCCTCAATAATCTCCCCATCCAATGGAATTACATCACCAGCCTGGCAAACAAAAACATCATCTTTTTTCAGTTGAGCGGACGAAACTACCCGACCATCACGCAGAGTTGCTGGAGTTTCCTCCCGAGTTTTCCGAAGACTATCTGCTTGCGCCTTACCGCGGGCTTCGGCAATTGCCTCAGCAAAATTTCCAAACAATAAGGTTAAAAATAGAATAAGAAATACCGTAAAATTATAACCAAGTGTACCTTGTGATTTTTCCCCAGTCATTATCCAAAGACAAACGACGGCCATAATCAGCGTCCCGATTTCCACAGTAAACATCACCGGATTACGGAACATTATTTTAGGATTTAGCTTCACGAAAGATTGCTTTAACGCTTGTTGTACAAGCTCTTTCTGAAACAATGTTTGTTGATTGCTCATTTTTAGAATTCTTTAATTTTAAGTACTACATGGAAAAATATTCCGCAATTGGACCCAATGCCAACGCAGGGAAGAAAGAGAGTGCTGCGATAATCGCGATCACAGCGAATACCATTAAACCGAATGTACTTGTATCTGTTTTTAGCGTTCCCTCACCTTCAGGTATAAATTTTTTCTCAGCCAATAATCCAGCAATAGCAATTGGGCCTATAATCGGTATAAAGCGGCCGAGTAACAATACGATACCTGTCGAAATGTTCCACCAAATTGTATTATCTCCAAGACCTTCAAACCCACTACCATTGTTGGCTGCGGATGAAGTATATTCGTACAATATTTCACTAAAACCATGGAATCCAGGGTTATTCAAAGTAGAAGCACCTTGGGCTGGAAACGCTGTAGCAAGTGCTGTACCGACAAGGATTAGAAAAGGATGGGCAAGAGCAACAATCATAGCGATTTTCATTTCCCGCGCTTCAACTTTCTTACCCATAAACTCTGGTGTACGCCCCACCATCAAGCCACTAATGAAAACGGCAAGTATAATAAAAATGAAGAAATTGAGTATCCCCGCGCCTACACCGCCATAAAAAGCATTTACCATCATCGCTATAAGTTCGTTCATACCAGATAAGGGCATGTAACTATCATGCATAGAATTGACAGAACCCGTCGAAATCATCGTTGTAACAATACTCCAAAACCCCGATGCCGCTGCACCAATGCGTATTTCCTTTCCCTCCATGGCGCCCATAGACGTGTCAATACCCATCTGTGCAATCGCTGGATTTCCAGCCATCTCCATTTTTATATTTGGTATTGTCAGGATGATAAACCCAATGGTCATCACACCAAACATCATCCATGAAAATTTACGCTTGCGAATAAAAAAACCGAATGCAAATATCATCGCCATCGGGATAATAAACTGGGCAATCATTTCCACCATATTGGTCAAATAATTGGGATTTTCAAATGGATGCGCACTGTTTGCACCGAAAAAACCACCTCCATTTGTACCAAGATGTTTAATTGGGACAAAGGCAGCTACTGGTCCTCGGCTTACCTGTACGGTATCTCCAGCGACAGTAATCATGCTGTCCTTACCTTCGAAAGTCATCGGCATGCCTTGGAATACGAAGATGGCTGCAACCAAGACAGAGATAGGCAGTAAAATCCGGGTGCAAGACTTCACAAAGAAATCGTAAAAATTGCCCAATTGTGTTGTTGTCTTATCCCTAAAAGCTTTGAAAATAACCACTGCAGCAGCCATTCCCACGCCTGCCGTCACGAATTGAAGAAACATGAGCCAAATTTGTCCTAGATAGCTCACTCCTGATTCACCGGAATAGTGCTGGAGATTACAGTTGACCAAAAAAGAGATACTGGTATTAAAGGCCAAATCAGCAGTCATTCCAGGATTCCCATCTGGATTTAAAGGCAAATGTCCCATATTCATCAGGATAACCATGCTCAACAGGAACCACAGTAGATTAATTGTCAAAAGAGCAACGAGGTGCTGTTTCCAGGTCATCTGGAGGCTAGGATTAATTCCTGTCACCCGATAAAAAAATCGTTCCAATGGTTGAAACAATGGATCTAACCAGGTTTTTTCATTGCCATATACCTTAGCTATATATTTCCCAAGGGGAAGTCCGAGTAGTAATGTTACGGTGAACATCACTATGATTCCAAGAATCTCTGTATTCATTTCTTTAGTTGATTTGTATAAAAAGTGTATCATGACCGATCGTCATCTAACCTCAAGCTCTTCTTTTCGCTATGTAACACGAAAAGAACTGACTGAAAGCAGGATTTCATCGCCGACGATAGAGAATGAGTAATCTTGTTATTAAAATTTTTCTGGCTTTAGAAGTACATAACAGATATATGCAAAAACCAGTAGTGCTACAATAAATAAAGCTGCCATTTACTTTGATATTAATAGATTATGAATTTGTTGCCCTTTAAGGACCTCTAAAAATGGTGTTGGTAGCTGAGCTTCGATTACCGCCCATGCATTGACCGAACTGATGCGCCGAAGACCTCCTAAAGATCTTACAAAGAGATTTTCCAGAATGTATTTGACATAATGGTTTCCTCGTCCATAAATCATTCCGAGGAAATGAATATGCTGGCAAATTTTGTCCGTACTTTGCAATACAATTAAGCTCCGAAGATGATTAATAACAGCCTGTAAGGCTCCTGCAAAATTGTGCTTTCGCAATAAGAAATTAATCTCTGATCGGATTTCCTTATAATGGAGCGCCATATACAAACCTGCACCGTATTGATTTAATTTTTTCATGTTGTGTGTAAAACTATACTTCAAAATCTAACCGATATAGAGTTGAAAAATCATTGCAATAATCAATACCACTACTATGATCTTCGCTATACGGTCTCCCGATAAATTATGCGCGGAACTTCTGCCTTTATTTTCTTGCTTCTCTTTCATATTATTTCTTTTATATTTTGCCGAAAAAGTCGACCATTTTATAGAATAACCAGAAGAACAAAATTCCAGTTATGACGAGTATGATTGTTATTGCCATTGTTAAATTTTATTAGTGAATCGCGATTTCATTTTGTTAACTTCAATTACATGCCAGCAGCATTGCCGATCGTCCCCTTCGGAGGGCTCTTGCCACATACTTTTCTTTTCCGTCCTGTTTTCATATTTACATTCATTTGTCCCAATAAGCCAAACAGCGTTCCACTATGCCAGAAAACAACATAACACACTATTAATCAGGTGTTATAAAAAATAAACCACAAAATAGCATTGGAGAATCCTATCATTTTGATAAGGTTATTTTATCAAAATGAGAATGACTATGCTGAAAATGTGATCAAATCATTATAATGTGTAACTTGTCATGTATACTTGAAAGGTGACCAAAAAACATAGACGGTTTGAACCGGTCTATTCTATAAAATGACGGAAAGAATGTTTTAAAAATTCATAAATGAATAGGAGAATAGGTGAACCTCCGGATGAGTATTAGCAGAAGTACTATGTAACAAATTTGCAAAGGAACATGAAATTATCGCCAAAAGTTCATATTAAAAATTATTTTAGGGGATACATATTAAATGGGAAAACTTATTAAAGAGACACTTATACAAATAAAAACAATGATAAACTTAAACCTTTTCAAAAAAATCATCTTATCGGTCTTTATGGGCTGTATTTTACTCTCCTGTCAAAATGAAAAAAGCAGTCCGAATACATTGACAGAAGAAGAGCAAAGTAACGGCTGGCAACTTCTATTTGATGGTACCACGCTTAACAATTGGCATACCTACAATAATAGTAAAAATGCTCCTACAGCCTGGGTCGTTAAAAATGGGACTATTTATTGCAATCCAAACAGTGAAAGCCAAAAATATGACTTAGTATCGGACAAAGAGTATAAAAATTATGAGTTTAAGTTTGAATGGAAGCTCGAAAAAGAGGGAAATAGTGGCGTTTTTGTCAATGTACAGGAAAGACCGGATATCAATGCGACCTATCATTCAGGACCAGAATACCAGTTGTTGGCAGATTCCCATCCTGATTTTGATAAGCCGCTAAAGCGTTCCGGCTGTCTTTATACTTTTCTACCGCAGCAAAACTTTGTCAATATTAAAGCACAGGATGATTGGAATGAATCGAGTATTATTCAGAAAGACGGAAAGGTAACGTTCTACCTGAATGGTAAAATCACTGCTGAAATGGATTTTAATTCCGCTAAATGGAAAGATTTGGTAAAACATAGTAATTTCAAAGATTATCCAGAGTTTGGTAAACATATTAGTGGGAAATTAGCACTACAGGATTGGTCCAGAGGTGTTTCATTTAGAAACCTAAAAATAAAGTCCTTGTAACAAAAAAGATCCTTAGCGTAAGCTAAGGATCTTTTTTGTTACAAGGACTTTAACTCTTATGATCTCAGCCCGGTCGTCTGGCTTTAACCCTCCTATTATCTTCCTGTTCCGCTTTCATTCCCCGCCTTTTGTCCACTGTCTTTGCCAATGAAATACGTCAGGAGTTAAGCTCTCCCATCGCTAGACATTCAGTCCTTAATAAAAGTGTCTGCACCTTGATTTGAAAAAGACGCCTTATACCCCCCAAAAACTGCACAAGTATTTAGTAGGCTAAAAAGAATTTAAAATCAAAATACAAATCAAACAAGAAATAAAATACTACAAAAAATAAATTGTAGCGAATTAAATTTCAAAAACGTTATCTAAAGTAAGTCACATAAAATCCTGACTTAACTATATTAATGAAGAAAATTATATTCATCGTCCTAGTCTCCCTGATTTCGTTGGAAGGATATGGGCAAGAAAACATGCAAAAAAATTCAGAAATTCGGGTGGGTTATGGCCTTATTCCAGCCCAAGAGATCGGTACAATGCTCGGTGAGGGAATATTTATGGGTTTACTCGGAAGAGAAGTAGAACATTCCAGCGGAACTGGCACATTTACTGCCGGGTATTCACGTAATTTAAACAAAAGACTGTCTATAGGCATCGACGGATTTTATGGTAAAAATACGGTTTCTTACAAAGATGATCTTGGGGATTCAAAATGGAATGTTTTTGGGGGACTTTTGAATATGCAATATAGCTATTTGAATAAAACTAAACTTAAACTATATGGAAAAGGAGGTTTGGGCTATGCAAAATTTAACAATAGACAAAAAGAAGATAGAGCGAGCTTCGGTGCGCTATCCTATCAATTTACGCCGATAGCCATTCGTTACGGTAATAAAATAGGTATCTATGGCGAATTTGGATTCGGCTACCTCGGGATTGCAAATGTCGGGATATCCTTCAAATTGTAAATTATCCAATTTTGGTGCTTCAATAACAGTTAAAACAAACAAAAAAATATTATGTTAAAACTTACAATATCAGTAATTGCTGTCGCACTCGCTGCAAGCAGTTGTTCAACAACATTAAATACGAAAAAAATGAATACGGATACAACTGGTCTTTCCGTAAAAATTCAATCAACAAATGCTATTGCAGTTAAAAATCCAACGGGCAAGATTCGTCTGTATGCAGTTTCGGCCCAGATAGCAGATGTACCAGCTACAATGATTCTGGAAAAGAGTTTTACAGCGAACCAAATACCTTTTGATCTCAAACTCGATTTACCTAAAAATCACCTTAAGCTCATCCAGCCTAAAGTCAGTGACGCTGAGCCCATAAAATACTACGTAACATTAGATTGGGATTCCAACGGAGACGGCGAAAAGGGAAAAGGAGATATTGCGATTGACTTCAACAAAAAGTTTCCTACCGTGGTCCTTGGACAAGAAAATGAAATTTTTGTCGCAGAATCCAAATAATAAAAAAGTTTCCCAAGAGGTATTCGTCGGAGAACGAGATAGCTCTTGGGAAACCACACTTCAATGAGCAGTAAACTACCGCCAGTCAATTCTTGTATCTATCCAAAAACAATCTCTATTCCGCCGAAATAAGTCGTCCGGTCTTTGGTGATTGTAGATAAGTTCTTCCAAGGCGTTAAAATTATAGCGAAACATGTCTTCATCTTTTGATTGAATGGGGCGCAGAATTGAATCTTCATCATCGATAAAAATGTCGGATTCGAAAATATTGATTCGATGCGCATTCACCCATGCAATAGCCGTCTCCTTACTCATGTGCTCCAATGCTTTGGTCGCTTCCTGAAATTGTTTCATTTCCCAGGGAAGATCTTCGGGATAATGTGAGGCAATGTAATCTTGATAAGCTTTTATATCACCTTCACGGAGACATTCGTTGCGAAGCAACAGCCTTGTTGTATCCCGAGCAAAGCTAATATACTCCGGTCGCATAAATAGGCCGTACCTTTTACTATACAATTCTATTTTTTCAGCTAGTTCTTGCCTCATAATTTAATTGCGCAGCAAAAATCATCCCAACCTACTCTCTTCTAAGGAGTTTAGACTAAAAAAAATAGATTTTATATATTTTTAACAATCCAATTGAAGAAAATTGAGCGCATATTCTATTTTTTTTATGTACACTGAGATAAATAACATTTCCAGTATTTTTAAAAAATCTTTAAGCCAATAATTCCTGCGACGATCAATGTTGCAGACAGGAGTCTAAATACATTGGCCGAATCTCCGAAAAAAAAGATTCCGACCATTAATGTGCCCACTGCCCCTAAACCTGTCCATACAGCATATGCTGTACCTATAGGAATAGTTTTTTGAGCATAAAATAATAATCCGCCACTAATGCTCATGGAGACAATAGCCAATAGGATCCAACCAAATTTATTTGAATCTGGCTGTTGAGCCATTTTTAATCCGAGCGGCCAGCCAATTTCAAAAATGCCAGCAATAATCAATGCAATCCAATTCATTTCCAATAGTTTAAATTTCTAAAGCAAAGATAATCCCTATATAAGGGGCATTTTTTGACTTATATCAAAATCGTGTACTTATCGCCGTATCCGGCTAAGCGTTTCCTGTGTAATTCCTAAATATGATGCAATATGACCAAGATTAATTCTATTTAACAAATTTGGCTGTAGGCGGATGAGAGATTGATATCGTTCTACTGCAGATTCGGTATGCAGGGACATAATCCGTTCTTCAAGAATAATACAAACCTCCTCAGCAATCTTTCGGCCTATAAGATTTAGTTCAGGATAAATCCTATACAATTCATTCAAATCGTCCACAGAAATTGCATAAATCTCGGAGTCTTCCAGAAACTGAATATTTTCAAAAGAGGGCTTTTCAGTATATACGGGCAAAATCGATCCAAAAATCTGGTTTTCCTCACCAAACCAACTGTTCATTTCACGTCCATTTTTAAAGAAATAAGCACGAATCAGTCCTGTACGCAAAACAAAATAGCTTGATAAATGCTGCCCCTCCCTCAAAAAATGCTCACCCTTTTTCTTAAAAAAATAACGAGTTCTATTTTCTACCGCTTTCTCAATTGCTTCATTGAGATAGCCATATTTTTTAAATTGTTCAATTAGGGGATTCATACTATTTTAGATTAAAATCATTCATTGTTTATCGAATTATCTGCTGGATTATACTTTAAAAGTTCTGTATATGCATCGCCTTCAATTCCCAATAGCTGACAAAATGCAGGTTCAGTTTTTACCCCGCTTCTTTTGAGCTGCCTGACCTGCTCAGCGAATTCTTTCCCCCTCAATTGAATGATTTCATGCTCTTTAAGCATATGTAAATATCCATTCTGAATTTCAGTTGCTTTATCCGTTGCATAAATTTCAAAAAGCTGTTCCTCAATAGAGAAACTGCACACGATTACATGACTGGTAGCCCGCTGTAACCGAAAATGTGCATGCTGCGAAAAATTAAGAGACAGCTTTTCTTCAAGAGCATCAAAATCATCTACACGCAGAATAATGTCTATATCACTCCCATCAACATCTATCTGAATCGGTATTGTACCAACTACAATCGGACTGTAATCCTCAAGACGGTTAATAATCTGATAATCCATCAGTAACCGATAGGCTTTTTTCTGCACTTCATTTCCACTATTCAAATAGTCTATATTTCTAAAATTTATGGTCATAAGCAAATAGATAATTCGATCGCATAAAATAGGTCTGAATATACTAAACAACAAAAGAAAATTGTAACTATATCATATAAAAAAGGATAAGTCTTGTATCTTTATTTGCAACACATCATTCATATGCAGGAGATCCAACATTTCTATCTGAACCAGAAAGAACCAAATAAAAGCTGTCTTTTAGCATTAAGACATATTATCCTTCAACAGGATGCGGATGTGAGTGAGACCATAAAATACGGTATGCCTTGCTTTTGCTATAGAAAAAAAGCATTCTGTTACCTTTGGACCGACAAACGGACTACATTTCCATACCTACTGATGGTTGAAGGTAAACATTTGGACCAGGTACAGCTGGAAGCAGGTCAGCGTCTTCGGATGAAAACATTGCCTATTGATCCACAGGAAGACCTTCCGATAGACACAATCGAAAGTATTCTAACGGCCGCCTTAAACCTCTATCGCAATGGCACAATTAAAATTAAAAAATAGCCCTCACCAGTGAAATAACCTATCATCAACCATCAAACGATAACCTATATAATTACCAAATGAAGGCTTCATATAGCAGCGATTGTGGAAATATTTAAATAATATTTACTTAACACAAAATCAATAATACTCTCCTACCTTTATCGCGGTTTAAAAATCACCTAGTCATTTAAACAGCTACAAAACAAATGAGAAAACATTTGATTACCAGCATTTTGCTAAGCACAATTGGTACATCACTTACCTATGCGCAAAATGAAACCACCTCTGCTCTGAATGGAACCGTCAGAGAGGGAAATTCGCCAATCAATGGGGCGACAATCGAAGCCATACATTTACCTTCTGGGACAAAGTACGTTACTTCATCGCGAAATGACGGTCGCTACAATCTTCCCAATATGAGAATTGGTGGCCCTTATCAAATCACCGTAACTTATCTGGGCCATTCACCCAATATCAAGCAGATAGAGAAACTAGCTTTGGGACAAAGCTCAACATTGGATATTCAGATGCAGTCCGCATCGCAGGTGTTGGATGAAGCGGTCGTTGTAGGAACGAGACAGGGAAAAGTCTTCAACTCCGGCCGAACGGGTGCAGCACAAAACATTTCAAGAACAGCGATTCAAAATCTACCTACACTTAATCGAAGCTTTACAGACTTTGTCAAACTGACCCCTCAATTTTCGATGCAGTACGGTAATCCTTCTTTTGCAGGAAGAAGCAACCTTGCAAATAACTTTACGATCGACGGAGCGCTATTTAATAATGCTTTTGGATTACAGGGAACTATCGGAAGTCAAACAAACTCGCAACCCATCAATATGGACGCCTTTGAGGAGATTTCAGTAAACATCGCTCCTTATGACGTCAGACAAAATGGTTTTACCGGCGCTGCAATCAATGCTGTAACAAGAAGCGGTACAAACGAAGTACAAGGTTCGTTAAATTATTATTTCAGAAATCAGAATTTAGTCAACAAATACAATTCGGCCGGGCTAAGAACACCAGTCAACAACTTCAGCTTAAAAGGCTATGGTTTTACCGTGGGGGGACCAATTATCAAAAACAAGCTGTTCTTTTTTGCAAGCGGCGAGCTTGAGCGAAGAACAGACCCAGGAACAAATTTTATAGCTTCACGTGGAGGAAATACGGGTCCAAATGTTTCAACCGTATCTGCGGAAAAACTTGATGATCTAGCCAACTACCTAAAATCGATCGGCTATAATCCTGGATCTTATCAAGATTATCCTTTAGATACACGCAGTGACAAATTTTCCGTTAAATTAGATTACAATATCGATCAAAAAAATACTTTAAGCGCCAAATATTTCTACTTTCGTTCCTATCGCGACATCCTACCGTCCAATAGTGGTGCGCCCAAAAATAATCGGCAACCGTCCAACCTTGGCCTACCTTTCAGCTCAGCAGGCTACGGTATAAACAACAATATGGACAATGTGAATTTAGAATTACGCACACGTATCAGTAGCAAATATTCAAATTCATTGACTGTAGGTTACAATGTCATGAACGATTTTAGGGAATCCAAAGGTGGTCAGCCATTTCCTTTGGTAGACATCATGAACCCCGACGGTAGTAGCATGACAGCATTTGGTTACGAGCCATTTACAGCATTTAATAGTTTAAAGACGAAGGTATTTCAAGCTACCAACAACTTTAATATTTATGCCGGAAAACATGAGATTACATTAGGTGCCAATTTTGAAAACTACAAAACCACCAATGGATTTGCACCGAACTATTATGGTGCCTATACATTTGCCAGTTTAGATGATTTCTACAACTCTGCAAAAAATAATGTTTCTAACGCAACCAAATACCAAATCCAGTATTCTGTTTTACCTGATGGATCTTTTCCTTACGCAGAGATTTCTGCACGTATGTTTGGTTTATATGCGCAGGATGCCTATGCTGTAAATGATCATTTTAAATTGACTGCTGGATTGAGAGCCGATTTGACGAACATATCATCTCCCAATGAACTGAAAAATGATAATGTAACCAAGTTGAATTTTGATCAAGGTGAAAAGATCGATGTATCAAAATATCCAAAGAGTGCAATTCTTTGGTCGCCACGAATTGGATTTAATTGGAATGTCAATGGAACCAGTCAAACGCAGGTACGTGGTGGATCGGGAATTTTTACAGGTCGTCCGCCATTAGTATGGATTTCTAATCAGGCCGGAAATAATGGTGTCATGTTTGGTTCTGAATCCATCAATAATCCAACAAATAGGCCGTTTACACCTGATGTAGATGCTTATCGCAATGTGAACCACCAAACTGCAGCCAACAACTCGAGTTACAACTTGGCGGTAACGGATAATAACTTCAAATTTATGCAGCTTTGGAGAACGAACCTTGCTGTTGACCAAAAATTACCGGGCGGTGTTATTGGTACTTTTGAAGCCATGTATTCGAAAGATATCAATTCGGTTTATTTCCGTAACGTCAATCTAAATACGACGGATGGAAAAGCTTTAGCTGGTGCCGATAACCGTATGCGTTATACAACACCACGTATCTATGGCGCCGCACAACCGACTCCTGAAAATCCTAACATTTCGGACGCTATTGTGATGTCCAATACATCAAAAGGCTATAGCTACACCCTGACAGGAACATTATCGAAAGAATTCAAAGGTGGTTTCTTTGCAAATATCGGTTATACCTATACAGATTCAAGATCTGTGAATGATGGAGGATCTATTGCACAGTCAATGTGGCGTGATCGTTATGTTTCGGGCAATCCAAATAGTGCTGATCTTTCTTATTCGACTTATCTGGTTAAAAATAGATTTATTGCCAACTTCTCGTACCGTAAAGAATACCTGGATCATTTAGGAACGACATTCTCTTTATTTTATCAACTGCAGGATGGGCCACGTTACTCCTATACCTATGGCGGTGACCTGAATAATGATGGTTTGTCGGGCAATGACTTGATCTATATCCCGAATAGTAAAGCTGAAATTGCTCTTGTTGGCGACAATGCGCAAGACACTCGGACAGCTGATCAACTATGGTCTCAATTGAACGGATACATTAATCAGGACAATTACCTGAATGCACACAGAGGCCAATACGCGAAACGTAACGCATTGGTAGGAAAAATGATCGGAACACTGGATATTCGTATCGCGCAAGATGTGTTTTTAAATACCAGCGGAAAGAAACATCAATTGCAGATTACTTTTGATGTATTTAATTTCGGTAATATGATCAACAAAAGCTGGGGAGTTGCCCAATTTGCCAACAAAGCAAACGGTATCTTAAATTACAAAGGATTGAATGCTCAGGGACAACCAACATTCTCATTCCCTTATTTAGATGCAACAAATCAGATTCCTTTAACCAACACTTTCTCGAACAGTGTGGATGAAACTTCACGCTGGAGAATTCAGCTGGGTGTACGTTACCGATTCAACCAATAAACAAAAAATAGTGTAAATTTGAACCCATCCTATAACAAAGGATGGGTTTTTAGTTTAATAATCATGAAAAAACTAGCGCTTTCCATTTTTACATTTCTTGTGACCATGACCTGTCAGGCACAGCATTTTGACCTTGTCCCGCTGGGAATATATGGTGGCGAACAAGAAGACAATCTTTCTGCTTATTTAGTAGGAACTCCAAAAGACACGGCCTTCCTTTGCCTCGATGCCGGAACCATAAATACAGGCATCAGAAAAGCCATTGCATTGAAAAGTCTAAATGGGTCGGTCGAAACAATTTTACATAACCAAATAAAGGGATATTTCATTTCCCATGGACATCTCGATCATTTATCGGGTCTTATTATTAATTCTCCTGCCGATAGCAAAAAGAACATTTTTGCTATTGATCCCGTCCTTCAAATTCTACAAAATCACTATTTTATCACGGATACCTGGATCAATTTTGGGGATCAGGGCCAAAAACCCATACTGGGAAAGTATCATTACAACAGTTTACAAGAGGGGCTGGAAACGCAAGTACCAAATACGGCATTATCATTGACGGCATACGAGCTGAGCCATGTAAATCCATATAAAAGTAGTGCTGCCCTCGTCCACTACGACAACCACTATCTCCTTTACCTTGGTGATACCGGTGCCGATCGGGTGGAAAAATCCGATCAGCTAGATAAGCTCTGGAATAACATTGCTCCACTGATCAAAAACAAACAATTAAACAGCATATTGATTGAAGTCTCCTTTCCAAATAATCAACCGGAAAATTTACTCTTTGGTCACCTAACCCCCAATTTGTTGCTAGAAGAACTGCTAAAGCTCAAAGAAAAAACGGGACTGAAAAACTTGGAAGGGCTAAGCATAGTGGTCACACACCGAAAACCAACTGGTAACAACCCTGAAATCATTAAAAACGAATTGCTCAAGAATAATCCACTTAAAGTAAATTATATTTTCCCCGAACAGGGCAAAAAGATACGTTTAAACTAATGTAAAAAAAGATGAAACCGATAGTGGTTTCATCTTTTTTTACCTAGAACTCTTCAATTATATCTGCAATTGTCAAGCGTGATTTTGCGGTAATGGCAGGCTGATTTGCATCCTCCACATGTCGATAGCCAATAGCAACTGCAAACAGCGTTTGATAGCCATCGAGTTCCAGTATTTCATCGTAGACGGAATTTTCAATTCCTTCCATCGGGGTTGCGTCAATATGATTTGCAGCACAGGCTGCAAGGAAAAATCCCAAAGAAAGATACACCTGTTGCTTCATCCAGGATTGAACATGGACCTCCCCTTTCGACTGCAAAAATTGCTTATAGTAATTAATCGATCCCTTTGGAAGCGTGTTTGCGATTTGCTCTTCAAAGCGATCTACATCGGTAAGTGCACTAAAGACAACCAGATGGCTTGCCTCATTTATCTTCTGTGCGTTCCAATAGGATGCGGCAGCGAGTTTTTGTTTCATGTCCCCAGAAGAAACAAAGAAAAACTTCCATGGCTGGCTATTGATGGAAGATGGACTCAATCGGATTATTTCCTTTAATTCAGCGATTTTCTCCTCCGGAATTAGCGCTTCTGAATTATACTTTTTCGTTGTGTAACGTTGCTTTGCAGTTTCTAAAAAATCCATAATATACAAGATTAAATTAACTATATTTTTTATAGTTGCAAACTTAAATATAGTGTTATATATTTGCAATAACGGTCAAACTTGATAGTAACAGATGTATTTGATAGACAACAAACAATATCCATGTAGTACCAGCCTGACTATGAAATACATAGGCGGCAAGTGGAAGGCAGTAATTTTGATTCATTTAATTGAAAAAAAACGCTATAATGAGCTGAGAAAAGAATGCGCCCTAATTACAGAGCGTACATTAAGCTTACAATTAAAGGAACTTGAGGCTGATGGTTTAGTAAAACGTACTGTACATACCGACAAAGCTCCTTTGAAAGTAGATTACGAACTGACAGAATTCGGAAAAACACTTGTTCCACTACTCGAGTCGATTGCTGAGTGGGGAAGAGAAACGGCGGGTCGGACCGAACGGATTCAACAAATGTAACTTCAGCAACTTTCGATCACTCAAATCAGCTATAATGAATGAGCATCTAAAAAAAATCAATGCTTTAATTGACGGTTTTGATGCGGAAACAAACTCAGCATTACAGGCCATTTCCAAAACCAAAAAATACAAAAAGGGCGAATTTCTTTTATATCAAGGTGAGGTTTGTAAGTCTAGCTTTTGGATAGAGGAAGGTATTACGAGGAAATACTATATGAATGAGAAAAAAGAAGTAACGACTGAGCTACTTTTTAAACATGATCTCGCAGTCGCCTTTAGCAGTTATGTTTCGAATCAGCCTAGCAGGGAGTTTATTCAGGCAATTACAGACGTTACTGTCTCGTGCATGGATAAAAACGCTTTTCAGCATCTCAAAATAAATCATCCTCAACTCATTCAACTCGATCTTTTAATGACAGAATACTATACAATGTGGTTAGAAAAGCGTCTATTTGAATTTCACACCCTCAGCGCCATGGAAAAGTATAAGCTACTCCTTAAGGAACAGCCAGATTTCATACGCCATATACCGCTTACCTATATTGCTTCTTATCTGGGAATTTCCCTAGAAACATTAAGCAGGGTCCGTACAAAAATCTAATTATTTGATTTAAATCAAATGCCAGACCAGTACATCTTTCAAAATTTGCAGTACATTTTGAAAATCAACTATCATGGCAGAAAAAATCAGATTTATAGGATTTGATATCCTGAGAGCTTACGCAATCTTTGGGATGTATATCGTCAATTTTAATCTCGTTCTTGGAGATCCACAACATACCAGTTGGCTAGGCCAGTTTCTCACGCTCTTTAGCGGCAATTCGAGTACAATATTTGTTGTCCTATCAGGCATGGGACTTACCTTGCGAACAGAAAAATCTATTTACGCTTCTCCGCAAGAACAAGTTAAACTAAAGACTATTGTGCAGAAAAAAGCAGGTTTTCTATTTGTTCTCGGATTATTATTATCTATTTTGTGGCCTGCAGATATCCTTCACTTTTATGGATTTTACATGTTTATCGCCTCTTCCTTGCTATTCGTTGATAAACAATACTACATATATGGGGCAATTTTCTTCACGATCGTTTTTCACCTTTTGCTCATTTTAATTCCTTATGAAACCGGATGGAATTTCGATACACTAACTTATACCGACAACTGGAGCCTAAAGGGGTTTATCAGGAACTCTTTATATAATGGCTGGAATTCTATTTTTCCGTGGATGTCTTATTTCATGATCGGTATGTACCTGGGTAAACTGGACTGGACCAACGCCATCGTTCAAAAAAAACTGTTTTTCATAGGATTGGTATTATACCTGGCAGTACAAGTTGCACAATATATTCCTCAAAACCTCATTGGCATAACAGCCTACTCTTTTCTAAACGCGGATTATCTTCCTCCGGTACTTCCATTTTTAATAAGTACAATAGGTTTTAGCCTGCTACTTATTAGCAGCTTCATGTACATTAGCCGCTTTATTACTCCCAATACATTTGTCAACTGTCTCGCGAAAACTGGCCAGATGACATTAACGCATTATATATCCCATTTAACATTAGGCATCCTATTATTTTCTTTTTTGGCTAGCAAGGGGGTGTTTCATCAAGTAATCGACCAGCAAGCAACCTTATCACCAGGGATAATTCTCTTCCTATCATCGACTTATTTTATAGGCAGCTACTACTTCAGCAAAATTTGGACAAAAAAATTTAAAAACGGTCCATTTGAATTTCTTTTAAGACGAGCATCGAACTAGGGTCCCGCTTAAAGGTAGTATTTACGCATCAGGAAGTTTTTGTGATATAAACTTCCTGATGAATTAACAAAGTGCGATCACATCCGGAAAACAGATCAATGCGGCCACTAAAAAACCTCGTCGACAAGTTCTTTATTAACCATTGCTCCAGCTAGGTTTCCTGTCGCAACAGCATTCGCCACCGAACGCATTATACTAGAATTATCTCCACAGGCAAAAACACCCGCAACTGTTGTTTTCTGGAAATTGTCTACTTTTATATGTCCCTGATCGGTCAATTCGCAACCTAACATGGCAGGAATAAGCGAATGTTGCCTGAAAGGAATGGCAGCATAAACAGCATCAAAGGCAAGTTCACGACCGTCTTTTAATTGTACCTGCTGAACCCATCCATTCTTGTGCTGGATTTTACTTATTTCTTCTTCAATAATCGAAATACCGTGTAACTTCAGTTTTGCTTTCTGCTTAACATCAAAACTAGCCTTACCCAAAGTCAATAGCGTTAAGTCAGATGACAGATTGTGAACCAAACCTGCAAGGTGAAGAGCTCTTTCACCATTGGCCATAATAGCAGTTTTTCCTTTTCGAAATTCATAACCGTGACAATATGGGCAATGGATAACCGAAATTCCCCAACAGGCTGAAAATCCCTGTATGCTAGGCATAATATCTTCCACACCGGTCGCAAAAATGAGCTTTTTAGCCTGAAAGACGTCCCCATTTTCGGTGGTTATTTCATACCCTGTAGCTGTCTTCGTGCCGCTCACAGCAAGCCCTTTCTGGAACTTGACACTCGGGTAGTTCAGGACTTCTTCCCTTGCTTTTTTCGCTATACTGAGCGGCTTTTCACCATCATGCGTGATGAAATTATGGGAGTGCGGCGTCTGTCGATTACATGGTAGCCCACTATCGATAATCAACACATTCCGCAAGGAACGTCCCAATGCCATCGCTGCAGAAAGCCCCGAATAACTTCCCCCAACAATAATTACCTCATAGCTTCTATCATCTTTCATATATACATTATTAAATATTAATCCTCTTCTGACAAATGATGAAGTAGAATGGAAAATTTTCCTCCACTTCCCTAATTTCCATTAATCCATAGGGATCGAATTCGGCATGAATGGAATCAACATCGTAAAAGAACATATGTACTCCACCAAACATTGCAAATCGATCAGTGCCTATGGCCTCTCCCTTTCCGTAGATGCTTGCTTGCTTTGATACGGTCGTAAAAATCATATAACCTCCTTCAGCTAATTGGTCAAAACAATGCTGGATTAACGCATTACGTTCATCAGCATCCAATAGATGAATAAGCCCGTAACAAAATATACCATCATATATATCCTGATCAAAAGGCATTTCATTAACTGAACCATGATGGATAACCGTATCTGCCCCAAAGGATTTCCGGGCGAGCTCTATTGCCGTTTTCGAGATCTCAATGCCTGTAATTTTTATTCCGTTTTCCGAAAAAGGGCGACCATTGCGACCGTAGCCGAACCCAGGAATCAATATATTTTTTATGTTATGCTCCAAAAAAAAGCCTAATGCAAAAATTGTAGACTTTGCGGCTTCATCCCCCCACATTTCTTGCTTCTCTATAAAATTACGTTCCCAAAATTCCATACTGCTGTTGCTTATATTGTTTAAAATTGAAATCGATCCTGTTGGCTATACCAATACGGTACTACAATGGATTAAAAGTCAACTCAGCGAAGATAGTACTTTTCACTATTGCAACTATGTAGCAAAAACACTAAATGCAATTAAATTGCAAATAAATTACAATAGGATGAATTATTGAAATCATGGTTATTTATCAGTATTGAAAATCTGTGCTATGCTTAAATATCTTTGCTGATGAAAATGAATATCATCACAAAAACAAAAACATGAAAACTATAAAGACATTTTTAGCAGCTTCATTATTTCCATTGCTTACGATACAGGCCAGCGCACAAAAATTGGATAAGATGCTTTGGTTTAACGAACCAACAGAATGGAACATCAAAGACAATTCGCTTTCGATGTTCGTTACGCCTAAAAGCGATTATTGGCGTATCTCTCATTATGGATTTACAGTAGATGACGCCCCCTTTTTCTATACGCTACGCGGGGGAGAGTTTGAAGTCAAGGCGAAGATCTCGGCGAACTATCAAACCCGGTTCGATCAAGCAGGTATTATGCTGCGCATTGATCATGAAAACTATATAAAAGCAGGAATCGAATTTGTCGACGGAAAATACAATTTAAGTACGGTCGTTACACATAAAACAAGTGATTGGAGCATTGTTCCGATCGATAAGGAAATCCCCTACATCTGGATCAAGGCGATACGTCGATTAGATGCTGTCGAATTTTTCTATTCCTTTGATGACAAGGAGTATATCATGATGAGAAATGCCTGGCTACAGGATAATCACCCTGTTATGGTCGGTTTAATGGCAGCTTCACCAGACGGCAATGGCTTTCAGGCCAAATTTGATTATTTTACGATCAAACACCTTGCAGATCAACGTCGAAGCAAATGGCTGAAAGAGAATAATTCAAACTAAAAATACCGACGCCCGCCTAAGACAGTCGCATAGGTGGGCGTTATCTTAAGTCAGTATATCCTGCTGCATCTTGTTAAACACACTCACTGCTTCATATGAATTTCGTACACGAAGCTTTTGGAGTATATTTTGCCGATGCCGATTAACTGTATTTAAGCTCAGGCCTAGTTTTTCGGCAATTCGTTTACTAATCATGCCCTCCTTGATACAACTTAAAATTTCTTTCTCTCGTGTACTAATTGACGTTTTCGCACCATAACCATCCAAGTGATGAACTACGCCTGTTACCTGATTGAGGATATAATTTCGGAGATTGATTGACGTTTCAGTTTCTGGTAATAGGGTATAACAGCATAAAGCCAACTGTGGGAATTCCGGTCCCGGGGTGTCCAAGTAAAAAATTTGATGGGACAGCTGCATGATTTGCCCCTCTCTCCCTTCGACCCGCAGGATGCTGTTTGCTTGATAATTGAATCGCTCCGCCCGATCCATTTTTTTGACCAAGTTGAGAAATTGAAGCTCCAAAGCATGCTTGATGGCCAAATCATCGGGGTAAACACGTTCGAGAAGAAAATCTTCCCAAATACCGTTTATTTCCAGTTTCTTTTCATCTGCAGGAAGATGAAGTCGCTCCGCAATTGTCCCTAAATATGTATAACTCCAGTTCGCTGTCAGGTCACTCAGTACAGCTATACCATTATGAATGTCGGCAAAAGTTTTTGCGTAACTCTTATAATGTTTTAGCACAGATAAATCAATGCTGCTATTTCGTAGTCTACGCTCCGAAAAATTCTTATCTAATTTTTTTTTGATCTCCGATTTCATTTCATTTCACACTTAAAAAGCTTCATTTTAGGTCTTTAAAAAGAAAGTCCAACGCGAAGATAAGGCAAGGTTGCTTCTTTACTAAAACCGACTACCCCCTGAATCGTGAGCAGATCTCCAGGCATAAAATAAATTCCGCCGCCGTACCCCATATGCCAGTCATTGGAATTTTCATGACTCATCCATACCCTTCCGACATCATAAAAACCAATTGCCCCGACTGTTCCAGGAACGATATAAGAAGAGTAGCTAAATAATTTTAATCGCATGTCAAAATTATTATATAGCGCTGTTTTCCCAGTGAACCGTCGGGAATTATACCCTCTTAAGCTCATTTCCCCTCCAATTTGCGCATGCTGATAAAAATAGGGATCTCCCCATACCGCATCAAATCCCACACGGTTGGCGAAAGTAATATAGTTATCGGCAACCGTTTTATAAAAACTCATGGAATGCTGCAATTTTGTATAATTGCGGCCCTCCCCTCCAATTTCAGCATTCCAGCCCAGCCTGGTATGTACGTATATTCCAGATTTAGGATTGGCCATATTATCACGTGTATCATAATCTATCCCGCCAGTAAGACCAGTAAAGAAATTACTCCCATAGATAGGTTCCGATGGATATTTTTGATGGAATTCCTCAAAATAACGTCCAACATTATTCGATTCTCTACTCGTATAATATTCAGAAGAAGATCCATAGAACACCTTGAATTTAGGTTCTAGGTACTTTTCCAGAAAAATGTCACCGCTCACAAGATCAAATCGATTTCGGTAATACGAAATGCGCTTTGAATCCGATTTATCGAAAATAGTATTGTTTCCATATCCAAAGAAATTACTCAGGTTTTTGGGACCAAGGGACGAAAGATGAATATAAAGATCATGCCCTGCAATGAGATCTTTATAATTCCCTTTGTAATCAAACATAAATGATTCGCGACCGGTCAAATAACTGCCTAGAAACTGATGCCGATAGGCATAAGGCTTCTTTCTGAACCCCTGATTCTCGATCATATACCCCAGCCCAAAAATAAGTCCACGATCAACTCCATAATCTAGGTTAAAAACGACCCCTTTACGATCATAGATAAAATTTTCATAGTCAAACTTATGGACAGCGCTGTCTTTGCTCAACTTCAGATGGATAGCATCATCAACCTGCATAGCACCCGGCACCTGATTTTTACCATCATAGATATAAACTTTGCTGCCATTGGCAAATTTATCAGTTGTACGATATAGATTCTGTCCATCCCCCCCAATTAGCCGGATCTTTATGGGCGATTTGCCCGATCCATGTAACTTATATTCGTCAGTGCCCGATATGCCATATATACGAACTTCTTTGGTCTGATCAGGTACAAAGGTGCGTTTTAGCAGTTTTCGCCCTTCGGTACCATCTTTTTTCTTGTTGTGGATATTGACAGTGACCGAGCCATCCTTATTGTAATCGACATCCACAAATTCAGATTTGGCGGACAATGGTAGTTCAACGACACGCGCAAGAAATCGATAGTAGGTCAGTCCGCTTTCCATCAGCTCGTCCCTTCTTGAACGAATATTTGTTTCCAATTCATTCGCGCTCATTTTCACAATTGTATCAGGCATCGTTAACATCGCTTGATGAATCAACGAATCCGTCAGTGTTTTCTGAACAAACTGTATTTCGTCAATCCATTCATCCTCTGTAAGATGAGTGAGAAAAAAATGATCAAAAGTACTCGCATTAAAATTCCAATGGGGCACATTTCGGATATGCGGACTAAAGGGTTGCAAATGAGCCTTCAGCCATTGATAGGAAAGTAATGTGGGAAATACACCCGAAGTTTTATAATATACCTTATCCCGATCCCTTGGGACGGGGGTATAGATCTTTTTACCTTTTTCTTTTTCGGGATCCCAACGCCAATTATCTTGATGACGATCCCAGTCCCCAAGCGTAAAGTCGAGCATCCGCGCACGTAGCGTGAGCTTCTGATCAATTTGCGTATCGTTGTCTTCCAACACTTTACGCATGACTTTTGCGCTATTATCTGTTTTTTGATCCTCAAAAGGGGTGCGCGCCTCAAACATATAGGCCCTATTTTTAAATACCTCACGATACTCGCCGAACCTAGGGTCATCTCCTACAAAAACCAGTTCTGGCGAAGCTGAAGGAATACCTAAGGCTTTATTAAATGGCGGAACGGTCAATGCACCAAATGGATGATGTATCGAAATCTGATCTTGTACTATATCTTTTGCAAATGTCTTTCGAAGGCTTTCTGGTAGACTACGTTCAGGGTATTTCTGAATAGACCTGAGAACCCACTCCCTACCCATAGAATCTACCAGTCGAAGTGACTGTGTCTGCATACCACCACCCAACTTAACAATCTGAAGCCCGCCCCGCTCAGTAGCGAGATCCATCACACGCATCTTAACAGGAGTATTGTATAGTTTACGGTAACTATCTCCAAGCCAAAATCGATGCAATAAACCCACTCGGTCATATTCAGGTGCGATCACCGTGGTAATACTGTCCATACGTTGTGCATGCGAATTAAAAACACAGCAACAGGCAATTAATGTAAAGATTCTTCTCATTTTATCTAAGTCGGGTCTTCGAGAAATCAACAGTCGATACAGGTAGAATGTTTGATGGTCTCGATATCTAATTGGGCTAAAGTTCACCTTTTAAAGCAAAGAATCAAAAACTTTCTGCTCCTTTTTTAGTATAAAACCGCTATTTTGATAAAACTTATGGCTCTCGGTCCGAATGATATTGCATCTGACACGCAAACGGTAACAATCGAGAGACCTAGACCAATCAGATGCCGTATGCAATAATAATCGACCTAGCCCCCGACCTCGATATTCTTCATCGACAACCAAGCCAATGATTTCTACATAAACACCAGTCTCCATACTGATTACCTGATGAAGTTGAATCCAGCCAACTGTTTTATTATCAATAATCCCCACAAATACAGCATACTCCTGCTTCCGCAACAGATCCTCCAAAATAGTTTTCATTCCCTCAATATCGGCTGGATACCCCAGCTGTTCGGTCAAGGTTGCGAGCTCCGGGGCATCAGATAATACCGCTTTTCTTACATCCATACTATAAATTTGTTTCCTATGTTTTAGAATAAGAATAGGTTTACCAATACATTAACTACACCTCAGGTTGATCCAGCAGTCGGCGGTGATAGTTTATTTGGCCAAGGTGATAAGTTAGGTGGGTGGTCAGATGAACAAGCAAATACTGCGTTGTTGTTTTTTTCTCAAACACGCGTATAGGATATATCTCAAGAAGATTCTCCTCTGACAACAGATCCAAAGAGCGTGTAACCACATCAATCGTATCATCTATCTGATCTATTAATCGTGTTCGAGGAATGTCTTTTAACGAAAACTCGGCCGCTCGATCTCTGATATACCCAGTCTTGCCTATTTCAGCACCAATATATGTTTGAAGATTTCCGATCAGGTGTAAACATAAGTTGCCAGCTGAATTGGAAATATTACGTTCAATAAGCCATATATTTCCTTCCTGTTTGTACAAAGAAATTTCATCACGCAGCCTGTTTAAGTCCCGTCGGAAAAGGCTTTTTAAAGTTTCTATAAGCATAGACTAAATTTAGGTATATTTTCTACCAAAAAAGCAACTTCTATATCAACACATCAACTTTAGCCGTCAATGGCCATATGGATACGAATGAAAAGTATACATCTCCACATGATATTATGTAATTTTAAGCTACTTAAAGCCCAATAACCATGAAGATAGTTTCAAATTTCCCAAAGAAAACCTGGGTAATTTTTAGTGTAATAACAGTTGCGGCCACCATTCTCTTCGCTAAATGCGATAGCCCATCCGATGGAAATAACAGATTGGGCTTTCCATTTCCTTTTTATGAATATATTGGCGGCAAACACTCATTTGAACCTGAGAATCGAAGTAGTTTCAATTTTATTTATCTTCTTTTCGATCTTATTATCTATTTTGGACTTGCTTATTTTTTCACATTTTTAATCAAGAGATCTAAAAAATAGTGTACATTGAAATGGAATTAATCGACCAAATTATTTCCATCTTTTTTTACAAGTTTTAAGCTAAACCGTCTTTACGATGAAGAAGAGCACAAAAATAACCAACCAAAGTATCGAATCTGCAGGACTTCCCAAAGACCCCAAACATGCCATTGCTGAATATATCTGGAATGGATTTGATGCAAAAGCCACACAGATCGAACTCTTCATAGACAGTAATGAATTAGGCTACATTAATCGTATAAGCATACAGGACAATGGCGAAGGCATATCCCTAGAGACGCTTTCTTCCTCATTTGGAAACTTTTTGGATTCTATAAAAAAGAACAGCCTCAGACGCAGCTCCTATACAAGAGGAAAAAAGGGAAAGGGCCGATTTTCTTTCTCGCTTTTTGCAACACGTGCAATTTGGAATACTGTTTTTCAAAAGGATGAATATTTCTCAAACTACCGAATTCAAATCGATCGCGAAAGTAAAGAGCAATACGATATCAGTGAAAGCATGCCAGTAGTACATAAAAATACAGGAACACAAGTTACTCTTGAAGGCGTTTTTGGACTTAATGCTACATTTTTTGAAAGCGATGACTTTAACAATTTCCTCGCACAAGAATTCGGTTGGTTTCTCTACTTGAATAAGGAAAGGAATTATGCCATACGCGTCAATGGAAAGTTGTTGGCTTATGATCATTTAATCCAGGAAGCTGATCAACTATCGTGGACTGGCTATAGCCCCGACCAGGATACTTCCTATAGTTTCACCATCAATTATATTCGCTGGAACCAGCAAATTGGTGATCGATATTATTATTATTTTCTTAATAGTGATAAAAAGGAAATTGCCAAAGTACTTAGCAGTTTCAATAATAACGCGATCAATTTCCACCACTCCGTCTATGTGGAATCTACCTTCTTTGATCATTTCGAACAACAAGATATCCTCCTATCTACAGAAGATAATCTTTTCTCGGGGAAAGCCAAACAAGTTATTTATCGAAATTTACTTGCCGAGTTACGTGATTTACTCGATAGAAAACAAAAAAAATATGTACTAGAGCACGCTGTCGCGGTAAAATTAACAGATCTTGAAAGAAAGGGCCTACTACCCGCATACAACAACTCGGAAAAGGATAAAAAAAGAAAAACCCTATTCTTAGCATTAGTACAGGAATTATATATTGTAGATCCACGCATTTTCTTCGGCATTAAAACAGACCTTATCCGCACCTATCTTGGTTTCATCGACCTGTTATTGCAATCGGAAAAAAGTACTGAAATTCTCCCTATCATCGAACAGGCACTTCCCCTAACTGAGAAAGAAAAAAATCGCATAAAACAGATTGTAACCCTTGCTGCAAGCCCTGAAAACGCTTCTTCCGAACCGAAAAAATAAGGCCTTTTTATTTAATGACTTTTAGATGTCAATAAATAAAATTAAAAGTATCACTTTTGCCTAACACTGTTAAATTATTTACGCATTAGCATGGGTAGTAAAGAACGCATACAACGGCTCAAAGATGAGAATAGAACCAATATTCTAGATGCTGCGCTCCAAATCGTCAAAGAAGAAGGATGGCAGGCCCTGAGTATGCGCAAAATTGCAGATATCATTGAATATACTGCCCCTATGATATACGAGTATTTCGCCAATAAAGATGCCATCTTGATGGAACTTGCCAACCAAGGCTATCTCCTGCTTGCCAAAAAAGTAAAGCAAGCCAAATCAACTGAAACCGATCTGGAGAAACAATTGGAAGCAATGTGGTTTAGCTATTGGGATTTCGCCTTCGAAGAACGTGAATTATATCAGTTAATGTTCGGCGTTGGAACAGCCTGTTGTGGATTTGAAAAAACGTATAAATGTGCAGAATCCCATGGGAAATTGATAAGTGATGTCATCCGTGAAATCATGAAAGAGAAAAATCCATCCGAAGAATTGATCTGTAGAAAGTATTTCACCTACTGGTCTATTATACATGGATTGATTTCGATCAATCTGGTAAACCAAGGTAATGGCGAAAATACCAATCAAGAAGTATTAAAGGATGCTATTTACGGCATCACACGCTCCCTGACTGACTAAATTTTTTTACAGCAAAAAATACAACGTTAAAAAATCTAACACCGTTAAATACACCAAAACTTCAATTTTTAATATCACATGAAAACAAATTTATCACCAAGTCTTAAAAAGATTTACGTTCCAGCACTTAACAGTGTTAAACGAATTAATATCGTAAAGACTGCATATGTGTTGAGTGCAATCTTTCTATACAGTTGCTCAACCGGAACAAGTAAACCCATTGATCCACCACCAGTTAACCTTCCGGTCGTTACCATCGAGAACGGTAACGAGACAGTTTACCAGGAATATCCAGCGACTATTGAAGCTTCTGCCAATATTGAGATCAGACCACAGGTAGAGGGAATTTTGGAAAACATCTATGTCGATGAAGGAGCCAAAGTGACTAAAGGTCAGGCACTTTTCAAGATCAACGACCGCCCCTATCAGGAACAATTAAACCAAGCGAAGGCAAATTTACTGGCAGCAAAAGCTAGTCTGGAAAATGCGGAGTTAGAAGTCGAAAAGAAAACAAAGTTGGTGAATACCAAAGTACTGACAGACTTCCAGCTAAAAACAGCTATTAGCGCACGTAATGCCGCTAAAGCAAATGTACAATTGGCACTATCGGCCGTTGAAACCGCAAAAATCAATGTCGGATATACACTAATACGGGCTTCAGCCGAAGGATACATCGGTAGATTACAACGCAAACAAGGGAGTTTGGTTGGTCCCACAGACGCACAACCACTTACCGCATTGTCAAATGTAAGAGATCTTCATGTTTATTTCTCACTGGGAGAAAATGACTTTATCGCATTCAAAAACAATACAGAAGGGAGTAATTTACAACAAAAGCTTCACAACCTCCCTCCGATCAGCTTAGTTCTTTCGGATCAGACAATTTATGATCAGAAAGGAAAAATAGATATGGTGGACGGGCAGTTTGATAAAAATACCGGTGCGATTACACTTCGTGCAACATTCAACAATCCGGAGGGAGTTTTGCGCAACGGAAACACCGGTCGTGTAAGGCTACAGAAGAAGTATGCACAAGCATTATTGGTACCGCAACTTGCTACCCTTGAAATGCAGGATAAAATCTTCGTTTATACCGTTGGTAAAGAAAATAAAGTTGTTCAACAACCTATTACTGTCATTGGAAAAAGTGGTGCAAATTACCTGGTAAGTAAAGGGCTGAATGCGGGAGACCGAATTGTCTACAAAGGCATTGACTTGCTTCAGGATGGTCAGAAAATTACACCACAAGCCTTATCAAGAGATAGCATCAATTCATTATAATATTAGAAAATCACATGCTTAAGAAATTTATAGAAAGACCTGTACTTGCTACCGTTATCTCCATATTACTTGTCATATTGGGGGTGATTGGTATCCTCAAACTGCCATTGCAGCAGTTTCCCGATATTGCACCGCCCGCAGTGCAAGTAACGGCATTATATCCTGGGGCAAATGCCGAAACGGTCCTTCGTGCCGTAGCCCCCTCACTCGAAGAGTCAATCAACGGTGTTGAAAATATGAGCTACATGAGCTCTACCGCCAGCAACGACGGTTCGTTAATGATTACGGTATATTTTAAACTTGGTACAGACCCTGACCAAGCTGCTGTAAACGTCCAAAATCGTGTGGCTCAGGCAACCAGCCAATTGCCGGCTGAAGTTGTACAAGCCGGGATCACCACGGCAAAACAGCAAAACAGCTTGATCATGGTATTGGATCTTTATACGGAAGATCAGAGTAAATACGATCAGACCTTTATTACCAATTACGCCCAGATCAATATTATTCCTGAACTGAAACGGATACCTGGGGTTGGACAAGCATTGCCATTTGGTGGTAGCAAAGACTACTCCATGCGTGTATGGCTCAATCCAAATCAAATGGCGACCTATAAATTAACGCCTGAGGAAGTAATGGCCGCCATTCAAGATAAAAACGTTGAAGCTGCTCCGGGTAAATTCGGAGAGAGCAGCCGTGAAGCTTTTGAATTTGTAATCAAATATAAAGGTAAACTCAACCAGCCAAGTGATTACGAAAATATTATTATCCGCTCCAATACAGACGGTTCTGTACTAAAACTCAAAGACGTCGCTCGTGTCGAACTGGGATCCTATACCTATGCGAGCCATACGCGCATCAACGGTAAAGCAGGATTGAATATTGGGGTAATGCAGCTTGCAGGTTCGAATGCAAATGAAATTCAGATTGCCATTCAAAAATTCATGGAGAAAGCCTCTTTAAGCTTTCCAAAAGGTGTCAAATATCTCGTTTTATACAACACAAAAGATGCACTTGATCAATCCATTGACCAAGTAAAACATACACTAGTTGAAGCATTTATACTGGTATTTTTAGTTGTCTTTCTATTCCTTCAAGATTTTAGATCGACATTGATACCAGCGATTGCGGTACCGGTAGCCATCGTGGGAACATTTTTCTTCATGCAGCTCTTCGGCTTTTCAATCAACCTACTGACTTTGTTTGCTCTGGTGCTAGCCATTGGGATTGTCGTCGATGACGCGATTGTGGTTGTGGAGGCTGTTCATGCCAAGATGGAGCATGAAAATCTCCCGCCTAAGCTTGCTACGACATCTGCCATGAGTGAAATCACAGGCGCCATCATCTCGATTACATTGGTGATGTCTGCCGTATTCCTTCCCATCGGCTTTATGGAAGGCTCTACCGGGGTGTTTTATAGACAATTTGCTTTCACTTTGGCGATTGCAATCGTTATTTCAGCAATCAATGCCTTGACACTAAGTCCTGCGTTATGTGCGCTCTTCTTAAAACCAACGCATCATGGTCATACTGATGCCAAGAAACTTAATTTCAAAGAGCGTTTCTTCGCTGGATTCAATGTCGGATTTGATCGGTTGACGAAGAATTATTTAGGTAGTTTACGCTTCTTGATCCGCTACAAATGGGTTGCATTTGCAGGATTGGGAATTACCCTGCTTTTGACCGTGTTTATGATCCGTAAAACACCTACTGGATTTATCCCATCAGAAGATCAAGGATTCATTGCTGTATCCTTATCTATGCCAGCAGGTGCTTCTTTGGATCGTACCTCTGGAGCATTAGCCGAAGCAGAGAAGCAACTTCAACATGCTGATTTTACCAAAACTTTAAATGTACTTGCTGGTTTCAATATTTTGACACAATCCACAAGTCCATCAGCCGGTGTTGCATTTATCCTCCTCAAACCACATGAAGAACGTGGTAAGATAAAAGACATCAATGCTATTATGGCCGATGTCAATCAGCGATTGGCAAATATCAAAGGCGCAAATTTCTTTGTCTTTACCTTCCCTACTGTCCCAGGATTCAGTAACGTGGATGGTCTGGATATGGTACTGCAGGACCGGACCGGTGGACAACTCGGAAAATTCAGTGGCATAGGCCAAAAGTTTATTGGCGAATTGATGAAACGTCCAGAAATTATGATGGCTTTCACAACCTTTAAAGCGGATTATCCACAATATGAACTCCAGGTAGATGATATCAAAGCAGAACAACTTGGCGTAAGCACAAAAAGCATCTTACAGACTATGCAAGCCTATTTTGGTAGTGCCCAAGCCTCAGATTTTAATCGTTTTGGAAAGTATTATCGTGTGATGGTCCAAGCTGATGCCAAGGATAGAAGTGAACCAACTTCAATGGACGGTATTTTTGTAAAAAACAGATTGGGAGACATGGTTCCCATCAATACATTAGTCAAATTAGAACGTGTATATGGTCCGGAAACAGCATCTCGTTACAACTTATTCAATTCGATTGGAATAAATGCGATACCAAAACCAGGATATAGTTCCGGAGATGCTATCCGTGCAGTTGAAGAAGTTGCAAAACAACAATTGCCGACCGGATTTACTTATGAGTTCTCAGGTATGACTAAAGAAGAAATTGTCTCCGGAGGCCAATCCACATTGATTTTTATTCTCTGTCTGATATTCGTTTATTTTCTGCTTGCAGCACAATATGAAAGCTATATCATTCCATTGGCGGTTATTCTCTCTATTCCTACAGGTATATTTGGGGTCTTCGCAGCAATTAGCTTCACTGATATTGCCAACAACATCTATGTACAAGTCGCACTCGTTATGTTGATTGGATTATTGGCCAAAAATGCCATTCTGATCGTAGAATTTGCCATCCAAGGACGCAAACAGGGACTATCAATTCCTAGTGCCGCACTTAAAGCAGCGAGATTACGTTTGAGACCTATTATTATGACATCCTTAGCTTTTATCGTTGGTATGATTCCAATGATGACAGCAGTAGGTCCATCAGCGCAAGGAAATCATTCAATCAGTATTGCCGCTGCGGGAGGGATGTTTACTGGAGTAGTTTTAGGGCTCTTTATTATCCCTATTCTCTTTATTTTCTTCCAATTTATCCAAGAGAAAATAGGAGGTGCTCCAAAGCAAAAACAACATGAAAACAATGCCGTTTCGTTGGAAATACCCGTGCATACAAACAATTAGTATATCATGACAGCATTTAAATATATAAATAGTAAATCAAAATTACTGACGGTTTTCATCTTATCTTTTGTCGCATGGTCTTGCAAAACAGATAAGTTGGTCAGCAATCAACACCTTGCCCCCAACTTACCCGAACAGTACCGCGACCAGGCTAAAGCTCCGCAGGAAACTAGCATAGGTTCTATTCCATGGCGTGATTTTTTTAAGGATCAAGTCTTACAAACCTTGATCGATAGTGCTATACAACATAACTTAGATATGCAACTGGCACTAAAAAATATAGAAGCGTCTCAACTGAGCTTAAAACAAGCAAAAGCCAACTATCTTCCCACGGCTCAACTACAGATCCGCGGAAATAGCACCAACCCATCCAATAACAGTATGAATGGATTGAGCCTGGGGCAGTTTTTAGGCCAACACCATGTGGAAGATTATACGGCATCCTTAGGTTTATCCTGGGAGGCCGACATATGGGGTAAAATCAAAAATCAAAATATCGCTGCTTTAGCTTCCTATTTACAGACAGAAGAAGCGAAAAAAGTAATTCAAACCCAATTAATTGCACAAGTTGCACAAGGTTATTATCAACTACTGATGCTTTATCAATTGCGTGATATCGCCAAACAAAACTTGCAATTAAGCGATACAACTTTACGTATTGTCCAGCAACAATATGAAGTTGGTGACATTACGCTGCTTGCATTGGAACAGGTCGATGCGCAGCGATTGTCTGCAGCTGCCTTGATCCCCGACTTTGAACAACAGATCCGTATTCAGGAAAATGCCATTCAGATTCTTAGCGGAAAACTCCCGCAGGAGATTAAAATAGCCGAGAAATTGTCGAATATTCAATTCCCCGAAGAATTAGCAACTGGCGTCCCAGCCGATTTGTTAAGTCATCGTCCGGATGTAAAACAAGCGGAACTGGCTATTACAGCTTCACAAGCTTATCAACAATACGCAAAGGCACGCATGTACCCTTCCTTGGTTATTAGCGCCGAAGCAGGAGTAAATGCATTCAAGGCAAGCAATTGGTTCAACTTACCAGCTTCATTATTTGGGGCAATTACAGGAAGTATTACGCAGCCAATTTTACAGCGGAAGGAATTGAAAACTCAATATGAACTGGCACGTGTCGAACAAGAAAAGAACGTATTGATCTTCAAGCAAAAAGTAATCTCAGCAGCTGGAGAAGTTTCCGATGCTTTAATTTCAATTCAAAAATTGAAAGAAAAACAAAAGATTACTTCAGATAGAACGACGCGTCTAAAGGAAGCAACGAAGCACGCCAATCTTTTATTTGAAACAGGAATGGCCACTTACTTGGAAGTAATTACGGCACAAAGCAATATCTTGCAAAGTGAGCTCGAACTTGCTCAGGTAAAGAAAGCGGAGCTTTCTGCAGTTGTTGACCTGTATCGTTCATTAGGTGGTGGATGGAGCAACAATTAATGCTGTAAAAAAGCAATTTTCTAATTTTATTATACATATCTGGTAGATGGGGGGCTTTCGGGTCCCCTGTTTTATTTTTATCCAAAGCCCATTCTTCCATCACCTTTAATTGTTTCCATGTAAAGCAGACTTCAAAGCAAACTAATAGCAAGCTTTTTCTTTTTAACCTTCTTCTACAGCGCGATCTCATTCAATTTATAAATCCTTCAAACCTTGGAATAAAAGAGACAAATGCAGCTGAAACAATGCGATTACTTTTGTGACATCATATAAATTTTATAAAATGAGAGATTTAAAAAAAATTGCATTAGCGGTATGTATCGCCTTAAGCACGTTAGTAGCGGTGAGCTGCAGTAAAGATGACGAAACTGTTGTTGAACCACAGCTTACACCAAGCGAAATATTGGCCAGTACACCCTGGGAAACAACAAACGCAAAGAATAATAAAGGAGAAAGTGTAGTGTTAACAGATGCTAACGTGTCAAATTTTGTAGGATTTGCTTATTTCAAATCTGACGGTACATTTACAATGTTCAATCTTGACAATTCTCCCAAAATGCATGGCGACTGGACCGTATCTGCAGATGGTAAAACGAGAACAATTGTTGCTAAAAATGCTGCTGGTGAAACATTGTTTACTCGTGTGGTTGATATTACTGTATTAACGAAGAAAGAATTCACGTATAGAGTTTATCCAAACGCTAATGACAAAACGATCTATTTCGATATTATCCATACGCCAACAACGCATCAAGAGCCAAAATAATTTACAGGATAACACATCGAAAAAATAGTTACCTCAATAAAACAGAAAGGATTGAAGAAATGATGTCAAGCCTTTCTGTTTATAGCTAAAAACGAACCCCATATCTAGAGTCATTCTTTGAAACTGTTATATCAATCGATCACAAAAAACAAATAACAACAAGATTTACAACCAATTAAAAAACAGGACACACGAATTTCATAAAGAATTCTATTCTGATATGTCAATACTAGATAATCTACCGATCTTCGTCAATATACGCCTGAGTGTATCAAATTGATATTTCAGTCGGGGCTTTATACGCTTCAGCAGAAATTTGTCGTCCAATACTAAAAGGAATTACGAAATTTGCATAGATTTCACCGATACATATAAGTTAAAAGAATGCAGGATATAGCGATCTATAAAAACGATAAAACTCTAATTAGTACAAATAAAAAAAGGCTGATATTTACCTTTCTGTCCTTTCTGCTTATTTATCTCGTCGCCTATATTATTGATCCTTTCTCGAGTTGCTGGGATGGCTATTTTAAACGGAATATGTTCGAAATACTCGGTGAATGGACATTTACAATCATTTACAGCTTTATCATTTCCGAATTTAGTATCATTGTCCATGACAAGCTTAATAAGTTCTTAACTTGGAAAGATAGCCCGACAGAGCGACTTCTACTTGAAACCGTCATCAACCTTTTTGCAGTACTCTTTATCAATTTACTGCTGGAGTACCTGATTTCAAAATATTATTTTGGACCTCAAAATGTTACTATAGCCCCATCTTTGGAGGAAAAAAGGGGGATGATTCAAAACATTACAATCAGTGTATTGATTGCGCTCATGATAATGGGGATCAATATTGGTAGTCATTTGATCACTAACTGGAAAAATGAGTCCATGCGTGCGGCAAAGCTCGATCAAGTCATTCTTGAAACAGAACTTCAATCGTTAAAATTACAGATCGACCCCCATTTTGTCTTTAATAACCTGAGCGTGCTCTCAGAAATCATCCTCGAAGACCAACAATTAGGCTATGAATATGCAGAAAACTTCTCCAAAATATATCGCTACCTTCTTGTCAATTCCAAAAAGGACATTATCTCACTCGAAGAAGAACTCAACTTTCTAAATTCATACATATTTCTCATCAAAAACCGATTTGGCGATGGGGTAAACTTCGAAATAAACGTCAATCCCGCCAAACGCAATTGTCAATTACCACCCCTTACCTTACAATTATTGGTAGAAAATGCATTAAAGCATAATCAGACAAATAAGAAAAAACCGCTGAAAATAAAGGTATACACCAACTCCCAGAATCAACTTGTTGTTGAAAATATATTAATCCCTATTGAGAATGTATCCGAATCATCGGGAATCGGGATTTCAAACATCATTAAAAGATACGATTTGCTATCCAACTTAAAACTGCAAATAAAGAATGATGGAAAAACATTTAACGTTATCCTCCCACTTTTAGCGCAAGCATAATGAATATAACCAAAGTATTAATCATCGAGGACGAAAAACTCAATGCCGATCGTTTAAAACGACTTTTGAAGGAAATAAAGCCATCCATCGTTATTTTAGATGTGCTGGATAATATCGCTGATAGCATCAACTGGTTCAATGGCAATGAACTTCCCGACCTGGTGATGATGGATATTCGTCTATCCGATGGTTTAAGCTTTGAAATATTAGAGACTATAAAAATAGATTGCCCCATCATATTTACAACAGCATTTGACGAATACGCTGTGAGGGCCTTTAAATTCAATAGCATAGATTATTTGCTTAAGCCTGTAGAAAAAACAGAGCTGGAAAATGCCATCCAAAAACTTGACTATCAAAAAGATCTCCAGATCAACCAACAACCGCTTCAAGGTTTATTGGATTTTATCTATCCGAAAGATTTTCGCTCACGCTTTCTAATTCCATTCAAAGACGGCTATAAAACCGTTCTTGTTGAAGAGATATTATACTTCTACTCCGAATTTAAACTTACCCATGCGCAACTCAAATGTGGTACTGTCGAAATTGTCCCTCAAACAATGGAAGAACTCGAACAGCAATTAAATCCAAAAGTATTTTTTCGCGCCAACAGGCAATTCATTGTACATATAGATGCGATCAAAAGATTACATAACCACTTCAACGGAAAACTAAAAATAGAAATTAAAAATAACGATCAAGTGGAAATCCTTGTGAGCAGAGAAAAGGCTCAATTGCTGAAAACTTGGTTAGACTATTGATGTTAAAACTGATCCGCTTGCTCCTTTTACGTCAGCAAGGTAAAATAAGTTTTTCGCGATGAACAAGGGAATGTCAATCGATAAGACCAATATCTTCAACACAATTGGATCGTACCATTTAATATCGTAAAATTCAGATCATCACTGATACGTTTCAGTAAGCAATTGTAACGTCTCGGTAGATTTCTTTACCTTATGGCTTAAAAGAATTCTTTTCTTTGTTTCATTATAAAATGATAAAATGGCACAAAGAACGATGACTTTAAAACCTTTCCTTACACTTATTACAGCAGCAGCATTATTATCGTCCTGTGGAGGCAACCAAGAACAACCGCAAGAGCAGGCAGTTACTGTTGACTTTATCGAATTATCTCCTACCCACGCGGAGACCGAAAAAAAATATCCTGGTACATTAGAGGGGACCGTCAACGTCGATGTCAAAGCTCAGGTAACGGGTTATCTTGATCAGATTTATGTCAAAGAAGGAGACTATGTATCCCAGGGTCAACCCCTTTTCAAAATAAAAGCTGATGTCTACAACGAACAAGTAAACAACAGCAAGGCAGCTTACCAAGCTGCTTTATCGGCAGAACAAAACGCTAAATTGGAGATTGAAAAAATCAAACCACTTGTCGAAGGTAAAGTGTATACCGAATTACAGTTAAAAACTGCAGAGGCCAATTATGCCGCAGCTAAAGCACAGGTAGCGCAAGCACAAGCTGCACTCGGTTCTTCTCAAATAAATGCCAAATTTACGTTGATAAATGCACCAGTGAGTGGTTATATCGGGCGTATCCCTAATCGGATCGGAAATTTAATTACCGCAGCAGATGCAACACCTTTAACAACGCTATCTGAAATCAATACCGTAAATGTGTATTTTTCATTGAGTGAGGCCGATTTTATAGCCTTTATCAAAGATCAGAATAACAAAACATCCAATCAACAAGCAACGCTATTACTGGCTGATGGAACAGCATACAACCATTCGGGGAAAGTAGAGTTAGCTAGTGGTAACATCGACAGAACAACAGGAAGCATGGCACTTAAAGCAAGTTTCATCAATCCCGAAAAAATTCTCCGTTCGGGTGGCTCAGCAAAAGTAATCTTGAAAAAAGCGCATGAAAACGTATTGTTGGTCCCTATGGCCGCTGTAAAGGATATTCAAGACCGCTATTTCGTGTATGTTATTGGTGAGAAAAATAAAATTTCCATGAAACAGATTGAAATTGCAGGAAATACCGCTAACGCCTATTTACTAAAATCGGGACTCACAGCTGGTGAAAAAATCGTTATGAATAGAATTGACATGCTTAATGATGGAATGCAAGTTCAACCGACTAAAAAATCCACCATGTAACAAGGATAGCAGGTATAGCAAAAGCTGAACTGCTCAAAGAAAGGCAACAAGCCTATACATTCAGTATTCACTTTTGAAAAAAAACGGTACTAAAAGCTTTATAAAATTTAAACTAAAATGTTAAAGAAATTTATTGACAGGCCAGTTTTGGCAACTGTTATATCTATCATATTTGTCATACTGGGGGTTATCGGTCTTTTTAGGCTGCCTCAAACGCGATTCCCGGATATCGCCCCGCCCACGGTCCAAGTTACCGGAAGCTATCCCGGAGGAAATAGCGAAACAGTATTGAGGTCAGTTGTTACACCCCTCGAAGAGCAAATCAATGGTGTGGAGGACATGGAATACATTACATCTACTGCAAGTAACGATGGTACATTCTCTGTGCGTATTGTCTTTAAAGCAGGTGTAAATCCAGATCAGGCAGCCGTAAATGTGCAAAACAGAGTACAACAGGCTACTCCTATCCTGCCACAGGAAGTTGTGCGAATGGGATTAACGACTTCCAAGCAACAAAATAGTATGATCATGATATTTAATATCTATACAGAAGATAATAAAAAATATGATGAACTATTTTTACAGAATTATGTGAACATCAACTTGATCCCACAGATCAAGCGTGTACCTGGGGTTGGTCAGGCCATGGTATTCGGTTCCAAAGACTATTCGATGCGTGTATGGTTGAATCCGCAAAAAATGGCGAGTTATGGACTTGTGCCACAAGAAGTCATTGCTGCAATTTCCAAACAAAGTCTGGAATCTGCACCTGGAAAATTAGGGGAAGAATCAAAAGCACCACTGGAATATGTCATACGCTATAAAGGGAAAAAGAACCTTCCAGAACAGTATGAAAACATTATCGTCAAAAACAATGACGTTCAGATCGTACGCTTAAAGGATGTCGCACGTATTGAGTTTGGCTCGATCAGCTATAGTGGTAATTCGCAAAATAACGGCCTCAATACCGTTACCATTGGTATATTCCAGACATCAGGCTCCAACGCCAATGAAATTGAAATCGGAATCGATAAACAGATTGAAATAGCGCAACGCTCTTTTCCTCCTGGAATCAAGATTTTTAAATTGATCAGTACCAAAGAACGCTTGGATGAAAGTACGGCTCAAGTACGTTCGACATTGATTGAAGCCTTCATATTGGTTTTCCTCGTTGTATTTTTGTTCCTGCAGGATATACGATCGACTATTATTCCAGCAATCGCAGTACCAGTAGCTATCGTAGGTACGTTCTTCTTCCTGCTGGTGTTTGGCTTTACAATCAATATATTGACGTTATTTGCCCTAGTACTCGCCATTGGTATTGTTGTCGATGATGCAATTGTCGTTGTCGAAGCAGTACACGGAAAGATGGAGACTTCCAACTTAACCGGTAAGCAGGCTACCCATAGTGCCATGAGTGAAATCACAGGGGCTGTAATCTCCATTACCTTGGTTATGTGTGCAGTTTTTATTCCCATTGGATTTATGACAGGTTCATCGGGCATGTTTTATAAACAGTTTGCCTATACCCTTGTTATTGCCATTGTGATCTCTGCGATCAATGCCTTGACACTGACACCGGCACTCTGCGCATTATTGCTTAAAAATACGCACGCCGAAAATCACGATGGGCAGACCCCAAAAACAGGATTTTCTCAACGTTTTTTCAAAGCGTTTAACGCTGGCTTCGAAAACATGACCAACCGATACGTTGGTTCATTAAAATTCCTGGCAAAGAAAAAATGGATTTCGGCACTTTTGATCCTAGCGACAATTGGCGTTGCCGGATACCTCATGACAAGCACTTCCAAAAGTTTTGTACCAATGGAAGATGATAACTTTGTCGTATACAGTTTGGAAATGCCCCCAGGAACGGGACTTGATCGAACCACAAAAGCAGTAGAAAAAATCGAAAAACTACTTGCCGATATCCCTTCTATTGAAAGCCATACAAGTATTACTGGATTCAATATGATCGGTAACAACTCCAGCGCAGCCTATGCAACAGGATTCATACGCCTGAAAGATAAAAAGAAACGTGGTGAGATGAACGATATCGATCAGATTCACCAAGTTATCTCACAAAAATTATCCAGTGTCAAAGAAGGTAACGCAATGGCCTTTCGCTCCCCTCCTGTTGATGGTTATGGTATGATGAATGGCGCGGAACTCGTTTTGCAGGACAGGGCTGGTAAATCGCCGGTAGAGCTCAAAGCAATGTCCGACTCCGTTATTGCGCAGATTATGAAACAACCAGGGGTACAGTTTGCCTATACCATGTTCAGAGCAGATTATCCACAGATGGAGTTAGAAGTAGATGAAGACAAAGCTGCCCAACTTGGCGTAGATGTCAGTGAAATGCTTTCGTCCGTTCAAACTTACTTTGCGGGTGACCAATCATTGAATTTCAATCGTTTCGGTAAATTCTATCGGATAGCAGTTAAAGCGGATGGCATCTATAGAACCGATAAAGAAGCCTTCAACGAAATATTTGTCAAGAATAATCTTGGCCAAATGGTTCCGGTGAATACCTTGGTTACCCTTCGTAAAGTTTATGGTCCTGAGTCGGTAACCCGTTATAATTTATACAATTCGCTCACAATAAACGTTGTTAGTACGCCTGGCATCAGTAATGGTGCGATCATGGAAACATTGGAGAAAAATGTATTGACCAAGTTACCGGGAGACTATAGCTACGAATGGACGGGACTTAGCTTGGAAGAGAAGTCATCAGGCAATCAAACCGTACTTATCCTAGCATTAAGCTTGCTATTTGTATACTTCTTACTATCAGCACAGTACGAAAGTTACTTATTGCCCCTTGCCGTCCTGTTATCAATCCCAACAGGTATGATAGGTTCTTTCTTAGGAACACGTGCCATTGGATTGGACAACAATATCTACGTCCAGGTCGGCTTGATCATGCTCATCGGTCTTTTGGCAAAAAATGCCATTTTGATTGTTGAATTTGCTTTACAGCGGAGAAGAGCAGGCTCCTCACTCATTGATTCGGCTTTAGAAGGAGCAAGAGCTCGTCTACGCCCAATCTTGATGACTTCATTGGCTTTCATTGCCGGCATGGTACCTTTGATGTTTGCGACCGGCGGAACAGCTACAGGTAACCATTCCATCAGTACGGGAGCAGCAATGGGTATGTTGAGCGGTGTTATCCTCGGCGTAATCATCATACCGTTGCTGTACCTAGTGTTCCAATATTTGCAAGAAAAAGTTTCGGGTAAAAAGCTTACGGACAATACAGTACACAATACAAACGATTAAAATGAAAAAATTTCATCACTATATAACAATTTTCGCAAGCAGCACCCTGTTATTGTCCGCATGCAGTGTGGAAAAAAAATACACACGTCAGGAGATAGCAATGCCCGAAAATTTTAAAAACAGCGCGGTTGTCCTGACGTCTGATACGCTACAGATATCCTGGCGTAAATTTGTACAGGATCCCTTGTTGACATCACTCATTGAGAAGGCATTATCCAACAATACAGACGTCAATGTTGCACTCCTCAACATGCAACAATTGGAACTCGCGTACAAGCAGTCTAAGAAAGGGTTACTGCCGACAGCTGATTTAAGCATTGGAGCGAATAGAACCTGGTTATCGAGCAATTCCTTGAATGGATCGCTGAGCGACCAATTTATCGGGACGCCTTATATGGACGATTATAGTGCCACGCTCAGAGTGTCTTGGGAAGCCGATATCTGGGGAAAGGTAAAAATGCAAAAAGAAGAATCCTTGGCCATTTTTTTTGGCCAAAAGGAAAATTTATCGGCTCTGAAAACCCGGGTTATTGTACAGGTCATCCAGTCCTATTACAATCTGATTGCTTTGGATGAGCAGCTTAAGATTGCACAAAGAAATGTTCAATTGAGCGATAGCACACTGAATATGATACGTTTGCAATACAACTCATCACTGGTCAGTTCGCTTGCCGTGGAGCAAGCCGAAGCTCAGAAGAAAACTGCTGAATTGTTGATTCCCCTAGCCCATCAAAACATGGCTGTAGAAGAAAATGCACTGAGCATTCTTTGCGGAGGTTTCCCCGAGGGCATTCAACGTACAGCAAGTTTAGATGATACGATTGTTGGAGACGGACTTGCCACCGGAGTACCGGCCGAACTCTTGAGCCGCAGACCAGATGTCAGAGCAGCTGAATACGCGGTTGTGGCAGCGACAAGCAGAATGGGACTCGCCAAAGCAGCGATGTACCCTTCCCTAAGCTTGACACCATCCATTGGTACAAACTCCATTCAATTTAACAAATGGTTTGATCTACCGGGATCGATCGTAAAAACAATAGCGGGGAATATTGCACAGCCAATTTTCCAGAAAGGTGCTTTAAAAACAAACTATGAGATATCGGTCATCGAACGCGAAAAGATAGCTTTGCAGTTTAAACAGTCGGTTATGGTCGCAGTTTCAGAAGTTTCGGATGCCTTGGCAAAAATCAAACATACGGAACAGCGCCTGCAACTTATCCACGCCAAATCAAATGCCCTGGCCAAAGCCACCGCTGATGCAGCCTTACTTTACAAAAGTGGGATGGCAAACTATCTGGAGGTGATAACTGCCCAAAACAATGCGCTCCAAAATGATTTGGAACGTATTACAGTAAAACGGGAAAAGCTCAATGCAGCCATAGATCTTTACCGTGCATTGGGTGGCGGAACAGATATTTTACCGCCAAATACGCCATAGAATCACAAAATAAAGGCAACGGACTAAATATATGCCCCTAGAAGCAAAGACTTTCTGGGGGCTTTTTCATTCCTTTTTTGCAGCTGCGCCCAAAATTCCCTATCTTCGGGTAAATACAAATATGATGAATAGAACGAGTTGTCTTCCTCCTCCAGTAGCGTAATATTTTTCTCAAATATTACTGAAGCACAATGCCAGAAATGGACTGATTTGCTGTGCTTCTTATTTACTATCAATTTTATTATTTAACACCTTTCGTCCTTAATGGACGGAACTGGAAGACAATTTCTTATGAAACATTCATATTTCATGCTGCACCTTGCTGTGTTGTGCCTGGGACTATCTGGCGTATTTGGAAAAGTGATTTCACTAAACGAAGGGATACTCACATGGTACCGTGTATTTTTAGCTGCCGTTATCCTATTTTTTATTCTAAAATGGTATAAAATACCTACAGATTTTACGTTCAAAGAGAAACTGCATATTGCAAAAAATGGGCTACTATTGACAGCATCCTGGCTATTATTCTATGCTAGCATCAAATATTCAAACATTTCCATCGGCGTGATCTGCTACTGTATGGCAAGTTTTTTCACCGCTATTTTTGCACCGATGATCAATAAAACGAAATTCAGATTGTCTGAACTTCTGTTGAGTGGACTTACGTTGTGCGGTATTGCACTGATATTTCACTTCGATACCTCACACCAGCTTGGCATAGTCTTAGGGATAATTTCTCCGGCTTTTGCCTCACTCTATGCGGTTCACAATGAAAAATTGACCAAAAAGTACAACGCAATATGCATCAACTATTATCAAATGATCGGTGGAACAATAGGGCTGGCATGTCTACTTCCTTTTTACATTCAGCACTATCCAATCAGCACTTTTATTCCCAATGCCCTGGATATTTTCTATCTGATCATCCTATCTTTATGTTGCACTGTGGGAGTCTATCTCGCATTTACAGAAATCTTAAAGAAGATATCAGCATTTACATTGAACTTAAGCTTAAATCTTGAGCCAGTATATGCTATTTTGATTGCATTTTTATTTCTTAATGAAGCAAGAGAATTAAACCTATCCTTCTATGTAGGACTGTTTTTGGTTGTTTCATCTGTGCTATTACAATATTGGATCAGCAGTAAAAAGAGCGCTTAACAAGCTCCTTTCATTTCCCAGTCCAACTAAGATTGGGAAATGAATGTTGTTTCCTCCTTTTGCCAAGCAGGTAGCCCCGATAAACAGGTAGCCCCGAAAAAAACATGTTGAAAAGAAAAATGTGTGTCATTTTCAACAAAGCCTTATATTTATGAAACGATTCGGATTTTAATTCCAAAACCGACGCAACCGATCAAGCAATTTATTATATATACATTAAATAGATAGTTCCTTTATGAGCAATAGCAGTACAGAAAACAAATTTGTTAACCAGCAGATCCAATACCTTGAGTTTGTATCAAGCGACCTTGAACGTGCCAAAGCATTCTACTCAACGAGTTTCGGTTGGGAGTTTACGGATTACGGGCCAGCATATACAGCTTTTGGCGGGAAATATGTGGATGGTGGTTTCGCACTTGGCAACCCAATAAATGGCAGTATTCTCGTCGTTATCTATGCCGACGATCTGCAGGCTACGCGTGATCAGGTTATCCGCGCTGGCGGGACTATATTAAAAGATATTTTTAGCTTTCCCGGTGGAAAGAGATTTCAGTTCCAGGATCCTGATGGATATGAATTGGCCGTGTGGACTGTTGAATAAAATATATACTCAAATGCAAAGCCCCCATATTTTTCTCATATGGGGGCTTTGCATTTTAAAATCAGGCTCTTTTAGCTTTCTGATAGTTTTTATTTTTATTCCTATTGAAACGCTTCTTCTTATGCTGTGGATTCTTTTTGGCAGGATTGTAAATGGGCCCTGCTTCAAACCCCTCTGGCAATGGAAGTTGTTCAATCGGATAACCTATTAAATTCTCAATCTGAGCAAAACGGTTTTGGTCTTTCTCATTGACAAAGGTAATGGCCGTTCCTGTAGTTGCTGCCCGCGCAGTACGTCCAATACGGTGTACGTAGTCTTCCGGATCCGGTGGAACATCATAATTAACGACCAAACTGATCCCCACCACATCGATACCGCGAGATATCACATCTGTCCCCACCAGTACCCGCACCTGACGAGACCGGAACCTGGCCATAATATCTTCCCGTTTCGACTGTTCGAGATCCGAATGGAAACCCTCCGCATCAATCCCCTGCTTCTGTAATTCCTGAGCGAGAAGTTTGACCGTAGTTTTTTGGGATGCAAAAATAATAACAGATACATAATTGGGATCCTTCAGTATATTCTTCAGAAGCTCCATTTTCTGTTGATCATAGGCAAGATATACACGTTGATCTATTCCTTCCGAAGGTTTAGAAATGGCAATATTGACCTCCACAGGCTCCTGCAGAATTTTTCGGGCAAAAGACCTGATCTTCATCGGCATCGTAGCCGAAAACAAAAGCATCTGCTTTTTCTTCGGTAAATAACTTACAATACGTAAAATATCGTCTTGAAATCCCATATCCAGCATACTATCAGCTTCATCCAAAACAAAGTGCTTTAAATGAGAGAGATCAATCTTCATGGAGGTAAGATGGCTTATCAACCTTCCCGGCGTAGCGACAATGATATTTACCCCCTCTCGTATAGCCCGTTTTTGCTGTTCGTAGCCCATACCGTCGCCCCCACCATAAATGGCTATGGATGTTGCACCCGTGTAATAAGACATGCCCATAATCTGCTGATCAATTTGCATGGCAAGTTCCCGGGTTGGGACAAGGATAATTGCAAGAATAGATTCCCTTGAATTCCGTGCTATTGCATCGAGGATGGGCAACATATAGGCTGCTGTTTTACCTGTACCTGTCTGTGCGCAGGCAATCATATCTTTTCCCTCTTTAATAATCGGGATGGTCTGTTCTTGGATCGGCGTAGCCTCCTCAAACATCATACTTTCTAAACCTTCTTCCAAAGCTGGAACAAAGCCAAATTCATCAAATCTCAACGTATTGTTTTTATTGTTGTGCCCTAAATTACTAAATCTAATTCATAAAAGTCTAAAATTAATACCTATAGCTCGTTATCCTCTTCCAAATTAACCCTCAGATAGGATTAATCCATGAAGGAATCAGGACTGAATTTGACCAAAACAACGGTCCTACACATTATTGTATGTCAAACGTACGACATTGTAAGCCAAACGTACGACTGCTATCTATGCAAAATTTAATCAATAACCTGTGTTTTCTTTGTGGCTGACACTGCATTCAAAACGATATAGCCTAGCAAGCCGGCGCATAAAGACGCGATCAGAACCGCGAACTTTGCTTCTTCAATCAACATGCTATCATCAAATGACAGTATCGAGATGAAGATTGACATCGTGAAACCGATTCCACCCAATAAGCCGACACCAAAAATCTGTTTCCAGCCAGCCCCTTCCGGTAATTGCGCAATCTTCAATTTTTTAGCAATAAAACAGATCAAAAATATCCCAATTGATTTACCAGCGATTAGACCAAGGATAATACCGATCCCCAATTTTGAAGTCAAACCTCCAATCATTTCACCATGGATTGGAATAAGTGTATTCGCAAATGCAAACAGAGGAATGATAATGAAATTGACAGGTTTGGTCAAAAGATGCTCAAGTTTTTCCAGGGGAGATTCTTTCGCGTCCGGTGTTGTCGGTAGCGTCATGGCCACCAGCACGCCAGCTATTGTTGCATGAATACCCGAGTGGTGAACAAAGTACCAAATAAATAGTCCCGGAATCAGGTAAGCCCATATTGCTTTAACGCCCAATTTATTTAACACGATCAAAAACAAAAAGATACCTAAAGCAATAAATAAATAGGTCGCATGAATACCATTGCTATAAAAGATCGCAATAACCAATATGGCAAGTAGGTCGTCAACAATGGCCAGTGCAGCCAAAAAGATCTTAAGACTGGCAGGTACCTTATTTCCCAGAAGCGTGATAACCGCTAAAGCAAATGCAATATCTGTTGCCATAGGGATTCCCCAGCCGTTTGCAGTATTGGTTCCCTGATTTAATACAAAATAAATGATGGCAGGCAAAAGCGCCCCACCAACCGCAGCCAAAATGGGCAGGATTGCTTTACTTGGCGATGAGAGTTCACCCTCTACAATTTCACGTTTTATCTCAAGTCCCACCAGTAAAAAGAAAATAGCCATCAAACCATCGTTGAGCCACAACAACCACGAATATTTTAAATGAATATGACCGCTCTCAAAGCCTACTTCCCGGTTCAGAAATTCCATTACACTGGCATACAATGACGTATTTGCAACGATCAATGCCAGAATAACACAGGAAAAAAGTATAATTCCCCCAGCAAAGCTGGATTTTAAGAATTCTCTAAAGACAGTTAAATTGATAAGTTTTGACATGATTTGAATATCTAAAAACGCTTACAAAGGTTCACAAGATACGATTTTTAGGACCATTTACCGAATTCCAGAGACAATATCCCGAGCGATATCCAATGGGAGACAGCCGATTTAGTTGTGTTTTATTAGTGGTAAAAGAACCAAAAAGCGAATAAAAAAGACAAAAGCTCTTCTGCTATCCTTTTATTTTTCGAACATAACGAATCAAATGTGAGAAACAGAGGTTATGCATTAAAATTTTATAAAAATCTTAGTTATTTTTTACCGAATTAATTTGACTTTGTTGCAAAAAATACTTAGCTTGCTACTATAGTTAATAAACCGTTTATTATGTGCAAGAAGTGGATTTTCATGGTGCTTCTTTTCGTAGCAAATTTTACATATGCGCAGACGACAGAGGATAAAACCCAACATTCAGGTTCCCATTACATTATTTTAGCAATCATCGCTATCATTGTCATTGTTTATATATTATACAGGAGGCAAAAGAGGAAATTTAATGAATAAGGGAGATCAGTAGATCTCCCTTATTCATTAAATTTCCTTCCCCCCCTTCACTTCCTATCGAACTTTCAATACCTCATATCTTAATGACGCACCGGTTCATTTGTTTGCGCTAACCGTTGTGACCCCGTATTTGCCGGACAGGCAATATCGTCTGTTGCATCGTATACAAGCTTCTTTCCATTCAATTTTGTAATCAATTCTTGAGGGACATACACCTGAACTTTGGTAATCGCATAACCACTTGGAAAATAGCGAACATAGTAGCCATCGGGGTGAAGTGTCCAAATACCACTTGGCACGTCTGTACGAGGCTCAGCCATACCAGCTAAGATTGCATATTGTTCAAAATCAGCGTACGAATAGTTTCCTGAGGAAACTAGCTGCCGAATATTATTTTCCGCTTCGAAGATTGTCCGTACTGCCGGTGGCATCTGGTCTTTTGCTTTTTGGACAACGTCAAATGGCAAAACGCCGAGCGCACCACCTTCCAAATGCAAAATTTGTTCAGCTGTAAGCAATTTTAAGGCTGTCTCTTTCACCGGGCCCGAATAATCAATAAATTTTGTCTTCGCAATGATCGTCCACAATAGCATCTGTATGTCAGATTGTGCTACTTCTGGGTGCTTTTCAGCACTTTTTAAAATTGCAATGACCACTTCTCTTTTTTTACCAAGAGTAGGCGCATACATATATCCATCGCCTTTTGAAGGTGCATAGGTACCCGCTTTCAAGCAATAGCTCTTATTGGTTATTTCAAAATGACCGGCTTCCAATACATAACCATCACTACCATTCTTTTGTAAATTTTCTAAAGGTTTATAAACCGCCGTATTTTGAAAATCGGGCATTTGCTCCCCTTTTCTATTTACGTCTTCAAAACTTGTACTGATTGCTTCAGGTTCCTTTAGCAACTTATCCAATCCCAGTACCTTACTCCCTTTGGAAGCAACGGCTTTGCTTGCTTTATCCAATAGTCCTCCAAACTGGGCTGAGGCTCCTTGAATATTAAACAAAAAAGCAACAGCAAGTATAACGACACCCGTTATTCTATTTCTTTTCATAATTGATTTCATTTCAGCTCTTGTCCACAAAAAAGAAGCCAATTTAAATCACTGACACAATATTTATAATTTATTAATCCAATATCTGCAAAACATAACTGCATTTCACACTTCATTGCAAAGATCATTTCCGCCCATTGAAATTTCACAGAATACTGTTTTGCCACAGGTGCTGAAAACTGCTGAATTCCGCAACATTGCTACCTTCAATTTCTCCACGTAACTGATCACCGTAAATAGTTAAAAATCCAAGATTAAAACGTATCTTTGCAGCATGATTAATGTGTCCAATCTCTCCCTTCGTTTTGGTAAACGTATACTATTCGAAGATGTCAATTTAAAATTCACACCTGGAAACTGTTACGGTATTATCGGTGCTAATGGAGCAGGTAAATCTACTTTCTTAAAAATTATCTCAGGGGAAGTTGATCCTTCGACAGGTTCAGTGGCATTCACGCCAGGCGAACGCATGTCTGTTTTAAGTCAGGATCACTATGCTTTCGATGAGTTTACTGTTCTTGAAACTGTCATGATGGGTAACCAAGAGCTTTACAAAATCATGAAAGAGAAAGATGCCATTTACATGAAAGAGGATTTCTCTGATGCCGACGGCGAACGCGCCGGCGAACTGGAAAGTCTTTTTGCTGAAATGGATGGCTGGAATGCCGAATCTAATGCCGCAACTTTATTGAGCAGTTTGGGTATCAAAGAAGATCTGCACTATAAATTAGTTTCTGAAATCGACGGTAACCAAAAAGTCCGTGTACTCTTGGCTCAAGCATTATTTGGCAAACCAGATATTTTGATTCTCGATGAGCCTACCAATGATTTGGATATCAACACCATTGCATGGTTAGAAGATTTTTTAGCAAGTTATGAAGCAATCGTTTTAGTTGTATCCCACGACCGTCACTTCTTGGATGCTGTATGTACGCACACGGTGGATATTGATTTTGGTAAGATGACAATCTATACGGGTAACTACTCGTTCTGGTACGAATCTTCTCAATTAGCGTTAAAGCAACGTTCTGATCAAAACAAGAAAATGGAAGATAAAGTGAAAGAACTCCAGGAATTTATCCGTCGGTTCTCTGCCAACGCTTCCAAATCCAAACAAGCTACTTCTCGTAAGAAAGCATTGGATAAGATTAATATTGACGAAATTAAACCATCCAACCGTAAATATCCGGCCATCATGTTCAATACCATGAATCGTGAACCGGGAGATCAAACGCTACAAGTCGAAGGATTAAGCAAAACGGTCAATGGCGAGGTATTCTTCAAAGATATCACGTTTATGATTAATAAAGGTGACAAAATCGCTGTTCTAGGTCCAAATTCATTAGTGACCACAGCATTTTACGATATTATCACTGGTAGAGACACCGATTTCGGCGGGGAATTCAAATGGGGTATTACCATCACTCCTGCCGATATGCCGATTGAAAATGCCGCATTCTTCGAAGGAAAAAATGATAATTTAGTCGATTGGTTGAGAGACTATACAACTAACCCAGAAGCAGACGAACAATTTATACGGGGATTTTTAGGGAAAATGTTGTTTTCCGGTGAAGAGGTTATGAAAAAGGTATCTGTGCTTTCAGGGGGAGAAAAAATGCGTTGTATGTTTTCTCGCATGATGCTTCAGGGTGCCAATTTCCTAGTTTTCGATGAGCCCACCAATCACTTGGATTTGGAATCTATCACTGCTTTAAATAACGGTATGTCTGATTTTAAAGGATCAATGTTGTTCACATCCCGTGACCACGAATTGACTGAAACTGTTGCCAATAGAATCATCGAATTGACTCCGAAAGGTATCATCGACAAATTGATGACTTACGATGAATACATTAATAGCGATGTGGTTAAAGCACAACGTGAAGAAATGTATAAATAAGATAATTTATCCCAATTTAATAAAGGCTCCATAATTCATTTTATGGGGCTTTTTTAATACGCAAAAAAAGCACTGAGGGGTTCAGTGCTAATCGCGATTGATATGAAAGAATTGAGAAAGTTTTATTTTTATTTTACTGAACTGAAGATTTGACAACACGCCAGCCTAATTGTAAGGACACTGCACAATGGTCGGATAAATCCTGGCCCTCTTCGTTTTGAAAAAGCTTTTTTTGAACCTGATAATTCTTTGCCTCAAATAGCAAATGATGATCATTGCGATAGTAAATTTTATCAATACCTTCGCAATCCTCTGTCAACTCCAATGCTGTTTTCGCTTCAAAATTCACTTGATGCCCAGGAATATCACCTTTGTTGCGTAAACTTACCCATGCATCTACCAAACCTAAGTCCTTCTGAAAAGAACCGATGTTATCCAGCTCGTAAGCATAATGTGCATTAAAGTCGCCCATAATCAAAAGTGGTCTGCCAGCCGAATACTTTTTGATATAGGATTTCAGCTGATTTATATTCTTCTGCCGGGCAATCGTTGCATTCTGATCATCCTGAGCTGTCGCATGTACATTATAAACATCAATAAATACCTCTTTGGCCAATTGAATTCGAGCATAAGAAAAGCCTTTAGGAGTCAGACAATCTGCGCCATTGCAATCAGTCCACCCTATCCGCTCAAACTCAACAATAGGATATTTTGAAAGTGTACTCAGCCCGTCCCCAAAAGGTACCCCACCCATATTTGCCGTTCGGTAGCTATGCGTATTTTCGCTGTAAAGAAACTTGTTGTAGTTAAAGTCTTCCTGTACATTGACTATATCAAACCCATTGATCCGATTGCCGATCGACGTAATACTAGAAGCCCGCTCGGTTACAGCACTGGAAATCAATTCAGGGAGACCTGCTATATTGTACGTTAACAAATTTAGCTTTCCGTAATTCGCTTCCGGCATAGCTGCATATACCGAATTACTGAGCTTCGGTTGTTGTTTTGGCTTCAACTTAAAACCCAACATAACACCGGCAGATGCACAAATAAATAAGATGACAATCTTTCGAAAACCCTTAGGTCTAATTTTTTTTTCGAACAATAGATCTAATAGCATGGATTGAATATTTCGTTCACTCCAAAGCTACTGCGCCAACATTAGCTCTGTTATCATATTCAATTAATTCTATTTTTAATAATTATGCACAAATTATTAAAAACTAATAATTTATAAACACTATAATGACAAAAGATTAATACCTGCATAGCATAGGAGTTACAGCTTTCAGATATTTTTATACAACCCCTAATAAGAATAACATGAGAAAGGTAGCCTTCTTTACAGAGATACTCGTCGAGGATTTTGACGGTGCATCACGGACAATGTTTCAGCTGATAAACCGTATAGACCAGCAGAAATTCAACTATTTTTTTATTTATGGTGGCGGCCCTACGCAATTTCGAAATTTTCATTCTTACAAGGTACCCACATTCAAAATACCGGTCAATGACGATTATTGTCTTGCCATTCCACAGCTTATCAAAAAGAAACTTGAGCTCGCCTTAGATAAATTTGCTCCCGACATGATCCATATTGCAACACCTTCTCTTTTAGGTTTTTTTGCATTAAATTATGCCAAACGGAAAGGTATTCCCGTCCTTACGATCTATCATACACACTTCATTTCATACATTGCCTATTATTTCAAAAATATACTACCCTTGGTCAAACCAACTGAACAATGGATGAAAAAAGCAATGAATAACTTTTATAACAAATGTGATATTGTCTATGTACCGACCAAATCCATTCTAAATGAATTACAACAGATCGGTTTACAACAAGAAGGATTAAAACTGTGGCAAAGAGGAATAGACACAAGCTTGTTTAACCCCAATAAAAAGAATCTTTCCCATATACAGACCATCACAAAAAATAACAAACCAACAATCCTTTTTGTCAGCCGTATCGTTTGGGAAAAAAATATTAAAACGCTTATTGAAATCTATCAACAGATACAGGCACAAAACCTCGACTATAATTTCATTGTTGTCGGTGAAGGAACAGCCAAAATAATTGCGATGCAAGAGATGCCTAAAGCCATTTTCTTAGGCAAGAAAAGCCATGATGAGCTTGCAATTCTATATGCTTCGGCAGATGCCTTTGTTTTTCCGTCTGTCTCAGAAACGTATGGAAACGTCGTTGTCGAAGCATTAGCATCCGGACTTCCTTGTGTTATCGCCGATGGTGGGGGTTCGGCTTCCTTGATTCAGCACGGGAAAAACGGATTTAAGTGTCAACCTGAAAATGCGGCTGGATATGTTTACTACCTCAAAAAAATCCTCTCTGACGCAAGCTTAAAAAAGAATCTCGTCACTGAAGGCCTATCCTATGTCGGGCAACTCGATTGGAATAGACTATCTGGACGCTACTTTAATGATATTGAACTATTGATAGACAAAACACAGGAAGTCGATTTGGCATGGGCAAACTAACAAACCCAAGCCAATTAATCAAAGGTATCTTTCTATTTTTGATTCTGGCGTCCATAACTGTCTTTTTAGCGAAAAGCGACTTAAATGCCTTGAAAAAAGAGCTCTCATCAGTTGGTTATCGCTTCATTGTTATTTTGTTTACGACTTGCGCGGCCTATTTTGTAGGCACATTCGCTTGGTGGATATGCTTGGGCTCCGCAAAAAAGAAGGTCAATCTGATCGAACTCTTTGCCATCCGTCAAATCGGGGAAACCGTTGGACTATTCAATCCTACAAGCATTATAGGTGGTGACTTATTAAAGGCACAATTGATAACCCGTTATGACATTCCGTTAAAAGAAGGATTGAATTCAGTTGCTATATCCCGTATTACCGCCGTACTATCTCAATTGACTCTCTTTTTGATTGCTATGCTTTGGTTGATATTTTCTCCTTTAAAAAATGAAATTATACGCTACGCAGGGCCAGTAATTTATATTATCTGTCTATTTCTGTTCCTTCTGATGATCCTGATACTTTATTGGTTAATAGCTGCGAAAAATCCCTCACAAACCAAGGCTTCAACAGCAACATTTTTTGGAAAAGCAAAAGCCCATTTTCAGTCACTACTTTGGAGTGTAAAAGACTTTTATCGACATCAAAATAAGGTTTTTTGGTATTCTTACTTACTTTTTGCACTACATTGGATTATTGGCAGCCTTGAATTCTATTATATTCTAAAATTTTTGGGTGTTGCAGTACAACCAATACATGGTTTAATAGTGGATATGAGTGTCATTGTGCTGAAAAGCATCGGTGCTTTTATTCCAGGACAACTGGGTATTGAAGAAATCGCCAATAAGCTCCTTCTCCATATGATCGGTATTACAGGGGGTAGTATTTGGCTCAGTGCTTCATTATTACGTCGCGGTCGACAGCTCACCTGGGTAGCGCTGGGTTTTATATTTTATCTATGCATCAAAAAGAAACCAGTTCATGTACCCATCTGAAATAGAAATACTATTTGTCAGCCACAAATATCCACCAAGTGTTGGCGGTATGGAAAAACAAAGCTTTGAACTGATCAATACTGCGGCTCTTTACTTGAAGGTACACACCTTAGTCTATGACAACAGGGAACCTCTTTTAGCCTTCTTCTTCCAGCTGAATCGCCGAATTCTAGCCAAAATTAACGATAACCCTGGCATCAAGCTTATTCACTTTAATGATGGGTTAATTGCGTCTTTAGCCTCTTTTCACAAAGGGTATCCCCATTTAAAACGTGTTGCCACGCTTCACGGACTGGATATCGTATTTCCCTTTAGCTATTTTCAACGTAAGATCATACCGCGGTTTAATACATTTGATCAGCTTATTGCGGTTAGCCAAGCTACCGCCGACGCCGCACAGTTACGTGGTATCGATCCATCCAAAATTATTGTTATACCCAACGGTGTAGATCCGATACACCACTCCACTCAAAACAATGAACCAGCCTGCGAAAACAAGCCCTATTTCATCACTTTGGGACGCCCTGTTAAACGGAAGGGTTTCTCGTGGTTGATGAAACATGTCATTCCCGCTATTCAAGGTGATTTCAAATTACTGATGGTGGGTCCATTCGATCACGAACCTACATGGAAAGAACGCCTATTGCAGCTTATACCAAAAAAGATAAATCATTTAATCACCTTATTCCTCGGATTTCCGACCGATCAAGGGGAGATCCGAAAATTACTGAAAGCATATCCCGAAAAAATTGAACATCTTGGAAAAGTCCCATTCCAACAACTGCAAAGCCTCTTGACCAACGCACAGGCCTTCTTGATGCCCAATATTGAAGTGGCCGGAGATATGGAAGGCTTTGGGCTCGTTTGTTTGGAGGCTTCCACAGCAGGCACCATTGTTGTCGCCGCCGAATTAGAAGGAATTACGAGCGCCGTGACACATAATTGCAATGGCCTGCTCCTGGCAAGCAAAAACCGAAACGAATGGATTGAACAACTTCAAGCCATTTTAGAAAATCCAGTCCACTATAAAAACCTAAGCCTACAATTTAAACAAAATACCCTAAAACAATATAGCTGGGATATTATGGCCAGATCCTATTGTCAATCATTTGCAGACTTAGTTACAGCAGCAGGCAAATAATTGACAGTAACAACGCCCTCACAAATTTGACTGCGTCTACCATTCACAGGGAATGGCTCTTCAGAAGTCAATTTTCAACATCTTTCAAGACGCAAAACTTTTTTATAGTGACCTGCTAACGTTTTATAAAAAATCAATTGAATCAAAGCGAAACATCCTACCAAAACAAGCCCCAATGTTGAATAAAAAGTTAGACCGATATACAGCAGTAATAAGAATAACCGAAGCATCTCAAGTGGAAAAACCCAATCTTCATGTTCTAGAAGCCCCCCAATACAAATGACGCTACAGAGAATAAATCCTCCGCCAATAAGGAGTTGTATGAGTTGCTGATAATTACCGTAAAGCAAAAAAAAGAAAAGCAGGAGCATCGTCAACATCGACTGAAAAAAGATATAGCGGCTTAACACCTGTGCATGAGCTTGCGGCCTAGCTCCTGCAAATATGCGCTCTTCCAGTTCTTCGCGAATTTCAGGCTGTATATCGTCGGGCCTACCAAATATAGTCCGCATTTTGTTCCTAAATCCTTCCGCCCGCTTAAATGACAAACCAATTTCAAATAAATAATGAAAATGCTGCCATAGAAAAGTGTAGCGGTGAATGGGTTTTGTGAGTCCATAGACACAAGGTTCTTCTTTTTGCTCTGGGATAAATGTTCCAAATAGCTTATCCCAAATAATCAGGATATCTCCATAATTCTTATCCAAATAGATTTCATTACTGCTATGATGCACCCGGTGGTGAGATGGCGTTACAAATACACGCTCTAAAATCCCCAAATTTCCTACGGTCTGCGTATGGGAGAAAAATGGATATACGCCATGAATCAACAGAATAGCGGTCATCATAAATGGAGGGAATCCCAAAAGGGGAATAAAAGCCCAAAATAACGAACGGAAAACGGCTTGAAATATGGTGATCCGGGCTGCTACGGTAAAGTTATAATCTTCACTTTGGTGATGTACAACATGAGCCGCCCACAACAAGTTTATTTCATGGCTATAGCGATGATACCAATACCAGAGAAAATCTGTAAATAGGAAAAGGATAACCCAGGTCCAAAAATTAGCTTCAATGTGAAATATCGCAAAGTTTTGATACACCCAAACGAAAAAAAAGTAAAATAAACTAACAGAAAACATATCACACATACGCTCGACGATACCAACATTGAGATTTGAGATCGATTCATCAAAAGAATAAAAACGTTTCTGTTTTTTGAGGCTATACCAATATTCCAACACCATCAAGATTAAAAATAAGGGAATGATAAACGCCAAAAAATTAAGTTTTTCTGTATACATACAGTCGCTATTTTGAAGACAAAAAATCTACCTTAATAGCAATTCAACAAGAACCGTCTTTTCTGATGCCAAAAGATCAATTCTTCCAAACTCTTTATTATTAAACAATCAATTCTAAATCAGGTTTTTCAATTTATGGTTTTTCAATGGACAAAAATGTATGCTTTCTCATGTCCAGAAAATAAGAAGCGCCAACTCAACATGATTTTCTACCACAAAAGAACGTGCACAAAAAAAGTCCTCAAAAAGTTAAACACTTTTTGAGGACTTCTGATTGAACGATAAATTGTTCTTCACTGATGTTGCACTATGATAACAGCGCAGCAGACGAATCCAATACTAATGCACACTGGACATATCGATCTGTGTTTTCCCCTGTTTGATCATCAATACAAAAGGGACACAAATCAAAAAGACAATCCCTAGATACAAAAACACATCCATATAAGATAAAACGGTCGCTTGCTTCATCACACTCAAGTCCAATATTTGATGCGCTTTGGCCAAAGCCTCATTAGGCGAAAAACCTTTCGCCTGAAAACTCATTTGCAATTGCTGCACCCGTTGTTGCACATCAAACTTACTTGGGTCTAAATTAGCTACCAGATCAACACGATGTTTTTGGCTATCACGGGCGATAAATGTCGTAATCAAAGCAATTCCAAATGAACCACCCAATTGACGCATCATCCCTGTAAAAGCAGCCCCTTCACCGATTGACTTACCATGTAATGTTGATAAAGACAGTGTCATAACAGGTACAAACAACAATCCTAGGCCAACTCCGCGGAGAATCAATGGCCAAAACATATGTTCCGAACCTGTATCGTTTGTCATGAGGCTATACATCCAAAAACAAAAGCCAAAAAAGATACATAGCCCTAAGGCAACCATATACTTCTGAGGAACACCATTTTGGATCATCTTACCGATAAAAGGCATCATGATACCGGTCATAATCGAACTTGGTAACAAGAGCAAACCTGCATCTGTTGCCGTCCATCCCAATATCGACTGCGTATAGATTGGAATAATAAACGTCGATCCGAACAAGCCAAAACCAAGAATAAAGCTCATCACCACACCCACCTGCAAATTCTTATCCTTCAATACGCGCAGGTTAACAATCGGTTTATCGTACACCAACTCCCGCCATATAAAAAACAGTAATCCAAAGACAGATAAAATCGATAAGCCTAAAATCAAGGGGTCGTCGAACCAGTCATCCTGTTGTCCGTGTTCTAATACAAACTGAAGTGAGCCAATAAACATGATCAAAAATATCATACCGAACCAATCCACTTCCCTAGCAGACTGCTTTTGACTGTATTTAGGACTGCGTACAAAAGATAAGGTCAACAAGGTCGCAATAATACCAAGCGGCACATTGATATAAAAGATATACGGCCAAGAGAAGTTATCGATGATGTACCCACCCAACGGCGGCCCTAATGTAGGGCCAACAATGACTCCCATCCCATAGATAGCTTGGGCCATACTACGTTTTTCTTTGGGATAACTTTCCGTGATAATAGTCTGGGCTGTAACCAGTAAGGCTCCCCCACCCATCCCTTGTATAAAGCGAAATGCAACAAGCTCCCACATATTGGTTGCATTACCGCACAAAAATGAAGATACTGTGAATATGATAATAGAAGCCGCAAAGTAATTTCTACGCCCAAACTGTTGGGACAACCAGCTGGTCATCGGGATCACAATTACATTCGCAATTGCGTAAGCTGTGATAACCCATGCGACATCCGTCAACGTCGCCCCCAGTGAACCTTTCATATCGTTCAGGGCCACATTGACAATGGTTGTATCCACAATTTCCAACAGCGCACAAAGCACCGCTGTAATCGTGATTACAACGCGTCGAAAACCATATTCAACCAGACTATCTTGTTGATTTAAATTTTCCATAGTTATTGAACATGCACATCTACGTCAGCATTCATGCCCGGTCTGAGCAAAGCCACATTTTCTGCTTTATTGTCTTTTGTCAATTTGATCTTTACAGGTAAACGCTGAACAGTCTTTACAAAGTTACCAGTTGCATTATCTGGAGGCAATAAAGAGAATCGTGAACCAGTTGCTGGAGAGAAAGAGTTTACCTCACCTTCAAACTCAATAGCAGGATAAGCGTCCACTTTAATACCAACTTTTTGTCCAGGTTTTATTTTTTCCAATTGCGTCTCCTTAAAGTTAGCAACGACCCAGGTTTCAATATTATCTACAATGTAGAACAAAGATTGACCTGGATTGACCATCTGCCCCGGTTGTACCTTGATATTCGATACCTGACCATCCACAGAAGCAAGTACCGCAGTATAAGAAAGGTTCAATTTAGCTGCCTCAAGTTGCGCATTCGCTCTTTTTATATTCGCCTCAGCAACAGAAGTTTGCTTTGAAGCCACTGTAGTCTTACTTACGACTGCATTGCGTTGTGAAGCACTGGCGTTACGTTGTTGTTGCAAAATTTCAACCTGCTTGTCAGCTTCCAATTTTGCTGTTAATGCCTGCTCATACTGTTGTTTCGTAATTGATTGATTGTTGTATAAGTTTTGGTAGCGGATATAATCATTGTTCGCTTGCTTAGCACGAATACGTGCCGCATCGATGCTGCCCAAATTAGATTGGATCGTTGCATCTGAAATGGCTACATTAGCCGAAGATGCAGATACGTCTGCCTTTGAAACATCAAAGCTACTTTGAGCTGCTGCCAAGGATGCTAGCGCTTCGTCCACACGAACCTGATAATCTTGGCTCTCAATAGTGAACAAGGTATCCCCCTTTTTAACCAAATCATTATCCTTTACGTACACTTTCGAGATAAACCCACCAACGCGTGGAATGATCGGACTCATGTTTTTCTCTACCTGCGCATCGTCTGTCGTTTCATGCGCCTGACCATGCATATATTTATAAGCACCGTACGCTCCTCCGAAGATGACCAATGCCACCAAAACAATTGTAAATTTTTTATTTGTACCTTTCTTTTCAGGTGCGTTTTCTACTGTATTTTCCATGTCTAGATTAATTGCTATTTAATGTTTAAAGACCCATTTGCTAACAGCAGGTCATAATATTTTTCAATGGTATTTGCTTTGCTGATCGCAAGATTGATTTTGCTTTGAAGCTGCTGTACGTCGGCAGTTAACAAATCGTCTGTATCCGCGATACCATTATCATACTTATCTTTTGTAATACGATAATTTTCAACCGCCTGATCCACCGCCTGATGGTAAACCACATCCTGCTTTTGTGCCAGCATATAGTTTTCATTGGCCTGTTGAACCTGCACTTTCACCTTATCGTTTAATAATTCAATGTGCTCATCAATTTCCCTGATATGATTTTTCGCAACATTCACTTCTCTTTTGTTTTTATAAAGTGAACCGATGTCGTAGGATACACCTACACCTACCATGGCCGCATTTGTTACGGTAACCACTTTTTGCAAACCAAAAGCATTGTAACCTGCCGTTGCAGAAACCTGTGGCAATGTAGATGCTTTTGTTACCTTCAACTGGTCCTCTGCAACCAATCGTTGTGACTCCAAAGATTTCACATCAGAACGTGAGGTTTTCGCAGCGTCATAAGATGCTTTTAAACCCAAATCAACACCGTTCACCTCAGCCAGATTGATCTGATCCAGCTGCGTATCCTCATCAATTTTCAAAAAATTAGCCAATTGATAATTCAGCACCTTGATATTTTTCTGTGCTTCCTGAAGCGAAACCTGATAATTTGAAAGCTGCAGTTCTGCTTTTAACAGGTCGTTACGCGCGATCAAACCATTGTCAAGCATCGCTTTAAAATCCGAAACACGCTGCTCAGACTGCTTGATATTTTCAGCAATCAACAAGTTGGTTTGCTGAGCCTTATAAAGGCTTAAATAAAGATTCACTGCACGTATAGCCAGTTGCTCTTTACTTGCTACAGCGTTGTACTCCTCGGCTTTTAATACATCTTTTGCAATATTAATTCCCCCTTTAATACGTCCACCTGTATAGATTGGCATGCTCACCGATGCCTGTCCTAACCACAATTGGTTTGCAGCAATATCCGGAGCAGAGCCCCCCTCACCTAAAGCCAACTTTAAATTCACATTTGGAGTAGTCATAGCCATGTATTGTCCACTCAATTTTGCATCAGGAAGCTGTTTCGATTTGGCAGTTTCGACTTCGAGCTGTCTCCCCAATATCTTGGTATCGGTAGACTTTGCTTCCACGCTTTGATTTGCAGCCAAGTGAATTATCTCTTCCAAAGTCATGTGTTTGTTGTCTTGCGCCAACAGACCCATAGGACTTAAAAGCAATAAAGCACTCAAATTGGCCAACTTATTTTTCATATGTCAATAAAGCTTTAATTGTTTTCTGTATAAATTCTGTTAAAGTTGTTTCTATATAATTTGCATAGTCCTCATCGTTATCGATATGCAACTGATCCTGTAAAAAACAATGATTCATCTGAAAATTCATAAATACGCCCATCATCATGGAGTGGATCAAGATGGGATCATAACCCGCTTTGAATACTCCCTGCTCTACCCCCGCATTGATGACAGACGATATCACTTCAAGATTGTGCAACTTGAGTTTGCGAAAAGCCTCCGAGATCAGCATGCGTTGCTTTAACGAACTTTCAATGGTGATGATATGATACAGTTTACGATGCGAGTTCATGGACTTAAACGATTTATCCACCATAGCGTCAATTTTATCTAACGCATTATCGACAAGCGCCAACTCATCCACATTGATCATAAAATCAGGAACACGCCATTCAAAAAACGTATCCAGTAGCTTGTCCTTTGATCCAAAATAATAGTTGATCATCGCAACATTCACATTCGCCTCATTGGCGATGTCACGAACGGAAGTCCCATCAAATCCTTTTGTTGCAAAAAGACGCTCTGCTGCAAGCAGAATATCAATCTGTTTCTCGTTAAATTCCATTTTAAACCTCGATCTTTTAAAGATACAATCGCATATTCATAGCGATTATAAAATACGTTCTCGCTAAATGCGCGACAAAGTTAAACAAACGTTTAATTTAAACAAGTGTTTAATTATTAAATTTGTGTAAAAAAAAACACCATTGCTGGTGTTCTTGCTGTTGGATGGGATTAGTTAAGTATCCGATAGATCATTTCTTTTAAAATCTCTTCACTATTGAAATTGCTCGGCACATTGACACCTTTGGATTTTAAATCAGTATCCTTCAACACATTGAGCACATCGAAAGTTTTCCGCCGGTTGTAATTTCTTGCAGCAAGCTCGTATTCTTTCAAAAAGAAAGGATGTACGCCCAATTCTTTTGCCGCGACCGATTTGTCGATCAGATAATGGTATTTGAGAATCTTCGTGAAGTAGGTAGCAATTTGTCCAATAACCATCACCAGCGGATTATTTTTGGGGTTCGCCACAAAATAATCGACTATCTGATAAGCTTTTAGAGCATTACGTTTAGCCAATGCAGTATTTAATTCAAAAACATTATAATCTTTGGAGATACCAATATTTCGTTCAACATCTTCCATGCTGATCTCTTGGCTCTTTGGAACATTAAGCATCAGCTTGTCAAGTTCATTGGACACTTTGGACAGGTCATTACCGAGATAGTCCGCAATCATCATCGTAGCTTGCGGATGAATGCGCCAGCCGGTATCTTTCACATACGCTCCAATCCAAGGGCCCACCTTATCGTCGTATAGTTTGGCCGCATCAACAACCAGCCCTTTTTTTTCAAAGACTTTATAGATCTTTTTGCGTTTGTCAAATTTCCCATGTTTAAAACAAAACACAAGAATGGTTGTCGGTGTAAGATGCTCCAGGTATTTAGTCAACAGTTCTTCCGTATCCGATTTCCATTTTAGCTCCTGTGCCTCCTTGATAATAATCACCTGATAATCACTCAACATGGGATACCGTTTTGCTGCATTAACAACGGTAGACATATCAATATCTTTTCCGTAGAAAATCGATTGATCAAAGCCCTTCTGCGCTTCGTTCAATACTGTTGCTTCCAAGGCGTCGGCAATGGTATCAATGAAATAACTCTCCTCCCCTTGCAATAAATACACTGGTTTAAAAGACCTGTTCTTAATATCGGATAAGATCGGATTTATGTTCATATGTAGTCTATTTATTCGTCGGCTGTAGATCAGTTGCCCCCTATTTGTTTCCGGCATCCAAGCGATCTGCTAGCGCTAAAATCCTCCCATGTCACCGCACATCAAAACGTCTATCGAGCTCGAGCATGGGCATTTTATGCGAAGCAAAATTACGATTTTAATGACAATTCAACCGAGTAAACTCCGTAAAATTACGCTTTTATAATTGACTCTTGTACCGCCATTACATTAAACTATTGGTTTAAAGCCTTGAACATTCAGCAACATAACTTTCACAATTGGGTTAAGCAATCGTGTCATAAATGCAGACATAGGGTTCCCCACAGTCTAAAAAATCAGACAAGTCAAAAAAAACACTGTATTTCGAACTTCATGAATTTATTTCTTTTGCTAAAATTTTAGTATATTTGTGTATGTTTTCACCGACTCCACTGAACTTACCGCCATTTAAAGCTAAAATATCCAAAAAGAACAATGCGATTTACATCTTTGATGAGCTCAGAAAAAAGGACTTGGTATTAACACCGGAAGAATGGGTTAGACAGCATTGGATCAATTATTTGTCACTCATGAAAAATTACCCCAAATCACTGATGCATATTGAGGGCGGATTGAAATTAAATAACCTTCAGAAACGGAGTGATTTGTTAATTTACAATAGCAGCGGAAATAAGGTCGTTTTAGCCGAGTTTAAGGCGCCACATATAAAAATCACACAGCAAGTATTTGAGCAAATTGCAAATTATAATACGGTGCACCGCATACCATACTTGTTAGTGAGCAACGGCATGAATCATTACTATTGTAAAATTGATTTTAATACGGAGTCCTATGAATTTTTAGAAGACCTCCCAAACTATAACGAAATTAGCTAAGGGGCTATACATGAAACAGATAAAAAAATAGCCCAAATATACGGTATCAAGAGTTCTTGGAGCGGGATCACCAAAAAAATGTAAAGTAGATGTAAAACATCTTTTCAATTTATTTGATTTTTAAAATATAGTTTTATATTAGTCCTACAGAATAGAAAAAAATAAAAAGATGAATATAGATAAAAACGAATTCAGAAAATATGCAGTAAAGCATCACCGTATTGGAAGTCAACATGTTGATAGCTTCATTGCTCGCACAGAAACAAGCATTCCTACAAACCTTACACCTTACATCGTGGAAGAACGTCAACTGAACGTTGCACAGATGGATGTGTTTTCGCGTTTGATGATGGACCGTATCATATTTTTAGGCAGCGGTATTGATGATCAGGTAGCCAACATTATTCAGGCACAGCTCTTGTTCCTACAATCTACCGATGCACAACGTGATATCCAAATCTATATCAATTCACCAGGCGGAAGCGTATACGCTGGACTAGGAATTTATGATACCATGCAATATATCACGCCAGATGTAGCGACTATCTGTACAGGTATTGCTGCGTCTATGGGAGCTGTTCTTTTGGTTGCTGGTGCAAAAGGCAAACGTGCAGCCTTACGTCACTCACGCGTCATGATTCACCAACCTTCCGGTGGTGCACAAGGAGTTGCAGCCGATATGGAAATCAACTTACGTGAGATGATGAAATTGAAAGAAGAATTATACACCATTATTTCAGATCACTCTGGACAAACTTACGAATGGGTAGAAAAATCTTCAGATCGCGATTACTGGATGAGAGCCAATGAAGCCAAAGAATTCGGTATGATTGACGAAATTTTACTTCCTAAGAAGGAGATTATTAAATAACAATGGCAAAGAATAACGATAGAGACATTCACTGTTCGTTTTGTGGCATAAGCAAAAATGAAGCTCAGATGCTCATTGCAGGCAATGGAGCACACATCTGTGACAGATGTATCCAGCAGGCAGGCGAAATCTTGGCAGAAGAATTAAAACAACGAAAAAGTAAAACTTTACAGACTGCTTTAAAGTTGATCCGTCCTTTGGAGATTAAAACTCACTTGGATCAATATGTAATCGGTCAGGATGATGCTAAAAAAGTAATTTCAGTAGCAGTTTATAATCACTATAAACGTTTAAATCAGAAAGTGGATAAAGACGAAATTGAAATCGAAAAATCCAATTTGATTATCGTTGGTGAAACGGGTACAGGTAAAACCTTGCTGGCAAAAACTGTTGCTAAGATATTAAATGTACCATTCTGTATCGTAGATGCAACTGTATTGACAGAAGCAGGTTATGTAGGGGAAGACGTAGAAAGTATATTGACACGTTTATTGCAAGCGGCGGATTATGATGTAGCCTCTGCAGAGCGCGGTATCATCTATATCGATGAGATTGATAAAATCGCACGTAAAAGCGACAATCCTTCCATTACGAGAGATGTATCGGGTGAAGGTGTGCAGCAAGCTTTATTGAAGATTCTCGAAGGTACAGTTGTAAACGTTCCACCTCAAGGCGGCCGTAAACACCCGGATCAAAAAATGATCGCAGTCAATACAAGTAATATTCTATTTATCTGTGGTGGTGCATTCGACGGTATTCAAAAGAAAATTGCAAACCGTCTGCGCACGCAAACTGTAGGTTATAAAATGAACGAAGACGAAGAGGAAATCGACTTGAACAATCTGTACAAGTATATTACACCTCAAGACTTAAAGAACTTTGGTTTAATTCCGGAGTTAATTGGCCGTCTTCCTGTATTGACTTACTTAAATCCACTGGATAAGGAAACTTTACTGAGCATTTTGACTGAACCAAAAAATGCATTGGTAAAACAATACAAGAAGTTGTTTGAATACGAAGGCATCGAACTAAAATTTGATCCTGACGTATATACGTTTATTGTTGATAAAGCTGACGAATTTAAACTTGGAGCCCGTGGCCTCCGCAGTATCTGCGAAGCCATTATGCTGGACGCCATGTTTGAGATTCCGTCAACAAAAGAGCAAACGGGACAGAAAGCATTAGAAATTACCTTGGACTATGCGAAGAAAAAATTCGAAAAGTCCGATTTGAAAAAGCTTAAAGTCGCTTAAAAAAAATCCCGTTCGCTGAACGGGATTTTTTTTTAGAAAAGAATTAAAAATCTTATATTACAATAATAACATAGCCATAACGGAATGTTGACAGGAAGATAAGAGATTCAAGAAATTAAATTTAATGACTATGACAACAAAGAAAAGTGCAAAGAATACCGTAAATAGTCCGATCACACCAGGTTTAAAAACCAAAGAAGAAATCGTGAACAACTGGCTTCCTCGTTATACGGGAAGGCCTTTGGAAGAGTTTGGGGAGTATATCCTTTTAACGAACTTTTCAAAATATATCCACCTGTTTTCTGAAATGCATGATAATGCTCCTATTTACGGGGAAGACAAACCGATGCAATCCGTCACTGCCGGAGGCATCACCATTATCAATTTCGGAATGGGAAGTCCAATGGCCGCAACCATTATGGATCTATTATCAGCAATTGCACCAAAAGCCGTTCTATTCTTGGGTAAGACCGGGGGTATCAAGAAAAAAATTCCTGTAGGTGAATTGATTCTTCCAATTGCCGCTATCCGCGGCGAGGGAACATCGAATGACTACTTTCCACCCGAAGTACCTTCATTACCTGCCTTCGCCATGCAAAAGGCCATATCCACTACAATTCGGGATCACCAACGCGATTACTGGACTGGAACGGTATACACCACCAATAGACGGGTTTGGGAACATGACAAAGCTTTCAAAAAATATTTAAAATCAATCCGTGCCATGTGCGTTGATATGGAAACCGCAACGATATTCAGCGTCGGATTTGCCAACAAGATTCCAACAGGTGCTTTACTGCTAGTTTCGGATCAACCGATGGTGCCAGAAGGAGTCAAAACTTCGGTCAGTGATGTAACAGTTACAGCAAAATATGTAGAAGAACATATCGGTATAGGTATTGATGCTTTAAAACAGCTTATCAATAACGGATTGACCGTGAAGCACCTTAAATTCTAAGCTACAATGCAAGCAACATCATATTTTCCTTTGAGGGAAAATATGATGTACCTCTCTCCATAAAACCATAACAATCAAATTCTTAAAACTATTAAACATTATTATTGATTAATAATTGAACAGTTATTAACTAAAATTTGAGATGTTAACAAATGTTAATCTTCACAATAATTAAACTATTTGACGTTTATATTGTAATATTCATATTACACAAAACATATATCGTAAAAATTAATCAAGCATTGTGAAGAAAAAAACATTATCTATTTTTAAAGTATCCCTATTGATTTGTTCAGCCTTAGCCACACAGGTAAGTTGTTCTTCAAGTTCTTCAAAAGAAAATAAAACCAAAGAAAAAAACGTAGCCTTGCCCGTCTATACCGTCACTAAATCAGATGCAACCACCATCAAGGATTATTTGGGCACCATAGAAGGTAAAGTTAACGTTGAGGTCCGCCCACAGGTGGAAGGACTGCTTCAGGAAATTTATATCGATGAAGGTTCTTTTGTTCAAAAAGGCCAGAAACTATTCAAAGTAGACCCCTCTACTTATCAGGAAAATCTCAATAACATGGTTGCTACAGAGCAGGTCGCCAGAGCCAAACTTAAAAATGCACAGCTCGAAGTCGACCGATTGAAACCGCTGGTTCAAAACGACGTTATCTCCGATGTCAGACTGGCATCGGCCAAATCAGACTATCAGGTAGCCAAGGCTACACTGGATCAAGCCATCGCAGCCGTACGTTCGGCTCAGATCAGTAAGGATTTTACGGTTATCACAGCTCCTGTAGGCGGTTATATTGGTCGGATTCCAAAACGCATTGGAAATTTGGTCTCAAAAGGAGATAAAGAACCCCTCACCTATCTTTCAGACATCCAGGAAGTCTATGTTTATTTTTCCATGAATGAATCTGACTTTCTTTATTTTTCCAAAGCACAGGCAAAAAAAGATAGCCTAGAAGGGAAAAAATACAACCAAAATCAGAAGCTTGTATTTCCCGAAGTTACGCTAGTCCTTGCAGATGGTGAAGAATACGCAAAAAAAGGTATAGTCGATGCCGTCAATGGCCAGATTAACCGTACTACGGGAGCGATCTCCTTGCGCGCCACTTTCCAAAACCACGACAATATACTTCGATCCGGAAGTAGTGGCACGCTTAAAATTGCAGAGGTTAAAAAGGACGTTCTACAAATTCCTCAGATTGCAGTCAATGAATTGCAGGATAAAACCTTCGTGTATATACTGGACCAAAACAATAAAGCACAGAAACGAAATATCCAGCTTACAGGAAAAACCAAAAACAATTATATCGTCTACTCAGGACTACAGGAGAACGATCGCGTTATTACCAGTGGATTTGACAAATTGACCGACGGTTCTCCAGTAACCCCGATTTTACAGAAATAATTATCTATCATTTTTACATGCTACAAGGTGTCGGGCATACTGTACACTTCATGTAGCGTGTTTAAAATTCCATATATATGCTAAAAACATTTATAAATAGGCCTGTATTAGCCACGGTGGTTTCCATTATCCTGGTAATCTTGGGCTTAGTGGGGCTAAAACTCCTGCCTGTCTCGCGCTTTCCGGAAATTGCTCCACCAAGTGTGCTTGTTTCACTAAGTTATCCGGGAGCTAATGCTGAAACCGTAGCAAAAAGTGTTTTACTACCTATCGAAGAAGCCATCAATGGTGTAGAGGATATGACCTATATCAAGTCGTCTGCCTCCAATTCAGGATCGGGAAGTGTGTCGGTCTATTTTAAGACCGGTACCAATCCTGATATTGCCTCGGTCAACGTACAGACACGGATTTCCAAAGCAATCAGTTCCATTCCCGCAGAAGTAAATGAGGCCGGAATCACGGTCATGCCACGGCAAACGGGTGTCATTATGACCATCAATCTCTACTCCGATCACCAGGATAGTGCCTACGACGAAACCTTTCTCCAGGCTTATGCACAGATTAACCTGATGCGGCCTTTGCTGCGTGTTGATGGCGTAGCCCAGGTTTCCCGTTTGGGAGCCAGGGATTACGCGATGCGACTTTGGTTGAACCCCGAAAAGCTAGCCCTTTATAACCTCGTTCCACAAGATGTCACCAACGCTATAAAAGATCAAAACTTTGAGATTGCCCCAGGTAAATTTGGAGAAACCTCAGATGAAGCTTTCGAAACAGTGATCCGTCATAAAGGACGTTTCACCACACCGGAGGAATTCCAGAGTATAGTGATCAAAACCAACACCGACGGTTCAGTACTCTATTTAAAAGATGTGGCACGGGTAGAATTCGGTGCTACAAATCTAAGCAGCGACAATAAGGTAAATGGACATCCCGGTCTTACACTCAACTTAACACAAACCAGTGGTTCCAACGCCCATGATATCGATATTGCCGTCAGAAAGGTTCTCGAAGAACAATCAAAAACATTTCCAAAAGGCATACACTACGAGGTGACCTACTCGGTACGTGACCAGATCGATGAATCGATCAACCAGGTTGAGCACACCCTTTTTGAAGCCTTTATCCTGGTATTTATTATTGTCTTTATCTTCCTGCAAGATTTTAGATCCACCTTGATCCCTGCAATTGCAATCCCGGTTTCATTGGTGGGAACCTTCTTTTTTCTGCAGCTTTTTGGATTTTCGCTCAATGTCCTCACGATGTTTGCCTTGGTGTTGGCTATTGGAATCGTAGTGGATGACGCCATTGTCGTCGTCGAGGCCATCCACGAAAAAATGCACAGCACAGGAATGAAACCCAGAGCCGCTACATTATCGACGATGTCCGAAATTACGGGAGCTATCCTGTCCATAACCATGGTCATGGCTGCTGTATTTTTGCCTGTAGGATTTATGGAAGGGCCAGCAGGTATCTTTTATCGCCAGTTTGCTTACACCCTTGCAACGGCAATTCTGATTTCAGCACTCAATGCATTAACTTTAAGTCCAGCCCTATGTGCGCTCCTACTTAAAGCACCACAACATCATGCCAATCAAAAAACCGGCAAAATCAATCAATTTAAAGATCGCTTCTTTAAAGCATTCAATACCTCTTTTGATCGACTGACCGCCCGTTATGTCTCGATTGTAGAAATACTGATCAAGAATAAGAAAATAGCCTGGGTAGGCTTAATTTTAATTACAGCACTTGGCATTGTGTTTATGATTAAAACACCCAAAAGTTTTATTCCGACAGAAGATGATGGATTTATCACGTACAACATTGCCCTCCCTCCCGGCGCTTCATTGAGCCGGACAACTGAGGTACTGCACCGTGCCGATAGTATTTTAAAGAAAAGACAGGATATTAATGGGATGACAACAGTTTCTGGTTTCAATGCCCTGGACGGAAGTTCAAGCCCGGCATTTGCCGCTGGGTATATTACTTTAAAACCTCATGCCAAACGCGAGCATATCAAAAATATCAATGCATTTATGGATACCATCAGAAATGATCTATCTCAAATCAATGAAGCAACGTTTACAGTATTCCCCCGACCTACCGTACAGGGCTTTGGAGACTTTGCTGGAATTGAAATGGTTCTTCAGGATCGAATGGGTGGTGACATTCGGGATTTTAACACCATTGCAGATACCTTTATCAACCAGCTCAATACCTTACCTGAAATACGAAGCGCCTACACGAGCTTTAAGTCGAACTTCCCTCAGTATGAAGTAAATATCGACGCCGTGAAGGCAAAATCCCTCGGGGTAGAAATCAAAGATCTCATGTCCACAATCCGATCTTACTTCGCACGTGTACAGGCGAGTGATTTTAACCGATTTGGTCGCCAATATCGTGTTTATGTCCAATCGGATTTCGATTTCCGTAAAGATCCCGAATCCTTCAACTCAATTTTTGTACGCAACAGCAAAGGCGAAATGGTTCCTATTAACACCATATTGACCCTGGAAAAGACTGTGGGACCAGAAACCATTACGCGTTATAATCTATATAATGCCATCGCTGTAAATATCACTCCTGCTGAAGGCTACAGTACAGATGACGCCATGCAAGCTATCCAAAAACTGGCCGATACTAAACTTCCGGGTAATTACGGTTTTGAATGGACGGGCATGAGCTATGAAGAAAGTCAATCCGGTTCACAGACCATCTTGATTTTTGCACTTAGTATCCTATTCGTCTACTTCTTACTTTCGGCCCAATATGAAAGCTATATTCTTCCCTGGGCAGTGTTATTGTCTATTCCAGTGGGATTGATCGGCGTTTTTTCTGTGATCAACCTTGTTGGACTTCAAAACAACATCTACGTGCAGGTGGGGCTTATTATGCTCATTGGCTTATTGGCCAAAAACGCAATTCTGATCGTAGAATTCGCCGTCCAGGAGCGTAAAAACGGAAAAAGTATCGTCGAAGCAGCCATTAGCGGCTCGAAACTGAGGTTACGGCCAATCTTGATGACCAGTTTAGCCTTTGTTGCTGGCTTGGTGCCCTTGATGTGGACGGTTGGCCCCTCGGCGATCGGTAACCATTCGATCAGTTTCAGCGCTGCCGGCGGCATGCTCTTTGGTGTAGCCTTCGGCATCTTTATCATCCCTGTACTCTTTGTCGTATTCAAAAGCCTGGATGAAAAACTACATGATAAACTAGCTAAAGAAGAGGAAGAATAATGAAAAACATAAAAAAATACCTTTCGGGAATATCGATCATCATTGGTCTCTTAGGCCTGATGAATGCCTGTAAGATTGGCAAAGATTATGTGCAGCCCAAGCTCAAACTTCCGGAAAACTTTCGTGGCGATACATTGGATTATTTCGGAGACACCTCCAGTATGGGGCTGATCCATTGGAAGTCCTTCTTTCACGATCCTACCTTGAAGCTATTGATTGACTCTGCCTTAGCAAATAATTTTGAGATGAAGACAGCATTGCTCAACCTGCAGATTTCAACCCGAGTTTTGGCGCAGAACAAAGCCAATTATCTGCCGAGTGTAAATGCGACAATTGCCAATGGAAACCGTACCTGGCGATCCAAAGACTTTGGCAGTGGACCTCTGACCAAATATTACGATCACAAAGGTGAAACAGCGCCACAAAATATGTTCGTGTATCAATCTATGTTTGGTTCTGATATTAATTTTAGCTGGGAAATAGATATCTGGAAGAAAATAGGAAGTAAACAAGAGCAGCTATTAGCCGAGTATTTGGATACACAGGAGGCAAAAAATGCGATACAGACCTCTATCATAACTTCTGTAGCAAAAGGCTACTTCAATCTCTTGATGCTTGATGCCAAAATAGAGGTCGCTAAACGTAACGTCCAATTAAACGACAGTACGCTCCGCATGATCAAGCTACAATATGAAGCTGGTGAAATCACGGCTTTGGCTATCCAGCAAACCCAATCACAGCGCCTATTGGCGGCGTCCCTCGTTCCCGAACTCGAAAAGGAAATTGTCATCCAGGAGAATGCTCTTCAAACGCTCACAGGAAAATTACCTGACAGTATCAAAAGAGGCACCTCTTACGAACATCTCTTCGCTGAAAGCAAAGACATCTCCCTCGGTTCTCCAATCGAAATTGTGCGCAATAGACCAGATATCCGATCATCTGAATTTCAATTGATGGCAGCCAATGCGAATGCCAATATCCAACAGGCTATGCGTTATCCTTCATTGACCGTGGGTGGCGTATTGGGGGTAAATAGTATGCTCCCCAAAAATTGGTTCAATATCCCCGGAGCATTGCTCGGTGGTATAACCGGGAATTTAACCACACCTATTTTCAAAAACAAAACCTTGAAAACACAGTATGAGGTGGCTAAATTGGAACGTGATAAAGCCGAACTCCAATTGCAACAAAAGGTCGTGGAAGCCGTAGCCGAAGTCTCTAATGCAGTGGTCACGGTCGACAAGCAACGGGAGCAATTGTCTTTGGCGAAAGAAAGAGTCGATAATGCACATCTTGCCGTCAAAAATGCGGGTTTACTCTTTAAAAGTGGCTACGCTACTTACTTAGAGGTCATTACAGCGCAAAGCAATGCCCTAAACAGCGACCTCGATCTGGTCGAGTTAAGACAACAGCATTTAGATGCATTTGTGGATCTGTACCGGGCACTCGGAGGAGGTTGGAGATAAGGATTCAAAACGCTATTTTTGTGGTATGACTCCAGAAGAATTACAACAATATTTTCAATCCAAAGACTTGCCTGAATCGCTAGAAATACAGCAAGATATGCAGGTCTTCGACGTGCAACGTTTCTTGAGCACAAGTTTTATCCATGTTGGATTATGGAAAAAAGATCTAAGCAAATGTCCATCCTGGATTAGACTTCTTAAATTTAAGGATGCTTTAGAAAATAAAGAAGAGGCCTAACATCTGTTAGACCTCTTCTTTATTTATAGCTATATGCTGGGAGCAAGTTGTTTCATTAATAGAGGCATCTGTTCTTTCGAAAAGATCTCTTCTGCCCCAGCGTCCCGTAATTCCATCCGTTCATTTTCATCACTACTTGATGTCAACCCAAATATTCGAATAGAGGGAAACCGCTCACGTATGATTTTTGCCGTTTCTATCCCGTTTAATACAGGCATATGCAGATCTAATATACATATTTCAGGAAGTTCGTGCTCATTTTCATCGAGGTAGTCGATTAAATCCCTACCATTGGAAGCACAATAAACCAAATCCAATAAATGAGATTGAGCCATAGCTCGCATCAACACATGATGAATCAGCGCATCATCTGCGTAGACAACCGTACATTTACTTTTGGTATCCATTTGAAAAAGCTATCATTTTAATAATTATAAAAACAATATTATATAAATATGTAATAAAATAAAAAATACAGAAAAAAGTTAGCAATAATTATGTTATAATACAAATTTTATTTCAAAATGTTCCCTATTAACAATCCAACAAGCTTTTAGTTTGATTTATACAATAAGAACATCATAGGTAGTAAATCTCTCCGCGTCAATACCGTTAGAAAAGATTAAGTAAAGAGAAATAAAGATCGGTAGCCTATACCTTAAAAATCATCTTCAATAATTTCAGCCACTCTGCCTACTTGGCCATCCGTCAACCTGACTTTAATTCCCCTCGAATGATATGAGGATGATGTCAGCAAGTCTTTCACAATGCCTTCTGTTAAATTCCCTGTACGTTGGTCCTTTTTTAAGATTATATTCACCAACATACCTGGCTTTACATCTGCTCTATTTCTTCCATCCATGGTCAAACTTAGAAAAATTGTTTTTCAAATGCAATATAAATAAACAATTTATTGTTAGAAAAACCTTCGTCTCATATTTTGGAACCGGTACAGTGAAAGCAAATGAAAGCGAATAGCGTAGATGAATGTTATAAACCGAACTTCAAGCTGTTCAATACTAGACCTACCTACCATAAAAAAAGGGGCTTAAGCCCCTTTTTTTATGGTAGGTAGGTCATCAGCATATTGGCTGTTTGACCAATTGAATTTATTTAAATAGCTTAAAAATATCGTTTCCGAATATAAAGACCATTAAAGCCAATAAAATAAAGAAACCGACCATTTGTGCTTTCTCCAGGAATTTTTCGCTCAATGGCTTACCTTGTATCATTTCAACCAACAAGAACAATACGTGACCGCCATCCAAAGCTGGAATAGGCAATAGGTTCATAAATGCCAATGCCATAGACAACATCCCTACTAAGGACCAAAAACGGATCCAGTCCACTTCCGTGCCGAACAAGGTAGCAATTCCAATTGGACCAGATAATGCTTTATCAGCACGTACCTCGCCTTTGAAAATCTTGCCAAATCCTTTGGCGTTGTCAGTAATGACTGTAAATGCCTTTTTAGCGCCGATTGGAAATGCTTCCATCAAGCTATATTGTGTTGTAAAAGATTTGATAGAATAATCACGATTAATACCTATTCCCAGCATGGCATCCACAGGAACATTCCCTTGCAATGAAACTTCGGTTCCTTTGCGTAAAACTTTAATCGCAACAGCTTTATTGATATTCGCTTTTATTTGTGCTTTAAACTCGTCGAAGAAAGGAACCGGGACCTCGTTCACCGCAATAATGCTATCTCCTTTGATAAAACCCATCTTACTTGCCACCGATCCAGGCGTTACTTCAGCAACACTTGTCGTTTTAACACGTGGCTCGATGAACTTTTCCCCCTTCTTGTCAGAAAGCGTGTTCAATAAATCCGCTGGAACTTTTACTTCTGTTGTTGCACCATTGCGCTCAACTGTAAGTGCCACTCCGCCCATCAATACTTTAGAACTGATCAACTCCGAGTAATTTTCGATACGGTGACCGTCTATTGAAATCACTTTATCACCAGCTTTCAAACCGATGGATTCACCAATGGATCCTGGAACTATACCATTTACCAGCTGATCCATTTTGATATCTGTATTACCCATTTTAAAAGTCAGCATCCAAAAAACAACAACGCCGACCACAATATTGACAATAATACCCCCAAGCATAACAATTAAACGTTGCCAAGCTGGTTTTGATCTAAATTCCCAGGGTTGTGGTTCCCCTTTTAATTGCTCAGTATCCATCGATTCATCGATCATACCCGCAATCTTGACATAACCACCTAAAGGCAACCAGCCAATACCATATTCACATCCTTTATAATTGAATTTAAATAATTTCACTCCCCAAGCATCAAAGAACAGATAAAACTTTTCCACTTTGATACCAAATGCACGTGCTGCTAAGAAATGTCCTAACTCATGTAGAACAATTAAAATTGACAAGCCTAAAATCACTTGTCCGACCATAATTAAAACACCCATGTATGCTTTTTAAAATTTAATCTTTGATTATTTCCTTTGTTATTAATCTTGCGATACGATCCGTCTCCAGATAATCATCCAGCGTCGGTGTAGCAATGAATTCTACTTTACCTAATGTCTGTTCAATAATATCACTCATTTCCAAAAACCCAACTTGATCTTTCAGGAAGGCATCCACAACAACTTCATTGGCTGCATTTAATACACAGCTTCTATTTCCGCCGGCACGAAGGCTCTCATAGGCAAGTGCCAAGTTTCGAAAAGTTTCCATGTCTGCTTTTTCAAAACTGAGCGTTGGATAGTCCATGAAATTAAATCGCTCAAAACTGTTTTCAAAACGTGCCGGATAGGTCAGTGCATACTGGATCGGCAATTTCATATCAGGAACCCCCATTTGGGCCTTCATGGAACCATCCTGAAACTGGACCAGTGAATGTACAATAGATTGGGGATGTACAATCACATCGACCTGATCTATTGACAGATTGAAGAGCCATTTTGCTTCAATCACTTCTAGCCCTTTATTCATCAAGGACGCCGAGTCAATCGTAATTTTGGCACCCATCGACCAGTTGGGATGTTTCAAGGCTTCAGCCTTAGTCACCTGCAGAAGGTCTACGCGTTTTTTTCCACGAAAGGGTCCTCCTGAGGCAGTAACATATATTTTCTCGATTGGATTATGCTCCTCTCCAGCCAAACACTGGAAAATCGCCGAATGCTCCGAATCTACAGGAAGCATGCGTACACCATATTCTTTCACTAAAGCCATAATCAGCTCACCGGCTACAACCAGCGTCTCCTTATTGGCCAGCGCAATATCTTTTTTCGATTGAATTGCTTTAACAGTAGGTTTTAATCCCGCAGATCCAACGATTGCATTCAAAACAACATCAACTTCTTCATACTGCACCACTTCAATCAGTCCAGCTTCCCCCAAAAGAACAGCGATATCTTGTCCTTTTAAAGCATCCTGCACATAGCTGTACTGAAGGGAATCTGTTACGACAACTGCCTTGGGCTTAAACTCCAGGGCCTGTTTAACCAGCAGAGCGGCATTGCTACCACAAGTCAGAACGATTGCTTCAAATTTATTAGGAAAGGCTCTAATCACATCCAAGGCTTGTGTACCTATACTTCCCGTTGCCCCTAAAATGGCAATTCCTTTTTTACTCAAAACCTTTGCTATTAATTAAAATATATTACTTAAAATCTTTGGATCCTCTCCCCCATGATAATCCGCCATCATGGATCGGTAAGCGACCGAAACAACAATACTAGCCAAAGGTACCACCAAGAAAGAGCTCACGAGGTTCAAAATAATAAAAATTATGTAATATTCTAAATAATTAAAATACATCTGTAATAACTGGAAAAAAGCAAATACAGCCAAAATCAATAATAGTTTGAATACATTGCCTTTTGTCAGTGCAAAACTGAAGCGTAATGACCTCAATGTCCCCGCGTGTTTATCAATAATGAAAAATGGATAAAATGCCACTCTAATAATCAGGATGAAAGTCAATATTGCTGCGACAAAAACAACAAACATCGTAAAGTTGCTCATTAACTCCATCCGATTGTCACCATTTTCAAATAGATAAAGGAATGGTAAAGAAACGGCCCCTAAAATCATCAGGAGTGCTATGGAGAGCACCATTATACTTAACATGGCGCCAAAAAAATAGGCGAGCTCCTTAGAACTAGGAATGCATTGGATCAGTTTTTTATCGTGATTTCCATCAATCAGATTTAAAATATACTTAAATAAAGTCATATTCAATCCGAAATACATAACCATGAAAAAAAATGCCATAAAGCCACTCAACACCACATTGAAATCACTGATTGTGGTCGCGAGATAATTAGAGAGTCCGGAGGTCACGAACAGTAAAAAACAAAGCCCCGCCACTGAAAAATAATGTTTTTTCAGCAACTCCCATGACTTATTAAAAACCTCATTAACGGCAAAAGTACTTTCCTTTAGGAATTGAATCATTTTTTCTTTGAATAAACTTCTACAAAGATGCCATATTTTTTAATTTTCAACAATTTACACTCCCATAAAAATCATTTTTTTTGTAATATTTAACATAAAAAAAAATCCCCTATCCGAATGGACAGGGGATTCTATATGTTATACCGAACTATGCCTATTTAAATTCTTTGGGAAGCGGCTTCTCCAATAAGTATTGGTAGTAGAAACGCGCACGCTCATTAAAATCATATTTACTTTTCGAACGATCAAATCCATGACGGCTTCCCGGATAGATCATCAACTCAAAAGGAACACTTCGATCTGTCAATTTATCAACAAGTTGGATTGTATTCTGTAAATGAACATTATCATCCATATCGCCATGCATAATGCGCAAAACGCCTTTATAATTATTTGCATAGGTTAACACAGAACCAGCTTTATAGCCTTCAGGATTATCTTGAGGCGTATCCATCCATCTTTCAGTATAATGGCTATCATACAGATCCCATGAGGTTACGGGTGCACCGGCAATACCAAAATCAAATACATCTGCAGCCTTCGTCATCGCTAAACAAGTCATATAACCTCCGTAGCTATGCCCTGTAATAAGCACTTTGTTTTTAGCTACCCAAGGTTGCGATTTTAACCATTTAACAATCGTTGAATAATCAATAATTTCCCAGTGGCCAAGATTGCGGTGCATATAAGCAACACCTTGTTTACCAAAATGACCAGATGCCCGGTGATCTGCAGAGACTTGAATAATTCCTTCATTAGCCCAATACTGATTATTCGTTCCTTTCCAGGTATCTTTTACCGTTCCAGCATCAGGACCTCCATAGATACTGAAAACAACAGGGTAAACTTTTGATTTATCGAAATTTGTCGGATAAGTAATTGTTAATGGAAGATCGAACAAACCATCATCTGATTTAAGATGTAAGTATTCGGTTTTACCGTACGTATACGAAGCAAAATCAGCCGCTTTACTATCTGCTAACTGACGGACGACCTTGCCTTGATTATCCAACAGCGCAAATCGATCTGGTGTACCCACATTGGAGTATTTGCTAATAAAATACTTGCCATCAGGCGATACATTGACATCGTGTGAGTATTCACCGAAAGTCAGACGTTTTAAGTTTTTACCCGAATAATCCACGCGGTACAAATCAAAACGTGCCGAATTTTCTTTCCGTGCGGTAAAATAGATCACCTTATTTTTTTCATCAATCCGTTTTAATTCGGTTACCTGCCATTCGCCTGAAGTAATTGGATTGACCAATGTTCCATCCAATTTATAGAGGTAGTAATGCGCCCAGCCCGTCTTATCCGATTTTAAGATATAATATTTGTTGTCCGCAAGATAGGTGATACGTTCATCGTGATCCAAATTGATCCATGAGGCCTGACGCTCGTCGTAAATTTCTTTTTTCGAACCAGAATTCGGATCCACTTGATAAAACTTCAAATTGTTCTGATCCCTATTCATCCACTGCACCATCACATTTTTGCTATCAAAGGCCCAATAAGGCTGCCCAAAATACTGATCATCTTTTTCGTTGAAATCAGCCCAGGTAACGTTCCCCCCATCGAGATGAACGATACCCACCTTCACTTCCGGATTTGGGTCTCCAGCTTTGGGGTATCTTGTTTCCTCCAGGTAACCATGCTGGCCTTTGGACGAATAAATCGGAAACATAGGAACCTTGGTATCATCGAAACGCATGAAGGCGATTTTACGGCTATCCGGAGACCACCAAAAAGCTTTGTATTTTGTTGGGCGCCCAAGAATTTCCTCGTAATATACCCAAGATGACCAACCATTGTAAATCACGTCGGTACCATCATTTGTATATTGCATTTCTTTTCCCGAAGTCACATCCACACTATACAAATTGCTTTTGCGGGTAAAGGCAACATATTTACCATCCGGCGATAAGGTCGGATTCTGTTCCGCGACATCCGGAGAGTTGGTCAACTTCTTGGCAACACCATCTGTACTTTTCAGGAAGATATCATTGTTCTCGACATAGACAACCGTGCCTTCTTTAGCGGGAACTGTATAAATGCTTCTATGACCTGATTTAACGTTAACCTGATATAAACGACCATCATTTACATCATTTTCCAGATAAGCTGTCCCATCTGCCCAGCCAGGATACTGATTCGTACGAACTGTCAACGATGGCTTCTGCCCCCAGGACTGTGCAAAATCCAATTTCTTTTGTGCAAAACCAACCTCATGCACTAAAAAAACGATAGACGCACCTAAGAGTACTCTTGATACCGTATTCATTAATTTTTGGATATGTTTATTAATTATTTTGGCTAAGATAAAGAATTGTGGCAAATAACGACGATTTTGCCTGTAACAAGCTTAATTCAGATCGCGCATACCATAATGCTTAGCCAAGACTTGATTAAACCGGATGATTCCTTGCTAAGGACGATGCTCGAAAAGTACAAGCTGTATACCTTCCTTTGGAAAATCAGCTTCTTCCACAAAATTTGATATCGAAACACCCAACAACCTCACTTTGTTCACCAGCTCAACCTTGCTCAACAAACTATGGGCGGTGGCGTAAATTTTATCTTCCGAATCAAAACTATTTTCTAAGGTTATACTTCGTGTCAACTGAACAAAATCGGCATATTTAATTTTTAAGGTTAAGGTTCTTCCAGAGATTTCCTTTTTCCCGATGCGTGTCCACAACTGTTTGCAGAGCCGTTGCAAAATGGTATTTAATTCTTCAAATGCTTCTACATCCTCGCCAAAAGTATCCTCAATCCCGACCGATTTACTGCTGCGATTGGGGACAACAGGACGGTCGTCGATCCCGCGTACGATACGGTAAAAAAAGTGCCCAGTCTTTCCAAACCAACGTACGAGGTCCTCTTCACGCTGTTTTTTTAAATCAAGTCCGGTAAACAGCCCCAGTTCATGCATTTTTTTTGCGGTCACCTTACCTACGCCAAAAAACTTATCCACGGGCAATGACTCCATGAACTTGACAATTTTCGAAGGACCTATAAATGTTAAGCCGTTGGGCTTGTCCATATCCGAAGCAATCTTTGCAACAAATTTATTGACGGAAACACCAGCAGAGACAGTCAGATTCAACTCTTCTTTGATAGCCTCTTTAATGGCTTTGGCGATATCAATAGCCGAACCAATACCCTGTTTGTCTATGGTCACATCCAAAAAAGCTTCATCCAGGGACAGCGGTTCAATTAAATCCGTATAACGGAGAAAAATCTCCCGAATTTGGTATGAAACCTGCCGATAAACATCAAAGCGAGGATAGGTAAAGATAATATGGGGGCACAACTGGAGAGCCTTTCGGGAGCTCATAGCAGATTTGACGCCAAACTTTCGCGCTTCGTAACTGGCCGTTGCAACTACCCCCCTCCCATCCGGGGAACCACCTACTGCAATCGCTTTTCCCCGATATTCGGGAAAATCACGCTGATCTACAGAGGCATAAAATGCATCCATATCCAAATGAATAATCTTGCGATGTACCTGTTCGGGATCCATGATCCAAATTTACAAAAATTAGCATTATAGACTAAGAAAACCGAAAAATAACTAATAGAATTAGCAACACAGCACAAAACGGCAATCACTATTGCTAGCCAACCGTTAGTCTAGGTATAATCCATTCGTCATTATGCTGTTAATTATTTATCTTTAGGTGAAACTATCCGTTGGACAGAAAAATCATCGTTCTGGCGCATAGTCCTAGGCACTGCATTAAATGGTTTTAATTAGCACACATGATGGAAAATTTACCCGAACAAAAACCGAAAAAATCCGGATTTAAGAAGTTCTTACTCCTGCTGATCCTTTTCCTCCTTGTGGGGGGCGGCTCCTACGTTTACTGGAAGTATTACTATGTATTCGGTGAAGGTGTAAAATCTGGCTATCTTAATTATGCTGTAAAAAAGGGCAATATTTTCAAGACCTACGAAGGCAAGCTCATCCAGGAGGGATTTGGAAGTATCAAAACGGGGGGTATCGCCAGCAATCAATTTGAATTTTCTATTGAAGATGATTCTATATTCCGTCAATTGGAGCTCAATAGTGGAAAATACTTCGATCTGCGCTATAAAGAATATCATGGTGTGCTTCCCTGGCGTGGAAACACGGTTTATATCGTTGACAAAATTGTCAATATGAAATAGCGAACTCCGCTATGTTTACCAGCGGAGTTTTCGAAGTTCAGTTTAACTCAGTTATAGTACATCAGTACGCTTTTGTAGCGATGCCCTTCCATGAACGGCCCATTTTCCTTCGCATTTACGTGCCCGATCGAAGATTTTTCGACACAGCCTGCTTATGCAGAAAGCACATCACGCACGATCAATTTTTCGTTAAAATAACTTTTTAAAATGCTTCCGTCACCGTGTAGTGTCCAAACTTCTTTGGGATTTACCATCTTAATGTACTGAAGAATGTCATTCCAGTCCACATGATCAGAAATGTACAGCTCGATATCATTCTGTGCCTGTAAACGTTTCCAGCCTGAGGCAAATGCACGTAATACTTTGGTCGCCCTAAAATAACTATTGAAGGTCATCGGCGGTACCAAGTAAACTTTGTTCTGTTCGCCCTGTTTCATTTCTCTTCTATTGTAGGGCCCATAGTCCAATTTCTTCAGCCCGTGTTGATCATAAAGGCGATGGTAGGGCAATATTCCACTATGCACAAGCACTTTTCGATCCGGGCAGTACCTGTTGATCAAATCAGTAATCCGCTGCGCCTTGCCCAACACATAAGTACCTAATAAGATATTACTGGCATGTCCATCAAGTTTTTTTATCTCCTCCGCCGGATCGGGATGGCTGATATCCGGATTTGCAAAGGTGCTTTCTGTAATGAGGACATCGGCCTGCTGCACTTCGATCGGCTCACAGGTATCATCAGCTTGTAACTTGTAATCGCCGGTGTATAAGTAACGTACCCCCCGATATTCCATTAGAATCTGTGCTGAACCCAGTATATGACCTGCTGGTAAAAATGTGATTTCGACCGCACCTATTTTAAAGGGACTATTAAACAATTTGACCTGATAAGAATCTTTGCGATTCTGTTTATACCGATAAGTCATAAACAGTGAAGTCGCATGTGTGGCATACACATAGTCGTGTCCTGAACTGGCATGATCGCCATGGGCATGAGATACGACATTGTGCACGACGGGATTGCTGGCATCAATAAAAAAATCACCATAACGGCAGTAATAGCCTTCTGGCTTTCTGACTAAGAAGTCAGCCAATAGTGTAGACATCATATTATTTTAGAAACTTTTGATGCAAAGTCCACACCTGCGGCAATAGCGGAGTGGTTCCATCATTAATGATGACGAAGTCTGCCAATTTTAATTTTTCTTCGTCAGATAGTTGCTTATTAATTCGCTCCATGACCTGTTCTTCAGTGACAGCATCACGTTCCATGACACGTTTAACGCGTATCTCTAAAGGCGCAGTAACCAGTATGGTATAATCAAGATCCTTGTAAGAGCCACTTTCAAAAAGCAAAGCAGCCTCTTTGAGTGAATAACGGGACTTTTGCTGTTCAGCCCAGTCTTTTGCCGCCTGGATAACGATGGGATGTACAATACCGTTCACAAGTTCGAGCTTCGCCTTGTCGGAGAATATCTGTTCAGCCAAAAAAGCGCGATCCAGTTTCCCATCCTTATAGGTCTCTTCGCCGAACTCCGCTATCAAACGTGCTTTGATTCGCAAATCGGTATTCATCAATTCCTTCGCCTCATCATCAGCATTATAAACAGGTACAGCCATAGCTTTAAAAAGCTGACAGATAAATGTTTTACCGGATCCAATTCCACCTGTTATTCCAATCTTCATGAAAATATTGTTATTTACGTACAAAAAAGTCCACGTTTTGAGGCACAACGCTAATTACCTTACAATAGTCAGGTACTTTGGTCAGCAAAATAGGCAGATATTGCACCTCGTTTTTCTCCCAATCGGACAAATCCACCACCGCTTCAAAATCTCGCGATGTATAGTTATTATAATCTTTGACAGACATCAACACCGTTACAACAACTTTGCTCGGACTAAGTCTAACCGAACTATAACGTTGGCCATTCTCCACTTTTACGGGCAACTCGATTACTTTCTCGGTCAACTCACCTACAGGCATCAGCACCTCGACTGAAGTCGGATAAACATTGATATTCGCTTTTTGGTTACGTGCCAGGTTGGCCACGGTCCGAACATCGGTTTCGACTTCCTTTCCACGAACGGTATCCGTTTCCCAATACTCGATAGCCGAAACATCCTCGTAAGGTCCAGTGATTGTCACATAAGCTGGTGTAACTTTGGTATCAGCGATAAAACCGTAGCCGCGTTTAAATCCTATATTTGCAAGGGGTTTTACAGGCACCTTCCGCTGGGTCTGCTTAGAAAAATCAAAAAATAAGGTATCTGGGCTAACTGACACCACGCGTTGTTCATGTGGAAACTGTCGGTTGATAAAGCCCAATTGATTGGAAAAAACAATCCAGTCTTTGGTTTTTAAAGAGCTTAGGTCCACCTGAACCTTTGGGGTTTCCAAAGCAGCTTTGGAAAACAGGAATTGCCATCCTGTCATCTCCAGCTTCACTTTTACCGTATCGGATTGCTGAGGGTGAAATGCGCGTTTCTCGGGAAGATTGACATATTCAATCGCCGCCTTGACGGAAACAGTATATTGATTGGAGATCGAAAACAATAACCAAGCTAACAACGAAATTCCAACACAACGCACGAAGACATTAATCTTACGCCGTTGGGTCTTATTTATTCGAACTGCATTCGCCATGATACAAACTTAATCAATTTGCGTAAAAATCTGTGTTCTTATCTGCATTTCATCTTAAAGACAGCAATATTTCCATTGCATTTTTCTCTTTTGTGGCAAGGGTTTTGAGAATTTCTGATGCCTGTTGCACGTCATCGAAACTGACTGTCTCCGCAATTTGATTAAACAATTCCGACAAGGATGTCCACAATAATGCAATCTGCGCAAACTCATGATGAACCTCAGCGATCTGCTCTATTCCGAGCAGATCATAACTTTCTTTTATAAAGTCGCGATATAGATTTCGAAACAAGGCGCCGCCAGTACCTGCGTTTTCCATCAAATTTGCAGCCATTTTAAACTCACTTTCAATCGCATGACTCGTCTTGTACCATTTGGTCAATTCCTCAGCAGTCTTCAAAATTCCTTTATATGAAATGTTGCTGATGGGCGGTGCAAGATATTCCTTTGCATTATTGACCATTGCAGCAATCAGCACTTCTATCAAGTCCAAATCCCCGCCACTACCGGCTATCGTGTAATACAGATTTTTAGACGCCATAGGCCCCTTCTCTGCCCTAGCTAGCGCCAAACTCGCAAGGGATGTACGCACGCTTCCACCCTGCTGCCTCGTATCCACTAAATAGGCATTATCATGGTCATAACCATAAATAGCTACATAATGACCCGCGAAATGAAAGGGTTTTGCAAAATACTCCAGATGATAGGCGTCGAGTTTTAAGCCTACCGGTTGCCCCCTATCCAAGAGCTGTCGTACAATCTGCCAAGCTTTTGTTTTTGAAGAAGTTTCATGAACGCTGAGGTTTAGACCGAGATTTTTGCAGATATGCTGCGTCAGGAGATCTGGTTTTATTCGTCCGCCCAAAAATGGAAAGTCCATGGTTTTCATTTTCCAATAGATAAAACTGAGCCCTTCCCCTAGTCCAAAAAGCATCGGCTCCGAAAGCTCAATGCCCATATGGGCAAGTAATGTACCTGTTGCCGTTGTTTCACAATGCTGCCCATCAAATGGTCTAAGATTTTTCATATCGTTTTTTTTTACAAAATTAGAAGCTCGATTGACAACCAGATGTCAACAATAAAGAAATCCGCTTTCTGTAGGCTTCTATTGAATAAATTTATCCCATTAAGATTAGAAATTGTAGTAACTATTCAGCGTCATCAATAAGTTTCATAATTTTCGGTTTGTCACGGGCGGAAAAATTAGATTAAGATAATATTCATCAGTCTTTTTCCACCCATTAACTACGGAAAACAAAACATCAAAATACATCCATGATACAGACTTAATCAAGTTGCGTAAAAATTAGCCTTATTGAGATGAAAATTAATATAATACACTTGTAATCTGAACACTTAATTACGACTACATCAACTTTTGCAATATAATAGTATATCATATAATCGTGGATTCTAAAGTTTATTGAATGAGCTCTTCCAGGATCCTTTATAAAAAAAATTAGAGAAAAAAACATAAAAAAAAATAAGTTTTTCCATATATTTAAATAACCATATATATAATAAATTATAAAAAAAAGATTAGAATTCTCTCTTGTCGTATTCACCTGTTCTATGTTTGTTTTCTTCCAAGCATGTAGGAAAACCGAGCCAACCACTGATGAAAACAGTAAAAAAGTAGAATCATTAAGAAGTGTTGAATTAACATTTTTAAATGGAGCAATTAAAGAAACGCTTTACTTAAAAAATGGCGTTTGGGTTCCAAAAACAGAAAATATCATCAAAAAAGAATATAAAGATTCAAAAAGCAGCCAAATTATATATGGCTATACTTATTTAAAATCTATTGGTAAAACTTCTTCAGCCATGAATAAAACCGCTAAATCTCCGATCACAACATCAACAGGTTTGTATGGCTGGAACGGAAGATGCTTTGTTTGGGGGACATTAATTCGTAATGAAGAAGGAGTAGAACTATTTTTCCCCGCAGATTATACAACACAAAGTCTTTTAAATGTTTGCCCTGGCCCAAATGAGGCTTTTGCAAAGGTTCCGAAAAATTAAATTTAATAAATTATGAAAAAGTTCAAACTAATCTATCTTTCAATATTATTTTGTTTACTGTTCTCTAGCAGATTATATAGTCAAGAGAAAAATGATATGGCTATGTTAGAGAATAAAAAAGAATCTCAATATATTCTCAATAGCTTATACAAACACAACAACAATAAAACTTTGATACTCCACAATAATAAATTTTACAGTTTAAATAATTTCAATTTGATAGATACACTCGCTAAAAATGAGAAACTGAATTTTAAAGTAATTAACCAATCTGATTCAATTAAAACACTAATCTCAAAAGAAGTAAAATCTATTATTATAGTAAAGTAATAATACTACACCAAAAATCGTCCTGACCAACAAATATTGTACTGGAAGCTGCGATTTCTCAAAACAGCGACCAGCACAACATTTGTTAACCGCTATAGTATGTACTTACCAATCTTCAGAAGATCGATGAAACATTTACACCTAATATAAATCCATCATAAAGGCAGAATCTCTTCGCGCACTTATATCTGTTTTCCGAAAAAATACGTTTAAATCTTCAGTTTGAACAGCAGCAAAATCATCTATTTCTTGCTGCTTAAACCGAACTCACATTATATATTTCATCTTCTCCTTTGAGGGGAGTTAGCATTTATTGCGATATACTTTTTTGTTACATAATGTAGCCCCTTCCCTATTTTCTCTTTTAATTTTTTAGCTACAACAAAAGAATATCAGCTGGTAACCAAATTAGGATTTTTTACAGTGATTGTTCAGTGATCGTTCAGTGATCGTTCAGTGATTGTTCAGTGCAGACTGAATAAACAATGACTGATTACTGTCTAAACATAGACTAAAAATTGTGATTATGGATTACCTGATATTAGCATATTTCCTTTTTAATGCTTATCTTAATTATCTATAAGCTAACCAATAAATTATGGCAATTATCAAAAATGGCGTTAATGGGACTGTTTCCGGGAAAGCAGGCTCTGTTGTATTTGTGTCGACTAAAACAGGAAATTACGTACGCTCTCTCCCTCGCGTTAGAAAACGAGAGCCCACACCTGAACAGCTGCTGAGTAGAACACGCTTCAAAACTATGAGGTCGCATATGAGCGTGTTAAACCCGATCATCAATATAGGTTACAAGGCATACAGTTATCCGAAACGGGCCTATGATGTCGCAATGTCTTATAATTTGAACCATGCGCTTATTCAGGAAGAGAACGGTTTTGTAGTGGACTGGCAAAAATTTATGATTGCCAAAGGAAGCCCTAATCCCATCACTTCCTACACGATGGATTTCGATCAAGAAAACCAAGTACTTCTGGTTACTTGGGAATACGACGCCTATCTGGAGCAGAAATTTGACATGGGAACTTATGATTCGTTCTTATTCCTATATAATGCAGCGGATAATGGGGCTGAATATCCATTTTTGACGAATAAGGCGAAAAATAGCTTAATAGCTTGTAGACAAAATATTGATATACCGAAACATAAAAAGCAAGTGACCTATGAAGTGTATATCTTTTTTGTAGAGAGCTATGGAGGAGGTAATACAGACAGTATGCACTTAGGTAAGATAAAGGTTTGACCAGTACATAAAAAAGCCAGTTTTCTACGAAAACTGGCTTTCATTTCTTTTAGGAAAAAGCTTAAGAAGCGCTCTTCTCCGTGTTGTTAGCAGCTTTAGAAGCATCTAAAGCAACTGCTGATTTATCAAAACGGATTTTTACGCCCGAACCTACATCGACTAAGAAAGTAGTGTCTGATACTTCTACAATACGGCCGTGAATACCAGCTGTAGTTACCACCTTTGAATTTACACCTAATTGCTCAATATATTTCTTATGGTCTTTTTGTTTTTTCATCTGTGGTCTGATCATGAAGAAATAAAATACCACAACTAGACCAACCATCATTATCAGTTGACCATAACCGGCGCCACCTGCTGCTTGTAATAATACTGTATTCATTTGTTATTATATCGTTTAATAATGTGTTATTTTGCTAATACTTCGCCTTTCAGCTGCACCGTTGTTAAGCCATTGGAAGCATTCGATTGAATCGTAATGATCTTCTGCTGTTTACCAACCTGTCCTTCACTATTGAAAGTTACATGGATCTCAGATTTTCCACCTGGCAAAATAGGGCTTTTCGAAAACTCAGGTTGTGTACAACCACATGAAGCAGTCACTTTCGAGATAATAACAGGTGCATCACCCGAATTTTTCAACACAAAGGTGTGTTTTACCTGTGCGCCTTCCTTTACCTGACCGAAATCAAATGCAGACTCTTCAAATTCTACTTTTCCCAATTGTGCTGCCGCCTTAGAAAGGCTATCCGCAGCTGCTGTTTCAGTCGCTGTCTTGGCTCCTTCTTCTTTTCCTTTTTGTGCATTTCCACAAGAAAATAAAAGTACTGCCGACAAAGCTAAAACCGAATATTTGCCAAAGTTTTTCATTCGTATAAATTATTTATGCGTTTGGTTTTAATCTCTTAAACCACGACCTGCCTTCTGGATTCTTCCTTGTTGATTCAGATCGCTCAGTATTTTATCCAAGATACCATTGATAAATGTATTACTTTTCAATGTACTGAATACCTTAGAAATTTCAATATACTCATTTATTGTCACTTTCACTGGAATAGATGGAAAATTAACCAACTCACATATGGCCATACGCATCAATAATGTATCCATTAAGGCAATACGATCTGATTCCCAATTCTTCGTTTTCTCAGAGATAAGCTTTTGATATTCATTTGTATTGCGGATAGTTTTACCCAACAATGCAATGACATAGTCGCTATCATCATTCCAGTTTTGCGTAATCTCTGCAAGTTTATTTTTACGTGGATCTTCAGAACTAAAATTCTTAAAAGTCTTCGCAATCAAAGCCTGCAATACTTCTTTATCTACCGGCCAGTTGATGAATTTTTCTTCAAAAACCTGCTCTATAACCGGCGATTTCAAGATGATCTTTTTAAAGATATGCTTGATGATATCTTTTTCCGTACCGATCGAACGATCTTCTTGTTGCAAGTACTCCAAATAAGCTTCAGAATCCTTTAACTGCAAAAATACAGTACGTACGATCTCCGGGTCAAAGCTCCAGGAAATCTTATACTTTTTGACACCCTCTCCATATTGTGGATTTTGTCTCAATGACTCAATAAAAGTGTTTGTACTTAACTTGGTTGTTAAAGACAAGTCTTTTTCAGTTGGTAAAAACTTATTGGCCCTACCCTCTGCATCTATTAAGACATAATCAGATACTTCATCTAAAAGATTCAGTGTCCACATATACATCTCATAAACTTCATCCACATTTTTTAATAGTGCTTTCTCAAATGTTTTGATGTCTTTATCTTCCGAAAGACTGTACGCATAAAGCGTTTGCACTACTTTTACCCTCAGGTGTCTCCTGTTTAACATAGTAATTTTAAAGAACGATTTTTTATAAAATAATAAATAAGAACGATTTTGGGATGAAGACTATCTCTTGATTTTTTTAATATCTTGGATACGCTTCTCCGCGATGCGATTGGCCGCTTCAAAAGTTGAGATATTCTCTTCTTTTGATTTTTTTAACACGTCTCTAGTCGCATTATAAATATTTTTGATCACAAATTCAGTGTGATCTACACCATAATTTTGAATTTCTGAATAACAGCCGATTAATGCACCAGCGTTGATCAAATAGTCAGGGGCGTATAATATACCTCTTTCATGAAGGATAGCACTTGTAACAAGTTCATCTTTCAATTGATTATTGGCAGAACCAGCAATAATTTTGCATTGCATTTTCTGTGCGGATTCTGGATTTACAGTACCGCCTAATGCACAGGGAGAATATACATCAAATTCGTGATCGAATACTTCACCGTAAGGGATTGGCTCTGCTTTGTATTTGGCCGCCACTTTCAGCATTTTTTCTTCCGTAATATCGCTGACATAAACACGTGCATTCTCTTCGCGCAACATCGCAATTAAACGCTCACCAATACCACCTACTCCATGTACAATCACTTTTTTACCGGCAACACTTTCCGATCCATAAAGCTCTTTCAAACAAGCTTTTATACCAAAATAAACACCTTGAGCCGCAAAGATCGAAGGATCACCTACACCACTACCATGAATTGCTTTTGGTAAACCAGCAACATGGTCAGTCTCCGTATAAATATGTTCCAAATCGCGTTGTGTGGTACCTACATCCAAAGAAGCAATGAAATTACCATTCAATCCTTCAATAAACTGGCCCAAACGGCGCAATAAAACCTCAGATTTGTCCAAGCGGCTATTACCGATAATAACAGCACTTCCCCCGCCTAAATTCAATCCAGTGATGGCAGATTTATACGTAATGGCCTTGGATAAACGTAAAGCATCCTCAATAGCTTCTTCTGTACTTTCGTATGGTAACATACGAACCCCTCCTATCGCAGGCCCCAAGGTTGTATCATGGATCGCAACGATAGCTTTCAAGCCCACTAATTCATCATTACAGAAAAATAAGTTTTGATGGCCAGACTGGCTCATCAATTCAAAAATAGAATTTTGAGATGTTGACATAAAATGTACTACTCTAATTTGTTTTAATTTTTTAAGGTACTTGATGCAAAAGTAGGAAAATTATTCGTTGTGCATAACAACTTTTTTTATCCAAGACTTAACATTTGATTTCCGAATGACAGTAAATTCGCTCAAATCATAAAGCATTTTGATGAATTAGTCCTACTTTTGTATTCGTAATATGAAGGATCTCGCCTACTTAAATAAGTACTTTTATAAATACCGCTGGAAACTGATTCCAGGGGTTATTTTTGTTATCATCTCCAACTATTTCGGAGTATTGCCTGCAAAGGTGATTCGCGAAGCATTTGATTTGGTACAGGAAAACATCTATCTATACCGTCTATTTGATGGTTTCGACAGACAGGAACTCATCTACCAGGTATTTGGCACCAGCCTCCTGTTTTTTGGTTTTGTTGTCCTCCTACTTTCGCTGTTGCGGGGCATATTTTTATTCTTTATGCGTCAGACAATCATTTTAACGTCGCGTTATATTGAATACGACCTCAAAAATGAGATCTATAATCATTACCAAGATTTAAACTTCGGTTTCTTTCGGAAGAACAATACCGGAGATCTCATGAGCCGAGCCACCGAAGATGTCAATCAGGTACGTAACTACCTCGGACCTGCCATCATGTATGCGATCAATACCATAGTTTTATCGATCATGGTCATCTATGCGATGTATAGCGTCAATGGACGGTTGGCTACTTATGCATTGGCGCCAATACCGGTCCTATCGGTTATTATTTTATTTGTCAATAAGATTATTAACAAGCGTAGCTTAAAAATACAGAAACAACTGGCGAACCTTTCTTCTTTTGTGCAGGAAACTTTTGCAGGTATCCGCGTCATCAAGACCTATACCAGAGAACAAAACAAAATGCAGGAATTTGAGAAGGAAAGTACCATTTACCGTAATACGGCTCTTGATCTCGTCAAAGTGCAGGCTGTTTTCTTTCCGCTTATTCTATTGCTCATTGGGCTCAGTACGGTAATCACCATTTATATTGGTGGAATTGAGGTTGCCAAAGGAACAGTCACTGCCGGAAATATTGCTGAGTTTATCATCTATGTCAACCAGTTGACTTTCCCTGCCATGTCTTTGGCTTGGGTTACATCATTGGTGCAACGTGCTGCAGCCTCACAAAAACGCATCAACGAATTCCTCCATACTGAATCTCCAATTTTTAACGGAACAGCTACCAAAGAACTAGCGGGTGAAATCAGGGTTGATGGAATCTCCTTTACCTATCCGGAAACAGGTATTCAGGCAATTAAAAATATATCATTCCAAATTCCGGTTGGCAAAACACTTGCTATTATCGGAAAAACAGGATCCGGAAAATCCACGCTGGCCAACTTACTCCTTCGGATGTATGATATCGACAAAGGAAGTATTCATTATGATAGTCTTGAAATTAAAAACCTTGATTTCAAAAGCTTGCGCCAACAAGTTGGATTTGTCCCACAAGATGTTTTCCTATTTTCAGATACTATTGCCAATAATATAGGCTTTGGTTTAGACCACTTTACACAGGAACAAGTGGAACAGGCCGCCAAAGATGCCGCTGTATACGACAATATTATAGCTTTTGAAGATGGATTTGAAACCGCCGTTGGGGAACGTGGTATCACCCTCTCCGGTGGACAAAAACAACGGGTTTCCATCGCACGCGCTTTAATTAAGGAACCCAAAGTATTGATTTTTGATGACTGTCTTTCAGCCGTAGATACAAAAACAGAAGAAACAATTCTCCGTTCGCTAAGCCGCATCATGAAAGGCAAGACCTGTATTTTTATTGCCCATCGCATCTCGACAATCAAGAATGCAGACCATATATTGGTGATGGATCAAGGAGAGATTGTAGAACAGGGTACACATGCTGAATTGATGGAGAAAAGAGGTGAATATTTTGAACTCCATGAAAAGCAATTACTGGAAAGTGTCGAAGGATAATTAAAATATCCCTGAATTCAGCTAAAGGATGAAAGGGATATCTCTCCTAAATTTGTCTTAAATATTTAAGTCAAACATTTTACATTAAAGGATCATGGAGAGACCCCCTATTCAGAAGGCTACGTCAAGTGACGGAAAAACAATTGCTATTATTTCTTACTTAACCATCATCGGCCTTGTTGCTGCCATCATTATGAACAACAAGGAAAAGACTGCTTTAGCGCAATTCCATATCCGACAAAGTATAGGAATTTCAGTAACAGGAATGGCTTTGGGACTGTTACGTTTTGTTCCAGGTATTGGCGGAATAGCCATTAGTATTGTTGGATTGCTCCTACTTATTGCTCTTATATTAGGATTAATATCCGCATTTTCCGGAGAGCGGAAACCACTCCCTTTCATCGGTGAAAAATACCAGGAATGGTTCAATATGATCTAATAGGCATTTTCAAGACATGGAGCACCTTCCCATCAAAGCTGCTCCATGTTATCGTTTTTTATGAACGTTCTGCCTTTAATTGAACGTAGCGCATCTTTAGCTAGCTTTCATATCCGGCACCGCTTTCTCCTCTTTAAAAAACAGGGCAAATAGTACAAGACAAAAACCAGAAATACCTGCTGGAATAAACCAAAGATATTCCCAAAATTGAGCAGCATAAGCTGTTTTTAGGTAATCTGAAACAGCACCGGCAACCCAAAATCCGATCAGCATCCCTACACCATACATCGCGATGGTAATAAGCCCCTGTGCAGAAGCTTTGTATTTTTCACCAGCAATTCGATCGGTATAGATCTGACCCACTACGAACATAAAATCATAGCAGATGCCATGCAATAAAATTCCGAATAGCAATAAGAATGACCGTTCCTGTCCGTCGCCGTAAGCAAAAAACAAATAACGGAGTGCCCAGGCCGCAATGCCCAGTAAAATCATCTTTTTATACCCCAAGCGTCTAAAGAAAAATGGAATCAACAACAGGCAGATGGCTTCGGAAAATTGCCCCAATGCCATTTTTGCTGTGGGGTTCGGTATTCCGGCGTTGACCAAGAATGGGTTCGCATTTTGATAATAGAACGAAATGGGAATACAGATGACAATTGCTGTTACAAAAAAAATCAGAAAACTCCGCTGTTTTAAAAGCTTCAATGCATCCAAACCGATTGCCTTTCCAAAATCAAACTTTTCATCTCTAAGCTTCACCTGTGGTGGTGTTTTTGGCAATGCTAGACTGAAGACCGCCAATAATAACGAACAAACCGCGCCCATAATAAAGGTATTATGCAGAGCACCTGCCTGTATCGATTCGGGAGCATCCCAACGGAACAAATAACTGATCACGAGTCCCGAACAGATCCAACCGATCGTTCCCCACACGCGTACCCCCGGAAAATACTTCTTCGCATCTTCAATATGCCGGAATGCGATCCCATTGGATAAGGATAGCGAAGACATGTAAGCCATAAAATAGACAAATACATAGGGATAAAAATGTGTCGCATCGGGTGCCTGCGACATCCCGTAAAGTAGTGCAGCTCCAATGAGATGTAATGCTGAAAGTACCCGCTCGGCATTAAAATATCTGTCGGCGACAAAACCCACAAAAAAAGGAGCAAATACAGCACCAAGGGATTGTGTTGCAAAAATATTCGCGACCTCCATACCCGAGGCATTGAGCGATTTAATGAGGTATGTTCCCAAAGTAACAAACCAGGCCCCTTTGATAAAATATTCTAAAAACATCATAAGGGACAATTGGACGCGTAATACTGGTTTCATCGATTAATTCGTGTTGGAGGTGTTTGTTTTGATTTATTTCATCGGTTTCAATGACCACGTAGACGCCTTATGTTATTGATACACACAACGACAGCGAGCGATACGATTGCTGAAGTAACGCGCTCGTTGTCCTCGAGTGACTATCGCTTAAACAGGCTATTGTCTTCGGTTGTCATTACTCTATACAAGCTCAAATAGAGCTCTATTTTATTCTTAAGATTCGGGCAATGCATTTCGCATAAAATTAAGCCAGTTCTTGCTGGCAATCTTTTCAAGATCGGTGTTACCATACCCTCTTTTTGACAGGATACCAAATACTTTTTGGATATCAGCAATAGTTTCCAGATCATAAGGACACTGCTCACGGCCAAATGCTCCGTCTAAATCGCTCCCCACGCCAACATGATCGACATTTCCTGCCAATTGACAAATATGATCAATATTGTTGGCCATGATATCCATGGAGCAATTGCTTGTTTTAGGGTCGGATACACCTCGGACCCAATTCGGTACCATCATCCAAGCATCGAGCGCTACACCGATCACCGCTTTTTTCTCCACAAGTGTCTTAATCATTTCATCACTGAACTGCCTATTATGGTCCACAAACTTGCGGCAATTATTATGACTGGCCCAAATCGCACCCTGATAACGTTGGACAGCATCCCAAAAAGCATCATCATTTAGGTGTGTCGCGTCCAATATCATCCCCAATCGCTCCATTTCCTGCAACAACCTTATTCCCTGCTCATTAAGCTTGCCAGACGAATCTGTTCCATTGGCATATCTACCTGGCCCGTAATGTGCTGGCCCAATCGCTCTTAAACCATAGTTATAGGCTGTTTCGAGATAGCTGATATCCACAATGGAATCGGCACCTTCCAGACTCAGCAGATATCCGATTGGCTTATCGGCATGATCGCCGCCATCCGACCAAAGCGCCAAATGTTGGTCCAAATCAGTCTTTGTACAGATCATTTTCATTTGTCCATCGGCTTCCATTGCTTTATACCATGCAAGCTGTCCCTGTGTTTGCGCCCATGCCTGTTCCGGTGAGTACCAGCCTGGTAATGGGCTATCGGGTTTTACGAATCGAGCGATTTGTGTGGCAACAACCAAACCAATATGACCACGACGCAATTCGTCAAAAGTGACGGTTGCCTTAGCCCGATCAGGCTTGTCATCCATCCCCTTTTCCCTACGATTCAGTTCGGTAATCGGCAATCGAAGATCCCGATTCCATTCCATGGCGTTCATACTCAAATCCAAATGTGCATCGACCAAAAATGGCATTTCAAATTCGTACATATCAATAATTTATCTTTTTATTTCGCGCATAAACAGTCCAAATTTGATCTGCCTGCCGTTCATTGACAACTTGAAGTTCGCCATAACAAGCTACTGTCGGACAGATATGTCGTGGCACGGCATAAAGGGCATCGCCGATATTAAATTGTGCGGTATTGGAAACTTCAACGACCAAATGTTCTTCACTCTGCATTTTTATTTCGCCAATACGGGGATCGAAAAACTTGACGCGAGGCTGCGGCGATTCACATGCAACTGATTTATACCCCAGGTCCAAACAAAGGTGCTTGTGATCAACGATAGAAACGACACGCGTCAAAAGTACCGCCGCAAGCATAAAATCCTGTTCTGCGTAATTTTCGGCATAGCCAAAATCCCAAAACACAAACGTTCCGGGACTGCATTCTACATCGCTGCGTTCGGCATGAAAAGTGAAACTTGGCGAACCGCCAATAACTTTAGTCAAAGGCTTAGAAGTGGACACCTGCGCCATAAGGTAGGCGGTTTCGAGTATACCATATGAATGTTGGGATTGCTTTTCGCGAAGTTTATAATCCTTGTCATGAATATGACCGTCATAACCATGCACACCTACCAACTGAATACCTTCCAAAAGATGGATATCCATAACGAGACGCTCAATCCCTTCTAAAGGTACTCCGGTACGGCCCATGCCAATATTAACATCCAGATAAACAGCGCTGCGTAAGCCTTTCGACAAGCTCCGCTTTGAAATCTCCTGTGCTGCATCGACATGATCCACAAGACAGGCAAAATGTGTCTCCGGAAAGGCGGTTACAAGATTCAAAAAACGATTTATCTTTGGCCCTACGGGCTGGTATGCCAACAAAACATCTTTTGCACCGATAACACCCGATAGTTCAGCTTCTGCAATGGTTGCACACTTAAACTTTGTTATCCCCCTATCCATCATCAGTTGGCATACTTCCCGACACTTGTTCGTTTTGATATGCGGCCGCAATCGATCAGCCCGCCCATGCACAATATGTAAAGCGCGGTCTATGTTCTTGACAATGCGATCAGGGTAGACCAGCAAGGCTGGCGAATCGACCTGATCGACATCATGTATATGGCACCAAGTTTCCATACAATTCAGATTAGTATAACTCAAATAATGCTTCGATTTCTACGGGAATATTATCGGGCAAAGAACCAAATCCAACTGCACTACGTGTTCCAATACCATTCTCTTCTCCCCAAACCGCAGCGAATAGCTCACTACAGCCGTTAATTACACCTGGATGATAAAGAAAATCCGAGGTACAGTTGACCATACCCAATACCTTGATCACACGCTTGATTTTGTTCAATGAGCCCAAATTGGTTTTAATGGTCGACAACATGGTTAGGCCAACCTGTCTGGCTGCAAGTTTGCCTTCTTCAGGACTGATATCACTTCCAATTCGACCGATAATTAATGCAGCATCATCTTGTACGGGACCATGACCAGAGAGATACAGGTACTTGCCGTCAATGACGTATGGTTTATAGACACCTTTAGGTGCCGGTGCCGGAGGTAATGTCAAACCTAATTTTTCGAATTGTTCATCTGCGTTGTACATCTTTAACGATTTTAAAGTTTAAAATAATAGCTAATATAAAATTAATTGCAATAGTAAAACAGCAAGGAGCCCAACAATGGAAACAATCGCTTCCATGATCGACCAGGAAAATAACGTATCCTTTATGCTAAGGCCAAAGTACTCTTTAAATAGCCAAAATCCGGCATCATTGACATGGGAGAACATCAGACTTCCGGCTCCTATCGCCAGTACCATGAGATTAGGATCTGCTTTTCCCCCTGTAACAATAGGTAGCAGGACACCAGCGGCTGTCAAGGCGGCTACTGTGGCCGAGCCGACACAACCTCTGATAACAGCTGTAATTAACCAAGCCAACAGTAAAGGTGAAATGGTGAGCTGTTGCAGGGTATTGGCCAATAACAGACTGACTCCACTGTCCTCCATCACTTGTTTAAAGATTCCCGAGCCAGCAATAATCAATAGAATCATGGCAATATCTTTCACCGCAGACTCATAGATTGTCATCACATTGGTCATCGATCGTCCCAATTTCAATCCTAATAAATAGGTTGCTACACCGACCGCAATAACCATAACAACGGTAGGGTTGCCGATAAACTTAACTCCCTGCTGCAGCGCTATATTGGTTGTATGATAGCAATAAGGAAGCAGTGTAAATAAAACAATGAGCAATACCGGCAGCAAAGCAACAGCCAAACTTACTCCCACTGTCGGGCGCGGATACTGCGCTGACTCCGAACGATCTTTCTCGCGAAAAATTGATTCCTGACTTGCCCGTATATTTTTGAGGCTTCTTCCAAAAATTGGCCCACCCAAAATAATAGCAGGTATGGCGATCAAAAGACCATAGATAAGTGTCAGTCCCATATCAGCGTGAAACAGGGCAACTAATGCAACCGGCGAAGGATGCGGCGGAATAAAACCATGCGTTACAGACAGGGCTGCCAGCATCGGTAATCCAATATATACTGTCGGCAACTTATAGCGGTAGGAAATCGAAAATATCAAGGGAACTAATAAGACAAATCCGATTCCATAAAATAGCGGTATTCCAACGATAAAACCCGTCAACATAAGCCCCCACTGCAGGTATCGCTCTCCCATCAGGCGGACCATTTGCTCAGCAATTATCTCGGCGGCCCCACTTTCAGCTACAATTTTCCCCAACATTGCGCCCAATACAATAATTAAAGTCAGGCTCCCCATAACGCCCGCAACGCCCTTTTCAACTGTCCCCACTAACTGTGCCGGTGGAATACCCAAACAAAGTCCACTGAGTAAGGAAACAACTAAAAAAGCGAGAAAGGCATTGATCTTAAAATAAGTTATGCAAAGGATAAGCAAACAAATGCTGATTACAATGAGGATTATAGTCATTATATCACTATTAGGTTTTCCCTCAATTTGAGAGCTTGTATAAAATTTGGTCTATTAAATCATTTTTTCATCCTGAAAGTAAGGTTATTTTTCATTTTTTGCAAGGAAAATGAAAAATTAATGAAAATAAAAAAGGTATGGCTTACACCATACCTTTCTGTTTCCGTGACCTATCTCTTTTTGCTTTCATGACCTATCGTCAAAAAAAAACCAGCAATAGGCCCTTGTTGAAAATTTATTTTTTAGGGATCTCTTTGAGAATTTCGAGCACAAAACTCCAAAACTTCTGCACCGAAGAAATGGAGACACGCTCTGCAGGCGAATGTGCACCTAAGATTGTTGGTCCAAAAGAAATCATATCCATTTCAGGATAGTTTGTTCCCAAGATACCGCACTCAAGCCCGGCATGGCAAGCCACCACTTCTGGAGCTTCACCATGTTGTCTCGTATAAATTGATTTGAGCACTTCTAAAATCTCAGAATTCGGATTAGGTGCCCATCCTGGATAATTGCCCGAAAAACCGACGGTAAAACCACCCAGTTCAAATGCAGCTTGTAAAGATTGGGCTAAATCAAATTTAGACGTTTCAACAGAAGATCTGGTTAGACATTTGATGGAAACCTTTTCCCCGCCTACTTCTACTTTAGCAATATTATTGGAGGTTTCTACCAAATCTTCAAAATCGGCACTCACACGATATACACCATTTAAGGCCGCATAAACACTGTTGATCAAGTTTTCCTGCACGTTTACTGGAACTACTGTTGCATAAGCAGCATCAGTTTGCTTCACGACAATTTCCATAGCCGGTTCTGTCGTTGCAAATTCCAATTTGATATCTTGAGCCAATTGTGTCAAATTCTGAACAAAGTCAGTTGCTTTATCCTTAATAATGACCACCTTTGCAACACTTTCTCTCGGAATTGCATTGCGTAGACTTCCGCCCAATAAAGAAGCAATACGCAATCCATAATGTGCATTGGCGCCAAATAGCAAACGGTTCATTACTTTATTGGCATTGGCAAAACCTTTATGAATGTCCATACCAGAATGCCCCCCATGTAGTCCTTTTACTGTAATTTCAAAAGATAATGTATCAAAAGGACAAGGCTCTGCAACGTAGGACTGCGTTGCCGTCACATCAATGCCCCCGGCACAGCCAATATCGATTTCAGTATCATTCTCTGTATCCAAATTCAACAGGATTTCGCCCGAAAGCACACCGCCTTTTAAACCTAAAGCTCCGGTCATACCTGTCTCTTCATCAATGGTAAACAAGGCTTCAATGGCAGGGTGTTCAATAATGGATGATTCCAAAATCGACATGATTGTCGCAACGCCAAGACCATTATCTGCACCCAAAGTGGTACCCTCAGCTTTTACCCAATCACCATCAACGTACATCTTAATACCTTCATTATCGAAGTCAAAAACAGTATCGTTATTTTTTTGGTGCACCATATCCAAATGCGACTGCAATACAATCGTTTTACGGTCCTCCATTCCCGGAGTAGCGGATTTTTTGATGAGCACATTACCAATCTCATCAACGCTTGTTTCTAACCCCAAGGATTTACCAAAGTCTACCATAAAGGCAATCACGCGCTCTTCTTTTTTAGAAGCTCTCGGGACCGCATTCAATGCAGAGAAATTTTTCCAAATTGCTTTTGGTTCTAAACTATTTTCAATCATATCTAAAATTTTTCCTTGGTCAAAGTTACTCCATTTTTATTAGATATCCGGTGATTATTGGCTTAGAATAAAAACAAAAGCCAATCACTGTTCGTTCTAATACAGGGTATAAACATCAACATATCATTATGCATAGACCAGTACAAGTTGAACGGAAGGATATTTACTTTAAACCTGATAAAAAGAGAGTGCTAGCACGTTTTTTTTCGTTGGGAGATGACCGCACGATAAAAGTTATCAAACGCCTTCTATCGCTTAACGAATTGGAACGGAAAGAGGTATTTGGACAGGTCCTGCGAAGCTATACGAAAAGACATCGTAGCATTGTCCATATATTTGAACGTAATTTTGACCGAATAAGCCACTTATTGGAGAAGATTCCATTTCCAAAGGAAAAGCTAAGTCAAATTGACAAGCTACTGATCGGATCCTACTTCACCATGGAATATTCGATTGAGTCAGCGGCATTATTTAATCCCTCCATTATCGAACATCCGGACCAGACAGAGTTATTCAAAGGTGAAAAACGGGTTATTTTGAGTTTCAGGGCTACAGGAGAAGGCCATGTCTCTTCAATCGTTTTTCGATCAGGCACATTGGATGTCGACAATAATATACATATCGATTATGTTGGCAGTTTATTGGATAAGCCCATACAAGTCAAAAATCACCGTTATCACAAGGAATCGTTCTTAAAGAAAATGAATGAGCTACATGCCGAACCAACGGAAGTCAAGTCCAAGCTAGAGGAAAAGCTAACAGAAACATTTACCTACGAAGAACTCAAACGGTACATCGATGAAGTGCGACGCGATAGTGACGATAATCTGGAAAATATTACATTTCTGCAACAGGCGCTCTGGCTTGCATCTTCACATTATGAAATGACTTTCTCCCTGGATACTTCCATTTCGGAACGTGTCATATTTCCTATCGCCGACACAGAAAAAAGAGGAATTGAAGACGCTCGCTTCGTCCAGTTCCGAACCGAAAAAGGTGAGAGCACGTACTATGCAACATACACCGCTTACGACGGATTCAGCATCCTCCCGAAATTACTCACCACAAAAGATTTTTACCATTTTAAAGTGAAACCTATTTATGGTGAAATTGCCAACAAGGGGGCGGCACTATTTCCACGTAAAATAAATGGACGTTACGCCATGCTCTGCCGCATTGATGGTGAGAACAACTACATCGCCTACTCCAATAATATCAATATATGGCAGGAAACGGCAATCCGGATTCAGCAGCCAGAATATCCGTATGAATTTGTTCAGATCGGAAATTGCGGTTCGCCAATAGAAACACAATACGGCTGGCTGATTCTAACCCATGCCGTAGGACCAATGCGTGAATATGTCTTAGGGGCAGCTCTTTTGGACTTGGATAACCCGCATGTGGAAATTGGGCGCCTACATAGCCCATTGATGACACCCAATGATGAGGAACGGGAAGGGTATGTACCAAACGTCATTTATTCCTGCGGAGCCATCGTACACAACGAACACCTTATCTTACCTTATGCGATGTCCGATTATGCATCAACCTATGCGACCATCAAGCTCGAAGATCTATTGCTCGCTATCTTGAATCCTGATCGTTATCAATAAAAGCACGATAAGCTACGATATAAGCCAAATAGAAACAAAGGGTGCTCTCCGCCCCTTGGTTTCTATTGATGCCATAGGATTCAAGGCCATCACAGCAACCTTTGGTTTCCTCATCATACAAACCGAGCCGAAGATCATTCTCTCCTAAAAACCAGCGGAAAGAAGCAATCATACGGGTAAAATAGACCTTTTTATTGGTTAATCGAAAAGCTTCACGATACATAAATACCATTGCCGTGACATCGAGCGGCTGCTGGCCAAACTTACTGATATGCTTTCCTTGCTTGGCCCATTCCTGGTTTCCTACCAATGAAAGCGCACCATTCTGGACAGTCATACTTTCGAGAAACTTTAAAGTCGATAGGCCCAACTGTTTTATTGTTTCATCGTTCAAAAAAGGATAGGCCGTCAATAACGCATAGGGCAAAATTGCGTTGTCATAACTCAATACCGCTTCAAACCATTGCCAGTTTTCATCTGAGCTTGCTTCGTATTCCCGTACCAGCTTGCCGATAAGTGCCCGCATCAGCTCTATCATCACCTCGTCATTGGATTGATGATGCAAATATTCCGCAATTCCCAGTACAGTATAAGCTATCGCTCGGTTGGAACGCAACTGGCCAAAATTTGGAACGGCCCTAAAAAACAGCTCATGTCCCAATTGATAATAACTTGTCAATTTTGTTTCCCGAAGAAGCACCCCCAGTGCCCATATCGTCCGTCCAAAGGAGTCTTCCGAACCGACCTCATCGAGGAAACTATGCTGGAAATTCATAAAATTATGAAAAAGCCCATCTTCGCGCTGATGATAATAGATATAACTCAGATAAGTCGAAATACGACGGTCAAGCCTTTTGTCAGCAAAATCTTGCTGCGCCAATAAAGCAACTAAAAGCGCTCTCGCATTATCGTCAAGACAATAGCCCTCTTTGTAGTTCGGTAGCGAATAAGTTGCATGCTGTAAGATACCGACTTGATTGGTCAGTCTGTCGATATGCTTCCAGCTGAATTTAGGCATTTCCTCTTTACTAAATCCTACATTTTCTTTGAGGCTATCGTAGGTAGGAATAATTTTATCTAAAATTCGTGTGTACCGGAGGCCTATATTTTTCCAGGTCATCTCTTTACCAAATATACGGGCATTGTCTCTTAGTGTCGTGCGATAGTCCAAATTTGAAAACAGATTTTTGAGCACCTCGGCCATCTTGGCTGAATTTTTAAATTCCACCAACACGCCCCTCCCATCAGCTAGCAGCTCTTTGGCATGCCAATAGGGAGTGGACACCACCGCAGCTCCGGCACCAATAGCGTAAGACAATGTTCCACTTGTAATCTGTGCCTCATTAATATAAGGTGTAACATAAACATCACAGGCACATAGATACTCCACAAGATCGGCCTGACTGACAAAGGAATTGACAAATTGCACATGTTCCTCCAACTGATAGGCTTCCACGAGACTACCCAGATATTCCCGATATTCCTCGCCGGAATGTGCCAATACATTGGGATGCGTTTTACCAACAACGAGGTACAACAGATTCGGTTCATCCTTGACGACCTCAGGTAGGGATTCAATCACCATTTCAATTCCCTTGTTACGCCCCAAAAAACCAAAGGTCAATAAAACTTTCTTTCCAGAAAGCCCCTTTTTAAGTTTTGCAAGCTCATGATCCAAGGTAAACTCTGGAACCCCGTGCTGTATCAGCCTCACTTTAGAGGTATTGACTCTATAAATGGATTTGAGTAATGTAATTGCATAATTGCTCATGACGATTACAATGGAAGCACGTTTTACAATTTCAATAAGAATGGCCTTTTCATCAACATTTGGTTTTTCAAGAATGGTGTGAAAATTAACGAGTAGCGGAATGTGCAATGCATTAATCAATGATAAGATATACATGCCGCTATTCCCTCCGAAGATGCCATATTCGTGTTCGAGTATGACACAATCGTACCCGTTTTCATTAATATAATTTGCTGCTTCAATATAGGACAATTGACGATGTTGATCTATTTTAAACACGACCTCACTGGGATAAACATAGTCCCGATCCGCGACCGCAAAAACATGTTGCGTCAGTTCCTGATTATGCAGTGCTACAGCATGCAACAAATCTGAAGTAAAAGTGGCAATCCCACATTCTTTGGGCAAGTAGGTACTTATATAAGCAATCTTCATTGGAATAATATTTTGAATATAGCCCGGACAAAGGCAATAGCATAGTGTGCTCCAATATCTAAATGCATCTCGAACCAAAATTGTTTGTCACAACTGTATGAATTAAATCGGAGAAAGGTTTAACGACACTTTGTGGGGATCAGTAGGTGCTATAAAACCTGGCGCTGGAAAGCTGTCCATTTGTTGAAAACAGGATAATTTAATGGAAAACAGGGTATTCATTGGTTATGCTTAGTAGAAAACAGGGGCTTGATTATGCGAAATAAGAGCGCTCAATATCCTAGATTCACAACGCGTAGATTGCTATTGCTTTTAAAAATCAATTTATCTAAGTTTGTTACAGAAAAACGGGCATTGAATGAAATCAGCAAAGGAAAAAATGATTGCCGGACTTCCCTATATCGATTCGGAGGGGCAATTATTTAAGGAAAGACAATACGCAAAAGAAGAACTGAAGCGATTTAACGATTCGGAACCTAAACAACTGAAATTCAGAAAACAGATCATTCAAAAACTGTTTAAAGCGACGGGAACTCGATTCTTTCTCGAACCTCCTTTTCGTTGCGATTATGGTTATAATATTGCTATTGGTGAGAACTTTTACAGCAACTATAATTGTACGATTTTAGACGGCGCGCCGGTTACCATAGGTGACAATGTATTATTTGGGCCCAATGTAAGCCTCTTTACAGCTGGTCATCCTCTCCATTTTGAAGCAAGAAATCAAGGTTGGGAATTTGCTTTGCCGATCGTTATCGAAGATAACGTATGGATCGGTGGACATGTTGTCGTCAACCCCGGTGTGCGAATCGGAAAAAATTCGGTCATTGGTTCTGGATCGATCGTCACAAAAGATATACCAGCGGATGTCGTAGCTGCAGGCAATCCTTGCCGGGTGATACGTAACATTACCGAAGCGGATCGGATCACCTACGCTGAAAATCTGTAGGGATAACACAGGTCACAAGGGATAACATAGGTCACATTTATGGGGAAAAGGATCTATCTTCCCGCTTACACTATATTCCCACTTACAGTTAATGTATAGGATCATCTGTTATAGATAATGAATAGGTGACGGTGTCTTCATGCTGTTTTAGAAGAACAAATCCATTACTTGTCCAAAAATGTTGCTGGTCGCCGGTCACATTTGCAAGAAGATATTGACCAGCAAATGTATGGATAAAAAGCCGTGCATAACGCAATAATGCGGTCCCTATTCCTTTTAGTCTTAGATCTGGGGCAACGGCAAGGAAATGGATTGTATAAGTATCACCTGAACTAATCAGGCTCAGCACGCCTACCACTTCGTTTCCATCGTAGGCCGCAAAATGTGTCGCTTCAAAATCGCCATCCAACATCACCTCGACCAACTTACCTTCCGAAGCGAAAACCTCTTTTCGAAGTTTCCAGGTCCGGGCGGCAAAAACTTGTTCAATGTACCAATCTATCATAATCCTTTTTCTAATGAGATAAATGCGTCGGAAAGATGATTAATGGTATCCGAAGGTAATAAGGAATAGGTGCCGATCGTCTTCACTGCAATATCTGCCGCCCGCCCATGGATATATACCCCCATAATTAAAGCCTCTTTAGAAGAATAGCCCTGTCCAAGCAAGGAGGTGATTATCCCCGTCAGGATATCGCCACTGCCTCCTGTTGCCATCCCAACATTGCCTGTACTATTGAAATATACCTGCCCATCAGGCATAACCATCGCACTATTGGCCCCTTTTATTAACACGTAAAACTGATGTTTACGCGCAAAGACTTTCACTTTCTCCATCTTTTCGAAATCATCTTGCCAAGCACCCAATATCCGGCTAAGTTCTTTGGGATGGGGAGTCAATATACTGTGCGCTGGAACAAAAGCCCAGAGATCCGGTTCGCAGGCGAGAATATTTAAGGCATCAGCATCTAATACCAAAGAGGTATCATTAATACGGGTTATAAATACCTTTAGCGCATCAATTGTATTCGGCGCTGTTCCCATGCCGATTCCAACACCCACAGACTGGTAGCCATCGATGGCCGGGAATTGGCTAATAAAATCTTGTTCAGGATCAGTCAACACCATCGCTTCTGGCACGGCGGTCTGTAAGATGGTATTACCATCGTCAGGCACATAAGCGGAAGCTAAACCGCAACCCGCTCGGAGAGCCGCTTTTAGCGCAAGCTGAACAGCCCCCATTTTACCTTTACTTCCGCCAATAATCAGGCTATGACCAAATGTTCCCTTATGATCAAATTTCCTTCGTTGTCGATAAAAGGACCTGACAAGCGACTCGTCGACATAAAAAAGATTGGTTTCTACCGCTTCAATTGCTCGTTGGCTTAGATCGATATCCAATACCTTGAAGTCTTTTACATACCATTGGTTTTCGGGTAGCAGCAAGGCCATCTTGGGGAACTGAAAGGTATAAACCAAATCTGCCTTTACTATTGGAACATCTGCAGCAGTCTTTTTATCTGCCAGTAATCCAGAAGGCATATCGACGGAATAGATCCTTGCACCACATCCATTTATACTAGAAATAAGTCCAATCCAGTCTGCTGTTAATACACGCTTTAATCCATAACCAAACAGGCAATCCAGTACGATTGCATCGGAAGGGATAGCAATCTGGTCTTCCGCAGCAACTTTTTGAATGATATGATTGGGCAAACGCTTTTGATTGGCAAGATTATCAGCGGAGTAATCCTCCACATCAATTAAATAAACCTTGACTTGGGCCTGTTGTTGATCTAACAGACGAGCCAACACCAAGCCATCGCCGCCGTTGTTTCCTTTACCGCAGAAGATTAAAAAGGTACTGTACTCCAATCGGGGATGAAGCTTTTTAATTTCCTCAAAAACAACTGTTGCAGCTCGTTCCATCAGGTCTAGACTACTGATTTTTTGATCCTTTAGGGTTTCACTATCAATCCTGTTTATCTGCTGAGCGGAAAGTATCTTCATTTGGCTGTTATTTTTATTGAAAGTACCTATTCTCAAGGTCAATTAAAAATCTCGGTATATTTTTTGGCGCGCTGGCGATAGTGATCCTAGTGTAGGATCCGACGAAGGAACTACATCGGATCGCTATCGTTTAGCTCATGCACGTGTCTGCTTTTTATTCACTTGTTGTTACCGGCTTCTTATCCACTTGTTGTTACCGGCTTCTTATTCACTTGTTGTTACCGGCTTCTTATTCACTTATTGTTACCTGCTTTACTCCCCCTGTACGTTTCAAGGTACCCCAGGTATTCAATTCACCTTTAATGGCTTTTCTGACAGACTTGAATAAAACGAAGTACATCAGTTGACGCCAGAAAAAACGCTGCGGAAACAAATAAATTAAATTGCTAAGCTTCTCGCCTTCCATTTTAAAGGCAATACCTGCAAAGAACATATCCACGAATACAAAAAGGAAGTAATAAAACATCACTTGACCAAAACCGTTATGCAGTGAAAATAATCCTGCAATTCCCGTCCAGCTGATACCATTTACCTCGCTTAAGGAGAAAAGACCACTCACAAGAGAGAATAACATAAAAATATCGGCCAAAGGAGCAAATAAAGGAAGTATAATCTGAAAAATCAGAATATTAGGCATTCCGACCATACCAAAATAGCCATATTTGGGATTCAACAAGGTCTGTTTATTTTTCCAAAAACTCTGTAACACACCAAAACTCCAACGGAAACGTTGCTTGAAGAGCATTTTGACCGTATCTGGTGCTTCCGTATAAGCGATTGCTTCAGATGAATTTCGCACGGTATAACCCGCTCTTAATATACGCATGGTTAAATCACAATCTTCCGCTAACGTATCCGTAGTAAATCCGCCCACTTCCAAAATAACAGATCTACGAAAGGCCCCAATTGCTCCTGGTACGACCGATATCATATTGAGCAAATCGAACGCTCTCCGATCCATATTCTGTGAGGTGATATATTCGATCGATTGCCAATGTGTCAATATATTATGCACATTTCCCACTTTAACACTACCCGCAACAGCGGCGATCTGAGGTTTATTGAAATATTTCATCAACTGTTTTAACGCATCTGTTTTCAGTTGTGTATCGGCATCGATACAAAGCACAAACTGTGCTTCGGATTGTTGGATACCATAGTTAAGCGCAAACGCTTTCCCCCCATTTGGTTTTGTAAATAACCTTACTTTAGGATGATCGCCATACACCTTACTGACAATCTCAAAAGTTTTATCTTTCGATCCATCATCAACAAAAATCAATTCATAATTGGGATAATCCAAATTCAACAGGCTTTTTATCGTTGCCAACACTGTTATTTCCTCATTATAGGCAGGAATGATCACACTTACCTTTTCCCGAGGTTCCACAACCAATTGAGATCGCTCTTTTTTACTTTTTTGTTTTTGTCGGATTGCCAGATAAGCAATCATTGCTGTTCTAAAAATTGCCAATACAATTGCAATGGAAAAAACCAAGTTAAGGAAGATGTTACCGTAAAACAATGTTCCTAAGAACAAGCGATTGGAAGATCCACTAAATCCCGAATCGGAAGCATTTTCTACAGGGGGCATCAATTCATCACGTTTTTTTCCCATTAAATCTCCAATCTTCGCAAATTTATAACCATGAGATTTAAAATAATGAATAATACGCGGCAAGGCGGCTATAGTCGCTTCTCGATTGCCTCCGGCATCATGTAATAGAATAATGTTTCCATTATCGCGTTGTTTGATGACTTCATTATAGATTTCATCTGCCGTACGACCAGGTAACCAGTCGTTGGGATCAATGTACTCTCCAATATTGATGTAGTTCTCTTTCCGGCTCTGAGCAACAGGCAGAATTTCGGCAACAGTCTGTGGTTCGGCATCAGCATTAAAAGGAGCCCGGAAAAGAATTGTACTATGACCGGTTATACATTCGATGATCTTTCGGGTGGCATTCAGTTCAAACTTAACGCGATTTGGGCCTATTGTAGACATATCAGGATGAAAAAAGGTATGGTTACCGAGTTCATGCCCCTCTTGATATTCTCTCCGAACCAAATCCATATTTTTCTCAGCCATAACACCAACAAGAAAGAAAGCTCCGGGAACATGTTCCTTTTTTAAGATATCCAATACTTGTGGTGTATACGTAGGATCGGGACCGTCATCAAAGGTCAGAACTACAGTATTATCTCTTTCTCCAAAGCGTTTGATTACATAATTACTTGGCGTCCTTACATACTCCTGATTCTGAACCATGAGCGTTGATGGGTCATAAGTGAATTTAACTTCCCCCGGAGCGGGACTATTGACCAAGTCCAAAATTTCCCCATCGCCAATATATTGAATACCCCCGACATTGATCTGGCTTATCTTTCCAAAGTCAAAAGGTTCTTTTTTCAAGTTTTCTTGACCCAATGATCGTGAAATAAATGACCATAAACGGGCATCTTCACTTCCTAAACGCCACAGTGCGATACCGGCCAGCCCCCAGTCATCTGCTTTACGGATAAGATTAAAATAGGTTGCAGCGTCTGTAAAATAGACATCATGATGCATCCCTGTCCCATCTTTGTAGCTAAAGTTGAGATTTGCAGATTCGGGATCAAAAGTAATCTTAGCATTGTAATTATGCGCCAAAATAACAGCGTTATCATAAGTCAATGTCTTACCAACACTGCCTTTTGGCCAATCATATCCATAACAGGCCAAAGCCAGAATCACCTTGTCTGCATCGATCTTATTGCAAAGTTCATCGAGATTTTTTTCAACCCATGCCTGATGTGAAATGGCGCCGGCATTACTTTCAATGGAATGCTGATCATAAGCCATCAAAATAATATAGTCGTTGTATTTTTGTAACGCAATGGGATCGTAATCATCATTTTCAGGTGAAATATCCTGAGTGACAAGCAGGCCCTCCGTATGAAATACGGTATAGATATGGGCCATAAAATCGTTTAATGGCTTGTGATCATCCAACTGTAAATTCTCAAAGTCAATATTTATACCAGCAAAGCCATTGCGCTTCACTTTAAGAAGGATGTCGTCTATAAAACGCTGTTGTTTATCCGGATTAAGTAAAATAGCCTTTACAGTCTGCCCGTCAAAATCATTACCACTAAAATTGGAAATCTGTGCGATAGCTTTGCGCTTATATTGATGAATGACCTTAAGTGCAGCAGTATCTGCTTTATCCACTACTGTATCTTGATTAGGCACAGTAAAAAAGGATTCCATAGCAACCATATCCAAATGACCAATATTGCGGCGTAGATCCGATAGAGACTGCTCACGGACTTCATTAGACCAAGAACTGACATAAAACCCCATATTGATTCTATCTTTGGTACCAATATGTTTCAAATGCTTCAGCTCCCGGTCACGTTTAATCTTCTCTAATTCGGATTTTACAATGGTAAACTCCTTAAATTGTTTGGATTTTTTTAATCTGGCGGTGGACTTTTCAGTCAACGCTGTGTTGGTATTAATTGTTGGAAAAGGAGGAATCTGAATCTTTCCCAATGTATAAACCACACATATAACACCAATGATCAAACCAATCACCAATGCTCTGCTCATCCATGAAAAAGCGTACCAGCGCTTTTTGCTTGACGTCTGAAAAATCTGTTTTCCTGACATAATCGTATTCTTATTAACTTCGGCTAAGCTACATCAGAAAATGATCCAAAAAGTTGATGAATAGCTTAAAAATTTCTTAATTTTTTCAAATGATTCACACTTCGAATTATATCTAAATTTAAGTATATTCGATGAAACGCAATACACTAGCTCAGAAACTTTTATATGAGATCAATATATGTACTCATTCCACTCCTCTCGTGTCAGGTTTTCAGTGGATGTGGGCAGCCAAATGTTGCTGCACCAAATAACAAAACTTTGAATCCGGCAACTATTGAGTCAATAGCACCTGACGGGAATCAGTTTATCAACCCCGATGGGATGACGATCAAATCGCGCATTTTGTTACCAGAAGGCTTTAAAAGACCTACCTATAAGGTAGAAGAATTTGGAAAATTTCTCGAAAATCTTCCATTATACCCCATCACCCAGGAGGTACATTATTATAACGGAAAAATTAAACCTAGAAATAACATCTACAATAGCGTTGTGAAACTAGACATAGGGAAGCGCGATTTGCACCAATGCGCCGATGCTGTAATGCGGCTCAGGGCAGATTACTTATACCAACAAAAGCGGTATAAGGATATCAAATTCAACTTCCTTTCCGATAGCAAACCCCGCGCGTATACAAGCTACGCAAAAGGAGACTACTCCTACCCAACCTATTGGAAATACCTGGAATATGTGTTTGCCTATGCCAATACAGCTTCGTTACACGATGAGCTGCCCAGCGTAAAAACGACTCAGGAAGTTAAGATTGGAGATACTTTTATCCAGAAGGGATCACCCATTGGCCATGCAATCATTGTAGTTGATCTAGCTAAGGACAGTACTGGAAAAACAATCGTGCTGCTCGCGCAAAGTTACATGCCAGCCCAAGAAATACAAATTTTAAACAATTGGAACAACAGCACGCTTAGTCCTTGGTACGATATAGACCAGGATATTATAAAAACCCCTGAATGGACATTTTATTCTAAAAACCTCAAAACCTGGGAATAGCCAGCGCTATAAACTTACAATAGCCAGAGCTGATAATAATACTACCTTTTCAATCGATCAGGTGATGACCAAACAACAGGTAAAAAATAATAAAAGATATTTTTGTCTTTTATTATAAATTTCTATTTTTGTACCCGATAGTCATTTGCAAATGAAGCCTATCAAGGTTTACAAAATTCCTCGTAGCCGAGGTGGATTTTTTTGTTTTTTATTCCGATCAAATAAAAGATAAAAAGGTATTTAAATATTTTATTATGATTACTGAAGCACAAAAAGAGTTAATCAAAGGCACTGTACCGGTTTTAAAAGAACATGGTGTAGCGCTGACCAGTTATTTTTATAAACGTATGTTTGCTCACAATCCTGAGCTTAAACATATCTTCAATATGGGAAACCAACAAAATGCGCGACAACAAACAGCGTTGGCCACGGCAGTGTTGGCCTATGCCGAGCATATCGAGAATCCCGCAGTCCTTCTTTCTGCAGTGAAACATATTGGACAAAAACACAGTAGCCTCAATATTCGTCCGGAGCATTATCAGATTGTTGGCAAGCATCTATTGGCCTCCATTCAAGAAGTATTGGGGGACGCTGCAACAGAAGAACTGATTGAAGCCTGGAAAGTTGCCTATTTTCAATTAGCAGATCTGATGATCGGAGTCGAAAAGGATATGTATGATCAAATGATCCAGAACGACGGCGGATGGACGGGCTGGAAGCCATTCACAATTGTAAAAGTGGTATCTGAGACCGCCGAGATTCAGTCTATTTATCTCAAGCCAACAGATCAAGGAAAACTTCCAAAACATGAGGCAGGCCAGTATGTAAGTGTACGTGTATTTCTTCCCGAATTACACCTGTATCAACCAAGACAATATAGTCTTTCCGATGCGAGCAATGGAGAGTACCTTCGGATTTCGGTAAAAAGAGAAGCTACGGAAGGAAAACCTGACGGCATGGTGAGTAATTATATACATCAATACTTTGAAGTTGGAAAACAACTGGAACTCACAGCACCAACAGGTTCCTTTCAACTTATCGAAAGTGAAAAACCAGATGTATTTATTAGTGGCGGAGTTGGTCAGACCCCATTGATTGCCATGTTAGAGCATTTAGCTGACAAGAAAGAAGACAAACCAATCACTTGGATCCACGGTTGCCGTAACCCTGATTTACATGCTTTTAAAGAAAGAGTAAAAACATTGGAAAATCAACATCAAAACATAACTAGTTTTTCTTTCTATGACGAAGCTCAGGATGCGGATGCCGACGTACTTGTGGGTTGGGTTGATCTCGCTAAAATAGATGCTTCGCATCTTCCACAGGAGGCAAACTATTACCTCTGTGGCCCATCAGGATTTATCAAAAAGCACTTCCAATATTTAACCAATCAGGGTATCAACGCTGAGAACATTCATTTCGAAGAATTTGGTCCAGCATCATTGCAACTAAATTAACTGCACTACCCCACTTCATCAAATAGTCATCCCTAATTTTTAATCATTGGTGGATGGCTATTTTTGATTTTGTACATTTGCAAAAAGCAAAAAAGATTATGGGCATTTTTTCTAAAACATGTGAATATGGACTACGGGCAGTTTTTTTTATCGCACAAAGCTCCCAAGAAAATAAACGCGTGAGCATAAAAGAAATAGCAGAGAGTATCCATTCTCCGGAAGCTTTTCTAGGTAAGATACTGCAGAATCTAAGTCGTGCAGGTATCATTCGATCCATGAAGGGACCTGGTGGTGGATTTTACCTCGACAGGGAAGATATGTCCACTCCACTATCCGAAGTCGTCAAAGCGATCGACGGTGAAAGCCTATTTGTCGGCTGCGGCATGGGGCTTGAATTCTGCTCCGAACAATATCCCTGCCCCTTGCATCACGAGTTCAAAAGCATACGCAATAACCTCTCGGAAATGCTTCAAAAAACAACGGTCGGCCAATTCAATGATGACCTGATTAAAGGGAAAATCCTGTTAACGAAAAGCCATATCTACCCGAATAAAACCACGGGTAATTCCTTGGATTAACAGGCTAAATCTTCAGCTTTTTCCTTCATTTTTTCTATTGAGCATCGTTTTGAAAATAATCCAGAAGACGCAAAATCAACTTTTTCAAAACATAAACTACACATCGACATAATCTACATAAACAAACTGATTAAAAGCAATATAAAAATTACAAAACATTAAAATATATCGCATTTAAGCGTCCCGCTATTCAATTATTCAAATCATTGAAATCCCTTCAAATTACGCGAAATAGGACGACCCAAGACCATTTCTAAACCTGTTATAAGGTCGCTACCAAACTCGATATAACTCCCTGAAAGTAACCCTCACTTTTTATTTAATCCACTCCATTGAACAAGGAAATAGGCTTTTTGTAAGCCTATACCAAGGCAACAATGCTCCTTTTTTGACGCCTTTCCTTTGGGTTAAATCAAAAAAATACGGATCATTTCCTGACTATAACACTATTTTTATACAATTTTACATCTTTTAACATAAAATCAAGAAAAAATACAAATTAATATCTATACAGCAACACATTACATCGATTATATAAATAAAAAAAACACATGTAAAACGGTTTGAAAAGCCTGGTTTTAATAGCGGAAAGGGTGTGGATAAAATTTTATCCACACCCTTTCCGCTATTCATGGATAGCGCCAAAGCGGGCATTCCCTCCAGTGCCGGATACAAAAAAATACAGGAGACCACAATCTTTAAATTCTTCATGTGTATGGTACAGTTCGAGGTCACAGTTCCCGCCATTAACGATGGCCACCTACCAAAAGAACATCCATGCAGCAGAGCGCGCACATGTACTTTGCTATATTTCTCTAGCGCTTCTATCAACATCATGCGAAACGTTTAGACACCCCCAAGCAAGTCCATTTGCAAAGACCACTTCATTAAGAGTAAGCAAACACCGGATTTAACACCATTTTAATTCGATCTAAGACAATATCTCTACACAATCACCCGTTTACTCACAATTTGCATAAAATTGCTTAAAACGAGTAATAATAACCTTTTCGCAAAACTATAGGATGATATAAAAAACTTGTCCGCTACATAGACACGCAACTCCCACCTAAATGGATCTGCGGCGACCAAGACCAACTATCCAAATCACCCGACTTAATTCTAGCCCTCTTTTAATCAATTTAAGACGTCATCTCCGAGTAAAGCACCGTACGGTCGTTTAAGAAAAAGAGAAGCAAAAACAAGCTTAAACAACCTTCACAACATCGCACCAGCACTGGAATTTTATGAGTCAAGATAATCCTTTCGATATATCCAACAGCGTTAAAAACAACAAAACAAATTAATAAGAAGATTTAATACAGTTAAATAAACAGAACAACGTTAAGTAAAGCATTACAAGCAAAACTCCCCAAAGCCGTTAAAGTCCAATTCGCATAGAACAAAACAAACGCTTTTATTATATTTAAGCTTTTCCAACAAACTATAAGTAACAACCCCACAGTAATGAGATCATTCTTAAAAGCAGAACTTATAAAAATCAGGAAAACCCGCAATGTGATAATTGGAGTCTTCCTTGTGTTGTTCGTTTTTTGTTACGGTTTTTTTCTGGCAGCTTTTTTCAAGAAATGGATGGACAGTGAAGACAGGCTGTCGTTTTTTTACAAATCGCTCCCTACCCTATCCTTTCTTTTCGTTTACCTAGGCTTTGCGTTCGGCCTGTTGAGTTGGATAGCTTACATTAAAAACCAAAAATTCATCCATGCACTGCAGCAACTAGACGACGATGATCTTTACATCTACCAACAATATAGCAGACGGCTAGTCCGCATCTTTTCAGCTATTGCCCCTTATCTTTTTTGTGAAAATGAAATTTTATTTTTCCCATTTATCGGAAACAAACAGATCCCAATTAGTCATATCCATCGCATTGAAACAAAAATCATAAGAAACTACCGGGGGCCCAACAGCTATCGCGTCTATTTCTATAATGAATTCAACAAAATCTATCAGGTCACCATGAATCAGAAAGGAGCTTTTGATTTCTTGCAGGAGCAACTTCGGAAGGAAAATCCAACGATAGTTGTTGTTGCTAGAAACCATTAAATACATACGAATTTTCAGATAATTCAGCGAAAAAGCGGAGCATCCCCATATCATCTTTCATTGAACTGCTAAATGTGATCCAGTTGAAAAATTCGCCCCTATGCTTCTCGCTAAAACCAACAGTCGACACCTAGCAACCTATCGTTTACCCCCAAATGAAACTAGACTGGAAGATAGACCTGGAATTCACCCGACTCAGCAACTTCTTTGATCACCTGATTTCTTTCTTCAAGAAAGCGCAGCATGTATCGGGTTAAAAATAGCCATTCTGCAAGCCTTCCCAGAACCCCGAGAGGAGCTTTAAAATTGAACACATCGCGCATTAATACTTTGCCATGTTCCAGTTCCTTGAAAATATGCTGGTGATCCATCGAATGAAACACTCCCTGAGTCATTCGATCTTCGAAAAAATGAGGTTTTTCCATCGCTGTTATCTGCACAGTTAATGTTTGCTTTACTCCAAGATGCCTTGCACGCCAGCGCACATGCTGACCTTCCTCGATTAATCCTGTCGTGACCCCATCAATTGCCTTCTCCCCAGTTTTCTTTGTCGAATACATATGCAGATCAATACTACGTGCCAAGTCAAAAACAACCGATAAAGGAGCTTCTATAATTGTATCTAAAATAAGCTGCGGCATAATACTCTTTTAATATATTTCACACGAATTTCGTAAAATTCAGTAATTTCTTTAGGATCGGACACGAGAATTTTCTAAATTGATTTGCCTTCAGAGTGGCAACTAGACAATAATCATGATAACACTACTTCAATTCGAAAAATCAGATTTCCCGCTTTTTAAGTCATGGATTCAATCAGCAGAGGAACTATTACAGTTTGCAGGACCGTATTTTTCGTTTCCGCTTACCGATTACCAACTTGAAAAATACATTCAAGACCCAAAGCGAAACGCCTTTAAAATAATCGATACAGCAACCAAAGAAATTATCGGCCACTGCGAATTAAGCTTCGAACGGGAAATTCCAAGACTTTGCCGCATCCTAATTGCAAAAAGTTCCGAACGAAATAAAGGTTATGGCAGAAGCACGGTAAATGAACTACTTAAGCTGCTTTTTACTGAAGGCAATTATGAAATAGCCGATTTAAACGTTTATGACTGGAATCACAATGCAATCCGATGTTATGAAGCCGTAGGTTTTCGAATTAACGAAAATATTATTTCGGAAGTAACAATTGGCAACGAAACCTGGAAAAGCCTCAATATGAAGATTAGCAAATCTGACTGGAAAAGTTAATTTAGCGCTATGAAAAATAAGCGAAAATTAAAGCATATAGCAATTTATTTATTCGTATTGGGTGCATTGCTCGGTTTTTACAGCTGGAAAATCGAGCCACATTGGGTAAAATACGAGCAGATCAATCTAACTGTAAAACATTTACCAGAAGCATTGGAAGGAAAGTCATTGATCCAAATCTCGGACATCCATATCGGTAACTATGTGAATAAAGATTTTATAAAAAGAACCTTTCGGGAAATCCGAGCATTAAAGCCCGATATCATGGTATACACCGGTGACTTTGTACGTCTTGTCCAGAATAAAATCCCTTTAGAACAACTCGATGAAGTCATGCAAGATGCCCCAAAAGGCAAACTTCAAACATTGGCAATTCTAGGCAATCATGACTATGGAAAGAATTTTCAGGACAGTGCGGCGGCAGATTCAATCGTTAGCCTACTCAATGGATATTCGATAAAAGTATTGAGAAATGAAAGCGTAATAACCCAAGGATTAAGAATATTCGGTATAGATGACTTTTGGGGAACGAACTTTGACCTTGTAAAGACCATGAAAGACTATGATCAATCTCAAGCCAGTTTAGTTTTATGTCACAATCCGGATGCCGCAGACCTCGACGGCTGGAATGGATACAATGGCTGGATACTGGCAGGACACACGCATGCTGGCCAAGTAAGAATTCCTTTCTGGGGCTCCCCGATTATTCCCGTAAAGAATAAAAACTACGATCAAGGAATCAAGAAAATAAGCGGAGACAGAACATTATATATCAACCGCGGACTGGGACACAGCATTCCCATCAGATTCAACGCCCGACCCGAGGTTACCATTTTCACATTAAGGAAAGAATAACAATCCAAGGATCAATCCAATTTGACCCGTTCCTTTAAACAAGATATGGATAAAAGGCCGTGTGAATCGTCTGTCTATAATCTTCCAGTGGATTTCCATTTTGGTGTGCACCCAAAACAGCATAGCTTGAGCTCCAAAAATCTGAAATGATAAAAAGTTGGCGCACGAACCCCTGTAAATTTACCAAGGGTATATCAGAACGAAACATACCTAACTCAGCGTAATACAAAAATAGAGAGACAAGTTGCTCTTCACGCTGTGCCACCAAATTTCTGTAAGCTTCTGCAATACTGGGGATCCAGTTGCAAATTTCAACAAAATTCTCAAAAATAAACCTGTATTTCGATATCAGCGCATAAGAGCCATCAATAAAACTATCCAGCACCTGGTGAAATGAGCTCGCTTCATGTTCAGATTTCAAAATCATCTTTTCATACTCGTTTTGCAATAATTGGAAAAGTTGAAAAATAATATCCTCGGTATGTTTAAAATGATAATGAAGATTACCGGCACTTATATTCAGTTCCTGAGCAATTTGACGCGTTGTTACCGTACGTATACCATCACGATTGTAAAGCTTCAGCGCACCCACAATAATTTTTTCTTTCGTATTCATGATGCAAAATTAGAACAATTGTTCTAATTTTGCATCATAAACTAAAAATAAGATCATATACATGGAAAAATCAACGGGAAATTGGCTAAAAAGGCAATACATCGAATTAAAACAAACTTTAATCCCAGCTCATCCAAACGACAGTTCTTGGAAGAAATTCGGTAAACAGACTGCTTTCTTTATGTTTTTAACTTTAATGGCATGTGGTGCTATAGCAATGTTAATCGCCGTCTCCTTCGCTCATTAAGTAGGGAGCTGTTTGACGGCTTATTTATCTTCTACTGGTTTTGTTGGTTCTTTATTCGATTTACTCGGACTAATCATTTCCCTATCCCCTTTCTGAACGGATGGCTGACTGATTTCGTTTTTGTACCGATCATTATCCATTGTTCATCTATCGTGGGTAGTTATGTATTCAACAATGGCAGAGCCCATGGTTATCCGCTTTACCAAATATGGATAATTTCATTCTTTACCTCCTTACTTTTTGAATGGATTATGCCTCAATATACCACTTATAATACCGGAGATATTGCTGACGTCGCAGCTTACTTTGCTGGAGGGTTATTTTATTTCTGTTTCCATCAATCCTTCTATATCAAAAAAAATCATCAACTTATACAGGACAGGAACAATAACCAGAAATTTACCCTATAAATTCTTAGAAGACAACTTAGAATCAACAGTATTTAAGGCAAAATATCACAGGACTACAAAGGTACCCCCAGTAGGACCATATAAAAAGTATACAAATCACGTAAAAAGCATACAGATCACATAAAAATTGGATCAGCGACATATTCAAAACAAAGGGGAATTCTAAAAATCGAACTTTTTCTGTAAAGGTAATCGTGAAATTATGCCGGTAGGGAAAAACTCTTTTCGCTATCAAGAGAGCGATTAATGAAAGCGATTTAAAAGCTAAAACTGCAGGAAGCCTCTCTTTTAAAGAATACCATTAGCGGGAAAGCAGGCATTCGGATAAATGTAAAAAACCTTTGTTTGACTCCAAATACCCTGACATCAAACAAAAGGCCTTATAATCATCAATACTCGATTAAGAGTACTTTTTTAGCTAATACTCGATCAAGACTTCAGTGACTTGAGCACCTTGTTTAGCACTTTTAAATTTAAACTTCACTTTCTGATTCAGGTTCAATTTCTGTCCAGCAAGACGGTCATTGAAATAAATAGATTGCTGAGTTTCGTTGTCTCTAATAAACCCATAGTTGGAGTCGTTATTGTAATGGACAACTTTTCCGAAGGAATACTCGTCATGATGATTTGAGGCCATGCTTGGACTCTCCCCTTCTTTCAATTTTATCGCAGGTCTGTCTGAAATATTCCCATGTTCATCAACATAAGCAAACAGTTCTTCCAAAGATTTCCCCTTGTCGTTGTTTGTTTTGTTGAATTCTTTTTTCTCAATTTTTTGTTGTTTTTTGAGTAGTTTCTTTTTTTCTCGTTCTTTTTTGTTAAATGTAATTTGGCTTTTGCTCATTCAATATGGATTAAAATAAATGTTCCCGAGGAGGTTACGGACCTTTAGAGCTTCGTTGAAAAGATAAAAATGCGATGTGTTCTAAGGAGATAATTGCAAAGGTACAAAAAATTCTTTAAAAAAAGGGATGTTGAACGATCCTGCACCAAGTGATTTTAACCTGGAACCGATTCGTTTCTTTGATTTTAAACACCCATGTCCAGTTCATAAGTTATTGTCTAAACCTAGTCGCGTGCAATGGGGCTGATAACAGTCAGTCAACTGAAGCTTACCGATCTTTCAACCTTTTAAACAAGATGTATTCCGATCACAAAATTGAAAAATTCCATAAAACAAAAAGATCATTTGGACGTTATTTTTATAAAAAACTATGGAAATAAGAAACATCGAAAGGGACGAAAGAGGCAATTTTATTGCAGAAGTTGAAAATAATGAAGCCGGAATTTTAGAGTATACCTGGCAAAGCGATCATGAGTTTTCCATTGATCATACAGAAGTCTACGACGAGTATCAGGGAATGAGTGTGGGAAAAAAATTGGTACTGGAGGCTGTTGACTATGCCCGAAAAAATGACGCCAAAATTATCCCAAACTGTCCCTATGCGAAAGCTATCTTCGATAAAACAATAGCTTTTCAAGATGTATTGGCATAAAAAAGCCGTTTTATCCTGTCGATAAAACGGCTTTTTATACTGTATGGAGTGGGTTAAATCACAATATTGATTATTTTTCCTTTGACAAAAATAATCTTTTTGATCGCCTTCCCATCTAAATGCCGTTGTACATCAGCATGTGCTCTAATCGTATCTTCTACAGCTTTTTGATCTAAATCAAGCGCTAATGATAGATTGAATTTCATCTTACCATTGAAAGATACCGGATAAGCAAATTCAGATTCAACTAAATATTCTGGTTTAAACACAGGATATGAAGCGTAAGAAAGTGTACCAGCTTCTTTACCCAATAGCGCCCACAACTCTTCCGTAATATGTGGCGCATACGGTTGAAGAGTGGCAACTAATTGCTCCAATATTTTTCGTTTATTGCATTTCAAGTCCGTCAACTCATTGACGCAGATCATGAAGGCTGAAACTGAAGTATTGAATGAAAAACGCTCAATATCATCTTCTACCTTTTTGATAATTTTATGTAAGGCTTTAAACTCTGCTTTGGATGGATCTTCATCGGAAACACTGAAATTACCCTCAGCATCGTGGAACAGTCGCCATAATTTACGTAAGAACTTATAAACCCCTTCAATACCATTTGTATTCCAAGGCTTAGCCTGCTCCAAAGGCCCCAAAAACATTTCGTATAGACGCAATGTATCTGCTCCATAAGATTCGATAATATCGTCAGGATTGACTACATTGAATTTGGATTTAGACATTTTCTCCACCTCACTACCGCAGATATACTTACCATTTTCCAATACAAATTCAGCATTTGCAAAATCCGGTCTGAAGTTTTTGAATTTTTCCAAATCCAATAGATCATTATGAACAATATTCACGTCTACATGTAAAGGAATAGTTTTGTATTCATTTTTTAATCCATAAGACACAAATTGATTTGTACCTCTCCCTTCGTCATCAAGTACACGATACACAAAATTAGAGCGCCCTTGAATCATGCCTTGATTAATCAATTTGCGGAATGGTTCTTCTTCATTTTGGTAACCCAAATCTTTTAAGAATTTGTTCCAAAAACGCGAATATAATAAGTGCCCTGTAGCATGCTCAGAACCACCGATATATAAATCTACTGCTTTCCAATAATCTACAGCCTCTTTAGATGCAAAATTGCCTTCATTTTTTGGATCCATATATCTAAACCAATACCATGAAGAGCCTGCCCATCCCGGCATCGTGCTCAGTTCATACTCATATTGATCTTCATATTTCCAATCTTTGGCCCTTCCTAAAGGAGGTTCACCTGATTCCGTTGGTAAATATTTATCAACTTCGGGCAATAAGAGCGGTAATTCTTCTTCTTTAATTAAATAAGGTAACCCATTTTTAAAGTAGACAGGAACTGGCTCACCCCAATAACGCTGACGCCCAAAAATAGCATCACGCATACGGAAGTTTATTTTCGCTTTACCTAATTTCAATTCTTCCAATTTAGCAATCAAAGCAGGAACCGCTTCTTGGTAAGTCATACCGTTGATAAAATCGGAATTGATGTATTTTCCTTCTTTATTTGGATCAGCTTCTTCTTCAATATTTTGGGTATCCGAAATAGGAATAATAGGAAGAGCGAAATGTTTAGCGAATACATAGTCACGTTGATCGCCACTAGGAACCGCCATAACAGCCCCTGTTCCATAACCAGCAAGTACATAATCTGCGATCCAAATCTGTACATCTTGTCCAGAAATTGGATGTTTAGCGTAAGAACCTGTAAAAGCACCTGAGACTGTTTTTGTATCGGCCATGCGATCTAATTCAGACTTTTTCGAAGTTTTCTCGATATAGGCATCTACTTCAGCTTGCTGCTCAGGGGTGGTCAATGCTGTAACCAATTCATGTTCTGGAGCCAAAACGACAAATGAAACACCATATATAGTATCTACACGTGTCGTAAACACTTCAATTGCTGTATCGAATTGTGGTACTGGAAATTTCACGGAAGCACCCACCGATTTTCCGATCCAGTTACGCTGCATTTCAACCAAAGGTTCTGGCCAATCAATTGTATCCAAACCTTTCAATAAACGATCCGCATAAGCAGTAATACGCATAGACCACTGCATCATCTTCTTTTGCTCTACAGGATAACCACCGCGTTCAGAGACACCGTTGATTACCTCGTCATTCGCTAATACTGTACCTAAAGCAGCACACCAGTTTACTGTACTTTCACGCAAATAAGCAATCCGATATTTCAACAATTCCCGTTGTTGTTTTTCTTCATCAAAAGATTTCCACTCGTCAGCGCTGAATTCCAAGACATCTTCATCTGAAACTGCTGAAATGCCAGTTGAACCACTTACAACAAACCTCGCGATTAATGTTTCGATCGGTTCAGCTTTATCTGATTCCTTATTATACCAAGAATCAAACAATCTCATAAAAATCCACTGTGTCCATTTGTAATACGACGGATCAGAAGTACGTACTTCTCTACTCCAATCATAAGAGAACCCAATGTTATCCATTTGCTCACGATACCGATTGATATTTACCTCAGTCGTCACTGCAGGATGCTGACCAGTTTGAATGGCATATTGCTCTGCAGGAAGCCCAAAAGAATCATATCCCATCGGATGCAATACATTGAAACCTTTCAAACGTTTATATCTTGAAAAGATGTCCGAAGCAATATATCCCAGCGGGTGACCAACGTGCAGACCCGCTCCGGAAGGATAAGGAAACATATCCAATACATAGTATTTTGGCTTTTGATGCGTATCGGACGTTTTATACGTTTGATGATCCGCCCAAAACTTCTGCCACTTTTTCTCTAATGATTTGTGATTATACTCCATTTTTATTCGTAAGGAATTTTTATGACTTGCGAAATTACGATTTTAATACTGAAATGTGATAAAAGTTTTGTAGTTTGAACAATAAATTATAGTATTGAAAAGTTAATTAAACATAGGAAGAAAACAGCCTTCGAATTGATTTTTATCAAAGTAATTATAAGATTAATTCGAAATCTTCCACTCAAATAGTTACTTTCGCAAATAAATTTTTGCTTATTATGTCAGAATACGAATTAAGCACACAAAAAAGAAAAACAAAATCTGTATACGTATCTACGGTTATCAGTATCGCTCTCGTGTTGCTGGTAACAGGTATGTTGGGATTACTCTTGGTGCACGCTAAAAATCTTTCGAAATACGTTAAGGAAAATATCGTCTTAAATGTCATCGTAAATGATGGTACAAGCGAAGGTGATGTCCTTTCTCTACAAAAAGACCTTGAAAAAGATCCCTACGTGCTTCGCACCGAATATATTAGTAAGGAATTGGCTGCAAAAAACTTGAAAGAAGATCTTGGTGAAGATTTCGTACAATATCTGGGGCATAACCCGCTATTGCCTTCTTTGGATGTTTACATGAAAGAGAATTATGCCAATACAGATAGCATTAAAACTTTTATTGAAAAGATCTCCAAAAACAATAAAATTAAAGAAGTTGTATACCAAGAGTCATTAATTGACATGATCAACAAAAACGTACGCATCATTGGAATGATTGTTCTGGCTTTTGCGGTTATCCTATTGATTATCGCCGTAGCTTTAATCAACAATACGATACGTCTTGCGATCTATTCACAACGTTTCTTAATCAAAAGTATGCAATTGATTGGGGCTACTAAAAACTTTATTCGTAAACCATTTATAACGTATGGTATCATTCATGGTTTACTGGGATCTTTGATCGCGATTTTACTCCTCATTTTAACGCTAAAATTTGCACAGCAGCAAATACCAGAGCTGGTCTTTTTACGCAACTGGTTCGAATTTGCGGTGATCTTTTTAGGCGTAATCTTGATTGGAATTCTCATTTCGGGACTTAGCACCTATTTCGCAGTAACAAAATATTTAAAGGCACAATCTAACGATTTATACAGATAAAAAAATGGCTCAAATAAAGAAATCTACTGAATCAGTCAACAAAGGTTCATTTGTATTCTCCAAAGTAAACTACCAACTGTTTATAGCTAGCTTAATTGTTGTAATCATTGGCTTTACATTGATGTCTGGTGAAACTGATATCTATAGTTTTACCAAGATTACCTTGGCCCCTATTGTTGTTGTTCTCGGGTTTGCGCTAGGGTTCGCTGCAATTCTATACCGCCCCAAAAACAAATCCAACTAAAGTATAATCTTATTTCAAACAGATGTCTATTATTGAAGCTATCATCCTTGCTATCATCGAAGGATTAACGGAGTTTTTGCCTGTGTCTTCGACAGGCCATATGATTATTGCTACTGCCTTAATGGGTATTCAACCATCGGCATTTGTTAAATTATTTACGATTGTCATCCAGTTAGGAACGATATTATCCGTTCTGGTACTATACTACAAACGTTTTTTCAAAACGCTATCATTTTACTACAAATTGGTCATTGCAGCTATTCCAGCCTCTATATTGGGCTTGCTATTCAACGATTATATTGATGCATTATTAGAGAGTCCCTTAATGGTCGCAGTTATGTTGGTGGTCGGTGGCGTAGTTTTACTTTTCGTCGACAAATGGTTTAACAAACCAACAGTAGAAGATTCGGACAATGTTTCTTACAAACAAGCTTTTATGATCGGTGTATATCAATGTCTTGCATTGATCCCGGGTACATCAAGATCCGCAAGTACGATCATTGGAGGTATGGCCGAAAAGCTAACACGTAAAGCAGCAGCCGAATTTTCCTTTTTCCTTGCGTTACCAATGATGTTTGGCGCTTCTGCGGTAAAACTTTTGAAATTTTTTAAAGAGGGAAACACCTTCACGGGAGAAGAACTCAATTTACTTATTATAGGAAATCTAATTGGTTTCGTTGTTGCAATCGTTGCTATTAAGTCTTTTATTGGCTTTTTAACCAAATATGGTTTTAAAGCTTTTGGTTGGTACCGAATCATCGTGGGTGTTATCATTCTTACCCTCCTACTTTCGGGTCATAGTTTACAAATTATCTAAAATCTTTGGATGGAAAATATAGAGGTTAGTGAAAACTCAGCAAAGTTCAATTTTGCTGAAGGAGAAATGTTGTTGATCGATAAACCTTTAACATGGACAAGTTTTGACGTTGTTGGTAAAGTTAGAAACTCAATCAAACCGTTAAAATTAAAAGTCGGTCATGCAGGAACTTTAGATCCACTTGCGACCGGTCTACTCATTGTGTGCACCGGCAAACTCACAAAGAAAATAGACAGCTACCAAGCCGAAGACAAAGAATATACGGGTTCGATCACCTTAGGAGCGACAACGCCATCTTATGATCTGGAAACAGAAATTGACCAAACCTTTTCAATCGATCATATCACAGAGGAAATGATCCTCGAAGCAGCAAAATCCTTTGAGGGTGAAATTCAGCAATTTCCTCCAGCCCATTCAGCCATAAAAATTAATGGTGAACGCGTCTATGAAAAGGCCCGTCGTGGCGAAGAGGTGGAAATAAAATCCCGCCAGGTGCGCATCAATAGCTTTCTTATTGAAAAGATCGAGCTCCCCAACGTGTATTTTCGTATATCCTGTTCAAAAGGAACCTACATCAGATCATTGGCCTACGATTTTGGAAAATTCTTACAGAGTGGATCACATCTGAGTTCTTTGAGACGCACCAAAAGTGGCGATTATAGGGTAGAAAATGCCTGGAATCTTGAACAACTTATCGCTGAAATAAAACGTCATAAAGAAATCATTAAATAACTTTACCATCCCATTTTATTGATTCTTTATCTTATTTTTGCAAAAACTCCTATAAATGAAAATCTACAGAAGTTTAGATGATTTCTCACCAGTTGAAAATGCAGTTGTAACCATCGGTACTTTCGATGGTGTTCATATTGGCCATCAAAAAATATTGGCTCACTTAAAGGAAGCAGCTCATAAAATTAATGGTGAGACAATTTTGCTTACTTTTTTTCCACATCCACGATTGATTATCAATCCAGATGATGATAGTTTACGCCTAATCAACGATATCGAAGAAAAGGTCAGTCAATTAAGCAAAGTGGGAATTGACCACTTAATTATCATTCCTTTTTCCCGTGATTTTTCAAATCAGACTCCGGAAGAATATATTAGTAATGTTCTTGTAGGCAAATTGGGTACAAAGAAGATTGTGATAGGTTATGATCACCATTTTGGAAAAGATCGAAAGGGTACTATGGGCGATTTAGAGCAGTTTGCATCTATATTTGACTACAGCGTTGACGAAATTCCAGAGCAGGATATCAATGATATTGCAGTATCCTCCACACGAGTACGTGAAGCGCTTATAAAGGGCGATATAAGAACGGCTAATCTTTATTTAGGTTATCCTTTCGAATTAACGGGAACTGTTATTAGAGGCGACCAAATTGGGCGTACAATCGGATTTCCGACAGCAAACCTGCAGGTTCACGAACCCCATAAACTAATACCAGCCTATGGTATTTATGCTGTTGAGGTATACATCTATAATCATATCCAAAACATCACTACGGGCGAGTATAAAGAGGAAAATCCGGTTTCAATTGCGAAAGGTATGGGCTATATAGGGACCAGACCCACTGTTGATGGAATGAATCGTGCGATTGAAATCAGCCTATTCGATTTCGATCAGGATATTTACGGCAAGACACTACGTGTGAAGTTCCTTCATTTTATCCGACATGATGAACGGTTTGACTCGCTTGAAGAAATGAAAGCTCAGATCAAAGCAGACGAAGTCGAAATCAGAAGTCTTATTGGTTAGAACAAGTAAGTCTGTTAGTTATAAAATAAAAAAGCGGGAATTCCCGCTTTTTTATTTTATAGCTATTTTTTCTCTTCCTTGCAAAAGAAGATATTATTTAATAAACGCCTCGACACCCAATCTGTAGCTATCCAGTCCAAAACCACAGATCACCCCTTTACAATTCTTTGCCAGAAACGAATGATGGCGAAATTCCTCTCTTTGATGGACATTGCTTATGTGAACTTCAATAACGGGTGTTGTAACTGCCGCAATTGCATCTCCAATAGCAACAGATGTATGCGTATACGCTCCAGCATTCAACACAATTCCATCAAATTCAAAACCAACTTCGTGGATCTTATCGATTAACCCTCCTTCTGAATTGCTTTGAAAATAGTGCAATTGTACCATTTCAAACTGTTGTTTAAGCTCTTCAAAGTAGCTAAGGAAATCCTGGCTACCATAAATCGATTTCTCTCTTACACCCAACAAATTCAAATTTGGGCCATTCAGTATGAGGATTTTTTTCATCGGAATATAATTATTTTTGTGCATGCCCATTGGATAAATGACCTAACTCATGCAATTATTCAGTTTAAATCGACCGTTTTAAAGTCATGACAAATCATAAATAGGGATCGTCAACCATCGGATATTTTATGCTGGCTGTATCAAAGCTGTCTTCCCTATCTTGTCAATTTGTCGTGAGCCCTCGTTTTAAAAACAAACTATATTGGTTTTTACAGCGTTTATGGCCAAATCAATATAGTTTGTCTTATTTCAGCTATAGATCAGTTTATAAAAATCTCTATAAATCGTTATAAATTGCTCGGAAACTTGAGCGAAGTCCAAATGACACAACACCGGACTTATTGACTACAGGTGTTTCGTATTGTGCTTTTGCGTAACGTTGGGTATAACCGAGTTCTAAGCGAAGGTTATACTTCGGGTTGAGCACATAAGCTGCTTTCGCATCCGCATAATAGATATTGTTCTTTATTCCTTGCGCTATATGATTTCCGTACATATTCGGTATTGTATTGTAGGACTGAAAGATGTCCCCCCCCATATTACTACCATCAGGGAGATCCAATCCATTTTGGCTGAACATACCCTGTAACGAAAAGTCCCATCTATCCCAAGCATAGTTCACAATCCCAACGAGCTCTCTAAAGTTTGCCCCTTTCGGATGAGCCAATGGTTCGGCATTGTTGCTATAGTTTGAATACGATTTAAAGTGCGCGTAAGTATAAGGTCTGGCGGTATTATATTCAGCTAAAAAGTTTAAATTCTTAACGCCAAATACATCATATCCCCTTACGCCAAGTTGTGCGCCCCATTTGTTGTGCGCATAGCCGTTACCTGCGAAGAATTCTTTTGCTGTAAATTCACCCAACAAAAACTGTCCATACGCAGTCAATCTATAAGGTAATTTATATTTGGAGGTCAATCCTAAAAACATTTTATCGGGTGAAGTACGATTATTACTTTCAACAGGCCGGATAAAGATAATTGGACTAATATAACTAAAATCAAAACCTCTTTTACCAGCTTCATCTTGAGCAGCCCAAACGACAGATTGAAAAAAGCCTATCGATAATTTATTCGTCACATTCCAATCCAAATATTGGAATGCCCCCCATTTTTTTCCGTCTCCTAAACGTGTATTATTCTGCCCTTCCATCGGAGTTGTACCCGTCAAATCCTGTCTAGGATGCGTCGGATCATTCATATAGGCCCATATCGAAGTATATTGAACATTCCCTATGGTCCCGGTCAATTTCAGATGTGCATAATTTGAGGAAAAGTCCGATAAAAGCATCGATCGATAGCCATCCCCGATAAAGTTTTTGTCGTAAGCCAAAGTTGCCTGGATATACTTATGGGCATCATAAGTCATACTAGCTGTCGCATACATCCAGTCCATTTTATTCTTGGACTGAAATTTGGTGTTTCCTTGACCCGGAATAACTTTATGCGCAACAATATAATCATCTAGGTATTTCGGAAAGACCGCCTGACTTTCAAATGCGGAAGTATTGAATGTAAATTTATTTCCTACATTCAATCCCACCTGAAATCCTCTACCGTTCATCCATGTACGGCGCTTGTCGCCCTGCATGTCCTTTCCAATATAAAGATCCGGTAGAAAATCAGCATAAAATGTGTAATCGTCTTTCTCAACCTGCACAAGATGTTCATTAAAAATTTTGCGCATAAACCAATTGGACGAGGAAACGGGTTTATTGGATTGTATTGAATCAAACTTGGCTAACAATAAAGAGTCTTTAATGACGAATGGTTTAGCAGAAGTATGCATCCTCGTTTCAGTAGAATAAACCGCATCGTTCATTTTTTGATAAAAATGATATGAATAAGGCTGACTCTTAATCTGGGCAAAACCTCCGAAGGAAATACCTACTCCCATACCTGCCAGCACAATTCGGAGTAAATTATTATTTTTTGTTATATTAAGCCTCATAAAATTATTTCAAAGATTATTTTTTCTAGCAAAATGCATTCCTAAACGCAAATTAACCGAATAAAATTGACTTTATTCATATGTTCAGTCAATTTTATCATGCTAAATCGTATTTGCTGTTCCTTTTATTCAAAAATATTTATATCTTGCATTTCAGTAAATAACCTTAAATCATAAAAAATAGCCCTAATAAGCATGAAACGCAGAACATTTATCCAAAACGCAACCCTGTTAACCGCAGGTGCACTTACAAGCAAATTTTCATTTGCTCAGGAACATTCTTTTCCCACTGTTCGGACAGCTAAAGAGAAAAGACTTTTCTCGAGCAAGGTAATCGAAGATGCAATTGTAGAATTTCAGAAAAATGTTAAAAATAAGGAACTGGCTTGGTTATTTAACAACTGCTTTCCTAATACCTTAGATACTACCGTATTTCCCTATGTCCAAAACGGAAGGAATTACACGTATGTGATTACAGGAGATATCGATGCGATGTGGTTACGCGACAGTAGTGCGCAGGTATGGCCATACCTGCCGTTTATGAAAAAAGACAAAAAACTGCAGGATCTTATTGTTGGCTTAATTCAAAAACAGAGCAAATGCATCAATATTGATCCTTATGCCAATGCATTTTATAACGATCCAACAAAGAAAGGCGAATGGTTCAGTGACCACACAAACATGAAACCTGGAATTCATGAACGAAAATGGGAAATCGATTCATTGTGTTATCCAATTCGATTAGCTTATCATTATTGGAAGGAAACGAGTGACAGTAGCCCATTTAATGATGAATGGTTGGAAGCTCAACATAAAATATATCAGACTTTCGTTGAGCAACAACGTAAAGATAGCCTAGGCCCATATAAATTTGAACGAACAACCTCCAGGGGCTCCGATACATTACAGGTAGATGGCTATGGATATCCTGTAAATCCAGTTGGTTTGATCTGCTCTAGTTTTCGACCTTCGGACGATTCTACAATTTTCTCATTTCTTATTCCATCCAATTTATTTGCGATTGTTAGTCTGAGGCAGTCTGCCGAAATTTTGAAAAAGGTTAAAAATGAACATGAACTCGCTGCAAAAATGGAAGCACTTGCGAACGAGGTCGAAACAGCAGTCAATAAATATGGTATCATCGACCACCCGACGCTGGGCCGGATTTACGCATTTGAAGTAGACGGTTTTTCGAGCCATCTTATGATGGATGACGCGAATATTCCTAGTTTGTTAGCTCTACCTTATTTAGGAGCTGTAGATCTAAATAACGAAGTTTATCAACGTACGCGTAACTTTGTTTTGTCTGATAAAAATCCATTCTTTTTTAAGGGAACAGCAGCAGAAGGCATTGGTGGACCTCACATAGGAAGAGATATGATCTGGCCGATGTCCATTATTATGCGGGCGCAGACCTCAACAAATGATGATGAGATTCGTAATTGTATTAAAACCCTGGTCAATACACATGGTGGAACCGGATTTATGCATGAGTCTTTTCATAAAAACGATCCTAAAAAGTTCACAAGACATTGGTTTGCTTGGACAAATACATTATTTGGCGAATTAATTTGGAAAATATACAAAGAGAAACCATCTTTGCTTCAATAAATCTGAAACTTGTAACACAATGTTATAAGTGAAAGAACTTATAACATTGTGTTATGGATAATTTAACAACACCCGGTCCTATTGGTATTTTTGATTCTGGTTATGGAGGACTCTCCGTATTTAAAGAAATTCAACAACTTTTACCTCAATACGATTATATCTATTTAGGCGATAACGCCCGTGTTCCATACGGTACAAGATCCTTTGAGACCGTTTATAATTACACCAAACAATGTGTTTTTAAATTATTTGACCTGGGCTGTAATCTCGTTATTCTGGCATGTAATACGGCTTCTGCAAAAGCATTAAGGACTATTCAACAACATGATCTTCCGCCTGGAAAGAAAGTCCTTGGCGTCATTAGACCCACGACCGAAATCGTACACAATTTTACGAAAACTAACAAGATCGGTATTTTAGCCACTACAGGAACGGTAAAATCTGAATCCTATAAAATAGAAATACACAAATTCAATCCAGAAATTGAGGTTTTTCAGCACGACTGCCCTTTTTGGGTCCCTTTGGTAGAAAACAACGAAATCAATACCGAGGGCGCTCATTACTTTGTAGAAAAAGATTTACGGGAACTTTTACAGCAATCCGATCAGATCGACACCATCGTGCTTGCCTGTACCCACTATCCGCTATTGCTGCCCGTAATCAAAAAATATACACCAAGTAATATAAAGATCATCTCCCAGGGACCTATTGTTGCCAATAGCTTAAAAGAATATCTAGGTAGACACCAGGAAATTGAAACACTTTGTTCTCAAAATGGCCAACTGGCCTTTTATACAACAGATGATCCGAGAGACTTTGAAAGTAAAGCAAAAATATTTTTTGGACAGCCGATAGCCGCAAGCCATATCAGTGTTTAAGAAATAAAAGGCAATAATTTTTAAAACTTTTACTTCCAAATTTTCGTTATTCTGATAAAAGGCGAGTAAAATGAAAAAGAACTTTATAACCATTGCTTATAATCAGGATACACAGCACTGCGAATCCAAAGAGTTTTCAAACATACAGGAAAGTGCAGATTATTTTAAGACTTTCGAGACCTCTGCACAACCCAACTACGTTCCCGTATGTATTTACAATTTAAATACAAACACAATTCTAGATATAAGTGATTATTATATAAACAACGATATTGAGCTCCACCGAATCGTAAGAAACTGTCTGGCGGGAAAATAACTCCTATAATACTTAAAAACAAATTAGCGGACTAGCATTCCCCTTTCTTATTAGTATGAGTTATATATTTATATTATTACATTCTGAAAAATAATATTTCATTAATTTTTAATATCTTCAAGCAGATAATCAGACCAAAAACAAGTCACAGATAATGAAAACCAAACTGACAATAAGCCTCTTAACAGTATCTTTAGGATTAACAGCATGTAATTCCAACCATGCGAATTCAAATTCAAGTTCGGATAGCAGTGCAAATTCTGCAACTGATACAACAAGTTATCCTCCCGTAGAAACACAAAAGGCAAACACAAATTATAAACCAGCATTTGCTGGACAAACCAGAATTAAAGGTGCAAAGACGAGCACGCCATTCGAAGGTAAAGTAATTGCCGAGGGATTAAAATCTCCTTGGGGTATCACTCCGCTACCTGATGGTCGATTATTAATCTCAGAAAAAGAAGGTGATTTTCGCATTGCAACGGCAGACGGCAAATTAAGTGAACCAATTAAAGGTTTACCTCAAGTCAATAGCAGTGGACAAGGTGGGCTTTTGGGATTACGTCTTGATCCAAAATTCGAGTCAAACCGTATGATATATTGGGTTTTCTCTGATAATACCGCTGCTGGAACTTTGACGGCCGTTGCAAAAGGAAAGCTCTCAGCCGATGAGAAATCAATAGAAGGCGCTAAAGTTATCTATCAGGCTACTCCTGCTCATAAAGGGAATCTGCATTATGGTGGACGAATTATCTTTGATAAAGAAGGCAACATTATTTTGAGTACGGGTGAAAGATCTGATTTGGCCACACGACCATTGGCACAAGATCTGAATGCAGCATTGGGCAAGATCCTACGTATCACCACTGATGGACAGCCTGCCCCTGGGAATCCATTTATAGGCAAGGCAAATGCACGTCCAGAAATTTACAGTTATGGACATCGTAATCCACAGGGACTTGCCTTACATCCTGAAACTGGCGATCTTTGGGAAACCGAATTTGGTCCACGGGGCGGCGACGAGTTGAACAGAATTGAAGCTGGCAAGAATTATGGATGGCCTACGATTACGTATGGTATAGAATATAAAGGAGATAAGGTTGGTGCGGGCATACAACAAAAAGACGGTCTGGAACAACCCGTCTATTATTGGGATCCTGTTCTCTCGCCTAGTGGAATTACATTCTATACCGGACAGAATATTCCAGAATGGAAGAATAATCTTTTTATTTGCGGTCTAAGCAGTATGCACATTGCCAGAATTATACTGAAGGACAACAAAGTGGTTGGAGAAGAACGTCTACTAGGTAGTGAAGGGCAACGATTTAGAGATATCACGCAAGGAAAAGATGGTGCGCTTTACGCAATCACAGATATCGGTAAATTATATAAAATTGATAAAAAATAAATACTTCGATTCGACGCAGCCCCTCTCAAATGGGCTGCGTTTTATGTTGACCTAGTCCTAAAAAACACACTTTCAACTATTTTTTATTGACCTTATTTGCTATATTTCTTTTCGAACATGACAAGCCCTATAGTTTGGCTCGATTATTGATCACTTATTAGCGAATCAATAAATTATTATATGGTAAAAAAAGAAAAAATGAAAAAACTATTAGAAATTAATCCCTTGTCATTCTACATGACCAACTGGGGATTCGTAAACAACACCGCCCCAAAAAGAACGCGCAAAACCTGCCAACCTTCTCCCAAAAATTAAGCGTTCTTGCTTAAACAATTCAATTAAAATTTATTAAAATCATCTGCTGATATCCTCCATACGGATATTAAGTAAGAGATTTATTTCTTTTACTAGATCCGTATGGAAGGGCATTAAGCTATGCGAAAAAAAATGCCAATGCGATTACGATTATAATACAAGCAATCATAATGTATTTATTCAATTGGCTATTTTTCTCTCCTTCGTCACTTTTATAGTGATAATCTCGTTTGTTGGGCAAATTCATAAGCTTGTTTTTATTCATGATGAAGTTACGGACTTTTTTCCATATTATTCGTGATGATAAGGCTCCCCTTTCATGATAGAAAAAGCACGATAGAGTTGCTCTGTAAAAAACAAACGAATCATTTGATGCGAAAATGTCATCTTGGACAACGAAATTTTTGACTTCGCCCGATCATAAATTTTTTGGTCAAACCCATAGGGACCACCAATAATAAATACCATATGCTGAACACTTTGTACCATCATTTTTTCCAGATAAGCAGAAAACTCCAAGGAGCGAAACTCTTTTCCATGTTCATCCAGCAAAACGACTAAATCTTGAAGCTGTAATTGTTTCAAAATCAGCAGAGCCTCCTTATCTTTCTGCTGCTCAGCAGAAAGATTCTTGACATTTTTGATGTCTGGAATGACCACAATACTGAAATTTACATAAAACTTTAACCGTTTAATATACTTGTCAATACCCTCAATCAGGTACTTGTCATCTGTCTTACCTATACAAAGTAGCGTTATTTTCATCGAAACATTTTGTTAGTTTTTGCTATGAATAGCTCAATAGAAGCCGCCTTTCACGATCCAAAACAATAAATATCCGCTAGCTTCCAGTTGGTGTGAAAAGCTTTCCGCGAACTTTTACCAAAAGCTGATACGCTAATAAATCGGGAATGCTTCCAAAGTGAACAAAGTTCTGATTTTATTTAAAATAAACACAATCAAAAAGACAAAAAAACATTAATCCCATTTATTCGTTTAGTTATAAAATATTTATTTTCTCGTACACGCTCAAAACATCACGTTGAAAATGTATAATAACCTCGTTTTAAGAGCATCGATCAGATCAAATTTGTTGTATATAACGATAGGAACGAAATATATTTCAACAAATCCAATACGCAGCTATAAAACCACTGCGTTAGTTGTCTAATAAGATAGAAAGCTGTACGTGCTCATTTGGATCACAATAATATGGAAATGCAAACAAATTAAGTATACACATGAAAATAATAAAATCAATCATTCTTATTGCTCTTGGCTTATTAGCACATGAAACCTACGCTCAGACAACCGCGGTAGACAGCACGAAAACCTGGATTATCAAAGGAGAAAACACGTTTTTGATCAACCAAAGTTCATTTTCTAATTGGGCTGCTGGTGGGGTGAATTCATTCTCCGGCAACCTAACTCTTAATTACGACTTCAATTACAAGAAAGGCAAATGGTCATGGGACAACAAGGTCCTTGCGGCTTATGGGCTAACCTTTCAAAAAGAGTCGGACTGGCGCAAAAATGATGACCGATTAGTTTTAAATAGCTTGTTGGGACATCAGGCATCTCAATATTGGCTTTATACCTTTTTTCTAAACTTTAACACACAATTTGCCGATGGTTATGACTACACAGCTTCACCCAAAAAAAGGATATCCAGGTTTTTAGCTCCGGCATACCTGAGCTTCGGTCCGGGTTTTGCGTATAAACGATCGGACAACCTCAGATTTAATCTTTCACCTGCGGCTGTGCGGTTTGTATTCGTAAGTGATACGCTCCTTTCCACACGATATGGACTAAATCCGAACAGCAAGTCCCGCACTGAATTCGGCGCGTCATTTGACGCTTATTATAAAGTAAATCTAATGGAGAACATTTCATTTGAAAATATACTAAAACTCTATTCAAACTATTTAGATAAACCTCAAAATGTAGATATTGACTATACGGCCAATCTTTTTATGAAGGTAAACAAGTTTATTACAGTAAACGCAGGTGTACAGATGATCTACGATGACAATACGGCTATTCCGATTATTAAAGATAATGTTGAAGTTGGAAAGAGAAATTCTGCCCTACAAATTAGGCAAATTGTCGGTGCAGGCGTGACATACAAATTTTAAAGGAAAAAAAATGGCATGAACAAGCTCGCATAAGAAACATAAATTACGAAGGCGCCGTAAACGAAAAAACCGAATTTAAATCATTCGGTTTTTTCTATTATTTAGGAATACTTATGTAAAATTAATCTCTAAAATGGCGCATCATCAGGCATGTCGTTCATTCGGGATGGCATAGTAATACCTCCACTGAAGCCCCCAGCACTAAAATCATCAGCAAAGTTTGGCGACGGATTCAATGCCGAAGCAGAAAATGTAGCCGGTGCATCACCGAATCCATCTCCACCACCCATACCCGAAAACTCATCTTCTAAATCCACAAACTTCACAAATTTACCCACAAAGCGAAGTGGGACAATTCCGGTCTCACCATTACGGTGTTTTGCAATAATAACTTCACCGACACCGGCAGTAGGACGTCCCTCTTCATCTTCTGTCAAACCATAATATTCGGGTCTATATAAGAAAAGAACCATATCCGCATCCTGCTCAATAGAACCAGACTCCCGTAAATCAGACAACATAGGACGCTTACTATTTCCTGGCCTTGACTCTACTGCACGACTCAACTGCGACAATGCAAGCACAGGAATATTTAACTCTTTGGCGACAGATTTCAAAGCCCGGGAAATACTACCGATCTCTTGTTCACGGTTCCCCCCACCTTTACCGTCTGCTTTTCCATGCATTAACTGCAAGTAATCGACGATCACCATTTGGATATCGTATTGTGCCTTTAAGCGCCTGCATTTAGCTCTAAATTCGAACACGTTCAACGCCGGCGTATCATCAATAATAATAGGTGCATCAGTTAAACGACCAATTCTCGAATGTAATTGTTGCCATTCATGATCAGCAAGATTTCCTTTTTTCAATTTCTCTTGCTCAATTTCTGTTTCACCAGCGATTAGACGATTGACAAGCTGAACAGATGACATCTCCAGCGAGAATACGGCAACTGCTTTACCGTGTTCCACTGCAGCATTACGTGCAACAGAAAGTACGAATGCCGTCTTTCCCATCGCTGGACGGGCTGCAATAATAACAAGATCGGAAGGCTGCCAACCTGATGTCATACGATCCAATGCCGTTAAGCCAGAAGGCACACCTGTCAGACCGTCTGTACGGTCACGCAGCATCTCAAGATTAGAAATCGCCTCACGCATAATATCGTCCATCTTTCTTGAATCTCTTCGCAAGTTATTCTGCGCAATATCAAACAAGCTTTTCTCGGCATGATCCAACAGATCGAAGATATCTGACGTTTCATCGTATGAGCTATTAATAATTTCAGTAGAAACTTTGATAAGCTCACGTTGGATGTATTTCTGCGAAATAATACGTGCATGGTACTCAATATTAGCTGCCGAAACCACGCGATCTGTCAATTGCGTAATATAATAGGCACCGCCGACCATTTCAAGAGCCCCCATCCGTCTAAGTTCCGAGGTAACGGTTAATATATCAATTGGGGAAGTTTTTTGAAAAAGACCAAAAATTGCTTCAAAGATCTTTTGATGTGATTCCTTATAGAACGATTCCGGTTTTAAAATATCAATAATTTCACTCAGCGCATTCTTTTCAAGCATCAAAGCTCCCAAAACAGCCTCCTCAAGATCTACTGCCTGCGGCGGAAGTTTACCCAAACCACTCACCAAATTATTTAATTTGGTACGACGTTCGCCATAATTACCCCGTTTGTTATTATCCGTGTTATTCGCTTCAAAATTACTTTCGTTCATCATGATATTATATCAGAAATATAGCTTTGCTATCCTTATAAATTTTAGATAGGATAACAAATGTATAAAAAATAAAATTCACCACCATGCGGAGTTACACACAGAGAAATTCAACGATCACACCCGAAACCTCAAAAAGCTTTGAAGGACACAGATTTACACAGTGAGTTTTCAACACTCACTGTTGAAAAGATGTTGAAAATAAAAAATCAACACTTAAAATCAACACATTAAAAAATGTTAATAACTTAAGCTATTGTGAATAAGCAAAATGGTAAAAAGCAAATCAATCCCCTCCACTATCATCAAAACAAACTGACTTTAAGATGAAAACAAATCCCTTTTTTAGCACTAAAAAATATTCATATATTGTATCTTTGTAACTATGACGCACGACTCCTCAACATTAAAACCCTATAAAGATACCAACGATGGGAAGAAGAAACAGGTAGCAGATATGTTTGACAACATCTCTCATTCCTATGATTTTTTGAACCATTTCATGTCTTTGGGTATTGACATTATATGGCGCAAAAAAGCCATCAATGCCTTAAAGTCCATAAAACCGCAACTGATGTTGGATGTAGCGACAGGAACTGGTGATTTTGCATTGGAATCAATTAAAATCTTGAATCCAAAAAAGATTATTGGTGTCGATATCTCCCAAGGAATGCTTGACGTCGCTAAGAAAAAAATTGCGAGTAAGGGCTTAGCGAATCAATTTGAGGTAGCGTTAGGAGACTCAGAGAGGCTTCAATTTGAAGATAATACTTTCGACGCTGTTACCGTAGCATTTGGTGTCCGTAATTTTGAAAACTTGGAGAAAGGCCTATCAGACATATACCGCGTATTAAAGCCTGGTGGGAAAGCTGTTATTTTAGAATTTTCGAATCCGAAGAAATTCCCCATTAAACAGCTTTATAATTTTTATTTCAAGTTTATTACACCAACCATTGGAAAATTCTTTTCAAAAGATTCCAGTGCATATGAATACCTACCAGAATCTGTTGCTCAATTTCCAGATGGACAAAAGTTCGTTGCCATAAACAAAAAAGCAGGTTTTAACGAAACGATCGTTAGACCACAGACATTTGGCATCTGCACCATCTATATTGCTACAAAATAGGGCGACCTAAGATCTGGTTTTGAGTCAAATCGGATTAATTTTTAATATCAACGAGTTACAACATATGACTAAAACAGTTTTTATTACAGGAGCAAGCTCAGGAATCGGTCAGGCCTGCGCTGAAGTTTTAGCCAAAGAAGGCTACAATCTTTTGCTTTGCGCCCGTAGGTTAAATCGTTTAGAAGAATTAAAAGATACACTACTCGCGACCTACCCTACGATTCAGATCCATATTTTTGAGCTTGATGTTCGCGATGCAGAACAAGTTGCGAATCAAATTGAGGGTCTGCCTCCGGCATGGAAGAAAATAAATGTTCTCATCAACAATGCTGGCTTGAGCCAAGGATTGGATCCTATTCAAAATGGTGATATCGGAGATTGGGACAGAATGATTGATACCAATATTAAAGGTTTACTGTATGTGAGTAAATCTGTAATACCACTTATGGACACTGAAAACGGCGCCCATATTGTTAATTTAGGATCTATTGCAGGGAAAGAGGTTTATCCAAATGGAAATGTGTACTGTGCTACCAAACATGCTGTTGATGCTTTAACTAAAGCTATGCGCATTGATTTGCTAACTCAGGGCATTAAAGTAACATCTATCGACCCCGGGATGGTGGAGACGGAGTTTTCGGAAGTTCGTTTCCATGGAGATCGGGAAAGAGCTAAAAATGTCTATAATGGTGTGCAGGCCCTGACAGGAAAAGATATTGCCGAAACGATCCTTTTTGTCATTACCAGACCTGCACATGTCAATATAAACGATCTATTAATAATGCCTACAGCACAAGCGACAGGCACAATTGTCAATCGAAAATAATTTAAATATTATGTCATTAGAAATACAAATAAATCAAGACATTAAGGCCGCAATGATTGCAAAAGACACGGCAAAATTACGTGGCTTACGTGCGATTAAAGCAGCTATTCTCCTAGCAAAAACTGAAAAAGGTCATGCCGAAGACCTTAACCAGGAGGCAGAGATTAAAGTTTTACAAAAACTTGTAAAGCAACGTCGCGAATCTGCTGAAATTTATAAGACTCAAAACCGTGAAGATCTTTATGAAATTGAAGTTGAGGAAGAAAAAGTTATTGAAGCTTATCTGCCAAAACAACTAAGCAAAGAAGAAGTTGAAACGATTGTCAAAGCAATTATCGCCGAAACAGGAGCTTCTTCCATTAAAGATATGGGTAAAGTAATGGGTGCCACAAATCAAAAGCTTGCTGGACAAGCAGATGGAAAAACCATCTCTGAAGTTGTTAAAAGTCTACTCGCATAAAACTCTCAAATCAATAGAGTCAAATTAAATTGGATATGTCTTTACAGCCATATCGATTGTATAATTTGACTCTATTTTTATTTCAATTATGGCTTTTCAGTGGAATCTAAAGAGTTTTGACGAACTCAACACGAAAGAATTATATCGTATTTTAAAGCTTCGAATGGAAGTGTTTGTTTTGGAGCAGGAATGTTTATATCCTGAATTGGACGATAAAGATTTTGCTTGTCTGCATCTTTGGACAGAACAAGCTGATCGTATTATAGCATACACGAGATTAGTTCCTCCGGGCCTTTCCTACCCACAAGCTTCCATTGGTCGGGTTATCGTCGCCGAGGAAGCGCGCGGAACCGGTCTGAGCCAACAATTAATGATTCATTCCATCGAATCTCTCTATAAAGAATTTGGTGAAGGCGAGATACAAATAGGTGCGCAATTTCATTTAAAATCCTTTTATGAAAAATTAGGGTTTAAACAAATCTCTGAGCCCTACCCCGATTACGGAATCCTTCATATCGATATGATTAAATACCCAATTTAGTAAATTTAGGCATGCAAAACGTTGTCATAATCACTGCCGCCCTATTTGGCGGCCTCGCTATTATCCTAGGTGCATTCGGAGCCCATGCATTCAAAAAAATCCTATCAGCTGAAAAGCTGGAATCCTTTGAGGTTGGCGTTCGATATCAAATGTATACTGCTCTCACCCTATTGATTCTAGGATTTAATTTCTCCTTTGAGTTTCAGTCTGAACGAGTCGCATTTTATCTGATCACACTAGGAACTATTTTATTCTCGGTAAGTATATATTTTCTATCGTTTGCGGAATACTGGAAAAAGAATCTAAAGTTTCTTGGGCCAATCACCCCAATCGGCGGATTACTTATGATCGCAGGCTGGGTTGCTATTATCATTCGCTTTTTGTAGATTTGAGATAAATATGGCAATGATGTCTGCCCTGAACCGCCTTAATAAGCTGATGACGTCTACTATTTTAGTATAAAACAACAATTTTATATAAAGTGTAGACTTATGGCTATAACACATTCAAATCAAAGCAATCTTCATTTTTTTCTTAAATGGCTTATCTCCTGTATTGCGATAGGTTTCATCGTAGGATCTATTTGTGCGTTTTTTCTCTTTTCCCTCAATTGGGTAACGCAGTACCGAGAAGCTCATCCTTGGATAATTTATGGACTCCCCCTAGCGGGATTTGCCATTGCATTGTCCTATAAGTATTGGGGCAATCCATCAAGTAAAGGAAATAACCTGCTGATTGAAGAATACCTTCATCCCCAACGCCGCATTCCGCTTATTATGGCGCCTCTTGTCCTATTCGGAACTTTACTTACACATCTGTTTGGAGGTTCGGCAGGCCGTGAAGGAACTGCCGTGCAGATAGGTGGAGCAGTTTCCGATCAGCTCAATCGCTGGTTTGACTTCGATAAAACTGAACGCCGTATCTTAATTTCAATCGGCATCACTGCAGGCTTTGCCGCTGTGTTTGGCACCCCGCTCGCCGGAACGATATTCGGACTGGAAGTCCTACTGATTGGCAAAAAAAGATATTTCGGTATCCTGCCCTGTTTATTTACCGCCTATTTTGCGAACTTCAGCTGTCAATTATGGAATATTCCACACACCCATTATCCAATTCATGATGTTATTCCAATGCTGTCTTTGACCAATATTGGATTTAGCCTTGCCGCAGGCATTCTATTCGGTGTTACAGCATGGCTTTTTACGTTTACCAGCGATTTCTTTAGCCTTCAATTCAAACGAATTAAATATCCTCTGCTTAGACCGGTAATTGGCGGTATTATTTTGGTACTCATCATTACATTATTTCACAGCAGCAGCTATATTGGACTTGGCATACCAATGATTCAGAACGCATTCGTCGATCAGTCGAATTATTATGACTTTATCATCAAATTACTTTTAACGACTTTCACCCTTTCTGCCGGATTTAAAGGCGGAGAAGTCACCCCGCTGTTTTTTATCGGGGCAACCTTAGGGAGTGCATTAAGCACCGTTATTCCGCTTCCCATCAGCCTGCTGGCTGCCATGGGCTTTGTAGCCGTATTTTCAGGCGCTACAAACACTCCGCTCGCCTGTATTGTAATGGGCTATGAATTATTTGGGATTCAACCTATTTTATTTATAGCAATAGCGTGTATAGTCGCTTTTTTATTTTCCGGAAAAAAAGGAATTTATATTGCACAAAAAGGAGGTTTGAAGGAAAAATTCTATCGTAGGCTCAATTTATAGACAAGACAAAGCGCTTTCAGCTTCTCTGTCTATCTCCTTGTATTCCATTATGAACTACTTCAAATAAAAACAAGATAGGGCAAAAAAAACATGCTAAGAAGAAGAGTGCAGACCACAATGAATGGATAGATGACTTTAATAAAGACACTAGAAAAAATTTTTTGATAAAAAAAAGCCTAAATCATAAGTATGCTTTAGGCTTTTTTTAAAATCTTATAATCTGAACTACAGTAGTTTTCCATGCAGAAAGAATGCCGCAACAGTAAAATAAATAATCAATCCTGAAACATCCACCAAGGTAGCTACAAATGGCGCTGATGCCGTCGCCGGATCTAATCCAAACCGACGTAGAATAAATGGAATAAACGACCCTGATAACGTTCCCCATAGTACAATAAACAATAAGGAAACAGCAACCGTAAAACCAATTGAAATCCAATAAGGACCATAGTCATACAGACCAAGAAAATGCCAAGCCAATATCCGTAGGAATCCGATCGACCCCAATATTCCACCTAAGATTAAACCAGAAGAAACTTCACGCTTCATCACGTACCACCAATCTTTCAGCTTTAACTCACCGAGAGCCATGGCACGAATAATTAAGGATGCTGCTTGAGACCCAGAATTACCCCCACTGGATATAATTAAAGGAACAAATAAAGCAAGAACAACTGCCTTTTCCAATTCCCCTTCAAAAAATCCCATTGCTGAGGCTGTAAGCATTTCGCTAAAAAACAAGATAATCAGCCAGCCGGCTCTTTTTTGGATCAATTGCAATAAAGGAGTTTTCGTATAGGCCAGATCTAATTCTTCCATCCCCCCAAATCGCTGTATATCTTCGGTATCGCGATCTTCAATTCGATCCAACACGTCATCAAACGTCACAATGCCGACCAATACACCCGCTTCTGTAATGATTGGCAAGGCGCTTCGGTCATATTTTTGAAAAATCTCGAATGCTTCTTCCATAGGTGTTGAAGCTTTAATCGCTGCAAAATTATAGTCGATCAAATCAGAAATTTTTGTCGAAGAATCCGATAGAAGTAACTGACCAATTTTCAAGTCATCGATCAATACGTTTTTCTCATCAACTACATAAATAAAATTGAGCGTTTCAGCTTTCCTTCCAAAAACTTTAATATGCCGAAAGACATCATCAACAGTATAATAAGGGCGAACTTGCACATACATTGGTGTCATAAGCCGGGCTATACTGTTCTCTTTATAACCAATCAACTCCAAAGCCATTTGCTTCTCGCGCTCATTCAAAAGATTGATCAGATATTTGATCAGATCATCCGGCAATTCCGACAACAATTCATTACGCGTATCCGGCTTCAAATTATTCAGCAATTCGGACAACTCATGTTCCGTCATTGATTTGATCAACGTATATTGGACATCCATTTCAAAAAAAGAAAAGATCTCCAATCTATCCTCCAAAGGATAGTCCATAAACTCTTGATGTTGCTCCCCTTTACTTAAACGCGATATTTCTTCCGCGATATCGGCCGGGTGTAATGCTGAATTTTGTTCCATTGGAAGAAAATTTTAATGGATTTAGCGCAAAAGTAGCTTATTTTGTATTATTTTCAACAATCTGAAAAACTATTTTTTCCAATGGGAATTGCTGCTAGTCTTTCATAAAATCGTCACTACTACATTGAAGAGTACATTTGACTTGATATACCCATGAACTTTACAATATCTTAAAAATTAATTAATCCAGGCGCTAGCTCCTCGGGCTCGAAACCAGCTTTAAATAGCCGGGCTGTTAAATTACCTTTCAGTTCTATGTTTCCTTCATTTACATGCAACCAGCTCCCTTCACGTAAGCCTATGACTGGCTGAGGATTAAGTTGATGAAATTCCTGGATTCGCGTTTCCCTTGTCTCTCCTTTATGTGTAGAATTTGGATCTGGATCCAAATAATGTGGATTGATATTAAAAGGTAAGAAACCAAGTGCATCAAAGCTAGGCGGATAAACAATAGGCATATCATTTGTCGTTCCAATCGTCAGTCCTGTCAAATTGGAACCTGCAGATGTACCAACATATGGAATACCCTTTGCTATTTGCACACGCAATTGCTGTACCAAATCCAGCTCATATAGCGTTTTTAACAGTAGAAATGTATTTCCCCCACCAATAAAAATAGCCCTGGCATCCTGAATAGCTTTCTTCTTATTATGAAACTCATGCAGCCCCCTAACCGTCACGCCCTCATCTTTCAGGGCATCTTGTACCTTACCGGTATAAGCATCAAAAGAAATTCCTGAAGGTCTCGCAAAAGGGATAAATAATAATTCATCTGACTGAATAAATTCGACAAAATCGTGCTTAATATAAGCTAAAAACTCACTACCATGGATCGTGCTTGTACTTACGACCAATAACTTGTACGCTGGATTAATCTTCATCTTCTATCGTTAAAACATTAAATAAAAAGTACCTTTGGCTTTGTCAATTGCAAGGCCAAAGGTACAGTTTTCATTCCTTACTATAGGCATTCCTTACTATAGGCTATTTCTTATCAGCAGTCTTTTTTTCTGCACCCAATCTTTTGTTTTCTTGCAGTGCCTTATGTAAAAGATATTCTATCTGCCCATTAACACTCCTAAACTCGTCTGCAGCCCATTTTTCCAATGCTTTGTACATTTGGTCGTCTAAGCGTAGCATAAAGTTTTTCTTATCCGCCATTTCATTTCGTTTATTGGTACAACGTACCTGTATTTACAATTGGTGTCGCTGCTTTCTCTCCACAGAGTACCACCATTAAATTGCTGACCATTGCTGCTTTTTTTTCATTATCCAGCTCTACAATATCTTTTTCAGACAGCTTTTTTAGTGCCATTTCAACCATACCTACAGCTCCATCTACAATCTTTGAACGCGCGGCAACAATTGCAGCGGCTTGCTGCCTTTGAAGCATCGCCCCGGCGATTTCGGATGCATAGGCCAAATGACTTATTCTTGCCTCCTTAATAATAACTCCGGCAGGCGCTAAACGATCCGCCAATTCTTGTTCAAGAATATGATTTACGGTATCTCCGCCCTCACGCAAAGTGATCTCCGCTCCTTCATCCTCCAAGTTATCATAAGGAAAGCTCCCGGCCAAATGTCTTACCGCCGCTTCACTTTGCGTGCGTACATAAGATGTATAGTTACTCACATCATAAGCAGCTTTGTACGTATCACCTACTTGCCATACGATAACCGCTCCAATCTCGATTGGATTTCCCATCTTGTCATTTACTTTCAGTGTCTGTCCCTGTAAGTTATCCGAACGAAGACTTACTTTAATCGTTGAATACAACGGATTGACAAAAAACAAACCGTTTTCCTTAACCGTACCTACATATTTTCCGAAGAAATTCAGCACACGTGAATGATTTGGATTAATAATCATCAATCCCTTTAAAATAAAAAAAGTAGCAATCATCAATATCACACCCAGTACAACATACAGGGAACTTGCTTCGACATTCGCGAAGGAGAATATAGCTGCCACAAAGGAGACAACAGCTATCAATAAGGCTAAATAGCCAGACATTGGTTTAATTAGTTTTTCCATAATTTGTTAATATATATTTGATATCATTTTAATATCATAAATATACTATAATAATTTTCATATTTCAAATGAAAATTTAAAATTACTATTTTTGACTATGCGCAAAAGATCCTTTCTACCCTTAGTCAATTCTACGACAGAAATACTCATCCTTGGCTCGTTGCCTGGAGATAAATCTCTGGCAGAAAATAAATATTATGCACATCCACAAAATCGCTTTTGGAAAGTAATAACCCATTTGTTCAATGGGCCGGAACAAACAAATTACACGGAGAAGATAGATCTATTACTCAAAAACAACATTGGCCTTTGGGATGTGTGCGCAGAAGCCTCTCGCCCCGGCAGCATGGACCTAGCCATACAAAATGAGCGCCCAAATCAGATTGTTGAGCTTCTGGAAACCCACCCCACAATCACACAAATTATTTTCAACGGACAAAAAGCGCACAGTTTATATTTAAAGCATTTCAACAAAAGAGAAGACATTATGTACAGATGCTTACCCAGCACTAGTCCAGCCAATGCGAAAAGTAATCTCGAAAATCTAATTCAACATTGGCGCATAATAATAAGTGATTAAATTACACGAATTAGATTCGTTAATTCAGTCCTATTGCTTATTTTTGCCCTAAGATGTCAGATTTAAAATACAATCAACGAGGCGTATCCGCAGGGAAAGAGGATGTGCACAATGCGATAAAAAATATAGATAAGGGTCTGTTTCCCAAAGCATTTTGCAAAATAATTCCAGATATTTTGGGTGGAGACCCAGACTGGTGTAATATTATGCATGCGGATGGTGCTGGCACCAAATCTTCATTGGCGTATGTCTATTGGAAAGAAACTGGTGATATTTCAGTTTGGAAAGGTATCGCACAAGACGCAATTATCATGAATATTGATGACTTGCTTTGTGTAGGCGCCATCGATAACATTCTTTTATCGTCCACGATTGGCAGAAATAAAAATCTCATTCCTGGGGAGGTGATTGCTGAAATCATCAATGGCACAGAAGAGATTCTGGCGGAACTTCGAGGTTTGGGAATTGGCATCTATTCTACTGGTGGCGAAACTGCCGACGTTGGCGACCTTGTTCGTACCATCATTGTTGATAGTACAGTAACCTGTCGGATGAAACGTGAAGATGTTATTTCAAATCATCGCATCAAAGGCGGTAACGTCATTGTTGGCTTAGCATCGAATGGAAAAGCAACGTATGAACAGTCGTACAATGGCGGAATGGGTTCCAATGGACTAACTTCTGCACGTCACGATGTATTTAACAAAAAAGTAGCTGAAAAATATCCTGAAGCGTATGATCCGGCTGTTCCTTACGAACTAGTTTTCGCAGGAAGCCAAGATCTTAAAAATGAAATCGAAGTTGAAACCGGAGAAAAAATAACTGCGGGTAAGCTTGTTCTTTCAGCGACGCGTACTTATGCGCCTGTTATCAAACAAATACTAGATAAGTATCGTTCTCAAATTGACGGGATGGTGCATTGCTCTGGTGGAGCGCAAACAAAGGTCTTACACTTCGTGGATAATGTGCATGTCATCAAAGATAATCTTTTCCCGATCCCACCTCTTTTTGAATTAATACAGAAAGAATCCAATACAGACTGGAAAGAAATGTACAAAGTATTCAATATGGGACATCGTATGGAATTATATGTACCTGAATCGATTGCATCGGATATCATTGCTATTTCAGAATCATTCGGCATTCCGGCTCAAATCATAGGTCGCGTAGAAGAATCTACGTCTAAAAAAGTAACTATAACCTCTCCTTACGGAGAATTTATCTACGAATAAAAGATTTTATCCCTGTCCGCTGCTTAAACGTTGGACAGGGCTATTTTTTCAATTTGGTATAAATGAAAGAAAAACTTCTTGTAGGCTGGAAAGAGACCCTTGATTTACCTGAATTGGGAATATATGGTATAGAAGCAAAAGTCGATACCGGCGCTGCTTCATCGGTACTACACTGCAACTCGTACAAGGTAGTTAAGGAAGATGGTCAGGACTGGATTATCTGCGAACTTATCACAAATTTTGAGACAAAAGAAACAAAAACATTAAAGTTAAAACTCTATCGAACAAAACTGGTAAAAAGTTCTTTTGGTCAAGAAGAAAAGCGTTACTATATCCGCACTACAGCAACATTATATAACCAGGTATTTAGCATTAAGATCTCTTTTAGAAACCGATCTCAGATGACCTACCCCATGCTTTTGGGTAAAAATTTTTTATACAAAAGATTTTTGGTCGATGTTTCCAAAGAAAATCTCTCGACGAAGACCCTGGTAAAATAAAACAAATAGCCAAGCAATTTTGTTATCTTAGCACAAAATATATTCAATATACAAACCGTGAAAATTGCCGTATTATCGACAGTAAAGAGTTTATACTCGACTCGTCGTCTCGTAGAAGCCGCACAACAAAGAGGACACGAATGTGTTGTCATTGATCACAGCAAGTGTTATGTCGGTATTCAGCAAGGTAAACCCAGTATCCATTACAAAGGACAGGATCTGAGTGATATTGATGCTATTATTCCCCGGATAGGAGCATCGGTAACATTCTATGGATCAGCTATTGTTAGACAATTTGAGGTGATGGATGTCATTTCCGCGAATCCCAGTCAAGCCATTACGCGATCTCGGGACAAATTAAGGTGTCTACAAATCTTATCCGGTGCAGGTATCGGACTCCCGATTACGGGATTTGCACGTACGGCCTCTGACGTAGACGATCTCATCAGTATGGTAGGTGGAGCTCCTTTAGTCATTAAACTACTCGAGGGAACGCAAGGTATCGGTGTTGTACTTGCCGAAACCAAAAAAGCGGCCTCTTCTGTTATAGAAGCGTTCTACGGACTGGGCAATAACATCCTGATCCAAGAGTTCATCAAAGAGTCTAAAGGCTCTGATATTCGCGCATTCGTAGTTGACGGCAAAGTTGTTGGAGCGATGAAACGCACGGCGAAAGAGGGTGAGTTTAGATCAAATATCCATCGGGGTGGCACCGCTCAGATTATCCGGTTAAGTAAAGCCGAAAGAGAAACAGCAATTGCGGCGGCTGCACAGCTAGGACTTACGGTTTGTGGTGTAGATATGATTCCTTCTGACAGAGGCCCTTTGGTACTGGAAGTAAACTCATCTCCAGGTTTGGAAGGCATCGAGAAAGCGACAAAAAAAGATATTGCCTCAGAAATTATACAATATATTGAGCGACAATATGAAGCAAAACAGGCTCAAATGCCTAAAGTTGTCAAGAAAAAGAAAAAAAGAGAAAGTAAATTATAATATCCTCCCCTAAGAAATAAGAAGGCTATCCATTATTGGATAGCCTTCTTATTTTCAAAATCCTTTGAATACTATCAGAGCTAATTTTATAGAACAACTAGACTCAGTTACGACGATGCCTAAAATTTTACTTATCTTAGGTTTAAATTATTAATTGATGAAAAGATTTAGCCATCTTCTATTAGCTTTTATACTATTATTAGCCACATTCTCATGGTCATTTAGCCAAACATCCGTTCAAAAAGTAGCCACACCGAGCTGGCTCCGCCCGTTGACAAAAAAAGCAGTAAAACCCAATTTGGACGATATTAGTGATGGATATTACTTTGAATTAATTGAACATCAAATAAATTTAGCAACACAAACAAAATACTACAAGGATATAAAAGTATTGTTCGATCAAAGTGGAGTAGAAAATTTAGGGCAAGTACAAGTAACCTTCGATCCTCATTTCCAAAAACTTCAATTGCATGAATTGAAAATCATTCGTAATGGGAAAGATATTGACATACTACCCAAAGCCAAATTTAATCTTTTAGCCTCTGAAACAGAGCTTCCGAGATCTATTTACAATGGAAGTCAAATGGCCCACTACGTATTGGAAGATCTACGGAAAGACGACAAAATTGTATTTGCCTATTCGATAGTAGGTGCAAATCCAGTATTTGAACAGATGTTTTTTGACAGCTACTATCTACAAGGTTATGAGCCTACAGGTTTAATTCATCTCAATTATATTGTCCCTAATCATCGTAAACTCCATTTCAAGAGCTTTAATGGAGCTCCAGAAGTTCAACAGCAATCCGTTGGAAATTCAACAAATTTCTTTTGGGAGTTGACCGAACATAAGCCCGTCCAATACGAAAACTACACGCCTGATTGGTATAGCCCATTACAGTACATCCAGTGCTCAGAATTCAACACTTGGAAGGATATTGATCAATGGAAGAATCGAATCAATCCCATACGACAGATTTCTCCGTCAAGCACGCTTCAAACTTTCGTCAATCAGCTTTGGAAAGAGTCAAATGGACAGCAGTATGAATTTATTCGGAAGGCCTGTGACTTCGTGCAAAATGAAATACGTTATATGGGTATTGAGATGGGGGAATATTCGCATCGAGCCAATCTTCCCGAAAAAGTATTCTCACAACGTTATGGCGATTGTAAAGACAAATCAATGCTATTGGCAACTATGCTCAAAAACAAGAATATTGATGTTGGCTTAGTATTAGCTAATACCTATAAAAGCCGAGGCCTTCAAAATGATCTACCTTCACCTTATGCATTCAACCATATGGTCATAGAGCTTAGTATCGAAGGTCGTCACCAATATATTGACCCAACCATAACTAATCAGGGCGGAGATATCAAGAATAGATATTTTCCTACCTATGGAAAAGTTTTATCGACCTTGAATAGGGGTCAACTTGCAGATGTACCGCAAAAAGTTGTTGGAGATATCAAAGTCAAAGAGGTCTTAGCACTTGAAGGCAAATTCGACGCTACCCTGGATGTCACAACCACCTATCGCGGAAACGAAGCGGACAACATACGCAACTATTTTCAGAGCAATGCAAAAAATGATATACAGAAGCAATATCTCGATTATTACACAAAAACTTATTCAAAAATCAATAAGGTTGGCTCCATGGATTACAAGGATGACAGCAAAAACAACATTGTGGAAATTGTCGAAAAATACAAAATAAAAAATATTGGTAAGTCTGAAAACGGATCTACCAAAAAATATATTTCATTAATAGGATCAAATATAAACGAGAAACTTCCAGAAATTATGGAAGATCGCAATGCTCCACTAGACCTCCCTTTCCCTACTGATATAGAATATGAGATCTACATCGTTAATAAAGCACAAAAAACATTCGGTGTCTACAAGGAGAATAGCTTTTTTGACCGCAAAGCCTATACATTTGGTAAAACATTAGAAATTAAAGCAGATAGTATTAAGATCCATTATACCTTGGGAATGCACGAATCATTTGTTGAACAAGCAGACCTAAAACAATATTATACAGATTTCGCTGATCGCGATAACATCTTTTATAATGGGTTTTATCTAGACACTAATGGATATGCAACAGATGGTATTCCTAGCCTAGGTACACCGACCTCATCCCATGAGGTTAATTGGTTCTCATCAATCATATTTTTAATATCGGTAGCATCCGTACTCTGGTATATTATAAAAAAGTATAATAAGAGCAAACCTATTATTATCAAGCCCTACGACCAAGTCCATCACGAACAAATTGGCGGATGGATGATCCTATTATTAGTTGTACTAATTGCAAATATATTGGCCCTATCTAGCCTATTTTTCTTTAATTTATCTCTCTTTAATTTAAATACGTGGCAAGCAATGGATCATGTCGATGGAGTTTCTTCATTTGTTTACAAAGTTTTAATCCTAGCCGAGACAGTTGCGAACACGTTGATCATCATTGGATTGATTTATAGCTGTATCCTTCTAATTAAGAGAAGGGATATTTTCGCTCAGACATTCTTTTTAATTACGCTATTTATGGCCATATTTTGTACACTAGACGCAATTGCGGGCTATTTTATGTTCAAACAATACTTTAATAAAACTGATGACATATTTACCAAATATGAAGATACGATAAGAACCATTATCTTTTTCTGTATTTGGGGTAGCTATGCTTATAAGTCTGAACGCGTAAAAGGAACCTGTCTTCGAACATATCAGCCTGCCGATACGGTCCACAAAGCTGAAAAACCTCATCCCTTTGACGAAGACTTTTTAAAGCCCTATCCGATGTCAGAACAACTTATAGAAACACGTGTCAACGAAGATAAAGTACAAAACGACAGCATGGGTCTGGATCAGAGTAGCAACCAAAATGCTGAAAAATAAATGAAATAATAAAAAGGGGGAATGTGTAGTCCCCCTTTTTATTATTTCATTTTCATCACCATATTATCCGCGCCTTCAGTAGACACTTTTACCTGACCGGATTTGTTCTTCGTAGACTTATAATGGACGTGGTTTTTGACTCCCTCAATTTGAACAGTCTCTACTGAACCAATATTAACCATATTGTCTGCCCCCTCTATCGTCACCGTTGCGATGTCACTACCTGATACAGTATTCCCCTTTCCCTCTATAATCAATTTACTCACATTGCCACGGATCACAACTTTATTGTCAGCTCCTTCTATTTGTACGACCTCTCCCCCTTTGGCCTCTATCGTACGGTTATTGTTCACCCCTTCAATCGAGATAACTTTTCCCTGTTGATTAACCACATCGTTAGTTAGAGCCTTGGAAACTGGCTCTTTGGCCGCTATCACCAAGCTTCCGATCAAAAGAAGTGAAAATCCAAATGTAATTGTTCTTAGTTTCATAATGCTATGTTTTCTACAGATCAACAAAAATCAAACCTAATTTCAAATCTAAAAGGGATATGAGCTATAATATACTACGTCAATTGCCTCAAAAGTATAGTTGGGGAATAAGGATAAAATGAAATATAGCATTGAATTGGGTTTACCTGGCGCATAACGTCCCAAAAAAGATACAGTAACGGTCATAACAAAAAAAAGGAGCCTAAAAGGCTCCTTTAATATCTCTAACAAATTGACAGCGGATTAAAAACTCTATTTTACTGCGTCTACAACTGCTTTGAAAGCTTCTGGGTTATTTAAAGCTAAGTCAGCTAAAACCTTACGGTTCAAACCAATGTTTTTAGCGTTTAATTTACCGATCAATTGGGAATAAGAAATTCCGTGTTGACGAGCTCCAGCGTTGATACGTTGAATCCATAAAGCTCTAAACTCGCGTTTTTTGGTTTTACGATCGCGGTAAGCGTATTGTAAACCTTTTTCTACTGTATTTTTAGCAATAGTATAAACTTTGCTACGTGATCCAAAGTAACCTTTTGCAAGGCCTAGGATTTTTTTGCGTCTTCTTCTAGAAGCTACTGCGTTAACCGAACGTGGCATATTTTTAAAATTAGTTTGGTAGAAGGTGTCATGTATTTCAATGAACTTACAACCTTATACCCGGTTAAAAAATTATTATTAATAAAATCGAATAAAACTTATTTACCGATAGCAAGCATACGTTTTACGTTGCCCATATCGCCATCAGATACATAACTTGTTTGTGTTAAGTTACGTTTACGTTTTGTGCTCTTTTTTGTCAAGATGTGGCTTTTGAAAGCGTTTTTTCTTGCAATTTTACCTGTTCCAGTCAATTTGAAACGTTTCTTTGCGCTGGAATTGGTTTTAACTTTTGGCATAATACTTATAAATTTTATATCAATCTGTTAGAATTCTTATTATTTTTTAGGAGCCTTTGGAGCTACTGTCAAAAACATGCGTTTACCTTCTAATTTGGGTAAAAGCTCTACTTTACCGTAGTCTTCCAAAGCCTGAGCGAAGCGCAACAACAAGATCTCACCTTGATCTTTGTGTACGATAGCGCGGCCTTTGAAGTGTACATAAGCACGAACTTTTTCTCCACTTTCTAGAAACTTAATAGCATGTTTCAATTTGAACTCAAAATCATGCTCACCAGAGTTAGGTCCGAAACGAATTTCTTTAATAACAGTCTGTTTTGCATTAGCTTTGATTTCCTTTTGTTTCTTCTTCTGTTCGTAAACAAACTTACTGTAGTCGATAATCTTACAAACCGGCGGTACAGCATTTGGCGAAATCTCCACTAAATCAAGTTCCAACTCATCAGCCAACTCTAACGCTTTGCGCGTAGGGAAAACTCCTTGTTCCACATTATCTCCTACCAAGCGCACCTCAGGTACCTTGATTAACTCATTAATGCGGTGATCTGGTTCTTTCTTTCTCATTGGTGGTCTTGGACCACCGGGTCTTTTTAATGCCAAATGTTTAAAAATTAAACGGTTATTTCCTTAATTAATATATCTCTAAATGCGTCAGCAGTCATAGTTCCTAATTCCACTGAGCCATGTTTACGTACAGAAACTGTGCCATTTTCCACCTCTTTTTCCCCTACAATCAACATATAAGGAAGCTTTTTCACTTCGGCGTCTCTGATTTTTCTGCCCACTTTCTCGTCACGTAAGTCTATCAGTCCGCGAATATCGGAATTATTTAGCGAATTCAAAACATTTTGCGCATATTCTTCGTATTTTTCTGACACTGGCAAGACGATAAATTGCTCAGGCGCAAGCCATAACGGGAATTGACCCGCACAATGTTCGATCAGTACAGCTACAAAACGCTCCAAAGATCCAAAAGGTGCGCGGTGAATCATTACTGGGCGATGTTTCATATTATCACTTCCAGTATATTCCAATTCAAAACGTTCAGGTAAATTATAATCCACCTGTATTGTACCCAATTGCCACTTCCGTCCTAAAGCATCCTTCACCATAAAGTCTAACTTAGGGCCATAGAAAGCTGCCTCGCCATATTCCACGACTGTCGGTAAGCCTTTCTCTTCAGCGGCCTCAATAATCGCCGACTCAGCCAAAGCCCAATTTTCGTCAGTACCAATATATTTTGTACGGTTTTCAGGATCACGTAATGATACCTGTGCTGTATAATCGTTAAAGCCTAACGCACCAAATACATAAAGAACCAAGTCTATTACCTTTTTGAATTCATCTTTAACCTGATCTGGACGACAAAACAAATGTGCATCATCTTGAGTAAACCCACGAACCCTTGTCAAACCGTGAAGCTCACCAGACTGTTCGTAACGATAAACAGTACCAAATTCGGAAAAACGAACTGGCAAATCCTTATACGAACGCGGTTTTACCTTATAAATTTCACAGTGGTGCGGACAATTCATTGGTTTTAACAAAAACTCTTCTCCTTCGATAGGAGTTTTTATTGGTTGAAATGAATCTGCTCCATATTTCTCATAGTGTCCAGAAGTCACATATAATTGCTTATGTCCGATATGCGGAGTAACAACAGGCTCATACCCTGAGTTTAACTGTGCTTTCTGTAAAAAGTCTATCAGCTTTTGACGTAATGCAGCTCCTTTAGGCAACCAAAGAGGCAAACCTGCACCAACCTTTTCAGAAAAAGCAAAAAGTTCCAACTCTTTCCCAAGTTTACGGTGATCGCGTTTTTTCGCCTCTTCTATAAATTTCAAATATTCTGTAAGCTCCGATGCCTTAGGGAACGTAACACCATAAATACGCGTTAACTGTTTGCGAGACTCATCGCCTCTCCAGTAAGCACCGGCAACATTAGTCAATTTAATCGCTTTGATAAATCCAGTATTTGGAATATGAGGGCCACGACATAAATCTGTAAATTCCCCCTGTGTATAGAAAGTGATCTTTCCATCTTCCAAGTCCTTGATTAAATCAAGTTTATACTCATCGCCTTTCGCTGTGAAATAAGCCAACGCATCAGATTTCGAAACAGCTTTACGCTCAAATGTTTCTTTTCGTTTAGCCAGCTCCAGCATCTTGTCTTCGATCGCTTTAAAGTCATCAGACGAGAATTCACGATCGCCAAAATCCACATCATAGTAAAATCCTGTTTCAATCGCGGGACCAATACCAAACTTAATTCCGGGGTACAATGTTTCTAAAGCTTCCGCTAACAAGTGTGCCGAAGAATGCCAAAAAGTAGATTTACCTTTGGTATCATTCCAGGTCAATAACTTGACAGTAGCGTCATCTTCAATAGCACGGGCAGAATCCCACACTTCACCATTTACTTCGGCAGCAAGCACATTTCTTGCAAGCCCCTCTGAGATTGACAACGCAATCCCCGCAGCAGTGATCCCTTTTTGATACTCTCTTACGGAACCATCCGGTAGTGTAATTTTAATCATTTACAACTATGATCTTTAAATTGTTAAAAAATAGAAAACATAAAACAACATGTACAATTATGTTATTACACTTATGTTTTCAATAAATAAATTGTGACACAAATTTAGTAAAAATTCTGATAAAATAACAGGTTTTTTGCGCTATTAAACGCATTCTATCGTCACAATTTAACAATGTTGTTTTTAGCTTTTATAATTTATGACCCAACAAAAATAGAAAGCCGAACCTACGCCCCTCTTGTCCATAGTTTAAATGCGCTAAATTCAAAAGCTTTGCACACTCTCTACATATTTATTATTGCAGTTTAAAACCGAGTAATAATCTAATCTTATTGCTCTAGAGAAACTGTTTATCGTACAGCACTCGTAGTAACAATTAATAAAAATCAGGTTATATATTAACAGGGTAATTACAGGGGGTTAACAGGGGATTAACAGGGGGTTAACAGGGGTAAATCCCTATTAACCCCTTGTTAATCCCCTGTAAAAAGAGTATTGTTTCGCTGTTAATAGCAAACATCGTATAAACCTGATACCATGTTAGCGTTAAACAATGTGCTTTGCTTAAACATCAACCTAAAAACAAAGCGATAAAAACAGATTATTACCAGCAACTATATATATAAAAATGACAGGCCAGCCACTTAAAAGCCGCAGGACAAATTGAGCATCTCATTAATATTTGCTACCTTTGCAGACTGAAATTTTAACTATGTCAAATCAAGTACCAGAAGACGGAACACTATTGCCCTTAATGGAAGAATTTTACACTATTCAGGGAGAAGGCTACCACACCGGGACTGCTGCTTATTTCATACGATTGGGTGGTTGCGATGTGGGCTGCCACTGGTGCGATGTAAAGGAAAGTTGGGATGCATCTATCCACCCCCTTACAACCGCAGATTCGATTATCGAAAATGCAAAGAAATATCCGGCAAAAACAGTTGTCATTACGGGTGGCGAACCACTTATTTATAATTTGGATTACCTAACAAAAGGACTTCATGAGGCGGGCATTAAAACGTTTATTGAAACCTCAGGTGCATATCCTTTGAGTGGCGAATGGGACTGGATATGTTTATCTCCAAAAAAATTCAAAGCTCCACGCAAAGATGTGTTAGAAGCTGCTGGTGAACTTAAAGTTATCGTTTTCAATAAAAGCGATTTCGCATGGGGAGAAGAATATGCACAACTTGTAGGACAAAACTGTAGATTATACCTTCAACCTGAATGGTCGAAATCTAAAGAGATGACACCTTCTATTATTGACTACGTAAAAGAAAACCCTAAATGGGATATTTCACTACAAACACATAAGTTCTTGAACATTCCTTAATTGTGCAAGTGCACGATTAAATAGACACAAAAAAAGGCCTTCGATAGTATCGAAGGCCTTTTTTATAAACAATAAATCTATATTAATGCATGTAATTTAAATCACTTCACATAGGTTTTTAAAAAAGCTTCCAGGTCTAACGTTTTCGTTTCTTCACCTTCCTTCTCCCGGATCAGAACATTTCCAGCATTATCAGCATCTAAAAATAATAAGTTCGCCTTTAATAAAATCTTCCCATTTTCATCCAACAATCCAACTTTTCCATTTTCAGAGAACATCAAATAATTGTCTAAAAATTTACTGATATTTTCCTTTTTGTCAAGCAGAACTTTCCCTTCCTGTGTAACCAATCCAAAATTACCATCCTTCTGAAAAATAGCCAGTTTTTGATTTGCTGGTGTAAGCCAGTCAAACCCTTCCTTATTTACCTTTCCCCCCTTCTTATCCAACAACCAGAAATAATTATCTTTATCTGAAACAATAGCAGTCTGCTCATTAAAATACGCTAAAGAGAAAAGAGAACAAGGCAATACATCTTCTCCCGCCATGTTTTTTATACCATAATATTCGTCATTGGTATCTTTATCCTTGACCATGGTCCATTTAAGTGATTTATCCAATGGGAAAGTATCTTCAAACAAACTCACATCTTCCCCTTCACTCGTATTCCCTCCCCCAGAGATATCAATCACCTTTGCATTTTTAGGAAGTGCAAAATCTGCCACAGACGATACATTGATCACTTTTGTTGTTTCAAAACCAAGGTCATTGTTTTCACCCAAAGACAATTTGAGTACACCTCCAGGCAAATCATTGATAAATGAAAATGCCGTCAGATAATAAGTGGGCACTGCTTCCGAATACCATACCGTTGCTATCGCGGAATCCGCATGGTTTTTTATAAATAACTTTGCTTTCTTACAGGTAATTCCCGCGATCGATTCGATCTCGCCCATATCTTGCAGCTGCACATAAGGCCCTTCCGACTCCCCTAACTTCGTACTGACAATCTTATAGGATGGACTGTATGCTTCGGCAGTAACAATATCATCGCCGATCGAATACGAATATGTTTTTGCTAATTTTCGATTTAAAATAGCATGTGCTTTTTGATTCACTACAGTAGAAGAATAATCGGCATCAGCCAAAATCTCCACATTCCGATAAGCCATTTTTCCTTTCAAAAATGGCTCATAAAACTCTTTTGCAAATTCCGGAACTTCATTTTCAAATTTTTCAGGGGAAACTTCACCTTTAAACACCAACTCCATCTGCCATTGCTTATCTTGTGCATAGGTTGTCGAAATTGATAATCCAAATAATAGTGCAACGTTGAGTAAATTATTCATAAGAATGATAAATATGTAGCTAAATAACAAAAGACAGACCAAAAAGCCTATCTTTTACGCTATTTTTTTATTTATTTACTTTTTTCGCTTCATATTTCCATAAAAAGCAAAAAAAAGACCACTAAGCAAAATAAACTATAATTTAATCATCCGCCTAGTTTTCACCGCTTCGTCACATGCCAAAGCAATTCGTAGACTATTAACAGCATCTTCCATCGAATCAGAAAGGTCCAAATTATCTACAATCGCCTGCTGAAAGAATAACTGCTCCCGGTTACATAATTCCTGATGATCGGGCTCATCAGATAAGTTGACCCACTCATCAACCTTCGTAAATTCATTTGCCGAATCTAAATCGGCGTAATGTACGCGAAGGCTTTCTGTTTGTGTATGGGATGCTACCGAATCCGATTTACCTTCATCGCTTGCTTTATTTGCGACAATGGAAACTGCACCTTTAGGTCCAAAAACATCCTTTACAAAAAAAGCGTTCTGACTAACCATTGGTCCCCATCCAGCTTCATACCATCCTACGGACCCATCTTCAAAATGCAGCTGCAATTGTCCGTAGTTGTAGTTCCAAGCAGGAATCTCATCGGTTAACCGCGCTCCGATTGCAGATACATACAATGGTTTCGCACCCACCATTTGACACATGACATCAATATAATGAACTCCACAGTCAACAATGGGACTTAAACTAGCCATTAGATTTTTATGCACATCCCACATATACCCATGGCTCTGTTGATTCAGATTCATACGCATAACAAGTGGTTTTCCCATCGTTTTAGCTATTTCAATAAATTTGACCCATGAGGGATGATACCTCAAAATATATCCAACAACCAATTTTTTATCATATTTCACTGCTGCATCGACGACCTCCTGCGCGGAAATCACATCTTCAGCTAAAGGCTTTTCAATAAAAACATGAGCACCAGCCTGAAAGGCCTTTATAGCATACGCTTTGTGTGTATCCGGATAGGTCGCTATACAAACGGCATCCGGTTTCGTTTCCTGAAGTGCATCCTCATAAGATTCAAACAATTTATAGTTGCCTCCCAATTGTTCATTCAGTTTACTTTTGCTTTCCCCACGAGCTACTAGACCCACAATTTGGAAGCCATCTAAATCGTGATATGCCTTCGCATGAGATGCGCCCATATTTCCACATCCAACAACCAATATTTTAATAACCTGTTGCATCATTTTTTCTATTTCTATATTATTTCTTTAATCCATCTAAAGCAAAGGCTGCTCCTGTTCCCAATACAGCACCTGCTAACACATCGGAGGGAAAATGTACGCCCAGATACATTCTTGAATACCCCACGCTACTCGCCCATAAAAGCGATGGCGCGACGACGTACCACTTTGAGTAAGCCCGAGACAAAGCAGAAGCAGTAGCAAAAGCAGATGACGTATGACCAGACGGAAAGGAATACCCACCGGCCGTACGAACCGATATGAAATTAGGATATTTTTTAAATGGCCTGCTTCGCTTAAAAATATGTTTTAACCCAACATTCACGAGCGCTGTTACAGCCGTACTGCTAGCAACATACAAGGCATTCTGACGCATTGCCTTATCATCGTTGACCGCGCCTGCAACCAGTAAACCAACCGGAACGGCTATCTGAACATAGTTATTGATATCAGAAAGCACTTTAAATGTTTGTGTTTGTGGTGCTGTCCGAGTCTCGGCTATGGACTCCAATATACGGATATCTAACGTAGACGCTGGCTTTTCCTGTCCAAGAACAGGACCATATAGACAGTTAATCCAACAAATAAAAATAAAAGCTAATCTTTTCATCAAACAAATAATCTATCTAATTTACAATCCCTTTGAAACATGTACCACTAAACACATTCCTCCTATTTATTAAACAACAACTTATACTCCCTACTACTGTAACTCTTATTCGCTACGAACTTAATATATCCCCCCAATTCCTAAAAATAAGAAAATTTATGTGAGTTATCCCCCTATAAAAAGCGTTTCGATTGGACAAGATTTCACAACTTGCTATTGGCGTGATTCAAACAGCTTACTATAGAATAGGAAATCAGCATTACCTTTTGTCTAAATTATGGTATATTCCCCCAATCAACAGCATTGTTTTCACATTTTTTTCAAGAAAATTGAATTCATTTCAACAACAAGTCCATTAGGATAAGAATTTTAAAATGATAGTCTTGCATTTCCCATTAATTTACTATACATTTGCTTGTAGTTATTAATACAAACATGGTTTATACTTACGTACATCATTTTCATTTGCATCATCGCCATTGTGGCGATATGTTAATTTAATGTGTTCTTACGTAGAATACCTTCCCTCTTGTTTGATTTCTTATTATTAATAATTTACTGCTAACATTTATAAAGCGTTGAAAAATCTTAAAATTGCTATCCAAAAATCGGGTAGGTTAAACGAAAAATCTGTTCAATTACTGAAAAATTGTGGTTTAGACTTCGAGAACTACAAAAGCTCTTTAATCACAACTGTTGGGAATTTCCCACTGGAAATATTATTTCTGAGAGACGATGATATTCCAGGATATGTGGAACAAGGCATAGCCGACCTCGGCATCGTCGGTGAAAACATCATCGATGAGACTGAATCCAAAGTAGAATACATCAAACGACTTGGTTTTGGAAAATGCACATTGAAACTAGCTATTCCCAAAGATAGCACCATCCAAGACATTAAAGACCTTAACGGCAAAGCAATCGCAACCTCTTATCCAAATATCCTAAAGAATTTTCTAGACGATTATAAGATTAATGCAGACATCCGCTTGATATCTGGTTCAGTTGAGATTTCACCTGGCTTGGGTCTTAGTGATGCGATCTGCGATATCGTATCTACAGGTGGAACATTAAAAAGCAACGGTTTGAAACCTTTTGCTGATGTCAAAAATTCAGAAGCCATATTGGTGGGAAGAAAGGGATTAGAAGGCAATGAAGTTTTGGCTGAATTAGTACAACGTATCGAATCTGTTCTTTTAGCAAAAGAAACTAAATATGTGGTATTGAATGTCGAAAAGAAAAATTTGCCAGCCATCACTTCTTTATTGCACGGTGTTAAGAGCCCTACGGTTGTTCCATTGGCAGAAGAAGGTTGGGTAGCCGTACACACCGTTATCACTGAAGATGACTTTTGGGATAAGATCAATAAGTTAAAAGCTGAAGGTGCCCAAGGTATCGTTGTGATGCCCATCGAAAAAATCATTCTTTAAACTTGATGCACTTATACAACCATGTTAAAAAAATATGATTACAAAACGTTAGGAAAAACCGAAATCCAGCAACTGGTTGCTAGGAATACGGATCCAAACAATGCAATACAAGAGGTTGTCCAGGAAATTATTCAACAAGTACGCCAACAAGGTGATATCGTATTACGCGAATATGCGGCCAAATTTGATAAAGTTGAACTTGACAGATTATATTTAGACGAGGAAGATATCGACGCACTGGCATCTACTATTGACCGCGATCAACAAAGAGCATTGGAAATCGCGTTTCAAAATATACATAAATTCCATAGTACACAATTAAAAAGGGAGCGCACTGTTGAAACGATGCCCGGCGTAAAATGCTGGCGCGAGGTTCGCCCTATTGAAAAAGTTGGCCTTTATATCCCAGGGGGATCAGCAGTGTTACCTAGCACACTTTTAATGCTCGGTATTCCTGCAAGAATAGCTGGATGTAAAGAGATTGTCGTTTGTTCTCCTCCACAATCCAATGGAAAAATCAATGGCTTTGTTGCTTTTTGTTTGAAATTACTTAAGATAAACAGAATATACCTCGTTGGAGGCGCTCAAGCTGTTGCTGCTATGGGGTTTGGAACAGAGACTATACCAAAAGTCGATAAGATATTTGGCCCAGGAAATCAGTTTGTTACAAAAGCAAAATCCATCATACAGGGCCTTGCAAATGTTAGCATTGACATGCCTGCGGGACCATCCGAAGTACTGGTCATCGCTGACGAGTCGGCCAATGCAGCTTTTGTCGCCGCAGATCTTTTGGCACAGGCCGAACACGGAGCCGATAGTCAAGCTGTCCTGGTTGCAACTTCCGCGGATATAGTTGATGCCGTCAACACAGCATTGGTAGCCCAATTAGCGGTTTTGCCTCGCAAGGAACTTGCTGCAAAAGCGATTGAAAATTCCTATGCAATAACTGTCGAGAATCTTCAGGAGGCCATACAGTTTTCAAATGACTATGCGCCAGAACACCTTATTTTGGAGACGGACCAATGGGAGTCCCTAACACGTTATATCAGTAACGCTGGTTCGGTTTTCTTAGGGCACTTAACCCCTGAAAGCGCAGGAGATTATGCCTCAGGTACAAATCACACGCTTCCTACATCAGGATATGCACGCTCCTACTCCGGCGTATCAGTAGATTCTTTTGTGAAAAAAGTTACTTTTCAACATATAAGCGAAACTGGACTTCAACAAATCGGGTCGGTAGTTGAAATACTCGCTGAACTAGAAGGCCTGCAAGCGCATAAAAATGCGATTTCTATTCGGAAAAAATGATAAAACAGAAACTCTTGATATCACAAAAAAGGCTTTACAATGTAAAGCCTTTTTTGTGATACTGACCTTTGGAATATTCATGACTAATGTTGACTGCATTACCTTCCGAAGGTGTCATAATTATCAGTTGCATATTTTTCAAATCTAGTCAGCAAAGCAATATTATCTTTTTCCAATGGACTTAAGTCTGCAGTCACATCTTTTGAAATAGGCACATACCAATCTACAGGCTCAAAAAACTGACGAATGCTAGGTTTGGTAAACGCATAGCCATGTCGGGCAAAAATCGTATTCCGAATAATCTCCAGATCTAATTTCTTGAGGTTTTTAAGGTCTTTCTCCGTCAACTTTTGTTTAGATGCATTTACAGTAAAGACCGCAGGGGATGCCGATCGATAGTATTGAATAATGTAAGTATAAGTTGAATCTCCATCCACATCAGTTTCCTCCTTTCTTTTTTCGTTAATCCAGTCGACCAAAGTTCCGTCTTCTCCATCCTGATTTTTTAGCATCAGATTTGGATTATAGGCGAACTGCTTTTTCAACAATTTAAAGCTTCGCTTTTTAATCTTTACTCCTTGGTCATATGCGGTCCAATTGCCGATTAACGTATCGTGATTAAGCTTAATTTCAAATCGTCCGTCAGACTTTTTGTCGCCGGGCTCATCCAATAATAACCGGATATCGGCACCATTTTCCTCCAATTTCCCCACAAAAGAACGCAGATTTCCTTTGACAACATTCTGTCCGAAGATATTACCCTTATCCGTAATTTTTTTTATGGTCAAATTTATCTTCGGAGAATAATCTGTCGTGGGCAGCCCTTCTCCTTCTTCAAGAGTACTTTCATCCACAACAAATTCGCCCACCCAGTTGCCATAAAGTTCCTGATGCGCTTCAGCTTCGGCCACAACAGTATCTTTTGTTTCGGTGGCTTCATTCTTTTTGCTTTTCCCGTCCTTACAACCAAGGATTGCTCCAAGCATTAACATTAAACAAAGGTTCTTCCTCATAATTTATGATTTTTTTGATAAATAATAAATTCCGCCAACAACAAATTAGGGATCCATCCCAACCAGGCAATAATTTGATAGAGATCCATCGGATTGGGCTGAAACAGGTACACTAAAGCAAGCTTCCAAAAACGTAGGGTAAGCGCTGAACAGGTTAAGGCAAAACTACGGATCATAAAATCGCGGTGTTTATCAAATTTTCGCTGACTCGCCAAACGAACTGCCCGCCAGGTGAAATAAAACCATCCAAGCCCCAATAATTCAAATGCAATAATAGAGGTTAATCCGCCATTTGCCGCGGATCCAATAAGCAACCCTGAAGGAGCGGCAAAAACCAAAATGGCGAATACATACAAATACCCGATACTTCGATGGACTCGCGGATATTTATTCAATAGATAAGTATTAAACTGCGTAAAGCCGGCAGGCAAAGCAAAGATAGCTGTGCAGACATGGACATAAAACACGTAGCGATACCACCAAAGTTCTTCAATTTCCGTTTGTTTAATCATCAGGAAATTAGCATCGAGTGAGAACCCACGGTAGCGAAATGTGATTTCTGCCATCAGCAGACAGCTATAGGCAAAAATTAAAAGCCAAAATCCATGTAATATCGAAAATTGAGCTTTTTTAAACATATCGCTTTCTATTTACTCCTGATCGCTTCTACCGGATCCAATCGAGAAGCCATTAGAGCCGGAACAATACCTGATATGAGACCAATAAACGTCGAAAGCGAAACTGTAAGCATAACCATTTTCAAACTTACGACAATAGCAACGCCAGTCGCAGCTTGCACTAGAAACGCCAAAAAATAGACAACAACGAGGCCTATCCCTCCCCCCAACAAACATAGTACGATAGACTCGACTAAAAATTGTGAAAGAATAAAGAAATTTTTAGCTCCCAGCGCTTTCTGAATTCCGATAATATGCGTACGCTCTTTGACACTGACAAACATGATATTGGCAATACCGAAGCCACCGACTAAAATCGAAAAAATACCGATTGAAAACCCCGCAAGATTAATTATCCCAAAAAGCTGATCCAGCGCACCTGTAATCATTGTTGTCTGATTAATGGAAAAGTTTTCCTCCCGTTGCGGCGATATACGACGAATCGAACGCATGAGTGTCTTCGCTTCGCTCTCCGCCTCACCAAGCTTATAGTTCGATTTAATAACCATCGCTATGCTCGGTGAAAAATTATCATAGTTGACCAAATTTCTCGCCAGCTCAAACGGAATAAAGGCGGTATCATCGGGGGAGGTATTGATCAATACACCATTTCCTTCTTTCTTTAATACACCGATAACCTGAATTTTTCGGCCTAACATATTAATATATTTGCCAACAGGCTCCTCATTAGGAAAAAGCCCTTCCGCAATATTTGCTCCCAATACAGTTACAAGAGCTCCACCCCTCGACTCGCTTTCAGCAAAGTAACGACCATCCACAATATTCAAATTTTGAATGTACAGGTTCTCATAGGTCGCTGCATTGACCGATGAACCTTGGGCCGAATTATTTTTATATTTTATAGTCGTATTACCAATATTGATCATATATGCCATATACTCGGCTGTCGTCATCCGACTTTTCAAATCCAGGTAATTATTGTATGTAGGTTCGGGTCTATTCAAGTATTTCCACCAAGGGAAATTTGGACCTCCATCCCAGGGCCATTTCTCAATATAAAGTGTTTTGCTACCGATCTTCTTTACTGATTCCTCTATATTATTCCGTAGGGTATCTACCGCAGAAAATACACCAATAATCGTAAAAATTCCGATGGTCACACCCAACAGCGATAGTAAGGTGCGAGTACGATTGTCTTTTAATGCCGAAAAAGCAAACTGACAACTCTCCAATATCAATCTAAAAAATAGCATAATTGTATTCTAAAATACAATATAGTTTTGATTTAATGTCAAAATCGTTAAAAATATATACATAAATTAGAAATAAGCCCTTTCTATACCCGAAAAAGTTATAACTTTGTATGCTTTTTGCAACCTAGTATTTGGTGCACTGTAATGCACTGAAAGGCAGACATTAAAATATATATCATTAAAGATGAAGTTATCTCAATTTAAATTCAACTTACCAGAATCATTACTTGCTTCTGAACCTTCTGAAAATCGTGACGAATCACGCTTGATGGTCCTACATAGAGATACTGGTAAAATTGAACACAAAATTTTCAAAGATGTATTGGATTATTTCGATGACAAAGATGTCATGATCTTAAACAATACTAAAGTTTTTCCAGCCCGCCTTTACGGTAATAAAGAGAAAACTGGAGCTACGATTGAAGTTTTCTTGTTGCGTGAATTGAACAATGAACTTCGTCTTTGGGATGTGTTGGTAGATCCTGCGCGTAAAATCCGTGTAGGCAACAAATTATATTTCGGTGATGATGACTTATTGGTTGCCGAAGTAGTTGACAATACAACTTCTCGTGGCCGTACAATTAGATTTTTATTTGATGGTACCGATGAAGAGTTCCGCCGTAATATTGAAATCTTAGGTGAAACTCCGCTTCCTAAATATATCAAGCGTAAAGCTACACCGGAAGATAAATTCCGTTACCAAACGATCTACGCAAAAAATGAAGGTGCTGTTGCTGCTCCTACAGCTGGACTTCACTTCTCAAGAGAGTTAATGAAACGTCTAGAGCTTAAAGGTGTTGATTTTGCAGAGGTTACTCTTCACGTTGGTCTTGGAACTTTCCGTACTGTTGAAGTCGAAGATTTAACGAAACATAAAATGGATTCGGAACAGTTCATCATCACTGATGAAGCTGCACGCGTTGTCAATAGAGCAATCGACAACAAACGTCGCGTATGTGCTGTCGGAACGACTTCTATGCGTGCAATAGAATCTTCTGTTTCTGCAGATCACCATTTAAAAGCGGCGTCTGACTGGACGAGTAAGTTCATCTATCCTCCTTACGATTTCAGTATCGCAAACTCGATGATTACAAACTTCCATACACCAGAATCCACACTTTTAGTGATGATTGCTGCGTTTGCAGGCTACGAAAATGTGATGAATGCCTATGAAGTTGCTGTAAAAGAAAAGTATAGGTTCTACAGCTATGGCGACGCTATGTTAATCGTTTAACGATGTGGCTTAAAAGATAAAATAAAAAAAACGTGGATAGCCTTAAACTATCCACGTTTTTTTAAATAATAACCTTTCAATAACAACATGAACTTTGTAATTATTGTTGCTGCCGGAACCGGAAATAGAATGAATAGCGATCTTCCAAAGCAGTTTCTTGACTTAAATGGACTGCCGATTGTTATGCATACAATTAATCGTTTTTGCCAATCAGAAACTATTTCGGAAGTTATTTTGGTCATCAGCGAGCCAATGGAAAGTTTTTGGACCGAACTGTGTTTGAAGCATCAGTTTGATCGCCCTATACATATCGCTTTTGGCGGACAAACCCGCTTCGAAAGTGTAAGGAACGGAATAGATTACATTCAGCAAAATTTTGATATCGGTCCAAAAGACTATATTGCGGTACACGACGGAGCTCGACCTATCATCACCCAGGCTCTTATTAAAAAAGCCTTCCAGGGGGCGTATGATCATCAGGCAATTGTCTTAGCACAAAAGAGCATTGAATCTGTTCGGATGGGAGACACCACATCCAACTCCGCTGTTGATAGAAATCATACCTGGTTAGTACAAACTCCACAGGTTTTTCATGGAGAATTGCTTCTAAAGTCCTATCAGCAAGCCGAAGATCCCCTTTTTACAGATGATGCGTCGGTAGTAGAGAAAATGGGCAAGCGTATCGCTATCATTGAAGGTGACTCCAGAAATATAAAAATCACCTACCCTCAAGACTTACAAATTGCCCAGTTCTATTTGAATTTGATTTAATGGATTAAGCATTGCCACGAATAACGCGCAATAAAACCACAATAATAGCAATGACCAAAAGGATGTGGATAATGTTATTGCCAGCCGCATAACCTCCAAAAAAACTTATCGCCCAAATGATAACTAAGATAACGGCGATGATATACAGTAAATTTCCCATTTCTTTATAATTTAATACCTAAATCTATTTTTTATAGGTATAACAATGAAAAAAGAACTATAGTTTTATTTTAAATGGATTAGCTAATTTCAAGCTGTAATCTATCGTAAGCTAGAAACATATTTTCGGGCAATTCTCTGGAAACAGCTTCATGCAGTCCCATTCGATGCCCTATATGTGTAAAATAGGTTTTATCGGCATGAATATCATAGGCAAATTCAATAGCCTCATCCAATGTTAAATGTGAAATATGAGATTCCTTTTGCAAAGCATTTACCACGAGAACCTTTACTCCTTCCAATAATTTCCGTGATTCTGCACTGATAAATTTCGCATCAGTAATGTAGGCGAAATCTCCGATCCTAAAACCCAAGACTGGCATTTTATAATGTAGAACCTCAATAGGCATAATTTCTTTCCCAAATAAAGACAAGGGTACACCGGCCTTTATCTCCTCCAAATCCAACCTCGGAGCTCCGGGGTATTTAACTTCAGTAAACGCATAATAAAATTCTCGCCTTAGCGCTTCATGGAGAGCTGCTGTACCGTAAATAGAAATTGAGCTATGCTGCTGATAATTAAATGCCCTTACGTCATCTAAACCAGCAATATGGTCTTTATGTGAGTGTGTCATTAACACCGCATCCAAATGCATAACTTTTTCGCGCAACATCTGATACCTAAAGTCTGGCCCAGTATCCACAACCAATGTATGTTGATTGTATTCAATAAGAATAGAAGAACGTAATCTCTTATCACGTCTGTCTTCAGATTGACAGACCTGACATTGGCATGCTATTACAGGCACCCCTTGTGATGTTCCGGTTCCTAAAAATGTTATTCTCAAGCTACAATTTTTGATTTCAATATTTCTTCATAAATCGGAAGAAGTTTTTCAGAAATGGCTTCCGAATCAATTTCAATATCCAATAATATGTTCCACAATGACTGGATTTTTATTTCAAGATTCGAAAACTTATTGACTACTACAACTTTTGTCGTCTGCAACATACAAGCGCCTGTGCGGAATGAACCTTTCTCGTATCTAACTTTATACCCTTGCTCCTTAAAAAACTCTTCTAACTTAGTTAAACTGCTTTGTGTAAACGGCAACAAAATCTCTCCTTCCTTTTAAATTTCTACCTCAGTCTTCCAAACTTAGATAAATTTGATTTTATATACAAATAAAATCACTGCTACTCATCAACGCGCCAACTTAAGAAGTTCATTGCCAAAAGTATCCCAGCTGTATTTCCTTTTTTCATCGATAATATTCGTTCTAAATTGCTCTTCTTTGTTGTAATGGTAAAATGAAAAAATACCGTCGGCTATTTGACGGGCATCAGGTTCCACAACATAACCAACGTAGCCATCTTGAACCAATTCCGGCAATCCCCCAACATTACTCACAATCATGGGAAGATCAAAATGATAAGCAACTTGGGTAATCCCACTCTGTGTAGCGCTACGATAAGGCAACACAACGCAATCCGCAGCTGAAAAATAACGCCCGACCTCCTGATTTGGAATAAAATCGGTATGCATAAAAATAAACTCTTCGAGTTTATACTTTTTTATAAGCTCCAGATAGGGAGCAGGGTCACCATAAAACTCTCCGGCAAGCAATAATTTAACACCGAGATCGCGAACCTTGGAATTAGCTAATGCTTCCAGCAAGATATCTAAGCCCTTGTATTGACGAATAAAACCAAAAAACAATACGACTTTATCCTCTTCGGCAATCTTAAGTAATCGACGTGCTTCCTTTTTACTTTGATGCGCACCATAGTTATCGTAGAGTGGATGCGGCGTATATACCGCTGGCATTTTGGGGCTTAACATTTTCAGATCTGCCAGCACACTTTTACTCATAGTGAGACAAGCATCAACAGATTTCAAAAAGTAGCGGATCAACGTCTTATCACCTATGCGTTGTTCATGAGGGATTATATTATCAGCGATACATACAATTTTAGTATGTTTATTTTTTCGAACCTGTCGCTGGATTGTTCCCAAACAAGGCCCAAAAAATGGCATCCAAAATCGCACGATAAGCAAATCGTAGCTCGCCTTCCTAAGCTCCTTACCAACCTTTATCCAATTAAGTGGATTAATAGAGTTCACTGTCGTTTTAATATGAAGACCGGTTGGTGCAGGCTCATCTGAATATTGCGACTTCCCAGGGAAAAGAAAATTGGGATACTGTAGACTAAAGGAATAGATATCCACTTCATGACCTAACTCCTGAAAATGGGATGCCAATCGTTCATTAAAAGACGCTATCCCCCCTCCCCTCAATGGATGGGCGGATCCTAAAATCACAATTCGCATAATTATTTAGATGACTTTCTCAATTTGATAATCATTCCGATCGGAGCTGCTTCTAGAGACTAACTCTGCCAAAAAACCTGTCAGAAATAATTGTGTTCCCAAAATAATCGCTGTCAGCGCAAAGAAAAATAATGGTTGATCTGTTATATCTCTAAATGGTGTACCGCTAGCTATACTCATCAGTTTGTGGCAAATCAGATAAATCGAGATAAATAAACCTGCAAGAAAACTAATCACCCCCATAACACCAAAAAAGTGCATCGGTCTTTTCGCAAATTTGCCGACAAAAAATATAGATAATAAATCCAAGAAACCTTTTACAAAACGGCCCGGACCAAATTTGGTTGTACCGTATTTACGTGGGTAATGCTGTACAACCTGTTCCTGTATATTGGTAAATCCAGCCCATTTCGCAATAACGGGTATATAACGATGCATCTCGCCATAAACCTCAATGTTTTTAACAACATCTTTTTTATAAGCTTTAAGACCACAGTTAAAATCATGCAGGTTATGAATTCCAGACATAGATCTTGTTACCCCATTAAACAATTTTGTTGGGATTGTTTTGGTCAATGGATCATAGCGCTTTTGCTTCCAACCCGATACTAAATCCGCTCCCTTGTTCACGATCCGATCATACAGTTCAGGAATCTCATCTGGACTATCCTGCAGATCCGCATCCATTGTAATAACAACATCGCCCTGTGCAGCAGCAAAGCCTACATTTAAAGCCGCAGATTTTCCGTAATTGCGTCGGAACTTTATCGCAGAAATATTCGTGTTCTTTAACTTCAACTCTTCAATAACTTTCCAAGAATTATCTTTACTCCCATCATCAACTAAAATAATTTCATAGGAAAAATGATTGGCCGCCATAACACGGTCGATCCAAGCTGTCAATTCGGGTAAGGATTCTTCTTCATTAAATAAAGGAACAACAACAGAAATATCCATGTGAATGTTAATCATGCTAAAAATGTAGTATTATTATACCAACAAAGGTATTACTTTTTCAGTAATACCTTATAGGGTCAATTTTATTTTATTAAACACTAATTGGTCTCTTGCTTAATCACCAATTTTTCTCGTTTTGTCAAGGCTGATAATAGTAATGCAAAAACAAATTGAAACATCAATGTGATTGCCAATCCTTTGAACACCTGCCCTAAGGTTATCTTTCCTATAGCATCAACTTGCTTTTCAAGTTCTGCGATTTTTGAATCTATAACTTCATCTGGCACATTGTTTTTCTCCATATACTCAATGGTAACGTTAATTGTATGCGTCACCACCTTTTCTTGTAAAGTTGGATTAATGAAATTAACATACAGTTGCGTACCAATAGTGGAAATAATCGTAGAAATAGCAAGCATCATAAAGATCGATTTCAATGCTATAGAAAAATTCCAGTATCCACCATTTGCTTTCCTAAGAGAGAAGGCGAACAGCGCAGAGATAACAACAAAAATTCCCGTATTAACAATAAATGACATCGACATTACCCCCCAAAAGGAATTTAAGTCTTTGACAACAAACAAAACAACTAATCCTAGAATAAAAGAAATTATTCCTAAAATAACACCATAGATAATACTTTTCTTTTTGTCGATTACCGCATCAAATCCTACATTACTTTGGTTGAATGATTCTGCCATAAAATTATTTGTTATAGTAAGTACTAATTATTTGGTAAAGGGCGATATCAAAAGCCTTATTGGAAGAAGCTTCAGCATACTCCTCAAATTGCTTTTCAGATGGTTTCAACTCGCTAAAGAAACTCATAATAGGATAGAAAAGTTCATAAACTTCGCTTCTCGGATTTATTCCTTTTCCTACTTTTGCAATTTCGGCATACGGGCTATCTACGACAATTTGATTAGCAATGATATCTTCATAAATTTCATGCTCATCTTGGAATTCATCTTCATCGACCAGTAAAAATTCTTTTAGGAAATCATCCAGTTCAGGTTCAATCTCATCATCCTTACATTCCCCTAAATAAAGAAAAATATTCAACAATTCTGTTCCACGATCTATTGTTTCATCTTCGATCGCTTCCCATTCCTCAGAATCCAAATAATCATCTTCCAGTTTTAATACGTCATTGGAGAAAAAGTTCATCAATAAAAGATCGACATATACTTCACGAAGTTCGTCAAACAACGGATAGTCATCAAAAGACTGATCCAACAGTTCTAATTTCTCTAGATAGCTGGCCTCCGTATTGAATACGCCAATAATCTTTTCGAGAAACTCTGGGGCTGTCGAGATTCCATCAACCTTGCCATAATTTAATATACCTGCCTCAACGGCTGCTTTAAGATTTGCTTCCATGGTTTTAATCGTTTTTTATGATTTGACTATTATTGATGACCAATTCGACAGCGCCTTTTAATGTCTGTCCGAACAATGGAGAATTTTTTGATTTGGATTTATTGGTTTTCTCATCGAAGTTCCATGTTTTCGCTGAGTCAAATACGACAAGATTGGCTACTGCCCCTTCTTCAATAAGAGGAACTTCAAGTCCTAGAATCTGTCGGGGTCTAACTGAAAGACTATTGACAATTTGTTCTTCGTTTAATCCAGCACGAACCATGAGTGGCAATACGGTCTGTAGTCCAATAATTCCATTTTTTGCAATATGAAATTCTACATTCTTAAATTCTATTTCATGTGGTGTATGTTGCGAAACGACGGCGTCAATAGTACCGTCCTTAATTCCTTTAAGTAATACCTTAAGATCTGCCTTTGTGCGTAACGGCGGGCTCACCTTATAATTGCTATCAAAACCGACAATATCTTCGTCAGTAAAGACTAATTGATGTGCAGCAACATCACATGTCACTGGAAGACCTTTTGCTTTTGCTTTTTTTATCAGGTCTACGGCTTCTGGTGTACTAATGGATGCAAAATGAATTGGAGCTCCGGTATATTCCGCCAAATACAGATCACGAGAAACCATTAACGATTCGGCAAGATTGGGAATCCCCTTCATCCCCAAATAAGTACTCATCGCACCTTCATTCATTTTGTTTCCACCTGCCATAGATTCATCTTCAGCATGTGAAAAAATCAATCCATCGAATCCCTTCGCATATAACAACGCTCTGCTCATTAATCCCGCCTGCTGTACACTCCTATTTCCATCACTGAAAGCGACAGCACCCGTTTGCTTCATATCAAATAGCTCGGCTAGTTCCTTTCCTTCTCGCTTTTTACTGATAGCTCCAATTGGATGTACATCAACAATATTTCCTTTCGCTGTATTGACAATAAGTGCAACTTCAGAACGGCTTTGAATCGCCGGTTCGGTATTTGGCATTACAGCAACTCCAGTAAATCCTCCCGCTGCTGCTGCGGCGGTCCCACTTACAATGTCTTCCTTGGTTTCTAATCCAGGTTCTCCAAAATTGGCATGTAAGTCAAAAAAACCTGGCGCTAAAATTTTTCCGGCGCCATCGATGGTCTCTATGTTTTTATCAGCTACTTTGACAGATTTTCCAATCTGTGCAATCTTTCCCTTTTCGATAAATACATCAACTTGCTGCTGATGAAATTCATTACCAGGTAAAATTACTTTAACAGAAGTAATCAATAAGCTTTTCATATATGAATGTGATTGAAATTAAAAGGATACAACTTATTTATCGAAGCATATAGCGTGCGCAGTGTTAACAGACAAACGGTGGCTTTATCACTATAAATCATATAGCTGCAAATAACTTTTTCGCGTGATGCCTGTGATTGCTTCATTTCGAGAAACAAAGTTACAAAATACAAATTTATTAAAGAACATTAAAAATAGATTTCAACGAGGAATAACTAGGCATTTTCTCCCCACTGGTAATGTTTAAATTCAAACCCAGCAAGACTCAAAATCCGATCAACCACAGTTTCTGCAACATCCTCCAAAGTCTTTGGCAAACTATAGAATGAAGGTGATGCAGGACAAATGATACCTCCGGCCTCAGTCACCAATTTCATATTTTGAATATGTATAATATTTAGCGGTGTCTCACGGGTAACCAAAATCAATCTTCGTCGTTCTTTTAGCATTACATCTGCCGCGCGAGTTGTCAGATCAGAAGAAACTCCGTGGGCTATCCTTGATAATGTCCCCATTGAACACGGACAGACAATCATCGTATCATAGCGAGCCGATCCTGATGCAAAAGGAGCAAAGAAATCACCCTTATCATAAAATTTGAACGGTACATCCTGATAACTCTCATCGCCTAACTCTGCACGCCATACATCCTTCGCATTATTCGACATTACAATCCCAACTTCTGCGATCTGTGTTTTTAATACCAATAGTTTTTTAAGCAAAACTTTAGCATAGATTGAGCCGCTAGCTCCAGTAATGGCAATAACAATTTTTCTCTTAGACATCTCTTTTAAAATAATAAAAACAAAGCTATAAAAAAAGGGTCGTAGTGAGAAACACCCGACCCTACATCTACCTATGAAAAACATGCCCTTGGGAGGGGCTTAACAAAAGTACATCTACTTTTTAATTTACAAAAACATTATGAGCATTACTACACATTTGTGTATATAAAATACCCCAAAATCAACTTTTTTCCGGATTTTAAGATCCAATTCACCCCGTAAAAACACCCTTCTTCTAAATTTCAGTTCAATCTCAAGCAAAATTAAATACAAATATTTTCGCAAATCAAACATTTATTCTCATCAATAAAGTCTATTTTAGTGACAACGTTAGACAATTTGTTAAGACATGAACCTTTCCGTTTTAGAACAATATATTGAAGAAGGCAGAAGCCATGATATCGACTTATTATTGATTGGAAATCCCGAACTTTTACAAGAAACAACGAGTCATGGAATTTCTCCCCTCCTATTGGCTTGCTATTATAACAAACCCCAGATCATTCGGATACTTTTACAACACACCAAATCCATGACTATCCATGAGGCCTGTGCGGCTGGGTTAACCTCATACCTGGAGGCTATTATTTTGCAAGCTCCATCTGTTGTCAACGAATGGTCATCACAGGGTTTTACGCCATTGGCCTTAGCAACATATTTCAACAAAGCAGACATTGTCCGTCTTTTACTATCCAAAAAAGTCAATCCGAATGTCGTAACCAAAAATGAACAACTCACCGCTGCGCTACATATTGCTGCGGCAAACAACAATGAGGAGATCGGTAAGTTGCTTATCGATGCTAATGCAGATGTCAATGCCATTCAAGCTACTGGCGAAACTCCACTTCATTTCGCTGCTCAATTTGGTAATATCGACTTTATTGTTGCCTTACTCGAAAATGGAGCCGACACCAGAGTCATCAATATTTCAGGATTAGCTCCAATGGATATGGCATATGAAAAAGGCCATAAGGAGATTGCAGAAATTTTAAAGAATTAATTTCTTTTTAAAATTTCGGATCCAATGCTGCAATGCAGGCAGCGCTTCCTATCACAATAAAATCTCTTTAACTGCAAAATTCCTTGACTTTGCAATGCGCTTTTAACATGCCAATCATATTGAGCAAATTGTCTCACAACAACATTTTTCTCTGCAGGAAGCTGCTCCAAAAGATCTAGCGCTTTATCAATATATGACTGAATACTAAAATATTTACCGTATGAAAAAAGAAATACGATAATCACATTAATAACAAGCGTGTCAATAGTTTCTTTACCCAGCCGAACCGATGTTTTTACCTTCGTTTTTGTACCAAAAGAAAAATATCCCCCAAAACAATCACCCGGCGACTCTATCTTAAATAATTTTCGAGCAGCCTCCAAATCATCCACAGCCAAAATCTTTGCAACACCCAACTCGTTCTTACTAAACAAAACAGCTAATTGCGTGATTCGCCGTTCAGGAAAATTATAAGGTCTCATTCTCATCCTTTTCCAAACCCCATAAATAGCCTCTATACCGTGAATATGTTTTTGGTACTCAAATTCACCAGCTAGCCGCTTCATATACTCGCTTTCTTGTCCTTGAATTAACAGCCTGCTTATCCCAAAGAAAAGAGCCTCTATTTTAAACAGGTTTGAACGATATTTTTGTAAAATGTTCCAAGGTAATTTTTCCCCAAGCTCCTGAAATGTATCTGCATTAACTTTTAATCCCATACATCTGCAGATCCATACCCAAAAAGTTTTTTCCCAATCCGTATTAAATTGTTTTAAAATCACCAACATTTGTTGAACTTTCATTTCTAGCCGTTCAATAGCTAAAGCACTCAGCCACATGGATTTTTTAAAAAGATCAATAGAACCAAGCTGAAATTCACAAGGTATCGAACTTTTTGTATTCATCATCGCTGAATACCGTTCCAACAGATGCTGTTCCACATATTCCGAAAGCACCAATGTCGGTATCGATGTCCCATCATTTCGGCAGATAACTTTATCATTTTTCCAAACCACATGTAAGATAACGTTATTATAAACGACATCTTCCTGATGACAATGTCGATCCCAATCCGAAGATTGGATATGCATCTCGACATGACCAAACCAATCATTACCTTTACACCTAATATGTGACATGAGAAAATCGGGGCCGGAATCTGTATTATATTGCCCCACATGAACAACGACCAAGGGTTCTCCATCAGTAGAATTCAACCCATTTGCACGGAATAGCCGAAGTTTCCAGATAAACTGCATTAAGTTTTCTGTAACTAACATAATTGTAATTTTAGAATTAAATCAACCGGCTATGGCTTATAATTCCTTAAATATACAATTTAATAATTACTCTTTCTTATAGATCTTTAAAAGATCATTGGAAACTAATTTGCTTTCTAGCAATTGTCCCTTAAATTGAGGAGCCTCAATCCCATTCAATAATGTTGTTTCAGACTCAAATACCCTTGCCTCATCCCAGAGATCCGCATCTATAAACATTTGCAGAGTAGCACACCCTCCTTCTATGATTATTGACTGAACATCCATTAAATAAAGTTGATAAAGAATATTCTGCGGCAGATACAACCCATAATTTTCAAGCTCAATATACTTCACATTTGCTGTCCATTCTGTCTTTTTAGCATTGAACACAATTGTATCAGCTTGATCATTGAGAATATTGGCATCTAGAGGAATAGCAAGATCTCTATCTAAAAGAATACGCAATGGGTTGCTACCCTGCCATTCTCTTACGGTCAGACTGGGATTATCTACGACTGCAGTATTTGTACCAACCAAAATAGCATCTTCCTCCGCTCTCCAACGGTGAACCAACTGTTGGCTTGCGGCATTACTTATCCAAACCTGCTTCCCCTCTTGCCCTATAAAACCATCCTTAGTTTGTGCCCATTTTAAAATAACATAGGGGCGGAATTGACCGATACGTGTAAAAAACCGACGGTTGAGCCACACGGCCTCTTTTTCCAGTAAACCAATTTCAACCTCAATACCAGCTTCCCGTAGTATTTCCACTCCTTTGCCATTGACCTTTGCGAAAGGATCCAAACAGGCTATAAAAACTTTCAAAGGTTTCAGCTCCGCAATCATATTAGCACAGGGTGGCGTCTTTCCATAATGCGCACAAGGTTCAAGGCTGACATAAAAAGTACTTTCCGCGATAAGCCGCTTTGCCTTTTCCCCATACTTTTGCATAACCTGTTGTACAGCATTGACCTCAGCATGTGGTCCACCATACGGAGAAGTATACCCTTCGCCGACAATTTTACCGTCCAAAACAATGACAGCCCCAACCATTGGATTGGGACTTACTGAACCTGCACCCATTTGGGCCAGTTCCAAACAACGATGCATATATTGCTTGTGCATATCCATAGATACAAATCTATGAAAATCGTACCTTTGACACATGAAAATACTTCAAGATTTCGAATTATTATTTCAACATGAGCTTCAGGAGTTATATGATGAGGATGAAATAAAAGCTATATTCTTAGTGGTTGTTGCCGAAAAGTTTGGGTTAAATAGAACCAATTATCAATTGAGAAAAACAGATATCGTCAACGAGGCGGATAAGGCTGAAGTACTTAGCATCCTTCAGGATTTAAAAAAGCACAGACCTATACAGTACATACTCAATAAAGCAGATTTTTATGGTGAAGTTTTCCAGGTCAATGAATCGGTCCTCATTCCACGCCAGGAAACTGAAGAACTTGTCGATCTGATCATCAAAAACCATAAATCCTCTCAAAACCTAAAAATTATAGATATCGGAACTGGCTCTGGCTGCATCCCTATCACCTTATCAAAGCATCTCAATAATGCCCTGGTAACCACGATAGACATCTCAAAAGAGGCGATAAAAACAGCACAGGAAAATGCTAATAATTTAAAAACTCAGGTTCAATTTATCAATGCGGATATATTTGAATGGGAATACATTTTCTCCGACCAACAATACAATATCATTGTATCCAATCCGCCCTATATAACCCCGGGAGAAAAGCAGCATATGAACCAAAACGTATTGGCTTATGAACCTGAGCTCGCATTATTTATTGAAGAAAGCGCTCCGTTGATTTTTTATGATGTTATTTCTTCCTTTGCACTGAAACATTTAGCCCCAGATGGAGATCTATATTTTGAAATCAATCAATATCTCGGTGCAGAAATGAAAGAACTTATGGTCAAAAAAGGATTTGAGCAGGTCAAACTCATAAAAGATATCAATGGAGCAGACCGAATAATCCATGCAAAAAAAGCGCGATAAAAAATAATCCGTTTATTTATTAAGCAGTTAAGGCCTTTTCGTCAAAATTTGCACGCAATAATTTGACATATATCAAAAGAAATTCTACCTTTGCATCACTTTCAAAAACAGAAAGGATTCCGTAGCTCAGCTGGTAGAGCAATACACTTTTAATGTATGGGTCCTGGGTTCGAATCCCAGCGGGATCACTAAAGAAAAGCTAATCGCAAGATTAGCTTTTCTTGTTTTAAAGATATTAGGATTCGAAAGAAGGGTCGGCCGGGTTCGATCCAATGGAGGCTCAGGGGTGTGCTTGGGAAATGAGGGGCTGAGCCAATCCCAGCGGGATCACTAAAGAAAAGCTAATCGCAAGATTAGCTTTTCTTGTTTAACACTCGCAGAAACTCCTTTTTGTTCTGTAAAAATTACCGGCAAAACCGAAAAGCTACGACAAAACCTATGTGCAATCCTATTCAGCCTATAGTTTACCGAGAATCTTATATTGCGCTGTTCTCACAAAACTATTTTCATTATCAGTTGTCTCTATTTATACAGACAAAAATTTAAATAATGAAAAGGCAATTAACATACATAATAATGTCATCCTCTTTTTTCCTTATTACAAGCTGCTCCGTAATAGAAGGGATATTTAAGGCTGGTGTTTGGACAGGCATCCTCATCGTGGTTGTTATAGTCACCCTTGTCCTTTGGCTCATCAGTAAACTTTTCGGCGGCACCAAATAACAACCTCCTCTTTTAACAAACTTTTCGATACTTTTCGCCCGAATACAAACAACATCTTATCAATTCTCATTAACAACGCTTTTCTTGATCTCCATTTGAAAACATGTTTTTTATCTTATCTTTATAATTTCAAGAATTTACGGGCTCAATACATTAAAAATAGTAACCGATAATTCAAGAATAACTCTAGTGCTATCTTACCATCGTATTAACGCTAGAACATTTGTAATCAATGAAAGAGGATCGAGCATATGAAGAGATTTACATTAAAAGAGATTGGCCAACAGTTAAACCTATCTCCAGGAACCATTTCCAAAGCACTAAACGATAGTCATGAAATAAGCGCAGAGACAAAAAAGCTAATTTTAGATTTTACGCAGAAAATCAATTATATACCAAATTTCTCCGCAAAAAGCTTAAAAACGGGGCGCTCAAACACCTTAGCAATCATTGTTCCATTTATCTCAAGCTCATTTTTCTTTGATTTCTACGAAGATATCTCGCACATTCTATCGCAGACGAATTATAAACTGATCCTATTGCAGACTTTTAACGACGAGAAAAAAGAAAAAGAAGCGCTAGAACTTTGTGTACAGAGTAATATCGAAGGAGTAATCATTTCCCCTGTAAAAAATGATTCAAGCTTATCGCTTTTGTTTTATATGATGGAACAGGTTTGTCCTGTTATTATTTTTGACCGAATAAACCATCAGCTCGATACATTCAAAATCGGAATCCAAAACAACAAGGTCATCTACCAGGCAACAGAAGAAATGATCAAAAACAGAAGAGAAAATATCATTCTTTTACTATGTAAAGATATTGGCGGAAATGTAAGCCGTATAAAAGGATATAAAGATGCACTCTTCAACGCCGGCGTACCCTTCAAAGAAGAAAATATTATAGAAATATCCTATTCCAGCCCCAAGGACAATATCGATGACGAACTGGAAAGCAAAATAAGTACGCTATTAAATAGGCCCTTTGCTCCAAATGCACTCCTCTCAACGACAGACACCTTATCACTAAAAGTTTTACACATATTAAATAAATTGAAGGTGAAAATTCCTGATGACATGAACTTAATTGGCTTTAGCAACACCCCTTTTGCCAACAGTCTCAATCCATCTCTAACAACAATCACCCAACCAACACAGCTAATGGCAGAAAAATCAGTGGAGCTCCTCTTGCAGATGTTAAAGAAAAAAAACAAAAAGAATTATTTCGAATTCGAGACGTATTTTTTGGACTGCAGTATCGAACACCGAAAATCTACATCATCCCTTTAAAGAAAAGGTCAAAATTCCGCTATGGAATTTTGACCTTTTCAGAAAATACCGATCTCTATTATTAACGATCGACCGCAACATCCACCAATTAAACCCTACTTAATCAATGATCGTAATGCATGGACAGGCAAATCTATTTTAGTGTCATTGGATAGATTTCCGTTCAATGTTCCCCATTGCAAACTATCTAAACGGACAGATGATTTGCCTTCAGTTTTGATATTCAGAAGACCAACTTTGGCTTCAGGTCCTTTCCTATTGAAATATACTTCTGAATTGTTTGCCACAATATCTGCACTTTGATAATTCGTACGCGGAAGTCCCAAAACACTATTCGTTGTGTTAACAAATAAACGACCGACAAGAGAATTCCCCTTACTGTCCGTCCCGCCAAGATCGTCAATAGTGGAGTTTGTCAGGTTCAGGTTCAACGTATTTATAACGGATTTCTCCGCAAGGGAAAATACCTCAACGCTATCACCCACAACAGTCAACTCGTTCAACTTGGCAGATAACTCGTTAATACCCGCATTTTTTAATTTTAAAACCTTAAGATCAGGTGAAAAAATATAAATTGACTTATAAAACCCCTCTCCTCCTGATAAAAGATCTAACGTAAGATTGCCAGATTGATCGACATTCGTTTTCACAAAGTCGGCTTGACTTTTATTAACTTTAACCATAAACTTATCACTTTTCACCCAATACAACCCTATACCACTTGCATTGGTACCTACAATATAAAGCTTATCGAAAGCTGCCAAGGGAAACGACCGGTAATAAACATCCTTTGCATCTGGCTTAGATACCTCCTGTTCAACATCAGCATTATATTCTTTCGCATCAACCCGATTTATACGAACAAGGTAGGATGCGACAAGCATCGGAACCGCGAATAAGCCTATTGCTAATCCCATTATTATTTTTGTACTTAATTTCATGACTCATTTTGATTAAAATTCTGACTTACAAACCGTCTATAACGTTGTTCTAACTCATCCAAACCGATTTCCAATAAATAAATATTGCGAAAAAACAAGGGAAGATCTTCTTCTAGAAAAATTGCCTTTCTATATAACTTCACATTCTTCACCGATTCTTGTGTCAGAAAAAAACCAATCCCGCGCTTATTGGCTATAATTTCTTTCTGTTGCAACATATCGTAGGTCCGCATTACAGTATTGGGGTTAACCTCCATCTGAACTGCCAATTCCCTTACTGAGGGGAGTTTTTCATCCACTTTCCAGGTCGCTAGCAAAATATGATCACATACGTACTCAGCAATCTGAAGGTAAATGGCTTTATTTGCGTTGAACTCCATATTAAATCTCCTTTTCTTTTAACCTTAAAAAAGCAACCGCCCAAATCATTATGGTAAGCAACACTCCTACAGCGCCGATCAATGCAAAAATATGATTTGAATCAGACCAATAGTTATTATCCATTGTACCTACGGTATCCTGAGTCTGGGTTTTCATTAAGTAAACAAAAAGACACATCCAAACAACACAGTAAAGCACAAGAAAAATAGCCGTCTTTACATATTGATAGTTTTGGTAGACGATCCCACCAAGTAAGAAAATTGCATTCAGAAGAATTGGTACAAAACAAAAATAATAAGCTGGTTCAGGATATTGAACCTTGAAAAAGTACTGCCATAGATCCACACTTACCGCCTCTCCTGATGGCTGTACTTCATTTACAACCACAGAACCAACGCTCCTCAAATAAGAAACAAATGCCAAATCGATCAAATAAAAGACCAATAAGTATGAACCAATACTCACGACAACCGTATAGAATAAGCTGACTAGAAACTTTTCCAATTGTGAAGCTGGAATCATCAGCTCAAAAATCGCGCGGGTCTTCTTCCCTAAATCAGCAAAATAACTGCTCGAGATAACCGTTACAAAAAAGAGTCCCAAGATACAAAACAACGGTGCTCTGAAATTTAGCAACGAATAAACAGTATTCTTTCTGATATCATCATAATTTGATCCCAAATTAACCGCATAAAAACCAAAAATTACCCCGGCAATAATTCCTATTGACATCAGATAAATTCGTCCAAAACCAATCCATTGTCTTCGAATCAGTCCAAAAAAACGCGTAGCATTAAATAGATTTGACATACTCATCATGTTTAATAAGGTCCGTAATTTTTTCCTTGCACTGTAACACAGCATTAAATAGCAATTCCAAATCCAGCTTCGAATCTTCTACCGCCGAGTTTGGGAGAATAACATTAAAACCGCCTACTCCTTCTTCGGAATAGAGTGTATCCAAAGGCAACTCTCTTACTTTTTTAAAGCATAAACGATCAGTAATCACATGCATCGGAGCGTTGAGTGCGACCTTATGATCATCAAGTAAAATAACAGCATCAATAAGATTATCCAGATCACGCACCTGATGTGTGGAGATAATCACACATCGATCGTCAGTAATGGCAGAAGCCATGATCTTTCGAAACTGAACCTTAGAAGGAATATCCAAACCATTCGTTGGCTCATCCATGATGATCACTTTTGTGTTAGACGCTAAACCGAAAGAAATAATATATTTCTTTTTCTGTCCATAACTCATGTTTGCTAATTTTTGCTCAATGGGAATATCGAACTCACGGATAAGCTGATCAAAATATACCTGATCGAAGTTGGGGTAGAACCCTGCATTAGCCTTCAGAAACTGTTCTGATTTTACGGCAGGGAGATAAAACTCTTCCGGAATAAAACTAATCTCCCTTAACAAGGAAGGTTCCCTTCGATTAGGGTTATGCCCCAGCACATCAACTCGTCCCGAAACAGGATATACCAAACCGGCAATATTCTTAAGCAAAGTTGATTTGCCAGCACCATTCTTCCCCAACAAGCCATAGATATGCCCCTGCTTCAATTCAAGATCCATATGAAGAAAGAGTGGCCTCGATTTACTATAGCTGAAATTTAGATTTTGGATAGTAACCATACTACTGTATTATTTAATTAATACACTAATATAGAAACGAATTTTATATAATTCCAAAAATATTTTAAAAAAAACACAGGCAGAGCTTTGCTTACGCTCAGGCATTACCTTAATTTAACAGCGCAAATCGGAATAGGTTAACATAAATACTCAATTTATGTAATAAGCATAATATAATGACAAACAAATAGTTATTAAAATTAATTATGAAATTCGCAATAAACAAAACGCAACTTTGGCGATAGGTGTTATCGATGTTAAAACACTGAACAAATTATAACTATCCGCCAAAAGTAAAATAACCGCATTCTAAGCGGAATTAAATCAAAACCACACAAATCTCCTTGAGGATGACAAACAGCACCTCAGAGAGGCTAAAAACAGCCAAAAATAAAACATACAAGAGTAGTATTGATTATTCAATACGAAACACCTTTGTTCTTGCAATCATTTGAGCTGTCTATTTGAACCAGTTAATTGTTATTCTGCACCTGAACGATAAACAACAAATTACACGCAGCAGTAGTATTAACCAAGAGTTAAACAATATACAAAACAATCTAATAATCAAAATAATAAAAAATTTATATAAACAATAAATACACATAAATATGACATACTTTGAACAACAGATTAGTCAACTGATGAAAAACCGCCGTCTATTTTATGCGATGATATTGCTTAAAATAGCATTAAATCTATTTTATTACCATCTTTGTCTGTATGATGAATTACATTTATCCTTTCATTCTAGCGATGCATTCTTTATGGAGATGGGAGGTACTGATTGTACTAACGATTAGTCTCGTGAATTTTTTTCACAAAAGAAAAAAGGAACATCCATTCTCCCCTACCGATCAATTTCTTGTAAAAACTACGGTTATTTCTTTTTATATTCAGCTAGTTTTAGGTTTTAGCCTCTATGTACTGAGCCCCATCACACAGTACTTCCTGCAACATTTTGACGAAGCAGTTCACCTCAGGCAAATTCGCTTCTTCGGCATGGAGCACAGTAGCATGATGATTATTGCCGCAATCTGCTTAACATTAGGTGCCCTTAAAAGCAAAAACGCCGATACAAACGATCGACGTTTTAAAATATTATTAATCTGGTTTGGACTAGCTCTCCTGATCGCTCTTAGCTCCATTCCCTGGGAATTCTCGCCGCTGACAAGCAGACCTAGTTTTCGATCATTTTAATTAGCTATTTTGCCAGTTGGCTTTTCTTTTATTTCGCATTGCATCCATTCCCTCTTTGAAATCATTGGTTTTACGTAAATCTGCCAAGCTCTCCAATAGAAAGTTATACTTATCATCATAATCTTGCTCTTTTAATTTTCGCAGTGCTACAAAACCCCGTGATATAGCCAAGGGTGCATTTTCCAGAATCGTCCTTTTCAATTCAATCAATACTGTTTCTTCAGCATCCAGCATGCCATACAAAATTTCTTTTTCCAAAGCCTCCTCAGCAGAAAAAGACCGACCACTGATACAGAGATCCATCGCTTTTCTTTCAGGCATATATTCTGTAAGCAACGCCAACACCTGAAATGGAAAAAGTCCAATTTTCACTTCAGGCAAAGAAAAACGTACATGTGGGAGAGCAAACAAATACGTACAGGATAATGCTATCAAAAAACCACCTGCAATAACATCTCCCCTAACAACACAGATTGAAGGCTTATCTAAACAGGCAAATATTTCTGCCAGTGATTTTTCAACCTTGGGAATTGCCGAATTTCCAATATCTAATGTAGGGTCCTCAAAAGCTTTAAGATCCATACCAGCACAGAACACGGGACCTTCAGCCTCTATTTGTACTAAACGAACATCAGGATTGCTATTCGCCAGATTCAATGCATAGGCTATTTCGCTCACCATTGTCGGACTAAAAGCATTTCTTTTATCCGAACGGGCTAAGGTCAAGTTGAACACATGCCCCTCAACGTGCACTTTAATAAAATTCAGTTTTTCCATCTACAAAATCATTTGTCTGAAACTATGCTCCAATCCGATTATTTCAGCATCAGTTCCTCGTCCAAAATAATGCAACAACAGCTCTGAAGGTATATTACCGACCAAATCATCTTTTGCAAATGGACAGCCGCCATAACCGAGCAATGCGCCTTCAAATTTACGGCAACCTGCGAGGTAAGCTGCTTCAACCTTTGCAAGACTTTCCTCTCGCCTTGCATGAAAATGTGCACCTACTTCCAGTGTTGGAAAACGAGTTTTAACAAAACTAAATAATTCTGAAATCTGATTTGCATCGGCTTCTGAAGTTGTATCTGCCAAAGAAAATTCCCGAATGCCAAGATCGCATAATTTTCCAATCCACTCTTCTACCAAAAGTGGGGACCAAGGGTCACTATATGGGTTTCCAAAAGCCATGCTAATATAAACGACCAGAGATTTATGCTGTGAGTCGGCCAAAGCTTTCATTTCTTTTACCTGCTGATAAGAAGCCGCCAAGCCCATATTGGTATTTCGAAGTTGAAATGTTTCCGATATTGAAAATGGATACCCTAAAAAGTGGATTTTTTCCTCTAGAGCTGCCTCCTGCGCACCCCGAAGATTGGCAACAATCGCCAATAACTTCACTTTCTCATTCGTTCTGATTCCTTCCAGTACTGCTTTTGTATCCGCCAACTGCGGAACTGCTTTCGGCGAAACGAAAGATCCAAAATCAATAACATCAAACAGCCCACTTTCGATTAACGTATTGATATGTTTAATTTTCTTATCTGTCTCAATAAAGTTATGAAGCCCTTGAACAGCGTCTCTTGGGCAATCAACCAATACAACTTGATCCCTCATAATATGCTATAAAATATCTTTCTCAATCTCTCTAGCGATCACCATTTTCTGAATGCTTGAAGTCCCTTCACCTATTGTACATAACTTGGCATCTCTAAAAAACTTCTCGGCAGGATAGTCCTTTGTAAATCCATAACCGCCAAAGATTTGTACAGATTCATTCGAGACACTAACGGCAGCCTCTGACGCATAAAGTTTAGCCATCGCACCAATTTTAGAAACACGATCTCCATGATCCTTTAAATAGCCTGCCTGCCTCGTCAACAGTTCACTGGCTTCCACCTGTGTAGCCATATCTGCAAGTGCAAAAGAAACCGCTTGAAATTCGTAAATCTTTTTCCCAAACTGCTCACGCTCGTGCGCATATTTCAACGCGCACTCGTAAGCTCCGCGTGCAATACCCAAAGAAAGTGCCGCAATAGAAATACGTCCGCCATCCAATAATTTTAAGGCCTGCACAAACCCCTGCCCTTCTTCACCGATGAGTTGATCCCGATGAATCCGACAATTATCAAAAAACAGACAGGCAGTTTCTGAGGCGCGCATCCCTAATTTATTTTCTTTCTTTCCTGCGGTAAATCCAGGTGTACCTTTCTCAACAATAAAAGCCGACATCCCTTTTTTATCTCCCTTGACCCCCGTCCGCGCAATAACGACAGCAACACTAGAACTGATGGCATGCGTGATAAAATTTTTAGAACCATTTAACACGTAGTGATCACCATCTCTCTCAGCAAATGTCGTCATTCCACCAGCGTCCGAACCAGAACCTGTCTCTGTAAGTCCCCAGGCACCGATCCATTCAGCTGTCGCCAACTTTGGAAGATAACGTTTCTTCTGTTCTTCACTAGCAAAGCTTAATATATGATTTGTACATAACGAATTATGCGCTGCTACGGAAAGTCCAATTGAGCCACACACCTTGGAAATCTCATCCAAAACAGTAATATACTCCTGATATCCGAGTCCCGATCCACCATATTCTTCTGGAACGATCACACCCATGAAACCGTGTTCGCCTAACTTTTTAAAAACTTCTATTGGAAATATTTGGGCTTCGTCCCATTCCATCACATAAGGTTTGATATGATACTGTGCAAAATCTCGTGCACTTTGTCTGATCATATCCATTTGTTGTTTATTTTCAATAAACATAAGCATGAATATTAAATTTACAATCGGTAATTCAATTCAAATATATCAAAATATTTAGGAATAAAATTGCAAATATTTTAAAATTTTATTTTAAATTTATCTAAAAATAAGAAATTCTTAATTCAACAGCTTTTTAAAACCAAGATTATAAATTATGAAGGAGCTACTCGCATTACTTCGCCAAAAAAGAGAAAATTTAAAACTAGGTGGTGGCATCGATAAAATAAAAAAACTGAAAGAAAAGGGCAAAATGTCAGCCTGGGAACGAATAGAATATCTACTGGACCCAGACCGAGAATATCTGGAAATAGGCATGTTTGCCGGCGAGGGAATGTATAAAGAACATGGTGGATGCATAAATGCAGGCTGTGCAGCGGTACTAGGCTATGTAAAATCCAAACTATGTGTCATCGTCTCTAACGATGCAACCGTAAAAGCAGGAGCCTGGTTCCCTATTTCTGCCAAGAAAAATCTACGCGCACAGGAAATTGCCATGGAAAACAATCTTCCAATTATTTATTTGGTAGATTCTGCAGGCGTATTTTTACCGATGCAGGATGAAATATTTCCCGATAAAGAACACTTTGGCCGCATATTCCGTAACAATGCCCGAATGTCTTCCATGGGAATACCTCAAATTGCAGCAATCATGGGAAGTTGCGTGGCAGGTGGCGCTTACCTCCCTATTATGTCCGACTACGCCTTTATCGTCGAAGGAACAGGCTCTGTATTTTTAGCAGGCCCATACCTGGTCAAATCTGCAATAGGTGAAACCGTAGACGCTGAAACACTCGGCGGAGCTTCTACCCATTCGGAGATCTCCGGCGTGACAGACAATAAATTTCCCGACGACCAAAGTTGTTTAGAGGCTATAAAAAATGTTATCGATAAAATAGGTGGAAATCCAAAAGCTAATTTCAACAGAAAGAAAAGCCTTCCTCCAAAAACAGATCCGAGTAAAATAGTAGAGATTCTTCCCGAAGACAGGACAAAACCTTATCGCATGCAGGATATCTTGAATGCAATTGTAGATGCAGAGACTTTAGAAGAATACAAACCCGATTATGGAAAAACAATTGTATGCGCCCTCGCACGCGTAGACGGCTGGGCTGTCGGGATTGTTGCCAATCAACGTGAAATTATCAAAGCCAAGAAACCCGGCAACGCAATGGAAATGCAGATGGGCGGGGTCATCTATAGTGATTCAGCAGATAAGTCAGCGCGCTTCATCATGAATTGCAACCAGCAGAACATTCCGCTTGTGTTTTTTCAGGACGTCACTGGATTTATGGTAGGAAGCCGATCAGAACAAGGGGGGATTATCAAAGACGGAGCAAAAATGGTAAATGCAATGGCCAATTCCGTAGTCCCAAAGTTCACTTTTATTGTTGGAAATAGTTATGGCGCAGGAAACTATGCGATGTGTGGAAAAGCGTATGACCCACGACTAATCTACGCTTGGCCAACTGCCCAAATGGCTGTCATGAGCGGTGCCGCTGCGGGCAAGACACTGTTTCAAATCCAAGAATCAGCTTTAAAAACCAAGGGTCAAGAAATCAATGAAGAAGAAAAAAACAGTCTCCTTAAATCAATCGAAGATCGGTACAACGAGCAACTGAGTCCGTATTACGCTGCTGCAAGATTATGGGTTGATGGAATTATAGCACCTGAAGAAACACGAAAAGTCATCAGCATGGGAATTGAAGCTGCCAACGAAAAGCCTATTCTAGAACGGTATAATGTAGGTGTTATACAGGTCTGAGTGGAGTAAAATTAAATTAGAAAACCCCTCAAACGATAAACTTCGTCATCCGAGGGGTTTACTAATTAGGTATTTTTATAGCATACTATACTTAAGATCTTCTCCAGATTTTACTTATCGCTTCAAAGTCTAACAAAGATTCTCTGTTCCGCATAATATCTACTGACACCGCTTTTTCTACGGGCATCCCCGAAAAAATCTTCTTAATAGGCAGCTCCAGTTTTTTACCGCTTAACGTGTAAGGAATAGCCGCTACCTGAAAAATATCGTCAGGCACATGTCGCGGACTATATTGCTGCCGAAGCTCCCTTTTAATTTCCCCTTTTAACGCATCATTCAATAAACCATTATCCAATTGAACAAAAAGCAACATATCAGATGATCCATTTTCATGATCTACACAGATAACCAAACTATCCAAGACCCCTTCGGTTCTATTTAAAACATTATAGATCTCTGCAGTACCTATACGTACACCACCCCGGTTCAGCGTTGCATCTGAACGACCGTACATAATTATGCCATCATGTGCAGTGATCTTAATCCAATCACCATGACTCCAAACACCGCTATATTTATCAAAATAACTATCAAAGTATTTTTTATTCGCCAAATCATTCCAAAAATAGATGGGCATACAGGGCATGGGAGCTAAAATAACAAGTTCTCCCACCTCTCCATAAAGATGATGACCATTCTCATCAAATGCTTCTATCTTAGCTCCTAGGGTGCGACATTGAATCTCTCCCGCATAAACATCAAGCAATGTACACCCCGAAAGAAAGGCACTGCAAACGTCTGTACCACCACTTAGCGAGACAATTTGACTCTTTGGAAACTGTACATTTAGCCATTCAAACACATCTGGTGGAAGTGGTGAACCTGTCGATCCTATTGTTTTCGGCTGATAAGCCATGGATTTTAAATCTTGATCCTGACAGGAGATGAGATAAGCAGCGCCAACGCCAAAATGATCCACCTTGCTTTCCCGAGCAAAGTTCCATAGACTCAATTTATCGGGATAATTCGTGGCCCCATCATATATACACAATGTATTTCCCATTAAAAGGGCCGAAAGCGCGTAATTCCACATCATCCATCCGGTAGTGGAATACCACATGAATCGATCCCCCTCTTGCACATTTTGATGCAGTCCAAGTGCTTTCATATGTTCTAGCAGCATACCACCAACTCCATGTGTAATGGCTTTGGGCTTGCCAGTAGTTCCCGAAGAATACAAAATCCATATTGGAGCATCAAAAGGCATTGCTGTAAATTGGAGCTCAGCTTGTGTAAGATCCTTTTTCAGAATCTCTTCCCAAATATTGTCATCAATCAAAACACAAGCCAGTAAAGATGGTAGCCGCAGAGAAAGTTGTTTAATACTCTCCGCCTTTTCAAAAAGACGGCCATTATAGTAATAACTGGAATTTGCGAAGAGCACTTTGGGTTCAATCTGCTCAAAACGATCCTGAATACTCGCCTCCCCAAAGTCGGGCGAACAACAGGACCAAACAGCACCGATGGAATTGGCAGCCAAAAATAACGCAACAGCTTCAATGCCATTAATCAATATGCCAGCTACGCGATCTCCATTTTGTACACCTAATTCTTTCAAGTAGACCTGAAGTTTGAGAACCATGGATTCCAACTCAGTCCATGACACCTCTCTTTTAGCTTGCTGTTCAGATTGAAAAATTAATGCGGGACGCTTTTCCGTTGTGTTTCGAAATACGTGTTCAGCATAATTCAAGGTAGCCCCCGCAAACCACTTTGTTCCGATAAAGCTTGAGGAATCTGCTGGCGACTCAACAATGGTTGTAAAGTCTGAATGAAACTTTATATTAAAATAGGTGGCTATACTCTTCCAAAAACTAGCCAGTTCCGTCGTAGACCATGCCCAAAGCTCCTGATAGGATGGAAAGAATAAGCCATGCTCCTTCTCAACATATTGTTTAAACTTATTGATCTCAGATTGAGATTTTTGCTCTTCTGTTGGGCTCCAGAGTAATTTCCCCATAATAGTTAGCTATAAAACGGTTATATCCAAACTTAGATAAATTTACTTGTATATGCAATTTTAAATATTTCTGGCGCCCCATAACTGCACACCATATTTTTGGATTAAATACCAATGCTCAATTATAGTACTTCAATAGCGGTATTCATTTCTACCGGATGCCCCGTGCACAAAAGTATTCTTCCTTGTTCAACTTCGCGATCTGTTAACACCTCATTATAGTCCATTCTTACTTTCCCCCTTGTACACTGCGAAATACACGTACTACACATACCGGATTTACAGGAATATGGCAACTTAATTTTATGCTCTAGCCCTATATCTAAAATAGATTTATTGTAGGGAACCTCTAGATTATAAGTTTTACCTTGAAAAGATAGTTCGATGGCATAGGTTGTTCTATCGACTTCCTTTTCGGTCTCATCATCATCATCCTCTTCATTTTCGGGCAATAGAAATGTCTCTCGTTTTATCTGATTGGAATCAAATCCCATCCCCAAAAGTGTAAAACGACATAAGTCCATATAAATCACAGGACCGCAAGTATAAAACAAAGCATCTTCCTTATTTCCAAACAAATGATCGTTAACAATAGCATGTATATAATCTCTATTTAACCTGGCTTTCATCAAGTATTTACTATTGGAGTAAATCCACACAATAGTTAAGCGATCAGGAAATCGATCTGCCCAGTGCTCCAATTCCGATCGGAACGGTGTTAACTCCAGCGTACTATTACTGTAAATTAACACTATTTTGGACTTACTTTCAGCAAGAAGCGCTGTTTTCAGAATAGCATACAAGGGTGTAATGCCAATTCCTGCAGCAAACAAAAATAAGGTCCGAACCTTTTCCGGTTCAGGTTCATATACAAATAAACCCTGAGGTTCCATTGCATTGACGATATCCCCCTCCACAATAGTATGGTGGAGCAGTCGGGATATTTCCCCATTTTCGACACGCTTAACAGTGATACTTAAGGGCTCATTATTATCAGGCGAACTATTAAAAGAATAAGAACGACGTACCTCACGATCACCAAACACAAAAGAAAGTGTAATAAACTGCCCAGCTTTATAGGAAGGATAGTCTCCTGCTATAGATTCAAGCTGAAAAGTAATGTTATTATTAGGTTGGGGGATAATTTTTGAGATCCTTAATGTATACATAAATCAAACTTAGCTAAATTTGACTTTATAAACAATTATAATTCTCTAGCTACCCTGCCCTAAGACTGCCTTGAATCGCTCGTAAAAGGATGCAAATTATGTGTAGCATAAACCAAAATTCAAAACAATATATGCCGACTTAAAAGATGAATTTATAACAATTTTGTTGTATTACAATTAACAGACAATTCTTGCACAATATTTGTAAAATTTCACGTTATATTTATATCAAAACTAATCACAATAAGATTATATGCAAACACGCAGAAACTTCCTTCAAAATGCAGCAAAAGCTACACTAGGCATCGCTGTATCTGGATCAATATTACAAGATATTGCTTCCGCGAAAGCTACTGAATTAAATGCCGCTACTTTAAAGTTTTCCCAAGTAAAATTACCTTTCAGTTATGCCGCTTTGGAGCCTAATATTGATGCGTTGACAATGGAAATCCATTATACAAAGCACCATATGGCCTATATTAACGCCGTTAACGAAGCCATTCTTGCTGAAAATATCAAAGAAGCCTCAGAGGAGCAACTTCTAGCAAACATATCTAAGTACTCTCCCAAAGCAAGGAATAACGCTGGTGGAGCTTGGAACCATAACTTTTTTTGGGAAAGCCTGTCCGATAAGCCGAGCCAGCCCTCCGAAAAATTATTGACGATGATCAATAAGACATTTGGTTCTTTAGACAAATTCAAAGAACAATTTGCTGCAGCAGCAACCTCACGATTCGGTTCGGGATGGGCCTGGTTGATTTTGGATGACTCAGGTAACTTAAAAATTACCTCTACTCCAAATCAAGACAACCCTTTAATGGATGTTGCAGAGGTAAAAGGTATCCCCATTCTAGGTCTTGATGTATGGGAGCATGCGTATTATCTGCACTATCAAAACAAGAGAGCCGATTATATTAAAAATTGGTGGAATGTTGTGAACTGGAAAAAAGTCAATGAAAGACTAGCATAAAAAAAAGCTCGATTATTACTAATCGAGCTTTTTTTTATATCCGTTATAAACAACCTACCCTAACACTTCTTTTAATTTGTTGACCTGAAAATCAACTAATTTTTGAAGTGGTCCAGCAGCGATCATCTTCATCATCATATTAAGATCAGCATCGATAATAAAAGTTGCCTCTGTTACAGTATCACTAATCGCTTGCAATTCCCAACGAAGAGTAACCTCAAAAGGCGCTTTCTCCAAAGGAACCAACTTAATGATTTGATTTTCGACACGATCTTCTACCTTAAGTGCTAGCTTTGCCATATTCTGTATTGTAAATCGAGCTTCGTCCGTAGTCGAAGACCAATTGTAAATATTTTCCGGCATCAACTGTTCATGATTGTTGAGATCCGACAAAAATGTATACACCTCGCTGACATTTGTGTTGATTTCTGTTGTGTTCTGAATAGTAGTCATAACGATAAATTAATCTTCCTTTATTGAAAATTATCTCCCCAAGTAGCAGGATTCAATCGCCACTTTTTCAAGATCTCAATATCCTCCTCCAATACATAACTATTTTCAGCAGCGACCTGAATCAAAGCATCATAATTACATAAACTGAAATAAGGACATTTTGCATCGGCAAAATTATCAGTAGCTTGTTGCAATCCATAAGTAAAAATAGACACCAAGCCAACAACATTGCAGCCAGCCTCACGTAATGCCTTTACAGCCACTAAACTACTCTTACCTGTCGAAATTAGATCCTCAATTACAACTACACGTTGACCGCTAACCACTTCTCCTTCAATTAAATTCTGACGACCATGGTCCTTAGCTGAGCTTCTAACATAAGAAAATGGTAGTCCCAAATCCTGTGCTACCAAAACGCCTTGTGGAATACCTGCCGTAGCAACTCCAGAAATCATATCCACTGATCCAAACTCTTCCTGAATAAGCTTAGAAAGCTTTTGACGAATGTATGTACGGATCGATGGATGAGACAAAGTGATACGGTTATCACAGTAAATTGGAGACTTCCAACCCGACGCCCATGTAAAAGGACTTTTAGGTTGCAATTTTATTGCTTTAATTTGCAATAAGGATTCAGCAACTTTTTGTTCAACCTCATTTAAATTATTCATGGCGCAAATTTATAAAATTTATATGAACGAAACCGTGCTAATTTTAGCAGATTTCGTTCCATCGAAAACCAAAAACCCACAAACAATTAGTTTTCAAGAGATTGACCTCCAAAAACTTTTCAAACAATCTGAAATTGATAAAGTTCCAAAAACATATCTCTACATCAACAAGGATTTTGAAACTGTATTTCAAAACTTAAAAAATAAAATTAAGCTCATCAAAGCAGCCGGTGGATTGGTTAAAAACGGTGATGGGGATTATCTTTTTATCTACCGGTTGGGAAAATGGGACCTTCCTAAGGGCAAAGTGGAAGACAATGAAAAAATGCGGGAAGCAGCAGTACGTGAAGTCGAAGAGGAATGTGGTATCAAAATCAACTATTTGGGAAAGAAAATTACCACATCCTACCATACCTATTTTTTGCGAAATGGAGAATTCGTCCTGAAAGCAACAAACTGGTACGAAATGGGAGTGAATAAAGTCCCTAAACTGATTCCACAAACCGCAGAAGATATTACCAAAGCGGAATGGCGTCATGTGGACCAATTTGAAGACATACGGAACAACACTTACCCTATTATCGAAAATATCCTCAAAAAGGCAAAATAAGTTGCCTTTTTGAGGTTCATCTGACACGAATAAAAAAGATCATACCTATTTTTATGTTATGGAAAATATAACAGGAAAAAGAGCCTTAATTACAGGTGGTGCGCGGGGATTAGGAAAAGCAATTGCTTTCGCATTGGCCAAAGAAGGTGTACATATCGCGATTACTGGGAGAAATGAAGCTGCTTTGAAGGATACGGCTGCGGAACTTGCCGAGCTAGGCACCGAGGTCACTTATGCCGTTTTTGACGTATCAAATTATAGTGCTGTACAACAGGAGATCGAGCAACTGAAAAATACTTTCGGTAGCTTTGATATCTTAATTAACAATGCGGGAGTGGCATCATTTTCCTCTGTGCTCGACATGGACGTTGCCGATTGGACATCGATCATTCATACCAATCTCTTGGGTACATACTTTGTTACAAAAGCTATCCTTCCACAACTGATTGAAAAAAATCAAGGCGATATCATTATGGTATCTTCGACAGCCGGATTAAACGGTGCGGCCACCACTTCCGCTTATAGTGCATCAAAGTTTGGCGTCATTGGCTTCGCCGATTCTTTAATGCGGGAAGTACGGAAAAACAATATTCGGGTATGCACGCTAATGCCAAGCACGATTGCTTCCGATATGTCCAAAGAACTTGGACTTACCGATGGCGATCCAGAAAAAGTTCTCCAGCCTGAAGATTTCGCAGAGTTAGTGGTTGCTAATTTAAAACTGCCAAGAAGAGCAATGCTAAAATCAGCATCTTTATGGTCTACAAATCCTTAACAGTTGAACCACGGTTCACAAAGATTTAAATAAAGGCTTCTGAGGGCATCTCTTTACAAAACAAAGAATTGATCAAGGCAGGAGCTTTCCTTGCTCCTGCCTTCTATAAACACGCAATTATGAGTCAATTATTTTCATCAGTAAATATTGGAAACCTGCAATTGAAAAATCGTTTGGTCGTATCTCCAATGTGCCAGTACTCCGCAATGGATGGTTTTGCAAATAACTGGCATTTGGTTCATTTGGGCCAATTTGCAATCGGCGGAGCTGCAGCAGTAATACAGGAAGCAACAGCAGTTAGCCCTGACGGTCGAATCAGTGATGGAGACCTTGGTTTATGGGACGACCAGCATATCGAAAAATTAAAAGAAATAACCGAGTTCATTAAAGAAAATGATTCCATACCGGGCATACAACTTGCTCATGCGGGCCGCAAAGCAAGCAGTAATAAACCCTGGGTCGGGCGGAATCAATTTTCACCAGCGGATCCAAAGGGTTGGCAAACAGTCGCCCCATCTCCGATCCCTTTCCATTCTGGAGATTATGAACCACAGGAACTTGATGTAGACGCCATTGAAAATCTGATTGAACAATTCGGAACAGCAACGAAAAGAGCCATACAGGCAGGCTATGAAATTATTGAACTCCATGCCGCACATGGATATCTGATCCATCAATTTCTTTCACCACTGAGCAACTTACGGACAGACTCTTTCGGCGGGATCTTTGAAAATAGGATACGTTTTCTTATTGAAATTGTGAAAAGAGTAAAACAAGAAATAACAAGCCAAAGTTTATGGGTACGTATTTCAGCAACAGATTGGGCCGAAGCAGGCTGGGATTTACAGCAGTCTATAGCCTTATCACAACTACTGTATACATTGGGGGTAGATTTAATTGATGTCTCGAGTGGAGGCTTGGTCTCCTATCAAAAAATAGATGTAGGGCCAGCATATCAGCTCCCTTTCGCCATCGCGATTAAGGAACATACCAAGAATAACGTTGCCACAGTAGGTTTAATCAAAACGGCTATCCAAGCGTCCGAGATCATCGCTCAAAAGCAAGCTGATTTAATCTTAATCGCGCGGGGATTTCTTGATGATCCACATCTTCCATTACATTTTGCCAAAGAATTAAACGCTGACATCCCCTGGCCTAAACAATATGAAAGAGCAAAATAAGATGAAACATTGTAAATAGTCTGTATATGACCCATATCCTTAAGGAACAACCTTGTATAACAAACGCAATGAGATAAAATTTAATAATGAAATTAAACCTCAACAAGATACATCATATCGCTATTATCTGTAGTGATTATGAGCGTTCAAAGAAATTCTATACTGACATACTGGGCCTAGAGATTGCTAGAGAATACTATCGTGTGGAACGTGATTCCTACAAACTGGATCTCAAACTCAATGATCATTACATTATAGAACTTTTTTCGTTCCCATCACCGCCTAATCGGCTCAGCTTTCCAGAAGCCGCCGGTTTAAGACATCTTGCATTCGAAGTCGATAATCTCGACCTAGAATTAAATAAGCTCGAAAAAGCAGGTGTATCACACGAAGGGATCAGAATAGACGAGTTAACAAATAAACGCTTTACATTCTTCTTTGATCCTGATCAGGTTCCAATAGAACTATACGAACGTTAAAACAGAAAGCGGCATTGATTAAAATCAATGCCGCTTTCTGTTTTATTAGTGTATCACTAAGTGATTACAATTTACGTTTCACTTCAACTTGTTCGTAAGCTTCGACAATGTCTCCTACTTGAATATCATTGAAACGGTCAATATTTAAACCACATTCATAACCCATTGAAACTTCTTTCACATCGTCTTTGAAACGTTTCAAAGATGCCAGTTTACCGGTATGAATTACGACACCATCTCTGATTATGCGGATATCATTATTTCTATTGATCTTACCTTCTTTAACCATACATCCGGCAATCGTACCAACTTTAGAAATTTTGAAAGTTTCTCTGATTTCAACCTCAGCAACAATTTTCTCCTCAAATTTCGGAGCCAACATACCCTCCATCGCAGACTTGATTTCATCAATCGCATCATAGATGATCGAATATAAACGTACATCAATTTGCTCGTTCTCTGCCAACTTACGTGCGTTTTGTGTTGGACGTACTTGGAAACCTATGATGATCGCATCGGAAGCAGAAGCTAACAATACATCTGATTCAGAGATCGCACCCACTGATTTATGAATAATATTAACTTGGATCTCGTCAGTAGACAATTTCAATAATGAATCTGATAATGCTTCAATAGAACCGTCCACATCACCTTTAACGATAATATTAAGTTCTTTAAAGTTACCGATGGCCAAACGACGACCGATTTCATCCAAGGTAATATGTTTAGTTGCACGCATACCTTGCTCGCGTTGTAACTGAAGACGTTTATTGGCTACAGTTCTAGCTTCAGACTCGCTTTCAAGAACATAAAGCTTATCCCCTGCTGTTGGTGCGCCGGCCATACCCAAGATTTGTACTGGAACAGACGGTCCAGCCTCTTTAACACGTTCACCTCTTTCATTAGTCAAAGCCTTCACCTTACCTGAATGTGATCCCGCTAAAATAGGGTCTCCAACACGTAATGTACCACTTTGTATCAATACCGTTGTCACGATACCACGACCTTTATCCAAAGCTGCTTCAATTACTGAACCAACAGCGCGTTTTTTCGGATCAGCTTTTAGATCTAACATCTCAGCCTCCAATAGAACTTTCTCTAATAATAGGTCAACATTTTCTCCCGTTTTTGCTGAAATCTCTTGCGCTTGGAACTTACCACCCCAGTCTTCAACTAAGATATTCATCGCAGAAAGCTGCTCACGGATTCTATCAGGATTTGCTCCCGGTTTATCTACTTTAGTAAATGCAAATACGATTGGTACTCCCGCTGCTTGCGCGTGGTTGATTGCTTCTTTTGTTTGCGGCATGACTGCGTCATCCGCTGCAATAACGATAATAACAATATCCGTCACTTTAGCACCGCGAGCACGCATAGCCGTAAAAGCCTCGTGACCAGGAGTATCCAAGAATGTAATTTTACGGTCATCCTCCAATTTCACCGCGTATGCACCGATATGTTGGGTGATACCACCAGCCTCACCAGAAGTAACGTTCGCCTTACGGATATAATCCAATAAAGATGTTTTACCATGGTCAACGTGTCCCATGACCGTTACAATAGGGGCTCTTGAAACCAAATTCGCTTCGTTATCCGGTTCCTCAAGTTCAGCAGTCTCCTCATCCTCAGGTTTGATAAACTCTACCTGATAACCAAATTCATCCGCTACAATTGTTAAAGTTTCCGCATCTAAACGTTGATTAATTGACACGAACATACCCAAACTCATACAAGTTGCAATAATTTGGGTTACCTGAACGTCCATCAAATTAGCTAATTCGTTTGCAGTTACGAATTCTGTAACACGCAATATTTTCGCCATCATTTCTTGCTCCATTGCAGCTTCTTCTGCATGTTGAGCAACATCATCACGTTTCTGACGTCTCAATTTGGCACGTTGCGCAAATTTACCAGATTTACCTGCACCACTCAAACGAGCAAGTGTTGCCTTGATTTGATCTTGGATTTCCTTTTCAGTAGGCTCTTCCTTATTCTCAACAGGTCTTCCCTTACCTCTATTGTCAAAACGATTACCGTGTTGTGGTCTCGTACCTTGTCCTGGTCTACCTGGGTGTTGGTTGTTACCTCCTTGTCCCGGTCTACCATGCTGTTGGTTGTTGTTTTGCCCTGGACGATTGTTCGGGTTGTTGTTAGGACCATGATTCCCACCTCGGTTACCTCCTTGTTGGTCCCGGTTGTTGGGGTTGTTACCATCACGCGGCCCACGGTGTTGGTTATTATGACCTTGACCTTGCCCCGCATTTGGGTTTACTGGACCATTTGGATTCGTACGCTTACGCTTACGTTTCTCATTATTATTTCCAGCATTTGAAGATGAAGCCACTGGTTTGTGGGAAGGTCTAGCAGATGGTAATTCAATCTTACCAATGACTTTAGGACCTGTCAATCTTTCTGCGCGAGCAGAAATAATTTCATCTCCTTGTTTTTTCACAGGCTCCACTATTGGAGTTACTGGTACAGCTTTCGGCGCTGTTTCTTCTTTTTTCTTGTCTTCTACCTTCACAGGTTCAGTTTTTGTCTCTACAACCGGAGTTGCTTTTACTTCAGTTTTATTTACTTCGGGTTTTTCTATTTCAGCTTTTGGCACGACAACTTCCGGCTTCTTCTCAATAACCTTTGGTTCTTCTTTTTTCGCTTCAACAATAGGCGCTTTGACTTCGGCTTCTTTCTTTTCTTCCACCTTAGCTTCAGCTTTAACCTCTACAGGTGTTTCTTTGACGGTTTTTGGTTCCTCCTTAACAGGTTCTTCCTTCTTGACCTTACTTCCGCCTCTATTCAATGCGTCCAGATCAATCTTACCAACCACCTTCATACCACCTTGATGAACAGGCTCCTCTACTTTTGTAGGAGTAGTTTCCTTAACAGAAGGGATTTCTACCGTATTCTTGACCAAGATTTCCTTGGATTCGTCATGATCTTCGAAATCCTCATTCTTAGATGATTCCTTAGGAGAAGTGGACGGCGACTCCTCACGACGAATTTTGCCAATCACAATTTGTTTAGCTTCATCTTTCAGTGATTTGTCTCCCTGAAACTCTTTTAACAGCACACCATACATCTCTCCGCTCAATTTAGTGTTAGGCTTTGCTTCTACATCATATCCTTTTTTCACTAAACATTCCACGGCGGTATGTATCCCGATGTTGAGTTCCTTTGCTGCTTTAAGCAAGTTTGTTCCTTTTCCTTCAGTCATCTATAATATAAACTATTTTAATATAATTACAAAAATATGTTTTTTTCCATCCATAAACAATTTATTCCGAATGTTAGATAGAAAAAAATTAACGAGCTGAATTTTATTCAAATTCAGCTTGTAAAATACGTACAATCTCACGAACAGTATCTTCTTCCAAATCGGTACGTCTAACCAGCTCTTCTTCGCTAAGAGACAACACCGACTTCGCTGAATCCAAACCAACACGTTTCAATTCATCAATAACCCAGCTTTCAATCTCATCGCTGAATTCTTCGATATCAACGTCTTCATCAAACTCGTCATTTTCGCGATAAACATCAATTTCATAACCAGTCAATTTACCAGCCAATTTGATATTGTGTCCTCCACGACCAATTGCTAAAGAAACTTGATCCGATTTTAAATATACAGCCGCAGTCTTATTTTCTTCATCGATTTTGATTGAGCTAATCCTTGCTGGACTCAAAGCACGAGCGATATACAATGAATGATTTGTTGTAAAATTAATTACGTCAATATTCTCATTACGCAGTTCACGAACGATACCATGAATACGGGATCCCTTCATACCAACACAAGCTCCTACAGGATCAATACGATCATCATAAGACTCAACAGCAACCTTCGCTCTTTCTCCTGGTTCACGAACGATTTTCTTGATCGTAATCAAACCATCAAAAATTTCAGGAACCTCAAGTTCAAATAAACGTTGTAAGAACGCAGGTGCGGTACGTGAAATAATAATCTTTGGATTATTATTCATCATATCCACTTTATGCACAACTGCGCGAATACCATCTCCCTTTTTGAAATAGTCAGCTGGAATTTGTTCTGATTTAGGAAGAATTAATTCATTACCGTCCTCATCCAATACCAAGATTTCCTTTTTCCAAATCTGATAAACCTCACCAATGACCAACTCTCCTTCTCTATCTTTATATTTCTTAAAGACTTCGTCTTTTTCCAATTCCAAAACCTTAGATACAAGCGTCTGACGTGCAGCTAAAATTGCACGACGGCCAAAGCTTTCCAATGTGATCTGTTCAATAAAATCATCGCCTACTTCCAAATCTTCATCATGCTTTCTAGCTTCTGCCAATTCGATTTCAAGATCATCATCCTCTGAAAACTCATCTTCAACAACGACACGCGTCCTCCAAATCTCCAAATCTCCGTTATCTGGATTCACGATAACATCCACATTTTCATCCGTACCAAAACGACGACGGATCATACTACGAAAAACCTCTTCCAATACTGTAATAACAGTAGGTCTATCGATATTCTTAAACTCCTTAAACTCTTGAAAAGAGTCTATCAGATTGATGTTGCTGTTACTCATTATTATTAAAATGAAATTACCACTTTTGTTGCTTTTATTTGATCAAAAGGAAGTTCTTTTTCTACCTCTTGTGCTTTTTTACCTTTTTCTTTTATCTTCTGAAGAACATTGATCTTCATCTCGTCTACGGCCAATAATGTACCTTCAACTTTTGTATTATCGTTCAACTTCACCTGAACTGTACGACCTATATTCTTTTGATATTGTCGAATATTAACAAAATTAGCATCAATACCTGGAGATGAAACCTCTAAACGGTAAGCGTCATCAATTACATTTTCCTCCTCCAGGTGGAAACCGACATGACGGCTCACCTGTGCACAATCATCAATATTTACACCATTATCTCCGTCCAAAAGAATCTCAAGAATTTTATTTGGGCGCATCTTCACACTGACGATAAACAAATCCTCGCGATCTGCAATTTTTTCCGCGATGAGTTCAATAACTCTCTTTTCTATATGCTGCATTGTTCTGTTTCTAGAAATGCTAAATTAATTGAATTAAAAAAAGGGGGCAATACGAGCCCCCTTCCTTTCAGATATGCAAATATAGCATTTTATAAAATAAAAAACAAAATTAGATAGATTGTTTTTGTATCCAACACTCCTACATTCCCTATAAAAACAAGCTATCGATCGCTCCTCGGTCATAGAAATTCTCTTCACAGCGCAACTATATCATAAAAACACGCAGATAATTCCCCGCTATTTCGAACTATCTACCACCGCATTAATTGTTTTCTGCATCTGCGCCATCATGCTCGTCAATGTTTCCATTGTTGGCTCTGGCGTAGGCTCTGGCAGTTGTGTACTGATAAAAGCCTTCGCCTTCCACACCTCAAGAATATCGGCAGTCTCCACCCAGTAAGGCTCATATGTCTTATTATCAGAAACAAGTTTCAAACCTTTATCTTCTTTAAATTTAAAAGCAATACGTTTATACACCACGCCATCTTCCTTAGACAACACAACATAGGTACTCCCAGGTTTAATATCATGCCAATTTTCCACATACTCCGCTACAATAATGGACCCCGATGGCAAAGGTAACATCGAGTCCCCCTTTATTTCAAAAGCGCGAAATGTACCCTGACCAAACATAGGCAGCGAAAACTTAGGCAACTCAGCCACATATTCCGGATCCCCATACCCATTTAAATACCCGGCACTTGCCTTAACGGGAACAAGTTCGATATTTTCACGATCATCTGCGTCTACAGTCACACTAAGCACCCTTAAATTTGAGGCGTTGCTTTTGGGAACCGGCTTCCATTTATCATCAATAACATCGTTTGCCAACTCATCCATAGTCAAACCATAGAATTCGGCAATCTTCTTTAATAACTCATATTTGGGCTCTGCTCGATCTTCCTCGTACGCACCGACAGATGCACGCTTAATTTCCATAAGATCAGCAAATTGTTGCTGTGTGATTTTTTTTCCTTTTCGAAGGAACTTCAGATTGGACGAAATATTTGACATATTATTTTTTCAAAAAAACATTTTGCAAAAACTAATTTTATTAGTAATATTGTGCCAATAAAATTAGTAAATATATTTTAAACGTCCAAATAATTTAGCATTATGAACAATTTTATTGTATATATATCAACTGACAACAATCGTAAACACTTTAAAATCGGCCTCAGTTCCAATATCTTTAGTACAGTAATGGAATTACAGCAATCCAATAGTTTTATTTTCAACCAAGGACCTAGTTTAAATAGAATAATCTACACAGAATCTTTCACAAATTCGGAGACGGCCAATAAGAGAATAAGCGAACTGCAGCATTTTACGACCATGCAAGTCGAACGGCTCATTCGTAAATACAACCCTAACTGGAATAATCTTTTTCCACAGCAACACCAAGCGTTCAACAAGAGAGATTCCAACCACGCAGCCTAACATAAAAAAAGCCACCTTAGTTAAACTAGGCGGCCATCTTTATTTTTTAGATATAATCCTCTTTAAGTAGTATCAGTTTTGACTACCGACCTCCTCCAACGAGGATGACCCTTCGCTACTCGCTCCACTATCAGCACCTTCAGTATGATTACGCTCAACAGGATGCTCCGCTCCCTCTTCCTCTGGTCCAATAAATCCTTCATCAACAGGCTCTTCCACTTGTGTAGAATCACTCTGATCTGGCTCTGGATCACTATAACGCGGAGTTTCGCATTTGTAAGATTTCGTAATTTCAACAGTAGGACTAGGAAACTTACCTTGGGTATACCCCAACTGTTTATCTTTATAAACAGACTCCATATACACACCAAATATTGGCAATGCTGTACGAGAACCTTCTCCAGAATGGGAATTTTTAAAGTGAATACTCCGTTCGTCGCAGCCAACCCAAACACCTGTAACCAAATCTTTAGTTACCCCCATATACCAACCATCTACATATTCGGAAGAAGTACCTGTCTTTCCGCCGATTTCATTTTCCTTATCAAATAAATCCCATTCCCACAATCCCTGAGATGTACCTCCAGGTTCTTCCATACCACCACGCAACATATACGTCATCAACCAGGCATCTTGCTTATCCACCACTTGTTTACGCTCCGCCTGAAAAGTAGCAATAACATTACCATCATGATCTTCGATCTTAGACACCAATAAAGGAGTGACACGCTCACCGTGATTCATCATCGTTGAGTACCCATTCACCATTTCAAAAACAGAAACATCATTAGGTCCTAACCCTACAGAGGCAACCGGATTTAATTTACTCGTGATACCACAACGATGGGCTGCATCAACAACTTTCGCAGGCGTAACCATATCAGTCAATTGTACTGTAACGGAATTAATAGAACGCGCCATTGCATGACGCAGAGACATTTCTCGATAAGAAAAATTCCAGTCTGCATTTTTGGGTTCCCATATCTCCACGGAATCCCCTTTATCAATCTTGATCGTAACAGGCTTGTCGGTAATCTTATCACATGGAGACATCCCTGACTCCAATGCAGCCAAGTATACAAAAGGCTTAAATGTGGATCCCGCTTGTCGCTTCGCTTGCATCACGTGATCATACTTAAAATATTGATGGTTTATTCCACCCACCCAAGCTTTAATTTCACCTGAATATGGATCCATGGACATCATCCCCGCATTTAGCATCATGGCATAATATTTCAAAGAATCCATTGTAGACATATCCTTTTCGATCCTACTGCCATCCTTCCAATTATAGACTTCGATCTTCTTCTTTTTATTCAAGAAGTAACTGATGCTATCAGGAGTATTTGCATATTTCTTACTCAAAAAAGCATAATAAGGAGTTTTCTTAGCTAGATTATCCAAAAAATTAGGAATAACTTTACCTGACAGATCGCGCCAAGGCTCTTGTCCTTCCCAGGTATTATTTAAACGTTGCTGTAATTCCAACATTTGTTTTGCTACAGCTTCTTCAGCATGCTTTTGAAGTTTAGAATTTATAGTGGTATAAATTTTCAAGCCATCTGTATAGATATCATAATTATTATCTTCAGCCCATTTTTCCAACCACTTAGCTACAGCAGCACGTAAATAAGAATCCCCGCCAGCATTAAGGTCTTGACTATTCGTATTCAAAACAATCTTCTCTTTTACAAGGTTATCATATTCCTCTTTTTTCAAAAAACCACCTTTATACATTTGACTTAAAACGGTGTTTTTTCTGACAAATGCATTTTCAGGATTACGAATAGGATTATATAAAGTAGTACCTTTTAACATGCCGATCAAAACAGCAGCCTCATTTTGATTCAATTGATTGGCTCCTTTTGAAAAATAGCGTTTTGCAGCAGTCTCAATCCCATAAGCATTATTACTGAAGGATACTGTATTTAAATACATTTCCAATATCTGATTTTTAGAATAGCGTTGCTCCAATTTATAAGCCGTCATCCACTCCTTAAACTTCGTTACCACCAGGCCTGCAACAGGAAGACGTGTCAACAAACCACCCGCCTTATTATAACGCGTACGATAAAGATTTTTAGCTAACTGTTGCGTAATTGTACTCGCGCCACGCTTATCCCCTTTTAAAGTAGAGATAATACCTGATCCTAAACCAAAAAAATCAACACCATTATGACTATAAAAACGTACATCCTCAGTTGCTATCAACGCACTTGTAACCGATTTAGGAATGCTATCAAATGGAATTGGATTTCTATCCTCGTCGAAATATCGCCCAATTAAAACACTGTCTGCCGTATATAATTCCGTAGAAATATTAACGCTAGGCATAACAATATCCTTTTTTGTCGGGGAATAACCAAAGAGCCATAAAAAATTTAATTGTATAGCACAAATCAATATAATGACAAAATATATTGCTATAAGGAGATAACGAAGAATCCTATTCTTAATACGTTTAAACATAAATGGAAATTTATCTTATATTCAACACATCCGACCAGCAAAAGGTTTTACGCCCGCCCAATATGCCTTTTTATCTATTTTCAGGGGCTAAATATACAACTAAATAAATCGCTGTAATCAACTATTTACATTTTTTAACAATAAAAAACACCCGTCAAACAACTATAAAATGCCACAGAATTCCAAAGGGTCGATTTTGGAAATAACCACAACAATTCAATAGTAAAATAGCCGTCCGGAGAAAACAGACCCAATCTCATCTTTGTTTATAATTTTTGGCACCCCGTTCCACAAATATTATACCCATTTTTTATTTATTATCGATTTTATTTTAAAATAATAATGATATTTGTTTAAATTTAGATGTAAAAAAGTCAACTATTAGCATGTTAAAACAAACATTACAACAAAAGCTATTGCAGAAATTGTCTCCGCAACAAATACAATTTATAAAATTGTTGCAGGTTCCGACGGTTTCATTAGATGCTCGAATCAAGGAAGAATTAGAAGAAAACCCTGCGTTAGAAGATGGTAGCTTGACTAATATGACCGACCCTATAGAAGAATACCCCGATAAAGATCCAGACGATAATTTTGATAATGAAGATGGGTTCGATTCAGAAGACTTTAGTTTAGAAGACTATATCCAGGAAGATGATTTCAAAGATTATGGCAACGGCTATGATTATGGAGACGACGATGACGACCGCAAAGAAATGCCTGTTGCTATTCAACACTCCTTTTATGAGCAGCTGCAACAACAGTTGGACCTCTTGGCATTAGATGACAAGCACTTTTTAGTTGGCCAACAAATCATTGGTAGTCTAGATGACGACGGCTATTTACGCCGTCCAATTATCAATCTTGTAGACGACCTAGCTTTTGGTCAAAATGTAATGACTGATGAGCAGGAAGTTTTAGACATGCTAAAAGTAATTCAAGATTTTGAGCCTGCGGGAATTGGAGCCCGTGATTTGCAAGAGTGCCTGTTGATCCAGTTACAAAAAAAAGATACACAAAATCCAACCATCAAACTTGCGATTAAAGTCGTATCGAATTACCTTGAGGAGTTCACCAAAAAGCATTATGATAAATTAGAAAAATCTTTAGGCGTTTCATCTGAGGATCTAAAAAATGTAGTCAATGAGATTCTAAAACTTAACCCAAAACCAGGAGACTCCGGCGCGGTTGCAGGCAAACAACTTCATATTATCCCGGATTTTCATATCAGCAATAATGATGGCATACTACATTTGACTTTAAATGGCCGAAATGCGCCTGAGCTCCGCATAAGTCGTGATTACCAACACATGTTTGAGCATTACGAGAAATCGGATCAAAAGGATAAAAAAATGAAAGAGGCTGTGCAATTCGTCAAACAAAAACTTGACTCCGCCAAATGGTTTATTGATGCAATAAAACAGCGTCAACAAACCTTATTAAAAACAATGAATGCAATCATGGAATACCAATATGACTATTTCCTTACTGGTGATGATCGTAAGTTAAAACCAATGATATTGAAAGACATCGCCGACAAAATCGATATGGATATATCAACTGTGTCGCGGGTAGCAAATTCGAAATACGTACAAACAGAATTTGGAACATTTCTCTTAAAATCATTTTTCTCTGAAGCTATCCAAACGGATTCCGGTGAAGAAGTATCTAATAAAGAGGTTAAGAAAATATTGGAGGAGTGCATCGCAAAAGAAAATAAACGGAAACCCTTGGCTGACGAGAAATTAACTGAGATCCTAAAAGAAAAAGGCTACAATATTGCGCGGCGAACGGTGGCAAAATATCGGGAAGCATTGAATATTCCTGTAGCAAGATTACGAAAAGAGCTCTAAGAGCTCTTTTTGTTTTTCCCACAGACCAAATCCAAGTTAAGAATAGTATCTTTGTGCTGTATTAAAATAAGCATTAAAGAATGAGCAAAGTAAAAGTTGGAGTTGTACAGATGAGCTGTACCGCAAGCAAACAAGAGAATCTCGAAAAAGCTATCGCTAAAGTAAAAGAAGCCGCTGCAAAAGGTGCGCAAATTGTGTGTCTGCAAGAACTATTTACCTCTTTATATTTCTGCGATGTGGAAGATTATGACAATTTCGCACTGGCTGAATCCATTCCCGGCCCATCGACGGACGCGCTATCGGCTGTTGCTAAAGAAGCAGGTGTCGTAATTATCGCTTCATTATTTGAAAAAAGAGCAGAAGGATTGTACCATAATACGACCGCTGTATTAGATGCAGATGGTTCCTATTTAGGGAAATATCGTAAAATGCATATTCCAGATGACCCTGCATTTTATGAAAAATTCTATTTTACGCAAGGAGATTTAGGCTACAAAGTATTCAAAACAAAATTTGGAAGAATAGGCATTTTAATTTGCTGGGATCAATGGTACCCTGAAGCATCTCGAATTACCGCATTGATGGGTGCCGAAATCTTATTCTACCCTACAGCTATCGGATGGGCAACCGATCAAGATGAAGAAACCAACAAAGATCAATACAATGCGTGGCAAACAATACAACGCTCCCATGCCGTTGCAAATGGTGTCCCTGTTGTATCCGTTAACCGTGTAGGATTTGAACAAAATGGTGCGATGAAATTCTGGGGTGGAAGCTTCGTTACGAACGGACAGGGCAAATTGCTTTACCTTGCCTCACATGACAAAGAAGAAATTGAGGTCGTCGAATTGGACTTAAATGAATCGGACTATTTCAGAAAACATTGGCCATTTTTGAGAGACCGAAGAATCGAAACATACGCACCGATCACCAAACGTTTTATTGACGAAGACTAATATTGGATATTCTAGCCATTTCAGTTTCGAACGCACACAACTGTGCTGAAACGAACTGAAATGGCTTTTTTTAATCCCCTTAAAATAAGTATGGAACAAAAAAAGACATTCACACAGGACTATTTTGACAATTCCCCAAAACAACAGGGCTTCTCATTTCCCGCAGAATGGGCAAAGCAAGAAGCCTTATGGTTGAGCTGGCCACATAAAGAGGAATCTTGGCCTGGGAAGATTGAAACAATATACAAACCCTATTGCGAATTTATTAAAGTCGTAGCAGCAGGGCAAAAAGTAAGGATTAACGTCGCTAATGAGGAAATGCAAAATTTTGCTATTACCGCGCTCAAAGAAGTGACAACAGATTTTAGCAATATCGAATTCTATTTTAATCCGACTAACGACGCTTGGTGTAGAGACCACGGTCCCGCTTTTATTATTAACCAGGCAACAAATCAAAAAGCAGTTGTCGACTGGGGTTATAATGCCTGGGGTGGAAAATACCCTCCTTTCGACTTGGATGACGTCGTTCCAACGCGTATTGCCAAAGAATTTAACCTTCCTTTATTTACCCCTGATATCGTCATGGAGGGCGGTTCAGTCGAGTTTAATGGCGCAGGAACAATCATGACAACAACCGCTTGTCTATTGAATAAAAACCGAAATCCACACCTGACAAAAGAACAAATAGAAACCTATTTGAAAGAATTTTACGGTCAGGAACAGGTTTTATGGCTTGGAGACGGTATCGTTGGAGACGATACAGATGGACACATTGATGATATTACACGTTTCATCAACGAAAACACCGTTTTAACGGTTGTGGAGGAAGATCCAACAGATGAGAACTATGAGATACTTCAAGAAAATCTAGCAACACTTCGTTCATTTAGACTTTTAAATGGAGAGCCACTGCATATCATTGAACTCCCAATGCCAGCACCGGTCATCTATGACGAAACAAGATTACCTGCTTCTTATGCTAATTTCTACATTGCAAACGATGTTGTTGTTGTACCGATCTTCAACGATAAAAATGACCAAAGAGCACTGGATATCATCCAAGGCTGTTTCCCTACACGTAAAGTCATAGGAATAAATTCCGTCGACATTATTTGGGGGCTGGGAAGTTTCCACTGTTTAAGCCAGCAAGAGCCGGCGCTGAGCTAAAAAAAGCTATCCATAAAAAAATGTCCCCAAATAGTTAAACACTCTTTTGGGGACATTTTTTATGATAAAAATAAGCAGCTCAGCTTTGAGTTTTAGTTAAGCCGTGTTAAACAACAATCACATTTACCCCGGCTTTTTCTAACGATTCCACAAAGCTTGTATTTACTTTGTCATCGGTAATTAATATATCAATTTTATCAAAACCACAAATCCGCCCGAAGCTTCGCCGTCCGAATTTAGACGAATCTGCTAATACGACAACCTTTTGAGCCGTATCGATCATAATGCGATTTAATTGTGCCTCCTGGGCACTCGAAGTTGATACGCCGTATTCCAGGTCAATACCATCGACTCCCAAAAACAATTTACTGCAGTAAAAATCATGCAATAAATTTTCTGCATACTTTCCCGTTACGGATGTCGAGGTCTTACGAAGCGTCCCGCCCATCTGCATGATTTCAACCGAAGGATATTTGATCAATTCCATCGCAACATTCAATGCCGAAGTTACTACAGTGATATTTCCTTTAGGAATGATCTGCTTCGCTAGCGACTGCATGGTCGTTCCTGAAGCTATAATGATTGAATCATTTTCCTCAATCATTTCAGCCGCTTTTTTTCCGATCCGGCTTTTATCATCCGAACGAAGCTTCTCTTTTTCAAATACTGTACGGTCAGTCGTATAAGGATTATATTGTGTTGCCCCGCCATGCGTTCTAAACAACAATCCACTATCTTCCAACAAGGTCAAATCTTTCCGAATGGTTACAGAGGAAACGCCCAATTCCTCACATAGATCAATTACCTGAACTACGCCGACCTCCTTTAATTGTTTTAAGATATATTGATGTCTTTCTACATTTGTCATGGCTCTATTTATAATAAGCTGTTAAAATACTAAATCTATTATCGGTTTGTTTAAAGGAATATGTCGATATCTTGAAAAAATCCATCGATATCAATAAATTTCAACAAATATGACTTTCTACTTAAATTTCCCGTAGTAGAATTGATGTTAAAATAATGAAATTATTTAATTTTTTCACGCTGACAATCATAAATTCATTTTTATTTTAAAAAGAAAAATGAATTAAAATTGCAAAGGATCAGGCAGGACAAATTGATAATCAAGTTCCTCTAAAAGTAATCTTCCGCTAACTATTTTTTGAGTCGCATCCGCAGCTTCGAACGCAAGAGGCAAAGCATAACCATATTTTTTTGCCGAAGCTAGAATAACATCCTTTTTCTTAGGATGTAAGGGAGCAACAATATTGTATACAGTATACTTAAGCGCATTGCAAGATGCTGCCTCTAACAGTCTGATCACATCATCGATATGAACAAAATTGGCGGGCTGTTCACCCGTCGTACAGATACGTTCGGCAAAATATTTGGCAAAAACACGATTTTTACCAAACAAACCTCCTAATCGATAAATTATAGTATCAGCCAATCCCAACATACTTGCTTCAGCAAGCAAGAGTTTTGATGAAAGTTCGGTTATATCTGCATAGGATTCATCAAATACGCCATCTTTGTCCGGATAAATTCCAATAGAGCTCAGGAAGACTTGTCTCTTCCATGTCATATGCGCATAAAATGATTTGATATTCGAAAATCTGTTTTCAAGGATCGCTACACTATTTTTCTGACTTGCCGGTATACTGTTTAATACGAAGTCAAATTGAGTAGGTAAAACTACCTGTGCTGGAAAATTTTCATAATCAAAGTCTAAAATAAACGAAAAAATACCATCGGCTTTAAGCCGATGGTATTTTTCAGATGTTGTCGTACTGGCCCAAACCTCATGGCCTTGATGCTTCATATGTATCGCAAAAGATTCTGCGAGCCAACCGCATCCCAAAATGAGTATCCTCATATTACGACAACACTATTAATAAGCTTTTGCAAACAGTACACGCCGACTTGAAGGTTTCCCTGTAAAGATACAGATACCTTCCTCTTCCTTCGCATCCAAAGGAATACAACGAATTGTTGCCTTAGTTTCTTCTTTTACACGTTTTTCCGTTTCTGTTGTTCCATCCCAATGACAAGAAATAAAACCACCCTTACCTTCCAGTACTTCTTTAAACTCATCATAAGAATTCACCTCAGTAAAATGAGATGTCCTGAAATTTAATGCTTTTTGGTATATATTTTCTTGTATTGTATCTAGCAATTGTACAATATTACCAGCCAAGCCTTCCTGAGCAACCGTTTCTTTCGTTTGAGTATCACGACGCGCTAATTCTACCGTACCATTTTGCATATCTCTCGCTCCAACAGCTACACGTACAGGAACACCCTTTAACTCCCATTCTGCAAATTTAAAGCCTGGACGTTGTGTGTCCCGATCGTCGTATTTTACAGATATATCGTTCACACGCAATTCATTTGTTAACTGATTCACAAATGCATCGATTTGCGCCTTTTCTTCTTCAGTCTTAAAAATCGGAACGATGACAACTTGAATTGGTGCTAATTTTGGCGGCAATACCAATCCTTGATCATCTGAGTGAGCCATAATCAATGCGCCCATCAAACGTGTAGAAACACCCCAAGAAGTAGCCCAAACATGCTCCAATTTACCTTCTTTAGAAGTAAATTTCACATCAAACGCCTTTGCAAAGTTTTGGCCAAGAAAATGAGAGGTTCCTGCTTGTAATGCTTTTCCATCCTGCATCAATGCTTCAATACAATACGTATCCAAGGCACCCGCAAAACGCTCGTTTTCTGTTTTTCTACCACGTACAACAGGCACAGCTAAAATATTTTCAGCAAATTCAGCATACACATCAAGCATACGTTCTGTTTCTTCAATAGCCTCTTCTCTTGTCGCATGGGCTGTATGGCCCTCCTGCCATAAAAACTCTGCAGTACGCAAGAAAAGACGTGTACGCATTTCCCATCTTACAACGTTCGCCCATTGATTGACCAAAATTGGGAGGTCACGATAAGATTCAATCCATCCACGATAAGTATTCCATATAATCGTTTCTGAAGTCGGGCGCACGATCAACTCTTCCTCCAATTTCGCGTCTTCATCCACGACGATCTTACCTGTACCATCGTTTTTTAATCGATAATGAGTTACCACTGCACACTCCGTAGCAAAGCCTTCCACATGCGCCGCCTCTTTAGAAAAAAACGATTTGGGAATGAATAAAGGGAAATAAGCGTTGCTATGACCTGTTTCTTTAAATCTTTTATCTAAGATCGCTTGCATCCTTTCCCAGATAGCGTATCCGTATGGTTTGATCACCATACAGCCTCGTACAGCTGAATTTTCAGCTAGATCAGCTTTAATCACAAGCTCGTTATACCATTGTGAATAATCTTCAGCACGACTTGTTATTCCTTTACTCATATGAAATTGATAAATTATTGTAACATTATTACGTTAAATCTCGTCTGTAATTCTAATACGAAAAGCGTTCAATAAAAAATATTTGTATTTTTGATTACTTCGATTAAACCCCCTTGAGAAATTTGCGTCTAAGATAGTAAATAAGGCTGTATAATCGAAAATAAGGATTTAGGATATTATGAAAAAAAATAGATTATTTATCGGAGCACTTGCCATAACAGGAGCGTTCATGCTTGGTTCCTGCGGCACAAGTAGGCAAATCTATGGCGACGATGTCTATGGCAACAATGGGCAAGCTAGACAAAAGGTTTATCAAAGCCCAGATTACTATTACACAGATGCAGATCAGGCCCAACCAAACGGGCAAGCGCAAGGCGGTTACTATGATGACGAATATTCTGATCAGGATTACAACAATGATTCCTATGAAGATCTTGAATATGCCAATCGTATCAACCGTTTCTATTACGCTAGTCCGGGCATGACGTATTTCGACCCATTTTTTGATCCATGGTATGGTTATGGTTTCGGCGGTTGGTACGGATACGGCCCATCGTTCGGAATGGGATGGGGATGGAACTCTGGATGGGGTTCATCTTGGTCTATCGGCCTCGGATGGGGTTGGGGATCTAGCTGGGGCTGGGGATCTCCTTGGTATGGCGGTTACAGACCTTGGGGTGGCTGGTACGGCGGCGGCTACTGGGGATCTGGTTGGTATGGAAACGGCTACTGGGGCGGTGGTTCCTGGGGTAACTCAAGACCACGGTATGCATCAAGTAGATCTGTATACAGAGATAACTATAACACGCGCAGTTCATCATCAAGAACCCGAACTTCAGGTGGATATGACCGCAACAGCGTTGCTCGAAATTCTGGAGGATACGATCGTACTGGCGTAGCACGCGATTCTAGAGGACGTATTACATCTGTTTCAAATAGGTCAAGAACTTCTGACGGTTCCGTGACACGTGGTTCTTCTTATGACAGGTCAAACGGTAGAACAAGAACATCTGATGGTGTATCGAATAGAGCTTACTCAGATGGTACTCGTTCAAGAACCTCAGATAGAGTCAATGGTTCCTATCCAAACAACACACGTAGCACCTCTAGCGGATATTATAATAATGATTCGAGAACACGAAATAGTTCAGGTGAGGTATCTCGTCCGATGAGCCGTTCGATGGAAACACGCTCCAGCAACCCAAGCTCAACGTCAAGACCATCGTATACTCCGCCAACAAGAAGCTATGATAGTGGTTCATCATCCCGCTCTTCTAGTGGTGGTTTTTCTGGAGGTGGTAGTTCTAGATCTTCGGGAGGAGGTTTCTCCGGAGGCGGAAGCTCAAGATCAAGTGGAGGACGTACTCGATAGTTAAAAGCATTTTGAATAGTAGCATACAAGAAATTGTATGCTACTAATTTATTATTGACGACATTTTAGCATATGACAATCAAAAAATTACTTTTTGGAACTGCATTCGTTTTAGGTGCAGCAGGGACTACTCAAGCGCAATATACGAAAGATGTACTTTTATTCTCCCAAGGGGACAATGGCGGAACAGCTCGTTTTAAAGCCATGGGAAATGCATCTACCGCATTAGGTGGAGATATAAGTTCGATTACGGGTAACCCCGCGGGTTTGGGCTACTTCAATCAATCTGACGTATCATTAACAGCCAGATACCTTAACAACAAAAATAAAACAGACTATTTTGGTCAAAATTCAAACAGCAGCAAGAATAATTTCAACTTAGACAACGCTGGAATTGTTTTTCACCTCCCAACTTACCGCAATGGAGGTAACCTCGATAGAGGTTGGTTAAATTTCAATGTCGGTATTGCTTACAACCGCAATTATGTCTATAACAACCTGCTAGAGTATCGAGGAGTAAATAATACGAGTTCGATATCAGATGCTTATTCCGACCGCCTTTCAGGTGTCGGAGGAACACAAGGTTGGGGCCAGGAAGTTTATAACAACTCTTTATTATTCGATGTAGACCCCAAAAACGCGGGTGCATATATCCCCATTACAGTTGGCGGAACTTTCGATGGAAAAAATGGTTTTAATCAAGTGAATTCCATCTTAGAAAAAGGAAGCAAATCCGAATCCGTCTTGTCATTTGGAGCCAATTATAGCAATAAACTTTATTTAGGAGCCTCTTTGGGTTTCACCGCATTTAGCTACGACAATTCCAGCTGGTTTACAGAATATGGTCAAACAATGACGGCCGACCAATTAAAAGCCATTAACAAAGATTCAGAATTTTTAAAACCAACCAATGCCCAAAAGTATGCCATGTTGGATAAAGATTATGAATTATATGATGATTATGCACAAGCCACTGATGGTACTGGTGTCGACTTTAAACTTGGGGTAATCTATAAATTTACGCCAACGTTTAGCATGGGATTCACCGCTAAGTCACCTACATTTATGAGCATCCGGGATGAATCATATAGTAATTCTGAGTTCCGTTACTTCAGACCAAATGAAGACAAATCATTTAAAGAGTATAGAACCAGTGATGACGCAGGGCACAGTTACTTGGAATATAACATGAATACACCCTATAAATTATCTCTTGGGGCGAGCCAATTATTTTCAAGAGGATTAATAACCGCTGATGTCGAATGGGTAGACTATGCCGCTATGCGTTTTAAAGATGTGGGAAATTACAGTAAAACTTTAGAAAAGAACATGAATCAAAACATCAAAGATACTTACCAAGGTGCATTTAATGCGCGAATTGGTGGTGAAGTGATGTTTGATAATGTATTTAGCGGAAGAGCTGGTTTCAACTACAGTGGCAACCCCTATAAAAATGCAGACTATACGAATTATACGGCATCTTTAGGTATCGGCGCTAAACTTGGCCGTGGCATGTATGTTGATTTGACTGGTGCGTATAATGCAGTCAACTACAAAGAAAGCCCATATTTGATTAATGAGAACTACTGGAATAATGCTAGTCCAGTAGCAGATATAAAAAATCAACGGACTAATGTTGTACTAACTATTGGTTCAAAATTTTAAACTATATTTTTTTCAAAAAAAGTCCAGCTATGTCTGGACTTTTTTTTTGAGAAAAAACAGCAGAGAACAAACATAAAACACGCTAAAATTAGTTTACGCGTGATTATACTTGTATATAAAGGTAACTTTATCTAAGTTTGTCCCCTCGGATTGAAAATTACATGGCAAATCACACAATTTCAAAAGCATTCAATTTCATTTTTACATACCCCATTTGGCGGATAGAAATCGATGCGGAGAATAAATTGATCGCTGTGGAGACCAGAAACCCAGACGATACCCTGCCCTATTTTAATGTAGTCACTTTTGAAGGAACTTACGTATTAAAAGACTTCAAAGCAATAGCCAAAGAGTGGGTCCTTGCTGGAATTCAATGCAAAAAACTAATACTTAAGAAGATTGCCAATAACACACCTATCGACGCAGGCATACAGGTAGTCGATTGTTACAACCCAAAACTACAGGAAACCTGGTTCAACTACATATTCATCGGTATGGTTGACCAAGGTGTGCTTATTAGACCAAAAGTAATAGCAGAAGGCTTCCAATTATTTTTGAACCTCCAATCGATGTCGATTGAAAGTAAAAATGAAACTCCCTTTAAACCTTATACCAGCGAGCTGGTCTATCCTATTATCTACAATGGTGACATCCCCATTTTTTTGAAGGACTTCCCAATTGATGGTGAAATCTGGATAAATACGGTGAATGACTACTTTATTTGGGCTTTCTATGAAAAAGACAGAAACAATCGTTATCAAATCAGGCTAGTGCAATCCACTAGAGAAACATTGACAGAGTCTATTATTGCAGTTTCCGAGCTGGAACTAAAGCTCTTCAACATTTATTTTCTTATTCACGAACAAATATTCCTTTTGACAGATAATAAACGGGAGTTTGTTTCGTATTTAGTATAATTGCAAAATATATGAAAGTTTTATTCGAATTAAAAACATATAAAAAGATAGCTATTCTATCCATCGCGATATTAGCTATTCAACAAGTTGAAGCAAAGAATTCAACTTCTTTACGTACTGATTTTACCCCTGATTCAGTAGGAACTGAAGCTATCAATGGTGAAGAATACGTTCTGTTCAAAATTGAAAAAGGAGACAATTATTACCAGTTAAGTAAAAAGTATAAAACAACGGTAGGCCAGTTGACCCAAATAAATGGTAATGGAACATTAAACCTTGGCCAAATTGTTAAGATTCCAACCGGTCGGAAAGCGAAATCTTTGATAAATAACGATCGTGGAAATACGGCAGTGCAAAATCTGGGTAATCCGCAACAGCAAGAAGGTTTTACGGAATATATCGTTGGTGAGAAAGAGACACTTTATGCCATATCTAAAAGATTCAGTATTTCTGTTGAAGATATCAAAAAAGCGAATAACTTAAAAAACAACGTTATTGGCGGAGGAATGAAGCTCATGATCCCCAATCAGCCCCTACCTCCTGAACGGCCAAAATTAGTTGAACCTAAAGGAATCGAAATTGTAACGCCTGATTCTACAGACGATGACGATAAAGAAGAAAATCAAATTTCAACAAACCGCTACGGAATACGCGAGAAGTCCGAACGTGGTATTGGTGTGTGGATTGATGGACTTTCATCCCAGGGTACAAGCAACCTTGCTCTTCATAAGAGCGCTCCAGTAGGTACTATTCTAAAAATTACCAACCCAATGACCAAAAGTGTTACTTACGCAAAAGTGGTCGGTAAATTTAATGATAATGCCGAAAACCAAAATGCAATTGTCGTGTTGTCAAAGTCTGCCGCCGCAAGCATAGGCGCACTTGATAAACGCTTCCAGGTCGAAATTGCGTATGGATTACCGCTAGAAAATTAACAGAATAAAATAGCTTTTATAGCATAGTAAGAATGAATAACAAACCGTATGTCATAGGAATTGCCGGAAGTAGTGGCTCTGGAAAGACTTTTTTTTTAAATAGTTTTTTAAAACATTTTAAGCCTAATGAGGTGACCTTAATTTCCCAAGATGATTATTACATCCCTGCCAATACTAAAACCCAGGAGGAAAATAGGCTCTATAACTTCGATATTCCGACATCAATCGACAGAGATGCTTTTTATAAAGATATCAAGGCACTCTTTAACGGTGAGACAATATATAAAGAAGAGTATACATTTAACAACCCTTCATTAACACCCAAAATACTAGAGATTAAACCGGCACCAATTTTAATTATTGAGGGCCTATTCATTTTCTATTATACGGAAATTAATAATTTAATCAATCATAAGATATTTTTAAGCGCTGATCAGGATATCGCATTAAGAAGACGTCTACACCGCGATCTGGTTGAACGGGGCTACTTTGAAGATGATGTCATGTACAAATGGATAAACCATGTACTACCATCCTACAACGAGTACTTACTTCCTTATCAGGATACTTGCGATCAGGTCATATTTAACAATACCGATGAACCAGAACCAATCTGGGATATCACCAACCAAATTTCTGAAGAGCTAAAATTAAAGCTCAATTTGGTATAAAATTAAAACAATGTAGAAAGGAGAATCTCGTAAACAGATTCTCCTTTCTATTTAAAGTACTTGATTTATTGGTATCAAGATTTTAAATACCTATCTTTGCGCCACGAAACAAATCCATCATAATGAACCATCCTGTAAAGATTAAAAATGCATTGGTTTCAGTCTATTATAAAGACGGCCTTGCTCCTTTAGTTGAATTATTAAACAAATACGGTGTTACCTTCTATTCCACTGGTGGAACAGAAACATTTATCAAAGATTTAGGTATAGATGTTGTTCCAGTTGAAGACCTCACCAGCTACCCTTCTATTTTAGGAGGCCGTGTAAAAACATTGCATCCAAAAGTATTTGGCGGTATTTTGGCACGCCGCCCGCTTGAGTCGGATCAACAACAGCTTGCTCAGTATGAAATACCTGAGATCGATTTGGTTATTGTGGATTTGTACCCTTTTGAAGAAACTGTTGCTTCCGGTGCACCCGAACAAGATATTATCGAGAAAATAGATATCGGTGGAATTTCACTGATACGCGCTGCCGCTAAAAACTTTAACGATGTCGTTATTATCTCTTCCAAAAATGATTACAAAGAATTGGAAGAAATACTAGCAAACCAAGAAGGTAATACGTCATTGGAACAACGTAAAGAATTTGCTAAACGTGCATTCAATACATCCTCGCATTACGATACTGCAATCTTCAACTATTTCAATCAAGAAAATCCGCTTCAGGTTTTTAAACAATCTGAGCAAAAAGCACAGGTGTTGCGCTATGGTGAAAACCCACACCAAAAAGGCATTTTCTTCGGCGATTTAGATAAGATGTTTGATAAATTAAACGGTAAAGAGTTATCTTACAACAATTTGGTTGACGTTGATGCTGCCGTTGCTTTGATTGATGAGTTCACAGAACCTACATTCGCGATCTTAAAACACACAAATGCTTGTGGAGTTGCCTCCCGTTCAACAATCAAACAAGCTTGGTTAGATGCTTTAGCATGTGATCCTGTTTCAGCTTTCGGTGGAGTCTTAATAACGAATGGTCAAGTTGATGCTGCAACAGCTGAAGAGATCAATAAATTATTCTTCGAAGTGTTGATTGCACCTTCTTATTCTGAAGAAGCCATCGCTATTCTTACCGCAAAGAAAAACAGAATTATTTTGGTTCGTAAAGAGGTTACACTACCAGGACAACAGTTCAAAACTTTATTGAACGGCGTTATTCTTCAAGATAAAGACAATACGATTGAAGGACCTGAACAAATGGTTACGGTAACACAAGTACAGCCTACTGCAGAACAACTGGAGGACCTTTATTTTGCGAACAAAATTGTAAAACACACTAAGTCAAATACAATCGTATTTGCTAAAAATGGTACTTTGTTAGCTTCAGGCGTAGGCCAAACTTCTCGTGTAGATGCATTGAAACAAGCTATTGAGAAGGCAATTTCTTTCGGTTTTGACCTTAAAGGCTGTGCAATGGCATCGGATGCCTTCTTCCCTTTCCCTGATTGTGTGGAAATTGCTTCAGAAGCTGGTATCGCAGCGGTATTGCAACCTGGTGGTTCAATCAAAGACCAGTTATCAATTGATATGGCCAATGAAAAAGGAATCTCCATGGTAACAACAGGTGTTAGACACTTTAAGCACTAGTTGAACTTCAATAATAAATAAAAAAGCTACTTTTCTAAAGTAGCTTTTTTTATTTATCTCGTTTCTACAGGAAACTTCGAACGCTTATACTGTTCCATCTCAACGCTGAGTTTGCGAATCGCATAACCAACAATGGCCACATCATCTATCCACCCGCCCACGAGAATAAAATCAGGAATCGCATCAATCGGCGAAACCACATAAAGTATCGTTCCAATAATAATCGATAAATTCCATTTATCCATTTTATACTTCCCCGTAATTGTGTCCTTACACATCGCAATTAATACGTTGAATTCGTCCATATAGCCCCCTAGATTCCTCGCTTTTGCCTCCGCCTGTACAAATTCAGATTCCGTAATTTTACGATGCCTAAACTGCTCAAACATTCCTTTCGCAATTCTTTTGATTCTATTGTTCATACCTCAAAATTAGGATTACTAGTTTAACAATCCAAATCCTCGCCCTAAACCAAACTCGATTCAAAATCGGATTGCATATCGCAACATAACCAAATCCTTCCCTTCAAACTGACTAAATTTTACCTAGAAACCATATTCATCTGTTACCGATCCCAAAGCCACCATCTTTAAAAAGTGATTTACAAAGGCTATCTGAATAAAAAACGAGGTCTGAATATGGATTTTTATTATTTTTACAAATCGCTGTAGCAAAGTGTCAGTCATCTCCGTATAATAGACAACACAAGCGCAATGTGAGTCACAAAAACAGATTTTAATATTACACGGATATGAAAAACTATAGATTATTTAATTTTATTGCTATTGCTTTAGCGGCCCTCTTTCTAACAAGCTGTCTAAAAGATAACGATGACCAGCCAATTCCTGCTGCGTTGCTTACCATGGTCAATGGATACACGGATGCGAATGCAGTTATATATTTCGCAGACGGAGGCTCGCTTCAAAACCCCAATTATCCATTGGGATTCAAAAGTTATGCTCAAATTGGCTTATTTACAGGAGCACGTAGAATTACAGTTTCCGCTGAATATAACACTAAATTAACGGATACAACTGTAACAATCAAAGACAGCACCATATATACATCCTTTTTATTTGGAACTAAATCCAAACCCGTACAGGTGATCACCACAGATCGAATCAATAAAGACATCAAAAATACAGAGTCTGGTTTACGCTTCTTTAATCTTGCTGAAGGTACAGATTTAGTTAGCTTAAAAATAGGCGATCAGGCTTCCCCTTCAGAATGGACAAATAGAGCACAAGAAACACAGAATTCGGCAAGTGCCCATCAGGGATTTATCGCGCAAAAGAGCGGCACATTCACCGTCACAGCTCGTGATAAAGCCGGAAAAACAATCGCAACACGCAGCGACATTAAATTGGTTGAAGGCTATTATTATTCATTAATACTCATAGGCAAAGCTAATGATGAAAAGAAACCATTATATATTGGTTTAGTAGCACAAGCCGCAAATTAAAATACCCATATCTATATACTTTATAACAACGGCCGTCATGTAAACATGATGGCCGTTCTTTTTCATTTTATATTATACTGTAGATCTTAATGATTCTCTTTAGCTGCTACTTTAGTAATCACATAAATATCCTCATTATCTTTTTTCATCTTATACTTCTCACGAGCAATACGTTGTACTTCCTGCGGATTTGATCGAATATCGTTAATTGTTTTAATGATGGCAGCATTTTCCTTCAGGTAGAAGGAGCGTTCACTTTCCAAATTTGCTTTCTGTTTTTGATAACTATACTGCGTAGCAAAGTCATTTCGATCAAAAAACAACATCCACACGAGAAAAGCCAAAGCGGCTAACAAATACTTATTTCTTATTAAAGACCACAATCGTTGCATAAGACAAAAATACTATTTAGCTTTTATACTTAGGATATTTTCTTCAAAAGTTGAACATCTTTAATTAAAGATATGGAATAATATATTCAAAGTCATCATATACCTAGAATAATCTTATCTTTAACAGTTCAAAAACGATCATTTCAATGAAATATCCATCGTTAAGACTAAACGCAGTTTTAACGATAAAAAGATATTCCATGTGATCATTAAAGAATAAATCGTTGACATATGAAATACTATCTTATTGCAGGTGAAACTTCAGGGGACTTACATGGTGCCAATCTTATTAAAGCATTAAAAATTGAAGACCCCAATGCGACTTTCCAAATAGTCGGGGGGAATCTAATGCAAGCAGAGGCCGAAAAAAAAGCGTTGATACATACCTCAGAAATGGCTTTTATGGGCTTTATAGAAGTTTTAAAAAATCTGCCAAAGATATCTAGAAATCTCAAACTTGTTAAAAATGATCTATTAAAAGAAAAACCGGACACCGTCATTCTAATAGATTTTCCTGGCTTCAATTTGAAAATTGCTGATTTTGCAAAAAAACATGGAATCAAAACATGCTACTATATTTCCCCTAAAGTGTGGGCCTGGAATCAAGGTCGCGTAAAGAAAATCAAACGGATTGTCGATCATATGTTTTGTATTTTGCCTTTTGAGGTAGATTTTTATAAGAAGTGGCGCATGCCCGTTGATTACGTTGGAAACCCGCTGTTAGATGCGATTTCAACCTATAATTTCAATCCCCAATTTAGAGCACAAAATGGACTTTCAGAAAAACCCCTGATCGCCCTTTTACCGGGAAGCCGGGAAATGGAAATTTCAAAGCTTCTCCCTATCATGGCCGAACTTCCGTTTTTCTTTCCTGTTCATCAATTTGTCATCGCCGGTGCTCCTAATTTTGATGAAGCCTACTACAAGCAGTTTTTTAAAGGTATTGATATTCCCGTGATCTTCGATCAAACCTACGACATTCTCCATAACGCAGAAGCCGCAGTCGTTACAAGTGGAACGGCTACACTTGAAACAGGTATTCTGAAAGTACCTCAGGTTGTCGTTTATAAGGCTAACCCAATATCTGTATGGATAGCCAAATTAGTCATCAAGGTTAAATTTATCTCTCTAGTGAATCTAATTAATAATTTCTTATCAGTAAGGGAATTGATTCAAGACGACTGCACGGCATACGATATTTCATATGAAGTAGGTGAACTTATCAATAACAAAGCTCATCGCGCAAGTGTGATGGAAAACTACGATATTTTGGCCGAAAAACTAGGTTCTCCTGGCGCATCAGAGAAAACTGCCAAATTAATTGTAAAATATCTCGCTAAAATTTAAACTCTTTTACCTTTTATTTGTCAAACTACTAGTTAGTTACAATTAATTAAAAGTTTTATGAAATTTAAATTTATTCTAGTTTTTTTTCTTTGCTTTGCAATGTCCTTCACTGGGAAAGCACAAGAAACACAACATATTTCTAAACTGGAAATTGGCAAAAAGGCAAAAAAAAATATCGATAATAGAGACTCAACTGTCGTCATGCACATCGATACTTTAATCATGAAAGACAATGCTACCCTTTCGTTCTATGGCAAGAAAAATGTTAAGCTAACGATTGGTTATGCTGAAATTGGAAATAAAGCAACCATCTATGGAACCGATGGGAAGAATAACGGTGCAAATTTTGACATCAATGCTAATTTTCAAAAATTAGGTTCCCTTTATATCATTGCAAAGGGAGATGATGCTTTTAATGGCACTAAAACTTTTCCCAATGGGAACGGAGGAAAAATTAAAGTCACTTTAACAGATGGCAGTCTCAAACCGCAAACAACAAACAAAAAGGCTGCGAACTATATCTATGGAGACGTAGCTGCAGGTGGGCGGGCTGTCAATGCAAACACAGACTTGAGAAACATCTATGATCGGATTAAAACTGCTCCCACCGGATTGAGAGGGTTGCCACAAGGACAAATTTATTCTGGCAGTGCCGGCACTGAGGGTACATTTGAACTAATTTCAACACAATAACGAAATCTTTAACCCATAAAAAAGGCGTATTATTCTCTAATACGCCTTTTTTATGGGTTCATTATTATCTACATCCTCTTCTTTTAAGCTCATAGGCCAATACCAACCGCGTCATGCGGTCGTACCGTGCTATTCCTTCCTGTTGATTGTTATGTTTCAGGTATTGATTATAAAACAATCCCATCACATCGTCGACCCAACCCGTGTATTGACTCCAAAAATACCTTTCTTTTTCCACGTCTTTCAATACTTTTGCGCTTAATCTTCCCTTGTAATCCTTTCCTAAATCAGGATACATACCCTGCAGTTCGCGCAACATATAAAGCGTGGTCTGTAGATAAGCCGAGTATCGGTAAAAGATTTGTGGATGTTGCTGTAAGCGAACAAAAGCTATAAAATTCGCCTCGTCTTCAAAACCAATTCCCTGTTGATGCGCAAGTTCATGCACTGTAGTAAAAGGTAAAAAGGTGACTGGCATGGCTTTATTAACCTGTGCTTCATGAGTAAATGGATTAAAATAGCCCGAGACACCAAAAAAAGAGACTATCCTGCTATTTATTGGTGATTTTGCCCTAATTTGACCCCTTGACAAGAATTCAGCAAAAGCCGTATCCTGTTGTACCCATGTACTCAAATCCGTTTGAATAGTTTCTTTATGCTCTTCCCATTGGGATGGATCCACATGTTCCCGCAAGTTATTTGTACTGTCCAGAAACCCATTCAAAACCACGAGATAATCGGCTAACTTTAAGCTATCAACTTGCAAATTGGCATTGGTACTGATTGGTTCACGATAATAATTCAGGCCCCAAGATAGGTAAAAGAAAAAATAGAGAGCCAATAACAAGTTTATGATAAGTAGAACCGGACGAAAGGAATTTTTCCATCTTCCTTTCCATAAATTTCCGATCAATTTAGCAATTGAATAAAGTAGCAACCCAACTACTATAGCATAAAATAGATCACCTAAACTAAAAGGAACATAACCAAAAATAAATCTTGGCACATGGCTAAAGGAACGGTAAAAGCCGCGCGCATAAAACACCTCAATCCATTGGCTATGTTTCTCAATCAGGGAGAATATAAAAATTCCAATCAGAAGTAACAGCAGCGTGAAAACAGCTATTTTATTGCGCTTTTCCATTCAAATAATGATATAAAACGATTAACTTTCGTTCTCAAAATAGACCTTATAATAATTCATGCCTTTATCCTCATCGTAACCCTTCTCAAGATATTCACGTTTACCATGAACATAGATATGAAAATTCTTATCCAGCTTTAAAACAGACTTGTAAGAAGATTCCATTTTTTTTACCGCTTTATCTGCTATTTCAAAACTTGCCTGAAATGGAGAGTCAAATTCATCTTCAAAACCAGCTTTAAAGTCCTGAAATAAAGCAATCGCCTGCGGGTTGCCCAATACTTCCTCCTCAAACTCTTCCTGGACAAAAGTTTCCTTTTCCTTAAAGTAATTCATGGATTTGTTCATCAGATCAATCTTGTCCGCTTTCTCCAATTCAAACGTTTCGTCTAATTTTTCCTGAACAAAGTTCTTATACACTTTCAGGTAATTCCCCGTTTGATTGAAATTATCGTTACGCACGCGAAGCTGCAGAAACTCATCTTTCCAATATACAGCCTCCTGTTGACGGTTTGTCTGATCGAGAACCAGCACCTTATACCCCTCTTCTTCTTCTACATTGACAATAATACAGCCCTTGTCCAGTTTATTGATATTGATCGCCTCCTGCTCATATTCCAACATAAAAGCACCTTGCTCCGGATATACTTTCAGATAAGTCTCTTTATTCTCAGATTTGAAGATACCAATCGCATCATGTTCTTCCCCCTCGATCTGTACATTCTTTAAGGCAACTACATACACCTCTCCAGCCTTAATTTTAGGATGGTTGGATACCTCATAAAGGTGTTTTGAAATTTGTTGGGAAAAATCATGAAATGGAAGCTGCTCCTTAAAATACTGTCTTGCAAAATAGAAAATCTCATTCAGCTCCAACTCTCCATTGGGATGATATAAGCGATATACCTCATTCACCTTTGCAAAAGGACTCATAAAATACTGCATTAGGAGTCCAGGTAACACTTCATCTCCTTCAAGAGATACCGGGGCATCCGACAAAATATAAAATTCATCTTGCGCTTTATTGCCTACACGATGAATAGATAACGCTTCAAAAGTTGCATCTTGGTGAAAAAACATATTTCTTATCTTATAAATTATATATATCTATTGCTATTCTAAAAGTCTGACAATGTGCATTGACAATATCTTTAATTTCAGGAGAATAACCTCCGCCCATACTTACTTGAACAGGGATATTGTGTTTATGGCACATTTGAAAGACCAATTCATCTCTTCGATGACAGGTACTGCTGCTTAAGTTCAATTTACCCAGCTTATCTGTTTCCAAAATATCTACCCCAGCCTGGTAGAAAACGAAATCAGGCTCAAATTCCCGAAATACATCAACCAAACTTTCTTCCAATAAAGTGAGATATTCCATATCCGTAATATGATCTGCTAAGCCAATATCCAAATGGGAACGCTGTTTGACAAAGGGATAGTTTTTCTCACCATGCATTGAAAAGGTAAACACCTGATTATGCCCCTCAAAAATATGGGCGGTACCATTTCCTTGGTGCACATCCAGGTCAATGATGAGGATACGGCTAGCATATTTATACTTCAACAAGTAGCCGGCGGCAGTCGCTTGATCATTCATCAGACAGAAGCCTTCACCAAAATCATAACCTGCATGATGTGTCCCCCCTGCAATGGTAAAAGCAACACCATACTCAAACGCATATTTAGCACTTCGGATCGTCCCATCAAGGATATATCGCTCCCGATCAACAAGGCTTTGACTTAATGGAAAACCTATTCTACGGACCATTTTGGGATCCAGTGTAAGCTCAAATAACTGCCTTACATACACTGGATCATGGACCAAACAGCATGTTTCAAAACTAGCGAGCTCAGGACTGAAAAAACTTGACTCGTCTGCCAGACCTTCATGTTTTAACTGTAAAGGAATCAGCTCGTACTTCAGCATCGGAAATCGATGCCCCTCTTTGACGGAATGGACAAATTCTTGACGAAAAGCTATCTTAAGCACCTTAAAATCTTATATTACTCATGCGAAGATAAGAAAAAGATCTTTTGGAGTTATATGAGAAAAAGGGCATCTTTGAGAAGAAACAAACAGCAAGCCAATGTTATGTTGCCATAACAGCATACTTGTATTCGATCATAAATTTATATTCTTCAAAATAAATGGAAACAACTAATTTGCCCCAATTGTCTGCCATGGAACAACGTGTACTAGGCTCACTAATCGAAAAATCAAAAGTAACTCCAGAATATTACCCAATGACAATCAACAGCTTACAAGCTGCTTGTAACCAAAAGACTTCCCGCAAACCGGTTGTACAATATACAGAAGAAGATATTATTGCGACATTGGATATATTAAAGAAAAAGGGCTTAATCTCGACAGTTGTTGGCGGTGGATCTCGTGTAACAAAGTACAAACACAATTTTGCCATACAATTTCCACTGGTTCCCTCTGAATTAACCATTGTCTGTTTATTGCTACTCAGAGGACCACTGACCGCCGGCGAAATTAATTCAAACTCCGGAAGACTTTATGAGTTTGAATCGTTGAGCGAAATCAATGAACAATTGGAAAAATTGGCACAAGAAGGCTATCTTAAGTCCTTACCTAAACAAATGGGACATAAAGAAGTCCGCTACATCCATTTATTAGGAGAAATCAATCTGGAGGCCTATGAAAATAGTGGTCCGGTGAGCAGCTCCTCGAACGACCAGATCTTACTCGATCGAATTGCACAATTGGAACAAGAAGTTGCAACATTGAAACAGCAATTTCAGGATCTCTGGGATGAATTACATTAATTGCTCATGTCGCAAACAATAGATTCAAAAAACGAAATATCCAAAGCAACCTTGTGGTTGATGACCATCGCTACAGGCTTAGTTGTCGCCAATAATTATTACAATCAACCGCTATTGGGCTTGATTGCCAAAGACCTACATATTGACGAGGCTACGGTCAGTAATTCGGCCATGTTAACGCAGATCGGATATGCCTTTGGCCTGTTACTGATCGTTCCCTTAGGGGATATGTTTAAGAGAAAGAAAATGATCTTGATCGATTTCTTTTTCATTATTTTTTCTTTGGTAGGTATGGCCATGTCCACTTCTATCCTTTCTATTTTGCTATTCAGCTTTCTGATAGGTTTCACATCTGTTATTCCACAGGTTTTTGTACCCATGGCTGCCGAACTTGCAAGCAAAGAAAAGCAGGCTTCAGCGATTGGTATGGTAATGTCGGGTCTGCTGATCGGTATATTACTCTCTAGGGTTGTAAGCGGGTTTGTCGGCTCCTACTTTGGCTGGCGCGAAATGTATTGGATAGCGTCAGCAATTATGGTCATTACAGCCATCACCATCGCAATCAAGCTACCAGAGGTACTGCCTAATTTTAAAGGTTCTTATAAAGAATTGATGCGATCAGTCTGGAACTTTGCCAGGAAACAACCTGTATTACAGCTGGCTGCTTTTCGTGGAGCCATGGGATTTGGGGCTTTTTCCGCATTTTTTACAACGCTTGTTTTCCATCTTGCAGCCCCACCTTTCTTTGATGGCCCCGCAACCGCAGGAGCCTTTGGCCTTGTAGGTGCCTGTGGGGCGCTTGCAGCTGCTTTTATCAATAAACTAACCATTTATATAGGCAAAGCAAAAATCATCTTGTACGCGATCCTATTGATGTTAATCAGCTGGTTATTATTCGCCCTCTTCGGCAATTACTATTGGGGCCTGATCCTCGGTGTTATTCTTATCGATCTTGGCCTACAGTCGATGCATATCCTAAATCAAAGCGATTTCTATGCGCTAAACCTCGGTGCCAACAACCGACTAAATACCGTATATATGGTCAGCTATTTTATTGGTGGATCAACAGGCACTTTTTTTGCTGCACAAGCGTGGCAACACTTCCAATGGCCCGGTGTTATTTTCGTAGGCACATGTTATACGCTGTTGGCATTGTTGGCTCATCTATTATTTGATTATAAATTAAGAAAAAACTGATATGAAATTCGGCCAAGTAGAACATCCCGAGGAAATCGATTTTACCCTTCCTCCTACTACACCAGAAACCTTAACCTTATTACAGCACTTCAAAATAGACAAACCTTTTGAGGTATATGTAGGCTGTGCAAAATGGAATAAACAAGATTTAAAAGGCTTTTATCCCAGAGGTACAAAAGACGAACTTGCTTATTACTCCACACAGTTTAACAGCATTGAACTCAATGCTACATTCTACAATTCACCTGGCATAGACCAGGTAGAGACCTGGAAAAAGAAAACACCTGCTAACTTCAAGTTCTTCCCAAAAATACCACAATCCATCAGCCATTTCAGCAGACTATTAAATACGGGTGATAAAGTAAAATTATTTACGGACTCCATTGTTCATTTCGATGAAAAACTGGGAATGGCTTTTCTTCAGATGCACGACAATTATAATCCAAAGGACATGGCCCGTTTAAAACTATTTCTTCATGACTGGCCAAAAGAAGTCCCGCTAGCGTTGGAAGTCCGAAATAAAGATTGGTTTTCCAAACCCGAAGTAACAAAAGAACTCTATGCACTGTTGGAGGAAACCAATGTGACCAATGTACTGGTCGATACTGCAGGCCGTAGAGACATGCTCCATATGCGCCTGACCACGCCGATTGCTTTCGTACGGTATGTAGGTGCAAATCATGCAACAGACTATGATCGACTGGATCAATGGATCGATGTTCTGAAACTATGGCGGGATAACGGATTGCAAAAATTGTATTTCTTTATCCACCAGAATATTGAGGTGGAATCACCGTTACTGGCGACACATTTTATCAAAAAACTGAATACAACATTCGACTTGGATCTAACCTATCCCAACAAAAACACAGGAAATACCTTATTTTAAGACAGGTTATCAGATCCGGTCCGTAATGCACCGATAGAAAAATATATTTTGCCCACAAAAAAAAGCCGAAGTAGAAGATACTTCGGCTTTTTTTATTAAAAATCAAACTTTAGCTTATTTTTTAGCGTATTTAAAGTTTTTACCGATGAAACGGGCATTACCACCCAATTCTTCTTCGATACGCAACAATTGATTGTATTTAGCCATACGGTCAGAACGTGAAGCAGAACCAGTTTTGATCTGTCCACAGTTCAATGCTACAGCTAAGTCAGCGATAGTCGCATCTTCAGTCTCGCCAGAACGGTGTGACATCACCGAAGTATAACCAGAATTTTGAGCTAAAGTAACCGCATTGATCGTTTCAGTCAATGAACCGATTTGATTTACTTTCACTAAAATTGAATTCGCTGTATGGGTATCAATTCCTTGTTGAAGACGTTTTGTATTTGTAACAAAAAGATCATCACCTACTAATTGAACATGGTCACCGATTTTATCAGTCAATGTTTTCCATCCAGCCCAATCATCTTCAGCCATACCATCTTCGATAGAAATAATAGGGTATTTAGCTGTTAATTCAGCCAAATAGCTTGCTTGTTCTTCACTAGAACGTACAGCACCTTTATCACCTTCAAACTTCGTATAATCGTATTTACCGTCTTTGTAGAACTCAGAAGAAGCACAATCTAACGCTAAACAAACATCTTGACCTGGTTTGTAACCAGCGATTTCAATCGCTTTCAAAACTGTTTCGATAGCATCCTCAGTACCTTCAAAAGTTGGCGCAAAACCACCTTCATCACCTACTGCAGTTGAAAGACCTCTGTCATGTAAGATTTTTTTCAAGGTATGGAAAACCTCAGTACCCCAACGCAAAGCCTCAGAGAATGAAGGCGCACCCACAGGCATGATCATAAATTCCTGAAATGCGATAGGTGCATCAGAGTGTGAACCACCATTGATGATATTCATCATAGGGATAGGCAACGTGTTCGCATTTACACCACCGATATAACGGTATAATGGTTGACGTGACTCCTGAGCAGCAGCTTTCGCTACAGCTAAAGAAACTCCTAAAATAGCATTTGCACCCAAGTTTCCTTTATTTTCGCTACCGTCTAAATCAATCATGATTTTATCGATGGCATTTTGCTCGAAAACATCTACACCTTCTAGTGCTTTTGCAATTTTAGTATTTACATTCTCAACCGCTTTCAAAACACCTTTTCCTAGATATTTTGACTTGTCACCATCACGCAATTCTACTGCTTCGTGAATACCAGTTGAAGCACCTGAAGGAACAGCTGCACGACCAACAAAACCATTTTGTGTAGTAACATCTACCTCAATTGTAGGGTTACCGCGCGAATCCAAAATTTGACGCGCATGAACATCGATAATTAAACTCATCTCTTTATTAGACTATAATTTATTTTCATTACTTAGTGTAGATAAGACACACTCTTGTCTACAGACATTTTTCACAATCAAATATAATAAAAAATGTATTTATTCCCCTATTTATTATGAATAAAATATGCCCCATCGGCATAACTGTTCAAATAAATACAATAAAAAACCCTTCAAGATCTGAAGGGTTTTTTATATAATATTGTACAACTTAGTTTTTGATCATCGCTACAAAATCATCAAACAAGTAGCGCGAGTCATGTGGACCCGGTGATGATTCTGGGTGATATTGCACCGAAAATGCTTTCTGTCCTTTGATACGGATACCTTCGATAGACTGATCGTTCAAATTAACGTGTGTAATTTCGACGTTCTCAGAATTTTGGATATCTTCAGCCACAACCCCAAAACCGTGGTTCTGCGAAGTGATTTCACAACGATTAGCGATAATGTTCTTCACTGGGTGATTGATACCACGGTGTCCGTTATGCAATTTGCTTGTGCGGATACCATTTGCCAATGCTAAGATCTGGTGACCTAAACAAATACCAAACATTGGTTTATTTGCATTCAAAATAGCTTTTACCGTATCGATTGCATAATCCATTGGTGCTGGATCGCCAGGGCCATTGGAAATAAAATAACCGTCCGGATTCCATTTCTCCATTTCCTCAAATGTTGTTTTCGCTGGAAAAACCTTCGTATATACATCACGAGCCTCAAAATTGCGTAAGATATTTTTCTTGATTCCCAAGTCCAAAACTGCCACACGTAACGAAGCATTTTCATTACCGAAGAAATAAGGCTCGGCTGTTGTTACTTTTGAAGACAGCTCAAGTCCATCCATTGAAGGAACTTCAGCCAATTGACGTTTTAATTCTTCAACATCCAATGTTTCTGAAGAAATAATCGCATTCATCGCACCTTTATCACGGATATGTCGCACCAATGAACGGGTATCCACATCAGAAATACCAACTAAATTACCCTCTTCAAAGTAGCTTTGGATAGATTCATCAGCCATTTTACGGCTATAGTTGATGTTGTAGTTCTTACAAACTAGTCCCGCAATCTGAATTTGATTTGATTCGGTATCATCCTCATCAATACCATAGTTACCAATATGAGCATTGGTGGTTACCATGATTTGTCCAAAATAAGATGGATCTGTGAAAATCTCTTGATAACCAGTTGTTCCTGTATTGAAACAGATTTCCCCAGTAGTCGTACCAATTTTACCAGCGGCTTTACCGTGATAAACTGTACCATCTTCTAAAACTAAAATTGCAGGCAATTTGCTGTAGTTGGTCATTATCGATGTAATATTATAAAATGTGTATCCTTACTTTTATGAATTTTAAAGCGTTCTTGATTGGATATAAAAAAAGCCCTCAAATGGGCTAAATATCAATTAACAATGCATCATCACGATTGACAAACCGTTCCCTAAGGCACCTACCAATAAAGACTCTACTCTAATTTTCACGGGAGACAAAGTTACGACATATCACTTAAAAGTGAAAACATTTTTTATTTTTTTATTCTTCAACTAATCCCTTCCTCCAAAACGCTGCAAAGTCTCTCAAAATCAGACCTGTCAATAGCGGAACAAACATATAAATCAGCGGATTCTCTAGCCACGCTTCTCGAAACTCCAAGCGCAACAAGGCAATCAGCGCGGTCGTAAGACCACATCCCGGACAATCATAGCCACTCGCAGCCTTCCAAAGGCAAGGAACAAGAATATGGATATCCGTGAAAAGATATAAGCCTATAGCAATCCCGAAATACCCCAATACCAACGAATAGATCCAATGATATTTAAGGTATTTCAGTAGGATATAAACCATTAATTATTGTTTATAGGACTCTTAATGTAATTGCCATCTGCATCCTTATATTTACCGACAAGAATCATAATCAAATCAATTAAATACCAGATACCACAACCGCCCAAGGTAAGCAGCTGAATAACGGCAGTACCAATTTGCCCCAAATAGAACCGATGTGCTCCAAAAGGGCCTAGAAAAAAGCAAAATAACAATGCCGGCAACCATCTGTCATCCTGAAACGTGTTATTTTGTTGCTGAAAGGGTTGGTTGGCATAAAATATAGGCTGTCTTACGCCACAATAGGGGCAAACCTCGGCCTTGATATTGATCAACTTGCCGCATTCTACGCAATACTTTTCGTCTTCTGTTTTCATTTAGATTTAATTTGGTAATGGGGCTAAAAACCAGCCTTCCATCCGGGATAAAATAATAGCATGAAATTAACAAAAAAACTTATAAAATGTTCTTTTTTTAGCAACATATAGCATTTAATAGAAACAGAAAAGGCGCTTCACGGTGTGGAGCGCCTTTTCTATTTATATATTCAACCTTTAGGAGTTGATTGCTTTCCAGATCATATCTTTCAATGGTAATATATTTTTACCTGTCACCGAAGAAATGAAAATATAGGGTACATCTTCCGGTAGCTCCTGCTCCATTTCCTTCTCCAGCTCCTCATCGAGCATATCAGACTTGGTAATAGCCAGCAATTTGGGTTTATCTGCCAATTCCGGATTATATGCAGTCAGTTCATTCAATAAGATTGCGTACTCCTCACGGATCGTCCGATCGGTATCGGCCGGCACCATAAACAGCAAAACAGAATTTCGCTCGATATGCCGCAAGAAACGATACCCTAATCCCTTTCCTTCTGAAGCCCCTTCGATAATACCCGGAATATCGGCCATAACAAAGGAACGGTTATCCCGGTAGCTCACCATACCCAAATTAGGCACCAGTGTTGTAAAGGGGTAATTCGCGATTTCTGGTTTCGCAGCAGAGACGACTGACAACAACGTTGATTTACCAGCATTTGGGAATCCAACCAACCCAACATCAGCAAGAACCTTCAATTCGAGAATCATCCACTGTTCTTTACCAGGAAGACCAGGTTGCGAAAACCGTGGTGTCTGCTGCGTTGGCGACTTAAAATGCCAATTACCTAGCCCCCCTTTTCCTCCCGGAACCAATATTCTGGTTTCACCGTCTTCTGTGATATCGAACAACACCTCTCCCGTCTCTGCATCCTTCGCAATTGTACCCAATGGCACTTCCAAGATCTCATCACGTCCAGTTGCCCCCGTACGCAAAGAACTGCCGCCAGACTCACCGTTTGACGCAATAATATGCTTACGATATTTTAAATGGAGTAACGTCCAGAGATTAGTCGTTCCTTTCAGTATAATATGCCCTCCACGACCGCCGTCACCACCATCGGGTCCACCGGTAGCTGTGTGCTTGTCACGGTGCAAATGAGCCGAACCTGCCCCACCATGTCCAGAACGACAACACACTTTCACATAATCAACAAAATTCGAACCTTGCGCCATTACAATTTATTACAGTCTAAAAAGTACTTATTTTAATTAATAATTATCGATGATATCTGTTAAACTTTTAAAGATAGAATCGATATCACCGATACCATTCACTTTAGAAAGTTTACCTTGTGCCTCATAATACGGCAACACATGAATCGTCTTCGTGAAATATTCATCAATACGCTTCACCAATTTATCAGCATCATCATCCGCACGACCAGAAATTTCCTTACGTTTAGCGATGCGTGCTTTCAATTCATCCTCATTCACATCCAGTGCGATTACTACCGAGATTGAGGTATTGATACCTTCTAAAAAAGCATCCAATGCCTCAGCTTGAGCAACAGTACGAGGAAATCCATCAAAAATAAATCCTTTTGCATCCGGATTTTTCTTTACTTCCTCTTCCAGCATTGCTATAGTAATCGAATCTGGCACTAAATTTCCCTCAGCAATAATCTGGCTCACTTGTTGACCAAGTGGCGTTTGACCTTTAATATGTGCTCTAAAAATATCACCAGTGGAAACATGAACCAATTGATATTTTTCAATAAGCTTTGCAGATTGGGTTCCCTTACCTGCACCCGGAGGGCCAAATATTACAAGGTTTAGCATAGTTTTATTTAAGAAATTAAAACGAGTTAAAAAATAAAAGCCTAATCACAGATGATGACTAGGCTTTTCAGTTGTGCGCTCCAAGGGAGTCGAACCCCTAACCTTCTGATCCGTAGTCAGATGCTCTATCCAATTGAGCTAGGAGCGCAATAAACCATTACGTTTAGAACTCTGTCCCATGTGTTTTGGTGACGCAAATATAGTCAGAATTCGTTTTTTTACAAATTTTTTTTCAAAAAGACGTCCCCTCCTTCCATCGACTGCCCTGCAATAATGCTTCTAAAAACAAAAAGCCAATCAAATTGACTGGCTTTTATTTGTGCACTCCAAGGGAGTCGAACCCCTAACCTTCTGATCCGTAGTCAGACGCTCTATCCAATTGAGCTAGGAATGCCTCTTTAAAAAATACAAAAACTGTATTTGTGCGCACCAAGGGAGTCGAACCCCTAACCTTCTGATTCGTAGTCAGATGCTCTATCCAATTGAGCTAGGAGCGCTAGGCAACCAAAACAAATCCGTTATCCTTTTCCGTTTTGGTGATGCAAATATCGTTATATTTATCGATTTAACAAACATTTTTTCTCTTTTTTAAACTTTATACAACAACATTTCTTTTATCTCGTTGATAATATTATATTTAAAATATCAACTTTTTTTTTCAGACACGGACAAATGTTAGCATTCATGAGCAAAAGAGAATTAAAACTCAGTAAAATTCGCATCGGAGATATCAGTATCTCTTACTATATTCGCCCAAGCAAATTATACCCCTCTCCGAAAACAGTCATTTTCATCCATGGTTTCCCCTTCAACAAAAACACCTGGAAACAACAACTCCTACAACTCGACGAAGATTATACAGGCATCGCCATTGATGTTCGAGGACATGGCCTAAGTACCAATGGACATGGTTTTTTCTCCGTCGATGTTTTTGCCAAAGATCTTGTGGAGTTTATTCGTAAACTCGACCTCAATCATGTCATCCTTTGTGGAATCTCTATGGGTGGCTACATCGCCCTCAGAACCTATGAACTGATCGGACAACAGCTCAAAGGACTTATCCTCTGTGACACGAATTCTCTTTCCGACGACAACAAAGGCAAACAAAAGCGTTTTGATTCCATTCAGGCTTTATTAAAATATGGCAGAAGACCATTTGCCATTGGCTTTATCGCAAACGTGTTTCACGATAAAACAATCCGTGAAAACCCCGAAGCTGTTGAACTCATCAAAAGCTGTATTCGCAGAAATGAAGTCGCCAGCATTTGCGCGACACAACTCGCTCTTGCTTCACGAACAGATACAACCCATTCGTTGAAGACAATTATTATTCCAACACTGATCATAAAAGGTAAACACGACAAGTTGATGAGCGAAGAGCAAACAAATATCCTTATCGAAAATATACCCGACGTCCGCTATATGGAGTTTGAAGAATCCGGGCACCTGCCAAATCTCGAGGAACCCGAAAAATTCAATGCGGTGCTCAATGATTTCCTGCGAAATATACCATTATAACCATCACCTTGGTCGTCAAGTGCGGCATCGAATATAAAACCATAAAAAAAGCCACAACAGTGGCTTTTATTTCTTTTTTTCATTAAGATTTCGTTCTACGGATACTAGAACGAAAAATCATCTTTTGACCGAACATCCGCTTCCTCAGCGTATGCATCATCAAAGTTAGGCTCATAACGTTTCTCGATTACTTCCTGATTAGACTTGATGTAATTAACCACATCCGTCAAACCATCAGCGAATTTCTCAAAATCTTCTTTATATAAGAAAATCTTATGCTTAATAAACTGGCCATCCTCAAAGCGCTTCTTGCTTTCTGTGATAGTAATGTAGTAATCGTTCGATCGAGTTGCTTTTACATCAAAAAAATAAGTACGCTTACCTGCTCTCACCTTTTTTGAAAAAACTTCTTCACGTTCTTTGTTTTCAAAATCTCCCATTGGTTGTTATTTAAGTTTAAAGTAATCTTAATCTTTGATAAATATATAATAATTCATTTTAATACACCAAATAATATTAAAAAAAAAGACAATTACGCATAAAAATGGCAGTTCACTTCTATTTATAGCCGGGATAAAAAATAAACAACAAGATTTTTTACCGACGAAATCATTACATTTACCGAAAATATAAGTTGTATTACCTAAAGCAAATATGTAGAATATATTTGTGCCTCTATCTTTGAGTCATAAATAGTAAAAACATTATGGAAAAAGAACCCATCATACCAAACAGCAATAATAGCCGCAATATTGTAGGAGCGATTGTGATCATCGTAGGTATATTCTTATTATTGAATAACCTAAATTTAGGAAGCTGGTTTCCGGATTGGTTATTTGGCTGGCAAACGATATTAATCATCATTGGATTGGTCATCGGTATAAATTCCCAATTTCAGAAAAAATCGGCAATTATCCTACTGATCATAGGCGGAGCAAGCCTTATTTCAAGAATGATGCGCACAGACTTTGGTTCCGTAACCGTCCCAATCATCATCATTTCTCTCGGGATTTACTTTATCATGAGCAAAAGGAAACCTCCGATGGCTCCTCCAACCTTCCCTAATCCGCCGCAAGGCTCTTACGACTGGGATAAGCGAGTCAATGTACCTTCGGAGGGTGTTACAGATAGCAGTCTTACTGACCAGGAATCAAGACCATTTAACGAACAATACGGTTCAAGCCAACAAGCCTCGCCTAATCAGCAGGCTTTTGGCGACAAAGATAAAGATTCCTTTCACCAGTCATTTGAGGACAACCTCAATCTGAACACCATCTTTGCAGGCCAAAAGAAAGTAATCTATTCCAAACATTTTAGAGGGGGCAATTTGACCAATGTATTTGGAAGTGTAGAGCTGGATTTAACAAAAGCAGATATTCAGCAGCCTATTGTGATCGATACATTCCAATTGTTTGGCAGCGCACGTATTATTATACCTCCGCATTGGACGGTATTTAGCAACGTCGCCTCAATCTTGGGTTCTGTCGATGACCGCCGGTTCCAAACGATTTATAACCCCGATACAGATAAAAAAATCTATATAACAGGCACCTGTATTTTAGGTAATTTAACCATAAAAAATGCTTAATAGATGAAAAGTAAGCTGTTCCTCAGTGTTAAAAGTCGATTAATTGGCATTATCTGCATATCCGTATTTATCGGATATCTCGCGTTACAGTATTTATTGATGCTTCGTTCTGGTTTTGACCAACAACTCGCATTCAAAGATTCATTCATAAACAGTATTGTTATGATGTTTTGCTGTTATGGCATGTCATCAGCACTCAATTTCTATACCCCACAACCCCGGGAGATTTGGAAGGTACTCATCATCGGTTTAATCATGGGCGCAATAAGCATCGCATTAAGCCGATTCTTGATGAGTTACTTTATCCAATCGACCTTTACCCCTTTGCTGGATTTAACATTACCCTATCGGGGTATCGTTAACTTCCTCATTTTGACTTCTGTTGCCATTATCAATATCGTTTGGAATATTCAGGAAGACAACATCAACAATATCAAGCGGAAGCAGGAATCCGAAAATTTACTTCGGGAAGCCGAACTGTATAATTTAAGACAACAGTTACAGCCTCATTTCCTGTTCAATAGCCTCAACTCCATTATAGCACTTATTGGTGCCAATCCGGATGAAGCCCGAAACATGACATTCCAACTATCGGACTTTTTAAGAGGAACATTAAGAAAAGAAAACAATCAAATTATCACACTTGAAGAAGAGCTCGATCACCTTCAACTTTATCTCGATATTGAAAAAGTACGCTTCGGTCATCGACTAAATACATCCATCTCTTCCTCAGAAGAAATTTTCAACAATAGATTACCAGCCATGATTATTCAACCACTGGTAGAAAATGCGATTAAACACGGCTTATACAATGTAACGGATCAAGTAGAAATTAAAATAAAATGCCATTCGAATGATGGTCAGCTGCTGATTCAGATTACCAACCCCTTCGACACCGAAGAACAGTCAAAACCGAAAAAAGGCACCGGATTTGGGCTATCGAGCATTCAGCGCAGATTATATCTCCTGTATGGAAGAAATGATCTACTGGAAACTCAAATTCAGGACAACATATTTATTAGCACCCTAAAAATACCTCAATATGATTAAAGTCGTTATTATCGATGATGAACCCCTTGCACGCTCCATTATTGCGGGTTACCTAAAAAATGAAGACGATATATCCATCATGGCAGAATGCGGTGATGGCTTTGAAGCAGTTAAGGCTATCCATGCGCACGAACCGGATTTAATTTTTCTGGACGTACAAATGCCCAAATTGACCGGATTTGAAATGCTTGAACTCGTTGACGATCCTCCTGCAGTCATCTTTACGACCGCTTTTGACGAATACGCCTTGAAAGCTTTCGAAAAGAACGCCCTGGATTATCTATTAAAACCGGTATCACCAACACGATTCAAAAAAGCTTTAGAAAAATTCAGAACAAGCTACTCCGCACCTGAGAAAAAAGTCCAACCCAACTACGAAGTACTTACGGCGCAAGACGAAACAAAAATCGACCGTATTGTTGTAAAAACAGGCACCCAGATCAAGATTATTCCGATTGATACAGTCAAATATCTGGAGTCTTATGATGATTATGTTAAAATTCATACCAAAGATGGCATGTACCTGAAAAATAAAACAATGGCATTTTTTGAAAAATCTTTGGATCCAAATCAATTTGTCCGCATACACCGTTCTTTTATCATTAAAGTGGATCAGTTGGCCAAATTGGAACCTTATGAAAAGGATTCTTATATTGCTGCACTGACATCGGGCGAAAAGCTCAATATCAGTAAATCAGGCTATGCACGATTAAAACAATTGATTGGAATTTAAACATTCCGTAGATTTGTGCCCATCAATAGTTATGAAACATTTTATTACAATAGTATTGCTGGGCATCACATCTTACTCCTTTGCCCAAACGAATCCTGAGGAACAGGTCAACAGAGGAGTTTATAATAGGCTGGAATTTTTTATCAATTCCCAGATGACAGACTCTGCCTATAATTTGGCCAGTAATTCCTTCAAACAACAATTTAGCCTAGCCAAATTCACCCAAGTACTACAGGAGTTCTATCCCTTAGGAAGAGTAAAAAGCTCAACGATAAAAGAATTTGAAAAAGGGCTTGCAACTTATCAGATGGACTTCGACAGCAAATCGTATGAGGTTCTTTTTGCAACAGATACAAGTCTAAAATTCAATACATTAAAATTCACTCCTTTGGCAATAAAGCCTCAAGTGGAAAAAACTATTGTGGTACCTGCCACACAGAAATCAGTCGATAACGACGATCTTTTTGTTGATTCAGTTGCAAATGCCTATTTGAAACAACAAAATACGCAATCACTTGCAATTGGCATTCTAAAAAATGGACAAACCAAAACCTATTTCTATGGCGAGACGGCCAAAGGCAACCAAACTCCGCCTACAAAAACGTCTATTTATGAGATCGGTTCACTGAGCAAAGTTTTTACGGCTATACTTTTGTCAAATCTTGTCGAAGAAGGAACGATAACCTTAGATCAGCCTATCGCGCTATTTCTCCCTGATACACTCAAGAAAAATGAAGAGCTTTCGAAAATAACGTTTCAAATGCTGGCCAATCATACCTCTGGCTTACCTAGACTTCCTGACAATCTTGACAAAGTAAAAGGATTTAACGAAAACGATCCCTACAAAACATACGACAAAAAAGCACTTTATAATTACCTCGCAAGCTTTAAAAATAAAAAAAATCCAGGTGAAGAATATGAGTACAGCAATCTTGGTTACGCCGTATTAGGAGACATTATATGCAGTATCTATAAAAAAAGTTATGATCAGCTTGTAAAAGACATTATCTGTAAACCACTTGAAATGAGTAATACCTTTCAAGTATTAGACCCTAAAAGAAAAGATACTTTTAAAGTATATAACAAAGAAGGCCAAGAAGTAGTTCCTTGGTCATTTGACTCTTTCGGTCCCGCTGGCGGATTAAAATCGACTCTGGAGGATCTGCTTAAATTTGCGAATGCACAATTTAAGATGCCGCAGACTCCCTTGGAAAATGCGATGGCAAATACCCGGTTATTTACATTTTTTCTACCCCCAGACACAGACCTGGGACTCGCATGGCATATGAATTTGATTGACGACCTAACGGTTTATTGGCACAATGGCGGAACTGCTGGAAGCAGCTCCTATCTAGCCTTATCGCCCGACAAAAAAAGTGGCGTAGTCATCTTGTCCAATTCAGCCATCTCTGCCGATGACAAGGGTAAAGCTATCTTGGATTACCTACTCCGTAAAAAGTAAAGTTCAAAAAACAAGAAATAATGAGCCATATTGAAACAACAATATGGCTTTTTTTGTTGTAATAGCGATGAGTGATCATTAATTTTGAAGATAGGACAAAACAAATGGATTCAGAGGAATCAACCAACAACAAGCTAAACAGCATCTATTTACATGAAGATATTTATCACTAAAAAAATTCCACAAAAAGGCATAGATCTATTAAAATCTGCAGGGCACGACATTTCTATACACGATTCAAGCACCCCCCTATCCGAAACGGAGCTTATCAAAGCTAGCCAACAGGCCGACTATGTCCTTAACGGTGGGATGCAAAAGTTTGATGCTAATTTTTTTCAAAACTGCCCCAACCTAAAAGCCCTATCTCTCATGAGCGTCGGCTATGACAATGTGGATATCTCAGCCGCAACACAGCATGGAATACCCGTAAGCAATACACCAGGCATCCTTTCGGGAGCAACAGCAGACGTTGCTTTCCTCTTGATGCTATCGGTATCGCGGAAAGCATTTTTCAACCACAAAAGAATTTTGCAGGGCGAATGGAAAGGTTTTGATCCCACTGCAAACCTAGGCGTCGAGCTCAATAACAAAACACTGGGCATCTATGGACTGGGACGAATTGGCTTTGAATTCGCCAGAAAAGCCAAAGCAGCGTATAACATGGAAATTATCTATTACAATCGGAGCCGTAATGAGGAAGCTGAACAAATTCTTGGCGCACGATATGTTAATTTCGACGATCTGCTCACGCGGAGCGATGTACTTTCAATCCATGCAGCTTTGACTGCGGAGACTAAAAACCGGTTTGACAAAAATACGTTTACGCGCATGAAAAACTCCGCTATATTAGTGAATACTGCTAGGGGCGGATTGGTCAATGAATTGGATCTAACAGAAGCCCTGCAGACTGGCCAATTATGGGGAGCCGGGCTTGATGTAACAGACCCGGAGCCGATGGATCCAAAAAACCCACTCTTAACGATGGAAAATGTTTGTATCCTGCCGCACATCGGCTCTGCCACCGTAGAAACAAGGGATAATATGGCACTTATGGCCGCCAGCAATGTACTGGCAGCAATCAAAGGCGAAAAAATGCCACAAATTATCAATAAAGAAATATATCAATGAAACGAAGATTTTTTCAGCTTTTAAATAGCTTAAATAAAGCCATCTTACCAAAATACGGTAAGATGGATCCGTTAAAATTAAAAAAGCACCAGCAGGCTATCATTGCCTACAGGTACTTTGTCCTTATACATGCATTGGAAACGAACCAGGACTAAGCTTTTGCAGTTCCTTGGTCACTTGAATTTGAAACAATGCTAATCTGCGTCGGATTGGAAGATAAACTAATATCGTTCCTTTCCAGCTCCAACATAATCTTTTCCTGCATCGAGTTTCGAGCAGCGACATAATGCTCTCTTTTCGTCCAGGCACGAACGGTCAATACCATGGCACTATCTCCCAATTCTTTGATGAAAACAGTTGGCTCCGGAGTTGTCAACACATTCTCATTCGAACGGAGAACCCTTAATATGATATCTTTCGCTTCTTTCACGTTTTTATCATACGAGATACTGATGGTATATTCAAACATCCGTTGCACAATTTTCGTATAATTTTTGATAACCGAATTAGCCAAGGGGCCATTAGGACTAAAAACACGTACCCCATCATCCCCTATTAAAGTAGAATACAAGATATCAATCCTTTCTACCGTACCTGCGGTACCATTTGCGCTCGAAATTGAATCTCCCACTTCAAAAGGCCTAAACATCAATATGAGCACTCCGCCAGCAAAATTGCTCAAGCTGCCCTGAAGTGCCATACCAACAGCCAATCCAAAAGCAGACAATGCAGCGATAAACGAGGTTGTCTGAATCCCAATCTGGCTGGCTACAGTAAGAAGCAACATCACCCACATGACAATCTTGACGATGCTAGAGATAAAAGCCCGGATCGAAGGATCCACATTTTTCCTTTCAAAACGTTTATGTAATAATCGGTCCACAAAACCAATCACATATTTACCAAGAATCAATAGGATAATCCCCCCTATAATCCCCGGAATAGACTCAATCACAATGTCTGTCAAACGCCCAAATCTCGTTTCTAGGCTATTCAAATTACTTTCCATTTATAAATATATTTTAAAATTTTAGACACAAGGATTGTTCCAACATCGCCCACGCACTATCAAAAGATCAAAATCATTGAAAAATACCACAAAAGAACAAATAAACACCACTATTAAAAGAATATTTAGTGTAATTTTGCTGTATGAATAGAAAAAACACCATTCCTATCATTGATAGTTGTAGTATTGATCTCAACAATAATACAACGATTCATATTGATGATCTAAAAGAATATATCATCAAGCATCAGGATATGGTGTTTCCTCACAAACATAATTTTTTTCATTTTGTACTATTCACTAAAGGCTCAGGGGAACACATTATCGATTTCAATCATTACAACATTGAACCATATCAAATCTATTTTATGGTACCGGGCCAGGTTCATACCTGGAACTTTACAGGTGACGAAGATGGTTATGTTGTCAATTTTTCCATTGATTACTTTCAGTCTTTTCTCTTACGGACCGATTACCTGGAGCGCTTTAGCTTTTTACAGGGTAAAATTGAACATCTGATATTTGTTTTAGCTGAACAATATCGACCCCAGGCGACGGCTATTCTCGATCAAATCTTATCTGCAAAAGCGGAACGATTACCAGAAGACTATATCCGTACACTTTTATTGCAGTTTATATTATATATATCGATTGCTACAGAAAAGGATCATCAAGAACACAGTACGCCATATAATCACAAGATATTCAATAGTTTTCAGCAATTGGTTGAACAGCAATTCAAGTCTACCAAATTGCCCAGTGTGTACGCAGATCAGTTATTTATTACGCCCAATCATCTGAATGCAATCTGCAAATCCTATATTGGACAATCTGCTGGAGAAATCATCCGGAACCGCATTGTCCTTGAAGCGAAGCGGCTCCTGGTCAATAGAAATTTAAATATTACCGAAATTGCAGATGAGCTGCAATTTAAGGACAACTCATACTTTACTAAATTTTTCAAAAAATCCGCTGGGCTCACACCAGAAGAGTTCAGAAAACAACTATAACTATGGAAGAGGTTAAATACGAATTATCTGAATTTAAAGCAGCATGGCAAGCAAAATGTCCAAGATGCAGAATCGGCCATGTGTATCAAGGGCCTGCATACGGTCTGAAAGTACAAAAAATGAATAGCCATTGCGAATACTGTGGACTTCGTTACGAACGTGAGCCAGGTTATTTTTATGGTGCCATGTATGTTACCTATGCGTTCTCCATCGCCGAAATGGTTACTGCCTGTATGGCAACCTATATCCTAACAGGCAATGATTCTTCTTTTATACTTTATGCAACAGTTGCTATCATGAGCGTTGTTTTAATGTCGCCATTCAACTACCGCTATTCCCGTATCATACTGATGTATTGGTTAACTCCGGGCTTAAGATATGATCCGAATGTCAAAAAAAAGGAAGTTGATGTGAAGGCTTCAGCATAACCTTCATTATCCTTATCTTTATCCTGATGAAGGATATCATTTATTTGGATAACAACGCAACAACTCGAATTTTGGATGAAGTATGGGATACCATGACTCCCTACTTCATCCAAAACTATGCGAACGCATCGAGTGTTTATCACCAAATGGGGCGTGAAGCCAACGCTGCCATCCAACTTGCCAGAGGGCAGATAGCTGAAGTGCTGAATTGCTCACCGAAAGAACTATTTTTCAATTCAGGTGCAACAGAAAGTATTAATACCGTAATCTGTGGCATATTTGACAAATATCAATCCAAGGGGAATCATATTATCACCGTTTCAACAGAACACAAGGCTGTCTTAAGTTGCTGTGAACAATTGACGAAAAAAGGAGCACAGATCACCTATCTCCCCGTCGATGCACAAGGAATGATCAATATAGACGACTTGAAAAATGCGATGAGTGCCCAGACCATACTCGTTTGCATTATGGCCGCTAATAACGAGACAGGGGTATGTACATCGCTAGCACAAATTGCTACTATTTGTACAGAGAAAGATATCTTGTTCTTCTGTGATGCAACGCAGGCTGTTGGAAAAATCGACATTGATCTACAAAAAATCCCTATCGACCTCTTATGTCTGAGTGCGCATAAACTTCATGGCCCAAAGGGAATCGGCGCCTTATACATTCGTCGAAAATCAAAGCCGATTCAGATTACCCCATTAATTGTGGGTGGTGGTCAGGAAGGCGGATTTAGAGGCGGGACATACAACGTGCCAACTATCGTCGGCTTTGGAAAAGCCATGTCTCTGATTAAGCCAACATCTTATAATACGGTCGAACAAAACCGCAATCTATTGGAAGAAATTTTAAGTGCCATTCCTGAAATCATCATTCATGGAAAAAATGTACCCCGCCTACCAAATACCAGTTACATTAGTTTTAAACACATACTGGCCAGCGAAATAATGACTACCTGCCCTGCATTGGCGCTTTCCTCGGGCTCGGCCTGTGTGACCGGATCCAGGGAACCTTCCCATGTTTTAATGGCTATGGGCATTTCCAAAGAAGACGCATTATCGGCCATTCGCTTTAGCTTAAGCATATTTACGACTCAAGAGGATATTATACGTTGTGCCCAATTGATCACAGAAGCCGTTCGTAAAATCCGCGATCAATCCCCCATCTGGCAGCTTTTCAAAGCTGGCCTGATCGATTAATTTATGACATTCTAAAAACTTTATAACAGACGAAATATAACGAGATTGTATGTATCTTTGTGTCATACAAAGGATATTACTATGATTACAGTTACTGACAAAGCAAAATCTCGTATCGAGGAAATCATGAAGGATGAGCAATATGACAGCAATTACTTTGTGCGTGTTGCTGTGGAAAGTGGCGGTTGTTCGGGCTTGAGTTATAAGCTGAACTTCGATAACGAAGAAAAAAAAGGTGATCAATTTTTCGAAGATAAAGGCGTGAAGGTCTGTTTGGATATAAAATCATTTTTATATCTAGCAGGCACAGAATTGGATTATTCCGATGGTTTGGACGGAAAGGGTTTTGAATTCCACAACCCGAATGCGAGCCGGACCTGTGCATGTGGCGAAAGCTTCTCCGTTTAATCAATCAATCGATCCACCATAAACAAAAGAGCCCTGAAATATTTCAGGGCTCTTTTGGTAAGTAACCAAACACTTTTGGTTGCACCAACAAATTATTAGTTTTATAATTAAATATTGACCTACCTTCATTTTGTTGGAATTTTTTTATTTTTTCAACTTTTTAATGGATAAATATTAAAAATCACAACCAAACAGATTAACTAATGATATTTTCATACTTTTGTATGAAATAACTGAATAAAAAAATAAAACCATGCATATCAATCCATGTATGGTATTTCATTTGACTCATATGGAGGGAAGAAAACTTTTAAGTACCGAAGTTGCTATCAGCTTCGTTAAAGATACATTTGTCCAACAACTAAAGAAAGCATTAAATTTAATTCCGATCTCATCACCATTGGTGGTTTTAGACGGCACAGGATTAAACGATGACTTAAATGGAATTGAGCGTCCCGTATCATTTCCGATTAAATCATTGAATGAAAAAAGGGCTGTCGTGGTACATTCATTGGCAAAATGGAAAAGAGTCCGTTTAAAAGAGCTTGAAATGTTACCTGGGGAAGGCATTGTGACAGACATGAAAGCCCTGCGTCCTGATGAAGATTACACCCCTATTCACTCGATCTATGTAGACCAATGGGATTGGGAAAAAGTAATCGATAAAGATCAACGTAATTTGGCCTTACTGAAAGAAACCGTATTAAAAATTTACGATGCGTTACGATTTACAGAACAACAGGTTGAAAGCAAGTATCCACAGGTAAAAGCGATTCTTCCGGAAACCATTACATTCATTTCGGCTGAAGAACTACTGCAAAAATATCCTAATCTAAGTGCAAAGGAACGTGAAAATACAATCACAAAAGAATATGGTGCTGTGTTTTTATACGGTATCGGAGGGGCACTGAGCAATGGTGTTGCACACGATGGACGCGCAGCGGACTACGACGACTGGAGCACTGCCAATGAGGCTGGGCACAAAGGATTGAACGGCGATATTCTCGTATGGAACCCGATCTTAAATTCAGCATTTGAGCTTTCTTCCATGGGAATTCGCGTCGATAAAACCGCTTTGGCACATCAAATGGAAATCAGAAATTGCACTGAAAAATCCAAACTGACTTTCCATAGCATGCTTCTTAATGATCAATTACCGGAATCTATGGGCGGTGGGATCGGACAATCACGTGTCTGTATGTTTATGCTCAAGAAACAACATATTGGAGAAGTCCAAGTCAGTATCTGGGAAGAGGACAAAAAAGAAACGCTAAGACAAGAAGGTATTGATATCTTATAAAACAATACTTATTAAGAATTAATAACGCGGCAACTATACCGCGTTTTCCAGTATATCGATACAAATCAGCGCAAGGTAATCATCTTTTATAGACCGATTACCTTGTTTTTTTAGGTATAAAATGCCTAAAAAATTTTCATTCTAGTTTGTTCCTTTCAAGATAGCGGTATTTTGTATTTTTGCTAAATGCAGCTAGAAGCTATTTTAAATAAATTAGGCATTTCATCCTTAAATGAGATGCAAGAAAAAGTAGTGGAATCGTTCCAAAAAGACCATGATTTCATCTTACTTTCACCCACAGGATCTGGCAAAACCTTGGCCTTTTCATTGCTCATTTTAGCGCAATTGAGGGAAATCGTTCGGGAGGTTCAAGTACTGATTTTAGTGCCAACCCGCGAACTTGCCTTACAGATAGAGCAAGTGCTACGCAAGGTGGGCACAGGTCACAAAGTCACCTGTGCCTATGGCGGTCATAGTACCCGTATCGAAAAAAATGAATTCAAGGATGCTCCCGCAATTATTATAGGAACTCCAGGACGTATAAAACAACATATCGAAGAAGGAAATTTTGATCCGACCAGTATCCACACCCTTGTGTTAGATGAATTTGATAAATCGTTGGAACTGGGATTTCAGCATCAAATGGATTTCATTATTCGACATATACCAGCCATCAGATCAAGGATATTGACTTCTGCAACGATGATGGATGTAATCCCGCCATTTACACAGATAAAGGAGCCTATTCTTGTTGATTTTCTGAATAACTCACAGAACATACCCCGCATTACAATAAAAAAGGTCGTTGCCCCTGTTCAAAAGAAATTGGAGGCATTACTAAAACTCATCTGCAAGATCGGAACGAAAAAAATGATTATTTTCTGTAATCATCGCGATGCAGTAGATCACATCAGCGAACTGCTGGACAATCGCAATATTATTCACGACACTTTTCATGGCGGACTTGAACAGCAAGATCGTGAGCTGGCGCTTCTCAAATTCCGTAATCATTCCAACAATGTTTTAATCACGACCGATTTGGCTGCAAGAGGGCTGGATATCCCCGAAGTCGATGCCATTATTCATTACCAGCTACCGCATAAAGAAGATGGCTTTATTCATCGCAATGGACGTACTGCGCGTATGCAGGCAAAGGGTGATGTCTATGTCATCTTAAAGCCTGAAGAAGCCTATCCCTATATAGCGGAAGAAATACCTGAAGAGGAATTTCCAGAATACTATGATCTTCCGGAAAATTCACCTTTCGCCACACTTTATATCAGTGCTGGACGAAAAGATAAAGTCAATAAAATTGACATCGTAGGTTTTCTTCTACATTTGGAAGGTGTGGAAAAAGACGACATCGGTATAATAGAAGTGAAAGATAAAGTAGCTTATGTTGCCGTTAAAAGAAAGCTTGCTTCCGTTATTATCAATAAGGCTAGTGGGCAAAAAATCAAAGGACGTAAAGTAAAAATTGGACGTACCTAGTTCTTCGCGCTCCAAGAGATCCTCCTTATCTATTTCGGTGGCGAAGGTCAGATCCATTATCCAACTGTGATTAATGCATAAGGAGACCTGCATTGTCGTTTAAATAAGTCGATATAAAAACCACTCAATGAGTGGTTTTTTTTATAGGGACCTGATTAACTCTTGGTTAACATCATGTTTGATACTAACAGGGGTATTACAGGGGGTTAGCAGGGGTATAACAGGGGGTTAACAGGGGTGTACCCCTATTAACCCCCTGTTAATACCCTGTAAAAAGGGTACTGTTACCCTTTTAATTCCAAACATGGTGTAATCGGAGTTATAAGCCTTATCGAAGTCGTTATAAACAAAAGCAAGAAATAAAGGGAATTTATCAGGGGGGTAGTACCCCCGGGGAATCAATCGCCAGGTAAACCTTCACAATGCCGTGTAAGGCCTACCTGGCGATGCTAATTTAAAATTTTTCAGGGTATGTCATGGGTCCTGTTCAGGTCAAGCGCCCTAGGTTAATCCAGTTCTTTTAAATACCGGAGATACAACTGCACAGCTTCGCGTTTCTTATCTGTCAAATGGAAATTAAGATGCTGCGTCAGATATTTGGTATAATCAAAGCCCTCAAATTCTGGGAGACCGGCTATCACATCGGTTGCATGTTCAACGCCATATGCTAAAGCTTCATTAAATTGCTCCACAAAAGAGTCGGGAAGTTTTTTGTTACTTACCCATAAGGCAAAAGCGAAAGGTAATCCGGTGAAGTTAAACCACTCTTCCCCCAAATCATAAACATAGGGTACTGCATTCTTCTTACCGAAAGTACGATCCCCAATTAGAACATAGGCATCTGGCTCTATAGATTCATCAGTGATCAATTCTACATCCTTTTTCCAATAATTTTTAATCAATACACGTGCTAAACCATTTGACGTGCGCGATTGCTTATCTAAACGTAAAGTTTTGACCTCATCAATAGGCTTATTGGCAAAAATAAAGACAGAATCGACAGCACCTTCTGTGCCGATACAAAAATCGGTATTAATATAATACTCGGGAAGACTTAATAAGGCAGCTGTGGGTATAATACCGATATCAGCTTGATCATCGATTACTTTCTGTGCACAGGCACTTGGATAATCAACGCTCAAGTCGATTTGCTCCATCACTTTCGATTTACGTATTCCATTCAAAAATGGATAAGTATTGGTATACGATACGGCAGAAACTCTAATTTTATTCATTTATCAATGCTTCTAAGTGTGCGGTATTGTAATGGTCCACAATCTCAAATTGACCATTATCATACAGCAATTTATATAAAGCAGTATTTGTATGCGGGAAATCATCCATATAACGGGCATCGACACCTGTCATTAGACAAAGCATAATCCGTAAAGCACGACCGTGCATACAGACTAATATGTTTTTTTCATCTGCCTGAGCGAGCATATGATCCAAGGCGACTTGTTGACGAGCCATCAATTCATAAGGAGACTCTCCGTTTTCAATACTGACATCCAATTCTCCGTTGCGCCATGCTGCGACCAATTTTTCAAAACCAGTTAGCAACTCTGGTGTTTGTTCTTTTCCTTCATAAACTCCCCAGCTTATTTCATCCAAACCAACAAGCTGTTCCCAAGGTAAATCCAAATCAAGAAATCCCTGTACAGTTTGATGCGTACGCAATAAAGTGGAGGTATATATCTTATCAAAAGGCACCGTCTTATAGCGATCAAAGAAAGCCTGAGCTTGAGCTATGCCCATCTTATTGAGCGGGGAATTAACACCCCGTCCCTGCACAATACCTTTTAAATTTAGATCAGTCTGTCCGTGTCGTATAAAATAAAATGTCTTTTTCAACGTGCGATATGAGTTAGGAATTGACAACAGGTAATGCATAATAGCTTTTCTTTTGATCACCTTGATCAAAAACAAAATCATTATAATCGGTCACCACATTGTAGAGGGTATCTCTTTCTATCGGATGGCGTCCAACATTTTTTATCAGCTCGACAACCTCTTGTGTGGTCATCCCTGGCTTTTGCTCTTCTGCTCCTGCCATGCTGTATATTTTTGTCGTATCATCCAATGTTCCATCGATATCATCGACCCCAAAAGCCAAGGACAACTGGGCCGTATCTCTCGATATCATTGCCCAATAAGCTTTAATATGATCAAAATTATCCATGTAAATTCGAGCGATCGCATAATTCCTTAGGTCTTCGATAACGGATACCTCGGGAATATGGGACATTTGGTTCTCCTTATTTCTAAATTTTAAAGGAATAAAGGTCTGAAAACCGCCAGTCTTATCCTGCAGCTGTCTTAGGCGCTCCATGTGATCTACACGATGCCAAAACTGCTCAATATGACCATACAGCATGGTGGCATTGGTATGCATTCCCAGCTTATGCGCTTGCTCATGAATATCCAACCATTGTTCGGCGGTACATTTATCATGTGCAATCTGCTCTCTGATTTCTGGATGAAAAATTTCTGCTCCCCCACCCGGCATGGAATCCAAGCCGCAAGATTGCAAATACTTCAGGCCATCGTAATGGCTTAATTTTGCCTTCTTAAAAATATAGTAATACTCTACAGGTGTAAGTCCTTTAATATGCAACTCGGGGCGATGCGCCTTACATTTGCGAAAGAAATCAGCATAAAATTCGAGGTTTTGTTTAGGAACAACCCCTCCAGTGATATGAACTTCAGTAACAGCCTCATTGTCATATTTTTTAACAATATCCATCATGCCGTCAACTTCCATCTCCCAACCTTCTGCTCGTTCTTTTATTAACCTGGAATACGAACAGAACTTACAGTCATAGACACAAACATTAGTCGGCTCAATGTGAAAATTACGATTGAAAAAAGTATGATCTCCATGGCGTTTCTCACGAATATAGTTAGCAAGCACACCAAGATAGCCTAGCTCACCTTTTTCATATAAAAGCACTCCTTCCTCAAAAGTGATACGCTCCTCTCGCAAAACTTTCTCCGCTATATCTCTCAACTCGACAGCTAAGTTTTTGTCGTTTATCAAGAAATTCAATTTATCTATTGCGTTCATTAAATGTATCTCCTATCTTAAATCAAATGTACCGAAAAGGCAACAAAAGTTATAATAAAAAATGTGACAACAACTAATTTGACAAACCTCTTAGAAAAGAAAGCTAATCTGTAAATTGTTGCATCTCGATTAATTTGCGGTATAATCCTTCACGTTGTATCAGCTCACTATGGCTACCTACTTCTACAATCTTTCCTGCTTCAATAACCACAATTATATCCGCATTCTGAATGGTACTTAAGCGGTGGGCAATGACAACTGTCGTTCTATTGTCCATTAATTTATATAATGAGTCCTGTACCAATTTTTCAGATTCGGTATCTAGCGCAGAAGTCGCCTCATCAAGAAGCATGATCGGTGGATTCTTTAAAACAGCCCGTGCGATACAGATCCGCTGGCGTTGGCCACCCGATAATTTACCGCCCCGATCACCAATGTTGGTCTGATAACCATGTTCTGTTTTCAAAATAAATTCATGCGCATTGGCAATCCGTGCAGCGGCTTCAACCTCTTCCTGGCTGGCAGAAAGATTAGCAAATGCTATATTATTGAAGATCGTATCATTAAACAAAATAGACTCCTGATTGACGACACCGATCATGTCCCGTAAAGAATCCTGGTTTAAATCCCGTAAATCAGTACCATCAAACAAAATTTGCCCTCCAGTGACGTCCATAAATCTCGGGATTAAATCAACCAAAGTTGATTTTCCCCCACCTGAAGGCCCTACCAATGCAACGACTTTTCCTTTTTCTATAGTCAAATCGATGTTCTGGAGAATCTCTTTATCTTTGCTGTACGAAAAATTGACCTGGTTAAATACGATATTCTTCTCAAAGCTTTTCACAAGTTTCGCGTCGGCGCGATCTTTCACTTCCGTCTTTTCATCAATAAGCTCCAATACCCTTTCACCTGCAGCAAGACCATTGTGGATACCGCTAAAAGAATCTGTTAACGCCTTTGCCGGACGCATCACCTGCGAAAAAATAGCGATATAGGCGATAAATTCCGGTGCAGTTAACCCCTTGTCACCTGAAAGCACCAAATGACCGCCATATAAAAGAATAATTGCGACCATAATGACACCCAGTAGCTCAGAAACAGGCGAGCTTAACTGTTGTCTTTTAGCCATAGCACGGCCGATATTCGCATAACGTTCGTTCTCATCATGAAATCTGTTCTTAATAAAGGAGACCGCATTGAAAGCTTTGATAATTTTAATCCCCGATAATGCTTCGTCCAAATAGGAAATCATATTTCCATACGACTCCTGTGCGGCATGCGCCTGACTTTTAAGATTCTTAACGATTCTTGCAATAAAAAATCCAGATATAGGAATAACCAAAAGGGAGAAAAAAGTCAATTTTGGAGAAATATTAAACAGCATCACGATATACGCGATCAATTGCAAAGGTTCCTTAAAAACCACCTGCAATGTCCCTGTAACAGAATACTGAACAACCTGCACATCTGACGCGACTTTAGAAACAATATCTCCTTTTCGTTGCCCCGTAAAATAGCCAACATGCAGATCCATCACATTATCAAACACCGCTCTACGCAATTTGAGCAGGGTATGAATGCGAAAATTCTCCATAATACGCTGACAGAAATAACGAAATAGATTACTGATAAATACAGAGATCACAATAACAATACAGACGTATTTCAATGCACCATAGGCTCCAAACTGGCTATTAGCAACACTGGCATAGTAATTAAACCACGCGAGAATGTCTGTATAAGCCTCTGGCTTTACGACCTCGGCGGTCTCTTTACCAGCGTTAAAAAGTGTATGGAGTAATGGAGCAAGCAATGCTAAATTCAAGGTGCTAAATATAACCGTGATCAGCGTGCAAATTACATAGGGGATTGCAAATTTCTCAATGGGTTTAGCAAACGATAAGAGCCTAAAATATGTTTTCATTTATTTTGAACTAAGACAAATTACCTTTATACGAAAAGTCATTCGTCGGTCTCTCCTCTACCTTTCAGATTTTTGACGAGGAAATTGAACAAAAATAACAAATTAATCAAGAAAAGCACATATCCTGGTAAGGGACTATAAAATTGTTGCATCTCAAGACTAAAGCATCCAGCTTGTTTTGCTTGAAAAATCGATAAAAAAATCTCCTTTTAATAGATAATTCCCTAATTTAGCCTTATTCAAATACCAAATTTATTAAAATAAAATGCAAATAGACGTTGCCAAAAGATTGCAGCACACTGAAGAATATTATTTCTCCAAAAAATTAAGGGAAATAGATGAGTTAAACAAACAGGGTGCGCGTGTAATCAACCTAGGAATTGGAAGTCCAGACTTGCCTCCGCACCCGGAGGTGATCGAGACATTAAATACGAATGCCCAACTTCCAAATGTGCATGGCTATCAAAATTATAAAGGCGCCCCCGCCCTACGACAAGCCGTTGCAGATTGGTATCAACGTTATTATAACGCAACTTTTAATCCCAATACAGAAATATTACCCTTAATAGGGTCAAAAGAGGGTATTGTGCACATCTGTATGACCTATCTACAGGAAGGAGACCAAGCGCTTATACCCAATCCTGGCTACCCAGCTTATGCTGCTGCAGTGAGATTGAGTGGTGCTGAAGCGATTACCTATAATCTTACACAAGAGAAAAATTGGCTTATTGATCTAAATGAGCTCAAAAAACAAGACTTGTCAAGGGTTAAACTGATGTGGATAAACTATCCTCATATGCCAACAGGTGCCTCGGCACCCGATGCATTTTATCAAGAGCTGATTCAATTTGCCAAAGAGCATAACATCTTGATTTGTCACGATAATCCGTATAGCTTTATTTTGACAGATACGCCAAGAAGCATTATGAGTATCCCTGGCGCGAAAGATGTGGCCATTGAGTTGAATTCGCTGAGCAAGTCTTCCAATATGGCGGGATGGCGAATTGGAGTGCTCGTGGGTGCCGAAGAACGTATAAACCAAGTACTCCGTTTCAAAAGCAACATGGACTCAGGTATGTTTTTACCTGTTCAGCTGGCTGCGGCAAAAGCCTTACAACTTGATGCCTCCTGGTATGCTGATCTAAACAAAATTTACGCTGAAAGACGTCAGCAGGTTTATGAAATTATGGATTTACTGGACTGTTCTTATCAAAAAGACCAAGTAGGTCTGTTTGTATGGGCACGCATCCCTGAAAAATATAAGGATGGTTATGCGCTAAGCGATGCTGTTTTGGACAAATCACGGGTATTTATTACACCGGGTGGAATTTTCGGAGACAAAGGCGATCAATATATACGCATCAGTCTCTGTGCCACAGTAGAGGTGCTCAAAGAATCAATCCAGCGCATTAAAGATAATTTCTAAGACATTCGATATCTCGACAGCTTAATCGCTTTGAAATTATCGATAGAATAATTGATCGACAAACAACCAGGGTATAAAGCGTTCGGTGTATAACATTTGAACAAAAATACGCTTAATATAATTGTTTACATATGAACATTGCCATTGTAGGCGTAGGCTTGATCGGCGGCTCAGTTGCCATTCGCCTAAAAGAAACAAAATTCTGCGACAAAATAATCGGTGTAGATAAAAGTCAAAAGAACTTAGATAAAGCGATGCATATCGGCTTCATTGACGAAACAGCAAGCTTAGAAGATGCGATTAAGAGCTGTAAAGTATTGGTGCTCACAATTCCTGTCGATGCCATTTTACATGTTGTTCCTCAAATCTTGGATTTGGTTACAGATCAGGTCGTCATTGACATGGGATCGACAAAAACAAATATTCTCAACAAAATCAAGGATCACCCTAACCGGGGACGTTACGTTGCAGCCCATCCCATGGCCGGAACAGAGTATTCGGGGCCTGAGGCTGCAATACCGGGCTTATTCAAAGGCAAGATGATGGTGTATGTCGAAGCATTTAAAACTGATGAGGATGCTTTCGAAATTGCTGATGCCATCACCGACCAATTGGAGATGCGCAGCTGTTTTATGAATGCGGACGAACATGATGTACACACTGCTTATGTATCACACATCTCTCACCTGACCTCTTTCGCCCTCGCCTTAACGGTATTGGAAAAAGAGAAATCTCAGGGACGTATCTTTGAGCTGGCAGGCTCGGGATTTGAATCTACGGTACGTCTGGCCAAAAGTTCGCCCGATATGTGGACACCTATTTTCAAGCAAAATCGCGAAAATGTACTCGAAGTACTCGAAGAACATATCAAGCAGCTTCAATCCCTGCACGATTCTATTGCCACAGAGGATTATGACAAATTGCACAAACTTATTACCCGTTCCAATAAGATAAAAAGGATCATTAAGTAAAGGGTGCTCTAGTTAGAGCAGCAGGTATAAAAAGTCCACCTTTTGGTGGACTTTTTTTATTCATCTTCCAATTCATTGAATTTATCCAAGTCGGCTTTTGCACCTATAGGATCACCCAATTTTTCACGAATTGCTGCCCGGTAAGAATACAGATCAGAATAATATGGATTCAAATCGATCGCTTTCGAGTAATCTGCCAGTGCGCCTGGTAAATCCTCCAACTTTTCATTCAAATCGGCCCGTAATGAATACACATAAAAATCTTCCGGATTGAGCGTAACAAGGCGGTCAAAATCCAATAATGCTTCCTCAAAATTTCCCAATCGCTCAAACAAAGATGCCCTTTCTTCGTATACGATCGATGAATCACGATCTATTTCCTCCGCTTTGGCATAGTCTTCCAGCGCACTTTGGTAATTGCGATAGGATTCAAACACTTTAGCGCGAAATATATAAGCAGCGGAACGATTCTCATCAAGAGCAATGGCCTGATTGAAATCAGACAATGCCAACTCAAAACAGGTCAATTTCAGGTACAAACTTCCTCTAAAAACAAACAGATTGCTATCCTTATTGTCGGATTCCGCAATAGCAGAAGAATAAAGACCGATTGCTTTTAGATAGCTATAGCAATGAACATATTCAAGTCCCAATGAATTTATTTCGTCAGTACTCAGCTGCTTTGGCTTCGATTCCAGCTCTTGAATAACCAAATTATCGGCCTCAAAGTAAGTGAGTTCAGCTTGATTCTCCGCCCATTCCAATACACTATGATAATTAAAATCCAGTCTCTTGGCAATCTGATAATCATAGAAAGCACCTTCGTCTTCATCGATGAATCGATAAACTAAACAACGGCTCGCATAAAAAAACGGTTCCTCTTTATACTGTTCTATTGCGCTTGTAAAAGTTGCAATAGCTTGGTCATAGGCTGCTATTTTAAAATAATAAAGCCCCAAATAGCTATAGGCAAGTGCATGATGAGTCAAAGCAATCGCCTGCTCAAGTAAAGCGACAGGATTGCCATCGCCACTGATTCCGACATTAAATCCTTCCAATATAGATCTAATCGCGCTCTGTTGGACCGTATCTAGCCAATCAGCGGAAAAAGATGAACTCGCTTCCGGAAAAAATGATGAAATAGGTAAAAAAGAAAACTTAGCAAGAAGTACGGGTACCGGCAGTGTAAAATCTGATTCCACAAAAGTATTGTTTTGTAGAATGACAGCTAGATTTGAAAACATATGCTTCATACCCAAAACTAAGCTAAATTTCATTACAAAAGAAATCTAACGGGAGATCGGGTATTATAATCGGGTGTTCTTATCAACTAATTTCACCTGTCAGGTATAAGTATTTATAGCGGACAATATCCCTCGAATTTGTAAATTTGATTAATTTTTCCTTTTTGAAAACATAATTGGAAACTTTCTCTTCCATCAAACGCAGGAATTCAACAAATTCAGCAAAAAAGTCTTGACGTTCTCCTGGTGTAAACTGGCTGTTTTTTACAATCCAAAAGAATTGCTCTTCATTTACATGGAAAGATACCTCATTTTTCTTTTCTTTTCGAAAAATAAAGATTGGGTCATTTTCTTGGTTAATAAATAAAGCAAAGCCTGTATTTCCACCATCCAAATTAACAACAAAAGCAGAAAAATGGACAGTACCGATCTGTAAATTTTCCAGACAAATTAATTTATGCAACATCAGGTTGACAATTAGATCACCTAAAATTATTAAGTTTTTATTAAAAAACAAAAAAAGGCCCACAAAATAATTGTGGGCCTTTTGTATTCGACGTAAATCTTATTAGAATGTAAATTTCACAGATGCATTCCAAGTTCTACCCTGTCCGATCAAAACAAAATTGGAAGTGTCAATACCATTCCAAGTATTGTTCACATCTGTCACCAAGTTACTCGAAGTAGCTTCCGAAATATAGAACTTATTCAACACATTGTTCATGTTGACACGGAAACTCATACTGTTCTTGTCACTTACTTTGACATTGTAAGAAAGACCGGCATCCAAAAGATTAAAAGACGGTAATTTCATATAGCGTCCATAAGTTTGGCCATCTATTACTTCTCTACGATAATTCGATGCATACAAACGCTCATAATATCTGTAGTTTGCGTCAACAGACAAACCCTTAAACACTTTATATTTAGCACCAAATCCATAAGAAGTTTGCGCTGCGTTACCAACATGTTCACCGGTTAAATTAACCTGAGAACGTCCCAATTCGACGCGGTTATCGTTACGTACGACCGAGTTTACTGCGCCATCGTATTTCCAGTCACCTATCGATAAAAACCCTGTTAAGCTTAATTTTTCGATTGGGCGGGCCTCAAAATCAACTTCTACCCCTCTATGCACCTGTTTTACACCGTAATTTGTTGTATATAAATAGGCACCTTCGACCAAAATACCAGGATCGTTTGTTGGATTGTATTTTTTCACATCATCTGCCGTCGCTAAACTCGAACTACCCGTAACACGGTTTTCCCAAGTTGTGCGGTAAACATTCACATTCACATCCAAGAATCGAGAAGCAAATTTATAACCAGCCTCTAAACCAAGGATTTTTTCATTTTCAGCATTTTCATTAATATCATTTGCAAAATTCATGAAAATATTGTTTTGATAAGGCTGACGGGAATAGTACCCTGCATTACCAAAAACACTATGATGTCCCAATGTATAACTTACACCACCCTTCGTATTGTAGCCAAAGTTGTTCACGTCTTTAGAATCCTCATTACCTGGTGTGTATTGAAAATAATCAGAACGTTTGTTTTGTTGTTCGGAAACCGATCCTTGGAAAAACGCTGTAAAGCCATTTTTCGCATATTCCAATTGACCGAACAGACCTCCGTAACGGATGTATTGATTGTAATCCCAAGCTAAACGATCTTCACGCGAATCAGGTTTACTTGAGAAAGCTTTCCAAGGGTTCGTTGAGTATGTATTGGTAACCAATGGCTTATTAGGGAAATTAACATTACCGCCTAATACAACACCATTTGTATTTCCAAGTGGATCAGTCAATTTACGATAGTGTGTACCTTTATAGTCCCTTACATCAAAACCGACATTGAAATTCAAGGATTCTGAAAGTTTACGATTATAGTTAGAAACTATACCAAACCATTGGTGATTGTTCACATCAGCAGCTAAATATTTGCCTGTATTGTATTTATCGCTTCGCAAGGATTGGCCACCCCCAGCAGCTAACGATGCGTAAACGACAGTTGACAAAGATGATTTATCATCGATCGTCCAGTCCCAGTTCAAGTTGGCTACTGGCTTATGATAAAAGTTCTTTTGTGCATTCATCATCACGCCGTTTGCATCCTTATAATTGTCGTTATAACGTCTGCCATTAGCGAGATAGTTAGACAATTTTGAGGTATACCCCTGGTTGTGCCACTGTGGTGCACCCGTTACCATAAAGTTCAGGTTGTGCTTTTCATTCGCTTTATATCCAACAGACAGGAAATAACTTTGTCCAGCACCTTCTGTATGGTCCATATAACCGTTACCTGACCACTGTGTAAACATAGCCGAAACAGCAAAGCCGTTTTTCATAAGACCGGTATTGTAACCTACCGTTGCCTTCATAAACATATCGTTACCAACAGTGGTACGAACAAAACCACCCTCTTTCATTGCAGTGGATTGTGTCACGTAATTTACGGTTCCGCCGACAGATGAAATCGCTAATTTAGATGATCCCAAACCACGTTGAATCTGCACTAAAGAGGCAATATCTGTAAGTCCCGACCAATTTGACCAATATACACTTCCATTGTCCATACCATTGATAGGCTGACCGTTCAACAAAAATGCTGTATTGGACTGATCAAAACCACGTGTTGTCATAGAAGACTCACCAAAACCTTTTGCCTGACCAGTGATATAAACCGAAGGGGTATTAGCTAATGCTGAAGTAATATCCTGTGCTCCTACCCTTTCCTCTAAATCCTGCTTACGGATCGTCGAAACGGCAATCGGTGTCTTCCTTCCTGCCGCAATATCGATAACCCCATGACCGACAACAACAACCTCATCCAAATTTGTTGAAAATCCAGCCGTAAAAATTGGATTGATATTCAACGATTCCCCCGATTTCAGCATGATGTTTTCGAAAACAACAGGTGTCTCGCCAATGTAAGTTACCTCTACTTTGTAGGGGCCTCCTTCTTGAAGATTTGAAATTTGAAATTTTCCTTGGGCATCGGCTGAGCCACTTACTACTTGTCCACTTGGGATGTGGGTAATTTTAATGGTTGCTCCTTTAACCGTTTGTCCAGTAGCTTCTTTGACAACTCCTGAAACCGAACCAGTATTTGCTGTTTGACCTTGAACGGCACTATAACTAGCAAAAACAAGGGCAAAAAAAAGTAAAGACTTTTTCATGTTAGATGTGATTGTTTTGTTTTTGTGCCGCAAAATTAGGAATTGATTGTCTTTTTAACTAATTTTAACAATACCAATATGATGCAGTATCTCTATATAGAAAGAATAAATTTTAATCTTCCACAGAAAAACAGCAAATTTCCGCAAAAAGAGGCAATAAAAATACAGCATACATAAAATAAATACAACACATCCATCCTATTCATAAAAAAACATCAAAAATAATCAGAATAATATTTTGTCTGTTTTGAATAAATCAAAATTTATCAATTTTACGATTTTTATGAATTGCATACAAGATTTTATAGCCTATCCTCATGAGGTGCTAAAAATTGTTTCTTTCAATCCACCATTCCCACCTACCTCCTTTTCTTCCCACAACAGCTGAAATAAGCCTATAAATAATTAACTTTAACTAATTTAAAAAATATGTTATCCATAGAACAAGCTTATACAGGCATTCTTGAACCGGAATTAATCGCTGAAATAGCGGAAAACGCGCATATAAAAACGTTCCGTGAAGGTGATCTCATCATTGATACCAATCAATATATCAAGGCGATGCCTCTCCTCTTGGATGGGGCAATAAAAATTGTCCGGGAGGATGAAGATAAAGGCGAATTGTTGCTCTACTATCTGGAAAAAGGTCAAACCTGTACAATGTCAATAGCCTGTTGCCTCGGGAATAAAAAAAGTGAAATTCGTGCGCTCGCAGAAAAAACAACGACTGTAGCCATGATTCCAAATGAGCTTGTCAACCTTTGGATGGGAAAATACCCTTCCTGGCGAAATTTCATCATATCAAGTTATTCAAGCCGTATGGACGAAATGTTACAAGCTGTTGATAGTCTAGCTTTTTCCAACATGGAAGAACGCATCATCAATTATTTGAAAGCCAAAGTGAAGCTGAATGACGACCGAATACTCACCCTTACGCATCAGGATATCGCTTCCGATTTAAATACATCCCGAGTCGTTGTCTCCCGAATTTTAAAAAAACTGGAACAGGAAGATAAAATAGTGCTGCTACGTAACGAAATTAGGGTATTAGTGGAATGAGCAAAACATTTGTATCTTTAGTTATACGTAAATTTCAAGAGCAATTAATGTAATTTTTAGATGAAGATAGAAAAATTAGGATTTATAGGATTAGGAAACATGGGATACCCCATGGCTAAAAATCTAGAAAAAGCAGGATTCCCCCTTTCTGTTTACAATAGAAACAAGGCTAAAGCAGCAGGCTTTGAAGAGCAATCAATTATCAGCGAAGATATAGGTGAATTAGTCGATCATAGCGATATTATATTCTCCATGCTCACAAATGATGAAGCAGTCAGCGAAGTATATGAAAAAATCCTCCAAATGGAGATCAAGGGCAAATTATTTGTCGATATGAGTACAATATCTCGTGAACGCTGTATTTCAATAGCCACTAAGCTAAAAGAAAAAGGCGCTGCTTTTATAGATGCTCCTGTTGCCGGCAGTACCAAACCAGCGACTGAGGGTACACTTATTATTATGGTGGGTGGTGATCCCGAAGATCTTCATCGCGCCCAACCATACCTCGAGCAGATGGGAAAATCGATCAAACATCTCGGCGAAAATGGCCAGGGAATTGCCGCTAAACTTGCGATCAACTATTTCCTTTCCACCATCTATCAAGGTCTCGCGGAGACGATCTTATTTTCAGATAAACTGGGAATTCAACGAAGCGATATGCTCGAAATCATCAACGATAGTGCCAGCGGCAGTGGGGCAACAAAAGTGAAAACACCATTATTGGTGGAAGAAAACTACAGTCCTGCATTCGCGCTAGACCTTATGCTGAAAGATATTCGACTGGCTCAACAAGCCGGTGCTGACTATCCCCTCCTCAAGACCTTAATCGAAACCTACGGGAAAGCACACGATCAAGGTCTCGGACAGCTCGATGTTATTGGTATCATTGAATCCATCAAGTCGTAGCTTCAGGTTGGCGACAGTGAAAAAAATGTACATTGAAAATTATATTTAGTTGAGATGGACTCCAAATTAGGTTCATTTCTGAACACACAAAATAATGAGTGGAACAAATTCTTTACAGATGAAAACAGTTATGACACTATTGATGCTTACTATGGTCACCATGACTACGCAGGCCCAACAATTAAAACAGGTTTCTTACCAGGATGGTGAACAAAAACTCAACGGCATGGTAACCGCCAATAGGGCAAAAAAAGGCCCTGCTGTCTTAATTCTTCCGGCATGGAAGGGAATTGACAACGAAGCGAAACAAGCTGCATTGCTTCTTGAAAAAGAAGGTTACATCGCTTTCATTGCCGACATCTACGGTGAAGGAAATATTCCCTCGGACAACACCGCAGCTTCGAAAATTGCCGGCCACTACAAGACAGACTATAAAGCTTATCAGCATCGCATAATGCTCGCATTGGAACAACTGAAAAAAGAGGGCGCTGATCCGACGAAAATTGCTATCATCGGCTATTGTTTTGGAGGTTCAGGAGCATTAGAAGCGGCGAGAGCCGGCTTCCCCGTCAATGCAGTGATCAGTATCCATGGAGGCCTATCCAAAGCTGCCGACAGACCCAATGGTTCGATCAAAACAAAAGTACTCGTTGAGCACCCAGCAGCCGATAAAAGTGTATCAAAAGAAGATTACGATGGGTTGGTCAAGGAATTAAATGAAGGAAAAGCAGACTGGCAAATAATCACTTACGCAAATTCTGGACACACATTTACGAATCCCGAGTCACCCGAATATAACCCCGTAATGGCTAAACGTGCCTGGGAGCACACCTTATTATTTTTGAAAGAAGTATTAAATTAAATAGCAAAGTCAACAACAGCAATATCGACCCAAATGAATTATAACGTGAAACTGCACATTTATCCGATTATCGTTCAGTTGTTAATATTGCTGTTGTATAGTCCCATCGCCATATCACAAACAGTAAAATCGCTAACCATAGCTAGTCCTTCGCAAGCAATATTGTTTGTCACCAATGAGTCCGATAAATCGACCGATTTTATCATGCGTCTACACGAAAAAAATGCTGCTGAGATTTTCAAACAGGTACCTTTTAGCACAACAAAGTTATTGGTCACAAAAACTGATGCAAAAAAACTTACATTCATCGTTAAAAATCACCAGTGGACCATCGACGTATTGTCATTGAAGCAACGTCATGCCATGATCTTGTTTGATGGATTAGCAAAACCCAAGATCATATACGATAGTAATACCTATCTGGCAGCAGCCAAACCGATATTAAACACCAGCACACCAATTGCGTCAAAGAAAGCTTCGGCACAATATAATGCCTCACATTTCTTTGACTCAATCGCACAAGTTCAATTTATTCCATCCGGGCAATATGCAGCGGCTGTTATCGCAAATCCCGCTCTTCCTCTTTATTACAGTCAGCGTAAGAATATATGTGACGGCACTTATGTAATGCAGCAGTTTTCGGACGAAAATGAGGTGCAATCCGGTGCAATTATGACGACTGTATATGAAGAAGGCAAAGAGATCACATCGAACAATCTTTCCGGGGGAAATAATTATTACAACAAAAGATGCTATAATCAATTCGGACTTATCGACTCCATACAGTACCTTCGAAATAGTAAGTGGAGCAGCAGTACAATTTACCGGTATCTCCCAAATGCCATTGTTTCCTACGATCCTACATTTGAATCGGCGATGATTTATCACTTGAACAGTAAACTCCAGGTTATAAAAAGTGAATCCATTCATTTTGTATATCAACGGAGAGACTGGACCATTTACAGTTATGATCAACAGAATCGAATTACTGAAGAGATTTCGGGCAGAAATGATCAAAGAGAAAGTCGCGTCCGCTATCAGTATGATAGTCCGGAAACAAGTGACTACTCACTACGCCAAACCTTCGATCAAAGCGATCGACTGACAGCCGAAATCAAGCGATCGTACCGAGCCAACGAAACGATTGATGAGTTTTATTATGAGGGTGTATTACAACAAAAATCTATTGTAAAAGATCTCGGAAACTGTACCTACGAAAGCTTGATATATAACAAGGAGGGAAAGTTAACAGCAAAATACATACAGGCAAAGAAAACCAACTAAACGAACTGAAAAACTGCACTAAGCTCAGACAATAAGATTCTTGATTTTGATAAAAAAATATTCGACGAAATTCGGCAAAAAACACATTTCTGCACTAATTTTGATAGCGATACATAAACGTCAAATTGAGAAAAAGAAAACTGATCAGTCAACACCATCCCATACTCTATTTTATTGCAGTATGGGCGAGAAGAGTGCAGCGCAAAGCCGTTTGGCTATTTGATAATAAGAAATACAGCACAGCTAAATCAGCTGAAAAACTTCCCTTTCGTATTAAAAAGCATCAGTCTGTCTTATTAAAAAAATTGGGCGAAAATAATATGCAACTGCAGATCAACAAAGTTACCAACCTGAAAATTGCAGCAGCACAGATTAATAGCATTCTGATCAGACCGAAGGAAACCTTTTCATTTTGTAAACTCGTTGGACTACCCACTGTAAAAAAAGGATATCTGCCCGGCATGGAGTTATCCTTTGGTGAAGCAAGAGCGGGTATTGGCGGTGGAATCTGTCAAATATCCAACCTCATCCATTGGCTTGTTATCCATAGTCCACTCACCGTCAATGAACGTTATCACCACTCTTTTGACCCTTTTCCTGACGATGGCCGTGTTTTGCCATTCGGTAGTGGAGCTACCGTCTTTTATAACTATCGTGATTATCAATTCACCAACAACACGCCTTACACCTTTCAAATAAATCTCTGGTTCACAGACAAATGTTTAGAAGGTGAATTGAGGATCGATCAAGAACTGGATTTTGCGTATCATGTCTTTGAAAAAGAACATCAATTTCTTAAAATAGACAATCAGTTCTTTCGTAAAAATGAGATTTGGCGCGAGAAGTTTTTAAAGTTTCAGGGTGGAAAAGTTTTAGAGACAGAGCTCTTGACCAAAAATTTTGCCCGCGTCACCTATGTTCCTACTGCGTATATTGAAATTAGTGCCGATCAAAATACGGCCGATTAATTCAACAAGCTAAGTGATCGAAAAATGACTGATATGAAAAGTCCTCTTTTTTGTTTAAGTTTGGTCTGGCTTTGGGGGTATTCTGTATAGAATTGAGATAGTCCCTTTGAACCTGATTCGGTTTATACCGGCGTAGGGAAAAGCAAAAATCCACTGTACAGCATACTCCTTTACTGCACAGGCTATCGCTCTTCTTCCCTCCAAGGCCACAAAGTACATCTTAGCATATGTAAAAAGAATGGAAGATTCAATTATCAATTTATTAGAGCAGCTGAGGGTTGAAAAACCCCTTGTACACAACATCACAAACCTAGTCGTGATGAACAATACTGCCAACGCACTTTTAGCCTTAGGAGCGTCCCCTGTGATGGTACACAGTCCATTAGAAGTACGCGAGGTTGTCGATATTGCACAAGCTCTTGTCATTAATATCGGCACCTTGAGTGAAGAAACAGCCGAAGCTATGCTGGTTGCTACCGAACATGCCAATACCATTGGACGGCCATGGGTACTTGATCCTGTTGGTGCTGGAATATCAGCATTCCGCAATGATTTATTATCCAATCTACTGGATCTCAAACCAACGGTTATTCGTGGAAATGCATCAGAAATCATGACGCTATACAACTTCAACCAACCGAACACAAAAGGAGTCGACAGCACGACAGCAAGTAAAGATGCCCTCCGATTTGGCCAATTATTACAAGAGCAAACCGGCTCCATTATCTGTATTTCTGGAGAAGTAGACTATATCCTTTCACAGCAATACCGGGTTGAAGTTTTTAATGGCAACCCTTTAATGACACAGGTAACTGGACTTGGCTGTAGCGCTACTGCGCTTATTGGTGCATTTCTAGGTGTTACAGACCAATATTTTGAAGCAGCTGTTGCCGGTGTGTCCATTTTGAGCTTGGCGGGAGAACTCGCTGCCCAAACAGCAGCTGGCCCGGGTACCCTGCAATTGAATCTCTATGATGAACTCTATCAGCTCAATGCAGAACGTCTAAAATCAAAGCTCAAGATCAAACGCTATGCGCATTAATCCGCTTTTCCCCTACCCTTTATATTTGGTGATTTCTGAGCGAGACTGTTATCCTCAAAATTGGCTCAGTGTCGCGGAAGAGGCCATTATTGGTGGAGTCGATCTTATACAACTGCGCGAAAAAGCTGACGATCCGGCTACATTTTTGGATAAAGCCTTGCGCTTGAAAAAACTGACCGATCATTATGGTATTCCGCTCGTGATCAATGATGTTGTAGCAATCGCTGCCCAAATCGAGGCATGGGGAGTACATGTGGGTCAAAATGATTTCCAGCCGCTCGCTATTCGTGAAAAATATGGCGATAAATTAACTATTGGCTGGTCAATAGAAGACATGCAACAACTGGAAAGTCAACAAATGTACGCCGTTGACCACCTTGGTGTAAGTCCCATTTTTTCAACGAAAACAAAGGTGGATACGGTTACTGAATGGGGAATTGCGGGTTTAAAACAACTTCGGAGTAGGACGGAAAAACCATTGATCGCAATCGGAAGGATGAACTTACAAACTGCAGAAGAGACCTGGAATGCAGGTGCAGACTCCATTGCAGTCGTTTCGGCCATATGCCAAAGTCAAGATCCCAGAGCTGCCAGTGCACAACTAAAAGAACTATTAAAATGACAAAAGATAAAAAATACCGCGTCCACACTGTACTCAGCATTGCAGGTTTCGACGGTAGTGGTGGTGCAGGTATACAAGCAGACACCAAAACGATATCTGCATTAGGATGTTATGCCATGAATGCCTTAACTGCCCTACCCGTACAGAATACACAAGGTGTAAGAAATATTTATGAAATTCCTACGAACGCTGTCCGAGACCAATTAGATGCTATTTTTGACGACATCTATCCCGATGCAATCAAAATAGGGATGGTACACAACATTGAACTTGTGGAGCTTATTAGCGCCTATTTAAAAGAATATAAAGGACCTATCGTATTTGATCCAGTCATGGTATCGACCAGCGGGCACAAGCTCATTCACGATGATACAATTCAGGCCTGCATAGAACTTCTTTTTCCTTTAGCAACGCTGATTACACCAAATTTAGATGAGGTAAGTGTTTTAGTAGACGAAGTTATTGACAATGTCGAGAAAATGGAAAAAGCGGGAAATAGCTTGTTGGCCAAGGGGTGTCAATCCGTACTGATTAAAGGCGGGCATCTCCAAAGTCAAGAGTTAACATCCCTGTTGTTCCAGCAGAAGAATCCAACAATTGAATTCAAATCACAAAAAATTAACAGCAAAAATACACATGGCTCCGGTTGTTCGCTTTCTTCAGCAATTGCGAGCCATTTGGCACAAGGCGTTGGCCTCGTTAGCGCAGTAGACTTCGCATTGGCCTATATACACGCAGCAATAGCTGGTAGCAAAGACCTCGTCATTGGCAAAGGAAATGGGCCATTAAATCACTTCCACAATCCGATTAAACTTATTCAATATGAACTGGACTGATCATGCCTGGGATTCAATAACATCAATTTATTCAGATATACTTGCTATGCCGTTTATTGTTCAGCTTAGTAATGGCAGTCTTCCCCTGGATAAATTTCAATTTTACATGCAGCAGGATGCTTTCTATTTAGAAGAATTTGGCCGCGTCCTTGCTTTTATAGGTGCTAAAAGCACGGATAATCAACAAGCATTGGACTATTTCGAATTTGGTCGCAATGCGCTTCTTGTTGAACGGGCATTACACGAAAATTACTTTCGGGAATTTGGTTTAAGTCCTGCCGACAAGAGCAACAAAATCGAACCAACCTGCCATCATTATGTCCATTTTCTAAAAAGTGTAGCCGCTTTCGAGTGCGTTGAGGTCGCTATGGCGGCAACACTCCCCTGTTTTTGGATTTATAAGGAGGTCGGAGATCACATTGTATCGACAGCAAATACACAGGGAAATCCCTATTCCAAATGGATAGAAACCTATAGCGGTGAGGATTTTGCACAGGGCGTTATCAAGGCGAAAAACTACGTTGACAAAATTGCAGCAGAAACTACTGCAACAAAACGGGAGAAGATGCGACAAGTATTTATAACAGCTTCCCAATTAGAGTATCAATTCTGGTTAGCAGCCTACAAACGAAGGGTATGGTAAACAAACTATTGTCCGATACCGAACAGTTGATGTTCAAAAATGAGCATTAACGAAAATAGCACTCAGGAACAAAACTAGTGTTAATCAGTATTTTAAACGGATTTAAAGTTTTGGCACTACTATTATACTATAGGTGGCAGTTAACAATAGAGCCTGTGCATAAGCACATAAGAAACGATAAAAAGGGAAATTAAAATGAAACTTTCAGTAACAATAAATTTAAACTAATAACAGAAAATAATGAAAAGAATCTTAACCATTGCCTTTATTTCATTTTTATATGTAGCTCAGGCACAAGAACGCGAAACGCGCAAGATCACTGCTCCAGACGGCATTTCATCGGCAACTTCACTACGTGTGGATTACATTCATTCAAATCGAAATGAAGTTGTTGTTGAAGCAAACAACCCTGAACATTTATCCCTTATAGAAACGACCGTAAAAAACGGTACACTGTACGTACAGTATAAAAGAAATACGCAAATTAGAAATGCGAGAAACAATCGTGTAATTGTTTATTCAAGTAAGATACCAACACGTTTCTCAGCATCTTCTAGCAGTTCAATTCATACCGATGAAACTATTAAGGCCGATAAAATTTCTGTTGACGTATCTTCTTCAGCAAGCATATCTCTTAAAAAATTAATTGCGGATGATATAAGCCTTTCAACCAGTTCTTCGAGTAGTTTAACAACGGATGTGAGCAGTAAAAATTTGCAGGTATCTGCAAGTAGTTCGTCCAGCCAAGACATTTCGGGAAGTGCTTCAAATTTAAATTTGAACACCAACTCATCGGCATCGGTTGATATGAGCCGTTTCTCAACAACAAATGCCCAAATACAAGCGAATTCGTCTGCAAATGTAACGCTCAGCGTGAAAGAAAACTTACAGGGAAAGGTTTCTACATCTGCAAGAATTGCGTTAAAAAATCAACCAAAAAATGTCCAAGTTGACAAATCAACTAGCGGCAGAGTAGTACTATAATTTTTAGTGTGGTCTTTAATAAAGACTGTTTGTTTATGTTTAATGTTTAGTTAGCTTAAAGGTGATACATACCCCAGTATCACCTTTGCTTTTATCCCCCTTTTTGCTCACACTTCTCCTTCTCCTTCTCCTTCTAAATTTACACATTAATCACCTCAAAAAGCAGTATCTGGAAATTAGTGAGATCGATAGCAACACCAGATTTCTACTCAAAAAAAACTATTTTAGGTCTCGGTTTCACGACATTTTTTGTATATTAATATTCATATAAATGACAAACTTTCGGCGTAATGGATAATTTTTTAGCGACTTGTATAAAGCAATTTCAATATTATAAATCATTGGGTGATAAAACATTTACACAACTAAGCACTGAACAACTCTTTTGGCATCCAAATGATTCAAGCAATAGCATTGCATTAATTGTAAAACATTTAGGCGGAAATATGCTTTCCCGTTGGACGGATTTTCTCAGCACAGATGGTGAAAAAGAAAATAGGAACCGGGATCAGGAATTTGAGAACAGCTGGACAGATCGCGATGAGCTTATTACCTATTGGAATGCTGGATGGGCTTGTCTATTTCAAGCAATTGAATCTCTCGGAGAAGAAGATCTCGTTAAAATCATCTATATCCGTAATCAAGGACATACTGTCATGGAAGCGATCTTGCGGCAACTCGCACATTATCCTTACCACATCGGGCAGATTCTCTATATCGGAAAAATATGTTTGGATGATAAATGGTCCACCTTATCGATACCCAAAGGTCATTCAGCTTCCTATAATAAGGAGAAATTCAGCCACGAAAAACAGCAACAACATTTCACCTCCGAGTTTCTAAAAGGGAATCAGGAGAATATGTATTAAATAAGCTTTTACACTCCATTAGCACAGTAATTACTCGAATGAAAGCATTGGATTTTAACCTATTTTTCGCAAACTTTTAAGTATATTTGTCATACATACAACTATTCTTTTTTAGTTGATTTCATTGGTAAGTACATTGTTTTAAGACTATGAAAAATTCGATTAAGATCATTAACAATTACGAGTATAAAAAGTTATTTCTACCTGATGTTTCTGAGCACAATTTATTCAATGAGAATAAAATTCAAGTCTATCGAATTGAAAATTACCTACGCAGTATCCTGATGCCTGTCATCCCCTATCGTACAACGTTTAATTTTCTCATTTTTGTAACGAAGGGATCCCTGACCCAACATCTCGAAAGCGCATCTTATACATTAACTGAAAATCAAGTCATTAATATCAAACAAGGCAATATCACGGCCACGCTGGCAATTTCTGATGATGTAGAAGGTTTTTTTGTGGTCTATGAAAATGAAATTGTGACTGATATTGAACTCGGTATAAACGATATCAAATTTTTCAATTCCCATCCATTTACCACACTAAAAGTACATGTAGCGCATTGGATCCAGCAAATGTTGATATTATTGGAAGAAGAACTTTTTACTGAGGGCCGTGTGATGGAAGTCTGCATTGCAATGATGCAGTGTATCTTATTAAAGGTGATAAAATCGGATATTGAAACAAAGGCCCCGATGAGCCGACAGCTAGATATTGCTTTCCGTTTTCGCGAATATGTACAAAAATTCCATATCGATCATAAAAACGTATTATTCTATGCCAATTTATTGCATATCTCTGAAAACTACCTCAATAAATGTGTTAAAGAAGCGACGAATAAACCACCGAAGCAATGGATTAGCGAAATAAGTATTTTACATAGCCAGATTCTGCTGCAGGATGCTACGAGAGATATTGCCGGTATAGCCTTTGAATTGAAATTTCAATCGCCCTCGTATTTCACTAGGCTATTCAAAAAAATCACTGGGTATTCACCCAGTGACTATCGAAAACATAAGTTTATGGCGGACTAATGTTTTTTATTGTAAGGTAGATTCCAGATTAAATCTACGGCTAAATAATGAACCCCAAAATCTACTTTGTCATAGCCTTTAATTAAGTCGTTCATATAACCCAGATCCAATCGCAAAGGTGTTTTTGGAATATCTGTCATGTAATAGAACCCCAGACGGGTCTCTTTATAAGCAAAGCTAGACCATGTACTAACAGGTTCGTAGAGCTTACTTATTGCAAAAAGCCCTTCTGCGCTCAAAGCCAATTCTTGCTTATTTTTAGCCGAAATTTTAAAATTTAGCTGCGACTTCAAGCGGGTCCTAAATTGAAAATTCTCTTCGGCTTTCTGAAAATCAGCTGTAAAGAACTTTCGAAACTCTTGCCTTAACGTATTTTTCCATTTCAAACGATCATTAAAGGTAAATGTATACGCATATCGTCCATATAACCTAAATTCTTGCTCGACACCTTCATTATGGTAGGGTGCCGCCTCATCATAAACGTTTTGGCGACGATAGCTCAATGCATAGCTATATTGTTGATTCTTAGCAAATTTATGATAGACCTCATGGTTTAACACCCAAATGGCCTGCTTATGAAATGGATTTGAATCGTCGGGCGTACTTTTAGTTCCCAAACCGATGTAGGTTAGTGCCTCTTTGGTTCCCGCACTATCTAGTTTGCGGCGTAAGCCTAGAACGGACCAAGATGCGGTCCTTGCTTTTCCTAATCCCGGCGGACTGACTTGCGCGTAGGCAGTATTTACATGAATTCCCAATAAGAGCATTATTGGGAATAGTTTTATTAAACGAAATTTAAACATAGATAAAATTTTAGTTCACAAAAAAGGACTAGGAAGTCCCTTCGGCTGATGAAAATTTATTCACCAACCATTTATCAATAAGTTTGACCGGTTGCATCGCCCACATCGCAAAAACAAATGGAAAAGTCAATGTTGTCCAGCCGTGATGAATCAAAAAGTGATCAAAATATGTGGCGATAATTACAGCAATTAATACATATACGCCATCACGAACACGTGGGCCGCTCAAGGCGATTCCAACCAAAACTGCATTGAAGCTAAAGATGCCATTATTGGTCATGTCTGCAGATTCATGGCCATGGTGGGAAATATAAACACTGATGATAACAGCAGCGAAACCGTAAAGTGCTCCCATGGGATTGCTCAGGAAAACCCCGATGAAAAAGATCAATCCAGCAATTAAACTACCCTGAAAAATAACCTGACCAAAGGCATGGCCTTCAATTAAGAAGTCATCCATTTCCTGAATATCAACAAAATGCTCGGGTACCGTCCTTAAGGCCAATTCTGGAATACTCAACACATACAATGCGATCCAGGTAATTAAAATAAAAGGAAATGTAAATACGGGCAGATTCTTCTTTAATGCAAACCCCATCAAGATGGTGGTCAACGCAGATCCTACGATTAAAGCTCCCCATACCCAGACGTTTGTCTGAAAATAGAAAACCAAAGCTATACCATAAAGCGTAGCATTAAATCCGAAGAGTCCATCATTGATATGATCCTCATCAAATTTCATCAACTTGGCAGTCAATACCCCAACGATATTGGCGAGGATTCCCGCAAAGCCCATTAGTGCCGAATCATAAATAATGGCGCCTATAAATAAAATACCCGTCCAAATGTTACCCTGTAACATAATTTGCCCAAATCCTTTAAAAAAAGCTTTTATAAAAGCTAGGATGTTATTTTTCATTGGAATATAATTAGTTGTTATTCAAAAATATGTTGTCCCATAATGCGCTCTGCATTTCTTTAAAAAGAAGATAAAGCTGTTCGGCACCGTAACCTAAAACGCGAACCATAAAACCGTCATGTTGCAATTCACTAATACCAAACGCGACGTCTTTGGTTTCTCCGTATTGTTCATGGAAAGTCTCGATCCAGTCACTTGGATTCAAGCCGGCACTATTAAGGTAGATCAAAGTCCCCTGGTGCGTATAGCCTTCCAAAATACCCAAACCTTGTATAGGCATACGATCTGGCTGCAGCAATACATTATCTTTCACAACAAGCCTACCATTGACATAACATTCTGTCAGATTTTGAAAGTGATTGTACATAAACTCTTCACCAGACATTTTCCGACCACAAGTCACGATTTCACTAAGCAATAAGTGACAATTAGAGGCAAGATGTACAATGTTATGGCTCAAAAAATGAGACGAATGTTGTGGTACTACAGGATGGGGCACATAAGAAAAAACAGCATTTTCACCGATATTCACTTCCATAGTTTGGGAAGAATGGCCTTTCATATGAAACAAACGCTGGTAAGCTTGCGTTTGTAACTGCAACTTAGCCCCCGGAGCAATATCAACTTGAATACGATGGTCATCTCCATCCAACAAACCAGGCGATGAACTCATAATCATCAAGTACGCTGCGTTGTCTTTTTGATATTGTCCAACTGGAACGATACGAAACGGTTGTGTCGCATATGCATCTTTTAAAAAGGATTTTCCCTCGCGATGTGCTATTTTAATATCTAAAGAACAGATCATAGTTAACGTAGTAAATTAGGTTCCTCAATATCTTGAAGGAGTGCGTATTTTTTAATCCAGCCTACAATCTCTTCCAAACCATCTCCAGTTTTTAGATTTGAAAACAAGAATGGAGAACCTTTACGCATTTTACGTGCATCATGCTCCATTACTTCTAAGCTTGCGCCTACATAGGGTGCCAAATCTTTCTTATTGATCAATAGAAGATCTGATCTTGTAATTGCCGGACCACCTTTACGAGGCATTTTTTCACCTTCGGCAACATCAATTACGAAAATGGTGATATCGGCGAGATCCGGGCTATAGGTAGAAGTCAGGTTATCACCACCACTTTCAATCAAAATCAACTCTAAATCCGGAAAGCGGCTTGCCAGTTCCTCCACAGCTTCCAAGTTCATACTCGCATCTTCCCGTATCGCCGTATGTGGGCAACCGCCCGTTTCTACACCGATAATCCGTTCACGGGGCAGCAAACTATTTTTGGCCATATATTCCGCATCTTCCTTGGTATAGATATCATTCGTAATTACTGCAAGATCAATTTCATTCATCAAACGCCTGCTCAATCTTTCCAATAATGCTGTTTTACCAGATCCTACAGGACCACCAACCCCTATTTTAACATATTTTCTGTTTTCCATTGTAATTGTTTTTTAAGAAATATAAACTCTAGAATATAATCGTTCGTGTTGCATGCAACGGATGTCAAATCCAATGTTGCATAAGCCCACTAAATTCCGTTCAACTGCTAAGGTCTCCTTGCAGAGATCAAGTATATCGTCATGTAAACCAAAAAGTATATCTTGGCCATCCAATTGCCCTAATGGCACAAGTTTAACAGCATTGGTCACCATCGTAATAGCGGCATTATAATAAAAGCCGTGTAACGCTTCTTCCAAAGGAATTTCCAAAAGTGACGCCAACATGCCATACATCAAACAGTAATGACTATCTACTTCCTTCTTTTGGATTAATTCACCCCAGGACAGCATAAAATCCTGCTGTTGATACCGACTGAATATTTTATAAATACGCACGCCCAGTTTTTTACTAGCATCGCGAATTTCTCTTGGACTTTTTAATGCTGTACATTCTTGATCTAGGGCGATCAATGCATCCATGTCCTGCGAAGAAGTTGCATCATAGGCTAGTTTCATCAAAGCAGCATCATTGTACTTCAGATTATACCAGAGATTATGACGCACGTATTTGTCCGCCGTGGCCTTATCACAGACTAAGCCCTGTTGCACATAGGTTTCCAGTCCATTTGAATGGGTAAACCCACCAATTGGCAATGTAGGATCTGCTAAATGAAGTAACTTGCCTAGAAATGTATTTTTCATTGACATTATTTTTTATTGTAAGTATATATCTTCAAGGACCAATCAGCTCCTTGCGTAATCTTCTCTATCATTGGGTATTAAAGCTGTCCAAGTTTTTCCTTTGATTCTTATTTTTTCCATTAAGGCATCAATGAGCCCGCTACGCTCGGTTATTGGACAGAAAGGATCTTCAATCTTCGTTCATAGCTGCTGGCGCTTGCGAATTCATGAAGGCTTTATCGTTGATTAAGAGCGGTATATTCTTCGTCGAAAACTTCATCTTCTGATGATGTTTTGGGTCGACATTTGCATTGAGCTGACGTAAAAGTTGGCGCTCGCAACGTTGCGGGTCAAACCCCTGTTTCGCTAACCACTCGTACATTGACCTTTCATAAGGCATAAGCAATTCATTTGCCTCCACAAATAGAGGCAAATGTTTATTTCCAATTTCACTACTTACAAAAGCGGTTCGAAGGAAATCAATTGCCATGACACGGATGACTTCACAAGGTTTGATCGTTACCACAACAATTTTCTCTTCATCTTCGTACAAGATATCGCCATCCTGCAAACTGGATGTATTACCCAACAATTTGACGGCAATATCCATTCCCTCCGCTGTACGTAAACGTTGAATACGTTTGGTCGACTCATACCATTCAATAGCGAGCGAATCAAGACGCTTATTGATCTGCTCACCCTGAATATTCCTTGTGATTTCCGTGATTATCATTTTCTAATTTTTAATAAATAGATTTTTAGATAAGCCTAAACCTACTGTAGACCCATTGATTCCCGTAATAACTTCGTGATCACTGGGAATAGCGGCATCTTTACTATTTTTCTTTTTATAAGACAATTCTGCCACTTTAGCTTTTAATGCCCAACCTTTTCCCAAGGCGATACCCACAAGCGGGTACACCCTGAATAGATACCCATTGTATTTACCATCGACCATAGTACCACCGGTCGCGACATGTTGATCGCCCCACAAATAATGCACATCAACCTGGCCAATTAACATGAAATGCTCACTAAGGGGCCAAGTATTACTATAGAAAGGTCCTATTTCATGCGAATGATCTGTAAAATCCAGTGCTTTATCCTTAGCAGAATTGAATCCATAGTTTAGCCCCGCATTCATGTTGTCGGTGAAAAAATAGGCAGCACCCACCGGAGCGGCACTAAATTGATGCCCCGCTGTTGTTTCGTGGTAATTCAGTGACCCATAAACCATGATACCCCCCTTTTGCGCATAGGCCGATTGTATCGTAAAGCATGCTATTGCTATACAACAGCCTAAAAATGTCTTCAAATTTTTCATTAGCGTAAATCGTATTTTAGCAGTAATGAAGCATCATGAGCAGTCATTATTCCCTCTCTTTATGCGCTTTTGATAAGCCCATGATGATTTCATCAACATATTGTTTTTCATAGTTTATGGCGTGATATCGGATCACGCCATAAAAAAGTAGTATAGGGTTAAAACAAGAAGTATCGTTGTCCCAACGAAACTGTATCAACCGGTTTTGATCGCAGAATCTCACCGTCAAGACTTACCTCATAATTCTCTGGATTGACGATAATTTCAGGTGTAGCATCATTGTGGATCATATCTTTTTTGGAGATATTCCGACAATTTTCTACAGCAAGTAAGGTTCTTTCCAATTTATACTCTTCTTTAATTCCTTTTTCCAATGAAATTTTAGAGACAAAGTCAAAACAAGTTTGGTGAACAGCTTTACCTAAACCGCCGAACATTGTTCTTAAAATAATTGGCTGTGGCGTAGGAATAGAAGCATTCGCATCACCCATTTTTGAAGCGATAATCATCCCGCCCTTAATAATCATTTCTGGTTTTGCGCCAAATAAAGCAGGACGCCAGATCACCATATCGGCAATTTTACCGGGCTCGATTGAACCAACATATTTGGAAATACCATGAGCAATTGCTGGATTGATCGTGTATTTCGCTACATAGCGACGTGCACGGAAATTATCGTTGTCCTTGCCTTCGTCTTCAGGTAATGGGCCTACTTGTTTCTTCATTTTGTCTGCAGTCTGCCAAGTCCGTGTGATGACTTCACCTACACGTCCCATTGCCTGCGAATCCGAGCTCATGATACTGAATACACCGCGATCTTGCAGTACATCCTCAGCAGCAATCGTTTCTGGACGGATACGAGAGTCAGCAAAAGCTACGTCTTCCGGAATTTCTTTACTCAAGTGGTGACAAACCATCAGCATATCCAAATGCTCGTCAATCGTATTTTTAGTGAATGGACGTGTCGGATTTGTCGATGCTGGCAAAACATTTGGATACATCGCCGATTTGATGATATCTGGAGCGTGACCACCACCAGCACCTTCTGTATGGAATGTATGGATGACACGTCCATTGATAGCTTGAATAGTATCTTCTAGGAAACCCGCTTCATTCAAGGTATCTGTATGGATTGCAACTTGCACATCGTATTGATCTGCGACAGTCAAAGCTCTGTCGATTGTTGCTGGTGTAGCACCCCAATCTTCGTGGATTTTAACGCCTAACGCGCCAGCTTCAATTTGCTCCACAATAGGTTGTTCAGTACCTACGTTTCCTTTACCAAAGAAACCGAAGTTCATTGGAAGGTCTTCAACAGCTTGCAACATGCGGCGTAAATTCCATTTACCCGGTGTTACTGTAGTTGCATTTGTTCCATCCGCTGGACCTGTACCACCACCAATCATTGTTGTAACACCGCTATACAAGGCCGTTTCAACTTGTGTTGGGCTGATATAGTGAATATGGGTATCAATACCACCTGGAGTTAAGATATATCCTGATCCACCATGTACCTCCGTAGAAGCACCGATAATCATATTTGGTGTAATATTGTCCATTGTATCCGGATTTCCAGCACGACCAACACCAACAATTTTACCATCCTTAATACCAATATCACCTTTCACGATACCCCAGTGGTCAATGACGATCGCATCAGTGATCACCATATCCAATGTACCTTCATCACGTGTATGAACTGAGGATTGGCACATCCCGTCACGGACAGTCTTACCACCGCCAAATTTGGCTTCATCGCCGTAGTAAGCGTAGTCTTTTTCGACTTCAATAATGATATCTGTATCTCCTAAACGGATTTTATCTCCACTTGTAGGGCCAAAGATGGCGCTATAATTTAATTTGCTAACTTTTAAACTCATGATACTTTGTTTTTAAAGCCTTGTTCTTTTACTTTTTTCATTGCATTTGCTTTCGCAACTTCGGTTTCGGTATCTCCATTTGCCAAATCATTGTGGCCATAGATCCTTCTTGCACCCGCATACGGAACCAATTCGACGTCTTTTGATTCACCTGGCTCAAAACGAACCGCTGTACTGGCGATAATATTCAACCGTTTGCCAAATGCCTTTTCACGATCAAACTCCATCATTTTGTTCACCTCAAAGAAATGAAAATGTGAACCTACCTGAATTGGTCTATCACCTGTATTTGTCACAGTGATAGTTGTAACTTCTCTACCTTCATTACAGATAACATAGCCATCTGCAATAAAAAATTCTCCTGGGATCATAGATTATATTTTAACAATTAGCGAATCGGGTTATGAACAGTAACCAGTTTTGTACCATCTGGAAATGTAGCTTCAATCTGTACATCATGAATCATTTCAGGCACACCTTCCATGACATCTTCACGTGTCAACAACGTTGCACCATACTGCATTAAATCAGCAACAGTACGTCCGTCACGAGCAGCTTCCAAAAGTTCACTACTGATCAATGCAATAGACTCCGGATAGTTTAATTTAAGTCCTCTAGCTTTACGTTTTTTCGCTAGTTCGCCGGCAAGATGAAGCAATAGCTTCTCTGTCTCTCTAGGTAATAAATGCATATAAATATTATTTAAATTGTTGTTATTCGAATTAAAACAAGTCACGGTGAGTACAGGTCACGACAAGGCCATACGACTTAAAAAAATCGTTCAAAATCGTGCTTAAAAGGACAGATTATACCCCTACGCAGCGCAAGGTCTGTCTCTTATTAACCGTTGTAAGAAATGGAAATTTTTATCCCAGAAACGGGATCTTTAAACTTTGGAAAAGAATATATTTTGGCGGCAGGATCAATCGATCCATATAAGGCCTTCTGTTATTCTGAATTTTGAGACGTACAGGATAACAGAATACAAAAAGACAAATTGAAAGCACTCCCCAATAGAGCAGCTTGCTCCATTCATCTTTGAGGTCCATCTGTTCGGTGATATCATAGACATCACGATCTTTAACCGCAGCGACCAAATTCTCCCGCTCGGAATTTTCCGAACCTTTTTCTACATGAGTATGGAAAGCCGCCAGGCTTATCCGGAAAACGGGTAAACTTTGGACAGTAGAATGCGTCGGTATAGCTATTCCTTTCATGAGCAGGGTGCTCAAAAGAAAAACTAAAAAGACTAAACTATACCTCATTCTTGTGTTCACAATTCTATTATTTGTTGTTCAAATTTACGACCAAAGCAGGCTACTTGACTAGCACAAATCTTGAATTAAGTAGTCCAAATTTGTTGAAAAAGCCCGCTTTGGAGATTTTAGATCAATATTTCAAATTTAAAAAGAGTAACCAACTGATACCATGATATTTCTCGGCGCACCAGCAAAGGCTCTCGTGTAGTCAAAACCACCTAAAAAATAATATTTATCGAATACATTGTTCAGGTTTACGGCCATTTTCATAGCACCAATGTGGTAATATGCCGCTGCATTAACAGTTGTATAAGATGGCCATTGTCCCCAGAGTGCATTTCCATCGCTATCCTTTCCGATGCTATTGTCCATCCGCTTACGGTCTACATAATAAACACCGGCACCAAAACCTAAGCCTTTTAAGGTACTATTTGAAAACACATATTTTAACCAGGCACTCGCCATATTTTTGGGTGCTCCTGGCAGGGACTGTCCTATTTCAGAAGGAACCGAGGATGATTTCACCTCCGTATCATTATAGGTATAATTGGCCATAACCTGGAACTCCCGTGTCAACTGCCCACGCACATCGAGTTCAACACCCTGGGATAGCGCTTTGCCAGATTGTCTATACTCCGGCAACCCTGAATCATTGATAGCCCCTGTGGCAATGAGCATATTCCGTCGTTCAATCCGGAATAAGGATAGATCAACTTGCAATTGTTCCTTAAAGAAACCCGTCTTCACCCCTGTTTCCACCTGGAAACTCCGCTCGGCATCAAAGGGTTTATCTGCACCATAATCTTTATAGTTCTGAATAAAATTGGCGCCTACAGGTACAAACCCTTGTGAATAACTTGCAAAATAGTTAATCTGCTTATTGATTCCATAGGTTACACCAAAACGAGGTAATAAGGCATTTTGTGTCGCATGAAACCGATTTTGTCCATCAAGTGTTTCAGAAGAATAGTGTTCATGACGTAGACCTACAATAAGTTTCAATCGGTCGTCAATGCTGATTTGATCCTGTATATATTTACCCGTTGTTTTATAAGGGCTCAAAAAAGGATAAGCGACTCCTGTACGCCATACATAATTCGTCAGATCATGAGTCGTATAGGTAGGATTGTTTAAATCAAAAGTCAAAGGAACAACTTTACCATCTATAGTTTGCTGCCTAGCCTCCCGCAATTGGTTTTCTTTGTCGCCCCGATATTGGGCAAAATCAATCCCAGCAACCAAATGATGATCAACTCTATCGCCCAAAAGATCCCACTTGACGTAACCGACAACATTATCGGTATAATCACGCCCATGGCGATCAAAAAAGCGCATATTCATAATGGTATTATGTGGTGCATCAGCAAACGTGTTCATTGTCCGGTGTTCATTGACATCTTCCTGATAGATGGATTTCATGTAACTCAGATTCAAACTAACATGTTCTGCCAGACGCTGAGACAAACGAGCGCTTAATGAAAAAGTCTTGGAATTATAAAAATCAGAAGGCTGGCTCAACGTAAATGATCTTGGCAAAGCATAAAAGTTATTTTCCTTAATCCCCATTCCCCGATCAAGATAACCGTTGAACTGATTATATACCATGTCAATATCAACCACCGTGCCTTCAGCTGGTTTGAAGGTGAAGGAAGGAGCAATCATCATTCGTTTCTGACGATTTACGTCACGGAAAGTCTTCGTATCTTCATAACCCGCATTAAAACGATATAAAATACGCTTGGCACTATCCAATGGTCCACCGAGATCTACAGTGGTTCGCATCGTTTCAAAACTACCACCGGCAAAATTCACATGCCCCTTAAAATCTTCCAAAGGCTTCTTTGTTGTCATATTAATTGTACCCCCCGGCACAATATCCCCAAACAAAGATGCCCCAGGCCCTTTCAAAACCTCGATATTTTCAAGATTGATCGTTAATGGCGAATTATAATAACTGTTACCATACCCATACCCCGAGCGTAAACCATTGACAAGCCGTACACCCGTTTCATAACCGCTTTTGAAACCGCGGATAACAACATCATCATAGGAAGATGCTTCTGTCACACCAGCCAGGTCCTGTACCAGCGCTCCAGTAGTAAAAGCCTGTTTATCTTCGATAAATTCCTTACTGAGTACAGCGACAGATTGCGGTAGATCCTTTAATTTTCCTGCAAATTTCCCCCCCAGCTCCATATTATTTGTCAGATATGAATTGTTGCGTCTACCCGTAACCAATACTTCATCCAATGTATTATCACCGGCTACCATAAGCAATCGAACTCCTTTTTTTGCATTCCAGTTGGCCGTGTTCAAATCCTGCAATACAGGCTTATACCCAATTGCAGCTGCACGTAGCTGTACAGGAAAAGAAGTTATTCCGGTAAAACTAAATTCGCCCTGAGCATTAGAACTTGTCTGTTTTTGTCGATCTGCCAGTGTCAATGTAACCCCTGAGATTGGATTACCGTTTTCATCCTGGATCTTACCAAATAGTGCCACACCTTGTTGTGCATACACCGCTCCCGGTACGGAAGCACTTGTCAATAAAGCGAAAGCTAGCGCTTTCATTACGTTGTTCATTCGAATAAATTATATATTTTTTGGCTTATCCACTTTTAGGGTTAAGCAATACGATCAACGAATAATTCCATGTGTATGGTTGGAAAATTCGATTCATTACAAAAGTCTTTCAACTGAAATCCCTGTTTTCCCCAAAACTCATAGGCTCCAGTCAGGAATGGGTGGGTATGTAAATAAAGCCTTTCGATACCTTTCTCCTTAGCGACCGCTGTCAAGCCCTTAAATAAGGCAGTTCCTAAACCTGACCTACGATAGCTTGGGTCGACAAAAAGACGGGCTACTTCCACTGTTTTCCTTCTGTCAATATCCAAATGCGGGAAACGGTAGTCATAAGCCAGCATGCCAACGACGCCAATCAGTTTACCCTGCTGATCTTTTGCCTGCAAGAATGCACCAATTTCAGCCTCAAGATACACGGCTGAAAAAGCCAGTAGATCTTTGGGAAGTTTATGTGCATCCAACATCGGGAACAACTGTTTCCGAAATTCTATGACATAAGGTAATACGACATCAATATCTTCTTTTTCAACACGAGATATGCTGATATTTTTCAAATGGGGTTGCGTAGGAAAACATCGCTTGCTCATCTGTTGATTTTCAACCAATATATTGCCGCTGTCTTTGATGGTATTCATATCGTTATAGCTATTTTAAAATATTTGCACAGTAAACTGAGCATCTCACTTGCAAACCATGATCTTTCATAAATGCACCTACTCAGGCAGCTTCATCATGGCGTATTCATTTCAATTTTGGTCTCCGCATTATGCGCTGAACCCGCAATGGTGTCAAATGCCCTATCCGCACCCAGCATCGGAACAAACATCCATTTCTTTTGATTTTCCAAACTGATCAAAGGAAGTTGATAGGTCTGTTCCAATAATTCCCGTACTTGCTCTTGCTCCAGACCGTGCAGATCCACAAGCCTATTGTCCTTCATCAGATAAAACTGATCACCAAAAAGGTACGCCATGTTGGGGTCGTGCATCACACATAACACGGTTGTCCCCTCTTTGACCAGCTCCTTGGCTGTCTGCAGAACCGCAATCTGATATTTCAGATCCAAATGATTGGTGGGTTCATCAAGCAATAATAAATCAGGTTGTTGTACCAACACGCGACAAAGTAATACCAATTGTCGCTCTCCTCCAGACAATGAGGTATAGGGTTTGTCCTCTAAATGTGTGAGGTTAAATCTATCCAAGATCTGTTCAACGGCCTCGAAGTCTTCCTTACTTGGTGAAAAACGAGAAAATGAGGCTCGTCCCGTCAGAATAACATCAACAACGCTAAAAGGAAATGTGGTCTGATGGAACTGGTTCAGAAAACCCAACTTCAATGAATTGGCCCGACCAACCTTCCAATCGCGACGTTCTGTTTCACCGATAAGAACTGATCCATTATATTTTTTTTCCAGCCCTGCAATAATATTAAACAGAGTCGATTTACCACTTCCATTTCGACCAAGAATAACAGAAAGCTTTCCTTCCGGAAACGACATGTTTACATCATTTAAAATGACATCCTTACCATAGGCAAAAGAAAGGTTTTTGATATGAATCGAATTACTCATGAATTCCAGTTGATTTCGTTACGGCGCATCAGATAAATAAACAAGGGAGCGCCAATAATCATTGTAAAAACACCGATCGGAATTTCAAATGGCATAACAGCCCTAGAAAAATCATCGATAAGTAATAGGAAAGTACCCCCAATACTGATATTTGCCCACACAATAATATTGTTATTGGGTCCAAAGATCATGCGGCTGATATGTGGTACAATTAATCCGAACAGACTAATCACCCCGACAGCTGCCACAGCTGATGCCGTAATTAGTGTTGCTACAGCAATGAAGACCAATTTCAATATTTTCGGGTTAACGCCAACAGCAATTGCTTCTTGATCTCCAAGGGCGAGAAGATTCAGCTTCCAGCGCAAAAGGATCAGGATCCCCAATCCTATTGTGATCGGCAGGAACGCTTGCTGTACTTTCGACCATGATGCCGTATGCAGATTCCCCATTGTCCATTGCACAATAGCTTGTAATTTATAGGGATCACTAATGTATTGTAACAAGGTTAACATTGCTGTAAATACACCGGAAATAACCATTCCAGCTAACACCATCCCAATAATCGAGGTTTTCAAGCCGGCATTTGAAACAAAATAGGTCAAACCTACAGCACATACACCAAACAGAAATGCCGATAGATTGACGGACAATAGAGGGAACAACATGGCCAATGCGGCCCCAAAAGCAGATCCCGAAGAAATACCCAATGTAAAAGGATCAACGATTGGATTCCTAAAAATGGCCTGTAAAATTCCGCCGGAAGAAGCTAATGCTGCTCCGACCATAAAAGTCAACAGAATCCGTGGTAAACGTACCTGCCACAATATCGTATCCATGTTATCTTTTAATACAGCATTATGGTCTCCGATATAAATTCCCACTTCCGATCCAATGCGTTGGCAGAGCTCGACAAAACCAATGTTCTGACTTGATCCTACAAGTAAGGAAAGCAATAAAACCAACAGCGGTAAAACAACTAGCAGAAACAGCTTTTTTAATTGATGTATCATTGAAGTAGTCCTGCTTTACCGTATAGTTTTTCAAAAGCTATGGTCATATCCTGATCAAGCTGTTGTTTCGTATAATCCGAAAAACACCAATGTCTAATCTGTTTGGCAAAAAGCATAAATTTGACGGTATGTGGATCGAATGGGAACGACGGTGACATCACAAATACCTGTTTATTTCTCACTGCAGGTAATGCCGCGAGTTCCTTCAGATTATATACGTCTGCCAATTTAGAATTCCAAAGAATAATGAGGTCCGGATTCCATTTATAAATCGTTTCTGCACCGACATTTGGGGCTTCCATTTCCAACGGGCAGGCATTCGCTGCGCCCGACAGACGGATCGCCATATCAATCAAACTACCTCGACCGGATGTCGAAAGCACTCTACCTTTAGACCAGGCATAATAAACCTTCTTCTGTATTTGATCCTTGGGAGCAGTCATTTTTTTGATCTCCGCCGAAACAAATTGAACAATTTCTTCCGCTCGCGCTTGCTTTCCGAGTAAGGCTCCCATCCCTATCAGTTCATTAAAAATACTTTTTTCATCCTGCGAAGAAAAAGTAAACACGGGAATTCCAAGATCCTCTAATTGGGAAATATTATCCTGATCGGTATTGAACGTCAAAACAAGATCAGGGTTCAAGCCCACTATGCTTTCCACATTATTTGCCTGGCCTGCGAAGGTAGGCGTTGCCAGTTCTTTTTTTGCAATTCTTTGATCCAATTTAGATAAAAAGCTATAGGTATCTTCGAGCTGATAAACCTGCTCAGGAATACCGACAAGACTATTTTCAGCACCCAACATATACACTTCATCAACAAGCGAAGGGAATAGTACAACCACACGCTTTGCCACATGCGCCAACACAACTTCCTTCCCTCTACTATCGACTGCTTTCACTTGACTGTTGAGCGTGCCGGATTGCCGATTTTGGCAGGCACTCAATATACCAGAGCATACCAAAAGCAATACAACTATAATTCGATTCACTTTCATTTAATTATCTTTTCGAACTTGTTCACCCAAACTGATATGCCCGTCTATTCTCTTTAAATCTGGATTCTTCTTATTTTTAGCCTGCAAACGAATCAAATCTTCGGATAACAGTAAGGCTTCCTCCAACTGAATCGACGTTCCATATTTTACCAAAATCTGCTCGTAAAGCCTTCCATCATAAGGGAGACGAAGAGATTCTTTGTCTGCCACCTTGAATATTGGCAGGTGTCTGTTTCCGATGAAATAACCGAAATCTGCAAGCTGAACCAAATCCGTTGGATTAAATCTTATCGTCAACGAAGGCTTGACAACCAAGATCGCTTGCAGCGTTTCCTGATGAAATAAACCATCACCATGGTGCCATTCCGCTCCTTGTTCCAATTGCATAAGGATTGCTTTTCCGTTTATTGTATTGCGCGTCAGGCGTCTTTTATGGACTTCATACCACTCAAGATGCACTTGATCGACCTCACTAAGGGCAAACTCCTTGTTTGCGACAATTTTATCTATTGGTATGGGCAGCTTATTCATTTTTGTAAACTTATCTTCATCACACATTAACAGCACTTTTTGACTTTGTTTTCAGGGCTATTTATTTCCTCAAAAAACAGCACTATTGCATCAACATTGAACAGGATAACAATAAAACATGGATCATTATTATCCTATTCATTTTATCTGTTGTTCATTATTTTACTTCAAGCGCTTTATATTGATCTTTTTTTGCCTGAACTCTTTCTTTCAACCAATCACACCAAGTATCAAGGCCGTCACCATTTAATGTACTGATTGTAATAACTTCTAAATTGGGATTTACCTCGCGCGCATCTTTCGTTACCGCATCTACGGAGAAAGGTACATATGGTAATAAATCCGCTTTGGAAACCAACATCAATTCGCTTGTTAAAAACATACGTGGGTATTTTTTGGGTTTATCATCCCCTTCTGTTGTCGCCAATAAGGTTACGCGGTAATCTTCACCCAAATCAAATGCCGATGGACACAATAAGTTCCCAACGTTCTCGATAAACAACAGATCTATTCCTTCAATATCGATATGATCCAGGGCTTGTAAGATCATTTGTGCCTCAATATGACACATTCCTCCAGTGACAATCTGCAAGGCATTAATACCCACATCGCGCATACGTACCGCATCACGTTCAGTTTCCGGATCACCCACCAAAACAGCGATATTCAAATCTTCCGATAAACGTTTTCCCGTCTCTTGCATCAAGGTTGTTTTGCCCGAACCCGGAGAAGAGCATACATTGATCACACAGACATCTTTCAGTCTATCGCGGATGGCTTTTGCGACAAAATCATTTGCTTTTAATAAATGTAGTGTTGTATTTTCACATTGAACCGAACCTACACGGTTACCTAAACTTTTAGGATTTGGAGTATTGTCTGACATGATAAACGATTTTTAGTCTTGTTTAAAAATTACTTTTGATATATAGAGTTCATTTCCCTGAACAATTGTACTGGAGGGTTGCCCGCAGTCACAGACAAATCGATGAAAATGAACAGGGAAATTTTTCTGGCAATGTTCACAGTATGCAATGATATCGTTTACAACGACCTCCATTTCCATATCCTGGTATTGCGTATTTTCAGCAATAAAAGCATCAAATGCATTTTGGATCAATACAGGCTGAACGTTGGATAACAATCCTGCTGTAACTTGAATTTTTTGAATATCATCTACCCTAGCCTCATAATGCGAGGTCAACGTATCAAAAATATCCTTTACTATACTTAGCTCGTGCATTGGTATATTTTAAGAAATAAATAAATTTAGAAAAGAAATGGCAGATTTCTTTGCCTGTCTGATGTGAAGAAAAGCTTACGCCTTAGCATGGAATTTTGATTTGCTCAAACAGCAAAAATCGAGCTATGGGTATAGGCTCAAGATCTAAGGTATGTTCATACCGATAGTCTTTCTGCAATGGGGATGGCAGTAGTTCATGCCAAAGCAAATCAACAGTAACCAACCAACGATCCATTAACCAATCTTGTGCTACTTCTACGTCCATTTCCGCAACAATGGATTGAAGCGATGGGTAGAGTGAACAAAAGTGGCTATGATCTTTCGGAAAATGGGTTATGCGTGAATCTCCCGCGTGTTCTGAAGGACTTTTTGAAGATAAATACGAGGATTTAAAACTATCACTTTTCAGTACAAGACTGTTTGCATTTAAAATTTTAAATGATAATAACAGTGCTGCAAACAGAAAAATAAAGTGCTTCCACATAGCTTTAACGTAACAAAGTATCAAAGATTCCTTTGAAACCAATACAAAGTTACTACCGATCAAAGAAGAAAAAGTAGCACAAATCTTGAATTTTATTTCACAAAATAGGAAACACCCAAAGAAAATTCCATAATTCTATATATATTAAATTAAAATTTGGTTAAAGTGAGATTAAAATGATATTAGAGGCAAAAATTGGGTATTTTTTGTCGCAGCTAAACATGATAGAAGATATTTTCTCCTATAGCAAAATCGTAAGAAGCCAGCCTCGATAGGAGACTGGCTTCTTGAAAGACTTAATATTTATTCATTAGCGATGCAAATCGAAGCGATCCAACTCCATCACTTTATTCCATGCCTTCACAAAATCTTGTACAAATTTTTCGTTTGCATCGGAACTGCCATATATTTCGGCAACGGCTCTTAATTCAGCATTAGAACCAAAAACAAGGTCTGCGCGTCCTGCTTCCCATTTTTTAACACCAGTTTTACGATCTGATCCTTCAAAAACTTCCCGATCCGGAGAGATTGCTTTCCAAGCCGTTCCCATATCCAATAGATTAACAAAAAAGTCATTGGTCAGTTGCCCAGGTCGGTCAGTCATTACGCCTAGTTGGGAACCATCAAAATTGGCTTGAAGGGCACGCATCCCGCCAATAAGAACAGTCAATTCAGGAACCGATAAGGTCAGCAACTGTGCCCTATCAATCAATAACGATTCCGTAGACACGGTATAAGCGCCTTTGCGATAGTTTCTAAATCCATCCGCAATTGGCTCAAGATAGCCCATGGATTCCACATCCGTTTGCTCCTGTGTAGCATCCATACGCCCAGGGTGGAACGGTACTTTGATATCATGCCCAGCAGCACGAGCTGCCTGCTCTATCGCAGCAACACCGCCCAAGACAATTAAGTCTGCCAAAGAGATTTTTTTACCGCCCTGTTGTTTTCCATTAAAATCCTGCTGAATCTGCTCAAGCGCGGTAAGAACTTTTTGCAGTTGCGCCGGATTATTGACTTGCCAATACCGCTGCGGAGCCAAACGTATTCTAGCGCCATTTGCACCACCTCTCATATCCGACCCACGGAATGTAGACGCTGAAGCCCAGGCTGTCGTTACGAGCTCGGCAGTGCTAAGTCCCGCGTTCAATAGGGCGGATTTCAATATACTAATGTCATCCGTATCGACCAAAACATGATCGACAGCCGGAATAGGATCTTGCCACAATAATTCCTCAGCAGGAACTTCGGTCCCCAAATAACGCTCTCTTGGTCCCAAATCACGGTGTGTTAATTTAAACCAGGCGCGAGAAAATACATCAGCAAACGCATCTTGATCTTCGTAAAATTTACGCGAGATCTTTTCATAGATTGGATCAAAACGCAACGATAAATCGGTCGTCAGCATCGTTGGCCTGCGCTTTTTATTTGGATCAAAAGGATCTGGAACATTCGAATCGGCACCTTTGGCGACCCATTGGTGTGCTCCTGCAGGGCTTTTTGTCAATTCCCATTCATGCTCAAACAGATTCTTAAAAAAGAGGTTGGTCCATTCCGTTGGTTTTTGAGTCCAGATAACCTCCAATCCGCTCGTAATCGCATCAGCACCTACTCCACTGCCGTAAGTGCTTTTCCAACCTAATCCTTGTTGTTCTATACCGGCAGCTTCAGGCTCTTTTCCGACATTGTCTGCAGGTCCAGCTCCGTGTGTTTTTCCAAAAGTATGCCCACCTGCAATCAAAGCGACAGTTTCCTCATCATCCATAGCCATCCGACCAAAAGTATCTCGTATATCTTTTGCAGCGGCGATAGGATCAGGATTTCCATCCGGTCCTTCTGGATTAACATAAATTAATCCCATCTGTACCGCTGCCAACGGTTTTTCAAGATCACGGGAGTGTTGCTTACCATCTGCATTATCATCGGCAGACAAAACACCATGTGCTTCAACTACACCTTCTGAACCATGTGCATAACGAATGTCACCGCCTAACCATGTTGTTTCAGAGCCCCAATATACGTCCAATTCTGGTTCAAAAGCATCCACACGACCACCGGAATAACCAAAAGTTTTGAAGCCCATAGACTCCAAAGCGACGTTACCGGTTAAGATCAATAAATCTGCCCAGGAGATATTTTTACCATATTTTTGTTTGATAGGCCACAACAGGCGACGAGCTTTATCTAAACTCACATTATCAGGCCAGCTATTCAAGGGTGCAAAACGTTGCTGACCAGACCCAGCTCCGCCTCGACCATCACTTACCCGATAGGTACCCGCACTATGCCAAGCCATCCGGATGAATAATGGGCCATAATGACCAAAATCTGCCGGCCACCAATCCTGTGAATCGGTCATCAATGCATGCAAATCTTTTTTTACAGCTTCTAAATCCAACTGCTTAAATGCTTCTGCATAATCAAAGCCTTCGTCCATCGGATTTGACTTGCTCGCATGTTGTCTCAACAGATCTACACGAAGTCTATTTGGCCACCAATCCTGATTCTGAGTTCCCCCTCCCGCAACGGCGTTGCGCATAGTACCATTGTGAAATGGGCATTTGCTAATGTCTTTTTCGTTGTTGTCCATATGAAAAGAAAGTTTATTTATATAATACCTTAAGTGATCAAATTGTTTGACTTCCACTTTCATAAAATTACACAAATGCACTCCCACTTGTACATCGAATGATTCGATACACTATAATCAAAATCTATACACACCATCATCAAGTATATAAAAACTTGAAAATCATCTTTTAGCGAGACTCCAGAAAACGCGGATTTTTAGCATTGCTAAAACAAAAGCCATTCTTTTATTATTCTACAATTAGGTTGTATCAAAAAATATTGGCCATGATTGAACTTTCTACATTTTTGGTGAGTGCTTTTATAGGAGTGAGTTTGGCGGCAGCCACTGGCTTCCGGATTTTCATGCCCTTATTTTTATTGAGTCTTGGCTGTCGGCTGGAACTGTTCCAAGTTGGCAATGAATTAGCCTGGGCGGGTTCACCTCTTGTTTTAGCAGCAACAAGTATAGCTATGATTTTGGAAATAGCGGGGTATTACATCCCTTTTATAGACAATATATTGGACAGCCTATCCATCCCCTTAGCAACCATAGCCGGTACTTTACTTTTCGCTATACAGTTTACAGATATTTCTCCTTTTTTCCGCTGGGCTATGGCCATAATAGCCGGTGGCGGTACTGCAGCAACCATTAGCACGGCCCTGGCAGGCACCCGAGCCGCCTCTTCGATCGGAACGGCCGGTTTTGGTAATTTTATGATTTCGACAATGGAAACAATCGGTTCTACAATTTTAACCATACTCGCCATATTTGTGCCTTTTATGGCTATAATCGTTGTTATAGGCTTGTTTTATTTCTTCTGGCGATTTGGCAGAGAACAACTAAATAAAAAACTTAAAAGAACTTAATAGCTGCCAAACCATTGAATCTAATGAAACAGGTGCTCCTATATTTAAAAAAATTAAAACTTTATCACAATAAAGAGATTATGCTGATAACATATGCGCCTGTTTCATTTGATCTTTTAGTATAAAACAAAACAGTGATAGATGATATTATAATCTAATTGACAGCAAAAGCTGCAATAAATTAATTGGAACTCAAAAAAACGTTAACAATCTAATTATTTAGACATATTTTATGGTCCGCTATTTTTTATCGCTTTTAATACTTTTTCTTTTGCAGTCCTGTACACAATCGAAGAAGGAAGTTAAAGATAAAGCCATTTCAAGCTATCAGGTACTCGATCTTGTTCCTAAACAAGTGACCATTTACAATGAGTTTCCAGCTTCGATACAAGGGGAAAATGTTGTGGAGATCAAACCGATGGTTTCAGGCTATCTACAGGATATTTATGTTCCGGAAGGGACAACTGTTGTAAAGGGGCAACTGCTATTTCGAATTAAAAATCCACAATATGACCAGGATATCATTACTGCTCGTGCTGCCATCAAAATTGCTGAGGCAAATGTCAACACAGCGCGTATGAATGTGGAAAAGGTGAAACCTTTGGTTGAACAGGATATCGTTAGCAAATATGAACTCGACGCAGCCCAATACAACCTACAATCCCAACAGGCATCACTTGCACAGGCAGAAGCCAATTTGGCTAATGCCCAAACCAATCAGGGATACACCTACATCCGTAGTCCTCAGAATGGAACTATTGGACTAATTCCCTACAAAATTGGAGCGTTGATCAGTAACACCGCTTCAGATCCCTTAACAACCCTCTCCAGCACAAACAATGTATTTGCCTATTTCTCTGTCAGTGAAAAACAACTGCTTTCTTTTATGGAAAATACGGCTGGACAAACATTATCAGATAAACTAGCGCATATACCGCCGGTCACTTTAGTTCTGGCCAATGGCATGGTCTACCCCACCAAGGGAAAATTGGAGCCGGCTAGCGGCGGCGTTGAAGCAAGTACGGGAACAGCTACCTTCAAGGCAACTTTTTCAAATACGATGGGATTAATTTCTAACGGCGCTAGTGCTACAATACGCATCCCTAAAGATCTTCAGCATGCAATACTTGTCCCACAGACCGCTATTTATCAATTGCAGGACAAATCTTTTGTTTATAAAATAAATAATGACAACAGGGTGTTTAGTACCGTCGTCAATACATCTCCAACAAATGATGGAAATTTTGTGGTAATCACCAGCGGTGTAAAAAATGGTGATCGCCTCTTATTGAACGGCTTAAATATCAGTGATAGTACCAAAATAACCCCCTTGACCACGAATACAGACAGCATATATCGTAGTATGAATACTTCTAATCCATAGTCTATGTTAAAGATTTTCATTCGGCGGCCAGTATTAAGCACAGTAATCTCTGTCATTATTATGGTATTGGGTATGCTGGGTATCAGCAACCTCCCTGTTGCTCAATACCCAGATATTGCACCACCCACGATACAGGTATCAGCATCTTATCCCGGGGCCAATACAACAACCTTGATAAATAGCGTCATCGTACCTTTAGAACAACAAATTAATGGAGTCGAAGGAATGGCCTATATGACATCCAGTGCTAGCAATACGGGATCGGCAAGTATTAGTGTTTATTTTTCCGTGGGAAGGGATCCAGACCAAGCTGCAGTCGATGTTCAGAATCGTATTAGTACGGTGTTGTCAAAATTACCACAGGCTGTAACGCAAGCTGGGGTTACAGTGCGCAAGCAACAAAACAGCAATGTGCTAATTTTAGGTCTTTACAGTACCAGTAGTCAATATGATCAAAAATTTCTACAGAATTATGCAGCGATCAATCTAGTGCCGCAGCTACAGCGAGCCAATGGAGTCGGTGGAGCGAATGTATTTGGCGGTGCATTAACTTACGCAATGCGTATCTGGTTACAGCCCGATAAAATGGCTGCTTATGGCCTTATCCCTGCCGATATTACCACAGCCCTAAATGCACAAAATTTCAATGCTGCCCCCGGGAAAATAGGCGACAACGGCCAGCAGTCTTTCCAATACGATATCACTTATCGCGGTACTTTAACATCTATCAAAGAATTTGAGAATATTATTGTGAAGGCGATTGGCAATGGTCAATACCTTTTTCTAAAAGATATTGCACGCGTTGAACTGGGAACACAAACATATACCAGTGTTACCACAATTAATGGCTTTCCAGCAGTTGCAATTTCTATCAGTCAGACACCAGGTTCCAACGCTCAGAATGTTATACTCGGTGCACAAAAAGTCATGGCCGAAGCGTCACAAAATTTACCTTCGGGAGTCAAAACATTAGAACTTGTCAACATCAATAATTTTCTGAGTGAAAGTATCAGCAAAGTGATTCATACGCTTATTGAATGTTTTGTTCTAGTATTCTTAGTTATCCTTCTATTTTTACAAGATGTGCGATCGACGATTATCCATGGTGTATCGGTACCTGTTGCAATCATAGGTACTTTTTTCTTTCTATATCTGTTCGGTTTTAGCCTCAACCTCCTTACATTATTCGCACTCGTACTGGCGATTGGAATTGTCGTTGACGATGCCGTTGTGGTGGTTGAAGCGGTCCACAGCAAATTAGAAAACGGCTATTCATCACCTCGAAAGGCCGCAGTTGATGCCATGCAGGAAATTGCCCCAGCCATTATATCGATAACATTGGTCATGGCCTCGGTATTTTTACCGGTTACATTTTTGGGCGGCTCGTCGGGTGTATTTTATAAGCAATTCGGAATAACTCTTGCCATAGCCATCATTATTTCGGCAATCAATGCACTTACGCTCAGTCCGGCTTTAGCCGCATTATTTTTGCGTCCCCCAAAAAAAGAGTCTGAAAATATAAACCTTGCTCAAAAAGTAAAACATCATTTCAATCATGCATATGACAAATTGATTAAAAAATATACTGCTGGAGCGACATTTCTAATAAACCGTAAATGGCTAACCTTGCTTCTTGTAAGCATCTTTGCAGCTTTATGTTATGTTATGATTAAAACAGTACCCACTAGTTTTGTTCCTGCAGAAGATATGGGTACTGTTTACGTAAATGTTACCCTTCCGGCCGCAGCAACGAAAGAGCGTGTACAACTTATCAATAAACAAATTGATAGCATCAGTCATACTATTCCTGAGGTACAGGCCACAATGACGACATTAGGACAGAATTTTTTGGGTGGAAGTGGTAGTTCGTATGGAATGCTTATTCTACGCCTGAAACCTTGGAGCGAAAGACCGGGGGTAAGCGATAAAGACATCATTGCGCGACTTACACAGAAAACAAAGTTTATTCAGGGAGCAGCCATCAACTTTATGCAGCAACCAACAATAAGTGGGTTCGGAACAAGTGGCGGATTTACTTTCCAAATTGAAGATCGTGGTGGCCATAGTGTGTCGGAATTTTTTAGTATTGCTCAAAATTTCCTTCAACATTTAAATAGCCGTGCTGAAATTCAATATGCTGCAACCTCATTCAACCCCAATTTCCCACAATATCTGATCACTGTCAATGTTGCTCGTTGTGAAGACAATGGTATTTCACCATCAACCATTCTCAATTTGATGAACGTATATTATGGTGGCTCCTACGTCAATAATTTCAATGAATTTGGCCAACAGTATCAAATTATACTTCAGGCAGATGACCCCTACCGCGGTACCATTAATCAGATGAACAATGTAAAAGTGCGTACGGGATCTGGAGAAATGAGTCCGATTACAGAATATGTTAATATTGATAAAGTGTACGGGCCTACGTCCATCGCGAGATTCAACATGTATAATGCCATTTCTGTCAATGGCTCTCCTAACAATGGCTACAGTACGGGTCAAGCCATTCAAGCTATAAACGAAGTAGCCGAAAACTATTTACCTGCGGGTTACAGTTTTGAATATAGTGGTATAAGCAAGGAGGAACAAAGTACGGGTGCACAGGCCATCATGATTTTTGGATTGAGCATTTGTTTTGTCTATCTCCTACTCAGTGCGCTTTATGAGAGCTATATACTTCCATTTGCGGTTCTGCTTTCTATGCCTGTAGGACTTAGTGGCATCTTTATTTTTGCCAAACTCTTTGGTATAGACAACAACATATATGTACAAATCTGTATGATTATGCTCATCGGATTATTAGCCAAAAATGCAATTTTGATGGTCGAATTTTCATTAAAAAAACGGAAAGAAGGGCTCAGCTTATTTGATAGCGCAGTTGCAGGTGCCAAAATTCGGATCAGACCGATCCTGATGACATCACTTGCATTTATTTTTGGATTACTTCCGCTTTTGTTTTCCACAGGAGTTGGTGCTAATGGCAATAAATCGATTGGGGTGGGATCCATCGGGGGAATGTTATTTGGGACATTACTCGGTGTCTTTGTTATTCCGGGCCTCTATGTCATTTTTCAAGGACTTCAAGAACGCCGTCAAGGAAACAGATATGATGATAACGATGAATTAATTATAGATAAACAGCATGTTTAATAGCCTCACAAAGATCACGACATATTCAAATTTGGAATAATAGACTTATGTACAACGAGATCACTAAACATTTATAACTAATTTAAACCGATGGAAAAAAGAAGACATATAAAGACATTTTTCGCGATTATACTGCTTCCCTGTATACTGCTCTCTATGTGCTTCAGCTGCAATGTCTCTTCCCCCTACAATCATCAACAACGTGTTTCGGACAATTTATTTGGTTCAGTGAGCACTGACACCAATACCATAGCCACTCTTCCTTGGAATGAGCTATTTACGGATACAATATTACAACGTTTGATTGCAGAAGGTATAACCAATAACTTGGATCTCAAGACTGCCATTGCCAATATAGGAATAGCCGAGGCAAATTTTGTACAAAGTAAACAAGCCTTCTATCCCAATCTTTCAAGTACCGTTTCCGCGGGTGGATTCCATCCATCAGATGCACAAGGTAAAAACACACAAGTATATCAGTTCTATGCCCAGTCTTCCTGGGAAATTGACCTCTGGAACAAGTTAAAAAGTAGCAAACGGGCAATGTATGCCAATCTATTGGCAAGCCAAGCGAGTAAACAAGCTGTTCAAACGCAACTGATCGCCAGTATCGCCGCGACTTATTATCAACTTTTAGCCTACGACGCACAATTGGACATTCTACAACAGTCTTTGAAAACATACGCTGCGGATACACTTACCATGCGCATCCTCAAAAATAGCGATGTCGTTACAGGGGCTGCCGTGGTACAAAGTACAGCTAATTACTACGCAGCATTATCGTCTGTACCTGATGTTAAGTATAATATCCGTCAAACAGAAAATACACTATCTTTGCTATTAGGCAGAGTTCCCGGGATTATCGTACGAGATTCGCTCAATCAACAAAATACATCCACTAGATTGAATATCGGTATTCCAGCGCAATTATTGGCCAATAGACCCGATGTCAGAGCCGCTGAGTTTCAATTAAGAAACTGTTTTGAGTCAATCAATATTGCACGGGCCTATTTCTATCCGACGTTAACAATAACAGGCGAAACTGGTCTTTATGAAACGAACTTAAAGTCATTCTTTAATGCTGGTGCTTTTTTTGCCAATATTGTGGGCGGCCTAACGCAACCAATATTCAATAATGGTCTCAATAAACAACGTCTTAAAGTTGCCAACATCAATTTCGAAACAGCCAAATACAATTATAGCAAAGTATTGCTCAATGCCGGTCAGGAGGTATCTAATTCTGTTTATGAGTATCAGATGGCTAAGGAAAAAAAAGAGTCCCGGCAGCAACAAATCACCAACTTAATAAAGGCTGTTCATTTCACAAAAGAACTCTTAAAATATAGTAACACGACAAACTATACAGATGTATTGACCTCCGAACAGAATCTCTTGACCGCAAAACAGAATGCAGTCAACGACAAATTACAGGAGTTGCAATCGGTCGTAAAACTCTATGCTGCTCTGGGTGGTGGCTGGCGATAAAACAAAAAAGGACAGCAAATTTCGATGCTGCCCTTTTTTTACTTAGAATTTACCCTGACTTACGTTTACTTCCCTTTTTAATCAATGATAACTTCTTGTGGTCGTATTACTTTCTCAAGATCTTTTGGAAGAATGACGGTCAATACCCCATCCTCGAAGCTCGCATGCACATTATCCGTAAGCACTTGTTCATTTAATTGGAATTCGCGTTCAAATGCCATTCCATCGTACTCTTTATAAATATAATCTATGGCATTGTCCTGAGCATTCTCTGTACATGAAATTTTTAGTATTCCGTCATTTATACTGACTTGGAATTGTTCCTTCTTACGGCCAGCAGCAAAAAGCTGTACTTCATAGAATTCTTGATTCTCTACAATATTTACAGGAACAGATTGCTGTCCGCCACCACTGTGTGCGGCTTCACCTTCAAAAAAATGTTGTTGAAATTTTTCAAAACGGTCTTTAAAATGTTGTCCGCAAAATTTGTTATGATTTGAATATCCTCTGGTATAATGATCTCTTTTAAACATGTCTTTAATTTTTAATATTGAATAATACGTTGAACTGATACATGACGAAAGCTTCGTCTTTGCAATTTTTTAAGCTTAATAAACGGGAACTATCGTTGCTTTCCTCGCACGTTTTTGTCCTTGTAATGGTACGATAGCGACCACTGTGTTGTATTGACGGTGAACATTCGGATATACTGGAGTTCTATCCATTTTGAATGCTTGTCTATCTCTCCTACGCATTCTTGCTGCTGCGAAGCTTCCTATTCCGAAGAGAACTGTCCCAAACAATAAGAGTTTAAAGATCGTCCCAATAATCAAGGTTGCTAATCCCGCTATTGCCGTAAGCACAATCAGGCGTGGCAATATAAATCGAAGTTTATTTTTCATTTGAATACATCTTTTTTGTAAAATGGTTGCTGGCTTCCTCCTTTTTCATCTGATTGAAAACGACATTCTCCTTGACCATTCGTATTTTGTAATTAATTATTTTTCTGTCCAACATCCATTCTGACAGAACATCGCGTTCTGCTATTTCCTTAGCATCAGGATACCGGCATAAAAAAAGGCGCCTTTATAGAAGAAGACGCCCAACAACAGTTTTTACTTTAAAATTTTTTTTCTTTTTTTAGAATCCACATCGTCCTCCAAAACGACGCTTCCATTCTTCCCGCAAACGCTCCCTTTCCTCATCGGAAAGATCTTCTCCTTTTTCCATCTGACGCGGAAAACCTTTTCGAAATCTCCCCCCTCCAGGTTTACCAAAACCCCTACCGAATAGAATTCTTGACAAAACAAAGAGTCCCAATGCCTGCCAATAGGTAATTGTTTTTAAATTGAAAATATCAACCATTAATGTATTCCATAAATATTGTAGTAAGGCTACCAACAAAAAAACACCAATGATAATAGCGACAAACATAAAAGCGAATTTACCCTTCCGCTGTCTATTCATTCTTCCATTCATAGCTTAATCCTTTTAAAATTTTAATTCTTCATACAAACTTCGCAACCGTACCCGCAGGTGCTTCACGGCATACCCTTTTCGACTGATAATCGTCTTTAGGTTCTCATTTTCCATAATGGCAATTTCTTGAAGTGTTTTCTCTTCCAGCTCATTCAGCACAAAAACCCGACGTTGCTTCTCCGGCAATTCCTCCAATGCTTTCATCAGCTCATCCCAAAAAATATCCTTAAATAATTTTAGCTCGGGATTATTGGAGTCGTCGGCCAAAAGGAACTGACGAATAGGAAAAGTGCTTTCACTATCATCATCACCTGCTATCATATCGTCAAGCGATTCATTTTTCTTTTTCCGATAACTATCGGTAATCTTATTCCGTGTGACAGCATAGAGCCATGCTCCCGCATTCTCCAGTTCGTCCATATTGGTCAAACGGCTAAATTGATACCAGACCTCCTGTAAGATATCTTCTGCATCCTCCGTTTTCTTTACTTTTCCCTTAACAAAACGTAGCAGTTGACTTCCATAAGTCTTAACGATATCCGTAAATGATCTGGAATTTTTTTCTGCCATATGATTTTGGTATGCAATGTCCATAGCAGCATAGACGAACTAGTCGAACTTTTACTTTAAATTATTTTCATGGATCTACTTTCTTACTGACTTCCACCGCATGAACAACATGACACATTCATTTTCGTCTTCTTTCGTATACGCTTTGTTCGCATAAATATACTAGATAATCAGCTAATAGGCTATGCTTTCTATACACTTTATGCAACATAAAAAAGTAGTTCCATGGTTTAAGACTTCCGGCGCTGCTGAATGACCTTACCTTTATCGGTAATAAAAATATAATGGTATGCTGGAAAACGCTGAATCAATTTTTTTCCTTCTTTCTCGCCCAGTACCATGATTGAGGTACTGAGTGCATTTGCGATTTCCGCTGAGGGTCCATAAATCGTCACTGAAGTTAATCCTGTAGCTGGATAACCTGTCACCGGATTTATAATATGTGAATACCGTTTTCCATTGATCTCCGCATATTTCTCATAGCTGCCCGAAGTTGCTACGGCCATTTCATTCAAACGAAGAACTTTGACCATTCGATGGGGTTTGAACGGATTGTTTACGCCCACTTTCCATGCATCGTTCTGGGGTGGACTTCCCCAAGCCGACAGATCACCAGAAGCATTCACTATACCTGCTTCAATCCCTTTTGCTTTCATTATTTCCCTGCCCCTATCTGCTGCATACCCCTTCCCAATAGAACCGAAACCGATCTTCATACCCGGTAACTCCAGAAAAATTGTCGAAGCCGCACTATCGAGGCGAATGTGTTGATAACCAACTTTCTCGATAGACCTCTTAATCACTTCTTCCGAGGGCATCGTGGTCATGCTGCCATCTAATAGCCAAACTTTATCTAAGGCAACAATACTGATATCAAAAGCACCACCTGAATTTTGAGCATATTGGATTGCACGTTGTGTTAGTTCAAACACTTCTCTATCCACCTTAACTGGCTTAATCCCTGCATTGCGGTTCACCGTTGCTATTTGGGTTTGCGGACGCCATTCTGAAATCAGGTTTTCTATTCGATCTATTTCGGAGATGACTTCATCGATATGCTGATTTGTAATCGAGCTATCCCGATCTACCAGGCTAATTTCGAAAACAGAGCCCATAAGGGTAACCTGCCGCTTTACCAAGACCTGCGCAATCCCCGAAGTAATGGATACCAAGCAGAGTATTAAAAGCAGCCCACATTGTTTATTGTTCTTCATGAGATTGATCTGAAAAAGGGATTAAAAAGTCGATGCGTACCAAAAGCAGTCTTATCGATGGGATATGCTATTGCGCCACCAATTTACTAATAACAATCGGTTAAGATCTGTCCATTTTCTTTGTAGACTGCAATAGTTTTGCCGACATGTTGCAAAAGTAGCTCATTTAAAGTATATTCAACATCATGCTGCATACGCAACGCACCACAAAGCAATATATAACCTCCTTTATCAAGCAATTCGACAAAATATAGCGCATCCCGACGAATCAAATCCATGACATATTGTGCATTTTCCTCGCGTGAAAAAGCCAGTTCAAGCTGTTTTAGATGTCTCAGCTTTATCTGCTCATCAGCAAAATCTATATAGTGTGCTGTCATTTCATTTCGATGGCGAAAACCAGCATACAGACGCACAGGAGTCATACTTTCATTCGCTGAAATCATGCCTAGAAAAGGTGCTACCCCTGTACCATTCGCAATTAAAGCAACTGCATTTGCGGCTTTCGGAAAATGAAAACTTGGATTAACCATGACTCGTGCCTGCAGGGTTTGATTCGGTTCCAATCGATACAGGAAGCTTGAACCGAATCCATTAGGAAACAATTTCACCACAAGCTGAACCATACCGTCTTTGTAACCTATCGAATAAAAACGTTCACGTTGATCTTGCGCGGGATAGATTGCCAATAAATCGCCCGATTGCATTTTAATTTTACCTGAAGGTTTCAGTACTAAAGTAAAGGTAGTATTACTAGCTGAAACTGTAGACTTCGCAATCACCTTAAATTTCGTCAATCCGACGACTTTAGCATTATAAATAGCCGGTGCAGAAGCTAATGCAATATTGGTCTGAGCAGACCACTGATGTATCCATGAAATAAGCTCATCAACATTCTTATCATTGACTGTATGTAAATCTGTTAGTCGAGAAGCCCATGCTTGTTTTTCTAATAAATGATCAATTTCGCGCGCATAGGCACAAAAGTCGGGATAGGCTTTTGAACCAAAGCCCAGAACCGAAAATTGTACGTCTTGTTCTTGTGGATGGCTGTTGAGCTTATGTTCAAATTGAAGTGCATTGGATGGTGCAGTTCCTAGCCCGTATGTTGAGGTAAACACAAGCAAGTGTTTTGCCCTTGGAAAGCATTGATATTGATTCATTCCGAGCAGCAACGATTTTTGCCCATCCGCTAAGAGCTGTTTATGGATCTGATTGGCGAAAAACAGCGTGCTTCCATTTTCCGTTCCGAAAAGAATAACAATCTCTGCTTCTTCAGGTTTATATTTATTCTTGATTTTAGTACGCGTGCGCTTGAATGTGATTACAAAGCCCGTGTAAATAAAGAACACAATATTCAAAGATGCGAGCCCCAATATAATGGCCCATATGATATTGGTTTTGCCCGTATGGAGGTCCAAAGAAAACTGTTCGGCCAATGCAGTATAGGGATACTTTACTTCTTTATGCAAGCTTCCATTCAACTGATTTATGGTCAATTCCCGATCGCGAAGCTTCAATATAAAAAACTCGTCAGGATCGTCTTCCATAAACGGAAACTCCAATGTCTTCAAATCGACCAGTTTTGTATTTTGGAATATTGAAAATTTTGCCACCTCCAATTGAATATCTTCCTTCATCTTATTGGGATATTCAATTGTTTGGTTCGGCTTTTTTAAGATTTCAATACGCACCAGAAATAAATAGGTACCTGTTAAGGCCAATATCAAAATTGGTATCAAAAATAGACGTCCTGAAACAACATGAAAATACTGTGCGAAAAAGTCCCGGTTGATTTTAGCAAAGAAATGTCGAACGCCCTGTTGACGCTTGACAATCAGAATAATTCCTGAAATAGTAATAAGAAACAACAGAAATGAAACCACACCAATAATCACCCGACCGGTCACTTTAAGAAAGAGTGAGCGGTGTAAAGCAGTAACCCATTGAACAAATTGGGACTTATTCAATTGGGGACCAAGCAGACGCCCCGTATTCGGATCGATATAACCTTTCACAGTGTTGCCATCTGCGTCTATGGCATCAATGCTCACGAATTGATTGTGATCTACCGAGATCGCTATGATTTCAGGATAAACCTTGCGCAAGGCTGTTACTGACTGCGCAAGATTTAACGTTTCAATATGTTCAACCCGATAAGGCGGAATTTTTTCGTTGACGGCGTCAATGGCCAATATTACGCCAGTTATCGATAATAAAAGTAAAAAGATAGAAGAAACAATAGCTAAGGCTAAATGTGCATACCTCCAAATAGATACCAGCATTTTTACCCCTTTTCTTATTGTACTTTATTTAACTTAACAAGTTTGATATATCCCTTGCCATTAGCTTTTTCAGTGATAGCTTCCTTTGTCAAAGGAATTTCAACATCAGCAGTATGGTATTTTTGTTCCTCTACCGCAGATTCAAAACGGAGTTTATACCCTTTGTTAAACTTCGTTTCATCAATATCCAATGTCCGCATGGCACGGTCACCGCCACCAACTGACGCACCCGTCACCGCATTTAGCTTTTCTTTGGTTTTATTTTGGAACTTGTACCATTCCTTGATCGTATTATACCATTGTTTATCAGATCCCAATACGGCGAGTGTTTTTTCGTAAGCTCCACTAGGATTAATCAGTGAAATCACCACGTAGGCTTTCTCACCTTCGTAGGCATTCATTTGGATCATACACTTATATTTAGCTGCCTGTGCGAAAGAGCTTAGGGCCGCCATCGAAAATAAAAGGGTCGCTATCGTTGTTTTAACTATGTTATTCATCTTCAATTGTATCTAATTTTATTTCAAAAAATCAAGCTGCACATTGGATTTAGACAAGAAATCGTTTTCTTTCGCCAAATCATAAGCCGTTTCATCGAATTCTGTTTTCAATTCCTTTTTTGCACCAAGGGAAACCAATGTTTTTAGCAAGGAATCGTCTTTTGCTATGAGAGCTGCCTTATGTAGTGCCGTCGTTCCCTCTTTATCCTGTGCGTTAATATCTGCTCCAAGTTCGCTGGCTTTCTGAATAAGCTTCACATTCTCTTTCGCTACTGCCAAATGATACAATGTGCTACCATTTTTTTGTGGAGCAACAACGTCCAATCCATTCGTCTTAAGGATCGCTAATTTTTCTTTAAACTCATCTCCTTGCGAAGCATTTCCCTGTCCACCGGGTCTGCCGCCCTGAGGCAATTCCTTGTAAGAATTAAACCAGTAAAAGGCCAAGTTATTACCTTCCTTATCCAATAGCTTGATATCGGCTCCATCTTTAATCAACAATGCCACTATTTCGGGAGCCCCATTCGCTACAGCCTTGGTCAATGCAGATTCGCCTTTTTCATTTACTGCATTTACGTTCTTCGCTTTAGTAAGCAGCAGCTCGACCAATTTAGCATCCTTACCGCTAGCAGCCACCATAAGCGCTGTATTTCCTTCGTTGTCAGCTTTTGCGACATCTACACCTTTATCCAAAAAATAATTGATCACGGCCATATCTGGTCTACGAACTAAAGCATGCAGCACTGTCGCTCCTTCTTTATTTACAGCCTTGGGATCCAATTTGAACTTTTCAACCAAATAGGTATAAACCGACAAACCATTCGATGCTTGTCTAGAACCCTGAGTCGCAAAAAATAACGCATTATTGGTTGGTTTTACGCCACGGGCGATGAATTTCTCCATGAGCTCGGTATTTCCAAGTTTAGCCGCATAATCCGTCACTGTGCGGCCCGACTCGTCTTTATCTTGAATAGATAATCCTTTTTTAATGAAATAATCTGTCAATGCAAGGTCCTTGTCTGCAGACGCTGCAAGCATCATTAATGTAGCACCACCTTCATATTTTTGCTTGGGATTCACACCCGCTTTAAACAAAGCATCATATACTGCAGTATTTGTATTTCCTGTCGAAGCTGCATAAGCAATAATTGGGTAACCATGGCTATCTTGGTAATTGACATCCGATCCTTTTGCAATTAAAAACTCGACAAGCTCCGCATTTCCACTTGACGCTGCCCAGTGTAAATAACTACGGCTGTGATGCGTCTTCTTCGTTACGCTATTCCCTTCTTGTTCGATCATAAACTTGACAACATCCGTCGGAGCGCCATTTAATATCGCCATTGTGACTGGATCAAAGGATGCCGCATTAGGCTGAGAAGGGCTATTTCCTTTGCTGATTTCTTCTTTAACAATTGTCAAAGTAGGTTTACCTTTCCAAAACTCGCCGTTCATTAACGAGTTTGTTTGCGCCTGTGCATAAGTTGCAGCGAATAATAAAGCTGCTAAAAGTGTCTTTTTCATCCTTTTATTTGTCTTTTGAAGTTGATGAAGTAACATGGCCTATTCATTCCCTACTCAATTATTCGACAAATTGAGCTACAGTCATACGATAACTTGGGTCGAAATACATCGTGCTGGTTTCATCAGAATATAAGTGTAAATGCGTATATTTTAAGAACATGGAAGCTTTTCGAATTCGATTTTGTACAACAATTTCTGCATACAGAGAAGCCCATGTTTAAAATAGAATAACTACTTTATTTAAATTAATTCTAAATTAATGCAAATCTAAAAAATATTCCCAAACCACAAAAATTAATCGTGCTAATTTTTATTGATCAACTGCCCTTAAAGCCTTTCGGTCTCATCCGAACAAAATCGGAAAGAAGATTGTTAAACTTGCAAATGCACTAAAATTATCTTAGTTTACTTAAAATAAAAAGGTATAATGAGCAAGGTAGCATCCAATTTTTATACAATCAGCGCGACGACTGAAAATGAACATAAAATTTTCTATCGTTTGTATGTACCTGACAACAATCAGATAGTGGCGACAATACTCCTGGTACATGGCATGCAGGAGCATAGTGGTCGGTATGAAGAATTGGCCAATTATCTGACTACAAAGAATTTTGCGGTTCTAACCTACGATCAACTGGGCCATGGAAAGACAGCTCTAGATGCCGATCAATTGGGGTATTTTAAACCGCATAGGGCTAAGGAGCAACTCATTAATGATGCAATTACAATGAGTAATTTCTTACGAGAAACCTACCCACAACTGCCTCAATTTATTTTAGGGCATTCCATGGGATCTTTTGTTACACGTTGCGTGTTACAGAAAAAAGGAATACAATTTAAGGGAGCCATTATCGTGGGTTCAGGCCAACGTCAAAAAGGTTCCACAGCTTTTCGCCTTTTACTCACTCTTCTCAATAGTATTGCCCCAAAAAGAAGAAGTAAATTGATCAACCGTATTTTTGACAAGCGCAACAATGCTCGATTTAAGAACGAGCCCAACCAAAATAACAGCAATTGGTTAAGCGTAAGCAAGACAAACCGTAATTCATTTTTGGAAGATCCCCTCTGTGGGGGTTTGTTTACCAACAATGGATTTCATACCGTGTTAGACCTTTCCTTGCAAGCGACAGATATCGAAGCTACCAAGAATATCCCAAAAAATCTTCCAATTGTATTTATCAGCGGACAGGATGATCCAATTGGAGATTTTGGAATGGGCGTTGAAAAGAGCGTAGCGCAGTTAAGTGCACAGGGGCAGACCGATATAACCATTAAATTATATGCAGGCATGCGGCATGAAATTTTAAATGAAGACTGCAAAATGGAGGTATTCCAGTTCATCAGTACCTGGCTTCATCGCCATTTAGTTTAGTTTCCGGCTGTAATATTTCCGAATAGGCTCATCTAAATATTTAAAAACCAATAAAGCTACAAAAATCAACGACAGCATTCCAATTATAATAATCACAGCCATTTGCTTATTCGATGGGTGATGGAGCTCCACATAGCTCATAAAAATCCAGATAAATGGATAATGAATGATATAGAGCGGATAGGAAATATCACCTAAGAACTTGCATAACTTCTTGCCCCCTCCAAAAACAGGTAGTCCTCCTATCCCCAGCATGAGCAATAAAGGAAAATAAAATATAACGACAATAGGATCGATGTACTTACCATAAACATCAGAAAACGGAATGAAAAATACGACAGCAAGCAGACCAAGAACACTGAAAAAAGGAAGCTTGTTCGAAATAGTCCAGTTCGACCTAAAAATAAGTAGTCCCATTGAAAATGAAAACCATAAACGGATTCCCCCAGCCCAAAAGTTATCTGCCCCAAAACCTACAGCTAAATAGCCGGAACGAAATGATTCAGCACATAGCGCTGCCGCACCGAGGAGCACTATTCCCCAAAGAACCTTTTTTGGAATGCGTACCAGTATCAAAGCATAGGCTATATTGGCGATATACTCCCAAAATAGCGACCATGTAGGTGGGTTTAAATGAAAAAGATTAAAATATCGCTCTGGTACAGCTGGGTATGGAATCAACGTTATCCCACTGATGAACATCCCTATCTTCTGTAAGACGGAAAATGAGCTGGCCAAATTACTGAATGGGTCGTACATAAATGCCAATAAACCAATTAATGTACCGATTATAACCAATGGATGCAATCTTAACAAACGCAAGAGGAAGAATCGTTTTAGACCAATTGTGACCAGCTTCTGATCATAAGCATAGGCAATTACAAAACCCGATAAACAAAAGAAGAAATCAACGGCTAAATAGCTATGTGGAATAAAACTATTGCGATAATCCGGTTGTGCAATTTCCATAAAGTGAAACAGTACGACTGCAATTGCGGCCACCCCACGCATGGCGTCAAGAAGTTCAAAATGTTTCTTCGTTTGATGTATCATATTTTTTATGGACAGCGAAAATCCAGATCCACAAAAGTAGACCATCCGCTGCTAGCTATTGAAAATTCTATTTAAAATTAAACGTTGGGGCCCGTTGCACTGCAACACTACTGGTTGCCCCTTCAATTTTGGGCCAGTCCTTATCCCAGATAATCTGATCCAAAAATAGCATCCGACGATTTCCCCCCGTCGCAACACGAGGCCGCTTTGGGTCCATACCATGATAGAGTATCCAATCTTTTCCCTTATCGTCTGTAATAATGCGCGAAGTATGACCAGTCCCCACAAATTGATCATTTCCCTTTAACAACAACGTTCCACTCCCCCGCTGTGTAAGATTACGCCCCTCTTGATCGATATAAGGTCCCTTCAGCTTGCGAGAGCGACCCACAAGAACATGATAACTGCTTTTTTCTCCTTCACAACAGGAGCCTTTGGATCCGATAAAGTAGTAATATCCTTTCCGTTTATGGATCACAACAGCTTCAAAATCCCCAGCAGCAACTTTAAATTTTTTATTTAAATCGGGTACCGCAGTCCCATTTTCATCGAGTTCAACACCATATGTTCCCTGCGTATTCGCATCACTAAAACTACCCCAGAACAGATAATTCTGCCCATTTTCTGTAAAAAAATAAGGGTCTATTGAATTAGGTACATCGATCTCCTTGCTATCAAAAAGTTTACCTTGATCGATAAAGGGGCCTTCCGGTCTATCTGCTAGGGCTACACCAATACCGGGGTTGGGGTCTCCCCATGTTGAATAAGCATAATATAAGATATACTTACCATTTAACCGCACCACATCTGGTGCCCAGATTCCCCCCTCGGCTTTCCAGCTCGGTTTTGAGCTGAAGGCCGTTCCAATCCAGGTCCAATGAGCAAGATCAGCCGATTGTAGAATAGACACCAAACGCTGTCCCTTTCCATCGCCCCAATTGTCGGCTGTCCCGTACGCATAGAACATTTTGCTCTGAGGATCTCTAACGACTGTAGGATCAGCAAGTATAGGCTCAAAAACCGGATTGCTGTAGGTCTTATGTTGAGCCGTAGCATTTGTTATTTGACCAGACTGCTTAACTGAACCTGGAGAGCTTCCGCAGGAGCTCAACAAGTTCAGTACGACAACTCCGCCGATCCAATATCTGAACAACATTGCATTCAACATCTTATTATTTTTTTATATTATTTTCTTCATCACAGGAAAAGCTATTTTGCTTTTCCCAATTTCTCTTCCAACATTTTGATAAAATAGCCCCCAACAACGGATCTTGCTTTAAATCCAGCTCTCTTAGGACGGTCTGTATACGTCCAATCCGACATGGGAACACGATCTGTTGTTTCGTTCATAAAATGGTAGACTGGCTTTAAAAATGCCTCAAAGGTAGGCTTGTCATTTGCCATGGTCGCCGTCCAAATAATCCAATCGGTTTTGGTATAAGGCTGACGATTGTCCAGGGGAAGTCCGTATTTATTTTGTTTGCCGAGATAGTATTTAATTTCAGTTTCACGAATAGAGGGATCAAAAATATCCATCTTAAGCAATTTATCCCAGACCATATTATACTTTTGGCTCCAGGTTCCGGTTTTATCAAAAGTCAACTTATAGTGATCCCCATCTTCAGCCATCTCTTTCCATTTCATAGCCATTGCTTTTGCTTCGGTCAGATACTTTTTCGCCGTAGCCTCTTCACCAAGCATTTGGGCTAGATAACCGTAAGATGCAATACCTAAAATAGCTTTAATTGATAAATTGGCATTATGCGCAAAATGGCCCGCGAAATCATCTGTGCACAACTGATTTTCAGGGTCAAGACCTTTATCTACTAAATAATCTACCCATGTAGACAACACTTTCCAATGTTTTTTGGCATAAGCTGCATTTCCTTCGACCTTCGCTAAAGCATAAGTTAATATCAACATATTTCCCGATTCTTCGACAGGCATATCTCCACCGTAAGTTTGGCCATTCGCCAAAGGATAGGTCCCAACATCATGCGCAGCAAAAGGTTTTGTCCACTTATTGCTTTCACTATAATAAAAAATGGCGTTCATTAGTGCTTTTGCCAGTTCCGGATTATAGTAAAGGAAAATCGGAGCCGAAGGATAGGTTACATCAACAGTTCCTATCGACCCATTGCTATCATTTTCTTTAGACAGTAAAAGTAGATCGCCATTGGGTGCTTTTACAAGTTTATGAGCGGCGATTGCCTGTCTATAGGCCAAGGCACACAATGCAGCATAGTCCTCACCTCCGTTGCGCAAAGCTGTACCCCATAATTCGGCATCAAATTTATCAGCAGCCTTTTTGAGAGCAGTATACTCTTTGTCGGCCAGTTCAAATTGTTTCTCAATGGAACTATTTCCATTGGTATTCCAATAAGGTCGTAAATTTTGTCCAAAATATTGGATGGAGTACAGGTCATCATACCCCAACAAGATCTTATCCTGGTAGCTTGATGAGACATCAAAAGTTTGCATCAGCGCCAATTGTTGTCCTCCATTTGAAGAAGAGCTATTTTCACTCTTCAGAAAATTAGACCGTAATTGATGGCTACTTCCGACCGCGGACTTTGTCTTTGATTTTGCACCAGCCATATAGAAATACCCCCAATCTATCCGTAGGTCGTCACCTTTCCTTCCTAGAACCTGCTGGCTTTTGCTTCCTGTCTTTACAAACTGGAGATTTCCTGAAACAAAGGAACTGCTTACAGCATCTTGAAGTGGAGAATTCAGTGCCCAATTTGGTGCTGCCTCCAAATAAAGTTGTACCTGGTGTTTCTTGCCATCCTTCGCATCGACCGTATAGGAAAGATAATTTACGGGTCTAGCCATTAAGTCCAATTTATCCAGAAACATGGGCGCAGTAAATGTAATATTTAAATCGACCGGCCCGCAGTTAAACGAATAATGTGTTTGTGTTGCCTGCACATTGGAAGTGATCTGCTTCGCTTCATTGTCGAATTGAATACTACCTTCTTTTTCTGTAAAGAGTCCAAAATCAAAATATCCATTCGCTACCCTATTATAGCAATAACCCGCGAGTATATTTTTTCCTTTCTTCAATGTCTTTACGACATGATCGGGCAGCTTGACCCGACTATTTTTACCTGTCGAATTGCCTGTATTAACAACCTCAATCCCGTTGACGTACAAAATAGCGTCATCGTCATGTGTAAATTCGATATATACGGATTTGCCCGTAAGATCCTCACTCAGTTCAACTTCCCTTCTAACCCAAATTTTAGGTTCCTGCCAATCAGTCTCCACATTGGGTTCTTTATCCTTGGTACCGAATGGCGCTGTCCCCGTCTTCCATTGCTGTGCATCAAATGAAGGTTTCATCCAGTCCGAGGCGGGTTCATTGACAACATAACTTCCGGTCCAAGCCGCATGTTCACCCATCCGTGCCAACGGCAAGAGTTCAGCTTCTTCTTTACCTAAGAAGCGATAGGATTTCCCATCCACTTTAAGGACGCCCAATAAGGGGAAGGATTTTCCGGTCCAATGGCGTACAACATCCGCATTCAATTCGTTGCTATAGGACCAGGCACTTGTATTGGGGTCAATTGTTACTAAAGGATAGGCAGGCGCGCGAAGATCATTCTTAAGGACTTGTTTTTGTGCAAACGACGATACCGATTGACATACAATAGCCGTTGCAATTAGTAATTTTAATTTCATTGATTTCGTATAAAATAGGTTTAGGTTGACAGATATACTTTCAGCGATAAATTTAGGCCGCAACCCGAGTTGCGGCCATATCGCTATCAATTATTTGGTAGGTGCATTATAAAGCGCCTGATGTGCAGCTTTCAATTCTGCTTCAGGCATTTTGACAACTTTACGATCATAGGTCATCAAACCATTTGTTTCTACTTCCACATCTGTTGTCTGTGTATAAACAGCGGCAGACAATCCCATTGGAATTAGACGTGTCAAGTCATGAATCAGACGTTTATAGCGCTCCAATAATTCCGATTTATTTTTAAAACTTTGGTATCCCCAGTTGTCTTTTTGTTGCCAGGAGTGCCCATCGATCGGTAATCCCAGACCACCAAACTCACCCAATGCAAGCACTTGTTTGGCGCCGAATAAATTTGGATCAGGCATAGCTGCATCGGGATAATTGTGGATATCCAAGATATGTCCAGTTTCCATAAAGTTACCACCGCTGGCACTATTTACGAGTCTTGAAGGGTCATTGGCCATTGTCCATTCCGTTATTTCCTTCGTTTTGAATTGCCCCCAAGCCTCATTAAAAGGTACCCAAATAACGATGCTTGGATAGTTGTGCAATACCTCCATAATAGTTTTCCACTCTTTTCTGTAGTACCCTTCAGATTCCTGCGAACGTACTTTATCCCTATTTCCTCCTGAAATCTTTCCCGGTTGCATATCCCAATGGTTTCCGCCAAGATCGCCGCTAGGCATATCTTGCCAGACAAGCATACCTATACTATCGCAGTAACGGTACCAGCGCGCCGGTTCTACTTTGATATGTTTACGGATCATATTGAATCCCATTTCCTTTGTTTTGACAACGTCAAACTTCAGCGCTTCATCCGTTGGTGCTGTATGTAGACCATCTGGCCACCAGCCTTGATCCAATGGTCCATATTGGAAGGTAAACTTATTGTTTAACATTAAACGTTGAACGCCATTTTCGTCTTTCTGCATGGCTATTTTCCGCATGGCAAAATAGCTTTTCGCCTGATCTACGACTTTTCCTTTTCGAATCAGCTGAATTTCTAGATCATAGAGCTTAGGGTTGCTTGGGGACCATGGCTCCAGGTTAGGTACCGAAAGATCGAAAGATGTATTCGGTTGTCCTATTTGTTCTTTAATAACCTTTCCGCCATCCAATGCACGCACCTTTATTTCGTCACCGGCTTGACTTCCTTCTACGGAAGCCTGAAAGGCCAAGACTCCATCGTCCAAACGCGGAGTCTGTTTGGTACTCACAATGTAAGTTTGGGGGACACTTTCTAACCAAACGGTCTGCCAAATTCCCGTCACTGGTGTATACCATATACCATTCGGCTTGTTCACCTGTTTACCCCGTGGTTGTGGACCATCGTCAGTCGGATCCCATACCCGAATAGCTATTTCCTGTTTCGCTCCTTTCTTTAGGAAGCTTGTCACATCCATCGAAAATGGATCAAAACCACCTTCATGTCTTCCGACCAATTGGTTATTTACATACACATCACATTGCCAATCTACGGCACCGAAATGCAACAGGACCTTATTTTTATTGACAGACTTGTCCAATGTTATAGTATTATTATACCATAACGCTTTATCTTTCCCGACCTCTTTACCAACACCGGACAATGCCGATTCAATAGCAAAAGGAACAAGGATATTTCCGTCCCATTCACGAGGAATCTCTTTAGTACCTACTGGAGTGACAGCATATTTCCATAGTCCATTTAAATTCTGCCAGTTATTGGCTCTGGTTAATTGTGGTCTAGGATACTCAGGATGTGGCTTTTGTGCCGTTACTTTCTCGCCCCAAGGGGTTAATATATGTGACCCTGCGGGTTTCCAATCCTGAGCAAAGTTCAATTGTGCTGCCATCATCAAACTGGCAAAAAGTAAGGTTTTCTTCATCATAAAAAATCGTTAAGTCATTTATTTATATATCGTATTTACATTATTTCACAGTTGGAAAAGCAGCAATGCGCAAACGTGCTGCTCCCATGGGAATCAGTTCAACTTCCTGCACCTCACCCTTGCTTTCCACCGGACTCAGGGGCAATACGCCCGTTAGTCCATTTTCATCAATTTTCCATCCATCAATACGTTTCGCTTTCACAAGAATCGAAATAGGTACTGCTTCTGCGTCGAAAGGAAATGCATCTTTAGGCCATGGCCGTTTGACCACTTTTAGTTGGTCAACAGCTTGTAGCTGATTTTGTACAAGTCCGTAATTCCAGTCACTTGCAGGAAGGATTTCATAGGATGGCCATTTTGATGGATCTGCAGTCTCCTGCCATTTAGAATCCCCAATTGCCGAAGCCTTACTATCCTTTTTCACATAATTCTCTTTGATTTTGAGTGCATAGGTCAATGGTCCACGCTGGATACTAACTGAATTTTTATTGGCAGCCCATGTTTTCAGATCTATGGTCATCGGTAAGGAGAGTTCGACCTTGTCGCCGTCTTTCCATTTCCGTTCAATCCGAATATATTTTGCTCCAGCTTCTATAGCCTGACTTTTACCATTAACCGTTACTTTGGCTTGTTTCGCCCAGGCAGGTATACGGAGATAAAAGGGAAAATCAACTGTTTTACCCTGTGTTCCTATTTCAAATCGCAGCGATTCTTCAAACGGATAATTGGATTCTTGTCTGATCTGAATGGATTGATTGTTTCCGACTTTGATTTCAGCTTTTGATGCGGCATAAAGTACTGCCGCAACACCATTATCATTCGTTGCCATATACAGATGCTCCGCATAATATGGCCAGCCCTGACTGTGATTATGTTGACAACAACGTGAACTGAAGGGGTTCATCATTAAAAATGGCCCATTATTATCAATCCCAGGAGCATGATTATGGCTATCGCTGATAGTCATATTAGGGCTCGTGATATAGCGTAATGCTTTAAAATCGGCTGTCACAGCGGCTGGATAGGTATTAAAAGCAACTTCTTCCGCATGATCCGCCCAAAAAGGATCGCCTGTTATCCCGAGAAGGATTTCATTGGAAGCCATCTGCTCCACCATTCCACAGGTTTCCACTCCCTGACGGGGATCGGTATATCCCGGACGTGCATTTTCATCGGCACCGAACATGCCGCCCGGAACCTGACCAAATACTTGTCTGACAAAATGAAAATTATCGTAGGTTGCGTTAAGATCTGCAGTCGATTGGCTTTTCAGATAATAGGTTGCTGGCTCTCTAAAACACTGCGCTACGTTGACATTATGCCAATTGGGCAAATCATCTTTCTGCCGCCAATTGGCTGTATTCCGATGGATTTTATCCGCTAAATCCATCAACCATTCATTACCTTGTGTTCTGTTATAGAGCCAATATACGGATAGCAAATTGTCACCACCACGACTGTTTTCCCAATAATCCTTGAGAAAAAAACTATCCGGCAAATTGGCCTGCCATTTAAAATAATTGGTCATCAACGTTAAAACACGTTGGTCACCGCTATATTCATAATAGGATTGCAAACACCATAGCATCAACATATTCCCCCAAAGATCAGGTTTGTTATTACGCAGGATCAATGGCCCAAAGTATCCATCAGGACGCTGGCTTTTTAGCGCAGCCTCTAACCAGAGTTTTGACTCTGCTATTATCTTAGGATCTTTCAAGATGTAGCCCAAATTAGCGTAGCCTTTTAACCAATAAGGAACTTCTTCCCAGCCATAATCTCCTTTCCCATCTGTACTTAACCAAGCATTATTTTTTTTGGACAACCAGGCACTAATTTCTCCCAAATGACCTGTAAGACCATCTTTTTGCAACTCGAGATACTTCCCTAACCAGCCTTCAGGCACGATACTACCCACCGGCAATTTCAGCAAGACATTTTGTTTTAACGGAGCCCTATTGTTTATATATTGTGAGTTCTTACCTGTTAAGGGCAATTGGTTTACGGAAGTCGCAATTCCGGATTGCGCCGACGCAGCTAAACCAAGCCCCATTAATAGGCTTAAAAAGCTAATTCTTTTAATCATTGTTATTTCAATTTCTTAGGTGAACTATCGTATAGCGCCTCGGTGATACCGCTTATCTTCAAGCCCACACGCGCATACACTGCAGCGCTCTTGGTCAAAATATCTTTGATATCAAGTTCCAAGTCGACATGGCCCGAACTAATTCCAGTTTTTTCCATCTTATAGGTATATTGGCCCAAATCCACGAATTTTGTATCATTGACCAATAAAGTCGCAAAATCAATCGTTCTTGAAGCATCTATCGTCTTGACGTCAAAAGAAGCTTTTAGCATATTCCCTTGGACATCATAGGTAATATTACTCATGGTATAATAAGGTTTAACTGGGTACTCGATACTTGTATTCCCCCGCACATCAACCAGCACTGTATCCGCACTATTCAACCAGGGGCCATTTCCGCTGGTTGCTACCAATTTGTACTTCCCATCAAACAGCTTTGTAGCAAATGAACCGTCCTGCGTCACATACACATTAATAGCAGATCGAAGCGGAAAACCATCTTGCCATAGTTGAAGTGAAACGGACTGGTTTGATCCTCTTACTCCTAGAGGTTCTGAATTATAGGTTACATGACCACTTAATGTACTTTGTGGCGCATCATAATTATCTTTGCCACAAGCAAAAACACCCAAGAGCAAACACAAACTGACTATTAATTTACAAAAAAAAGTTTTCATAAGAGTAATGCTATTGATAAGGATTTCGGACTAACTTCGGATTGTTATTAATCCAATCTTGATCGATGAAATTATAATAGTTCTGATATTTAAAATTTCGTGGATAGAGTGTATGACTCGATTTCTGTTTCTCAAAAATCCACTTACCATCATTAGGATCCCCCGGAGCATATATTTTGTATGGAAATAGGGCATAGTGTACCGCGTTGTAATTATCAGCGCTTCCATTCCAAATTTCATGAGCAATTCGCAAACGCTTCAGATCCCAATAACGATGATCTTCGAAGGCAAATTCAACCCGGCGCTCCTGAATAATATCATTCAAGGAAATGGTCGTCAATGCCTGTATCCCCGCACGCTCCCTAATCTTATTGACATATCCCGTCAACTCGGCTTGTGGTTTACCAAGCTCTAGGCCTGCCTCTGCAGCGATCAACAAAAATTCAGCATAACGGAAGCGCACAAACCAAATATCCGACCCACGCCCACGAGTAGAGGCATCTTTATTTTCGTCGATAAATTTCCTGATATTAAATCCAGTTTTGTTGACATACATATCGTTGGAAGTCGTAGGTCCATCTTTGCTTGTAATAATTCCTCCGAATTTGGAATCTGAAGTACCGGGTATTGCGGTCATCGTCTTCCAAACACCTCCTTCTTTATATCTAACGCCTGCTTGGTAAGTGATTTTGGTACCAGCAAAATCAGCACCAGAGTAAATTACAGTACCATACAAACGCGCGTCTTTATGGGCGAATATCTCTTCGGGATTGTTATAGTAGATGTAATCTCCCGTAGCAGTCTTCGTTTTCAATGCTCCATTTCGATCATCTGTATATTCAAATGCTTCCACCAAATTTAAAACAGGCGTAACAAAATTGGCATCAATATCTCCACGGACGGATGAGGCAATGTTATTGTTGGTGAAAAAATGTGTTTCACCTGGATACGCATAATCCTTAGCCCAAATAACTTCATTGCTACTTGATTTTGAACTTACAGCAAGATAGAAGTTCTTTCCTTTATCGGCATTTCCATTATAGAGGGCATAAGGGCTATTGTTGATAATATCCAATGCTGATTCGTAAGCAATCTCGTAATATTTATTGGCGTCCGCCGCAGGGATTCCCACCTCGTTACCTGCTGTTTTGACGTCTGGCGTTTTATAGTTATACTTCGCTATTGAGGCGGCGTACAGACTTGCCCGCGCCTTAAGTGCCAAAGCTGTCCATTTATTAGCTCTAGCTGAATTTATGGTTTTCTCTGTACCGAGCATTTTAGCGGCTTCGGTACATTCGTTAATCACGTAATTATAACTCTCTGCTTCTGTTGATCGCGGTGTCTGCAACTCTGCTGGATCCATGCCGCCAGTATAATCATAGATCTTATCACCCACCAAAGGAACTCCGCCCAAACGCTTGATCATATTAAAGTAGGTCCAAGCACGAATAAATCTGGCCTCGCCTTCGATGCTCTTTTTATTATTTTCGTCCAATGATGATTGACGAACACCTACGATAAATTGATTCAGATTGCGAATCAGTTCATAATCGTACATACGCCAAAAGTCATTCGGAAATTCCTGCATCGTATTGGGGCCACCGCTTGAAAATCCGGCCTCATCTAACATCGCAAAAGATCCATTGTCTCCAAATTGCTGTCCCCAGCTAATCCGCCCATAATAATTCGCTAGAACAGATTTTATCATATTCTGATCCGAAAATATCTGATCGTCGGTAAAAATAGCCTGTGATTCGCGTTCCAAAAATTTATTGCAGCTTGAAAATGTACATACGAGACATACACCCAATAAAATAACTTTCTTATTTATCATCTTATTAAAAAGTTAAGGTAACACCCACATTTATAACTCGGTTTGTTGGGTACTGAACGCCCGAATCACTTGTGATTTCTGGATCGATCTTCATATCACCCAAATTATCTATGCTAAACAGATTCTGCATCATGGTATATATCCTCAATTTCTGAATTCCTCGAGGTTTCATCCATTTCTCCGGTAAAGTATATCCGATCTGCAGGTTTCTTAATTTCAAATAGTTGACATTGGTAAGCCAGAAGTCGCTATGCCAATAATTACTATGATCTCTATTTCCTTTAATTAATGTAGGGTACTTTCCTGGGATCAATGCACTATTTGGATCCGTAATATCGCTCAGCATCCACTGGTTTTCCATATAGTATTGCGGATTGTTGCCACCATCATGGAAAGGGAAAACAGCTTCATAACTGGGATTAAAAGAAGCAAAAGCTGCTCCGGTGAAATCCATTGCCAAATCAAATCCCTTAAATTGGCCGCCAAGGTTAATTCCGTAATTGAAATAAGGAAGACCGCCTTGTCGATATCCGATTGGCCGTTCATCCAGCTCATTGATCACTTTATCGCCATTAATATCTTCATACTTAATATCACCCGGCCGTAATGATGAGTTACCTTTACGGTCATTGTCTATATCATAATTAGCAATTTCTTCCCACGACTGGAATTGTCCAATGGAATGTAATCCCCAATTGAGAAAGGCATAACGATCATAGATCGATTTTCGATATTGATCCAAAGAGTTTCCAAAACGTGGTTTATATTGTTCGCCGTCAGTTTGCCGTGCGAAAGTGAAATTACCACCTACGAAATAGTTAAATCCATTGACGCTACTCCGCCACATTAATGATCCATCGATACCTTGATGAATATCCGAATTCAGATTTTCATAAGGTAAACTAAAACCTACTTCATTCGGTATCAATACATCTTCTCGCTTGGCAGGCAGTCCTGTTCTTTTTCGACGGAAGACATCTACCGAACCTGTTAATTTACCTTTTAGTGTGCTAAAGTCCAAACCAACATTTAGCATATGGGCCTGAATCCAAGAAAGCGTTTTAACGGGAAGGCCACGTGCTTGAGAACCGATAACATACTTCCCGTCAATTGTTGAGCCGACGATATTTTGATAGCCATCACGGACTGGTTTTCGGAAATAATTATATCCACTTAGATAACCAAAAGCAAAATATTCCCAGGCATCCAAATTATCATCGCCCAATACACCGTAAGATCCCCTTAACTTCACATCGTCAAATACCTTTCTCATACCTTCAGACCAGAACTTTTCAGATGAAACACGCCAGCCTGCAGATACCGAAGGAAAAAATCCCCATCGGCTTCCTGGCGCGAATTTCCATGAACCGTCATAGCGTGAAGAAAGCTCCAAAAGATACTTCTGATCATAATCATAATTGACCCTGCCTGCAAAACCGGCTCTCGCCTGGGTATTTACCCCGGTATCATTGTAGGTATCCATCGTCTGAAAATAGATCAAACTCAAGGCATTAGAGGCTGGACGATCGTGTACATAAACATCTGGATTATCCCTTTTTATGGACTCAGCAGCAAGCACGGCATTGATTCCATGTTTACCGAATCGCTTGTTATAATTTAAGGTAAATTGGGTTGAGATTTCTTCAACCTGCGAAATAGATCTCTCCCGCCAAGGGTTGTCCATGCTAAAAGTTACCGGGTACGTATCTGTCTTCTCATCGTAGCCATATAGTTTATAGGTAAACTCCTGATTATCCATCCATTTATTGGCCAGATAATAGCCTACTGTTCCCTTAGCGATCAAATCATTTGTGATCTTATATTCCGCATTAAAATTTAACTGCATCACCCGCCATTTTTCCTGATAAGTACCGGACAGATCATAATTCAGCATCGCAAAGTTAGTTTCCGCATTGGGCGATGTCTGCGTTGGATATAAAGGATTGTCGTTGGCAAAAGGCCGTGCAGTGGGCAGGTTGCGATATATCGCAAATAAAGCCTGCCAAGTATCGTCAGCACCAGGTACGCCCGGTTGTTTGCGCTGTTCGATCCGCCCATTCAAATTGGCACCAATCTTTAATCGTTTTGATACATTCGCGTCAATATTCATCTGCACATTGGTACGATTGAAGCCGCCGTAATTACGGATGATGGACTGCTGGTCCAGATGCCCTACACTCAGGTAATAATTAATTTTTTCGGACCCACCACTGACATTACCCGAGATATAAGTTTGTGGGCTAGTTTTGAGAATATAATCATACCAATCAAAAGGACGATATCCCTTCTCGGTACCTTGTTGCCATTTTTCGAGATCTGCCAACGTATATTGTGGATGTTCAGTTCCGAGAATAGCATCAGACTGAATATAGCTTTTGATATAAGTACTGGCATCGGCTGGCTTGGGAAAACGAAACATACTCTGCCAGCCATAATATGAATTGATATTAAAGGTATTATTATCGCCACGCTTCCCCTTCTTTGTCGTCACCACAACAACACCGTTGGCAGCACGCACACCATAAATAGCAGCAGACGCATCCTTTAATACCGAAACCGATTCAATATCATTGAAATCTAAATTATTGAATTGCCCTTCATCCTTTTGAACACCGTCGATCACATATAAGGGTGTCCCCATATTGCGGATACTGATTCCTGTTGGAGCTCCCGGACGTCCATCCGACATCCGGCTGTTAACACCGGCGATCTTCCCTACTAAGGCTCCAGACGTTGTTGTAGCAACAGATCTGGAGATATCCTGAGAAGAAATTGCGGTGATTGCACCGGTAACGGATTCTTTCTTCTGCGTACCGTAACCTACAACGACCACTTCATCAATGCGCGAATTTTCATCTTCCAAAGTGATTGCCAAGTCAGCAATTGCCGTCACTTCTTTGGAAAGGTAGCCTACAGATCTTACGGTCAAAAGTTCACCGGCATTGACACCTGTCAGGTTAAAATTACCTTTCGCATCTGTTGAGACTGCAATATTGGGTTTTGATTTCAATGCGACCGTCGCTCCTACAATAGGATTGCCATCCTTATCCTTAACAACCCCTTTTATTGCTTTTTGCAACTCGATCCCCTCTGAAGAAACTGGAATTAAATTAGCTCCCTTTGCTAAGGGGATAAAACTGCTCGCACAGCAGAGCAATGTAGCAGATATTGGCAGACATTTAAGACCCTTAAACATACCTAGATTGATTAGTTTGTATAATTGATTTGTCCAAAATTAAGGTATATTCAATCGTACAGACTTTCGTTTTTTCTCAAAAAACTGCCTATTTGTATCAAATAAATAAAATAGACCTAAAACGTTTTAAAGTCTATTAAAAAGAGAAAGCACACCTCTTTTCAGTGGTGTACTTTCAAACCAATCATTATTAAATATGTATTATTTTACCGAAAAACGATACAGGGATTTCGTTTGATAAACTTGCCCGGGGTTTAAGACAGTTGTTGGAAAATTAGGTTGGTTTGGGGCATCCGGAAAATGCTGCGGTTCGAGGCAAAAGGCCGTACGAAAGGAATCTTTTTTTCCATTCTTCAATTGCACCTGCTCGTTCATGAAATTACCACTGTAAAATTGTATTCCAGGTTCTGCGGTCAGAATATCCATAACAATACCCGATTTATCTCCAATCACGTGAGCTGCTTTGTACCACTCGCCATCTTTCTCCTTGCTTAAGACAAAGTTGTGATCATATCCCTTTCCAAAGCTCAGTTGCTGATCATTGGCATTAATATCTTTTCCTATTGGTTTCAAGGTTGTAAAATCAAAAGCTGTTCCCTTTACCGGTGCTAATTGCCCTGTTGGTATGAGTGTACTATCCACTGGTGTGTATTCATTCGCAAACAATTGAAGCTGATGATCCAGAATTGTACCGCTTCCTTCACCATTTAAATTAAAGTAAGCATGGTTGGTCAAATTGATCACCGTCTTTTTATCGGAAGTAGCACGATAGGCAATCATCAATTCATTATTATCGTTAAGCGTATAGGTCACTTCCATCTGGATGTTTCCTGGAAAACCCTCGTGTCCATCAGGTAAGGTGTAAGCAAAAGTTAGAGACGATTTATCTGACGATTTTAATGTCCAATTGGCAAAATGCACACCTTTAAAACCTCCATGCAGTGTATTAGGACCGTTATTTACCGCCAATGTATAGGTTTTATCATCCAACTTAAATTTTCCCTTAGCAATCCGATTACCAAAAGGCCCTACAATAGTACCAAAAAATGGTTCTTTGGGATTATTATAATCAGCCGCTTTAGAAAAACCCAAAACAACATCGCATAACTCACCCTTATTGTCAGGTACCCATAATCCCACTAAACGTGCACCAAAATTGGTAAAATAAGCTTGTACGCCATTTTTATTGCTCAGTTCATATAGATAAGCCTGTTTTTGATCAATAGTTCCGCTGAACTGTGCGGTATCCATGTAGGCCGATAAAGAATCTGCTTTTGAAGTTTTGGAACCAGTCGATTGCTGACAAGACACACAAAATGCCAGCATTGCAGAAAGACCAAGCAAGGTCAATTTTCCTCTCATTCGTAATATTTTAAATGGTTTATAATCTTTGTTTAGATAGAACTTACGTCCTTTTCTAGATTTTTTATAATTTTAACGCTTACAATATATAAGCTAAAGTCTTAATTTTTTCAGAAATTTTAAGATTAAATTGTTTCATTTTAGCACTATTTTGTATCAATAACCAAATGATCATGATCAACCTAAAGCCTTTACGTCTTCTATTTTTTCTGTTGCTTCCCTCGTTGCTCTATGCGCAGCCCTATTATTTCAATCATTATCAAATCAATGAAGGATTGTCTAACAATGCTGTCATTTGTAGCATGCAAGATAGTCAGGGTTTTCTTTGGTTCGGGACAAAAGATGGATTAAATCGTTTTGATGGTAATAATTTCAAACATTTTGATGCGTCAAAATCTGGAAAAAATAGCCTGGGGGGCAATAATATCATCTCATTGAAAGAAGATTTTCGAAAGAGAATTTGGATTGGTACAGATCAGGGAATCTATTGTTACAACCCCGTCGATGAACAATTTAGATTACTGAGTAAACAATTTGAAAATGCGGACGTCCCCGTTATTATTACCGATCAACGCAAAAGGATCTGGTTTATATCAAATGGAATGCTCTATTGCCATGATTTAGTTAGTCATGCAATTCAACAATTTACAAAATCAGATCTGTACATTACATCCATCAGCTGCACAAAAAGTGGAGCTGTATTTTTTGGAACTCCTGAAGGCAAAATCTTCCAAATAGGTCCTTCCGGAAAACCCGTACTCATGCTTGACTTTCAAGCAAAATATGGTGCTAAGGATTGGTTTAGTATTGAGAAAATAATGGAAAACCGCGACGGAGACTTATTGATTGGTACTTCAAAAACTGGAGTATACAGCTACCGATTTAAAGACCAGTCTTTAAAGCCCATACTTGGCCCGGATCAACTGCATCAATTTCTCTATGTCAGAGATATTATACAGCCAAATGATCATGAATATTGGTTTGCAACGGAATCCGGCCTTTTTATTTATCAAATTGCTAGCCGACGTTACATCAACATTCAGAAAGAGCAAGAAAACCCTTGGGGTATATCTGACAATGCCATTTATAACATCCTACAGGATAAGGATGAGGGTATTTGGCTGGGAACCTATTTTGGTGGGATTAACTATTATCATAAGAACAATAGTATCATCGAAAAATTCCTCCCACAAGATCGCCCCGGGAGCCTAAAAGGCTCTGTTGTACGCATTATTAAAAAAGATATCGACCACAATATATGGATAGGCACCGAAAACGGAGGCCTATCTAAACTGGACATCCAGTCGGGTAAGATTCAAAATTTCTCCGATAAACAGGGGAATCTGGCAAACAATAATATCCATGGCATACTTCCCATTGGTGATAAACTACTGATCGGTACCTTCGTCAATGGTCTGGACATATTTTCACCAAAGCTTCAAAAAGTAATCTATCATATCGATCGCAACAGTGCAACATCGTCCGATCTCCAAAGTAATTTTCTCTTTTATCTCTATAAAACTCGGAAAGGAGAAATTCTCGCGGCGTCAACGCGTGGATTATACCGCTTTGATCTCGAAAAAAAATCTTTCCATCTGATTGATAATGTCCCTGAATACATGTTTTACACGACTATTTTGGAAGATAAAGAGGGGAATATCTGGGTAGGTACATGGCGCGATGGGTTATTTTGCTATAATCCTACAACAAAGTATTTCAAGCATTTTACCCATAGCCAGAACGATCCCAATTCCTTGCCTAACAATAGGGTCAATAGTCTATTTGAGGATTCAAAAAATCAAATTTGGATCGCCACTGAAGGTGGAATGGCTAAGAAGAAATTAAATCAGGACAGTTTTGAAAACATTGGCCTGGAAGAAGGAATGCCCAGTAACGTAACGCTCGCATTTTTAGAAGACAAACAACAGAATCTCTGGGTAAGTACCTCTAAAGGGCTGGTGCGCTATCATCTGCCCAATGGCAGAAAACGGATCTTCAACTTGGAGTCAGGCCTACCGACGATTCAATTCAATTATAATTCATCTTTTGATGATAACAATGGGAACTTCTATTTCGGTACCATCAATGGGCTTATACGTTTCAACCCGGAAAAACTGAACCAAATTAACTATAAGAATCAAATACCGATTTATATCACTAATTTTTACATCAACAATAGAGCGATCAATCAATATACCGATGCAAGTATTCTATCCAAATCAATCCTATTTACAAAAAATATCAAACTAAAACACGACGAATCATCCTTCAGTCTTGATTTTGCGGCATTACACTACCAAGCCCCACACTCTATTCACTATAGTTATAAAATGGATGGTCTTGACGACAATTGGATAGACATTACAAGCAATCAACGCGCTTATTTCACCAAGTTAGCTCCCGGCAATTACGTTTTTACGGTAAAAGCGGAGGATCCAAATGGTAACACAATTCCCACCTTTGCTAGTCTTAAAATCACTATTCTTCCTCCTATTTGGGCAAGTATACCGGCTTTTGTTTGCTACGCACTAATCCTTATGGGGCTCATTGTATTTGTGATTCATCATTTCAATGAAAAGATCAAGCAACGCAATCGACAACACCTTCTAACCGTACAAAATCTACGTGAGCAAGAACTCTACCGCTCAAAAATCAATTTTTACACCGATGTTGCCCATGAAATACGCACACCGTTGACATTGATCAAAGCCCCCTTAGAGAAGCTTATGGATAAGGTAGATCACAATCCTGTAACAGACAAGCTATTATTGACCATGCAGAACAATACGGAGAAGTTGATTGCGCTTAGTAACCAATTACTGGATTTTAGACAGGTCGAAACGGAAGGATTCAAATTACACTTTGAGTCAGAAAACATAAGCCAAACGGTTCAGGAAATCATCAACAATTTTACGGTCACACTCCAGGCACAGGGAAAGCAGATTGTGTCGCACATTATGCCAGATATTATAGGTCAAGTCGATATCGACGCATTCGACAAGATTTGTTACAACTTATTGAATAATGCCCTTAAATATTCCTCATCCTATATTGAAGTGAATTTGAATATGGATAAACAGAAAAATATCTTTATATTGACCGTGAAAAACGACGGAGCTTTAATTCCTTCAGAAGAAAGGGAAAGAATTTTTGAACCATTCAATCGTTTAAAGCAAAATAAGAATGTTCCCGGAAGTGGTCTAGGCTTGGCGTTGACAAGATCCCTAACCTTAAAACACCAAGGTACCTTGTTATATAATACAAACGACCTCCAATTGAACGTATTTAGCTTGACGTTACCTTTGAATCACAATACAAACCCATAATTATGAATGCCAAATCCAATTTATTATTAGTAGATGATCATACCGAACTGCTTGAATTTATTGCGGATGATCTCAATGAGGATTATCAGATAACGACGAGTTCTAATGGAAGGGAAGCCCTAGATTTATTAGCCTCTGAATATTTCGATCTGATCGTCAGTGATGTAATGATGCCAGAAATGGATGGTTTTGAGCTCTGTCAAAAAATTAAGGAAGATATCGCTTATGCACATATTCCAGTTATACTTTTGACAGCAAAAAATAGTATTGAATCAAAAATTCAGGGTTTAGAATTTGGTGCCGACGCTTACATTGAAAAACCTTTTTCGCCCGCTTTTTTAAGAGCACAAATAGCGAGTTTATTAAAGAATAGAGTTAAGGTCAAGGAATTTTTCATTAAAAATCCGATGTCGCAAATCCAACAGATCGGGCAAAATCAAAGTGAACAAGAGTTCTTGCTGAAGATTGAAGAAATCATTATGCAACATCTCGATGATCCCCAGTTTAATGTCGATAGAATGGCCGATATTCTCTGCATGAGCAGACCTACACTCTATCGCAAAATCAATGTGGTATCCAGCCTATCACCCAATGAACTGATTAATTTAACTCGACTCAGAAAAGCAGCAGAACTGCTTATTCAAAAACAATATAAAGTTTACGAAATTTCTAATTTATTGGGATACAGCTCCGCTACTCATTTCTCACGTAATTTTCAAAAGCAGTTTGGCCAAAGTCCTACCGAATTTCAGGACGCTCAAACTGCTTTATCTAAATCTTGAACAAGCAAATAATCATATCTGAATAAAAATAGGTGTCCGTCCACGCGTGCACCTATTGTGTTGATTCAACTTGCGAAAGTGTTGCATACTGTGCTGCATAAGTGAACATGAACATTCCTTCCAAATCATTCTTACCTTTATCATTTGCCCAGCCTCCAAGCAAGTCATTCGGCAGAAATCCATCTTTCAAGAAGTGGGTATAGCCATAATCCAAGTTATCCTGAAAAGATTTTGCATACAGTCCAGCCTTGCTGTAATTGGGAGATATAGCGGTATATCCTCTTAACAACACGCCGTTAAACCAATTATTAAAACCATCTGTCGCATAGGTATAGTGCTCAGGAATCTGCTGCCCTAACTTTCCAAAATAAGTAAAAGTCGCATCGGCCAGTTTCTTGCCATCTTCTAAATAGCTTTTTGCTTTCGTAACACGATATAAGTCTGCTGCTCCGGAAATCATCGTGCCACTATTATAGGAAAATGCTGTTCCAACCGCTTTTCTGAGCTCAGTATTTTTTCGATATTGTACACCATTGACCGTTTCATAAGCTATCGAACAATCTGGAAAGCAATCACCCATCATATCAGCATAAACGCCTTTTTCATTAAGAAGATACACCTTTTGCCAGTCATAAATCCTTTTAGCATAACGGAGATAAAAATCGCTCTTCTTCTCTTTTTTAGAAATACGGGTTAATTTATCTTTCTGATCAATGGAATGCGTAACGATTTGGTCTCCTTTCTTTTTATAGATTTCATACAATGCAACAAGCGGACTAATAATCGGTGCATTGCTACAGGCATGCTTAGTTACATATCCTGGACCCCAAGGAATTCCGCCATGCTCTTTCCCTTTCTCATCCAAAGTACAATCCCAACCATCAAGAACATAAGCAGTAAGGTATTCAGCTTCTTGCAAATAACGTTCTTGCCCAGTCAAGTGATAGGCTTCCAATAATTCCCGTACCAACCACATCTGATCATCATAGACATTCAAAACTCCCGTTACATTTGCTTTTCCTTTTTCTCGAACGCGATCGACAGCATACACCGTCCATTCTTTATGTTGTGTAAAAGATGTTAGCGTAAATGTCCCTAAATAATAAGCTGCATTTGCATGAAGCTTAGCCAATAAATCCACATAGCGGGAATAATACTTTCCGTAAAGCTCGGTATTACCTGCCTTTTGTTGCTTTTTCAAGCCGCTCAACACAGCATTTACAGCTTCTATGGAAGCAGAGTACATCCATACACTCGCTTTTTCTTCGGATCGAACCTGCGTAAATGGATTATAAAAACGATGCATTTTGAAATCTTCACCAGAAAAATAGACTTCCATTGACCGATCAATCAATTGGATCGCCCGTAAAAGATTCTGTTGGCTTTTATGTTGATCATGTACTGATCTTTGGCTGTGCAATTCTTGCGCACACACCTGTTTCACACAGAGGGGTGATACTGACAGAGAAATTAGAGAGAGTGCCCAAAAAGGCCGGATGGAAAAGAATTTGATCATGATACGGTTTTAAATTGATTAAGTAGTCTTTCATGCGCTTTGGTAGAGCGTGATAACCGAGGTTGAAGATAAGCATTTTTTGGACAAAAAAAATCGCATTTTTTGAAATGCGATTAAACTATTTGCCCTTTTGCTTAGTTAACCAAGAACTTTCTCGGTCAACTAAGCTGCCACTGGCTGACGATGACGATTCACAAATTGCTTTTTCAACAGATACAATTTGTAGTGGTCGTACAAACCAATGATTAAAAGAACAAAACAAACCACGTAAAATGTCTTATTCGATAAATAGGTGAATGAAATACCGCTCACAAGCCCTCCCATGACATAGGCTCCCACGATACTCAGCAGTAAATGGAATTTGTCGACCAACGCCTTATTGCTTCTGTTGGACTCCTTTGTGAACATCGAAATCAATATTGCTAAATCTGTCGTTAATCCTGTCAAATGTGTCGTTTTCACAACAGAATTGGATATGCTCGCTGTTAAACCATTTTGTAATCCCATTGCAAACAGCAATGCACCGACAAGTATCTCTGTTTCTTTCAAAGAATCTTCATAAAATACATCAAGATATATCCCGACAAATAATATACTCAGTATTTCCAATGCCAAGGGAATGGAATGTGTCAAATAGGAGCTAAAACGTCCTTTACCATGAATGATGATAAGATTCGAAAGCATACTTCCCACTAGAAAAAGTAAAATCCAAAATAGCACTACTGCACCTTGATACCAATTTCCTTTCGCAATCTCTTGCGCAAAAACAGCATAATAACCTGTTACATTGGATGTAAACGAGAAAAAGACAATGACAGATGCGACATTGACCATTCCTGCAGAAAACGCGGTAATTCCCCCCAACCTAATGTTATCTTGAATCGTCCTATGGTTACTATATTTTCTCAGCATACTTTTCCTTTCCTCCTTTTTTTAGCACAATTCGTGCGATTCCTTTCGTCTGCATATCCAAGTTAAGATGCAGTATCAATTGGTTTTTATTCAATTTTTGTATGACAAAGCTCTCTATAAGCTCATCATTTTTCCGAAGCTCAAGGATATGGCCTCGTCCCTTCAAAAACCAATTGTATTGTTTGTCCTCATGATGGGCAATAAAATTTTTGTCACCCATTTTTTCAAAATGCCATAATCCATCCTGCAAGGGTGGAAGGTGAGCGATTGCAGCATCTTTTATTCCCTCATGGATAACCGCCTGTTTTTTGAACGTTGGAGACTTCTCCACTTTCTCAAAGTACCAACCTTGCTCTTCCCACTCCCCTTCTAAAAGCCGCTCTGGGTTTTCATAAAACATAACCATTGAACTAGCTCCTAAAAGCAAAAATGACAACAAGACGAAGTTGAACCTCGCCAATATTTTTTTCTTAATAATTAACATCCCATTTCTTGTTAAAAAATAAATCCGCCAAGACATTTCCTCCTGTTTTGTTTGTCCCAGGTCTTGCTACAATCGAGACATTCTTCTGTTTACTTTTACTCAAGTGAAGCAAAGCCTGTCCGACGTCGAAAAAATGCCGTGTTCTTTTTTCAAATTCATAATCTGTGGGAACTTTGACTTCATCAATCCGAGCTCCGCGCAAATAATGTTGTAAATAATTGAGATTGTCAGAGCCGATGATATCTGTATAGATATTTAGCTTACGATTTTCATAACGATGACAGATCATCTGGCAGGCCTTCAAAAAATCCTCCGATTGAAGATTACTGAGTTGGTCATCCAATGTGATTCCCAATAGTTCGCTGATCGATGTACTGCTCTTATTACCATAGACAAGAATGATATCAAGTTCTTCGGCTGTCGATTGCTCTATACTATGAATCACAAAAAAAAGCGAATCAATCGTAAAATCACTTGGAATCAATACACGCATTGCCTTTGCCATATCCAATTATTTTTATACAAAATTAATAGGTCATCATGGCAACCGAATGAATCTGGAATTAACTTTCTATTAGAATTTTAAGACTTATATTAAAATGAGATTAAAAAAAAGGTGCAGATTAAAATGGGATTAAAATTTAGTTCCGGCTTTGTAATATAATTCCGCTAGTGCCTTTCTGTAGTCCGTAAAAAGCTTCTCTTGCTTGATCCGCATTTCGATCAGCTTGTTTTCCCTGTTATTGACAACAAATAAGGTGGATTCACCAAGTTCAAATTTATTCAATTCCCCTTTGAGCAATAATTCCTGGTTGCTGACATTTACCGATTGAAGCTTAATCTGCTCGCTGTAAGCATTTAAATCATTGTATTTTTTAACAACATCGTTGTGAATATTTCTTTCTGTTACGAGTTGTTCAAATTGTAGCTGATCTTGCTTAATTCTCACCTCTCTTAGTTTTCCACGTTCGCTACGGATAAAAAGAGGAAATGCAAATTCAAAACCTACCTTATAATTCTGCCAATTAAAATCATACTGCGGTGGTATAAAATCATTGAATCCCCGGCGACTCGAGATAAGTGTGCCCGAAACCGTAAATTTGGGTTTGAGCATTTCCTTTCGATAGCGTTCTTCAAATACGAGTTGTTGATTTTTACTCGCCAACTTGATCAATTCAGGATGAGCAATTTTTGCCGAATCAAGGAGCTCAGTGATTACTTTACTGTCTGGCAAAATAGCATTGCGCTCAATTTTTTGCGGTAAGGCATGCTCGGGAAGTTCTACAGGAAACTGTTGATCGTTCCATAGGTGATTGGACAATACAATTCTGGCATTCGCAAGTTCAGCTTCATATTTTGAAAGTTCTATCCGTCGCTCTTTTACAACGACGGAGGCTTCAATGGAATCGATTACAGGTTTATCCCCTAATATAGTCTGCTCACTGATCGCTTTAAACCGTTGATCAGCCAATTTTACACCCTCCAATAAAAGCTGATACTGCTGATAGGCAAAATACCAATTCCAGTAATCTGAAAGTGCCTGAAACCAAATCGCATTTATTTGCTTTATCTTTTCACCTTCCAGATAACTTATCATGGCCTTTGCTTGCTGTAGAGTATTTCTTCTGCTGTCAACGATCAGTCCCTGACCCAGCGGAATACTCACACCAATGGCTGACAGCCCTGCATTGTTCGTCCTTGATTGCGGGTTTGTATAATCACCAACATTTCTATCGTAAGCAATTTTTAGATCTGCGCCAGCTAACCAAAGTGGAATTTTCAACTCACTATTCCATTGATTGTAATAATCCGTATTGCCAAAATGCTTATTTTTAAAACTGGAGTTGATTGTTGGATCAAACTTCCCCAATGCCTGCGCCACTTGGGCTTTAGCCGTTTCACTCAATAGATTGACTTGTTTGACAATGGGATGATTCGCCATTAAAAGTTCCTCCATGTCATCCACTGTAAAAGTCTTTGTCGTTCCATTTCCCTTTTCTTGCGCTGGGAGCCGATGGAATAAGAATATACACAGCACAATAAAAATGAAATTCAATTTGCTCATAGGATAATCACTTTTTTCCACTTTCTTTTGGTTCACGTTCCAAACTCGGCGGAAAACCATTTAACTGCCGCCATATCTCGTACCATAAAGGAACTTTATTTAAAATAACTCTGCCATATGCACCTGAGCCCTGATTTAACTGAACAGGCCAAGGCTCATCTCCTTCCGGAACAGGATCTGCTGCACGTATCAAAATCCTAAATCGACCATTCGTACTACTCACCTTGTCAATGACCGAGACTTTGCCGGCAAAGGTACCCACCGCGACAGAAGGCCATCCGGAAAATTGGATCGATGGCCAGCCATCAAATTGTAGCCTTACATCACTTTCCGGCTCTATCAGTGGCACATCCATTGCGTTTACATAAAGTTCTACAGCAAGCAAAGGTGTTTTAGGCTGTAATGTCGCAACGGACTCACCCTCCTTCATATTTTCACCAATTCCTGCCTTAAAGGTTTTTACAATAAAACCATCTTGTGGAGCCCTCACGACATATAACCCTCGTCGGACATCAATATTGGATATCTCATTTCTCAGTTTGGCGATATCCCCTTGTACTGAGGCTTTGGAGGAAAAGGCGGAACTTAAATCAGACTGTGCTTTCGCCAATGATTCATTATACTTTGCGCGGATGTTGTTTAATTCGATACTGGCATTCGTTAATGATTGTCTTGAATTTGACAATTTGTTATCTGCACTTACAACTTTAGCTCGATCATTTTGCAGATTTAAGCGCCTTGTTTCAATATCCGTTAACGAAAATAAGCCGTCACGATACCCCTCTTCGTACCGTTTAAGCCGCTTTTCACTGGTCTCAAAAAAGCTCATGACAGCGACCAATTCTGCACTATCTATTTTTACCAGATTTTGAGATTGGATCACCTTATTTTTAGCTGACGCAAGCTGAAATTCCAAACCATTCCGTAAAGCCTGAATCTGTGCTTCAGTGGCTTTCATCTTTTGATTAGCGGCATCTTCTCCACTTCTTTTGGCATGCAATTGTTCTTCTAATCTCAAGGGTAGCATTGGATCAAAATAAGATTGTGCAGTCTCTGAAAGGACCAAAATTGTGTCACCTTTATTCACTTCCTGCCCTTCGGTAACCGCCCAATATTCAATGCGACCACCAATCTGATTTTGGATGGTCTGCGGTCTGTCTTGTGGACGTAAAGCGGTAACCGTTCCTACTCCAGGAATTGTCTGCCTCCATGGGAGAAAAAGTGCTAGTACAAAAACAATCCCAGAAAACACAAGAATTCGCCCCAAGACGAGGGATCCCCGCTCTTTCAATAACCTATCAACTGCATCATGGGAAAGATCTCTCCAAGAGAGCGTTTTCTGATTCGAACGATCCTTATTAATCAACATAAACTGCAGCGTCCTCCTCCAACGCAAGATCCGTTACAGCCGCCAATTTGACAACTCCAGTAAGCATATCAAAAATCGTATTCAAATTTGTCATCAGTTTTTCAATGGCATAACCAATTTGAACGATGACAACTTCAGCAGCAACAAATTGACCAAAAGTCATTTGCCGCTCAACAACAAAATAAGATCCAAGCAAGAGCATTGCTCCAAACAACAGGGTACGAAGTAGGACAGAACCAATAAAAAAACGCTTTAAAACCTTAAAATGATCGTTCCTCGCCTCTAAATACTTACTGACAATATAATCTGTTGTTCTTGTCACTTCGTTCATTTTCGTCTCATCACCGCGATAATGGTCAATTTGTCCGGCAACAGCCTCCAAATAGGCTACCGTCTCATATTTGTATTCAGACTCTTCAATACTTGTTTTCAACCCTCTTTTATAGTATAAAACAAGTATCGTAATAACAGAAAAAATGACAATAAGGCCAAAGGCTAGAAATGCTGGATGATAAAATGATAATAAGACCACGCTGAAGAAAATTGTCACCACCGCAGCGATGATATCGATCAAAAGTTTGATAATTCCCTTTTGAATAATGATAACATCAAAAAATCGGTTGACCAACTCCACAAGGTTTTTTCCAAGTAACTCTTTAGGTTTAATTCTTGGCAGGCGATAAGAAAATTCAACCGCCGATTTTAGAAAGATTTTCTGCTCTAAATACTCGACTAAGGTCAATTGTCCGATCAATAATACCCCGCCCACAATCACGCCAAATAACACAAAAGCAATTAAGATATAGGTAGAGCTATACATCGCTCCATTGCTTAAAAAATTAAAGATAGCTGTTATCCCTATTGGAATAGTCAAACTAAAAATACCGATGACGATGGCATAAATAAATATATAATTGATCGTTTTTCGTTCAGTATGTAATAAGCTAGCCAACCGTTGTAGAGGTGATGGTCCGCCTCGTATATGCCCCATAAAAATAGATAGAAGATAAGTTATAAATGATGAATTTCAGCTAAAAACAACAGTAAAAACTCCGATCGATCATTCTATTAGTCCGATTTCTCTGTTTCTAATACTTGGTTGTTCCTTAAATGAAATTGTAGAAGGAATTTGACTCTCGACTTTACGGAGTGCATTAGCGACATTAAAAAAATTACGTGTTTTCTTTTTATAGGTATAATCACGTGGTATTATGACCTCATTCACAGACTGTCCTTTGAGGTAATGCTGCAAATAATGACTATTATCGGTACCCAAAATATCCGAAAAAATACTGAGCCTACGGTTTTTATAGCGCTGATAGATTCCGCTACAGGCTTTTAAAAAAGATTCAGATTGAAGTGTTTCCAGTTGATCTTCCAATCCAATTCCGAGTAATTCACTCGCAGAAGTGCTGCTTTTATTGCCATACACAAGGATAATATCGATAGAATCAGCCATTGACTCTTCAATACTTTGACGCACAAAATGGAGTGAGTCAACTGTGAAATCACTAGGTATTAATATACGCGTTGTTTTAGCCATGCTTTTTTTTAGCAAAGTTAAAACGCAGTTATGGCAACGGAATGAATCTAAAATTAGCTTTCCATTAGAAAGCGAGCAACAGTATTAAAATGAGATTAGAAATACGATCAAAATTAAAACTACATTAGAATCGAAGGTAAGTGGGTAGTTCAATTTCTACAGTGGTTCCTTCACTCACAACAGAATTGACCTTCAATGTCCCACCATGCAACTTAATAATATTTCTAGCCAAGGGGAGTCCTATACCATAGCCGTCTATCCCACTCGTATTGGACGCTCTAAAATAAGGATCGTAGATATGATCCAAGTCACTGGAAGGTATTCCTATACCTTTGTCTTTTATTAGAATAAAGACTTTATTGTCCAATGCCCCTAAAGCAATATAAGCGGTTCTATCGGATGAATACTTACACGCGTTGCTGATAATATTGGATAGCGCAAGCTGTAGCAAAATTGCATTTCCATTCACCTTGAGTCGCATACTATCATCTGGTAACAAACTGAAATCTGTAATAATCTTAAATTTGTCATTGATGGCCTTAACAGTCAGCTCGGCGTCCATCACGATCTGATCAATACGAACGGGACTAAATGCGGTCGCATTATTAACAAAACCTGTACGCGCCAACAGTAAAAGTGCTTTTGTTTTCTTTTCCAAATGCTCTGCCGACTCAATGATCTTAAATAATGTTCGCTGGTACTCCTCTGTTGTTCGTTCTTTGGATAAAGCAAGATCTGCCTGTCCTATGATGGATGTCAATGGCGTATTTAGCTCATGTGATGCATTGCTGATAAAGTTCTTTTGCGTTTCGAAAGAAGTTTCCAAGCGCGTCAACATCCGGTTAAATGTAAGTGCCAGACCATGAAGCTCACCTTTATATTTATCCTCATCCAATCGCTTATAAAGATTTTCCGAACCAATCTCTTGCACCTCTTTCATCATGGTTAATATTGGCTTTAAGAACGAACGTTTCATAAAAACCGAAACAACGAAAATAAAGAGAATTCCCAAAATCAGACTTACAATAAGCAGATTACGAAGGTAGGCCAAATGGTGTGTATAAAAGTAATTTTCAGCAGAAGCGCCCACAATATACTTTCGACCATTTTGCGAAAAATATTTAGTTGAATAGAATTGATTACCCGACTTGAAATTTGAGCTTCCTTTTTTATTGATTTTATCCCAAAGTTCTTTATGAAATCCTTGGCTTCTTAAAATAGCACCATTGCTATCAAATTCTACTAAAAATTCATGCTGATTATTGAGATTTTCAATAAAATCAAGGCTCCACTGATCAGCCTGGGAGGCGGATTTACTATTCAGAAATTTTTCGGCAGCAATATTTCGCCGCAGATCCAGCCGTTTATAAAAATCTGTAAAAGCAAAATTCGTAACGGAATAAAAAATAAAGCCAACAAAACAACTCACATAAATGACCAGAATTGCAATGAGATAAATAAGCTTTCGATTATAATTGTGCATTTTTAAATATTCAGTCTTCTATTTTTAGAACATATCCCATACCAATAACCGTGTGGATCGCTTTTTTGCTCGTTATTTTTTCAATCTTTTTTCTCAAATAATTCACATAAACATCGACAACATTTGATCCAATATCGAAATTTATTCCCCATATTTTGTCCAAAAGCTCCGTTCTCTCAAATACCTTTTTGGGGCTCTGAATAAACAACAAGAGCAAACGATACTCTGTACTTGTCAGATTGAGTTCCTGCCCCTCACAGTAGGCTACTTTTTTATAATCATCGATACTTAGAAAACCATAACTAAATGTGTCTTTCGATGGCTGTAACTCACGTTGTGTTGCCTGTACGATAGACTGTTGCCTGCGGATCAATGAACGTATCCGAGCCTTCAATTCAATCAGCTTAAAGGGCTTGGAAAGATAGTCATCGGCACCATTATCGAGTCCGAGCACCACATTCTCCGGAGTACCAAGTGCAGTCAGCATCATAACAGGTAAATCGGTATAACCCCACTGTCTGATCTGCTTACAAATATCCAGACCATTGGTTCCTGGCAAAAGAATGTCCAATAGCACAAGAGAGACATCTTGCTTCGCCAAAAGCTGTTCCAGACCTTCCGAACGCCCCAGATGAATGACCCTATAGCCATCCTCGCCTAAGCCTTGTACGATCAAATCAGCAACATCCTGTTCATCTTCAACCAAAATAATTTTTTGCTCCTCCATATTCGTCATGATGTGTAGCTCTCTGTAATGAACTACGATCCAAACCATAAAAATAACGTTTTGACACAAGAGACACAAATCCCATTTTTGCCAAAATCTACACGAAAAGAATCTTGCTCTATTTTTCAAAAGCAAAAGCGCTGTGTTCATCGATCGTGAAACAGCGCTTTCGCCATACTAGCCATACTATTTAATTGGTTCAGCTATAATTTTACTTTACCCATTAACGGGTCTGTCTTACTTGATTTACCAGTCTCTATATGTCCAGCATAGCGGAATTTGACCGCATGATCTTCTGAACACGTTATTTCAATATCATACCAACCTTCGCTTTTGCTACAATCTATTTCAATCAAAGCAGGATCATCCTTGCGCATTGCCTTCGCATGGAAAAGATCATAGGAAGAGTCTTTAAGAAGTAAATCCCAATTTAGCGACTCAGACTGTACACAAAGAATAGGCTTTCCAGCAACTACTTTCGTATATACATCAATTGCAGGAATATGTGACTTTGCGCCTTCAATCGCACGATAGAAACCATTAGGACCATGCAATGCAAATGATATGTACTCTCCTACAATTTTATCGAGTTCCCATTCATACGTTAATTGATCCCCTTCTCGTACCGTAAAATTCCAAACTTTACCCGCCGCATGGCCATCATAATCCACATAGGAAATAACATGATAAGGCAGACCCGCTCCCGCTTTGGCTGTATCGAGCCTTCTTTCCAAGGTTGAGCTGATGGAAAGCATCGTTGGTGTATGCTGTACTTTTAGCTGCAATTCATAAGGTAAAGCACAAGCATCCTTCCATCCCTGCTCTTGCATCTGCATAGCTGCATGATACTGACCTGTCGATTTGATTTCCTCCAGTTTTTGGCTGTCGATTTTCACAAAATCTGTCGGGAGCTTTTTATTCCTGGCGGAGAATATACGTTCAACATACTCATCTCTATCCACCGGATTAAGCCTTGTTTTGGAAATGTTATCTACAGGACGAAAAGAAGTCGTTAAGTCGCCACAGACCATTCTTCGCCATTGACTGATGTTTTCTTCTCGTACCACCTTACCCGTTTTCTTCTCCAAAAAATGTTCTAAAAATTGAAGACAGGAGGTGTGGTCGAAAACTTCGGAATTGACCCAACCACCCTTAGACCAGGGTGAAGCTATCACCATTGGTACTCGATAGCCCAAACCAATAGGACTTTCAAAACTTACATTCTTACTATTTCTCCTTTTTCGCTCCTGTTCTAGCGTAACATATTCATCCGAAGTGTCGATTTCTGACACGGCACCCTGATCTTTGTTCGTGCTCAATGGCGGAACAAAAGGAGCTATATGATCAAAATATCCATCATTTTCGTCATAAGTTAAGATGAAAATCGTCTTTTTCCAAACCTCAGGGTCTTTGGTCAATATATCGAGGACTTCGGATACGTACCATGCCCCATACCAAGGTGAGCCCGGATGATCCGAGAAACGACAAGGTGCCACTAACCATGACACTGTAGGTAATTGGCGATCTTCAACATCTTTTCTAAACTGATAAAAAACATCCCCCGCAGGCACCTCAACTTCCTGCCGCTTTCCACCTTCTTTATAACTTAATTTATCAAGTTTGTGAAAGTTGGGATCAGCTAGATTAGTCACAAATGCATTGTGATGAATATCTTTTTCAAATTGGGATAGCTTTTCAAAATTTTCGGGGGTATAATGAATGACATCTCTTTTCAAATCCTCCAATTCAGCTTTGGCTTTGTGCAGCAATTCTTCTTTTGGATTTGTTTCCAAAAATTTATGCAGCTCTTTTACCCGTTCTTTCATCCACTGATAATGTGCCAAATGATATCTTACACCATACTGTTGGTGAAACTCCAGGTTGTTATCTGTAAAATTGGCCAACCAATCTTCCTCTTCTCCTTTAAAGCCTACTGGTAAACTTAGTTCATTTTGATAAACTTTCCACGAGACCCCTGCTTTTTGTAATCGTTCAGGATAGGTCTTCCACTTGACATCCTTGTAATTAATCTGACCATTGTCTACATGCGCAACAGATTCGGGATTACGGGGTTCTTCGCGCACTGTACCAGTCCAAAAATACGATCGATTAGCGCTCGTTCCCGTCAGTGAAGAGCAAAAATGCTGGTCACAAACCGTAAATGCATCTGCAAAAGCATAATAAAAAGGAATATCTGCACGGTTATAATAACCCATTGTTAAAGGCATGGCCTTATATTCTGAATTGCCAGAGCTCTTTGCTTCCAACCAATTATCCATTTTCCCGTCATGACGAGCAGCAACCATATCACGCCAACCATGCGGAAGCGACCCCATCCAAGTCGATTTACTATTGACGATATCTAAATGGAAAGGTGCAAAATATGCACCTTCCTTATTTCCTTGTATCCATACAGGTAGACCATTTGGTAATTTCATCGCGCGGGGATCGTTAAAGCCACGTACACCCTTCAAAGTTCCAAAACAATGGTCAAACGATCTGTTTTCCTGCATCAAAAAGACAACATGTTCGGCATCCAAAAAAGTTGATCCTTTTGGAGCTTCAATCGCCAAGGCTTTTTGTATTGATTCAGGCAGCCAGTTTATAGCAACTGTACTCCCAGCCAGCATGGCTGCTTTTTTTAAAAATACCCTCCTTGAATCCATTATTTTAACCACCAAGTCTGTAAATTAATATTGTCATTTCCGCCAAATTGTGATTTGATCGCATCAGATACATTCGCAGTATTATTATTGTACTCATCTTGAGGATACATCCAGCGATAGGCTGTTTTCACATTCGCAGATTTACGGAAACTCGGATATCCCGTGCGCAAATGATCAAAATAAGCCGAGTACCCCCCCTGATGAAATGAGCGCAGGTATTTCTGCATCAAAATACGTTCTAGCTTTTGCTCACTGGAGCTAGCTCCGTCAAGACTTACCGAATTTTGTTCAAGATATTTGGCCGCTTGTGCTTCATTTGTATAAGTTCCTAAATTTTTCGCATACTTTTCATAAAATTTGAACGATGCCTGTACTCCTTTGGTATACGTTGCATTGAGATCGCCCGTTATCCAACCTTTCAAAATGGCTTCAGCCAAAATAAACTGCATCTCCGAACAGCCCAATAAGACCAATGGCTCAGCTGTGGGATCTTGATAAAATCGTTCGTGGACTTTCGATAATTTACCTAATACAGCTTTTGCATTTACCTGTGCATAAGGAACAATCGGATCACCGCCTTCATAAGCCGTAAAATCATTAATCGCTTTACCCGCTTCTTTACCCAGTCTTGTTTGTGTAGCGACGGCAAATAACCGCGGATCTTTCAGGTCCTGCAATCGTTGGATAAATGTTGAATCCATATACATTCCCGATCCATAACCGCTAGAGTTAAACTCCGGATAACGATTACCCTCTTGATTCAAAAAGACGAGTTGCCCATCTTCAGCACCACTAACATCAGTGATTCTAGACTCATTGGTAAATATTTTTGAAAATTCTGTTGCTGCATTAAATGGGAGATCAGTCGCTTTCTTCGAAAGCGTCAATAATACTTTTAGGCGAAATGAATTGACTAACTTGTTCCAATTGCCATTATTTCCACCATAAATAATATCCCCATTTATGGTGTTATTGTTCTTCTTCAGAATAATACTTGCTTCCTCGAGCTCCTTCAATACACCCACCAAAACGTCTTTCTGTGTATCGTATTTCGGCGCAAAAATTGCCGAATTTTCACCCTTTGCTGCTTCTGAATAAGGGACATCACCAAACGTTAAGGTAAGATTATAAAAATAATACGCACGGAAAAATTTTGCTAATGCCAAATAACTTTCAGCGCCAATACGTTCAGCTTCTTCGGTCATCTTGGTAATATTGCGAAGATTACCATATTGCTCAAAGCTTCCCCTTTGCCAATTATAAATTTGATTCGCATTTTCACCATCCGTTTGCACAATCATTTTCAAGGCATATAGTGGTGAGGTACCGTGCCAGGTCCGAAAAGCATCCCATTCTACCTTCGTCAATAAAGCTTGCGGGTGGGTTGTTGTCGCTTCATTTGGATTAACATTTACTTCAGTCAATTTCTGACAAGAAGTTATGATTGAAAGAGAAAATAATCCAAGAAATATATGTTTATTAAATAACTTCATCGTACTACCTTATTAAAACTTAAAATCTAGAGAAAAACCAATATATCGCGTAGAAGGATCTTGTAAGTTTCCATCGTTTCCAACACCAAAATCAGGATCGATATAAGGTACTTTCTTCCACATAGCCAAATTATAGCCAAATAGTGATGCATTTAAGGCCGTAAGCTGTTTTAATTTAAACAGCTTATTGACATCATAACCTACCGACAGTCTACGCAGTTTTACAAATGATCGATCAAATACATTGGCAAACAGTTTACTTTCAGACTCTGTAACTCTGGCCTGGTAAGGATAATTTTGACTCCAAGCCTGCCAATCAACAGCTTTTGTATTACTTGTATACGTTCGGGTATCTGAAGTAATATTACCGTTCACGTCGCGGGTAAGCTCACCTCCTGTTACGATCACCCCATCTGGTACAAAAACTGGTTTCCCTGCATCATATTGTTCCTGACGATATAAGACCGAAGAAGGATGCTTTCCACCCCACCACATTTTTTCTATGGTTGTCGAATTCATCACGCCGCCAATAGATCCGTCGAAATCAAGATTTACCTGAAATCCCTTAAATTTAAACTGGTTTGCAAAACCAAATTGCCAGTCCGGTTGAAAGTAACCTAAATACTGTGGAAATGGATTTTTGGTCGGCATACCCGTATTCGGATTCAAGATAACCTTACCATCAGCCGATTTTTCCCAAACAGTACCATAATAGCTGTCTGCACGATCGCCTTTTTTAAGATTACCGTATTTCGCTTGGTTATTATAAATTTCTTCCAAACGCTGAATTGCACGAGACCAGTTTACAGTAGACGTCCACGAAAATTGTTCATTTTTAATTATATTTCCCGTCAAAGAAATCTCCAATCCTTTTGTACGGTATTTATTTCCATTTACTTTACGCGAAGTAAAAGCGGATGCTTGAGAAATACTCAAATCGATAATCTGATTTTTATCAACAACATTATAGTACGTTACATCAGCCGAAAGCCTATTTTTAAAGAAAGCCATAGAAGCACCAATTTCTAAGGAAATGGACTGCTGCGGAAGGATATCAGGATTAATAATACCTGCAGGATAGGTTACTGATGGGGTCGAACCATAGGTAACATCTTTTTTATAAGTCGCGGCAATGCTATAAGGATCCAGATCAGAAGATACCGATGCCCAGGAACTGTACAATTTAACAAAGTCAATTTGCGCTGGCAGTTTAAAATAATCGGAGATAACACTACTTAGTGAAACCGATGGATAAAAGAATGACTGATTTGCCTTTGATAATGTGGATGACCAGTCATTTCTTCCTGAAAAATTCAGATAGGTCGACTTAAACACATTTAAATTTACCGACGCATAAGCACTTCGGATTATTTTTTCAGTTGTTGTATTTGTTGCCTTAACTGGGCCTTGGGTATTGCCTAAGTTGTAGACAAATGGTACAACTAAACCATCTGTAGTTTGATAAAGCTCACGATAATCTCTTTTGAAAGTGGAAGATCCCGCATTAACGGTTACACCGAAATTATCAGACAACTGCTTAATATAAGTTGCTAAGACGTCCGCATCAAAATTGAGCTGTTTGCTATCCCAGTTTTTATAATCCCCATTCCGTGAATCGCCATAATTCATGTAAGACTTAGGACTCTGCATGTCCTGGAATAGATTTTTTTGTCTTGCTGCAGCACGACCTTTGATGGTAAATTCAGGTGAAATACGCCAAGTTAAAGCAGTCTGCCCGGCCAAAATATCTTGATCGTATACTTGGTTCAACTCATTAGCTGCAAAATAAGGGTTGTTGTACCAAGCATAGTTATAGTTTGCTTGACGATAGCCTTCCTGTCCCGGAATATAGAGGTGATCCTTTAATTCCTGTCCATTTACATCATTTCCCATCCACAACAAAATCGTATACATATGATTTTTAGGCCCATATCCATACCTTGGATAATTTGGAGATTTCACTTTATTATAGGATAAGTTAAGATCTAATTGCACCTCAGGAGTAAAACGGTAAGAGGTATTCAAATTTAATCCACCTGTAGAAAGCTTTGTATTGGGCACCTGACCTTTTTGATAGGCATATTTTCCTGTTCCAAATATGCTTACCTTTTCTGAACGATACGATAATGTCGCATTATTTTCGGTAATCAGTCCAGTTCCAAGGAAATCCTCTAAATTGTTATGTGCGACCCAATCAATCGGCACTCTTTCGTAACGTGACTTATCGTTATACTTGGTTCCACTCACATCACCCCACCAAGGAATCACTTCACCAGTTTGCTTATCACGAATCGGACTGTTCCATTGTGCAACCTTTATTCCGGAGTTCAATTTGGGTCCCCATGTCATATCTCCATCTGAAATACCTCCATCAGCACCATCCCAAAATTCATATTTACCGTTGGATCCACTTCCGAACTCCTTCTGCGATTCAGGAAAAACCGTAAATCCTGCAGAAAACATATTACTGGTTCCAACCGAAAACTCCAGCCTATCACTTTTTGCACTTTTGGTTGTAATTAAGATCGCGCCATTTTTACCGCGTGATCCATATAAAGATGAAGCGGCTGTTCCTTTTAGTACATTGATATTCTCTATGTTTTGACTGGACATGTCGTAAAAATCAGATTCTACAGGAATACCATCTACGACAATAAGTGGGGTCTTACCACGCAATTGAAAAGATGGTGCCTGAAAAATCCCCGTTGGATTATTAACGATCAGACCAGATACTTGTCCCGTTAGCGCTGTACCAATATTCATTGTTTTAGACTCTTTAAGTACGTCTAATTTAACTTCTTGGGTAGCGTAACCAATTTGCTTCTTTTGTTGCTTGATACCAATTGCCGTGACAACAACCTCATCCAACTTTGAATCATCCTTTTCCAAAACCACTACAAGATCCCCATCTGTAGCAGTTATTGTAGCTGTTTTATATCCTAAAGAAGAAACACGGATTTGGTCGCCAACCTGACCTTTCACATTGAATTTACCATTAAACTCTGTACGCGTACTCTGTTTGCTGGTTTCATTGATGATCGTGCCGCCGTCAATAGGTTTGCCGTCCTGATCCTTAACAATCCCTTTAATAATAGCTTGATCGGCAATTTCGAGCTTGGTAGTTTCATTCGCAAAGTTTGCCCATACGCTATCGACATGTGCCGCATTCAGCAATGCAATAGCTAAGGTCACCTGAGCTGTTTTCCTAAATTGAGGTAGTTTAATAGGTTTCATTATTTTGAATTTTGCCCAAAAAAATGAAACCTATATTACTAGAAGATGAGTAGTATATTAACAATGCAATCTTAAAGATTGCTTAACTTAACATTAATATCGTTCGCGCTGCAATCTCCTATACATCAACCTGCATATTGAGCTTCCGCGTGCTTCGTCGAACCGCATAGATGACTATAATGAAAATAATCCAATCTATCGCCGCGCTCGCTACATAAATGCTGTGTACACCAAAATATTTTGGCGCAATAATTAAGATAGGAATATAAAATACAACCTGCCGCAATACACTGATAAAAGTCGCAGGCTTGGCATGATCAATGGAGGGAAACCACACCATCGCCATAAAAATAAATGGAAGAACCAATAAAACACTCATGTAAATTCTGAAATCCATTAGCTGCTGTATTGAAAAAATCGCTCCTGGTATCATGATAGATATCACGGCAACGGGATGCAGCATCACCAGCAACCAGAACGGAAGCAGAATCAGCAGCCCAGTAATGGCAAATAAACGGTAAGAATTGATACTTCTCGTATACTGCCCAGCACCATAGTTCATCCCCGTTACAGGCTGCAAAGCCCGCATAAGCCCCCATAGTGGGGTATTTAATAAAATATAAAGCCGATTGACCGCCGTAAAAAACGTAATATCCATATCATTTCCGTAATTGGCCAATGCGTTGAAGACAACAATATTCTGGATTACAATCATGACCATCATGACAAACCCAGGCATTCCTAACGAAAAAGTTTCTTTTAAAATCGATAAATCCCAAGATAAAGACCAAAACTTTGTTTTGAACGAAGCCTTTCCCCCGGCGTAATACCATACACCTAAAAATGTGTAGATGATCATCGACATATTGGTTGCCCAAGCTGCTCCTGAAACACCCCAACCAAAGTGTTCTATAAAAACCGGTTTAAGTAAGACATCAACAAGCAACCCTATTGCAATCATCCAGGCCGCAGTTTTCATACGACCCTCTGCACGAATAATCATATTGAGGGCCAAACCATAAATCCAGAAAAAACTACCCAATATGGTTGCTCGAAAGTAATCCACCCCAAGAGCCAATATCTCACCTCGACCGCCCATCATGTAGACCAATTTGTCGGCAAATACATAGCAAGGGAGCGTAATTATAAGAGAGAAAATAATCGTCAAAAAATGCACCGTACCAAATGACCTATGTAATTTCTCCTGTTGATCCCCACCTATCCAAATGCTAATTGCCGCCCCCATACCTGTTCCGATCAGAGTACCAAAACCTTGTGCAAATTGGGCTAAAGGATAGGTTACACCGACAGCTGCCAACGCTGTATTGTTAATCAGATGACCAACAAAAATACCATCCAGAAAATTGTTCAGACCATACAGGACCATTGCAATCACGGCAGGCCACGACATCTGCCACATCACCCTGCTTAACTTGCCGTTTAAGATCAGTTGTTTCTGTTTCTCCATAACCTATCGTAAACGTTAAGCCCGGATTTCTTCACTCTCACTACGGCGATCTGTAGCAGATTTATCTTCAGCAACTCCGGCTTTCCAATACGAATAAGCATAAAGTTCCTCTCTTCCCCAACCGAGATCCTTACGCAAATAATTCCGAATCTCCTTAACTGTCGAAAATTCAGCAGCTACATAAGCAAATTTATCCTCTACGGGCAAGGATCTGATCTTCACCAAATCCGCCAAAAGGCTACCTTCCTGTGGCGTATCATTATGTAACCAGATAAAATCAATAGCAGCCTTAGTCTTCAATTGCTGTATATCTTCGCTACCATGTACTTCAATCATACAGATTCCCTTTGCCGAAGGTGGCAAATCTTCTAAGATTGCCCCCAGAACAGGAATTGCAGTTGCATCCCCAACAAGGAGATAGTTAGCTGCAACTTCATATAGAGACGTCTTCCCTGCTTTCATCAGAATCCCAAGCACATCACCAGGTTTTGCAGCCATAGCCCAAGCGGAAGCTGGCCCCTCATCACCATGGGCAACAAAATCAATCCATACTTCATTTCTATCAAGGTTGATACCGCGATGTGTATAAGTTCGAACTGTTGGCCTAATCGCTTCATCCATCGGCTTCCACTGCCCTCGTTCATAATCAAATTCTGGAAAATAAATGCGATCTACATGCTTTGGCGGAATCAAGATCTTGTTATTGACTCCGACGGTCGTATTAGCGATTTGATCTACACCATCACCAGTCAAATAAACACGAATATAATGTGGCGTCAGGTATTCTTTTCTACTTACAGTCAGGGCGAGCTGTATTACTTTCATTTCAGTTTTTCCCATGATTTTCTAATTACATACATATTTGATCAAAAGATTTCTATTAAGAATCTTTCTAAACAAAGGTAATTATTCGACTTTATCAAACCCGATTCATGCGCTATTAAAACTTCCGTAAGAAGGAATAAAAGGTCCGTAAAGTGTGAAAAAAGCTATTCCACATCACAAGGTATTTTTTAGCTTACTCGGTGGGATTCCAAATTTACGTTTAAAGGCGTCCGAAAAATGGCGTTGATTTTTGTAACCAACCAAATCAGAAACTTCACCGATTGTTCGATCTTCATCTAAGATCAGTTTCTTGGCATGTTCCATTTTTGCGTCATGCCAAAAACCAAAAACAGTGGTACCAAAGAGCTCCTTAAAACCTTTTTTCAATGTGAATTCATTGGTACCCACCAGATGCGCGAGATTGACCAGTGTACTATTGGTATCCATATTTTTTAAAAGAAACTCACGAACGGCATATATCTTATCGATATCGGCTTGTTTTAACGAAACTGCTACAAAATCTTCTTCCTGAAACTGTTCCAATTGAAGAAGCAAGAGCTCCATAATCTTTGCTTCCAGGAAAATTTTCTTAAAAATTCCCTTTCGTTGACAATTGATTATCTCGTTGATAATTTGATACATATCGTGGGTAATCCGTCTATGCATATTGGTCAGCAATCCCGATTTACCACGGTCAATGGCATTACGAAAATCTGCAAAGAATTTAGAATCGTCGGGTAAGAATCTTTTAAAAAATTCGGGCGATAAGTTTATTTCACATAACTGAAACTCCTGATTCCCCCACTCCATTTGACCACACATTGAATTTCCGTAAATAATATTATGCTGGTAGGTCTCGAAATTTACACCTGAGGGCATCATTTCGCCACTCGCCTGACTATTACCCTTTAAAGCAAAGTGCATTTCAACTGTTTCAAAATCACTTTCAAAACGAAACCGCATCCGTTTAAATAATTGTGCATGACCGTAACCAATATGAATACCATCGAAGAAAACCTCCTTGTAAAAACCTTTTCCAAATGTAGTATCCAAATGTGTTACAGATTCATAAATTCCCGTGTCGACAGAAAAGCAGGTACTTGGGTAAGTCCGCTCCAATAATAAATTGGGTGAATCAATATCATATAATCTTAGTGCCATTTTTAATTCCTTTTAGGATTCAAATAGTCTTACGCACATTAGGCAATATATCTTAGCAGAATATTCCCTTCGACGGACATTTTACTCCTTTATGCAGACCCCATAACAATAGAATGCCTGCTATCTTTGACTAAAGTATAAAATTATTTAGAATCATTCTTAATTATTTTAAAAATAATTCACTATGGATACAAATAGAAATCAGGATATGGCAGACAACTTTCCACTCATCCAGGATAGCATTTATAATAACATCAAGATTGCCAATCCAAATGCAACGAAACATGATATTATTTTAGCCGCAGAAAAAGCGAAAGTCTTAGATTTCGCCTGGGAATTTCCAAAGGGGCTCGACACATGGATTGATGATAGCAGATATCCTTTATCCAGCATACAACAACAACAAATCCAACTGGCCCGTAAATTTTTAAGGGCATTGTCGTAATGACAATGCCCTCCTTATGCTATGCCGTGCAGCGTGCTGCGGTGGCATAACTATTTAATCACCTCAGTTAACTATAACCAGCCCTTTACGAGATCGTTATGTTTCTTGACCCATTCTTTTGCCGTAATTGCTTTGTTCTGGCTTCCCTGCATTTGTGACAACAAATCAGCCATTGTTGATTCATCAAAGTGGACTTTCGAGAAAAATCGGGCTAGCTCCGGCTGCTCAATGTTAAAGTCTCCCCGTGCAAAAATTTTAATTTGCTCGGCATCACCCAATGTCTTTTTGGGGTCATCCAAAAACTTCAATTTCATTTTAGCAAACATCCAATGCGGTTGCCAGCCAGCTACCACAATCCAACGTTTTGCTTTGATCGCGTTTTGCAATTCCGTGATCATAGCGACGGTAGATGAGTTCACATGCTTATAATCGAGGCTATAATCTTTGATCACCTGATCCACCGCACGTGTTATTCCAGCCCCCTTTTCTATACCAATGATCCTACTATCAAACTCTTTTTCATGTTTTTTCAACTCTTCAATTCCATCAATTGTTACGTAATCCGGTACAACAAGTCCATTTCGCGCATGGTTATAACTCGTTCCAAGCTCTTCAATATTTGGGAATTTAGCCACTTTACTTCCATGGGTCAATGGCAGCCAGACATCCATATATAGATCTGTATCGCCATTGTTCATGGAGGCTAAGATCATATCTGGCGTAGCTCGCTGGATAACAACATGATACCCCTTTTCTTCCATAATAACTTTTGCGACCTCTGTCATTGCGACTCCTTCGGCCCAGCCATCGACCATACCGATATGAATAATATTTTTATTCCGGCCTGTGGTGCATGAAGCAAGCAATAACACCATCAGACACAATACCATACTTTTTATTTTCCTCATACTATGCTTTCTTTTTTACAAAGCCCTGCGTGATCCGATCCAAAATAATAGCGAGAATCACAACGGACAAACCACTTTCAAAACCAAGACCAATATCCAAGTTGTTAATACCCTCAAGCACTTTTTCTCCCAAGCCACCAGCAGCAATCATTCCGGCAATAACAACCATAGATAAAGACAGTAATATGGTCTGATTGATCCCTGCTAAGATTGTTTTTGTAGCCAAGGGCAGCTCTACTTTAAATAAGATCTGACTATTGGTTGCTCCAAATGAACGCGCAGCTTCCACAATATCTTTTGGAACCGCATCAATCCCTAGAGTCGTCAAACGGACAGCAGGTGGCATAGCGAAAATAATGGTAGCAAAAGCTCCCGGGACTTTACCGATACTAAAAAATAAAACCGCTGGAATCAAGTAAACAAAGGCAGGCATCGTCTGCATTAAATCAAGTAAGGGCCGAATGATTTTCGCTGCTAGTTTATTCTTCGCGGCCCACACGCCCAAAGGAACTGATATAACCAATGCTGTCAGTGTAGCGACCAACACTAGGGCCAAAGTCTCCATCGTTGCAATCCAAAATCCCATCAGATAGATCAATGTTAATCCCACCAATGTTGTCAATGCAACCCCTTTCCCAGATTTCCACCAGGCTAAACCTGTAAATAATGCGATTATAATAAAAAAAGGTATTGTTGTTAGCACCCATTCCAGTCCAATAATGGATGCATTCCCCGTATTTTTTATCAAGTTAAAAAATGGTTCTAAATGATCTGTCAGCCAATTGACGGCTACAGCAATGTATTGTCCTATATCGATTACTTTATTCATTTCTACTGATTATTTGCTTTCTCTTTTAATTCAATAATTTCTTCTTCATTATACTTTGTCGCTTCGATAATCAATGATGTCTGTGTTACGATCCCCAACAAACGATTATGTTCATTCACCACAGCGATTGGCGACCGGATCTCCGATATCAAGGGCAACATTTCTTCAACGGTCACCTCTTTTGATACAGTTGGAACGGTCGTATGTATAATGGATTCTACGGTAGGTTCCCTACGCTTTGCAGATTGAATGACTTCACTCATATGAACAAAACCAAGAAAAGTCTCATGAGCATCAACTACAGGGAGAATCTCAATTCCTGTCGACCGCATTTTACGTAGAGCCCCCTCAGGGCCATCTTTTTTGAAACGTACAACAGTAGGTTTCTCAAACATCAGTGAACCTGCCGAAATGATGGACTTGCGATCCACTTTTTCAACAAAGGCTTTAACATACTCACTCGCTGGATTTGTCAAGATATCTTCCGCAGTACCGATCTGTTCGATGACACCATCTTTCATAATAGCAATACGATCGCCCAATTTGATTGCTTCATCGAGATCATGGGTAATAAAAACGATCGTTTTTTGTAAATTATCCTGCAACTCCAATAACTGATCTTGCATTTCTGTTTTAATCAGGGGATCTAGTGCTGAAAATGCCTCATCCATCAGTAATACTTCGGGATCATTTGCAAGTGCCCGAGCCAGTCCAACCCGCTGTTGCATACCACCAGATAACTGAGACGGTAACTGTTGTTCAAATCCGCTCAGCCCCACTACATCAAGTGCTTTCTGAGCCTTAGATTCCCGTTTGTCTCGTTCTTCCCCTCTTAGTTCTAAACCAAAAGCGGCATTGCTCAATACGGTGTGATGTGGCAACAGACCAAACTTCTGAAAGACCATACTCATTTCTGTCCTACGGACTTCAAGAAGATCCTTATTATTTTTCCCTGTAATATCCTCTCCATTGATAAATACCTTTCCTGATGTGGGTTCGTTCAATCGATTAAGACAACGAAGCAGGGTAGATTTCCCACTGCCTGATAGTCCCATTATAACAAAGAATTCACCCTCGAAGATTTCAAAATTAGCTTTGTTGATTCCGATCGTGCAATCTGTCTTTGCCAAGATCTCCTTTTTGGAGAAACCCTCATTTAGTAATTTCAAAGCTTGCTTCTTCTGTTTTCCGAAAACAAGTACCAAGTCTTCAACTTTTACTTTTACCTTGCTAGTTTTATCCATTCTTTAATTTTTTTAAACATAAATAAACCATAAGGGCATGAGTGATCCACTAAGGCCATACGCCTACGCTATTTTCTTACAAATAAAAATATCCCTACAGTTGAGTTCGTTTGATCGAAATCTTACTCGTACAGTTCAATCAACTTATTAACTAACATACTTTACTCTCGGTTCGGTAAGAGCAATGATGAAAAAGAAACTAATCTTTTAAAGACGAAATGCTCCATTCAAAAAGCATCTCCAAAATATACTTCAACAAGTATAACGAACAACCTAGGCTGTGCCAACGGCACAAAGCCATAGCGGAATAAACTCACGCCATTCTGTCTTTTGACAGTACAAAGGTACGAAAAATAAATTTAACGTCTTTTTCGAACCATATAAACCTATTTTACAACAACTTATAAAAATAAAAATGAAATCTGATTTTTTGAAGATAAAATCAGTAAACTTAGTAGCTAAACCAGCCGGTCTCGCAGCCCATATTGTACACATAATCCTTTTACCTTTTTCGCAAATGCCTGTCGATAATAGCTGGGAAGTTTACCGCCCGGACCAAACAATCGTTGGTGTTTTTCCACGAGCTGTGGATAGCGTTTTTCAACCGCACGCATAACCAAAGTCCGATTATCACCAGGGTCAGAACCATATAATGCCAAGGTATCTCTCCGTTTTGTTTTGTTAAGAATGGATTTAGCAATTACACGCTGCATACGGAACTTTACGTTTAATGAAAATCTATCTTATAAAAACAAATTTTAACATCCTAAGTTAGTTCAAAATTACGACTAAGAGACAAAAAATAACTCCATAAAATTATTCGTTTAAATAAATTTTACAAAACTCCTTTCGACTACATATTCCCTCAATTTGGCGATTTTTATTAGACGCGCTTTATGGAAGTTTGTATTACAAATACAAAGAAATATGACACAAAATACGCAAAGTAAAATCTGGTTTATCACGGGCAGTTCGCGCGGATTCGGGAAAATCTGGACAGAGACAGCATTACAGCGGGGAGACAAAGTAATTGCTACCGCACGACGACTCTCTTCCATCGCCTATCTCAATGAGAAATATGGAGACAACGTATTGACACTGGAATTGGACGTTACCGATACCGAAAAAGTAAAAACTGTTGTACAACAGGCATATGATCACTTTGGCCAGTTAGACATTGTCCTTAACAATGCAGGTTACTCTCTTGTTGGAACTATTGAGGAAGCTAGCATGGACGATATTCGAAAACAATACGAAACAAATATCCTTGGACCGGTAGCTGTCATTCAAGCTGTTTTACCATTATTACGTCAGCAAGGACATGGCCACATCTTAGGTACATCAAGTAGCCTAGGCCACGTCACACTGCCTGTAATCGGATACTATTGTTCCTCAAAATGGGCATTTGAAGCAATACACGAAAGCTTAGCACTTGAGGTCAAAGCGTTTGGCATCAGAGTAACCATCATAGAACCCGGAGCCTATGCCACCGAATTTGGAAGTCAGGAATCACTACAATTTGCTGAAACATTAGATCCTTACCAGGATTTTAAAGCCCAGTTTTTTACTGATTTAGGAAAAATGGAGAAAGGCGATCCGAATGCGACTCCAGCTGCAATCTTCAGTATTGTTGACACAGAAAATCCTCCCTTGCGGTTTAATCTAGGAAATGGGAACCTATCTTGGGTAAGTAGTGTATATGCCGAAAGGATTGCCACATGGAAAGAATGGGATACTGTTTCAGCCCAAGCTCAAGGCGTTTCCAAGTAATCCCTATGTCAATAATTCATTCTCGTTTACATTATCGACTATTGTAAACGAGAATTATGTAAATTCAAAAATGAAAAAAGAACAAAAAGCTCTCCCAAAGATGGAATCCCTATCGGATATTCACCGTGCTTTTGGCCTTCCAACACCGGCCCACCCCTTGGTCAGCATGGTGAATGGCAGCACTCATCAGGTTATGCTCAACAATATTCCTCAACCGCATGTATTGAATTTTTACAAAATATCCTACAAACCGAGTGTTAAAGGAAAACTCATCTATGGACAAGGTTACTATGACTTTGACGAAGGTGGACTTCTGTTTGCCGCTCCAAATCAAATTATAGGAAACCACGGCACAAATGAAGGCGAGGTATGCTCACAATATACCCTTTTGATACATCCTGATTTCTTTTGGGGATATCCCCTAGCAAAAAAAATAAAACAATACGGCTTTTTTTCTTATACCACAAATGAAGCCTTACATTTATCCGAAAAAGAAAAAGACCGAATTATTTCCATCTTCCGACACATCGATGAAGAATTAACTAGCCGAATCGATGACTTTAGTCAAGATGTGATTATTTCCCACATTGAATTACTTTTAAATTATGCCAACCGATTTTATAAAAGACAATTTATCACCCGAAAAGCGATTAACACGAACTTAATAGCCAAACTTGAGGAAATATTGGAAGCATATTTCTCTAACAATATTTCTACTAAACAAGGCATTCCAACGGTACAGTATCTTGCTGAACGCCTACACATTTCGGCCAGTTATTTAAGCGATATGCTCCGTTTGCAGACCGGTGAAAATACGCAACATTTCATCCATGATAAAATAATTGACAAAGCAAAAGAGAAATTATCCATCACAAACCTATCTGTAAGCGAAGTTGCTTACGACTTGGGCTTTGGTCATCCCCAATCATTTAACAAGTTATTCAAAGCGAAGACAAATATGTCTCCTTTGGCCTTCCGAAAATCTTTTCCCCAACCAAATAAGTAGGTAAATACGAGAAAAATAGGTGATATAGCACAAATAATTGCAAATATTTCATTTTCAATACCTAATAAAGGCATTTATTCCTTACCTTTATCCTATTGAAACAAAACTCAACCCCAGCCATGTTTATCGGCGCAGTCAAATGGTTCGACAATAACAAAGGATTTGGTACTCTTGCGTTACCTTCCGGAGAAGAACTCTTTGTGCATATACGCAGGTTTAAAGTTCCTCCAGAACATATTATTCAACCTGGAGAAGTTATTGTTGGCGACAAGAAACCCGACCCTAAAAGGAGCGGTTATCTCGCTCAGAACTGCAGGATTCTCAAAAGGCCCGAAGATTGGAAATTCGTCATCTCGCTCCTCGACAAAGAACACACCGTACTCCTCCCCGACAGCCACGGTCGAGAACAAAAGCATAACTTAACCTCATTAACAGCAAGACAACTTTTAAGAACCCAGCCCAGAGAACATATTGTGGTCATGCTGACCGCTAATTTTGATGTTCATTTTGATAGCTCAATTTTCATTTCCTATGCCGAATTGATCGATAAAAGCATTACTGGTGTTTTTGAGAAAGAAACCGCTTACGAGATACTTTCCAAAGTGTTCGAATACTTTGGGAAACATGTCTCGCATCAAATCCTATTTCGCGTATGGAAGGAAAGCATGTTTAAGTATCTTGGCTATCCGGCAGAAGGCGACTACGAAATTCCTGAGCTTGTATTTAATCTGAATGCCACAGAAATCAATTGTGAGGATCTTGCCAGAATTAGCACCTACAGTTATGGAAAATCCTTTTGTACTGATTTTGTAAATGCACTATTTGACGATCTAGAAACAATGGATAAGCAAGATATCGAGCCGCTGCTTCCATATATCGAGTTCTTAGAGAATGAGGCGTCTATCGAAAAAATACAGACGTTGCTGCAAGAATAGCTTAAACTATTTAATCTCGTAAAATTAGCATGCAATCCGCCCTAATATAAATAAGCGAGATCAGACAAAGAATCTGAACTATTGATTATCCTTCGTATGATAATAATTGAATATCTACGAAGGATAAGTTCTTCACCTAAAATTCTCTTAGTGCGCTATGCAGGTAATTAAGAATGATTGATACCCATTCCACCGTCCAAAACAAAATCAGCGCCAGTGATGTAAGATGCATGATCACCACTCAGATAAACAACCATTTTAGCGACATCCTCAGCTGTACCTATCTTTTTGAGTGGAGATTCTGCTGCCAACTTATTCCAAATATTTTCGACAGTCTGCTGGTCATAATTCTTGTTAAGAACATCCGTCCTAGTCGGACCCGGACTCACGGTGTTTACACGAATTTTACGGTCTGCAAGCTCCATTGCTGCTGTTTTGGCAAAGGAATTAACGGCCGCTTTACTCGCTTGATAAATCGAACTCGCTGGCATATTTAAGGTAGCTACATTAGAAGAAAGAATAACGACAGACGCACCATCGCGAAGAAGTGGAATAAACCTGCTCAATGTAAAATATGAGCCTTTTAAATTGATATCCATTACTGCATCAAAATTCGCTTCTGATGCTTCATCAATAAAACCTCCTTCACCTGTAATACCGGCGTTGATAAATAGTACATCTATATATCCAAACCGATCTTTTATTTCTTGAGCAAGTTTTTCAATATCCTGTAGTATAGCCTGATCCGCCACGTAGGCTGTTGCTCCTATCCGCTCAGCGGCTTGATCAATAGCTTGTTTTCTTCTTCCTGTAATAATAACTTGTGCCCCATTTTCCCTAAACTCCTTTGATGTTGCAAAACCAATTCCACTATTCCCTCCTGTAACTAAGACGACTTTGTTTTCTAAATTTTTCATTGTTCTATTTTTTGACAAATATATCGGGTATTTGATATACATTTGATACCAGTATAATGGAGTATACCAAAATTACCATGGAAAGAAATCAAGTAGAAGAACTAAGGGCATTACAAGACACCCTGTATTTTATAGGTGGAAAATGGCGTATTCCCATTATCAATTCATTATGCAACGGTAATAAACGGTTTCGAGAAATTGAACGAAGTATCCCTGGGATCACCACTCGTATGCTGTCCAAAGAATTGAAAGATATGGAACTCAACAAACTCGTTAATAGAAAAGTCTATCCGGAAAGCCCTGTGTTAATTGAATACCTACCGACTGCCTATTGCCGGACATTTGGTAATATCATCCAAGAAATGATTAACTGGGGCCGAGAGCACAGAAAGGTGATTATTGAAGAATCTGTAGAATAGACTTTTGAGCTCTATTCTACAGATTTAAATCGAAGTGCAGTAAGACTGAGTTTATCACCATCCCCCTCCACTAAAGAAACAGTAATTTTGTAGCGCCCCGGAGCCTTAAATTTCATCCATCCCCAAGGGTACCAATTATACACAGAAGAGGCCGCTTGCTGATTCTGCACGATCTCCCCAGCCGAGTTTTCGATCTTCCACACCACTCTCCCCTGCCCCGTATAATTGAGATCAATTTGATAATAGCCTGGCTTAACAATGTCTATAGCGTACGTTAGTTTACTTTCATCAGCCCATTGCCCTACTTGAACCACATGCTTCCATTCACCGAATTTTTCCATCCAGGATTTTCCAGTTTTATTACATCCTTCAACTTCAGCAAAATCAACAGGCACAATTGTCTCCATCGCCGGATCAACACCTAACATTTTATCAATAACGGGCATTCCCTGCATAACTACCTCAATCACGGAAACCAATGGATCGGGAGCTACACCTGGCGTATTGATTTTTAACCATTTTCCATCGAACGTGTAATTCAAGGACTTTTTGCCGTTGGAAGTTAAAAGGCTAATCGACTTTATCCCTTTTGTTAGGCCCGGAACAAACAACTTTCCATTGGCCGGCCAATGATAGACCAACAACGAAATCTTACGCCCCTGTACAGTAGCATCTCCCCAGGGTAAGGCATGCCCCCAAGGTGACGCTTGCGCCCCATAAACGGTTTCAGGATATTTCCGGATCCAGGCACCCGCACCGCGCAACGCTAAACTCGCTGGTTCTGGAATAGTCCCGTCTGGCTTGGGGCCAACATTTAACATATAAGTCCCACCTCGACCAACCGTCGACAATGTACGCAATAGGATCTCGCGAGCACTCTTCCAATTATTGTCGTACCAAGCATACCCCCAAGAATCGTTGGTTACATCCACTGCTTCCCAAAGACCTGGAACATTCTGCCGCGGTACTTCCATATCTCCTAAAGTAGAATAATCCCCGAGCCCATGCCCAACTCGCCCTGACACATACGCCCCAGGTTGATTTTTATGAACCAATTCGACAAGTTTTTGTGCGTATTTCTTATCCATCCCACCTGGAGTATCGAACCAGACCAGTTCTATCGGTCCATACTCAGTTGTAATCTGATTCACCTCAGGATAACATTTCTCCCAAAAATAATCATCAAATGTTTTCGGCTGACCAGCTGCATTCACCTTGGGGCCTCCATTTCCGCCAGGATAGGTCCAATCCTGATTTTGCGAATAATAGAACCCAAAACCAATTCCCCCCTCTTTACATGCTTTTGCGAGCTCAGTCATTGGATCACGCTTAAAATCAGTAGCCTCAACAATATTAAAAGAATTCACCTTAGAATGAAACATCGAAAATCCATCGTGATGTTTACTTGTAATCACGATGTAACGCATTCCAGCATCTTTTGCAAGCTGCACAATAGCTTTAGCATCAAAATGATCTGGACGGAAAGAACCCGCAGCGGCCATATAGTCCGCAACAGGGATATTGGCCATACTCTTGTTCATGAGCCACTCCCCTATGCCATAAAACGTTTTTCCCTTCCAGGTATTTGCTAGCTGCGAATAGATTCCCCAATGGATAAACATCGCATATTTGCCTTCACGGAACAGTTTCCCTCTATTTTGGGCGATCGGTTTATTTCCCCCCTCACCATTCCACATTTGTTCCATCTGTTGCGCTGAAACCTGGTTCACAACCAACCCCGCCAGTGCTAGACAAAACAATATCTTTTTAATACCTATTTTTAACATCTTAGACTTTGGGCAGGTTATAACCATTATGATAAATTTTCGCCAGGTACTGGTCGGCATCCTTATCATTGAAACTGCGCTTTTGTTTGTCCCAGAACAATTTCTTTTTGGCCCGATAAGCAATATTTCCCATTTGTGAGAATATCGCGATATGTGCCCCAGCTTCTATCGGAGCATGTAAACCCTCCACAGATTTCTTTCTAACTGCTTCTACAAAATTAACCATATGCTTGTCCAATCCATTATCCTGTGAACGTTGAAAAGAGACAGCATCCATTCGCCCTTTCTCCGGGATAACTTCCCAACCCTCACGATTGACGACCAAGGTACCATTATTGCCAATGAAAGCAACTCCGTGAGTCTTTTCGTAAGGCCCCAAATCTATCCCTGTTGCCTGCTCCCATTGAACATTAAATCCATCAAACTCATATACCGTTGTTAAACTATCTGGAGTTTCAGCGGCATCGTCAGGATAAGCAAATTTACCGCCAGCAGCCATAACCGAAACAGGATCTGATACTTTCATTCCAATTAGCGCATAATCCAACATATGTACACCCCAATCGGTCATCAAACCACCCGCATAATCCCAATACCATCTAAAATTGAAGTGAAAACGATTGGGATTAAACGCACGTTTTGGTGCTGGCCCCAACCATTTATCATAATGTACTCCCGCGGGAACAGGAGCGTCTGCCTGAACCGGAATACTCTTCATCCAACCTTGATAAGCCCAAGCCTTAACAAGACGTATTTTCCCCAATTTTCCGCTATGAACAAAATCCATCGCATCTCTGAAATGTTGTTGGCTACGTTGCCACTGCCCAACCTGTACAACGCGCTTATGCCTTTTAGCAGCTGCAACCATAATTTCGCATTCCCGAATGGAGTTTCCAATCGGTTTTTCGACATATACATCTTTTCCGGCCGCAACAGCATCAACCATTTGCATACAATGCCAATGATCAGGTGTAGCGACAATAACAACATCAACGTCATTTGCTTTTAGGAGGTCTTTATAATCGATGTAAGTCTTCACATTAATATTGCGTTTCTTTAATTCCTCAGCTCGATTCCCCAAAACATTTTCATCGACATCACATAATGCCGTACACTGCACTCCTGGTACCTTCAAGATGGCGTTCAGATTGGACCAGCCCATTCCGTTTGTACCGATCAGCCCTACACGAACCGTATCAGCTTGAAAACCGAATACTTTCGTCTGTGCAAAAAGTGCTGATGCAGCCAATAGACTCGTATTTCGTATAAATTCTTTTCTCTTCATTGTTTAGTTTGGTTTATATTGATATTGTGTATTCATTACTAGGAAGACGATTATCTTGGGATCCCCCCTAGCGAGATTACTAATATAACATTTAGTCTTTAGGATGAAGAATATTAATCCAAACAAAATAGCTGAAATATAACACTTTGAATGCTGTAGATAATTTCTATATTTGTTAAAAACAAGCATAAAACCATGGGCCGAAGAACTTGTCTTTCTCCTCCAGCAAAATAATATAGTGCAATGTCAAACGAATAATGGCGTCCGATTAGGAGCAAATTCGGATGATATAAGGATTAACTATTTATTTAGCTTTTAAATTTCCCTTTTGGGAAAGACATTTTTTTATGAAAAAATCATATTTAGTACTTCATACCGCAGTACTGCTCGCAGGCTTCACCGGTGTTTTCGGCAAGCTAATTACCCTCAATCAAATACCACTCGTCTGGTTTCGGGTTTTACTCTCAACAATCATCTTATTCCTCGTTCTCAAATTATTCAAAATTGAGCGTTTAAAATCCACTAAAGATGTGTTTAAAATTGCGAAGGTCGGCCTATTAATCACCATCCACTGGATATTTTTTTATGGTAGCATCAAGTTTTCCAACATTTCCATTGGCGTGGTTTGCTATTGCCTAACCAGTTTTTTTACCGCTGTATTAGAGCCAATCATCAACAAGAAAAGATTTAGCGCAGCGCAGCTCATGTTAAGTATGCTGACATTGATCGGAATCAGTTTAATCTTTCATTTTGATAGCTCTTATCAACTTGGGATTATTTTGGGTGTAATTTCAACTATTTTTGCGGCTTTATATACCATTTACAACGAGCGACTAGTCAAACAATATGATAGTAAATTGCTCAATTTTTATCAGATGCTTAGTGGCACCATTGTATTGGGACTCGGACTGCCCATTTTCTATTATCTATTTCCCACCGAACGTTTTATACCGAGCTTTTCTGATGGGGTCTATTTAATCTTGCTGGCTTTATTTTGTACGGTTGGCCTCTATGTTCTTTTTGCTGAATCACTCAAGAAGCTATCTGCATTTACGGTCAATTTGAGTTTCAATCTCGAGCCCATCTATTCGATTATCATTGCTTTTTTATTCTTCAACGAAGGCAAACAAGTCAATGCTTCCTTCTATGTTGGACTCGCTCTTGTGCTCGTTTCTGTTCTTCTCCAAACGATGCGCTCTATCAGAAAAAAAACTTAATAGTCCCTTATTCCATAGGCAAAAATCGCATTGATTGCCTATGGAACCTTTATTTTAACATTAAGAAAAGAATTAATTTTCATCACATTTCTTAGGCAGATGGTGCCTTTGGCAGACTCGCAATATGTTGTCCGGCTTTCATGCCGGAGAAAATACATCCCCCCAAAAATGTACCTTCCAGTGCCCGATAGCCGTGCATCCCGCCACCACCAAATCCAGCCACCTCACCCACAGCATACAAGCCCTTTATCACCTCGTCATCCTTTGTTAGCACTTGTGCTTGGAGATTCGTTTTAAGACCACCTAAGGTTTTCCGGGTCAGTACATGGAGACGTACCGCAATAAGCGGTCCATTTTCCTGCGCCAGGATTTTATGAAGGGCTGCCACTCGGCCTAATTTATCACCAAGGTAATTCCGTGTATTCCGGATGTAATTTACTTGCGTGTCCTTTGAAAACTTATTATCTACTTCCCGGTCACGCGCTTCAATTTGCGATTTAATTGCTTCATAATCCAATAGATCCTCCCCTGCCAAACGATTCATACGAGCTACCAGATCCTTTAGATTGTCCGAAACAATAAAATCAGATCCTTTTTCCTTAAAAGCCTCAACGGGCCCGGGCGCATTTTTCCCAAAAATGCGCTTCAAAAATAAGCTGTAATCCTTGTTGGTAATATCTGGATTCTGTTCTGAACCCGAAAGAGCAAACTCTTTTTTGATAATCTTCTGCGTCAAAATAAACCAGGAATAAGAAAAGCCTGTCTCTTGCAGGTGCTTGAGTGTACCCAAGGTATCAAATCCAGGCAAATAAGGAGCAGGAAGTCTGTTGCCGCGGGCATCAAACCACAATGAAGAGGGCCCAGGCAAGATACGGATGCCGTGGTTAGGCCATATTGGATTCCAATTTTCAATCCCTTCCGTATAATGCCACATGCGATCGCGGTTTATCATATGAGCCCCAACCTCTTCCGCAATTCCAATCATTTTTCCATCGACATAGGCGGGAACACCTGAAATCATTTGTGCCGGCGCTTTCCCTAATCGTTCAGGCCAATTTTCGCGTACCAATTGATGATTTGCACCGATTCCTCCCGAAGCAATAACGACCTGATCTGCATAATATTCAAACGCCGCAAGAATAGTTCTGTTGGTTGCAATACCCCTTGCTTTGTTATCATCTTCCAAAACATCGCCCGCAATTCCAATGACCGTGCCATCTTGCGTTAGCAATTTTGTCACGCGATGTCGAAAACGAAACTGCAGAAGACCTTTTTCCTGCGCAGCATAAGCTTTATCCACAAAAGGTTTCACAACTCCGGTTCCGGTCCCCCAACTGACATGAAATCTAGGCACAGAATTACCATGCCCCGAGGCCGAACCATCACCGCGCTCTGCCCAACCGACCATAAACATCAACTTTATGCCAAGCTTAGCAATGTAGGCCGACTTTTCTTCCGTTGCAAATTTCAAGTAGGCCTCAGCCCATTGTCGTGGCCAATAATCCTCCTCGCGGTCAAATCCGGCAGTCCCCATCCAATCCTGTCGGGCTAGTTCATAAGAATCCTTGATACCCATGAGACGTTGTTGCGGCGAATTGATAAGAAAAAGTCCCCCGAAGGACCAATAGGCCTGCCCCCCTAGATTTTCTTCCGTTTCCTGATCTACAAGAAGCACTTTCTTACCAGCATTGGTGACTTCCATTGCTGTCGTAAGTCCTGCCAAGCCAGCTCCAATGATAATCACGTCAGGTTTAAATTGTTCTACTTTTTGCATCGTTATCCTTTTGCTCAACTGCTTATTCCAATAAAAATGGTATTGATCGCCTTCGAAAAGACTTACTGCATGACATAAATTTACTAGTTTATACAGGAATGAGCAAGAAAAACTTAGCTATAACTGTTCAAGCTTTCCCTAAAAAAACACCTAATGATATATCATAAAAATAATAGAATAACCTAATTTAAATTATTTTAATAATAAAAATAAGGGTTATAACTTTGTGCTATCAATCATTAAAATAATAGTAAGCGCCATTTCGAACAGATTTATTTGGTAAAAAAGGCGCATTAGCGTAATAAATAATTTTAATAGGAAACATAAAAAAATAAAAAAATGGAATACAGAAAATTAGGAAAAACAGATTTAGAATTATCAGCAATTACTTATGGAGCTTTCGCCATTGGTGGCAACATGTGGGGCGGAAATGAAAAGAAAGATTCTATTGATTCTGTAAAAGCATCGATCGACAATGGTGTCACTACATTGGATACAGCCCCTTTTTATGGATTTGGTTTAAGTGAAGAAATGATCGGTGCGGCAATTCAAGGTTACGATCGGACCAAAATACAGCTATTGACGAAATTTGGTTTGGTATGGGACGGTAGTAACCAAGGAAAAGGTGAATTTTTCTTTGATGCAGAAGAAGCTGGTAAAACTATTCCAGTTTATAAATATTCGTCAAAAACTAGTGTAATTCATGAAGTAGAGAATAGCCTAAAACGCTTACGCACGGACTACATCGATCTACTTCAGATTCACTGGCCAGATAGCACGACCCCGATTTCGGAAACGATGGAAGCCTTGGATCTTCTTTTACAACAAGGTAAGATCCGTGCCGCCGGCGTCAGCAATTATAGTGTCGATCAAGTTTCAGAAGCACGGAAGAACCTCAACATTGCGAGTAATCAAGTTGGTTACAGTATGTTGAACCGAGGTATCGAACAGGACCTTGTTCCTTACGCAAAGGAAAATGATCTAGGGATCATTGTATATAGCCCTATGGAGCGCGGTTTATTAACCGGTAAATATTTTAACACAGGTAAATTAAAAGAAAGCGATCACCGCAATGGTTATTTCCAACAATTTGATCTGGCCAAGGTAAAGACCTTCTTGGATACCATCAGTCCAATTGCCACTAACAAAGGTGTAACGCTTTCTCAATTGGTATTACGCTGGACCAGTCTACAGCCTGCGATCACTGTGGTTTTAGCAGGTGCCCGAAATGCAGAGCAGGCCATAGCAAATGCTCAAGCCATCGATATCACGCTTACCGTCGAAGAACTATCATTTATCGATCTTGCATTGGCGAAAATTTAATATTCAGACCTGAAAATATTTATTCAATTGCCAGTACTTCCTACGGGCGTACTGGCATTAAGAACATTACAAGGGTATGTCCTCAAATAAAATACTGCACATAGGTTACCACAGTCATCACATGGTATGATCTAGCTTATGGTAAGAGCGACGAAAACATTATTGCCTTATTGTCGAAAAGTCATCGATAATCTTCATTAATACAACAGCCTCCTCAATCGGAGATGGATTAGGCCCGATGCCGCTGAAATAATCTACTGTGCGCGAAATCATTGGCAATTGAATATTTTCAGGATGATCAAATAGGAATTCCTTCTCGCCATCTCTTGTTTTGATAACAACTGAATTTCCAAAAATAGAAAAAGTAATATGCCCGAGGCTTCCTACAATTTCAACCTTATCTACTTGGTTTTCTTTGGCAACATTAAAACTCCAAGTTCCATTAAAGACAAGCTGATAAAGACAAGCTGATTTTCAAACAAAATGGTCCCTGTTGTCTGATCAGCTACAGCACTTTCTTTATCTTGAATCAAGCTAAAACCATGATATGAAACCGGCATTCCAAAAAAATAGATCATCAAATCCAATTGATGTGGGGCTAAATCAAAGAAATAACCTCCCCCCGAAACGGCAGGGTCAGTACGCCAATCTCCGGCACCTTTAGTCACCAAGTCGGGGGTTCTGCTTTGCCATAAACGCAATTGGACTGTCCTTAATTCGCCAATTTCACCACTTTCAACAAGTTCTTTAACTTTTAGAAACAAAGGCAATTGCCGCCTATAATGTGCAACAACCAACTTTCCGTCACTTTCTTTTACTTCCTGCAATAATGTTTCTGCTTCTATCGCATTTAACGTAACGGGCTTTTCAACATAAACAGATTTCCCCCTACGCAGGGCAGATACTGCATACGCGAGATGAGATGACGGTGGCGTTGCAACATAAATTGCATTGAGATCGATATTATCGAGCAAATCGTCCGCATCTGAATACCACAAGGGGACTTGATGTCGAGTAGCATAATCAGCAGCTTTCACCGCATCTCTTCGCATTACAGCCAATAGCTGACTATTATTTATCCGATTAAACGCTGGTCCGCTTTTTTTTTCCGTGACATCACCACAGCCGATGATACCCCATACAATTTTAGGATTATCCATAAGTATATTCAAATTATCGTTAAAATTCTGACCAATAATCCCGATATCTGGCCAGAATTACAGTACACACATCGAAGTACTGGTCTGATTTCTTAGGGCTTTTCACGGCCCACAAATCGGTTTTTACCCAAAAGAAAACCCATTGCTTTTTCAATATTTTTTCTTCGACTGTCCGCCGTTTTTAAGGAAGAAATATAGCGGATGATTTCCTTTTGCTTTGATGGAGACAATCCATCGAATACCTGCAGAGCTTCCTTATTTAGTGCAAATGCTGCTTCGAGTTCGGGGTGGGGTAAAATAGTCCGGTCTTCAGGATCAAAAGCGATTGTTACGGCTAAGGTCTCCCCGATTCGTTTCGGCGAATTCGACAATATAACCGTGTTAATGTACAGTCTCCACTCCCCCTTAAACCGCAGCAACGTCTGAACATAATCCTTTTCATTCACTTTTCCTTTCACAGGAATATATCCTTTGTTTGTTCCTGCATCCTTGAATAGGTTTTCCAGAATATCCGTAGGAACATAAACAAAAGGATTGATACCAATAATTTCCAATTGTGCTTCGAAGGCAAACATGATATGATCAATTAGGTGACTAATTATGCTTCAGAATAGTATCTATATCCGTCAATTCATCCGCCGTAAAGTCCAGCCTGTCCAGGGCCTTGAGCGAATCAACCAGCTGTTCACTATTTCTTGCCCCCACCAAAACTGAGCTTACGCGTTCATCTTTCAACAACCATGCAATTGCCATTTGCGCCAATGTTTGACCTCTTTGTATCGCAAGATTATTCAACCGGTCGATCTTCTCCATTAATTCTGCAGTGATCATTTCACTTTTCAAAAAATGCTCTTTCGAAGCGCGTGAATCTGCCGGAATACCCCCGAGGTATTTGTTGGTCAGCAGTCCCTGCGCCAAAGGAGAGAAAGCGATCGCTCCGATTCCTTCTGCCTGCAGCACATCCAAAAGTCCCTCCTCAGGTGTCCGCACCAGCATCGAATACTTAGGCTGATGAATAAGGCATGGTGTCCCCATTGCACGCAATAACGCTGCAGCTTTCTGAGCAAGATCAGGAGGATAATTGGACAAACCTACATAGCAGGCCTTTCCTTGATGAACAATATCTCGCAATGCTGCCATTGTCTCTTCCAACGGTGTATTCGGATCCGGTCGATGATGGTAAAATATATCCACATAATCGAGCTTCATCCGTTTTAAGCTCTGATGTAAGCTGGCCATCAAATATTTACGACTTCCCCAATCACCATAAGGACCTGGCCACATGGTATATCCTGCTTTGGTAGAAATAAGTAGTTCATCACGATAGCCCACAAAATCGGCATGCAATATATTCCCAAAGTTTTCTTCTGCACTTCCTGGGGGCGGTCCATAATTATTGGCAAGGTCAAAATGGGTAATCCCACGATCGAAAGCCGTAATTAAAGTGTTCCGAAATACAGCTTGAATATCAGTTTCACCAAAATTTTGCCAAAGCCCCAATGAGATGGCAGGTAAGAAAACACCGCTCTTCCCGCAGCGTCTATAGGGCATATGTTGATATCGATTTGGATTGAATGTCACGTTACAAAGTTTATACCTGCAAAATACAAAACTATTTCCAACAGTGCAGCGTATTTCCCGATTTCGCCTTCTTACACAAACCTCCTTTTAACATCATATCATTTAACAACAGGTCATGTTTTAACACCCTATCGATTAACAACAGATCATGTTAACCTTAGGAAAACAGGCTTCAATGAATAATTCTTTTTGCATAGAAACGTATTTATATTGCATATAAAAAGCAATTTATCTAAGTTTGATGATATCCAAAAATTAAGGCAATTAATTAGACATAACATGATCAGCAGGTTTTTCAGAAAATTTTATTTACATATTGTCATCTGGACTATACTACTGCTGTTACCCTTTATAACTTACCTCTACCAACCCGATAAAATCGCGGATTTCAAAGCATATTCAGCATTATCGCATTTAGTAAATATCGTATTCCTGGCTGCTAATTTTTACTTGCATTGCTATGTTGTTGCACCTACCTATTTTTTCGGTCGCAGAAAGATTTTTGTGCTATTAATCGCACTTGGATTTGCCACATACGTGGTGCTCAACTACATCATAGTCTATTTCAATCCAGATGGAGAACTTGCCCATTTGACCAAAGAGAATATTCTTTTTGTGCGCTTGGTGATTGGCCCCGGTATCATTTATTCCCTTTGTATGATTACTTCATCCATGATCTTTCTCTATGATGAACAAGCCCGACAAAAGGAGCTCAACAAACAGATCGCGCTTGAAAAAACAACGGCAGAACTAACGATGTTAAAACTTCAGATCAGCCCGCATTTCCTATTCAATACACTTAATAATATCCGTTGGCTCATTCGTAAACAATCACCAGATTCAGAAGACACTATTGTTAAGTTATCCGAAATGCTACGCTATATACTTTACGAAGTAGACGGCCCCAAAGTCGAACTTTTTAAAGAGATCGACCATATGCGCAATTTTATTGCCTTACAGACCCTTCGTCTTCCTATTAAAGGAAATGTAGCACTTGATATTGAAAATACGGTCAAAAACAGAATGATCCCCCCATTACTCTTCATACATTTTGTGGAAAATGCATTCAAGTATGGTGTGGATAGCAAAACAGCTCCACAGATACAGTTTCAATTTCAGGAAACTCCAGGTGGCATTATCTTTATATCCCGCAATAGAATCTTACAACATACAGAACCACGTCCAAACGAAGGGATAGGACTGACCAATGTACGCAGACGATTACAATTATTGTATCCCAATCGACATGACCTCAAAATCAGAAAAACCGACGTTGGAGATTTCGAAGTAACCCTCAAACTGATGACCGATGAAGATTAAATGTATACTTATTGATGATGAACCCTTCGCGCTCAATATCCTCGAAGACGACTTGTTAAATTTTGAGCAAATCGAAGTAACAGGTAAATTTAATGCGACGGCCGAAGCGGAAGAGTATTTAAGAGATCACGCTATCGATCTGATTTTTCTGGATATTGAAATGCCCGATCAATTGGGCACGCAGTTTATTCGCGAACTCGCTCCCCGCCCCCTAGTTATCTTCACCACGGCCTATCACCAATATGCTGTCGAAGGTTTCGAACTAAATGCCATTGATTATCTGCTTAAGCCCATTTCAAAAGAACGACTCGCTGCTGCAGTCCGGAAAGTGGAAGAGGGCATGCTGCTCCGTGCAAAGCAGCTCCCCGAACAGGATCATATTATCGTCAATGTCGAATACAAAAAGACGAAAATTTTTCTTCACGAAATCAGTTACATAGAAGGTTTGAAAGACTATGTTAAAATATACCTGGTAGACCGTGAATCACCGCTTCTTACACGTAGCAATTTACGTGGAATGGAAAAAATATTACCGATCGCAGACTTTTTACGTATACATAATTCCTTTATTGTCAATAAAAATCGTATTGGGCAGGTGTCTCAAAACAAACTTACTTTACCCGAAGCCGCCCTCCCTATTGGTAAAAAATATATCAAAAATATCGAACAGTTTATATAATGTACCGAATCGTATCGTTATAATTATCCATTCGTCTACACATTCGCCACTTCGGTCTACAGATGATTGCATAGCTAAAAAATCCTTTTCAAATTTGTGTACTATCATACAGCCTAATCCGCATAGACGATAGTATAGCAAAGAAACAATGAAAAGAATTATAGCAATAGCGCTAATGGCAACTGCGGTTGCTTCTGTACACGCTCAAGCCCCTGCAGGCGGCCGTCCTGCTTTCACCATGTCTGAAGGCCAGATATCGGGTCAGATTGTAGACGGTGAGGGGAAACCTATTTCGCAAGCTTCCGTGAATTTATTGAAGGTCGTCAAAGACCAAACTACAGGTAAAGAAAGGGAAATTCTCGTAAAAAGTACCAGTTCATCGGAAAATGGAAAATTCAATTTCCCTGGTATTTCACCAAAAGAAAAATGGAAGCTAAAAATTAGCTCTGTCGGGTATACGTCAATCGATCTTGCTGTAGACTATAGCGATAGCAAAACAGCAGCTAAAGATCTTGGTGCGATCAAACTGGACAATGACACGCGTAAACTCGATGAAGTCACTGTTACGGGCCGCAAAGCACTACTCGAAATGGACATCGACAAAAAAGTCTTCAATGTAGAGAAAAATATCGTTGCAGCTGGAGGTACCGCCATCGATGTACTCCGAAATATGCCTTCTGTACAAGTAGATATCGACGGAAACGTAAAACTGAGAAATGCAGCCCCTACAATTTTTGTCGATGGAAAACCTACAACACTCACCCCCGACCAGATTCCTGCCGATGTGATCGATAAAATCGAAATTATCACAAATCCTTCCGCCAAATATGATGCTTCGGGAAGTATGGCCGGTATCCTCAACATTATTCTGAAGAAAAATAAGAAAGCTGGATACAATGGTATGGTCACCTTAGGTGGAGACCGCTTTGGTGGAACCAACTTTATGGGTAGTTTAAATCTGCGTCAAAATAAATTCAACATCTCACTGACGGGAATGAATATGCGCATGCGGACCAACACCGAGGGCGACAGCCACCGTACCAGTACAATTAATGGCATAGAATCAACAGTAGATCAAGATATTGAAGGCAAAACAAAAGGTATGATTACCTTTGGCCGACTCGGCGTAGATTACGACTTAAGTCCCAAAACAACGCTATCTGTAGCCGGCGTATTGGTTCAGGGTAAATTTAAGCCGAATGAGAACTCGTCGATCTCAACCACCTCTGGCAATAGCAAATCACTCAGCGATCGGATTTCCGAATCTGAAAGAAGCTTTAAACCACGTGGGTTGCAGGCAGGTCTTGTTCAAAAATTCAAAACTGAAGGCGAAGAATTATCTGTCGATTTCAATTATTTTGGCGGTAACAACACATCCAATGGTTTATACACCACCAATTACCGCAATGCAAGCGGGGAAATCAGCGGAACTCAAATCCAAAAAAACATCGGTTCCGGTGACAATAAGTTCATGACTGTGCAGGCAGATTATGTCAAACCATTCAAAAATGGCATGAAACTCGAAACTGGTGTGCGTGCACAGATCAATAAACTCAAAAATCTCAACAATAATTCCTTAAAAGCAGTAGGCGAAGATGATTTTGAGAATATCACCGCAGCTTCAGCGAACTATAACAATAAAAACAGCGTCTATGCAGCCTATGCCTCACTTGGAGGAAACCTCAAGGACTGGGTATCCTATAAAGTTGGGCTGCGCGCAGAAAGCTCAACTTACGACGGTGAACTTTTGAATACAAACGAAAAGTTCCACAACAAGTATCCCTTGAGCTTATTTCCTTCTTTGTTCTTGAGCAAAAAGCTAACCGAAAAAGACCAAATACAGATGAGCGTAACCCGTCGCGTCAACCGCCCGAACTTCTTTCAGCTCATCCCATTTGTTGATTACACGGACAGCTTGAATATTACACGCGGTAACCCTGACCTTGTTCCTGAATTCACAACATCCGGCGAACTTTCCTACAGCCGTACACATGGAAAAGGTACATTTTTGGCAACGGTATACTATAAACGCACAAACAATCTAATTACACGTTACCTGACACAGGAAGTCAATCCAGTCACAAACAAAATGGATTTCATTAACACCTATATCAATGCCAATTCCAGCAAGAATTATGGGGCAGAATTCACTTATACCAATAATCTCAAAAAATGGTGGGATCTGACTGCAGACCTTAACTTCTATAATTCCAAAATTGAGGTGGATGAGAAAACGCCTTCGGAAGGTATGTGGACAGTATTTGGAAAATTGAACAATACATTCAACTTACAGAAAAACTGGAATCTACAGCTAGCGTTTGAATATCAAGGCAAAACAAATATGCCAGTTACGCAGGGACAAACATTCGGTCCACCAATGAACCAGGCGCAAAGCTCTTCACAAGGCTATATCAAACCATTCTATGGTATCGACTTTGCCATTAAGAAAAGCTTCTTGAAAAATCAGGCTGCCTCAGCAACATTGGCCATCAACGATATCTTCAGAACACGTGGCAATACCATTGTTTCATCGGGTGAAGGATTCTCTCAAACCTATTATCGACTGTCGAATCCACAATTGATCAAATTGAACCTTTCTTACCGTTTTGGAAAAATGGATATGAATATGTTTAAGAAAAACAAAAACCAGAATTCAATGGAAGGCATACAAATGCAATAACATGTGGATCATATCACAATCAAAAGCGGGTATTTCTTGTAGGAAATACCCGCTTTTTTATTAAACAGCGTCAAAGACTAGACGACTGTATTGGATATATTCTTCTTTTCAAGTATTTCAACAATTTCCAGTAGATCATCAATCACATAATCGGGATTTGCCGATCTGAGTTGAGCCGCATCATGTGCACCTGTTGTTATGCCAATACTCAAAGCGCAACCCGCTTGTTGCCCCTCCTGTATATCGATGATAGAATCACCAATTTTAACGACGAAACCCGGATCCGTAATTTCAAATTTTTGCATGGCCAGATGAATCATATCTGGATAAGGTCTGTTTCGAGGTACATCAGAAGCAGTAATTAATGCATCTACATCTTTGCCAACTTTCCAATTAAGCTTCTCCAAAAGTGACTCGGCTGTCTTACGATCATAGCCCGTATTGAGCACACGCAAGATACCCCGCTCTTTCAAGATCGCAAAAAGTTCTTCCGCATTCGCATTAGGGTAAATTTCCTCGACTTCATAAGCATGTTCCAAGTCTTTCAAAAACAAAGTAAACATCCGTTGAGCCAATTCATCATCATCAACATCCAAACTATTTTTGAGTACAGTCTTAATTGCCTGTAGCTTCTCCTTCCCTGCAGCATGGGCCAATACCTCTGTTAATGTCAGTTCGTATCCCCCAACCGTATTTATAGCATTTCTAAGTGTTTTATAAACAATATTATTTTCGTTTACTGTCGTACCTGCCATATCAAATACGACCATATTGATGGCTTCTTTCATTCTATTCAATCTAAAAGTTTAGCAAAAATAAAAAAATGTTAAATAAAACTAAACAAAACCATGTTAATTTATTGCTATGATTTGGTTAAGAAAACTACTTTAACACACCACAAAATAATAGGTCCAGGCGATCAGCAAGATTTGAAACGGAATACGAAACCACAAATAGTTTGGACCCGCGCCATCAAAAGTAGCCGTCTCATAATTGATACGCCTTAAGTTTGCCCGAATATTTGTAGGTAATACCAGTAGAAAAAAGACAATTAAAAGGATTCCTGTTATGCGACTCACCTGCGGGACAAATAACCCAATTGCAGCTATGAATTCCATTAAACCGGTTCCATAGATCATTTCTTTTTTACATGGAACAAAATCGGGCAGCATCAACATCATTCCTTGGGTATAAAGTAGGTGTCCCAATGCAGTGAACAACAGCATCACCGCCAATCCAACTTTACCCGCTAAAAGAATATCCATCTCCCCCTTCAACAGCAATAGGATGAGATTGGATATAATGCAAACGACAATTAAAACAAAAAATGGTTTCATCTTTTTTATAACAAAAATAGGTGCCCTTCCTTTTGTTATCAATGAACATTTGTTAATAAATTTCTTTCCTGATCCGGCTTAACGATTGCGGTCTAATACCAATATAAGAAGCCAGATATTTTAAGGGAATGTTCCGAATAAGTTCGGGTTGCTCACGCATCAAATTGATATACCTGGTTTTTGCCGAATCTTCAAGTAGCGTCAGTTCCCGTTTCATTTTTTTTAGAAAAATGTCCTCAACCGCTTTCCGACCAATGAGGTTACCAACCGTTGTTGTTTGATATACCGCATGGAGATCCTCAAACGATATCCGCCATAAAATACAATCTGTTATTGCCTCGAGATGATACGATGAAGGCTGCTGCGTCAAGAAGGAATCGTACCCACTTACAAAAGAGTTTTCGAAAGCAAATCCAAAAGTAAAATCATAGTCCAGTTTTGGGATATTGAAACGTACAATTCCTTTTTCAATAAAAGATAAATACTGTTCAGTTTTTCCGATTTCCAAAATCAATGACTTTTTTGGAAACTCCCTCTTAACAAGCTTAGCGGAAAATACTTCCCAGTCCGTATCATTCATGACAACGAGCGATTCAAAATATTCTTTGATCTTGTCCATCATTCCTATTTTTTAAGAGCAAGATAAAAACTTCTGTTCAAATACATCGTAATGATTATTTACTATTTAATCGATTATTTATTTCAATAAACATACGACCTATTTTATCAAAAAATATTAACTTAAATACTATAAACTTTAATCATGAATATTCTTAACGAAAACGGCCCAGAACGGTGGCCTGCCTTTAGAAAATTAGGTTTTCGATTTTCCTTTATTTTCATTTTGTCGTTTATTCTTGTTTTTAATAACGGCACTTATCCTTTATATGGATATATCAGCACCCCTCTTACCCATTTTATGCAAAGGTTGACTCCCTGGTTTGCAGAAAATATATTGGGCTATTCTTACGACCACAGCATCTTCATCAACGGAAGTGGAGATACCTCCTATGCCTGGGTATCCCTATTGATCCTACTCCTACTGGCATTAGTTGGGGCAGCTTTATGGTCCATATTGGATCGAAGAAGAGCCAGCTACACAATCCTTTTCTATTGGTTAACCACAGCAATACGTTATTATCTTGCTTTTATGCTTATTAACTATGGACTGTACAAAGTCTTCTATATGCAAATGCAACCGCCGAGGTTAACACAACTCCTACAGCCATTGGGCGAGTATTCTCCTATGGGGCTGGCATGGACCTATATCGGTTACTCTCAAGGCTACAATATACTTATTGGTTCAGTAGAAATATTATCGGGCTTATTGCTTTTCAGAAAAACGGTAGTTGCTGGTGCACTTATTACAGTTGCGACCAGTATCAATATTATGGCCGTCAACTATTTTTATGACGTCCCCGTTAAAATGGTCTCTACAGCACTCCTGCTACTTTCCATATTTCTACTGCTTCCCTACTTAAAAGCATTGTTCGCAATTTTTATTTCAGGAAAACCTGTACAGTTACTCCCGATCCAACAACCCCTATTCAACAAAAGCTGGAAAAGAAAAAGTTTGTTTATCGCCAAATTGGTGGTGTTACTGCTCTTTATGGTGCAACAGGGCATGGGCATATTAAGTACAAAAAAAATGATAGCTGAGTACCAAACGAAGTCACCACTATATGGAATCTACCGTATTGAACAAGCGGGAACACAAGGCAAATCAATCCCCGAAAATTGGCGACTTATTGTTTTCGAAATTGATAACAACAAGGTCTTAATACGCAACACAGACTATACCCCACAAAGGGAGAGCGTTGTTATTGATGCAGCGGGAAAAAAAATTACCCTAAACAATTATCAATTTGATTATCAGATCAACCCTGACGGAAATATTCTTCTGACAAAAACCTTTGATGACCATATAGCGCACATTAAACTTATTAAACAAGACGTGCAAGCCTTCGAATTAATACAGCGCAAGTTTCATTGGGTACAGGAATATCCCTATAATCGTTAAATAAGAATCGTAAAAATTCAATAAAACAAATCGTACACTTAATACCTCCCCAGACCAAAATAACTATGTTTAATGCTGCAAACATAACAACATGCGACAACGAGGTAGAGCATCTCGGTTTTTTATATCGCATGCGGAATATCAGGGTACACACCTACCATATGCTCAAAAGTAAAGAAGTGGTGACCCTTATCTTAATACATTCGAGCGGAGGTAGGCGTGAGATTGATCAGGGGCAACATAATATAATGGGTTATCAAATTCATCTAATGTTCCCCGGTCAGTCAAGTTCTTTCTATTTTTTCAAAGAAACCGCTGTTTATCATTTTAGAATTCCCTCGCAAAATTTTGAAAAATTATGTCATTCGCTTTCAATCAACATAAAACTCCTTAAAGATTATCCGATACTTCAGGTCACGCCATATGAATTTGAAACGCTCCGCTATGAATTCGATAAGATCCGTAATGAACTCTATCGCTATCAGCCACCATTATCACTCATTTTAGCACGTTTGGCAACTAGCTTACTAGAGATTAACCACTCCTTAATCAAACACATCGATAATTTAGCACCATACGCTTATCCAGCCATCCTGAATCGCTTTCTTGAATTAGTAGAACTTCATTATAAACAAGAACACCATGTCGCTTATTACGCAAATTTACTGAATATAACTACAAAAAATCTTTGGATGCAAACACAGCAATACATGGAGACTAGCCCCCTCAAACTGATTCATAATCGTTTATTAAAGGAAGCTATGCACCTGCTGAGTTTGGGGGCCAATCCAATCAAGACTACACTGATTGAATTGGGTTTTGAGGACTCCGCTACTTTCTCTCATTTCTTCAAAAAACAGACAAATATGTCACCTTCAGCCTATCAAAAGAAACATTTACCGCATAAAAAAACATAAAAAAGGCTCCTACGTGATATACATGGAGCCAATATTTATTAAGAAAACCGCATTATAACGATCTTTTCTTCAACGTGATATTATCCAAAGATGCGTTTCCCTGTCCTACATTGGTAAATCCGATCCGAACAATTTTTTTATTCGGATTGATCTCCTTGCCAGTAACAAAATCAAGCTCCTGCTTTCCCCCTTTTTTTCCTAAATCAGGTATTAACGTCTTTAAATTCGACAACTTTCCTGTTACGACAGCGACATCATCGACTTCCACTTGGACTTTGTCTCCTTTACTCCAATAAACAAGTTTGAAGTCTTGTTGGGGATCCAAATAAACATATTGCTCTATTTTTTGACCCGGTGCAAGTACCACCGCTTTGCTCCCCTTTTCGCCGCGCCCTTCTTCGATGACCGCTGCTCCTTCCCAAGGTGCAAGGCCTGACTTACTCTCAAAATCTGGATTAGGCAATTCATTACCATCTTTTAAAGGCCAGTTATACGCCCGAATATAATCGACCTCCATATTGACTCCGCCTTCAGATCCATAGGCTCCAAGAAATACGTTCAAAAAGTGGTTGGGTGAATAAATCTGATTTTTATTCGTATACGCTTTGATCAGGTCTCCATTGATATAATGTTTAATACTTGTAGGTGTCCACAATACCCCATGTGTTACCCATTGTCCAACATGTTCATACCCCTCTGCAATATGTGTAGCAAGATTACGTTGAAATACCCCTTTTTGATCAACATGTCCATGTATCACAAACTGAGCCGTAATATATTCGAAAACGTCGATTTCAAAAAGCTGTCCCTTGGGGCGAATGCCTTTAATTCCGTCGACTTCGGATCCTTCTTGAAGATAATAACGAATGTCTGGTCCAGGTGAATCAAACCAAAAAGCGGTATTTGTTCCCTTGGGATTCCCCTGTCTGTTGCGCCTTACCTTAACTTCAAAGTACCCACCTTTGCTGTTGTCCAGTAAATTTTCATTGGACTTCCAATCGTAGGTTTGGATGGATGAAATCTTCTGGTTGCCACCCGCTGTAAAAATCCGTTTGGGAATAGTATCGTTGACATACAGATTGATCGCTGATCCATTTAAAGTATAAGCGGGTTGTGGCAAACGATCATGCAACATTTCATCCTTGGATTTTGCATTCAGATAGTTCAAGGATGAAAAATAGTTGGTCGTCCATTTATTCCGATTAAGTAATTGATCGTTAAATTCATCCTGCCAATAGACTTCCATACCAACAGGAACTGCTCTTGAACTTGGATTCTTTTGCTCTTCATCGAGTTCAGTATCATCCAGCTGCCATCTCTTACTCGTATACACTTTTCCATTCGCCAAGGATTTTCCTGTAGCAGATTCTATCCAGATATAATAGGTCGTTTCAGGCTCTACCTCCTGAATATAATAACGTTTGACACCTTCTGCCAATACCGCATTGGCTGTCTGCGGTTTCTTATTCGTTTTTGCCCAAAAGACTTTCGCTCCGGACATGCTCGGCTGATTATCCTTCATGTCTACACGGATCCAACTCCGGGTACCCAATAGCTGTAATGGTACATTTGACCTTGTCGTTTGAGCCGATAGCCCTAGCGCTGACATTACCTGAATACCTGCAAGAAATAGATATTTTTTCACAATTTTCTTATTTTATAAACGAACAAACTATAGTCAATATGCTTACGAACAGACTATAACCTTACGATAATAACGAGAATTATCAGCATTGGCAACTCTGATCAAAACGCAACCGTTTGTTCAATTTAGCGATTCCGAAAATTGGGACTTAAATAATGGATCTCACAACTCGAACTTTCCGTGCTAACGCGTTCTGGAGCATTGGTAAAGTCAAGAAAAAAGCCGCTTGGAAAATCCAAAACGGCTTGATATATAGCGTAAAAAAGTTTCCATTCAGATTATTCATGCAAAACCAAAATCGCTTTAACTGATCGGTTCAAAACTTCATTCACCGTACTACTTGCAAATAAACGGTAAATCATATTATGGTTGCGTTTGACCAAACACAGAATATCGGTCTGATTGTTTTCAACAAAATCAACGATCGCATGTGATGGGCGTGTATCATCCTCATCCACATAATTAAAGTTGATATCTACGTTAGGAAGCAACTGACGCATTTTTTTCTCCCCATTGCGCACTAGCTTTTCGTCCAAATCCCTTTCTGAGACGTGTAGAATTTCCAACTTCTTGGGGTCCGAAAGTTTTAAAATACGATTGAGTGCCTTGACATCACGAACAGACAATTTTGTTGTTTTATAATCCGTTGCCAATGTAATGACCGGAATAGCGGACAGATTACTTTCAGGAGGTACAATCAAGGTCGGAATACGCAATTTTGTCACAGCCATACTCGCATTACTACCGACAATTTCTTTAATGCCTGTCGCCCCGGTAATTCCCATCACCAAAAAAGAAACATCTGTATATTCAACATACTTTGTGACTACATTACGCAGATAACCTACTTCAACAACGGTTCTCACTTTGAGGTCATTGTATTTATTTTCCTGGACCACCTGATCAGTCCATTCTTGCAAAGCAGCACGTTTTCTAGCGTAATAATCTTCTATAAAGATCGCGTTATAAGTACTGTTGTTGATCCCTTCTGTCGGGTGTATGGCATGTACAACAGCAACTTCCATATTCAAACGAGAAGCCAAAGACAAGGCGTAACGCAAAGCATGACTTGCATTGATTGAAAAATCGGAGGCAACAAGAATTTGTTTCATTTTTTAAGTTTTTAATATTAACCTGTCAATAGCCATGTGTACAAATGCAATGGATGACAAAAACATTTAGATAACAATCAACTAAATAAAAAGATGGAAGAATACAAATAGTAATAATGCCAAGCCAATTGACACGGGTAAAGTAAGTACCCAAGCAAGACCGATGCTTTTGAGTGTCCCTTTATTCAGATTGCTCTTTCCTCCGGAAGCGACCATTGAACCTGCAATACCACTTGAAAGCACATGCGTTGTACTAACAGGCAAACCCAATACGGTACTGATACCAATTGTCGAAGCGGCAACAATCTCGCTTGAGGCCCCTTGAGCATAACTCAAATGTTCATTTCCTATTTTTTCACCAATCGTTACTACAATACGTTTCCAACCGATCATTGTCCCAAGACCTAAGGCGATTGAAATAGTTAAGATCACCCAGATCGGTGCAAAGTCCGTAAGATGTTTCAACTCGCTCAACTTACGATTGAGCTCCAGTCGATTTTCAGTATTGATATCGATCTGTTTATTGCTCTCTAATGCAGCAATGGATTTGACTAAACCTTCAACCTCTTTTCTAAATTTAAAAGTCCCGGCTTTATCCGTTACACTTTTATCCATCAAATGCAGCTTGACTTGCTCAATCTCCTGATTGACTTGCACAAACATCGTTCCCTGAGCGACATTACTGGAAGCAATTGTCTGTAACACGATTTCCGTTTGATCGAGCGTTTTAATGACAGCCGCATCTGGTACGGAATGGTTTATTGCAAAACGAGCAGGCAGAAATGCAATTAAGATCAACATAAACAGTCCTACTCCTTTTTGTCCATCGTTGCTACCGTGAAAAAAACTGACCAATGTACAGGTCAGTATAAGAATACCGCGTACTAACAAGGGAGGTCTGTCATCTTCCCCTTGTGGGATGTGAAAAAGTGCTTTATAACGGACGACATGCTTTAAAAAGAGCATCAATAACACCGCTAGACCAAAACCAATCAAAGGTGAGAGAATCAAAGAAAGACCAATTTCCTCGGCCTTATGCCAATTGACACCACTGCCACCATAATACCAGGTGAAGCCTATACCCGCCCCGATAAGGGCACCAATCAAGGTATGTGAACTCGAACAAGGAATACCAAAATACCAAGTCCCCAAATTCCAGATAATAGCCGCTAATAATACAGAAAGGACCAAACAAGCGCCTACCGAAACCGGTAGTGCCATTAAAGTATCTAGAGGCACCAATTTAAGTATTCCCATAGCCACTGCGATCCCACCTGCAAAAACACCTAGAAAATTCCAAAAGCCAGACCAAGGAATGGCTACAATTGGTTTAAGTGCTTTGGTATAAATTACCGTTGCAACGGCATTCGCGGTATCATGAAATCCATTGACAAATTCAAAGGCCACAACGGCAAATAAACAAAGGGCAAAAACAATAAGAAGTCCAGTACTAAGATCGGTTTCCCCTAAGAGAGGAATCATGTTGCAGAAAATTTGCATATTATTCTTTCATAAGATTTATGGTTGTCCTTGCTGAGTTTTTCTAACTTGCTGAGTTTTCCTTAAGGAAAACTACCACAGGAACAATCGCTTCATTCAGCTCAAAAATAATTTTCAGATGTTAACTTTTGATAAAGGATATATTACGTTATACAACACGAAAGAAAAACTTAAAACACTGTTAACGAATCTTATTCCGTCGCTATTTTATTTCCGACAAAATCTTTTAATTTGCAGGGAGCTAACACGGACTTTATAGGGACCTCATTCGGACTTCATTCGGATGAAAGCGAATAAAGACCGAATAAGTTCCGTATAAATAACGTTTATAAAACGGATCAAAAGTAAATTTGATCGCTAGTTTTTACCCACAAAATATAGACAAACCAAAATCCCGTATAAGACCAACCGTAAAGTAAGAGCCATATTAGACCTTTTGTAAACTTTTTTCAGGAATGGACATAGCGTATCTGCGAAATACCACGCAGAGGATTCGAGAGAATTTTAGTCCGCCATTTACAGCGAAAACAGTACGATTTACCGATTCAAATCTACAGTCCACCGAAAAACACAAGCTTTTTAGAATTAAACCCATTACTTTAGACAAAAGTAAATTTAACACCGAATTAATTATGCCTAAAACTTATTCATTAAACTGTTCCTTGACGAACTATTCTCCCTTACAGAGGATTACATTTAGTACGCTACCTTTTCTCATCGCCATTTATTGCGTTCTTTTTGCACAGCATACAAAAGCGCAATCTTTAGACTGGTCTACAAAAGATATTGTATTTAAGAGTGAGGGTATTAACTTGGCAGGAACCATACTTCAGCCTAAGCGTGCCCATGCTGCCATTGTCCTCATACATGGTTCTGGACAAGAGAAAAGAATAATGGAGTTTGCCTCATATTTAGCCAAAAACGGTATTGCCGTATTTACTTATGACAAGCGCGGAGTAGGAAAATCTGAAGGGACCTATGCTGGCCCTGAGGTCGGTACCAATAATATCGATTCTGCCAACCTCAACCTCCTCGCTAAAGATGCACAAGCAGCAGTAAAAGTATTCCATCAACAATTAGGGAAAACGAACATTCCTGTGGGGCTATTGGGATTCAGTCAAGCGGGATGGATCATTCCCTTAGCGACTAACCAAAATCCTTTGGTCGACTTTTTTGTATTGTACAGTGGAGCAGTTATCCCTGCCCGTGAGCAGCTCCGCTTCCAGTTCTTTACAAATGGAAAAAAAGATTTTTGGGATAAACATACGGAAGCCGAGGCCCGACAACATGTAGCGAATGATCCAGATCGCTATCAATTTACAAATACCGATCCGATGACATCACTTAAAACGATAACAACTCCAGGACTCTGGCTTTTTGGATCCAAAGATATCCAAATACCTGTAGGCTTATCGATTGAACATATCAATGCACTGAAAGCACAAGGAAAGCCCTTCGAATATTGCTTATTTCCTTTATTAGATCACAATACAAGCCTTTCGGCATCGCGTGAACCAAGTGCTATTGCATTGAATTGGATTAAAAATCAACGTAAAAAAAAGTCATAAAAAACGTCTTTTGACAACGGCTCATTAGCATAAAATCAAGCATTAAAAAGGCCTAAGTTTTTTACTTAGGCCTTTTTAATGCTTGATTTAAATGTTTAACTCGCTAGATTAATGCAAATCCGTACGAAGTACTTTACTTTTGTTCAATGCTCGATTGGAATAGATGACATACACGGTGCCAACAATAGTTGGCATAATCCAAACCAGCGTTGAGCCAAGCTGAATCCCAGCAACTAAAAATGCTGTCACCGACGCAATCAATGCGCCTACCATACGGCCCAAATGACTGACCAGCCAGGCATTTTTCTTTTCTTTGAAACTTTTAAACAGCTGAAAATCCCGAATACTCATAAATGCACCAAAACCACCAAAAAAGACATATAAAACAGAATTTGCCACCTGTTGTACCAATCCAATTAAACCAAGACATAACATACCGACCGATACAAGTAGCATCGTGGCGGAAATCAGTTTGTCTTTCCAATCGGCCTGTTGTTTAATTTTACTGCGTAAAGTCAATGCGCGATTACCTGCTAGAATGAGATAGATGGTAAAGATACCGATCAAAAATAAAAATGTGTTTTCGTGGCCCGGCATCCTCGCAATAACGAGTGAAATTAAAGAACTAATCACCATCGCATAGGAAAATATAATCCCCATTTTCTTGTGCCCTGCTCCCCCCTTTTTTACAGCCACACTTATCAGGCCGGTAATCAATCCTATCCCACCAAAAAATGCGTGAACGTAGATCAATGTCTTAATTGTTTCTTCCATAGTTCTTCTTTAATAATTGTTTATAGCTAATAATGGTATTGAGGCAAAAAGGCTAATGGTTATACCCTGTTTAAAATAGATAGACAAAAAACAACGCTATAATGCCGTTTGCGACAATAGCCCAAATGTAAAAAATATCCTTTAATTATCTATATGTTTAAATAAAAATCACTCTTTTTCCTCACGGACGAGAAAATCATAAGAGTACCAGAATTTCAGGTGCCCATGGGAATTAAGGCTTCCTAGACTATAGCTAATGGGATAATCAAAGCTATTCTGTTGCAGTTCAAGTTCATTTTTATAATCAATGACAAGTTTTTTAATTTCATCCAGACCTGTCGCGCGTCTAATAAAACTTGTTTGACGTCCACCACGCAGATAAACCAATACGTCGGAACCTTTTAATACCGTTTCGTCAGTTTTCGTCAGAAATTGATTGTACAGCAATTTTTCCAATACATTTTTAAGATCACCACGCGGAAAATCACTTTCTCCCATCATGATCGAGTGTGTACCGTAGTTGACTGATGAAACATAGTAGGGATTATATCCTGTATTTTTTAACTTCCCAAGTGCATCCTTATTAAAAGCCTTTTCATAGTCTTTCAGATCCGCATGGAGACTAAATGTAATATGTTCTCGACGCAACAACAGGCTATTAGCTCTTTTTATCGTGGTGGAATCATGGTGACGGACCAATTTGAGTACACTATCTACGTCAGGGCTATTATTAAGATGGTAACGTATTGCCCTATAATCGAAAAATGCCCCTACCGACGATTGCTTCAAAACAGCCGGTTCCCCCTTGCTTTTCTTCGCGAAAGCTCGCACAGCATCAAATCCAGGAATGACATGAATAGGAGATAAAGTTGGCTGTGTAGAAGAAATTGTGCTTTTGAAAGGTTTATAATAATTACGAAAGGAAGTTAGTTTTAGTTGCGGTGTGGTATCTTTTAATCCCCAAACTGTCCCCAAATAGAAGTTTTTATCTGTGGTACCATCCACGTAAATCTGGCTAACCGAAAACCCGACGGAACGCCCTTCAAATTGATACCTTTTAGCCATTGTTCCACCACCGACCTCCGTAGAGTCAAAGTCAATATCTTCTTTGTCACAGCTGGACAAAAAACAAATGCTTAGTAACAACAGGAAAAGATATTTCATAATTTAAAAAATTAATCGTCAGCTCTGGTGCAGCACTTCGATCTCATCTACCCGTCGGACAATGGCCTTTAGATTCTTCTCAAAGATATACAAAATTCCTAATCCTACATACATAAAAATAAGAATAACAACACGATACAAAGTCAAAGGAACATAATTAACGATCCATTCCGAAGAAACCAACCCGATGATCAAAACCATAATCGGTATCATTAGACTAAGATAATTGCGATAAACGCAGTATTTACTCCCTCTAGGTCGATGCCGCAATAAGTATACTGGAATATAAAAAACAAGTGTACCGATCATCCCTAATTTTAATCCCGTCCAAAAAGCATCTGCATCGAGCGGCACAAAATAATAGAACAATGTGAAATAGACGATATAAATTGCACTATGCCAATGCTTGACGAATTGTAAAAAATCAGCAGGAAATTTATTGATCTGTTTATGTTGCAGATTCAATTCATAGCTAGCAGCAATGTTTCCAAAACCTGCCGCTCCAAAACTGGCATAAGCGAGATCAATGGCTCGATTGAAATATATACTGGCATCTGAAGACATGAGTTCTTCTACCTTACAAGCAAAGTGATCCAAAATTTCAAGTTGAACATCAACATAACGATATCCTTTAGAACGAATAAAATCCATCAGAATACCTAATTCCGCTTTGGTCAATTTCTTTTCTTTCATGATACAATTGGTTTAGTGTTCAAGATAACCTGTAACTTCTCCACAAAGGTCAACGCATCTTTCATTTTACTTACCTGAGCTTTTTTTCCCTTCACTGTCAGGGAGTAATATTTTCTTGCTCTTCCATCGACTACTTCTATTGCTGTATCCAGGAGTCCTTCCGCTTCTAGCTTATGTAATGCAGGATAGAGCGCTCCCTCAGTCAGGATAAACTCTCCTTCGGTTAAGAGTTTTACTTGTTGAGTCATTTCATAGCCATACATTCTTTTCGTTCCAGACAATAGCTTTAGAATAATCGTTTGTAAAGTGCCTTTTAATAACTTCGTATCTTTCATTCGTTCATCTTAAACAATTAATTAAATATACCTAATTTTCTTATATATACAAAAATATAAGAAAACTATGATACAGCAGGTTGCATTTTAACCGCCGCCATTAGATATGGCCCTTGCACTGCCTTTTGACTGGACTGCTTCTGCCCTACTTTTGCAATTAACCGATCAAATTCCTATGAATCGCCTAGTGTTTACCTCGTGAACCAGGTAGACACTAGGTCTCAGGTAGGTGTTTACTAGGAACAATAGCGAACAATGGCAATGACCGGAGCGAACAATGGCAACGACAGGGATAAAGCTAAAAAGCCGCTAGAGCTGGGAACTCTAAACGGCTTTGCATTAACAATTATATATAGAATGATATGATTATCCCGCTTTCAGGAGATCAATAATAAGGCGATCTCTATTTTCATTCAATGAGGGATAAAATTGATTTAAATCAACCAATATGATTGGCATCCCCTTATTTTCGGGTTTATACAATACATTATCTACCAAGTCCCGACAGAAAACTAACGATTCATTATCCGTGAATACTTCTCTTGACCTTTTGAGGAAACTATTAAAAAAACGTCTTGGATTATTGATAATTTTAAGATGTTCTTGATTTGGAAAAACCGTGCTGGAGAGATCTAGCCCTCGAGAAAATATAACGTCCTTCAATTCCGCATGACCAAAATTTACTAAGGGAGTCTTTAATGGTTTGGCTTTTTTGAGAATAAAAAGATTGGTAGAGTATAAATCTTCTGTAAAAGGAATTCCATAAAACCATGAAGAACTGATCTTTCCTTTAAAAACCACATGAACCAAATTCGTCCCGTCGAAAGTTGTTTTGTCAAATGTATTGTAAAGGAAGGAAGACTTTTCAATTTTTAAATTTCCAATAATTGCTTTCGAAAAATCATTCGCTTCGAATGTACTTTCCATCCAAAGCCCAGATTCCTGAAAAACAACAGACTGAAAGTTACAGTCTACAAAGGTACAGCGAATGAACTTACAATCACGAAACATGGAGTTCATGAAACTTTTCCCTTTTATCGTACAATCGATAAATGAACAATTTTTTAAAACTTTGTGATTGAATTCAAAACTTTCAATCTCACTTTGTTGGAATATTTTATTAGTCAGTGCCATGCTAAAAATGATTAATAGGCTAAAATTTCATAGTAGTTGCATTGCAAATGGATCTTTAACGGCCAAAATCTCCATTTATACAATGATGACAACGGGAAAGACAAAACGTCCTAAAGAAATTTTGACTTTTTTTATTTTTTTTATCCTAGCCTAAAAACAGCCAAGACCTATAAGATCTCATAGCAAACTGACTATGGGAATACGCTAGTCAGCGATTCTTATAACTGGCCAATAGACACAAAAAAAGCCGCAAGAACGGGGAGTCCTTTACGGCTTACTACCTATGAAAAACATTCACCTTAAGTATAAGGCACTATCTACTATGACAATTAAAATTAAAATGGCACACATAAATCTACTGCACAATGAATTAGCGAATTAAAATCGGTTCATTCTCTACTTCAAAAAAGCTCCAATCTATGTTCTTGGCATTTCTTGGAACCAAATATAAAGTGCTCGGTCAGAGATTCAACCCACCGTTTACAATCCGCCAAAAATGATTTACGATTCGTCTGTTGTACTATTTTAATCGGGCGGTTAATCAGCCCTTTACTGCTAAAAGAAAAAAAAGTATATTGGTGAACACAATTAAAACTGTTTATGAAATTGATAAAAAATATTTTGGTGGTGCTCGTACCGCTTACCTTATGCAGTGGCACAGCCTTTTCCCAAACCAAAAAGGAGCTTAAAAAAAAATATGAAAACAGCAGTATAGATGAAGAACTCAAGAAGAAGATGGCTACGGAATATGTCTTTCCCGATAGTCTCATCTTACCCCCTTTACACTATACCAATTCCTATTATGTATTGGACTCTGCCGTCAATGATTTCCATTCTATTTCCATTGATATTATTGTACAAGATGACATCCCAGACCACTATTCATTTTACATTTCACCCTTTAATATATCCCTAAACAATATGCCTTTATATTGTGGTATTCAATCTGCCGGTGGCGGTATCAGTGTTAAGACTGGTAAAGAAGAAGATATCAAATTTAATGGCATCTTTTCGCGTTGGTTTGAACGGACAAAAAAGGCTTTAAAAACTAGAGGATATTATGCTAGTTCAGATGCGGAGGGTGATTTTATCAGTGTGCGCAATACCGTAGGCTGGCACAAAGGTTCTTATCGCATCACACTAAAAAAAGAAGGCTATATCGCCGGCAAAGCCGTTCCAGATGCTATTAACCCCAAAGAAACCTATTTCAGCTGGGGCGATTATGAACATTCCTGGGTCACCATGTATGTCGAAGATTTAAGCACAAAAAAAGTGGTCAATGTAGGGTCCCTAGCCTTCCCGGGTAAAAAGATCCAGATGAAAAAGCACATCACATCGTTCTTGGAGCAATACAAGTATTTTATTGATTTCGCCCAAAGACCGCGGGACCTCGAAGGGTTGAATGTCATCCGATACGATAAATTGCCTAAAGTAACCGTTGTTCAAAAAAATCTACGCATCAATGGTAAATTGGTCAAGCTTGAAAAAGTGCCGACTTACCATAATCGTACACATAATCCCGAACAAAGTAAAGTAGCCGGTGAAATCCCTATTCTATCCAAGGATAGTTATAATGCTGCAACTGGTGAACTTACACTCGAAACGGGCGTGTTTGTAAAATGGCCGGAGAAAAAAGACGTTAAGTAAAAAGAACCTTTTTAATTAAGTCCAAAACTGACAATAAACGAGTTTTCTTCTTTTGCGATCCTATCTGACTTATTCTTAAAAGGCTCTCCAATGGAAGCGCCATTCTTCGCAACAGCACAAAAAATTGCTCCATATTGAATAACGTATAGCATGGCTTATCCCATTGCGTAAACGACGACAAACCTGATCCGAAAAGACACATGTGGTGAACTCTTGTCAATCAGATAAAGTCGCACACAAAATAACACGTAAGTCAAGTCAAAAAAAAAGTCTTCTCATCATCGTGATGAGAAGACTCTTTAAAAAATTGAAGTCTTGATCCGAAACGTTCGCCGAACGGCTTACTTAATGACGAACCAAGTTTGACTTTTTGCCGGTATATTGACCTCAAAGATCGCTTCCGAGGCTGCATTCAATGGCATTGTCCTACTGTTTTGATCTTGCTCAACCACTTGTACATTTCCTATCAGGCCGGTATAGTACAAGTTGACCTTAACTTTTCGTTTTATCGCTTCGTCCAATGGATTATAGATCATTAGTAATCCTTTTTCTTTTCCAGCCGGGTTCACGTGCAAAATAGCATCATAATCCATCCCGTCAGGACGTCTCACATGGATAATATCACTGTCCAAAACTTCGCGGTGTTTCTTGTAAAAATTCACCCATTTGGCCACTACGTTTTTCGTCTCTGGGGAGTCATAAAGCTGTGGTCCACGATAACAAGCCTGTACACCTGCACCAAACAAGTTGGCTAGCCGTTGCTCGTAATGTGGCAAGTGATCCTTCAAAGGCTCGATCGTTGCCTCTTTGCCCCCACCTTGATATTCTACTAAAGGAACAAACATCCAGCCCATAGACGGCGCCTTTGCCCAGGTACCATCAAAAATATTCTGTCTTTCCACAATCTCCTGTTGTGCCCTCGGTAAGGACCAGTTTGCCTCACGGTAGCCCATCCCGACTTTGTTGCCGCCATTCAAGAAATACATATCTGGAATATTAAGGTAGATTCCCTTTTCACGGCACCATTTGTAAAAATCAGTGATCCGTTTAAACTGATTCCATTGCGAGTCTTTTTCATTATGATGCCCGGGGTGATCGGTGGAATAGCACCAATCTCCAGGATAAGATCCATCGTGCTCAAATACGCCCAATCCCGAACTTTCATACAGGTTATACAGCTTTTTGAAGTAAGCCTGGCCCCATTCACTCTCTATACAAGGTGAACTTCCAAAGCGAGGATGCATGCCTTCAGGTAGCACAACGTCATTTTTAGCATCAATATGCCGACTGGCCAGGAGCGAATAACCTCCAAGTTCAATTCCTTTGCTATGCGCATAGTCAGCAAGCTCTTTCATACGCTTGAGATTTTCAGGAGAATCATCTTCGGCATTGAATCCAGACCAAAAGGTCATAATCACCATTTCAAAACCAACCTCCGCTGCTTGATCAATTGCCCTTTTTACCGACTCGTTGTCCGAACTCCGTACATGCATCAATATCGGATTTTCAGTTGCCCATGGCGCCATGGAGCGCAGCATTTTTCGATATCCAAGGCTCTTACGTTCGCGTTCCCAGCTATCGTTCAACAGCTCCCAAACCCGATAGCTTGCAAATTTCCCACCGGCAGCAACCTGTTGTTCAGGTCCCATTTTAGGAGCAACTTCCAACAGACAGGGTGTCTCCCGGTCGTAGTGGACCTGTGTCGTATATAGCGGGTCTTTTTTCCACTCCAGACTCGAGGAATAAACGACTTCCTCGCTCATACCGCCAAATGTATAATCTGTTTCCACCGTGATATTAGGGTATAACCAACGGCTTCTATGATCCACCGAACTTTCGGGCTCAAATACGGCCAATTGCTCACTCTTAAAGCTATTAACCACAATTTCCCGGTCCGACTGATTCTGCACGGTAATCCACTTACTAAAGATCGGCATGTCATCATAAAGATCATAATGAACCTGTACCGTAACGTTTTTCATATAAGCAAGTTTACTGGACAGATCGCCTGCAAATTGGGATGGAAAATCACCGTATGCCCAAAAGCCTTCTATTTTGGAGCGACCTTCCTTTGTTGAAGCCTTACCATCCTTATTCCCGCCGTTTGGATCCATTTTTCCGACACGGACCAGTTGTATCTTGTCACCCGACTTTAGTGGAAGATGACCAACAGTACGCCATTGCTGTCCGTCCAAAGAGGTTTGTGCTACTAATTCTTTATCTGCTATTTCATATCTAAACCATAGCTGATCTACTTTACCAACTTCGAAAGTTCCGTTATCGCGTTTGCCATCAAAAAAAACAACCTTGTCTTCGCTTGCTCTCCAATAAAGTCTGGGATTACTATTCGTTAGGCTTAGTCCAAAACCCAATCCCCAATCGTTGGATTGATCAGTACCTTTATTCATCTTGGCTACGAGTACCTTTACCTCTTGAGGAACTGTTCTTTCAGCGAACACAGCAGCATTTTCAAGTGCCATAATTTCGCCCACTTTTCCTTCATTGACAAAGGAATTACGCTCATGTGATTTTGAAACCATCAACTTCCATCCGGAATTTAGCTGCTGAAATTTATCTTCCAACAGCAATGCCCTGTTTTGGTCACTTTTGCTCTTTGCGGCAAGCGCATCGATCGCCTGCTGATCCAATGTATAGGTAAATGTCAGCTCTTTGCCCGGCACCGGCCAAGGCATATCTTTAGGCATCCAGTTTGGTCTCTTTTTCCAGCCAAAACGGGGTTTTGTATCTTCAATTTTATAGTCATGGAATTTAAAAGCCATGGGATCTGCCTTTAAACCCGGGATCCATTCTTTCAGTAAATAATTATGTACTTTCTGTCCTTCCAATCCGCCGACATCAAAGGTAAACCCATCGATTGTTACGCTGGCTTCAGGTCGAATCGACCGTAGAAATGCTGTATTTCCAGTCAATTCATCCAAACCAATACTGGCTACATTTGGAAAAGTCGTAAATGTACGGCTGACCAAACCATTAGAAAAGACCAAATGACCTTCTTTCGTCTTGAAAAGTCCTGCTTTCGCCTGGGGAGTTCCTATTAGCCAGTCTCCAGACAGGCTATTGCTTTCTTTGCTAAATAGCGGCAGCTGCTGACTATAGCTCTGCTTTGCCTGGCCCAATACGCCCAATAGACACAGGATATAGAGTTGTTTTTTAAAGTAATTCATCTTTTTATTTTGCCAATACCTGTACAGTAGCCACTTTCAAACCCTTACTCGATGCGTTGATTCGGATTGCACCCTGCGCTCCTCTTTTTGCTTTTACGATGACCAATGCCATTCCATTATACGCTTTACGCGAATGACTTTGGAACGAGGTAAAATCAATTGCATTTCCATTATCCGTGGATACAATTTCACCTGCACCTTCGACCGAAAAATCAATCAACGCCTCCGATTGAGGCACCAAGGTTCCCTTTTTATCAGTCACTTTTACCGACACAAAAACAAGTTCAGAGCGTCCGCCATCGATCGTCGCACGATCTGCTTCCATCTGAAGTTTTTCGGCCTTTCCTGCGGTTTGGATTTCTGCTTTGGACCATTCTTTGCCGTCTTTGTAAGCAATTACCTTAACCGTTCCCGGTTCGTAACGCACACTATCCCATTGCAATCGAAAATCCTGTCCCGGAACCTTCTTCTTACGTCCTTGACTTTTTCCATTGACAAAAAGTTCTGCTTCTGTACCGGAGGTATACACATGTACCGGTGTAATCTCCCCTTTTCTGCTTGTCCATGTCCAATGTGGTAGGATATGCGTCACTGGTAAGTCTGGTCGCCAATGGGATTGATAGAGGTAAAACCGATCTTTTGGAAAACCTGCAAGGTCTATAATACCGAAATAGCTGCTCCTTGAAGGTGGATTTTTCTTCTTCAATTCTTCCAATGCGGCTTCCAATTCAGCACGTTTCGCAGGATCCGTTCTAAAATTCAACAAATTGGTCTCCGCCGAATTATAAGGTGTCGGTTCGCCCAGATAATCAAAACCTGTCCAAACGTATTCTCCCAGCAAGTTTGGATACTGAGCCAATATCCGGAACTGTGCATCCGGTGAACAGCCCCATCCCGGAGCAGCACGATCGTAAGAGGTGACCTGCCAGCCATCGTAATCGGTTCCAAAAAAATATTCTCCGCGGGAGGAAACACAGGAAGAAGTTTCACTACCCAAAGTCGGCATATTCTGATAACGCGTATCTTTATCCCAACGCCCCTGTTGACTGAAGAAATAATTCACGCCCATGATATCCAAAGCGGTTGCAGCGCCCGATTCACGGCCGCCATCCGGGTCATTATAACCATTGGAAACTGGTCGTGTTGGATCTGCCCGACGAATAATATCGGCTAGATGCCTAGTCATGTTGACATCCTGTTGTTCAAGCACCTCATTACCAATGGACCATATAAATACCGACGGATGATTTCGGTCGCGGTGTACCATGGCCAGCAGATCGCGTTCATGCCACTCATCGTACAATTTATTATAATCTTTTGCGCGCTTACCTGTACGCCAAGCGTCAAAAGCTTCATCCCAAATTAAAATCCCCATTTTATCAGCCAACTCCAATAATTCTGGTGCTGGTGGGTTGTGCGAAGTGCGCAGGGAATTCATACCCATGGCCTGTAACATTTTGAGCTGACGCTCCAAGGCACTTTTATTAAAGGCAGCCCCTAATGATCCCAAATCATGATGGTTACACACCCCTTTTATATCTACACGACGGCCGTTTAGCTTGAAGCCTTCATTTGCTGTGAATGCGATAGTCCGTACACCAAAAGGACTGTAATACGTATCCCTTGTTTGGCCATCAACGATGACTTCGATCTTTTCTACATAACGATTTGGCGATAGAATATCCCATCGTTTCGGTTGATTGATACGCGTTTCAAGATTCAGTTTGCCACTTGCATTGGCATGAAGGTCTACAAATCCACTGGCGGTGGCCACCTGTTTTCCAGGTTTATCTTGTGCATCCAACTCGAAATAAGTCGCTTTGACCTCAGCATGTACTGGAAAAAAACGAAAGTTATCCAGTGTGACTTCATTCTTCACCGTTGCATATTGATCATTGACAACAGGTGTAGTAATAGCGGTTCCCCAATGTGCAACATGCACGGCCGAAGTACGTACCATCCATACGTGACGATAGATTCCAGCTCCGCTATACCACCTTGATTCCCAATTTTCGGTATCCAAACGTACTGCCAGAACATTCTCAGCATCTTTTTTTAGGTAAGGTGTCAAGTCCATACGAAAGGAACTATACCCATAAGGCCAAGTGCCCACATAGCGGCCATTTAACCAAATTTTAGCATTCGCCATCGCTCCATCAAAATCCAGATAAACACGCTCTGCAACTTGAAGGTTTTCGACTTTAAAATGTTTTCTGTACCAGCCTATTCCTTTATAAGGCAGCTTTCCGGATTCACTGGCCAACTCAATACGGAATGGCCCTTCGATAGCCCAATCATGCGGTAGATCCAAGCTACGCCAAGTATCATCATTACATTCGGTCTTATGCAAATCATTAGGTTCAGCCAATTGATTGCCATCAGCCTGCAAACCAAAGCGGGAAAACTTCCAGTCCCGATCAAAGAGCGCTACACGCGCATTTCCCATGCGTGTAATTTCCTGCTGTTGTCCAAATAAGGAGAAGGATAACATGGCGAGGAACATTCCGAAAATTACTTTCATTTATTCTTATTTATTCATTGATTATTTAACAGTAAGGTCCATACAAACCTTCTTCTATTTTGCCTTAATATGGTCGATACGCTGTTCCTTGCATTGTAATTTCGGTCTCGACACCTACAGATTTCCCCGGCTGACCACCACCAACATATATTTTGACTACGCCACCTTTTTGTATCAACTCGCCTTTTTCGCTCACCAAAGCCAGATCTTCTGGTGTCAAGGTGAAGGTTATTTTCTGCGACTGACCCTTTTTGAAAAATACGCGCTTAAAACCTTTTAAAGCACTATTAGGCACTTTATAGTTGCCTTCTTTTGGATGAACAACATATAATTGAACGACCTCATCACCGTCGCGCTGACCGTTATTTGTCACCTGTACAGTTACCTGAACGTCAGTACCCGTTTCGACGATTGTAGGGGTCTGCAATTGCTTATATTCAAAGTTCGTATAGCTTAGTCCATAACCAAATGGATAACGCACCTCCCCCCTAAAATAACGATAGGTGCGGTTTGCCATGGAGTAATCCTCAAAATCAGGCAAGTCTGCATCACTTTTATACGTTGTCAAAGGCATACGTCCTGCCGGATTATAGCGACCAAATAGCACATCCGTTATAGCATCGCCAGCCGCCTGTCCACCATACCATGCCTGCAATAGCGCATCTACATGCTGTGATTCCCAATCGAAGCTCATCACTGATCCCGACATATTGACCAATACAAGTGGTTTCCCTGTTTTTTTCAGTTCTTTTAAAAGTGCCGTCTGCACTTCAGGAGAAGCCATCGTCGATCGGTCTCCATTCACAAAGGCACCATACCCCGCTGCACCAGCGTCACCAGCTTCACCTTCGTAGTCTGCCGTTATACCGCCAACGAAAACAATAACATCTGCTACCGCAGCCTTTTTGACAATTTCTTCAAATGAAGGACCGCCATCAATTTTTTTCATGATTTCTGTTCCCGGAAGATAGTCTATAGCGATTTGCTTTCCATAACGCTTTTGTAAACTGCTCAGCGGTGTGACAATTTCCGAAGGCGTACCAAAATAATTTGCTAACTGCGCATGTCCATTATCGGCATTGGGGCCGATCAAAGCAATTCTTTTTATTTTATTGGGATCAAGGGGCAGCATGTTATGCTCATTTTTCAACAGTACCAAAGACTCCTGCGCCATTTTATAGGCATGTGCCTTATGCGATTTACTTTCAATAACTTCACGACCAATCTTTGCGTAAGGTACCAGTTCCTGTGGATCGAACATTCCCAATTGAAACCATATCTGCAAAAGTCGGGCTAGTGAAACATCAATTTCCTTTTCGGATAATGCCCCTTGTTTTACTCCCTGTTCCAACAATTGATAGAGATTACCACATTCGAGATCTGTTCCGGCCAAAACTGCAGCACTGACGGCCGCTGTATTATCCGGATGTGTGTTATGTCCGCTGGCAAAATCATTGATACCCCCACAATCCGAAGTTACATAGCCTTTAAAGCCCCATTGATGGCGTAAAATAGTATTGAGCAACACATTATTGCCGCAACAGGGCATTCCATCCAAGCGGTTGTAGGCACACATGATCCCATGTACCTTGGCCTTGGTCACCAATTGCCGAAATGCAGGGAGATAGGTATCCCAAAGGTCATAAGCTGAGACTTCTGCATTAAAAGAATGTCGATTATGCTCGGGTCCACTGTGCACAGCGTAATGCTTAGCTGCCGCAACTGCCTTCAAATACTGTGGATCATCACCTTCCAACCCGCGCACGATAGCTGTTCCGATCTGCCCTGTCAAATAAGGGTCTTCACCATACGTCTCCTGTCCTCTTCCCCAGCGTGGATCACGAAAAATATTGATATTGGGGGTCCAATAGGTCAGTCCACGATAGCGTTTACCTGTTTTTCCAGCTTTGAGATCTTCATTGAATAATGCGCGACCTTCTGTTGCCGTATAATCCCCCATCTGTTTGACCGCAGCCGTATTGAAAGTAGCCGCCATGCCTATAGCCTGCGGATACACAGTTACTTTTTCTTCTGTCCGTGCAACACCATGCAGCGCCTCATTCCACCAATCGTATGCAGGGATGCCCAATCGTGGAATGCCCTTAAACTCGTGCTTCATCATTTGCACTTTTTCCGATAGGCTCAGTCGCGCAATCAGATCCTGAATACGTTCCTCCCGACTTCTTTTTACATCAAGAAAAGCGTAACTTTTGCTTTGCGCCATTGTCACTTGCTTTCCCCCGGCAATAATTAACAAAAAAAGAACATTCAGTCTCAAAAAACAACGGTTAAATTTCATTTTATAGTTTTATTTTCTCAGGTATACCTTTCTAATTTCTCAAACAGCAACAGTTCACCACTGCTTACTGGACAGCAACTTGCAAGTAAATACGATCTCCTTTTTTCGTTGCTACACGCAGGCGATCGCCCTCAAAAGGCTGCATTATTTTTCCATTTTTGCGCCAGGAAATTTTATGTCCGGGCCAAGGATTGTCAAGAATCAAATTTCGTCCTTGTTCACTTAAGATCTCTACATAAGTAACAACCCCATTGTCGAGTTTTGATGACACGAGGAAGGCGCCGTCCACACGTAGGTTGCCAAATTGCCCATGCTGTTGTTTGGGCCATACAGGAAATAATTTTAGCACCTGCTGATGGACACCACACAACATCTGATTAATGGTTGTCGGTACAGTACTACAATTTTCTATACCATGCGGGTTGTTCCGTTGAAATCCATTGGGATAAGTATGTTGGCTATATCGATGCAAATGATATAGTATACTATCGGCACTGTAGCCTACACGAACCGCTGCAGGAAAAAAACTATTGGTGCCATTGTTATCTGTCCAACGTCCCATTTTTTCGATCGTGTTACGTGCAATAGTAATCCAACGCTGATCACTTTCCAGATCAATCTGCATGGCCGGGAAAATATGCTGTATGCCCAGTGTATTATCATTCCACCATGCGGGTCCCTTTTCGGTATAACGGAAGACTGATTGCCCCTCTTTTTCCTGAACCGGAAAAGTAGCGAGATTCGCCTTTACCTGTGTCCAATTCACCGCCAACTGACGGTCCACATCCAAATAGGCACTCAAATCGGCAGCCAGCTGCAATGTCTGCCTTACCAGTCCAAGACTTAGAATTGGATTACTATCCCCGACCGTCCCTTCGTGAATTGCATCGTTAAAAATCACATAACGACCATTTTCATCTTTCTTGACATAGTTGGTCCAAAACACAGCTGCACCACGCACATAAGGGTATATTTTCCGTGCATAATTGCGATCATAAGTCGTATAAAATGCTGTAGCCATATTGGTGACACCATAGGACACATTGCTTTTCTGACCAAAGAACAAACCTTTATGCTCCACCTGTCCACCTTGGATATATCCACCAAATACGCTTTCCATGATTGCATTTTGACGGGTTGTTTCCATCCCTTTCGGGCCTATTCCCACCGGATATAGCAATCCCTCTGAAATCCCTGTTATTTCTTTCGAATAGAACTTACCCCGTTCCATAAAGTCGAGTAAAGGTTGCTCATACGAACCTGCTGCAGCAAGATGATTGGAAGAATAAAGCCCATAGTAAGGTGCCATATAGTTATAATTCAAATGATAATCACCATTCCAATTGGGAATCTCCCGCGTAATCCATGTTCCAAAGATGGGTGGGGCAAATTGCGGATCGCGACTACAGGATCCCATCACATAGTGAGACAGGTAATATTGTTTTTCGATCACTTTATCAGGAATTTCAACATAAGACTCCGACCAAAAATCTGCCCACCACTTTTTATGTTCGCGTTCGAGCAGTTTTACATTTTTCAGATCTAAACCATCCACGGTCTTAAGCACCTTTTCCACACAATTCTTACTTTTGAAATTGGAAGATAAGGCACATACATAGGTTAGTGACTCGCCTGCATGTAAGTTGAAATCAGGTTGCTGCTGTGTGATTATTTTTCCAGCAGCAGCAGCCTTTGTCGGAATATCTACCAGCTCCTCAAAGCCTCTACTGATGAATATCGTTCCATTTCCTCTCGTCCCCTGCTGAGTGACAGCTGGGAACAGTGATTCCGCTGGTGGATTATTTTTAAATTGGTCTTCGGCTGGGAGAAGCAGATTAATCTGCCCGTTGATTTGTTGCTTTCCTTTGTTTTGAAATTGTAAAATCAAGCAGTCATCTTTCTCGGAAACAAATGATCTGATCTCCAGCAGCGTATCTCCTGCCTGAAAGGTTGAGGTTGCAATAGCTGTATAAAGATCCACATCAACCTGATAACTAGCTTTCTTTAACATTGGAATAGCCACTTCTACTTTACCTAATACGGCAGGATAAGACTCGTTAAATCCAGATTTTAACCGCCAAAAGTCATTTCTCGCCAGGTAATAGGTCTGCCTATCAGGTGTACCCGCAATTGCTACTCCTGTACTGCCATTACCCAATAAAGGGGCATCCACGGCTACTTGGGATGGTATCTGTGTTGCTAGTCGATCGAATTTGGCTACATATTGTGATACAATAGCTTTGCTCCTATCCAACATACCTGACGGTATCGGACTTCGTTGAGCCAGACTTTGCCCAAAGGAGCAAAAGCCAAGAAAACAGGTAAAAAAAACGAGCTTAAGATTTGGCGATTTCATGATCATGCTTTACTTAAAAGACGACTTAGGCTAACGAATCCCTAGTACTTATTTGCTTTCAACAATTTTACTGAGCCCCCACTGTTTATTCGGTTCGTGCCCCATAAACAATACCAAGGTTCCGCCTCGCATAATTTCATTGTGATCTATAAAACAGTTATTATAAGGGACGCCATTAAGTTCAGCTTTTTGGATGTAACGATTTTCAGGCGAGTTATTTTCTGTTTTGATTACAAACTGTGTCCTAGGATAATATTTGGGATCAAGTTTAAAGGTGATCGTATCAAACACAGGACTTGTAATCTCATAGCGTGTCTCGCCTGGGCAAATAGGATGTATTCCAGATGCTGCTAATACGTACCATGCTGACATTTGCCCAACATCTTCATTACCTATCAGACCATAAACTGAATTATGATACGCGCGTGAACAGATTTCACGCGTCCATTTTTGTGTGAGCCATGGCGCTCCTAAACGATTAAATAGAAATGGCAAATGGTGTACCGGTTCATTGGCATGGTTATAATAATTATTCCACATCATATCTTGCGGAGCGAGTTCAAAAAAACTATTGAGATCCGCGATGGTTTTTTGCTTACCACCCAAAAGGCCTGCAAGTCCATCCACATCATGAGGGACAAACCATCCCTGCTGATAAGGGTTGCTCTCAACACAGCCATAATTTTGGGTTAAGCGCCCCGTTTCTGGCCATTTACTCCATGTACCATCCTGTTCTTTCGGTCGAAACCAACCAACTGTCGGATCAAAGAGATTTCTATAGCTTTGCGCACGATGAGCATATAAATCCACATCAGCCGTTTTATTTAATCGTTTCGCTAATTGAGACATGCACCATTCTGTATAAGCATATTCCAATGTCGTCGAAATTTCTCCTGTAGTTCCTTTTTCTCCATTTCCAAATTTTTCAACCGTTTGTCGCACATATTTATAAGCCTTTTCTATATCAAAGTTGGATATCCCTTTCATATAGGCGTCCGTAATAACTGATACGGCAGGGTTTCCGATCATACAGCCACTATACGCGTTCAAAAATTCCCAACGTTCTAAATAATCCTGTTTACTTTCTTCGGCCAATGTCACCAAAGAATTGATCATATCATTTACGATAGTCGGATTAATAATCGTTTGCAAAGGAAACTGACTTCGAAAAACATCCCAGCCGCTAAATACTGTTCGCTTGGTAAAATCTTTCGTTTGGTGAATATGTCCGTCACCGCCAACGTATTTTCCATCTACATCCGAGAAATCTCGCGGATCGATCATCGAATGATACAAAGCCGTGTAAAAAACAGTTTTCTCGTCTTCTGTCCCACCGTGAACCTCGATTTTCCCTAATGCATCATCCCATCGTTTCTGCGTTTGCTCCAATACATTGTTAAAGTTCCAATCTTTGATTTCTGTTTCAAGGTTATTTTTGGCTCCCTCCATACTGACAAATGAAATTCCAGCTTTCATCAATACCTGCTCATTTGCTTGTGTAGGGAATTCGGTATAAAACCCCAAATGTTTACCTTCCATAATGCCGATATTTTTTGTGACGACAGATTTGAAAACCATCTCTTGATAACTGGCACTTGTAACATCTTCCAATTTCCGTTTTTGCCCCTCTGGAAGGGCACAACTCCATACCCCCGTATCGGTAAAAGGCTTACTAAATTGGGTATAAAAATAGACCGTATAATTTGCCTTTCCATCACCATTTCCCCAACCTCCACCTTCGGGCGTGCACTTCATCCATCCTTGGATGGTATGGTTGTCCACCACTTTCACATATTGTTCCGTAGATGTACCACCTACTCGCCGCGCTAAGTCGATCTGAATCCGCGACTTTTTATGTTTGGGAAAAGTAAACCGAAGCATACCGCTATGCGGTGTAGCGGTAATTTCAGCTTTTATATGATAATCTGAAAGCACCACGCCATAGTAACCGGCACCTGCTTTCTCATCTTTTTTGGAAAAACGAGAGCGGTAGCCTTTTTCCGGATGTTCGGCACTGCCTGCCGAAGTTTTCAGCTCTCCTGTGGTCGGCATGACTAAAAAATTACCTAGATCACCGTACCAGCCTATACCACTCATTTGTGTAAAGGCAAATCCTTCGATGGAGGTATGCTCGTAGTTATATCCAGAACCATTATCTCCACCGGTAATCGTGTTGGGGCTAATCTGTGTTAAGCCAAATGGAGTTGCTGCTCCTGGAAAAGTTTTACCGAATCCGTGTCCTCCCGTTTCGGCTTTTTCACCACTGGTAACCGCACCGATAAACGGATTGACATATTTAGATTGCGAGTAGCAGTTAAAATAGATAAAAAATAGAACAACACTAAATTGAATACGGGATATCATAAAAAATGGTTTAGATTACTTTGTCAAGTCTACGGAATCCGATAAGATACAGACAATTGGTTATGTTCGACCAAAAGTTTGCCAAAGACTATAAAACTGGAACAATATAATCAATATCACAATAATCTCATTCTTTTTGTCTTCCCAAATCAAATTTCCTTAAAATCTCAAATACCCGTTCTTTACGCAATAACCACATGCCTAACTTTTCTTCGGCAACACCATCCAAAAGTCGGTACGTAAAGACAATCCCCTCCTGTTCATCCAACTGAACCTCTAAATATTTCATCGCAATACCATCTTTATACAGTATGGGGCAAATTTCTGTAATATGTGAGGACAATAAGAATACACTGTTCTTATATCCTTTCAAACAGTTAACTAATTCCTGGGTTGCTTCACTAGCATCACTATGGTTTGTCCCCTTGAATAGCTCATCCATGAGAATAAACATTTGCTTACCGGATGCCAGTAACTCCGCCAAATGTTTAACCCGTAATACTTCGTTAAAAAAGTGACTTGCACCTGCATTTATATTATCACCTAAATTTATGGTCGCCGATATTCCATCAAAAAGCACTGTTTTCATCGCATCTGCTGGAACCGGAAAACCAAGATGTGCCAGATAAACACAGCTTCCAATTGTCTTCAACAAGGTAGATTTTCCTGTCATATTTGCTCCAGTCAAATACCAAAGGTTATTTTCTTTATTGATTTCGACATCATTTTTAATGGCATCTTCGATAAATAAATTATAAGCTCCACGTATGGTGATCATATCCTCTCCCCCTGTCTTTTCCTCAATCTGAGGAAATACAAGATTCTTTCCTTTGATACTTTTTGCTACACTGAACAAGGCATCCAAATGATACAAAACATCGAAAATCTCACGTATTGCATTTCGTTTTATATTTCTAAAAAGATAATCGTATTTGATCATCAGCTCTTTAGAAAATTTGTTATTCAGCAACTGTATAAATTCATCCCGATCGATATCTTCCAAAACATAATCTATGTGTTTACTATACTCTTTGAGAATAGCTAAAGTATGACCTTCTGATTTTACATATTCTAATAAAATAGCAAGACCATCCGTAATCTTTGCTATTTCGTGAATAGATCGCTTTACAAGTATCTCGCGTTTTTTAAAATCCAAAGAAAAAAAATTCGTTGACACCATTTCCAAGTAATAAGTAGTCCGAGAAGGTGAATAGGGTTCCTGTGGCAGAGACAAATATTGCTCAAGATCCTGCATCATATACTTATCCAATAGATCCGAAATCTCAACTTTTTGCATAAAAAGAATTAAATGCTGTCTGCTTTCTATTTCCAATTTAGAGGAAAGAGGTTTAAGAAAATAACTATACAACATATCCCGCCCACCTACCGTAACTGTACAATCGAAAAAATCAATCATATCCTTATACCTGTTGTTGGTAACATTTAAATCTGCTAAAGTCTGTTTGTCAACAATAGACATAATTTATTTCCTGTGGCTCTTTCCCTAAACTTACTCAAAGTCATTATAATTAGCAACACTGTAGCAGAATCGTTATACAGCGAAATAAATTTCCATAATCATGAGATTACTAGCGATTATTCTAGAATATTAAAACTGAAATATTTAACCAATGAGCCAATCAGGCAAGATATAGGTTCTTAAGCATTTAAATTTAGTTAAACATATCCAAGGAACAACGGAAGGGTAAAAAACAAAAAAAACACCCGAAAGCATGGGGTACTCCGGGTGTTTTAGCCATATTATTAACCTATTTTATGAAAAGTGCCCTTGAATGGGCAACACTAAAATAGAAAATAACTTTGTATAAACAAAATAAAATCAAAAAAAAATCATTTTTTCTAAATCACTAAACCGGTTAAACATGGAAATTTAGCAGCGCGGCTAAAGTATTTCAAGGTCCTTTTTTGTTTGGGCAAAAGTTAAAATCTAATTGATATTATCTTAATATATTACAGGGAGATTACAGGGAGTTAACAGGGGGGTAGCAGGGGTATATCCCTATTACCCCCCTGTTATACCCCTGTAAAAGTAGTGTTATTCCCTTCTTAATTTTGAATCTGAGGGGAACTTGATGCAGGCCTTCGCTATCATTGTGAGATTTTGTTTAATTTTAAATCGATCAAGTAACTGTTAGCTATGACCGAACGTGAAATTCTGAGACAACATATCGACAAGACCGTCCAGTTAAACGACGAACAATTCGACTACTTCTTTTCTTTTTTTAAACCGATCTCCTTTAAAAAGAAACAAATGATTATCCGTCAAGGAGACCTTGTGGAACAAGAGTATTTTGTGCTAAATGGCTGTCTAAAGACCTATTTCACCAATGATGAACAAAAGATGCATATCTTACAGTTCGCCACAAAAACCTGGTGGGCTTCCGATTATAATGCATTGCATAATCAAGGCCCGGCTACGGTCAATTTAGATTGTGTCAGCGATGCAGACACTCTTTGCTTATCGAACGAGGACCGTGAAAAAGTATGTAAGGAAATTCACGAAGTTGAAACCTTTTTTAGATGGCGTTCCAATAAAGGATATATTGGGCTACAAAAAAGAATAATGTCACTGCTGAACAACGATGCCCGAAGCCGCTACGAGGAACTCATGCAGCAATATCCAGAACTCTATAATCTCGTTCCCAAACATTTGATTGCAGCATATCTGGGTGTTTCCCGCGAAACACTGAGCAGGCTATACCAAGCAAAATAATGTGATCTATATCACAAAAGCAAAACCATTCGCTAAATTGTGATGTATATCACATAGGGCTCTGGCAATTTATCCCCTACTTTGTACTATCGTTTTAAACATATAATTTTTTAACAGACTTGGTTATTTAATATGAAAAAAGACAAATTAAAAGTATTGGTTGTATTGACATCACATGACCAATTGGGAGATACAGGAGAAAAAACAGGTTTTTGGATAGAAGAATTTGCTGCACCTTACTACGTTCTGCAAGATTCAGGAATCGATGTGACAATTGCATCGCCTAAAGGTGGTCAGCCACCGATAGACCCTAAAAGTGCACTCCCGGATTTTCAAACCGAAGCAACCAAACGTTTTGATGCCGATAAGGAGCTTCAAGTAAAATTGGCAAATAGCATTCCTTTGCATCATATCAATGAGCAGGATTATGATGCTGTTTTCTATCCTGGGGGCCATGGACCTTTGTGGGATTTAACCAACGATAAGACATCCATTGCATTGATCGAATCATTTTGGGCCCACAACAAACCTGTCGCTGCCGTATGCCATGCCCCAGCTGTATTTCGCTATGTCAAGGATAGTAATGGTCAGCCACTAGTCAAAGGCAAAAAAGTTACCGGATTTTCAAATAGCGAGGAAGAAGCGGTTCAACTAACGGATGTTGTTCCCTTTTTAGTGGAAGATGAACTCGTAAAATTGGGTGGTCAGTACAGCAAAGGGGAAGATTGGCATAGTTATGTAGTCAAAGATGGTCATCTCATTACCGGGCAAAACCCTGGGTCTTCGGAAGAAACTGCTAAAGCTTTGTTTACTCTATTGAGCAAGATATAATAAACAATTAGCTAAAAATCAACAAGGTTATTTCCTTTCAAGGAAATAACCTTGTTGATTTTTATATAGGTAGCAGCAAAGTACAAACTGGCTTTGGCCGATTTATATTTTTTGTGAGCAATATATAAAACCGTAATTTTTCCAATAGTGGAATGGACATCCTATAAGATTTTGGCATAAAAAAAGCACCGGAGTTTTCCGGTGCTTTTTTAGTTCAGAAGTTCAATAAAGACAAGTGTGTTAATTATTTTATGCTATAGGTTACGTTTGCCATTGTCAACCAAGGCGAGGTAAATCGTATATTAATTGTATCGCCCGATTTGCCCAAAGCCTGAACATACACGATCATTTTTCCATGATAAACGCGCTGTTTATTATCGGTATAGTCGCCCATATCTGCATTGTTCCCCGCTTCCATACCCAGTAATCGCGCATGTCCAGCAATATCACAGGTGATTTCATCTTCCGAAAGGACCACAGGAAGTCCCTTGTTATCCACCACTTGCAAGGCAACCTGCAAAATGCCACCGCCTTCAATCGCTTTCCCTCCTATCACCGTCGCCTGAATCGCCGCCGGACGTTCACTGGATTCGATAGTGTGCCGAACTACTTCTTTTTTATTCGTGTCCAGACCAACAACCTCTAGTTTACCAGCTGCATAGGGAATATCCCAAAAGATGATACCTGTCTTCTCATCGTAATTTTTCTCTTCGCCAACAACCTTACCATTGAGCTCCAATCGCGCCTGAGGGCTATTGGTGTAACAGACCACCCTGATTTGCTGTCCCTCCTGATAGTTCCAAATTGGCCAGGCATCCATGGAGGGCGCTTCATTTTTCCGTTGTCCTTGCTCGGATTCCAACGCAGACCAAACATCGGTAGTCGTTGCTGCGCCCTTCAATGGATAGGTTCCCAAATAAGCCATTGGTTTATCGGACCACAGCGATTGGCGGTAATAACCCCTCGGTTTAATAAAACCTGCGAAATCCAGCAGTCCCGAATAAAATCCACGTGAAGGCCAACGCCCCGACTCTCCGAGATAGTCAATACCCGTCCACAAGAACTGGCCAAATATATGCTTGTTGTCACGTACGGCAAGCCATGCCGGAAGATCGTGCCGATTCTCACTTCCGAAAATCACGCGTGCTGGATAGCGCTGATGATCCAGTTGATAACGACTTTCGGTATAATTGTACCCTGCAATGTCGAGTGCCCCCGGATAGGCCGTTTCGTTGGACATAGCCACACCTGCAAGCCCTGCTGTAACAGCTCTGCTTTTATCATATTTTTTCACAACCGCAACCAAGCGTTTCGCTATATCACCCAATCGCATCGCATCTGGTGCATCCTTTTTGTATCCGCCATACGAAGCCTGTGTAAAACCACCCTCCTTCTTCTCGCCGTTAAGGACAGGATGTGAATAAGGGTCATTTGGATAATCCACTTCATTCCCTATACTCCAGGCGAAAATCGAGAGGTGATTGCGATCCCGTTTGACCATATCTGCAAGATCTTGCTCTCCCCAGCTTTCAAAAAAGTCATACGATCCCTCAAAACCGGGCGTTCCGACATTCCAGCCCTGCAGCCATTTCCGTTTTGGAAATTCCCATTCATCAAATGCCTCATCCATAACCAACAGCCCCAACTCGTCACATAAGGTGTAAAGCGAGGATGCTTGCGGATTATGACTGGTTCGAATGGCATTGACACCCAAAGATTTTAATGTCTGCAGCCGCCGACGCCATACCTCGGTATACATTTCAGCACCCAGCACACCGGCATCGTGATGTAGGCACACGCCTTTGACTTTCATCCATTCGCCGTTTAAAGCAAAACCCTTGTTTGGATCAAATGTAAAAGTTCGGAAGCCCGTTTTGATTGCCGACTGATCAATTTGCTTTCCATTTTGCAATACGCTTGTCCGCAAGGTATATTGATTGGGTTGATCCAAGCTCCACAATTTAGGGTTTGCAACCGTCAATTGCTGCTGTATCGTCGCTTTAGCAGCAGCATCAACCTTCACTTTCTCCGATTTATTAGCGACAACTTTCCCTGCGGCGTCAATCAACTCCTGCACAACGGTAACCGCACTGCCGTTGGACGTACTATTGACAACGGTCACTTCGGTATTTAACATTCCTTTCCCTTGCTTTAGCTCGGGATAGGCATATACTCCCCATTGATCGATATGCAAGGGATTGGCCTTTACAAGCCAAACGTCACGATAAATGCCCGATCCCGTGTACCATCTTGAATCGGCACTTTTACTGTGGTCGACCTTAACAGCGATGGTATTTTCTTTTCCAAACTCAATATATGACGTGATATCATAAGAAAAGGATATATAGCCGTTGGGGCGTTTTCCAACAGATTTGCCATTGACAAACACCTCGCTTCGGTTGTATACGCCCTCAAAATAGATAAATATTTTTTTGCCCTGATCTTCCATAGGTATCAGGAGCTGTTTTTGATACCAGCCAATACCACCCGGTAAATAGCCTGTCGCGCTGGCTAAACTTGGACTGAGCGGGTATTTTACGCCCCAATCATGGGGCAAACGGACCTGCTGCCAGGCTCCACGCTTCGTTTCTGCGCTGACCTGCCCCTCGATATCACCCAAATGGAAACGCCAGTCTGAATTGATCGCTTCGGCTTCACCAAATCCAGCCTGTGCGTATAGGCCACTGATGCCCATACCAATAGAAACAGCTAAGACGGATAGTTTTTTTATGAGATTCTTCATTTTACTTTTTGCATTTGGTTCAAGTGATTAAAGCGTTGGAACAACAGGCAACACATGGCCCTGATCATCAAAATACAAACGATCCATGCATACCTCCCGGTTAAATCCTGCTGCGTCGCCCATATCAATACCTTTGGGATAATTGAATCGATGGTAAACAATATACCATTCGTCTTTACCGGGAATCTGCAAAATCGAATTATGCCCAGTGCCATAGATCCCTTTCGCAGGATCTTTTTGTAAGACTAAATTATTAGCCGGAACTGTGATCGGTCCATCTGGGGAAGTTGCAGTTCCATAGCGTACCCGATAATTTTCACTCCGGGTATCATCTTCTGACCAAAAGAAATAATAGCGTCCTTTACGGTAGACAACATAGGCACCTTCGCGGAATGTCTTATCCGGAGTGAGTACCTTTACTGTATTTTTTTTGATGGAAACCATATCTTTGTTGAGTTCAGCAACAGCCAGATAGCCATTTCCCCAATACAGATAGCTTTTTCCCGATTTCGGATCGTTAAACACCGCCGGATCAATCTCCTGCCCGCCATTGACACCCTCAGGCTTAAAATCGATCAGCGGTTTTCCCGCGTCCTTAAAAGGCCCGGTAGGTAAATCAGCCACCGCAACACCGATCTTTTGCGCTGCTGTAAAATAATAATAGTACTTATAATCGTTCTTGACTTTCTTTTCCGTTATTGTAGGTGCCCATGCATTGCGAGGTCCCCAGGCAACATCTTTTTTCAGGTCCAAAATCCCCCTTCATCTTTCCACTGATTGAGATCGGAAGACGAAAAGGTCTTGAAATAATAGCCCCCCCAGCCATCAAAACCATCACTCGTTGGATAGATATAGTATTTTTTTGTTTTATTGGAATAGAGTACATCTGGATCGGCATAAAAGCCATCCAAAACGGGATTCTTTCTGAATGCGAATTCTATATCTTTGGGTTTCCCCCATTTGGAGGTCAAGTCCAAAAGTTCTTGTCTTGAAATAGGAATAATGGTCCCATGACGTGGATGGAAATCCATGTCAATTTGATGGTCGATTACTTTAAAACGATCAAGGTCTTCGGAGGTGCAGAATTGGTATTTCCCTTTACCATAGACATCATACATAAGGATATATTTATCGGACTGATTGAGTTTAAAGACACTGGATCCTTCCACAGCATCATTGGTTTGCTGTTTATAACCCGGCTGTTCAATCCATTTTCCCGAAGTCAGAGAATCGGTTATCGCCAGCTTAATGCCATTTCCATGTCCTTCAGTTTTGTAAAAAAGGTAGAACAAGCCATTCTTTGCAATAATATCGCCATCGATACAGGATTTACCATTTTTTGGAAGAAACAGCACTTTAGGTTCGCTTTCAAAATCTGTAAACTCCTTATTAGCATAGGCATAGTAGATGATATCCGGACCATTTCCGTGCTGCATGGACCAGTACACCATGTATTTACCGACCGAAGGGTCATATATAGTTTGTGGTGCCCATACTCTTTTCAACGCTTCCTGACCTTTGAAACGCTGCTGGATATCGATTGCCTGATGAGACCAATGCACAAGGTCTTCGGATTTTAGCAGGATCAAACCCCGATTGGAATCCCAGCCTTTGGAGGAGGTCATGTCGGTGAGCACCATATAAAATGTTTTCCCATCTTCGCCACGGAGGATATGGGGATCCCGTACACCACCAGTCTTGCTGATCGCCTTCGAATCCAGGATAGGCTGGTTTTCATTTAAGGCTCTGTAGGTATAGCCATCTGTGCTGATCGCAAAACAAACCGCTTCATCTGCGACAGCATTACCTTTGAAATAGGCAAATAAATAACCTGCAAAATCTTTGTCCGTAGGTCCGTTGCGATAAGCCTGAGCAAAAACACCGCATGTAGCATGTATTAAAAATAAGGTAACTAAGATTGAAATTTTGTTTTTTTTCATGAAGGTTTAGTAGAATAAATAAGCATTAGACCATTTTTTTTTGCATCTTTAAAAAGCCACGGAATATGATCCCGTGGCTTCGTAATCCGGCAATTTTACTTGCCATCAGCACCTATTTTAAAGCTATTTTTTGAACTGCCGTATAGTAGTACTCTCCGGATACCGTAGCTTTCACCCCTATTCGGGCAAACACATAATCGAGGTTTTTCAGGTTGTCCGGCAATTCACCAACGATACTTGTCGGTTGACCAAAAGCAACATTAGCCAAATTGGCATCCACACGTAGCTCGCGTTGTACCTGATCTGTTAAAACAGATTTACCGAGGTAAAGTCGCACAAACTCCAAATTTGCCATACCTACTATTCTATTAACCGTAAAGTTAGCAGTAATACTGTTATTATTTTTTTGAAAAGACTCGTTTGTCACCGTGAAATAGGGTGTTACAGGCACATCAATTGTCGTATTGCCCTTTACTTGCACCAAAACCGTATCGGTTGCCTGTTGTAGCCATGGTGAATCTCCTTTCCGCACCAATTTGTATTCGCCATCAAAAAGACTAACAGAAAAAGAGCCGTCCTGATCAAAATATACGGGTATTGCTGAGCGAAGCGGATACCCATCCTGCCATAATTCCAATTGAGGCCCATTATTCCGAACGCCAATCGCCTTTCCTTCATAAACAACGCGTCCCGAAAGCGTTGATTTTGGGGCTTCAAAATTATCATATTTACAACCTACAACGAGTAAGCTTGCAAAAGCTACCAATAAGCTTAAAAATTTTATTTTCATCGTACAACTAGATTAATGGAATGGATTTCTAACTATTTTAGGATTTTTATTAATGACATCCTGACTAATGGACGCATAATAATTGGCCATACGGAAAAAGCGTGCCTTTCTGAAACGCGCAGGTCTTACCCGTTCATAGATATACTTACCGTCATCGGCATGCCCTGGACGCACGACACGATAAGCATATAGTCCATATACAACAGCGTTGGGATCATTTTCCGATCCGTCCCACACCAAATGTGCAATACGCCATCTTTTAAGATCATAGTAACGATGATCTTCGAAAGCAAGTTCGACACGACGTTCGTTCCGGATAATATCCATCGTTAGGTTACTAACGCTATTGGCCGGAAATCCTGCTCTTTCGCGTAATTTATTGACGTAAGTTCTTGCGTCCACGGTCTGTCCCAGCTCAAATGCAGCTTCTGACGCGTTGAGATAAATTTCACCAAGACGAAACCACGGCCACCAGTTAGCAGCTGATGTACCGCGAGTACTGGCTGCCGGCGCATCACTGACAAATTTACGGATATAGAAGCCGGTGTTGCTGACGTCCTGTGCGTCATAAAGCGGTCCATCAAAGCCGGTCCACAAACCACCACTCGCATAATTCTGTCCCAGTTGTGGCGCTGCTGTAAACTGGTAAGCTCCATTCGTCCCCCAAGTTGCCACTCCAGCTTGAATACTCACAGCACGTCCCCGAAAGGAAGTTCCCGGATAAATCACAGTCCCAAACAAACGAGCATCTTTATTCGCAAAAATATCGTTGATATTTTGGTAGGCTACGTAATTTCCTGCGCCGTTTTTATCATGTAGTGTGCCTTTGCTACCGTCTAGATAATCAAAACTTTCTACAAGACTCAATGAAGGAGAAATCGTCGATGATGACTCATTGTCTTCGGTCAGACTTCTGACGATATTGTCATAAGCAAAGCGGTGAACTTTTAAACTCGTTACAAAATCCTTGGCAAAGATGACTTCAGCACCAGTTTTCTTATTGAGCATATCATAAAAATTGGCACCCTTATCGGCATTCTCATTATAAAGTGCATAGGGGCCATTCATAATTTCCTTGGAAGCAGCTAGCGACTTGGTATAATACCCCGTCGCCATATTGGCGGGAATCCCCACTTCTCCTCCGGCAGTCGTTATCGGTGAGGCCATTAGATTATTATATTTCGCGATGGACGCCGCATAAAGCATTGCCCGACTTTCCAAAGCTAATGCTGTATACTTGTTGGCTCTAGTCTTACTGGCATTATAGACGGTAAGATCTTCCTTGATCTCTTCCAATTCTTTGTAAATAAAATCGTAGACTTCATACTCCTTGGCACGTGCCACCTGCAATGGTGTTGGATCACCGCTAAAGTCATAGATGAGCTGGGTTGTAACGATCGGAACCCCACCCATGCGTTTGACGAGCTCAAAATAAACGAAAGCGCGGATGAAGCGTATTTCGGCTTTGTACTGCTTGCGTTGTGCATCAGACAATTGTGTACTGAACTGATCGATATTTTCGAGGGAAAGATTCAGATCCCGAATCAATCCATAATCCCAATAGCGACCGTAATCGTCACCAAACTGATAATCATTACGCCAGTTTTGATCGCGATGTCCCGACCACATGGCATCATCCAATTCAGTCATTCCTCCTGTATTGAAAACACCATGTAGCGTTGGCATTCTATCGTAATAATTGGCGACGAGTGAAGTCAACAGTTTTGGGTCATTCCAAAGCTGTGCATCGGTAATCAATGATTTTGAATCCCGGTCAAACCAATCGTCGTGATTGCAGCTGCTCAACGAGGACAAGGTCAATAAAGCAACTCCTATATATGTAAGTTTAAATCGTAGTTTCATGTTAAAAAGTCATATTAAATCCAACCATAAATACCCTTTGCTGTGGATATACTACTGCTGCTCTCGCTTCGATCTCGGGATCAATCTGGTAGTCTTTGACATTGTCAAAAGAAATCAAGTTTGAGGCATTGATATAGAACCGTATTTTTTCGGCCTTTATCTTTTGAATCCATGCTTTTGGCAGATTGTATCCAACCTCCAGGTTGCGGACACGCAGGTAACGTACATTGGTCAACCAAAAATCACTATTTCGACTATTGGGACCCGAGTTGCCGTTACGAATCGCAGGGTAGCGTCCCGGAATCCATTCGCTGTTTGGATCATAAGGGTCTTTGCGATGCCATCTATCTTCAAGTAGATAAGCTGGAGAATTACCCCCACCATGGAAAGCATTACGTAATTCATAATCCTGAAACCAGGATTGCACCGCACCACCGGCCAGATCAATATTTAAGTTGATGCCTTTCCAGTCAAGTCCTATCCGACCACCGAAGCTCATCATCGGTGCCCAACCCGTCGGATAACCGATCGGACGCTGATCCATATCATTGATAACCCCATCGCCGTTTACATCTTTATAAATCAGATCACCAGGAAGTTGCGTCCTATTGTTCTGACCATCATTATTGATCGGATGGTTGCGGATCTCTTCTTCCGACTGAAATCGTCCAACTACTTGGTATCCCCACCATACTCCGCCCCAGCGGTCTTCAATCGAGTTACGGTATTCATTCCACGAATTACTGAAACGAGGCTTATAGGTTTCTAGGTCACGATAACGTGAAAAAGTCATATTCCCACTGACAACATAGTTAAGCTCACCGACCTTATCGGTATAGGTAATGATACCTTCGGCTCCATAATAGCCGTTCTTACCGAGGTTTTCATTGGGAAGATCATAACCGATTTCGGCTGGTAATAGGACATCGTAACGTTTGCCAGGATATCCAGTACGGATAATTTTAAAGATATCGGCCGTCAATGTCAGCTTATTTTTCAGCAGTGTCGCATCGATACCCATGTTATAATTGGTGTTTTTAACCCAGGAGAGGTTGCGAACTGGTAAACCTCTAGGCTGTACCCCGGGCACATAGGCTCCGTCTAAGACAGCACTTCCAGCCGCCCAATTATACCCGGCAAGGTAATCGTGCATTCCCACGCCCTCTTCAAGTCCTGTTTGTCCGATCGAACCACGGATTTTAAGGTCACTCACCACAGATTTTAAGGATTTAAAGAACCCTTCATCCGAAATACGCCAACCTACCGATGCTCCTGGAAACAATCCCCAGCGTTTACCTTCATAATATTTAAAGGAACCATCATAACGGCCCAGTACCTCCAGAAGATACTTGCCCTTGTAGTTGTAGTTGATACGGCCAATATATCCAGCCCGAGCCTCGTAAGCCCATTCATCGGCCAAACTATTGAGCTCCGACAGTCTTAACAACGGAATATAATTGTTTGAAGGATTTGCGCCCAATGCCTTATACGTCCGGTCCCAATCTGAACGCTCATAGCCTAACATTCCCGCGAAAGTATGATCGCCGATCTGCTTGTTATAATCGATCTGGAACTGTGCAAAGCGGGAAACAATCTCCCTCGTGGTATCGTAACGCCAGCCAGCATCACTTCCACCAGTACGCTTATAGGCATTATTTTCGTACCGATATACATCATAGGTATATTGGAAGCCTTCAAATTTATTGTTGGTATAGTTGTAAGAAACAGTTCCTTTTGCCGACAAACCAAAATTTGTCTTATAGGCCGCAAAGAGATTCACATTTCCAGCAAGGTATTTATTGTCTTTATAGCCGGCAATATCGCGACTAAAGAGAGCCGGGTTATAGGGAAAATCATTGGTATGATTGATATATTCCGGATTGTCATTTGCGTAGGGACCTACAGTCGGCCTATTTTTCATAATAGCCAAAATAGACGAGAAGTATCCATCCCCACCTGGTAAGCCAACATCCTGTGTGCCCTCATGTCTTCCTGAAATCTGCGTCCCGACAGTAAGTCCTTTGAGTACCTCAGCTTCCATATTGGCCTGGAAATTGGTTCGCTTATAATTGAAATCCTTGATCATTGCATCCTGATTGAGGTGGCCCAATGACAGGAAGTAATTGGATTTTTCATTTCCACCGGTAACATTGGCATTGATGTATCGCTGTGGAATATTCTTACGGATCACCATGTCATAATAATCATAGCCTTGGTAGCCGGGCTCTGTCCCTGCCTGCCATTTCGCCAACTCCTCGGGCGTATATACCGTCTTCGGGTCGCGGTTTTCATTCTGTGCGGCCTCAACCAATCCACGTGTGTATTGTTTAGCGTTTGCCATGGTCGGAAAACGTGTCAAATTTTGCCAGCCTTGGTAGCCATTAATATTGATTTTTGCACTTTCTCCTTTTGCGCCTTTTTTGGTGGTAATCAATACAACACCTCTGGAAGCACGGAATCCATATACTGCTGCGGCGGCATCTTTCAAAATAGAGATACTCTCAATATCTTCTAGATTCAGTGAATTAAAGATATCTGCGCCGGAGCCATTCTGTGTACCAACCCAATCAGTACCTTCCTGACCTCCATAAGCAACACCATCAATTACATATAAAGGCGAGCCCATATTCCGGATTTCGATCGCTGCACCACGACCGGGACGCGCGTCTTTGGCACGCACTGAGATCCCCTGCACCTTTCCTGCCAAAGCCCCAGCAGTCGTCGTCGATGACGACCGTACAATATCCTCTGATTTAATATTGCTTACCGCCCCTGTAATATTACGTTTGGACTGTTTACCATAACCAACAACGACGACATCCTCCAATACATTTTCATCTGCCTCGAGCTGGATTTTTAAATTTGTTGTTCCATCCAATGGAACTCGACGAGTCTTATACCCAACAAATGACACGACGAGCGTTCCTTTGTTAGCATTCAGCTCAAATTTCCCCGATTTGTCTGTTGAGGTTCCCTTCCCCCCTTCCAGGAGGAGTACACTCGCACCAACGATAGGCTCGTTTGCTTTGTTGAAAACTTGTCCCGTAACCTTCTCCTGCGCATACAGCAATGTTGGCATCACGCTCAACATGGTGTAAAAAGAAGCAATCTTTAAGTTTTTCATAAATTTCAATACGAATTAAACAGTAAATAATACAATCTAGCCGGACAAGACAATATGATGGTAAACTACGGTCTACTTTGGTTATTTCTTTTGCATCGTTGCCACCCCTACCTAGATTTATAATTGGATTAATACCTCAAACTTAGCCGATTTTGCAGCATTCTATCGTACACAAATCCGTCAAAAAACATATATTTTTTAGTCAAAAACAGTTTTTTAAATATATTTAAGGCATATTTTATGTTTTTTTTCAAACTGATCTACGAAAAAACTATGCCCCTAGCTATGTTTAAATAGTAGGGGCATACTTATCTGATGTGGATTGTTTTAATACACTACGCGAGCTTTATTGTCGGATCGTTGATATTCGGAAGGTAGCTGGCCAAACTCCTCTTTAAAACATTGCCGAAAATAAATCGCACTATTGATTCCGACCATAAATGACACTTCAGTCACGTTATACTTCCCGGTCCGAAGTAGATCTGCCGCCTTATGGATACGTATCTTACGTACGAGCTGATTGATATTTTTCCCTGTGATGCCTTTCAATTTCCGATAAAGGGTAGACTGACTCATATTCATGCGATCAGCGAGGGTAGCAGCATCCAATACCTCATCCTGCATATGCTGTTCGACGATCTGCATAAAATCCTGAACAAATTCATTTTCACGCCAGAGTTCCTCCGTAGGCTTTTGTTCTAGTTCTATATTGGTAGTTGAAAAAGATGATTTTGTATTTAAACTTTCCAAAATCAGTTCATTGATCTGTTTCTGTCGGCTCAATAGATTGTCAATACGTTTGAAAAGTAAAGCTGCTGTAACTGGTTTGATCAGGTAGGAGTCTATCCCCAGATCATAGCCCCGTTGTCGGTCTGCATCGGTGTTTTTTGCTGTCAATAGCAACAGTGGGATATGACTTGTGCTACGTTCCTGTTTCAATTGCTGTACAAGCTGAAAACCATCCATATCGGGCATCATAATATCACTGATCACCAAATCGGGCACTCTAGCCATCGCCATTTGATAGCCTACAGTTCCATTTTCGGCGAGCACTACATCATACTGTCTTTGCAAGGTACTTCCCAGATATTCACGAAGTTCCAGATCATCCTCAACCAATAGCACTAGCGGACGTTGCGAAGAAACAGGCAGCTCGCCATTCTCAACAGGTAATCGATCGGTTTTCAATTTTACTGTAAAGGTGGTACCAAGACCAAATGTACTATTCACATCAATCTTTCCATGATGGATCGCCACAAGTTCTTTCACCAAGGCCAGACCAATACCCGTACCCTGAGTACCTGTACCCGCAACCTGATAATACTTTTCAAAAATCCTACCGATATCTTCTTTGTCAATACCTACTCCTGTATCTTCTACGGACAACACCGCCCAATGGTCCAAATCCGATTCTTCGTAATGCAAGCTTAGTTTAATATAACCTGACTCGGTATATTTATAGGCATTCGACAATAAATTATCGACGATCAATTGTACGATTTCAGCATCAAATAGCGTACGTGAATCCCTCACAGGGAGTTCAGACAACACCCGAAGACCAGGTTTGTGATTCAATGTTTTATATTTATGGGCAAGATCTGCGAGCATTTCTCCCAAAGACCCAGCTTCGGGTACAAAGGGTTTAAACTGCGATTCTACCTTCCTAAATTCCAACAACTGGTTGACCAATGTGAAGAGTCTATTAGCGCTTTTCTGTACCGTCTGAACCAGTTCGCGATGTTTTTCAGTAAGCTGCTGCTCTTGGGACAGGTCGTCAAGGGGGCCTAGAATCAACGTCAAAGGTGTCCGTAGCTCGTGCGTTATATGCGTATAGAAATTTAGGCGCTCTGCATGTAACTGTTCGTCCTGCACATGTTGCCGCTCTTTCAGTTTTAGTTCGGATTCGGCTTTCATTTTTTTGAAATAGAAAGAAATGATAATATATCCAATTAGCAGCACAAGGAGCAGATACACGATCTTGGCGGATAAACTGAGATAAAAAGGTGGCGCAATGTTGATCAATAGATGCTGGTAGTCCTGCGACCATTGCCCATTTTTCATCCGGGTACGAATCAGCAACTCATGTTCACCGTAGGGTATATTACGAAAATCGAGGTTGGTCTCGTTTCCCAGAAAAATCCAGTCATTATTAAGCCCTTGCAATTTATAGCCAAACTCGACCAAACCGTCTAGAGCAAAGTCCATAACAGCAAGTTCGATACGAAAGCTATTTTCATCATAATTGAGTTCAATCGCCTTTGTCGGCGAGGGATATTTATCGACCTGCGTACCGGACTCTCCGGATCGAAAAACAATAAATCGGCTAATACTTAGGGGCGAGGTTGGTAAATTGGACGGGATTGTGGCTGGGTTGAAATAACACATTCCTTCCTGCATCCCAAAATACAGTCGACCTTCACTGTCTTTTCCTACACTTGCATTGATAAAACCTCCCAAAGGCAAACCGAAAGACTGGTCATATTGTAGAAAACGTCTTTCTTTCGGGACATAGCGTAACATCCCCGATTTGGTCGAACACCAAATATTTCCGGTCTGATCTTCTGCGAGTCCATTGACAAAAAGCCATGCATTCCCTCCCGGAGGCATCAATAGAGACAGATCACCAATCTTCTTACCCGCTTCCTGTACAGCCAGTCCTTGATTTGTAGCCACCCAGATATTGTTATTTCTATCCCGCAACAAATGATTAATCGTGTTATTTTGCAAGCCATTACCCTTGTCCATTTTTCGAAGCAGTTTATGCTGAGGATCGTAAACATAGAGTCCTTGCCCATAAGTTCCGACCCACATGTTGTGTTGGCCATCTTCCATCAACGTTCGGGGCGCATAATCGCCAAGCATTGGTTTGTTGATCAAAAGCTTCTGGACATGCCCCTTTCCTTCATCGTATATAAATACCCCTTGATGTGCTGCAAACCAGATCTGTCCCAAATGGTCCTCATAAATCGCGCGTACCTCCGTCACAGGCTCACCTAAATCAATGGTTTTCCAAACGGACGATCCAGCATATTGAACGGCAATTCCACCTTTACGTAATCCGAGCCAAACATGTTGATGCTGATCCTTAAAAGCTGTTAGCAGGAAATCGTCTGCCCCACCATTCTTTTTGGTAATCTGTCTCAATAAACGCCCTTCCGCATTCATTTCGACTAGACCTGAACCTTCAGTCGCCAAACGTATTGTCCGATTTTCACCCACCAATACATTGCTCACTGTTGCCAGTCGATCCGGCAGCATATTGTCTGATGGAAAGACACTAAAGAAGGGGGCAATATGACTCACAACTCCCAAGCCACCACCATATAACGCTAGCCAAACGTTTCCAAACCGATCGGGAGTAATATGCTGAACCATCGTATTATTGCCTTTCCCCAGATCAAAACGCTCTACATGCTGTACGGCTTCAATACGCTTATCATAACCATAGCTCGGCTGCAATAAAAAGAGTTGCGACGATTCGGCCCCTATCCACAACGTATGGCCAATTTCCTTAATCGCATATACAAAAGGTTCATTTCCATTTTTTGCCAATCCTGCCAAAGAAATCTGCTGTAGTTTACCGGAAGCTGGATGATACACAGCCAGCCCCTTTCGGGTCCCTATCCACATATTGCCGGCTTGATCACAAAACAAAACTTTAATTTCATTATCTGGTAATTGTCCGGAGGTATTGTGATTAGTTAGTCTTTTCAAAGAATGGCTAATGGGATCCATTATTGTTAAACCTTCGTTAACATGCCCGATGTAAAGCATTCTTTTTTGATCTTCGGCCAGAGACCAAATGCTATTTTCGGGAAGACCCGGAAAATTCTTTTTATTGAAATGACTAAATTCTCCCGTTACCGGATCAAAATGCTGCACCCCTTGATGGTAGGTCGCTAACCACAATTTCCCATCCTTGCCTTCAATCATATCCGTAATATCATTCGTGGCTATGGATTTTGGATTAGCTGCATCATGTGTATAATAACTGAATCTATTTGTGCCTAGGTCAAGCACATTCAGCCCATTGGACCTTGTTCCGATATACACTTTCCTGTCTGCATACAGCAACGTATTAATTTCATTGCTATTGATCGATTGACCGTCCTGCTTATCGGCGGCATAATACGATTTAAAAGACTTACCCGCATAACGGTTCAGCCCTAGCTCTGTGGCTACCCACATAAATCCTTCATCGTCATGCACGATATCCAGTACCTGCTGATTGCTTAAGCCATCTTGAAGGGAAAAAAAATGGGCATTGTTGGGCTGTCCATAAACATAGGCCAACTGCCAAAGAAAAACAATAATAATGAGAAAATTTTTCATAGCTCCGCCACCACCAAATAAGTTAACAACACCAACCTGTTCTCTTGAATGGGATCCTTTGCCGACTATCATTCGCCCCAATCCATTTGCAACTTTTTGCAAAATTATTGAGCACCACAACAACTATACAATGAAAATATTCAGGATATAAACACAACATAGGCCCATTCAAATAAAGGTTATTTTCAAGTTAAAGATAAGAATAAATATATAAATGTCAAACAAACATTTATAATAGTACCAAGAGGAATATTGCGCACAATCTCACGGAATATTGATCAACTAAAATTACCTGCCAATACCTGAAATATTGGTATATTGCAACAAAATCTAATAACACTTGTGAATCACAAAAAACACGTTCATGAATAAAATCTTCTCAACCTTACTCCTATCCTGTGCCCTGTACCTGCCGACACTAAATTTTGCGCAACAAAAAAATGCACTTCCTCAACTCATTCCATTTCCGCAGCAATTGGAGGCTAAGCCAGGCCTTTTTCAGCTAAAGGGTCAAGAATTGGGTTACTATATTGATCCAGCCCTATCTTCTAAATCATTATCGGGATGGATCGACCATTCCCTATTCGGGAAACTGAACAAAAAAAACGTAAAGAAAGCCAGCGCTACGTTGCAATTGATTAAAAATCAAGGGCTCTCAAATGAGGGGTATGAATTGATCATAGATCAAAAAGGTGTCCAGATCATCGCCGCATCTGAAAAGGGTGCATTTTATGGATTACAGACAATCCAGCAATTATATTTACTCTCAGGAACAACAGCTAAGCTTGCTCTTCCCTATGTAACGGTCAAAGACGAGCCAGCTTTCCAATGGCGAGGTGTCGAACTCGATGTAGCCCGTCATTTTTTTCCAAAAGATTATATTTATAAATTTATCGATCTACTTGCAACCTACAAGTTCAACAAATTTCATCTGCACCTGACAGACGATCAAGGTTGGCGCATAGAAATCAAAAAATACCCCAAACTAACCGAACAAGGGGCTTGGCGGACGTATAACAATCAGGATTCTGCCTGCTTTGTGAAAGCCAAGGAAAATCCCGATTTTAATCTGCCTAAGGAATTGATCCGCACAACAAACGGAAAGGAAGAATATGGCGGTTTTTATACACAACAGGATATCAGGGACATTGTAGCTTATGCGGGCAGCCGACAAATAGAAATCATTCCGGAAATAGATATGCCAGGGCATATGATGGTGGCTACAAAGGCCTATCCCGAACTCCTATTGGACAGTCAGTCCGCGAGCTGGGGAAAACAATTTTCTGTACCGATCAGCCCCTGGAAAGAAAGCAGTTATACTTTTGTTGAGAATGTACTAAGCGAAATCATTGAGCTATTCCCATCACACTATATTCACATTGGTGCCGACGAGGTGGAAAAAGACTCCTGGTCAAAATCAGCGGCTGCGCAGGCTTTTATGAAAGAAAAGCAAATACCTAACTTACATGATCTGCAAGGTTATTTCGTCAAAAGAGTGAACAATTTTATCCGTTCAAAAAATAAACAGAGTATCGGCTGGGATGAAATACTGGACGGCAGTTCCGATACCAGCATGATGGTCATGTACTGGCGTGGCTGGGTAAAAAACGCACCTATGGAAGCTGTTAACCGTGGTCACAGGGTCGTTATGACACCTACAAATCCGCTTTATTTTGATTACCTTCCAAATAGCAGCAGCCTAGATGCCGTGTACAATATGAGCGTGGTCCCTTCGGATGTATCCAGCCAAAAAGCACATTTGATCCAAGGTGCACAAGCCAATATCTGGACAGAAATGATCCCCTCAACCGCGCGGTTAGAGTTTATGATCCTCCCACGTTTAAGTGCTTTATCGGAACGCGTATGGACCAACAAATCCCTGTATGATAGCTATAGAAATCGAGTGATTGCACACTTTGGACTCTGGAACAAAATGGGTTTACGGTATCGTATGCCAGACCTCAACGGTTTCGCCGAAACACAGGTAATTGTCGACGGACAATCTACACTAAAAGTCTCGAATGAACTTCCCCAAAATCCAATACATTATACTACTGATGGTAGTCTTCCAACAAAGCAAAGCGCAGTGCTGAACGGCTCTCTTGTCGTTAAAAAAGAAGGCCCTATTCGTTTTGCGACAATCTCGCCTTCGGGTGCAAAAAGTGAGCTCTATCAGGTTGATTTTAAAAATGATACTTGGAAAAAGGGCATAAAAGTTGATGAAAGCACTGTGGTTCCGGGTCTTACGGCGACATTTTTCAATGGAACTTTTACCAATACTTCTGCCATTTCGGGTCCCGAAGTGCGTCAGGAAGTGATTAGCAATGTAGCGCTAAGCGATACCATCAAAATGCCTTCTTTTGGGGCAGAAATAAGAGGATACCTCTACGTCAAAGAAAAAGGAATCTATAATTTCTATTTTACTTGTGATGATGGTGGTGTCCTGCGGATACATGATCAGCTTGTCGTTGATAATGACGGACAGCATGCACCGATTATGAAAAGCGGACAGATTGCGCTAGAAGCAGGCTACCACCCAATTGCTGTAGATTTCCTTGAAGCTGGAGGAGGTTTCACTTTAAAACTTCAGTACAATGTCAATGATTCAAAAGTGATCGATATTCCCAAAGCGTCTTTTTTCCATAAAAAGGATTAGAAAAAATCGACATAAAATAGCAGTTATACCATCCCCAGTGCAGTCAATACGCACTGGGGATTTTTTTTACCCGACAAGATTCTGGTCTAACGCGAAGCTAGGGATAACATATTCGCAAAAAGCCGATATGCCCCTGCTACTCCTGCTGGCAGTTGTCTAAACAGCGACAGGCTGTTATAGATATAATAACCTTTTCCTTTTTTGTGCAGTAGCAATAACCCATCTTCCGTACGATTATCTCCATTTTGCCCACGCAGTATCGGTTCAAAATCCGAAGCCCATTTTTGAGGTAAAAAAAGTGCCCGGTCCTGCACCCAATTTTGAAAATCATACTGTCCGATTACATTAGGGTAGTTCAATATGCGATGGGAAGGGTTCAAAAATGATATATGGCTTTCCGTATCTGTAATTCTTTCCGGGGAAACCACTAAAGGATAAGCTCCAACCTCCGTCAAATGCAAATCATACGGCGTATTATACTGCCCTATAAATACACCGCCCTGCTCAACATAGTCACGAAAAAGCTGATGAAATCCCGTAATTAGCGGATGGCTATTGTATATTCGTATTCCCAAAACCACTGCATCAAAGCCTGAGAGATCCATTTCCCCAATTGACTCAAATGGAATAATCTCCAAATGACCAACAAGCTGGCGTAAGCTCCCTGCAAGTTCATCGTTCATCCCCGAAATATAAGCAACTTTCTGGGCCGTAATATTCACGGGTAAATTTAGCACCCGCAATATGCCCTTGGGAAAGTAAGTTACTTGATTAACATGTGGATAAACAATACTTCTGGATGTGAACGGATACCGCCCTGTAGCCGTCTCAATCTCAAAGCCGATCTCTTGAATATATTCTTGCTGCGCAGGCGAACTCAACTCAAAGCTAAGCTTCTCGGTTGCATTACCCGCTATATTGAGTTCAATTTCTTTCGGAAATACATCGAGCCCATCCGGTAGCGTAAGCTTAACCTTTATGGCTAAGGCTTCGGGGGTATTAGATTGCAGCTCTAAAGCAATTGAACGTTTGGTTGCATTAGAGAGCACCACGATATCCGACTCAAAAGTTGCTGTCACCGGAGGGGCAACTGCAACAGGACCAGCAGCATGTTTTACAGGTAGCTTAACCGCAATCGGTAAGCCAGCAAACTGCAGTTCCAAATGAACAGACAATTCAGTCCCAAATTGTGTCAATACAACATCAGCAGGCGACGCCGGCGCATAGTTATGTGCATCGCCCTCAGCACTAAGCCAAGTTGGAAAAGAAGGTAAAATCGTATCCAGAAGCTGACCATTTAAATGGATCGTCTTCGAAGGTGACAAAGTAAAGTCTTTTTGCTCTCCGTTACGAATAAATGGAACTTTCACCGTGGTCAGCTGTAGATTGGATTCCGATGGGATATGCGCATTCAGGACCATGTTAACCTCGGTCCCTGGTACCCACAGTTCCTCAATAGCCTGTACTTCCAAAGAAACACCAGCAAAGTCGAGCAGAAGACGCTCTACCTCAGCTCGCTTTTCATGGATAACATGACCATCGGGAACAATCCTCATCCAAAATAAAATCGTTCCAAGCTCCAAGACAAGTTCTGCTGTATCTGACTCACATTTTGCAATGAGGTCGTCCACCAAGCGATTAAATACGAGTGAATAAGAATCTTGAGCAGTATATTGTTTAAAAATAGCCTGCTGTTTCTCCGAACTGATCGGTGTACCTTTTAATAATTCAAAATATTCGGTGCTAGGCTGATGCCGAACCAGACTTCCCATGGCCTGAGAGCGATGTCTATTACGGCTTTCTGCAGCAATCTCACCATAATGAAAGTCCAAAGAGCCGTGTCTCACTGGAATATGCAGCGAAAAATACGCTGGCAAAGGCCTTACTTCTCCACCGATATCCTTAACACCACTGTCCTGATACACATTCCACAACAGCTGCCGAGCCTGCCAAGGCTCCAATTCGGATAGCTGTTCTATATAAGCTGATGGATCAGCGGCCAGATCAAAAGCCTTTGCCGCTAGAATTGCTGAGGCCTGATGATGTCCATGTGAGTCCGGGACATCCGGTGAAAAACGTGTTACAATTACAGTAGGTCGAAAATAACGGATGGTCCAAACCATATCGGCAAGTACACCATTTTCATCCCATCGTGCCAGCGTTTCATCGACAGATTTTGCAAATCCAAAATCCTTAGCACGTGTAAAGAACTGTTTTGTTCCCTCAATTGCACGAGCCGCAAGTGATTCCTGCACCCGAAGTACACCCAGATCCAGTCCCTTTTCTGTGCCTATAAAATTCTGTCCACCCTCACCACGCGTCACAGAAAGATAGGCCGTATCGACCAACTGGTGTTGAGCCAAAAAGGTCAACAATTTATTGTTCTCGTCGTCCGGATGAGCACCGATATATAAAACACGATCAGACATTTTAAGCCTACATAACGCACGCATCATCATTTGTTCTTTACGCGAAAAAGCCTGATCTAAATGTTGTTCGTGTGCCTGTTGTGCTAAATATTCCAATGCCATATCCTTCCTACTAAATATTTCTACGGCTCAAATATAGGAATATTTTTCAATAAACTACTAAATAGGTAGATTATATATTTTAATAAAGAATTAGTATTAATTATAATGGAGGATTAGGGTTAAAAACAAACATGTTGCTCGTAAAAAAACACTAATCTAATCGTGTCAATACACCTTCTTTATGGGCGTAAAATTCATAGCTGGCTCCTTTGCTAAACTGCATAACCTTTTCGATATGGATACTACTATGGTTTTTGCTGAGGGTAAAGTATTTTTGCCGGAGCTGAAGCGGCAGACCAGTCCAGTGAATAGATCGCTCGAATTCCAGACCGTGAGCTTTACTATATTCCAAGACAAGATTTGTTTCTCTCCAGTTCAAAGTAAGCTCGGTTTTATTTGGCGAATGAGCGAAGCTAATCAGCAAACTATCCTGATCGACAATCTTACGCGAACTACCAACCAGCAATACTGCTCCCGAAACCACCATAGCGCCATAACCGATTTTTTTAAAGAGCTGATCACTGACATAGGGCAATATAAATTTGACTGTCACTGAAGAGACTATTGTTGCTATGGCAATAGCCAAGCCCAGTCCCAAGGCTGCCTTAGAATACAAACCTAAAATAATATAAATAATAAGCTTTACGAGATGTAAAAACACTTCATTTGCGGCACGGGTGGCTATAATCTCTTCTTTGGAAAGGCCCATTCTCAGATAGAACCGGTTGAACAGCAGCCCAATCGCACCTGTAATTCCCGAAATAAAGCCGGAAAGAAAACCAATAATTGCCAAAAAAGATTTCGAATACTTATTTTCCGATGGCAAATCCGCATTTTTTGATCCAAATAATTGGGGGATATTTCCAATAAGGAAAAACGCGACAATCAACTGCAAATAAGAGGGTTCGATATATTTAATCAGATATCCCCCCAATAGTACAGCTGGAATGGAAAACGGTACAAACCATAAAAAGATTTTCCAGTTGATATGCCGTTTAAAAACGACTATTCTTGAGACTGAACTTGTAAATGTACCGATAGTCAACGAGAAAGGAATGACCGATGAAGGTAACATAAAATTCAAGAGAGGTATAAGGATAAGACTTGCCCCTCCTCCACAGATAGCGCTGATCCAAAAAGCGACTATCGTGCTTAAAAATAGGATAACTAAATTTGCAATCATATTTCAAAAACTAAAAAGCTACTTAACTGTAACACCTGACAAAGATGCCTCCCCTTTCTGTAGAAATTTAGAATTGATAGCCGCTGGTATTTATTTTTGATGTACATCATGCGTACACTGCCTGCTCAATCTTGTTTTGTATAAAAATTAAATGCTTTCGTATAATATCGATTTCCCGGTGTCACCAGGAACATAAATTTGTAAGGATACCTCAGGTGATTGGGGAATCAAATGATTTTGAACGCAAATAAATTAGTAGCGATGAAAGTTAGGCAAGTGATGATTTTTAAAAGTTCAGTGAAGACCAAAGACAAGAAAAATTTTTTGATGCAATTGGTCAAAACTCATCTTCCACAAGTACAAGATGCCACGGTTGATCTTGATGATGAGGATGCTATTTTCCGGTTCGAAACAGAAGAGTGTTGTGTCGACTATCTGACAAATTTCCTACGTAGTTATGGTATCCAAGTCGATTTTCTGGATCGCTTTGTGGTTGCCTAGGATAACTATTCGATCAAAGTAGCCCTCCTGTATATTGTTTAAAGAAAGATTCTCGATAAATCTCACCAATCGGGATTTCAAACTTATCGATGTAAACAGTATGGTTATCAAAAGAATCAATAAACGATAAATTAATCAGATAGGATTTGCTGGTACGCGCAAACAGGCTCACCGGAAGTTTCTGGTGAATTGTCTTCAAATTCATTGCAGTAATCAGTTTATTATTCCGGGTATAGATAACCACATAATCTTTGAGTGCTTCTATAAAGCGAATATCAGTAAATGCAATTTTATAGTATTTCCTATCCGATTTAATAAAAAGTGCATCCTCACTGGCCTTCTCAACCGTACTTTGGTTTTCTTTTAACGCTAGTAATTTTTTATAGGCCATTGCTTTATCGATCGCTTTGGCTAAGCGGTCTTTATTAATCGGTTTCAGCAGATAATCTATTGCATCCAATTCGTAACTTTTCAGTGCATATTGCGCATAGGCAGTCGTCAGGATAACCAGCTTGTCATTTGGAAGAGACTGTGCAAAATCGAGTCCATTGACCGTCGGCATCTCGATATCCAAAAAAAGCAAGTCCACCGGGTTTGTCTTAATACATTCCAATGCCGATATCGCATTGGAAAATGTACCGACTATCTGAATAGACGAAATTTCTTCGATTAAATTTTTCATTTCCTCCCTAGCCAGGGGTTCATCGTCTACAATAATGCAATTCATAAGGGAATAGTAAGTTTAACGCTATATAATGTCTCAGTTGTTGACACCGAAAGTTCATAATCATTTCTATACAGCAGATCCAGTCGTCTTTTGGCATTAGCCAATCCCAGTCCGCTATATTTGCTTCGGACGAATGAGTTGTCGGGATCTTTCGAATTTTCACATTCAAAACAAAGCTGCTGATCCGTCTCAGAAAAATGGATTGTGATGAAAGTATCAGCATCACCGGCGCTGAGACTATGTTTAATCGCGTTTTCAACAAAGGCCGTAAATAGATGCGGCGGTAGAAATACACCCTTTTTTTCCAATTCTATTGGGCAAGATATACATGTTTTTAGGTTATCGCGGCGTATTTCCTCCAATTTCAGGAAATTGCTTATAAAATTGATTTCGGACTTCAGAAGTGTCTTATCATCGTTATTTTCATACAGCTGATATCTTAGAAAATCTGATATCTTCATGATGACCTCGGTAGCCATAGTCGGATCTTTTCGAATTAAAGCTTTAACGTTGTTCAGCATGTTGAATAAAAAATGTGGCTGAATCTGATTTTTTAAGGAAACAAGCTCTGTGGTCAAAGCCAGGTTTTTCAGTTCAGAAATACGCTTATTGTCTTCCAACCAACGTTTAAAAAGCTTAAATGTCGTGGTGGTTAGAATAATCGGAATACAGATAAATAATGCGGCGATTAGCCCCATAGAGTCCGACTCCGGTTTTTTTATAGCGGGAATATGAATGGAATAGATGTAATTTGCAATGTACATGACTACCAGCAAACTGGCCGTTACCAGCAGTATCAATGCTAAGACATATAACTCATATTTGGCCTTAAAGAAAAACTTTGGGATCAGTACATACATATTGGCGTAAAACATGCAGACGAATACAAACCATAGGATAATAGAAAAATAAAACCGGTAACTCCCTTGAAAATGAGAACTCGAATTTGCATTTGCAAAGAGCAACAGTAAACCGATCAGAAAAACCACGTGTCGCAGTGGCCTGAATTTATTTTCTGTAAAATACCTTAAAACAATGCTATTATTGAAGTCTTGCATGCATTAGAATGATTTTAACCTAAATAACAAAAATAAAGCTTTTCTTGGCAAGAATCCGATCTCTTATACGAAGACCTGTTTTTTTTATACCAAAACTGGGAGATGATTTTTAACGTTCCTTTTCACTGTTCCCCTAAATTGGACTTTTGTATAAAAACAAGACCTGTTGGTCTAAAAAAAAAATACCACCTACAAATTTCGGCTATCCTTACAATGATTTTAATCATACATTTATGCAAAAAATACTTTTAGTGTCAGTACTATTGTTTCGTATATCCACTTCAATCGCACAGACTAAAGATAGCGTACAGCAAAAAGCGAGGGCTGTTGTTACTGACAAATTTCCCATAACACGGGTCCTCAATTTGACCTATGAATCCAATACAGGATACAGTTATTCATCAAAACTCCAAGGTCAGGATTTACCTAAAACAAAAGTAGAATCGATGTACCAAGCCGGAGGTAGTATCAACATTAATTTTTTAAAGAGCAGAACCTGGAACTTGGGTACCAATATTGGCTATCAGTTCACTTCTGTCAACTCCAATCGTCTAGACCCCATCGCACAATCCACCATACAGTCAACCCATCAATATCATTATCATTACGAATCACTTTATCTTACCCGTTATTCACGTTTATGGGGCAAAGTAGCATTTTATACCGCAACGGTTGCTGCCAATGGAAGTGAAAAAGCAATAGAACGCATTAATGGGATATTATCTGCTACTGTGGTACTAAAAGCTACGCGGGAGATTCAAATGGCGGTGGGCCTCATCGGCTTTATAGATCCGGCAGCAATTATTCCGGTTTTCCCAACCTTTGCCTACAAGCAACAATTTGCCAATGGGATGATACTTGATGTCATCTTACCTAAAGGAGCCTACCTTCGAAAAGAGGTCTTACGGAATGGCCGCGTTTCAATAGGTTCCGATTTAAATAGTACGATCTTCTACCTCTATAACTTTCAGGGCGCTGAAAAAGTATATACCTTCAGTCAGATGGAGATCAATTCGGGTCTGACTTATGAACATAACCTAGGCCGATCTTTTATTGCTACCCTTAAATCAGGACTAAAAACCATACCTCGTGCACGCGTATTTGAAAAAAACAAAACCCAGCGCGATTATGTATGGGAAGCAAGTCCCGATCCTTCGTTTTATATTAATGCAGGGCTTTCCTTCAATCCCTTTGCTAAGAAAAGGAAATAATATCTTTTTTTCGGGTTATCCACCCCATATAAATCGATGATTGAAAGAATCGAACAGGAGGTTCAAATCCGGCTTCCTCACAGAGCTCGGCTAATCGTTCTTCCGAGACATGCAACAATTCATGCTCGATTCTTCGCAATCTTTGAGCGACCTGTATTTCATCTATCCCCTTGGGCAGAAGAAGCCTCAACAACTGCAAGTTTTGTTGAATCTGCTCCTTATTGCCCGTAATATCTAATAATAACAAGGGTGCTTGCGACATCATTCTCTTAGAAATATCTTGGAGCAGAACTAATTTTTCGCCATTGTCTTCTAAAAAGTGTAATACAAGCAAAAGCGTCGCAGCACCATATTGTTTCTCTTCGTCCAAATCACTTACCACACCTTCGACAAGATGAACATTCTCGTCCGCTTCAAATTTTTCCAGGGCCTGACTAATCATCTCAGGCGACGGATCTACCCCGGTTATTGTCCAAGATTCTGCTGTGTCAACAAAACGTTCTATTTCATTTCCTGTGCCACATCCTACCACCAATAAATCCTTATTTTCAGTTTCTCGGAGGAGCTTTGGCAGCTGATCTAAAAAATAATGGTAATTAGGAATCCAGCTCTCAACAAATTGGTCATAGCCACTTGCGCGCTCATTTTCAAACAGTTCTACTTTATTCATCTAGCTAACAATAATCGTTCAATATAAAATCAGTATGCAGTTAAAAGGTATACCTTTTCTGCATTCCAAATATACATCCAAAGTCATCTATTTAAAACTATTCTAAATAGCTAATGATTATTCTTACAATCTCGTTACTTATATTTCACCGAATAGATCGGTCAATGAGTTTCTATATTCAGGTTATATCAATACTATTTTTTTGAGAGTGTATCAATTACTTTTTTCAGATCGATCCCTTTCCCCAATACAGGTTTAAAGATATCACCCAGCTCATGTATTCTTTCAATCGCATTAAACAAGGTGAAATCACTAATTTTCAACCCTTTTTTAACTTCATCCCAATGTAATGGCATGGACACTGTCGCTCCAGGCTTGGGACGTACTGAATATGCTGCAGCAATGGTAGCATGTGGTCTATTTTGAAGAAAATCAAGATACATTTTACCTTTCCGAGCACGAACAGTTCGCTCTAAGCTGGTATAGTTGGGTAGCTCCGCATGAATCAGGGTGACAATAATATGCGCAAACTCCTTGGACTGATCGTAATTATATTTATTTCCTAATGGTATATATATGTGAAGTCCCGTGGAACCACTTGTTTTACAATACGAAGGTACCCCCATATCATCTAAAAGTTGTTTGGTGAGCTGGGCGGTTTCAATAACCTGATCAAATGTATTTTTATCCGGATCCAGATCAATGATACAAAAGGTCGGATTATCCGGTTTTCTGACGGTACTACTCCAGGGATTCATTTCGATACAGCCAAGATTAGCCATATATAACAATGTAGCCTCGTCTTTTCCGACCAGATAATGCCGATCACGGCCATCGGCCTCACTTTGGTAAAGATAGGTTTCTGCCCATTCCGGTGCTGTATCGGTAACATCCTTGAAATAGAACCCTTCTTCTTTGATACCATTTGGGTATCGATTCATGCTTTGTGGTCGATCTTTAAGGTATGGTAAAATAAAAGGTGCAGCCTGCTCATAGTAATTAATTAAATCGCGCTTGGTGATTTTTTCGTCAGGCCAAAATAGTTTATCGAGGTTGGTAAATTTTAACTCATGTCCATTTACCTTCTGAACCTGGGTTTTGTCTTTGGGGTTTAGCATTGTTTTATAGTTTTTCTTATCCGAACTGCCTTCCTTACTATTCTTTCGCATCCCATCTCCCTCTTTTGATTGTTTGCCGATAATCTCATTAACGGCCTGCTCTTCTTCTAGAATCACTTTTTTGGCATTTTTATCGTTACGCATGCCGACAAATGAGGGATGTCGCATAACGCCGTCACCGGTCATTTCTGTAACGCTCACTTCGCAAACCAGGTTGGGATGTAGCCAGGTGACAGCAGCATGAGGAGGGCGGGGTCTAAATCGTGAGGATTTGTTGATATCGGGTTCGTCATCAAACGGGCTATTTTTTGTGACCAAGGGTTTGAACTGCGCCATCAGCTCTTGTTGTAATTTTGCACTGAATCCTGTTCCGACCTTTCCGGTATAAATAAGCTTTTTACCTTCATATAGGCCTACCAATAGGCTACTAAACAGTTTGCTGGAGCCTTCGTTCTTTGTAAAACCGCCAATAACAACCTCCTGACGCTTATTAGCCTTGATTTTCAACCAGTCAGCTGAACGCTCATGTATATGGTAAACGCTTTCCTTGCGTTTGGCCAAAATACCCTCAAGACCGAGTTTTTGGGCTTCATTCAAAAATCCAACGCCCGATGTATCGAAATGTTCACTCAATAAAATCAAATCGTTTTGCGGCATTACCTCCTTTAAAATCGCTTTTCTTTCCAATAGCGAAAGACCTTTTAGATCTTTTCCATCGTACCAAAGGATATCAAATACATAATATACCAAATCGCCATCCGCCTCACTTCTCCAGTTTTGTAGGGCCGCAAAATTGGCCGTTCCATTTTTTTCCAATACAACGATCTCACCATCGAGTATGGCATTGATCGCGATGCTTTTCAGGGTATCATATACTGGATAAAACTTTTCATTGAAGCTTTTGTCATTTCTGGATTTTAGTTCTATTTTGCCATTTTTCATAAAGGCCAAAGCACGATAACCGTCCCATTTCACCTCGTATACCCAGTTTTGATCATCAAAAGGCTTGTCGATCAGCGTCGCCAGCATGGGCTGCACCGTATTATAAAAGACCTGCTTCGGTAATTTCTTTAGCAAGTCGGTGATATTATACGCTTGTTTCTGCGTCTCAGCCTTTTTCTTTTTAGGCACTTCTTCCAACTGGTTGCTGATTATTTCAGCAGCATTCCTACTTTTTTTGCTTTTATTTTTTGATATGCTATTCTTTTTAACAACAGGCTGTCCATAGACTTTATCGGGCGATTTTTCCATTTCCGCTATCGTCTTTCCCGACAATACGGATTTATCCTTTGCTATGACATCCTTGCGTGTTGCATATTGATCTTCCAACTTCATCAGTAGCCATTCATTCCCCCCTCTTCCATATGCTTTTACCAAAGCAAATTCTCCCTTCAATTTTTCTCCAAACAATCTGAATTTGAGCTTTCCGCTATAAAGCTGATGTCGAAGATTCTTATCCATTTTTACAATATCATTTGTCTCAGGAGCTAAAGCTTCATAGCTCCCTTCATCCCACACGATCACTGTGCCACCCCCATACTGTCCTTTTGGTATGATACCTTCAAAATTCCGGTAATCGTAAGGATGATCTTCAACCATCATGGCCAAGCGTTTGATAGATGGGTCCATAGATGGCCCCTTGGGAACCGCCCAACTTTTGAGCACCCCGTTCATTTCCAGCCGAAAATCATAATGCAGATGCGAAGCATCATGCTTCTGCACGACGAAACGCAACTCCTTTCCGCTTGATCTTCCTCCAAAGGGTTCCGGTGTTTTTCCTGCGGAACGCTTTTCGCGATATTTTGACAAACCCATACGCCTGTTTTTAATCGTAGCTAACTTTCTATCTTAACACAACCATAACACAAAAAAAGTTTGTTTTTTTAGATGTTCGGATTGATAAAGGTTCAGTATAGTTTTCCGGGTAAGATCTGACAAATCAGCATAAAAAAGGCCAGGAAATCAACCCCTGACCTTCGAAAAATACAATATCTAACCTACATTACTTACTTTTTTAACCGATGCAGATCGCAAATAGTTTTAAATATTTTTAGGAAATTCGTCTTTCCACCAGGTAAAACGCCAGTCATAGCCTTCTTCTTCGGTCAACAGGCATTCTTCCAGCTCTGCCAGATATTTTTCTTTATCCAGATCCTGACCTATAAATACCAATTCATTTTTTCGATCTTCCCACTCCGGATGCCAACGTTTAAGAAGTTCAGCTCTGATTTCGGCATAACTGGGATACTGATAACGCTGCTCTTCGGGCATGCTACTCCACCATGAGCCTGCACTTTCCAACCTTACGCTACCGCCTGCCTGACTAAAGCTAATGGCCAAATGCGGGCGGGAGGCCAACCACAGTAGACCTTTGGCTCGTATGATATTGTGCGGGTAGCGCTCGTTGAGGTAGCGGTGCAGTCGTTGTGGATGGAAGGGCCGTTGCGATCGAAAAACAAAAGATGAAATACCGTACTCTGCTGTTTCGGGTGTATGTTCATTTTCAAGTTCCCTGATCCACCCTGCCGAAGATGAAGCTTCATCAAAATTAAAAGAGCCCGTACCCATAATTTCCCGGGGATCAACGCGTCCAAATTGTGTACGGATACGCTTTGCACCTGGATTGAGCCGCCCAATTGCAGCCTCCAAGGTACCCAAAGTTTCCTCAGATACCAGATCGGCCTTATTCAGGAGGATAACATTCGCAAACTCGATCTGATCAGTCAACAGATTTACGATCGCCCTATTATCATAATCGTCGTCCGTCAATTTCCGATCTAATAAGGTGTCGGCGCTTCCAAAATCTTTGGCAAAGTTGAAACAGTCCACAACTGTTACCATGGTGTCAATATAACTGAATGTAGACAGGTCAATCGCATTATCATTACCAACATAACTGAATGTTTGGGCAACAGGGATAGGCTCCGAAATACCAGTGCTTTCGATAAGAAGATAATCAAAACGGTTTTCTTTCGCTAGTCGCTCCACCTCCACCATCAAATCCTCTCTTAATGTACAACAAATACATCCGTTGCTCATCTCTACTAATTTTTCTTCCGTTCGTGAAAGTACATTTTCGCGCTCAACAGCCTGTGCATCGACGTTCACTTCGCTCATATCATTGACAATGACGGCCACTTTCTTACCCTCCTTATTGTGTAAAATATGATTCAATAGTGTTGTTTTTCCTGCGCCTAAAAATCCACTTAAAACGGTGACAGGCAATTTAGTTTTTTGGGAAATGCTGCTCATAGTAATTTCGTTTTCACAAATGTAAAAACAATAACAATTAAATGCAACATTGTTGCTTTATTATTGTGCGCACTAAACCAAAAGTCTTCCAAATGCCCTTAACACTTATCAATGATTAAGATAAGTTTCATTTCACCTGATCAGCAAGACGTTGCCTTAAGATACGTTCACGATCAGCATCCCAATACTTGCAGTCCAGTTCTATAAACAAGGAACTGTAGGGTAGAGTTGACTCGGTCTTCAGTACGACAACACCAAAAAGCTGTGCTACTTTATCCATTTTCGCAAATACTTCTTCGTGCATCAGCGGGGTTAATTTTATGTTCGGAAGTAATTTCTTTAGACTCTCCTGATATGCTTTTAAGCCTGGCGCGATGGTTTCATCTAAGTATCCAAGCTCCTTATCTTGGTAAAAAACAGGTCTTATATGTGTTTGCTTATCGAGTAGTCGCAATGCGGTATCCAATACCTCAGGCATCTTTCTTCCCGTATTAATAATCAGCATATTTTTGGTAGCAGGAGCGGGATAGGCCTTATCAACAATCAATATCCAATTGCGGTGACCTAACAAAGGTAATTGCTGCGAAAATAAATCCTTCCAGTCTGGTTTTAACGGCGGATCACCCAAATGACGTGGCGATGATTCACAAGCGACCATCACAGCAAACATCATGAAAAGAAGCAAATTATTTATCCATTTTTTCATAGCCATTGTATTGTTAGTGTATCTCCATTTTTTAGCATGACTTGCTTCTTAAAACTAAGGATCAGACGCCCATCGGTGCGTTTCAGCTCAACCAGTTCAATCGACCTTTCATTTTGCTTTACAATGAGTTGTTTTTTATTGAGCGATAGGTCATCCGCATCACCTAGATGAAATTCATTGAGCATCAATTGAGCATATTTCAAGGTCAGTGTACACTGACATACCCCTTTAGTTTTTCGCTTCTGGGCATATGTCCCCCATCCTTTTGCTGTTGTGAAAGGCGCCTTGAAATCTGCTTTTCCTAACTTAGGGGCAAATCCAATCTGCCCTTTCGGCCCATGATAACTAAAACCGCAGGCGCTGATAAAGGTTCCATAACTTGCCATGGCACGTGCATAATGATCGCTGCATTCAATCTCATTAAAAGGATTTCTCTTGGCAGCATGATGGCGATCGTGGATCACCCTTGTCAATGTTAAACTTTCGTCAACCATACCTTCAGCCATCATATGTGCTGCGACCTGATGTTCAAAGCCACTCATGCATTCATGGAAATAACCTAATTGCCAGGTCGTATTGTCCCCATAAGCCTTGTCTTCATTCTTTGGATTAGTGTTCATAACCATGCCCCCCTCCCCAGCCAAGGCATAAGGCCTTCCGCCAAGATGTGTTTTTATATAGGGACCAACATCCATAGTAAAGTTATATTTCCAGAGTGCTTTCAATGCAGACACAACATTCTCCTGACGATTGACCCCCGGCATGTCCACTTGTCTGCACCAGGCCTGACCATAAACCTGGTCAATATGACAGGTATTATAAGAGCCTAGCATCTTTCGCCCCTGCAGCATATCGGGACGATGAATATAATACTCTCCATTAAAGAGTTTGCTATCCATATTTTCAGATCCCTTCCTAACGTATTCCAAACACGATTTTTGAAAGGTTTTATCACCTACTTCCTTCGCCATCAATGCAGCAGCCTGTATTGCTGCGAGACATAACCCGACAATCCAGGCAATTTCACCTTCCCAGACCGCATCGAGTGTATTTTCCATTGGCGTATCGGTCATACCATCCTTGTTTTTATCCTGATCAAGAAAAAATTGAACTGCCTTCTTAAGTTTAGGCCAGTTTCGCTTAAGGAATTCGCTATCGCTGCTCATCTGATGATCGCGATAGAAGCGTAGAATAACACCAGCCTGCCCATCAATAGCTGGTCTTTTTTCATATTCAGCACGAAAGATGATGGCACCGGTATCAGACTGAAAGCCAACACCTAAATCCGTCACTTCACGTAAATTACGTTCAAGATCCGGAAATATCCTGCCCATGGACTGCCCATATTGCCAAACGTGCGTACAGGTACCGGCACATGCCCCTACTCCTTCCCAGCCCCAAAATCTTCCCGAAGCAAAACGCATGGTGTTTGCTGTGGCCAGTGTGCCTATATTGACAAAAGTGCGGTCCATAAACCAGTAAGGCAGTGTTGTATCATTCCAGGTTTGCTGCCATGCCATGGTTTCGCTCTCGAGTTTTTCACGATTGTTCAAATAATAATTGATTACTTCGGCCGCATTATTAAACCTGGCACCATACCAATAACCTGATTGCGCATCCTTGAGGTGAAGTTTCAGTTTAGGGTGTGGATTGTTAAAATACCAAGATATTGCATAAGAAATTTGGCTTGTCGCCTTCGCTTTTATTGTCCGTTTTACCGTAAAGGCACCTACTTGCAAATCCGAAAAATCGACGGTCGAATCCACCCTATCCGCCTTTACCTCCTGCGGTTTTACAGGCCATTCCTGTAACCTCGTCGTGGGTTGCGCTTCGATATCAATACAGGTAAAAGCCATTGATCCATGGTCGCCAGCTTCCATGGCTTGAGTAGGAACCTGATCGCAACTAAAAAGCAACACTTGAGTATCGGCATGTTCCGCGAGGAAAGAGCGTTTGTTTACAGTATCAAAATCTTTCCGCCCTTTATGTACACCATTTTCCATCCAGCCCGTAACCGTTACATCGACTGGCGCGCCGCCCTTGTTCTGCAATTCGATATGTATTGTGGTAAGTGGCAACGAAGAATTGTCCTGATCTAAAGGAATAAATGGCGAATAGGCGACCAACACCACATCCAATGGAAAATCGATACTGCTATAGGTTATTCGACATGTTGGATATGTTGCTTCAAATGTAACTTCATCCCAGTGGTTTTCCCTAAGCTCCTTGATAACCTGCTTTCCATCGACTAAGGTCGAAATCGCAAAGCCCTGTTCCATAGTCCGCAGGTTGTCTGCTATAGCAGGCTCAATATAAGCAGATCCATCCCTCGGCCGCACAGTGCCAATTCTTTTCCATTGTTCCATTGTACATTTTTGGGCTCTATCCCCTCACGCTCACCATCATAATCCGTATTAAATATCTGCCACAACCATAGCCGACCATCACCTCCTATATAGACCGTACCCGAATGTAAACCACCCACAGGCATTCCAATGTACCGAAGCTCATTTTTACTTTTTCGATAAGTAATTTTTTTACCCTTTTCATACAGCGAATCAAACCATTGCTCGCTGAGACTTTTTTCCTCTGGAATGTTGTGAACAGGTTTATCCCAGGCAAATACGGTATTTGACCATACAGGAAATTTGCTGACCAATACGCCCAGGCCAACTAAACTGGCTTTCTTAAAAAAACTTCTTCTATCCATTCGTTTATAATTTATTGCCGTCCCGAATTTAGCGGAAGGAACTATTGGTTTGTCTACACAAGATATTGAAATATCCTTGATATCCAGCAATAAACATCTTCACAACAAATGGTTAATCAATAAAAAAGTTAAAGCCGCCTGATGTAGCAAAATCAGAGCGGCTCAGCTTACAGCACAGGAAAGTCTGTAAAGGTTACCTACCAGTGGATCTATTCGCTTAAAACAAACGCACTTTAAATCCCAGTTGATACTGGTCAATATGCGCATCCCAGTTGTCTACAATTTTATTATTCTTTTTGAACTGTCGGTATCTAAAATACAGCGCGCCAAGGTCTATCCCTAATGCGTAACCTATCCGTGTACGACTGTTGAATGCTGGTGTTCCATCATTGAGCTTATAAGCGTCGTCATTGAGCAACATATTAAGGTCTAGACCGCCCAGGATGGAAAATTTTCTTGTAAAATTAACTTTAAGGTACACCGGAGTGTTGAGATATTTCAGCGAACGGGTCCCTTTAGACAAACCTCCGGAAAGGGAAGCTGTGTTGTCATTAACACGTATTCTGGTTAAATTATAACTAGGTTCAACTTGAATATCCATTTTGCTATTAAGCCCAAATATCAAATCTCCCCCCAATTGATATCCCATTCTATTGGCGCCAAATGCATTCCCACTTGCACGCGAAATATTACCACCAACCCGAAGTCCAAACCCCATTTGTCCGTAACATGCGGTCTTGAAACCGAACAATCCCACGATCAAAAAACAAACTAGTGTACAATGCTTCAACTTTAATCGATCTATCTTTATCATTTTTACCATAAAACACACCATTACATTAGACCAATAACTGTTTTCCTGTAATTTGCAACTTCACAAAATAGGCTATATTATTTTTCTTTATACTTTCCTTCAATATTCGCGCTTCCTTCGTAAAGTACCTGTGGGTTCGCAAGAAGGCAAGGGTCAGTGCACACCAGATACGTTCATCGACCACCTGATTTTTTCTATAATTTACTTCCAGATACATCCTTTGATTAAGGTCAACAAAACTTTTACTCCCCAAATGAAATGAGACCGCATCCACAACTATTTCCTCCAGCAGATTTTCTGGCTTTTTCGAGGGCCTTGTTGCAAAAATGCACATTTCAACTTTTTTGATTACGGACTCTCCAACCAAATGTTCCTGTAAAAAACACCTTGCTGCAGATACGCTCCTCTGACGGGTTCCTTTTACCCCTTCAAATAGATAACCTATATCCTGAAAATAAGCGGCACAATTTACGACGAATTTATCTTCGACCGTCAAGCTATACTTTTCACTCAGGATAACTACCGCATTTACAATATCACGAACCCTATCAATCGTGTGAAAACACAGTTGTGGATTGTGGTTCTCGCGGTAACTCTGCACTAAAAAAAGATCTGCCTGCTGAAGTAAGTTTGTGTAATCCATTTAAACAAAACTAAAATTCCGTAAAAAATAGATTTAACATATTATACCAAAGGGGCTATTTTTTATACCAAAGGGCTCTTAAACAAAAAAGGCCAGGTAATCATACCTCGCCTTTATCCTTAAATTTTCCTTTTTCTATCAATTATCCCAAGCACCAAATCGCTTTAGATGGTTAATTGCTGTTATTTATGACATTATTTGATCGTTACAGCAAAAGCATATTCATCGGGAGGAAGACATTGTGAAGCGTCACAAGCTTGCCATTCCACTGTACCTTTTACTGTTGCAGTTCCTTTGTTGAGCGAAACTTTTTGCTGAAAGATCACTTCATTTGTAAAGTATCCTACATCCATTTTGAAAACCTCTTCGTGTTTAATCTTTGGTTTTGGTTCAGCAGTCTTACCTACCAACGCATAGTCAGCGGCTTTACTGAAATTGAAAGATGTTGGAATTGGTCCTCCATCTTTTACATTTTGAGAGTAAATGTGCCAACCATCTTGAATGGTAGCCTTCACGTAAACCATAGCTTCCTTGTTGTTCAATTTTTTGCTGGCCACAGTCCATTTTACAGGTTTATGGATCTGAGCGAATGCGCCCGAAACGGCGAACATAACCACGGTCACTAACAATAAAATCTTTTTCATGTTTGTATCAATTTTTCAGTTTATTATTTCATCGGCAGCACATTTCATACAGTATTTTTTCTGTAAAACACCACTTAAATGCTTACAACAATATTCGCTATAAACAGAATAAAACACAATATGATCACAATAAAACAATAAATTTTATCAAAAAAAACTAATTAAACCATATTTTTTACACTTTTATAGGCTCAGTTTTTTCAATTCCAGTAATATATTCAAAAAAGGCTATCAGACTAAAACAAAGGGAATTGTCAAACATTGTCTGTTGTGAGCTTGTGAACGCGTTCTGCTCTACAACTCCATCCTGAGCGAATCAATTTTACATAATTATCTGTATCTTATGCATGATTCACATTTATGCCATGGCTATACCAACCACAAAAGACGAACTCCTTCAAGCTATCCGTACAAATTACAGTAATCTTGTCTGTGAACTTTCCGATATTCCAATCGGTCAAACTAATCTTCTTATACTCCAGGGTCATGCTAAAGGAACAGTAATGAGTATAAATAATCTAATTTCCTATTTAATTGGCTGGGGTGAGCTGGTTCTCAAATGGAATAAGAAAAGTGAAGATGACAAAGAGGTTGATTTTCCGGAGACTGGTTTTAAATGGAATGAACTAGGCAAACTGGCTCAAAAATTTTATCAGGATTATGCCGACCTCGATTTTACGACTTTGTGCGCAAAACTAGATCAAACTGTTTTAACAATTATGGAACTCCTCGAGCAAAAAACAAACATGCAGCTTTATGGTGTAACCTGGTATGGAAAATGGACCTTAGGCAGAATGATTCAATTTAACACCGCTTCACCTTATCAAAATGCAGTCGGGAGAATCCGTAAGTGGAAAAAAGAAAAAAAATAGTAAACCATAGCTGGATAAATATTGTTATTCAATAAACACATATAATCATTACTATGGGAAATCTATTATATACTATCGCTGTTATTTTGGTCCTGATATGGGCAATCAGTTTTTTTGGCGGATTTGTTGGCGGAGGGCTAATTCATATTCTTTTGGTTATCGCTATCATTGCAGTGCTTCTGCGTGTAATTAAAGGGAACGCGTGAAGACTGTAAGCAGTTTATTGATTACGATAAAAAGCTCCTCATTTTAACGCTGAGGAGCTTGTATTTGCTGTAAATTCTTCAGTTAATAAACTTAAATATTCAGATCTCCTTCTTTACCTATATCTTCCGTTTCACCTGTTAGTCTACCTTTTAGCATCTTAAACAGGTTGACAATCATATTGGAGTCTGAATCCCAATAATGAGCATCTTTAGGCGTAACACGCAACAATCGGATATTGGGATCCTCCTTACCTTTCTCAAACCATCCTTCCATCATTTTGTTCCAGTAACGATCTATCCTTTCCTGATCTCGCGAAAGACTCGCTTTACCATTTATACTTAGAAAGGTGTAGTGTTTTGGGTCCGCATAAAATAAGGAAGCTTTTGGGTTCTGTGCAATATTCTTAAAGGTATCGCTCTCAGCAGAACAAATAAACCAAATATCTCCATCTTCGTCTACTTCTTGTCTACTCATTGGAACCCCATGTGGGTACTCCGATTCAGCTGGGAATGAACAGACTGTTCCCACATCGATTTGATCTACAATTGCTTTAAGCTTATCTAAAGCTTCTTTGTTATTTAAATTATTCTCTGCCATAATATGTCGTTTATTAAGGAACAGTATCCTGTAGAAAATCGTTTATTTTTTCAGCAAATTCAGGCTATCTTGGGTAGTGAAAGGGGAAAAGTACGAATAAAAAAAGGCAAATCAAGTAATTTTACGCATCCTTAATACTAATAATATTAGTAATTTTACATCAAAATAGTAGAAAATAAATCATGTTTGGTTTTGATGATAAATTGCAAATATTAGCTGATGCCGCTAAGTATGACGTAAGTTGCAGCTCAAGCGGAAGTAAACGAAAAAATAGTGGTGGTATAGGTGATTCATCGACTAGTGGCATTTGTCATACCTACACCGAAGATGGTCGCTGCGTCTCCCTGCTAAAAATTTTAATGACCAATTATTGCATCTACGACTGTTCATTTTGTGTGAGCCGACGAAGCAATGACGTACAACGGGCAGCATTTTCGGTAAAGGAAATTGTCGAATTGACCATGAACTTCTACCGTCGTAATTATATTGAGGGTCTTTTTTTAAGTTCGGGTATTTTCAAATCTGCCGACTATACCATGGAACGCTTAATGTTGGTCGTCAAGAAACTTCGGACGGAAGAACGGTTTCATGGTTATATCCATCTAAAGGCCATTCCGGGTGCGAGTGAATCGTTACTAAAAGAAGCAGGTCTATATGTTGACCGGATGAGTGTGAACCTCGAAATTCCCACTGAGGAGGGACTCAAGCTGGTTGCTCCCGAAAAGGATCATCAATCCGTTCGCGAGCCTCTAGCGATTATTAAAAATGAAATCCTCAACCTTCGGCAGGATCGAAAAAAAGAGAAGAAAACACCCTTGTTTGTACCAGCAGGCCAAAGTACACAGCTGGTTATTGGAGCAACTCCAGAGAGCGACCTACAGATTATGCAGGCCGCCAATACATTCTATAAAGATTACGATCTCAAACGGGTTTATTATTCGGGCTATATTCCCATCAACGCGACCGATTCCAACCTTCCCCAAATTGGGACATCACCACCTCTTGTACGTGAAAACAGACTTTATCAGACGGATTGGCTACTTCGGTTTTATGGTTTTTCGCTTCATGAAATACTCAACAGCACGCATCAACATCTCGATCTAGAAATAGACCCTAAGCTTGCTTGGGCGCTACGCAACCCACAATTCTTTCCCATCGACATCAACAGCGCTACGTATGAGTGGATTATCCGAATCCCCGGTATTGGCAGGCAATCCGCAAACAAAATTGTACAGTCGCGCAAATATGGAAAATTAAAGGAATATCAACTTCGAAAAATAGGAATTGCCTATAATCGCGCCAAATATTTTATGGTTTGCCAAGATACATGCATAGCAGGAGGCTTCCATTATCCCGAAAAAATCAGAAAGTCTATTCTTGAAAGTAACCCGCGTACACTGGTCACGGCTTCCAATACACAGCTAACACTTTTCTAATGGACTATATTTTTGACGGAAGTTATTCCGGATACCTCTGTTGTGTATTTGAAGCCTTTGAACGGAAAGAATTTGATAGCATTCCCACAACAGAAAAGTCTATGGAAATTAATATTTTTTCGGAGAAGCGACAGGTTCATACTGATGTAAAAAAAGCCATGCGCATTTTAGTGGGAATGGAAAAGATACTCGGAGCACAAGAAACAAAAATTTTTTATCATAACTTTTTGTCCGATAATCAATCTGAATGGCTCAATGGATTTCGGTTGATCATCGAACTTTTTCGAAGGGGAAAATTGGATATACGCAATTATGGATACCCACCTGTACTCCGTATCCATCAGACGATCAAAAAGATCAGCCGCGAACGACACCGCATGAAAGCTTTTATCCGATTTGTCAAGTCTAACGATAATCTCTACACAGCCATCGTTGAACCCGATTTCAATGTGATTCCCCTGGTTGTAGACTTCTTTAAAAACCGATTTGCCGACCAGTGCTGGTTAATTTATGATATACGGCGAAACTATGGCTTCCATTATGATCGCAAAAATATCTTGGAGGTATCCAACAACAATACACATGAGGTTCAAGATCCATATCAGCTAGAAGTGGATCTCGATCCTCAAGAAAAAGATTATCAGCATCTCTGGAAGACTTATTTTAAGAATACCTCTATTGAATCACGCAAAAACCTGAAGCTTCACTTAAGACATGTTCCCAAACGTTACTGGAAATATCTCGTCGAAAAACAATAAGTCCCTAATTAGTGAAAATCCTATTTCATATCATTATTTTGATCCGCCAAACAGCTTGCTCACCAACCAAATGACAATAGCGACTACGACAACAACCAATAAGATGCCCGACCATACACCAGCTTTAAATATACCTTCAATTGCTGCACAGCTCGACACGAGCACCAATAAACTCGACATGAGCGCAAATGGAATTATCTTTTTCATAAATACCTGTTTTAATTATTAATTGGAAGTATGACAATACTGGCCTTGAAAATGTTTTACAGCAATGACGTTCATGTACTTTTTACATCTCACTGCGGATACGTCCGATACGTTCACTGCATTAAATACTTGAGCAGTCCGTATTTTTTTTCACAAAGTGAATGCGCTACGTTATTTACACCCTAAAAATACGGTTAACTGGCCAAGGGAAGCTTTTGGGTACAGCATTTGATTCTGTTTACCCAAATAGCAAAATAGAATTTAAACAATAATTGACTAAAGATATGGACACTATACACCAAAAAGCACAAAAAATAGGATTGGAAAAAGGTTATTATCTATTATTAATGGCTATATTGGATTTACCTGTTGATGGTAAGAAAAAATCAGAAAAGAAAAAATAAGGTTGGTTCACCAAGATATACAGCGGAAATCCAGCGCGGTCTCAATAGTATTTGATACTCCCCTATTAAGGAATAGGGGAGTATTTTATTAAGAACCCCGTTTTTAATACCCTTCGTTCTGTTTAAAATCCTTCGTCACATCCATGACACTTTGTGGAATCGGAAACAAACGCCTAAACGGTTGTGTTACCGGTTTGGCACTATAAGGCAGATCATACTTTCCGAAACGTATCATTTGTGGGCGGCGAAGCAGCTCCCAGTACGTTTCAAAAGCAATTTCACGGTAAAGATCGCCCGCATTTAAAGAGGAAATTGTCTTCCCAGGTTCACTTCCATAGAGTGACTCCCTCGTGCGTGATGAACGTAATTTATTAATATCATTGAGCGCCAAATTCACTTCTCCTTTTCTGAAATAAGCTTCAGCACGCATTGTGTAAATTGCACCAAGGCGCACCAATGGAATATCGACATTACTTGAGCCATTGCCGTCTCCGGGATCGTATTCATATTTAAAAACCCGAACACCACGATTGATTTGATCTTGCTTAAAGACAGCCTGTTTGGGATCGTCAAAATTGAGTTCTGGAGTAAATACCATCTTTGTACCAGCGCTTTTCTCCATAGACAATTGCGATACCTTAATACGTCCGTCTGCGGTCATTTCAAAAGCCCCATTTGCAGTCAGCTTTGGCCCATACTGTTGGCCTTCAATAATACCGCGGTTAAAATGAAACCACATCAGATTTGTACCCGGTACAATATCTGTCGATGGAACACTTTGCTCCCTATCATTATAAAACCAAGTACCGTCGCCATATTGATATTTTCTTGAGAAACGTGGATCATCATGATTTCCATTCCATGTGGCATAAAATTCAGGTGTGATACAGGCTGCATTGGTACCACGATTTACCGGAGTAGGCCGCTGGTTACGTTCAACGCAGACATAAGCAAAAGAATTGGATCCATTTCTGATCTTATCGATTTTCTGTGTAATTACCCAGATTAGCTCTGGGCCTTTCTCATTTTTAATGGAAAAGCTATTAAAATAGTTGCTTTCCAAACGGAATTTTGAAGAATTGATCAGCAGTGAAGAATAATAGATGACCCTATCCATATCTGTTCCATCACCAGAGGCAGCTTTCTCGGTAAATTCATAGGTATTTGCCATCCTGTTTTTAAAAACAGCGCGATTGAGATACATCTGTGTTAATAAACCATAGGCTGCTTCTTTGGTAAATCGACCATTGTGGGTGGATTGATCACCCAATGAAGCCAAATCAGGAAGTAAGCTCTCGACTTCTACAATCAGTTCATCAATAGTGGAGGCCGCCTTTTTTATTTCCAAGGGTGCCCGTTCATTCAAAGGGTCTCTATAAGGAACCTGACCATACAAATCCAGAACCGTATACATATAGAATGCCAGTAGTCCTTTGGATTCTGCAAGAAAGAGCTTTTTTTGTGGGATATTTGACTCAGTCACAGCTTTAACCGCCGTCATTGCTCGTGTGATTCCATTGGTTAACATATTCCAATTGTCGGTGACAATGGCATTATCTGGTGTCCAGGTAAATTCATGCATCGAACGCCATTTACCGCCATCCCCCCAATCGCTTCCACGGGTTGCCAAAATAGCTTCATCAGTGGTATATTGCTGGAGGGCAAAAACACCACCGTGATCAACAAAAGTTCCTTTTCCCAGACGATCATAAGCCGCGGCCAATGCGCCTTCGGGATTTGAAGCATCGTCACCAAGAACCTCATCGAGTACCTGCTCATCCAACTTTGTACAACTACCTAAAAGCAACATAAAGGATAGGCAGAGGATATATTTATTTAAAAAAATCTTTTTCATCACTAAAATTTAATCGTTGCACCAAATAAAAATGTCTTCGCCGAAGGATAGGCCGTATAATCAACCCCCAGCGACTGGTTGCCGTTACTTACACGCGGACTGTTGATTAACGGATCATATCCCGAATATTTTGTTACCGTCCATAGGTTCTGTCCCGTTACGTACAATCCAACGGATTGAACCCATTTCTTGCTGACCAAAGGTATCGTATAGCCTAAACGAACAGAATTAAGACGAATAAAATCAGACTTTTCGAGGTAAAGCGTTGAAATCTGTGGGTTATTGGAAGGACTGATATTGGGCGCATAATACTTATTGGACACGTTTCTATCCGATGCCAGATTATTAATATTCAAGGCATTCATCGCCATATTATTAAAATTATAACCGCCCAACTGTCCAATAAATGAAAAAGAAAAATCAAATGCCTTATAGTACATTTGGCTGTTCAGACCGTAGGTAAATTTAGGTAAAGCCCCTTCGATAATTCGACGCTGGTCACTATATTGGTAATTACCTTTATCATCTACTCCTTCATAATCCCATAAATAAAAGGAGCCAGCAGCATATCCGCTCTTATAAATATTGACGTTCACACCAGATTGCCCCGGTCCTGCAATAGCGCCAGAAAGAATTTCGGATACTGGCAAATCTTGGATCTTATTTTGCAGTGTAGCGCCATTGACATCCACTGTCCAGCTAAATCCTTCCTTATTGATCAACTTTGATCCGAGTAAAAACTCAAATCCTTTATTCACCAATTTACCATCGATATTGACCCAAATATCGGCCGTAGGGCTCAATACCTGCGAAGGGATATTTAATATTGCATCTGTGGTGGTTTTATTGTAGTATTCCAATGTTCCGTACATTTTACCTTTCCACAAATCAAAATCAACACCGAAGTTTGTTTGCGTGACAACCTCCCATTTTAAATTTGGATTGGGTGTACGATTGACAGATACGCCGTTGACCAGTGCAAGGTCGTCATTCATGTAATAGCCATTGCCAGCTGCCAAAGAATAGCTCGCTTTGGTGATTTTATTCTGCACTTCTTGATTACCCGTATTCCCCCAACTGGCCCTGAATTTCAAGTCATTCAGCCAATTGGTCTCTTTCAGAAAGTTTTCCTTAGCGATATTCCAGCCCAAGGCAAATGAAGGGAAATAGCCATATTTGTTATTCTTTCCGAATCGGGTCGATCCATCGGCACGCAAAGAAGCTGTCAACAGGTAACGATTGTCATAACTATAGTTTACACGTGTAAAATAGGACTGCAGTTCATTCACCTGAGAAAAACCTGTCGCTGTTGTTGGACGCCCAGCGTAGCCCGGATTATTTTCAGGAAGTACACCTTCCCCCTTATTTGCGATGCCATCAATGGTATAACCATTTCCTCCATTATCAAATTTCTGATAGGAAAATCCCGCTAAAGCTTCAATTTTATGTTTATCGATCAGTTTACTATAATTCAGGTAATGCTCAAGCAAGGTATTTTTCGAATTCTGATTATATTTCATGAATCTTCCTCGTGGATTGAGGTCGGTAATATTGGGGAAAATAGTGGTATTCCGTTCACCCATGGCGCGGTCAATTCCCAAATTGAACTTGTATAGCAGCCCATCGATAATGCGAAAAGAAATATCCAAATTACCCAATGCACGCAGTGTCCGCGTATTATCCCGATAGATATCCAACAGATACATCGGGTTGTAATGCGCATTCATATTAAAATTTGTAAAATTCCCTTTGTCATCAAATACCGAACGGGTGGGATTAGCCATCAAGGTATGTGTAATCAATTGGCCAAATGCCCCCGTATTGTCGCTTGTCGGTACACCAATATCTTTGGTTTCACTAGCCGTAAGGTTAAATCCAACCGTAAGCCTTTTATCATCCAAAAACGATTCGGAAGCATTAACACGAGCAGAAGTTCGTCTAAAATCACTGTTCTGTACAATCCCCTGCTGGTCCATTTGTGCGGCAGACACATAATAATTACCTGTACTACTTGCTTTTGAAAAGGAGAGGGAATTGTTCCTTGTTTTTGCCGTACGATAGACCACATCCTGCCAATCGGTGTTACTACCGTGATCAAAAGCCTTATCTTTTATTGCACTGCGGTATTGTTCGGCAGACATCACATCTACTTTATGAGCCACCGAAGAAAATCCCAGATACGAATCAGCCGTTAGATTAGCCTCCCCCTTCTTGCCTTTTTTTGTCGTAATAATCACCACGCCGTTAGAACCTCTCGCTCCGTAGATTGCCGCTGCTGAAGCATCTTTAAGTACCGTAATGGATTCGATATCGCTTGTATTCAGAAAATTCAGTGGATTTTTAGGTCTACTTGAACCAAAACCGATATCCTGGCCACCAGGGCTCACATTTTCATTGCTTAAGGGTACTCCATCAACAACAAATAGCGGTGTACTGCCACTGCGGATAGAACCTACCCCTCTAATCGTAACATCCACGCCACCACCTGGCTCGCCGCTGTTCCCTACTACACGCACGCCGGGAACTTTACCTTGAATTAGATTATCGGCCGAGATGACCGCACCTTGTCTGAAACTCTTTTCATCCAACTGATTGACAGAACCTGTTAGATCCTGCTTCGTCTGCTTTCCATATCCCACAACGACAACCTCATCCATTGCATTGATAACCGTATCCAATTGAACAGTCAATACATTGTTATTATTGACAGCGACATCTTTAGCCTGATAACCTACGATCGTAAACTGAAGAACAGGGTTTTGGCTTTGTACCTCAATTCGGAAGCTACCATCCGCTTGGGTACTGGTCTTATTGCCCATTCCTTTTTCTGTTACCGTTACAGCAGCAAGCCCCTTACCGTCTACTGATTTGACTATCCCTGTGATCTGCCGTTTCTGAATATTCATCCGAATGTCTTCTGTTTTCGACAAGGCAGCCGTGGTGCGATTCAATACAATATTATTATCTACGCGCTTGTAATCGATCTTGTATCGCTTACAGATGTCTTCCAATACATCGTTAAATGGTACATTTCTATAATTTACATTGACAAGCTTATCTTCCGAAAAGATGGACTCGTTAAAGAAAATATTAACACCACTTTTCTTCTGTAGATCTTTGAGAACTGTAGATAGTTTGGCATTTTTCATGGATAAACTTACCTTTTGCGCGTAAGTCATCGCTCCGACATGCATATTTGCGGCAAATAAGAGCGGCAAAGCAATAGACAATTTCATTGAAATTGGAATTTTAAAGCATACGTTTTCCTTCATCGGGAAAACGCGAGCCCGATTTTTTTTATAAATTTGCATTGGTTGATAAATTAATAATAAGCGACTTGATCTATCAATCTAGGATTTATCCAAAATCCATCAATTAGACAGGAGTGCTTCCAACACTCCTGTTTTTTTCCTGTTACATCACCTCTACCCTCCTTTCCTTCCGCTCAAAGCGGACACCCCCGGCTAGGGCGATTGTTTTCAACAGTTTATCGATATTTTCATATCGGGATATAGAACCCGAAAAGCGAACTTTTTCTAAATTGCCATGATAGCGGATTTCGACGTCATACCAGCGGCTAATTGCCTCCATCACCTCATAGATTGAAGCGTCGTCAAAGGCGAAATTCCCATTTTTCCACGCCATAAAGTAAAAAGGATCAACCACAGCTTTGGTAAATACAGCTTTCTTGATATCGTATCGTGACTGCTCATTGGGTATCAGGAACTTCTCGCCAACTTGGGCTCCCGCATAGGTCAATTTCACCTTTCCTTCAGTAAGGGTAGTAACCACCTGCTGATTATAACTGGAGATATTAAAAGCTGTCCCCAGCACCTCCAACGACTGTCCACCCGTTTTCACGATAAAAGGAACGCGTTTGCCTCCATTCATGACCTTTGTGACCTCAAAGTAAGCTTCACCTTCTAGATCAACCTCCCGAATCTGCGCCCGAAAATTGATGGGGTAGCGAATTTTCGTCATAGCATTGAGCCACACCTGTGTACCATCGGGAAGCACCAATTTGTACTCACCGCCTTTAGGCGTCACTATCGTATTATATACCAATTTATTTTCAGCTTGTCCCTGCGGAAAATGATAGGTAATTTTTCCGTCTTTGGTTTTACGAACAGTAAACGATGTGCGCACGATGGTGGTATCTCCAATGATTTTCTCAAGATCGACAGCAGTTCCATCATCAAATAGGATCTGTGCTGTCTGTCTCCCCGGTACCACAGCCGAATCTTGGCTGGCCAATCTTCTTTCGCCCGTCTGTTTGGAAGGTTGTTGTAAATAAAAATATAGTGAAGCTGCAAAAGCACATAAAAAAATAGAAGCGGCCACTTTAAGCCATAGGCGTCCCTGCCGTCCGACGTTACGGGTATCAGGAATCGCTTTAATTTTTTCACCCGCCTCTATACGGGATAAAATGTGCTGAAATTGTCGCTCTTTGTCGATAGCTGTCTCCTCGACAACATGCTCCCCCTTTTCCCACTGCTCTCCCAAAGCAGCAATAAACTTAGGGTCATTTACCAACTCCCGAATCCGTTTGATCTCCGCCGCATTACAAGAACCTCTTCTATATTTTTTGATCAGTTCGTTGTACTCCTTATTTTCATTCATGCTTTCTTTGCTCTTCTATACTAACTAATCGAACGAAAAAGAAAGATGTACCAATGGAATTGTAAAGTATTTAAAAAATAATAAAAGCGGCATCAACCCTTGGCTGTCCAGGTTACTATTACTTACGTTAAAGGTGCTTTATGTTACAAAAAAAACAGAAAAATCTTGTCCAGACGAAGACGGACAAATTTACTTGCCAGGGCCAGATGATTGCGCACCGTATTTTTGGATAGCCCCACCTGTTCGGCAATATCTTGATAACTATGATCTTCCAGCTTATTAAGACGATAGATACGCTGCTGCTGTTCAGGAAGTTCTCCGATGATTTTTTCCAATTCTTGTTGAAGCTCACGGTAGTCCAGTTGTTGTGCCAAGGCCTGTCCAGCTTCTTCCCAATCCGCATGTTGATCGAGTTCATATTGATCACGCAATACCTTTCGCCTAAATCCAGAAATAGCCATACGTTTGGCAACGCGATATAAAAAGGGATAAATTGATTCCGGAGTGTTTATTTTTTCACGATAACGATGTAACTGCACAAAGGCTTCCTGTGTAATTTCTTCTGCCTCTTCCAACTGACCCGAGAAATATAATGCGCGTGAAAAGATCTGTGGCTGATATTTTTCAAACACACGTCGAAAAGCCTGCTCATTTCCTTGCTGGAAAAGAGTGAACGTATTTATTTCAATAGGCATTTCCTTTAAACTCATCGGTTGTTTCTTATCGTAAAAAAATATGGATAAATAAACGATGTCCATTTAACTTTACTGTTAAGCGAACATAAATTTATCTCAATACTTTTTGGTAATAGAAGATAATTGGTTGAATCTTACTACTAAAATATAAAAAGGAAATGGAAAATACACTTTTATTCTTTTTGTGAAGATCCAGGAAGATGCTACAATGGAAAAATAAAGCCTTTTTCAACTACATGAAAAAGGCTTTTAGTCATATTTACATCAACAATTTTTCCTAAACTCCTCAGGACTCATTCCTTTATTTGCTTTAAAAAATGTACTGAAATATGGTACATTTTCAAAACCAAGTTCAAAGGCAATTTCTTTTACCGTTTTAAAAGTATGATAAAGCAATCGCTCGGCCTCCAATAGTATGCGTCCACGGATAATAGTACCGCAGCTCGTCGATCTTTTTTTTCGACAAATCCGATTAAGATAGTTGATCGATATATTCAATTGCGCTGCATAAAATGACGGATAACGCTGCTGCGCATAATGACTATCAACCAAAGATTCGAAACTTCGGATTTTATCGTCATCTTCCTCCTGCTTTACAGCCACATGATCGACCACGATTTGCCGTCCCAAAATCTGGAGCAGCATGGTTAAGTAGCGGCTCAATACACCGTGAGCACTCAACTTGACTGGATTATAAGCTGTTTCCATCAAACTTACTATATGTAGACAACTGATCATATCTTCTTTTGAGAGCACAAAAGCGTGCTTACATCTACTCCTTAAAAAATGAAAGAAGTTTCTTACGGCAGTGTTCTGCCTTTCCATGAAAAAAGATTCTGTAAATAAGACACTGTATCCTTCTACAGACGAACCTGCCTGAAAACTACACACACAATTTGAATTTATGCTGATTATATCATGGCCAGCTATAATCTGTACGCTGTGATCCGCTACCATAGACAGTTCACCACTCTTGATAAACAAAAGGGTATAAAAAGATCTTAGATGGAGCGTATTTTGATTTGCTTTAGCTTGTAAAAAAGCTGCTATAGGCATAATAACGATTCCCTTCGAAGCGGAATCAATATCTTCTAATTTTAGAAAATCTAGTTTCTCTTTTCGTATTACCATTTCTTCATGATTATTCTGTAAAAAAATATTTGTGGAATAATCAAATGATTGGCGGTCTAAAAATTTCAGGTAGTATACCTCCGAAGGTATCGGAGGCAAAGTCTTTCGGATAGACAGTCTTCACAGCAGGTACTATTGGAGAGCACAGCAAGATTTCCTTCACATACTGCACAAAGACCAATATTTCCATCCCCTTCATTTTGGCGAGCACATTGTTCACATCCTTTTGTTCAACCGTTTTTTCGCTAAGGAAACAGAAGCCTTTACAGCTCACTGCCGGTTCAAAACGATTGACACAGAGATTTTGCTCGATATAGGTGCGATTGCACTCAAATTCAATAAATGCCCACAACAGATTGGTTGCCTGCACACATATTGCCCAAGCCATTGTCATACAAAACCACCATCTACAGCGCTGAGACTTCATTGATCCGATCTATTTTGTTGTGCTATTACGTTCGCGCAAATATTCTAAAATGGCACGTGCATCTTCTTGCTTCAAACCCAAACTAATCATTGGCGAACCATATTCCTTACTAAGTACTTTCGCGTCGGCATCCTTCTCCAGCATGGTTGCCGGATCCAGCATCATGTTCATAATCCACTCCGGGGTACGGCGTTTGATGACAGCGTCCAGCGATGGGCCTACCAATGTGCGATCAAAACTATGGCACATTGCACATTTCGACACAAATAGTTCTACCCCCCTATTTGCAAGCTGCGCATCAAAGGGTTTGTGTTCAAAGGAGGTAATGGTTCCTACACCTTTGGATCCCTCTGTTTTATAATCGAGCATGGCCGCGGGCTCAGCTACGGAAGGTTGCTGGGCACCATCTTCTTTCTTGGCTTTTGTCCCCTCATTTCCGCTACACGCCAGTATAGCTACAAAACCGAAACAGCCCAGGGTTACGTTGATTCTCTTTTTCATTTTTATTGTTTAAGTATATTGGTAAAATAAATTCTGTTTGTATTTTGTATTAAGTGACCTGCACCAGATATTTTATATCATCCTGATTTGATTTTTTGCCCTCTTTCCATAGTTCGACAATGACCTCCCAACGACCAGGCATAGAAAAATTAACAGTGCCTTCATAGTACCCATTACCTGTACTTTCAGCAGCAAAATTTTCCGAAGACCCCGTTTCCGTAGTAGGCCTATTGGTCTTTAGTTTAATGACATAATGATCTAACACCGGAAAATGATGACCATCCATTTTATTCATTAAAAATCGGATCGGATGCTTTCCCTGCTTTACGCTATCAGGCAATAGGCAGGAAATAAATACGCGGCTATCGTCTCTGGTTCCTGAGCTCATTGTTCGCATGGTTGCTGCTGCGGTAACCGGAATCTTAATGGCAAGTGTGTCTTTTATGCGATTGTGACTACGTATAGCATGTAATTGCCAACCCTTTCCCATCTGCGGGATATCTGCCATTATAAAAACCATTGGGCCTCTATACCAGCCTTCGCCGAGCGCGACGGGATGCTCAAAGGGGCCACCATGCTTCATACGTCCCATACTCATTTCTGGATAGAAATCAAGGGATTTGTCATTGATCGGAATTCCCGAAGTATCTCTTAAACGAAGATAAATGGTATGATATTTATTGTTGAGTTTGGCATCCGCATATACGGTATAATTGGTAACATCCCAAACCGTATCCGCTATACGGACCAGATCGGACTCCTTAGGCAGGATAAAATCCGTAGCATTCTTACCGTTCTTTTCTGAATGATCGGCAGTACAGGATGAAGTTGAAAAAGCAACTGAAAACGCGAGTAGCAGTAAGATTACGCCCCCGACAGTCCCGACACGGGAATATAAATTCATATGTATTGATTTAAATCTTTTGAAAATAGACAGTACCTGCCATCAGTCAACATGCCGACAGCCCGTACAAAAAGCAAAATGATTTAAACCAAAGGTGGATGAAAAATAGTAAAGATTGGTCTATAGCTATAGTTTGCCTGATATGCTGGAAGTAAGGTCTCCGCAGCCGCTTCTTCAAAAAAAGCGATATCAAGGTTAAAACATTGCTGATTATTGATAAATACAACGTCGATTATACGAGATTCCAGGTTCTTTTGTTCCTTCTCCTCATGTTCACGCATTTTCTTCATCAAAATACATTGTCCTCTACAGGAAAGTGCTTTTTCGTTGAATCGATTGATACACTCATTCTTAGCGATATAATCTCTGTTAAATTCAAAAAAAGTCCATAGCCATACCGACGAGAAGCTCTGCAGGAGCATCAGCGGCAGTAGAATCCATATCAATTGTTTCGCTTTCATGTATCGCTAGTGCAGCAAATATACTAATTATTGACATACCAGCAACGAACTGCCTCTTTTCAAAACGCCCAAATGTTTTCTAAAACATCAAGAAGTTTTAGTACATTTAGCTCAAAATCACGTGCTTTGAGCAAATGAAGTTTAATCCTCTTTTAGTCATTAAATTATTACTGGGGCTGTTTATCTGCATCGGAATAGCTTTGACCATATTGATGATGGTTCATGACAGTAAAGTTGTGGGAGCTTATGTCGTTTCTGGACTTTTCATATTATTCCCCGGTATTATCCTGTACGGTATGACCGTTGGATTTCGAGTATCCGAGAAAACCATGACACGACAGATCGCCCAACAGGAAAGTGTAACATCTGATCATAAAGGCCTATCCTATCAAATCCCCTTGCTAAAAACAACCCAGTTTATCTCCTGGGAAATTATCGAGACCATTATCTACAGCAACTACCACAGCGACGACCAGGCGCAGTTCAGCTTTTATCTGACACAACCGGCATTTCAAATCGCGTCAGAAAAGCCAGGATGGATAGCGAAAGTTCTCTTACCCTTGATAAAAACAAGTAAAAAGGTCGTTATTTACGAAAATTGCATCAATTTTCGCGAAATCCCGAAAATGCTAGAAAAACATTTTTCCTCCATCAACCCTGTTGACATAAACGAAGTCCATGGAAAAGGAACACTACTGAGCTCAAAGACCACCTTAAGGGAAAATACGGTTCAGATCGAAGAATATTGGAAACCTAATCCAAATTTTGAGCCTGAAAAAGTCATTTATGATCGATACAACCGGACGATTGATGAACTGAAACAATCAAAAAACAGCTAAAATTTGTTTTCCTCGGCAAAATCACCCACGTCATCGTGTAATATTCAACAGGTATTGCTTATTATTTATTACTCCGTTGGTGCATTGGCTTGATGATATTTATGTTCGCAGCTGAGGCAAGCAGAATAAAAATCCAAAATAAGCTGATCGGAGATATGACATAAATTCCAGCAATTGTTGCTGATAAAATGGATAAATTTGTACCCGTTAACATTATTACGATGATTAAAAGAATAACAGCATATTGGAATGACCGTAGTAGCTCCTGGCGTAAGGAAAGGGATGAAGCTTGGTCCCGGCCGGAGACCGAACGCTGGCTTGCGTTTTTCAAGTCCATCCGTAGCCAAACTGCGGGCAATAAAGTACTTGAGGTTGGTACTGCTACCGGATATTTTGCCAACATTATGACTCTTGCGGGTTTTGAGGTTACCGCCGTTGACCTCTCCCCGCAGATGATTGAATATGCAAAACTCGTCAGCCAAGAGCTAGAACTTCGCGTAGACTATCGGGTCATGGATGCACAAGTACTACAATTTGAAGCCAACACCTTTGACTTCGTCTTCACCAGGTTGATGACGTGGACCATCCCCGATCTTGAAACATGCTACCGCGAGATGGAACGTGTACTCAAGCCGGGCGGAAAACTGATCAACCTGGATGCCGATTTTGGGAAAACGGTCTTTAGTACCGAAAGGCACGATGAATGCCCATCGGGCGCTATCGATCAGATCAATGACATCAAATCGGCATTGGACATCAGTGCACATCAACGTCCTGCCAAAGACGTCGAACTATTGGAAGCAGTTGGATTTGGTTCTATTGAAGTCGATATGGATGCCCAAAATCGTATTCTTGAACTCCCTTTCGAAACTGAAGGACTTTTTATGCTAGAGGCTATCAAAAAGTAAAATTTGTTCAACACCTTTGATGTGTTTTTCGTCTGGAAAAACCGCAAAATAATTGGTTTACGGATCTTTCATACCAACCAATCTTTCATAAAAAACTAAGTTTGTCATTTAAATTTTCATAAAAAAAGCCCGATCTATATCGGGCTTTTACAGTAGATTGATTGTTATCAAGAGACAGCCTGATAAGCCTTCCGCGGAAACGAGATCCGAACAGAAACGCCTGTACCATGCTGATTCTCGAACTGCATTTTTCCATCAATCCGTTTGATCAAATCCTTACAGAGGGAGATACCCAACCCTGCACCATTTTTGCTCTCAGATTTTTTACGGTCCCAGCTATTGACAAAATTTAGATTATGGAGGACTTCCGACGTAAGTTCTTCCCCTTCGTTGCTGACGATAAGTTCCCACCGATCGCTCGGATCATCTATCAGTTGCAGCACAATGCTACCGCCGACTCGTCCATATTTAATGGCGTTGCTAATCACATTTCTAAGCACAAAAGCGAGAATTCCTTTATGTGTATCCGCCCAAAAATCCGGATTTACCGAATTTATGATCTGTATATTGAAACGCTGGATTTCTAGCGCATAGATCCCCAATACCGCATCAATTTGATCGCGAATATTACAGTTCTCGGTATTTTCAAGTTTATCCCGGAGTTGTGACTCTGTCCATAGTAAGACCTCTTCCAACATCGTACGCGATCTGGCCACCTGTCCTTTTAGATTTAAAAAGATGAGTTTAAGCTCCTCCTTATCAACTAGAGAAATATCATCAATCGCCAACAAAATTTCGACCGATGCAAATGGTGCTCTGAGATCATGTGAGGCAATCGATAAAACTTTAGTCTTGAAACTCTCGGCAATTTTTAATTCCTCATTATAATGGTGAATACGAATTGCCTGTTCACTGAGGATACTGTTTGCGGTCGTCAATTTGAGCTGCTCGACCTTTAACAACCGATTTTTTCGGATTAAAAAGTAGATCAGTACGCCTATCAGCGTTTTACTGATGACTATTCCAACAATAAGTAAGGTAATAATAGTTTGGCTTTGCACAATTTTTAGGTAATAAATTAACAATAATGACTAATGGAATACCAAAGCTAAACAATCACATGCTAATTAAAAAATTTACCTTAAAAAAAATTACACTTACCTCGATTCTTTCTTAACTCATTCAAAAAAAGGCTAGATCAATATTGACCTAGCCTTTACAAAAAACTATCCTCTAATAGACGTATACCTTATATACCTTTGGTTTAATGAACAATAGCTCAGTAAAATAGTTTTAAGTATTTTATTTTTGTTTATTCGCCAAATAAACCTATCTATTTTTAAATCCATTTCGGCGATGCTGCACTTTCAGCAAAGATTTCCTAAATTTCCAAAGCCTGCCTAAAGTCTACTGAATATGCTCAAAATTATTTGCAATTGGGTATGGCTGTCATCACATCCAGTGACATATCCATCGCTTTCTTGGCCCACTTTTTCAGATTGTCCAAATCAGCTGCTTTTAACGCCTTATTTCCAAAAATTACCGCATTAAGTGAATAATTTTTGGCATTCGCACAATTGCAATCTGGAATTATACTGTAGGCAGAAGCTTCTTTTGCTTTGCCTACGGCGTCCTTAAGCAAAACTTTGGCATCATCCAGTGATCCAGCCTGATAGGCCTTTTTAAAGCTCATAAAGGCCATTTCGGCATAGGTAGATGCCATACCGCAGCCTGTATTTACCTTTTTGTTCTCCTGGGCTATTACCGAAAAAAACATACTCAGCAAGGTCATCGTAAAAAAATATTTCTTTTTCATAATAAGGGTATAATTATAGGGTTAAATCTAACTTAAAAACGCTATTTTATCGTTACTGTTTCTTTAATATCGAAAGAGCAATGTCCATTGTTCAATCCTACCTTAGCAATGGCTGTATACGTCCCCGCTTTTGTGTAGGTATGACTCGCATCTCGTCCTGTAAAATCTTGCACCGTGCCATCACCAAAGTCCCATCGAACCGCATTGTCCACTGTCTCCTTGCCTGCATACGTAATGTTAAAATCAATCTTTGATGCATTTGAGTCTGAAGCCTTGTGCTCGACATCAATTAGAATAGATTGACCGAAACAATCCACCACGCTCTTCTCAACTTTATCACCGCAGGAAGAGACTGCTATCAGCCCCAAAAACAGGAGGCTCTTTTTTACAAGTTCCATAGAATAATCTGATTACACTTTTTTTGACAAGATAACAAGATATCCGTCACAACGTTTTCACTTTGTCCATTTTTTTGCCTTGAAAAAAAATGATACATAATTCACAAAAACTTAATCATTTAAAAATACAGTATAAATAAACTTTGTTTAGTATTACAAAACTTATGTATTTTTATATAAAATGAAAAACCTAGCAACATATTACGTATTTGATCGCGCCAATACAGCGCTCTCCAAAGTGATTAAACCTATTCCACCTTTGCAGGATGGTGAAATTTTGGTCAACATACGTTATACCACACTCTGTGGCAGTGATCTTCATACCTATTGTGGGCTGCGCAACGAACCACGTCCTACAATTTTAGGTCATGAGATTGTAGGCGTTATCGCCGCGATTTCTCCTGATCATAGCGGACTTGATACACGAGGCAATCAGCTACATATTGGCGACCTGATTACCTGGACTGTTTTTTCCAGCGATCCGAATAGTGTCAACTATCAGCCGGATATTCCGCAGAAAAACGATAAGATCTACAAGTATGGTCACCGTCAGATAACCGAAGCGGATGACCTTCATGGTGGATTGGCCACACATATCATCTTACGGCCACATACCTGCATACGGGTACTTCCAAAAGATATCTCCCCCGCAGTAGCCGCCACCATCAACTGTGCTGTTGCCACTTCGGCCGGAGCCCTTCGCCTGGCAGGAACCATTACGAAAAAAAACATTCATGTCGCAGGCATTGGATTATTGGGTCTGGTTAGCATTGCCATGTGCAAGGAAATGGGTGCCAAAAGTATCATAGCTTCTGACATTAATCCTGCACGTTTAGAACTTGCCAAGAAATTTGGTGCGACTGCTACAATAGATCTGCGTGAAACCACATCCAGCACAGCATTACAAGCTACAGTAATAGATCGATTTATCGACATGAGCGGCTCGCCAGAGGCTATGGAACTCGGCATCGAAACTTTGGCGCTCCATGGAAATGCTGTTTTCGTAGGTGCTGTATTTAAGCAGCGCGCTACTGGGATAGACGCCGAAAAAGTGATTCGAAAGATGCTCACGATTAAGGGGCTGCACAATTACAACTATACCGATTTCTCCGCGGCTGTAGATTTTATCATCGAAAACTGGCAAAAGTATCCCTTCGAATCATTGATCGAACGCGACTTTCCACTGGCCGAAGTCAATGAAGCGATAAGCTATGCATTAACGCACAAACCAATACGAGCAGGTTTATTCATCAACCCCTCAACGGAGCAGCTTTAATGGAAAGAAAATTTAGAAAAGACCAGTGGAAAATGTTGTTTGTAACCATGTTTTGCTACTTATTCTTTTACACAGGGCGACACAATTTTGGATGGGCAGCAAGGGGTATTGCCAAAGAGCTAGACATCAGTTTTCAGCAAGTAGGCTGGATCAGTTTTGCAATGTTAATGGGCTATGCGATAGGCCAGCTCATCAATGGAAATCTCGCAGATCGATGGAGTCCCAAGATTATGATTGTCGCTGGCGGGGGGCTATCTATTCTCTGTAATCTCGCCATCAGTTTTGCTAGCTCCTATATTGCTATTTTGGTCCTTTGGACATTGAACGGTTATTTCCAGTCCATGGCCTGGGGCTCTGGAGGTAAGCTTATTTCCAACTGGTGGAACAGTTCCGAACGTGGCAAGGCCTTTGGCTTTTATACCATGGCTGCCGGAAGCTCTTCTGTTTTGACCTTTTTGATGGCCTTGTTACTCGTCCAACAGGAACAAAGCTGGCGTACACTATTTCGTTATCCCATCTTATTTCTTGCCGGGGCATTAATGGTCTTTCTATTTGTAGCATATAGCGATCCCAAACGAAAAGGATATACTTCTGCTGAAGAAAAAGAAGGAATAGCGAAGCAGGAAGACGCACAGGAAAAGGTTTCAGCATCGGAAAAACAAGACAACTGGAAGCAGTCCTATCTACACGTATTTCGGCATCGCAACTTTATGATCGCTTCGCTCGCCATTGGATTTCAAAGTATGGCACGCTACGGTTTAATCTTTTGGGTACCGATCCACTTTTTAGGGAACAACTATAAAGAATCCTCAGACAACATGTGGCTTACACTGCTCATCCCGATTGGAATGGCTCTCGGAGCCCTTTCTTTTGGGTACATTTCAGACCTCATCTTTAACAAAAACAGGGGTAAATCTATTGCCGCAGGTATGATGATCAGCTGCATTATTGCCCTTCTCATTTATTGGGTGCCTATTCACAATCACCTTCTGATGGGTATACTCATGTTTACCTCAGGTTTCTTTGTATACGGTCCACAAGCCAATTTCTGGACCTTGAGTCCAGACCTATTGGGAGCCCGGCTCGTCGGGACAGGCATTGGTGTAATGAATATGTTTGCGTATGTATTTGCTGCTGTCGGTGAACCTTTGTTTGGCAAGCTGATCGATTACACGGGCAATACTGCCAATATATTTCTTTTCGTTGCGCTAATATGTGCGATATGTGCAACAATCATTAGTTTTGTCCAAAGCCCAAAATCAATATCAATTAAAAAACCATGATAAACCGAAAAAAATTCCTAAAAATTGGCAGCCTGGGTATTTCGGGACTTTTAGTTCCCGCCGCATTCAGCTTTGCAAAAACACGTACAGACCTAGACTCTGCAGCATCTGAGAACTTGGAAGCGAGACAGCAAAACCTAAAATTCGGTATTATTGCCGACCTGCATTATGACCTTATGCATGATGGTGAACGTCGCGCTCAACTTTTTATCGATGCAATGAACCATGAACAACCCGACTTCATTATTTCCTTAGGCGATTTCTGTGTCCCAAAATCCGCCAACAAAAAACTGATGGCTATATGGGCACAGTTTAAGGGTAAAAAACACTACGTACTGGGCAACCACGATACCGACGGCGGATTTACCAAACAGCAGGCTTTGGCTTTCTGGGATGCAACATCCCCCTATTATTCTTTTGATGATAAAGGTTTCCACTTTGTAGTGCTGGACGGCAATGAAAAAGATCCCGAAAATAAGATTGAAGGCTATCCACGTACCATTGGAAAAGAACAGCTTAGTTGGTTAAAACAGGATCTCCAACAGACAAAACTTAGAACGATTATTTTTTGCCATCAAGGGCTCGATAATACCATGGGCGGCTTAGATAATGGCATGCAGGTACGCTATTTACTTGAACAAATCAACAAGGAAGCGGGTTTCAACAAAGTCATTCTCGTATTGACAGGACACCATCACCTCAATTATCACAATGAGATAAACGGCATCCACTACGTACAGATCAATAGCTCTTCGTACTATTGGGCCGGCGAAACCTTTGAGAGCAAAGCTTTTGATGAGACGTTCTATAAAAAACATGGCATCTTAAAACGCACGTTGGTTTATCAGGATCCCATTTGGGCAACGGTATCGATTGGTAAGAAAGATATTACGATTCAGGGAACGGAAACCGTTATGGCAGGCATTCCACTCAACCAAACCGGAATTGATGTTTACAAAGACGTTTATCCCATTACTTCGAAAGTCGACTCCCGTAAACTAATGTACTGATTCGACGATCAGCGAATACCGTGATAAAACAACCCTCTGATTGCAAAAAAAGAAGCCGATTTCTAAAAGAAACGCGGCTTCTTTGTAATTCTTTTATCCGACATCTTCGAAAAGAGCAATCTTAATGATTGGTTTCTACTTTTGTTACGCTATCGGTCTGATCGAGGACTACTTGTTGAATCGGCAAAGCCATATCGATACCTTCATCAGCAAAAGCTGTATAAATCTTTGTTAATAATCCGCTCTTGACGCCACCACTATCTTTGGATATTCGGATCCAAAAATAAAGTTCTACCACCACGGCCTGCGAGGTCACCTGTACAAACTGTACAGCAGTTCCGCTTGAAGAAAGAATCTGCCCGTCTTCTTCCAATATTTTTTTGAGCAGCTGAGTTACCCGTTCAAGATCTACCCCATATTTTACCTCAAGTCGAATACTGAGACGTTTTTTTGCACCACCCTGGCTCCAGTTCATCACATGTGCATTGAGCAGATCCCCATTCGGCATAATCAGATCGGCTCCTTCAGCTGTGGCAATGACGCTGCTGCGAAATCCGATAGACTTCACTTTGCCAGATTTTCCACCAATCTCGATAAGGTCATCCACATTCACTGGCTTTTCAAAAGCTATGATCAAACCACTCACAAGATTATTGACCAAAGTCTGCAAGCCGAAGCCTATCCCCACCCCCAATGCTCCGATGATAATACCGATCTGCTGGACGGGAATCCCTAGTGCCGAAAAGGCCAGAAAAAATCCGATCACAATAATCGTGATCCGAACAAGCAAAATCCAGCTTCCCAGTCTAAATTTGTTCTGAGCTACCCCTTCCTTTTTCTCCCATTGGGAATCCGCCGCAAAATAGGAAACGATCTTCGAAAGCACCGTTGCACAGACCATAATCAATAGAAATACCACAAGATTATATACGGAGAACTGGTAGCTTCCTAAGGGGTGTTCGGTTTCCAAAAAATCTTTCAGAGGATCTGCGAGAAATCTGAATTCGTAGAAATTTCGGCCAAAGAGCACAAACCATCCCACAATCAATACCGCATAGAAAAAAGCCGGAGCTCTTTTACCCACTCGATTATAATTGATAAAAAATAGTCTTCTTTCCTGTTTCTCGTAGACAGAAGAAGCCAATTGCAATCCATCATTTACCAAACGAATCACCCACAAAAACAAAATAAAGACCACAGCATTTGTCAATCCCGCTATCAAGAGCACTTTACTGAGGTTAAAACGCCCGAAAAGATTCATTATAATGGATGCAAATTCCAGGAAAACCATAAATGCGATCGGAAAAAGTATCCAGCGTTCTTTGATCTCATCACGACGTTTCTTATTCAAGAGTGCCAGCAGACCAACCAGGCAAGTAAGGATAGCAATGACAAGAATCAGCCAGCGCTCCGATCGCGAAGGCTGAAGCACAAGGTTATCCAATCCGGCTAAAATAAAAAGGGTCAAAATGGAAAGCCAAATCGCCATCCAATACCCCGTTATTGCTGGTCTAAAAACGAGGGATAAAAAGATCGAAGCAACAGTCAATATGGTGATCGTAAACACAAAAGGCGGCGCAGGAAATATAAATTGCATGACGCACAATCCGATGATTATCCCGCTCAGAAGCGGTCGGCGCAACAACAGACTTGACTGAACCAGATTTTTATCGTTGATCCGCCTTCGCAGTACATATACATAGGAAACTACCACCAAGGTTGCCAGAAAAAAGAAAAGCAGTTTTCCCAAATGCGCTCTTAAATAATAGAAATAGAGCCATTTTGCTTTCACGAATGAGAAGAACAGGATTTCATGCTGAGGGCGCTCAAAGTTACTCGGAATCCATATATTGACAAAATTACGTGCTATCGTTCGGTTTGAAAGCTGGTTCTGGTAGTATCGCACTTCCTCCATATCCGATTCCAGCCGTGCCAGCTCGATATTAATTTTATTCTGCAATTCGTGAACACTGTTGATCCGCTCTGCTAATTTCAACGTAATGGGTGAAATCTCCCTTGCGATCACCCGAATCCTGCCCATATAACGGGCAAGATTAGCAGAATCCTTAGAGATGACAAAAAGTGCGGGGTCATTGCTCAATGAGTCGAGATCTAACTGATAATTTGTGAGCCTGTCCTGATAACGGTCCATATCGCGTTTTAAGCTCCTTACCTCTATTGAAAGCGCGTTCAAAATGTTGAAGGTCACTGTAAGATTGCGCGATGATTGGGCAGACCCCTTGTTTTCAAAGACACCATCTTTTGCAATATCGTGTAAGACGATCAACTCCTTCAGCCCTTGGTCCACGCTCAACGAATCGAAACCTTTGTGCAGAAAGGAACGCGATTGGCTCGCCAATAACTTAATATCCTCCAATACCCGATTTTGGCGGATTGCAGCACGGTCCATTTCCAAATCCCGGATACTCCTTTTAGCCGATTCTTTAAAAAATCGTTCCGTCTTGGCGACAAATCCCTGTTGAAGAGAATCTTGCGGATTACCAAATAGCACCTTTGAAAACAGTATGATGAAGAAACACGCTAAAAATTTCCTACTCATTGCCATTGAAGTTTATTTTTTTCCTTTAGGTATTTAAATTGTACTATGAACACCTAAATGTACATATATTGCTTTAATATTGTTTCATTATCCTTCATTTAACAGCAAGATATTTTATAGTTATCTCCCCCTCAATTCGATCTTTCACAAAGCCATAGCCGTTTCGGTCAAAACGCTATCAGTAGCCTAAAAACACGTCCGGGATCATTTAACCATGATTCCAAGGCCAATTGCGCATCTTCCACCCGAAAAACACCCGTTATCAGTTCTTCGATCGGGCAGGTTTTCATTTTCAAGTAATTCATTACAGCAGCAAAATCCCTTGCCGTAGCATTGCGCGACCCTCTGATATCAAGCTCTTTTTTGACAAAAAATTGTGTATCAAAAGGAATCGCTTCCTTTGCATACCCGATATACAGCACTCTGCCTGTATATGCAGCGGCAGCAATGGCCGCCAGGTATGTTTCCTTTCGACCAACGGCTTCGATAACAACATCAGCTCCCATGGACTGAGTCAACACATCCAACCTCGCATGCAGATCTTCCGTAGCGCTATTAATCGTATACTTTGCACCTAATTTTTTCGCTAGTTCGAGCTTTTCAGTACTCACATCGACAGCAATGACTGTAGCTCCCTGTAATGCTGACCGAATGATTGCCCCCACCCCAATCATACCACATCCAAATACCAATACAATATCGCTGTCTGTTACCGATGCTCGGTCAACGGCGTGGAAGCCCACACTCATAGGTTCCACAAGAGCCAATTCTTTGGATGAAAGTTGTCCCCCAGCGATGATCTTTTCAACAGGTAAGACAAGATATTCGGTCATGGCGCCATCGCGCTGCACCCCCATGGTCTCGTTGTAACGGCAAGCGTTGGGCCTATTATTTTTACATGCGGTACAAACACCACAGTTGGAATACGGGTTTACTGTAACTTTTGTACCAACCTTAAGATCAGTTGTCACATTAGTCCCCAATTCCACGACCGTTGCCCCAATTTCATGCCCTGGTATGACCGGCAAATTGACCAATGGATTCAACCCCCGAAAGGTATTCAGATCCGAACCGCAGAATCCAACATAGTCTACCTTTACGAGGACATGTCCATCTTTAACAGTCGGCTGCGGAATATCCATGATTTCCGCACTTCCTTCTTTCACTATTTTTATTGCTTTCATTTATAAATGGCATCAAGATTTAAATAACAATTGCGTTGATTATTAATTGGATCAAAGCTCCTGTCGGAATCGATGAGATTTCCTGTTTTGGAATCTTTACTAGTATCGTATAGTCAAAAATAATTATATAGAATGGAGAAAGGAACTACATTAGCGATAAAAACTAACACGATATCGATCCATCCCCATTATATATCACAAAACCTCTCTTTCAAAAAACCAAATAAGGGAAGGTTATTAACGATCAGATAAATTGCTTTATGCTAAAAAAATATTGCTCAGATAAGTTCAGCTACTAGTAAGTTGTTATGAAACCATAGCCTTCACAAAAAACAAAACTCTCGGAATAATTCCACAAAAAAACATACAACGATCTCTTAGAGATGCGTTGCTTGCGCAAAAAAACACATTATCGACAACTGTAGGTAAAAAGTGCTATTTTTTTAGAGAAAACGAGTATTATTGTATCTGAGATTAATATAGTATCTAACTATTTTTCCGCTTCGCATAATGATAAATAACGAAAAGAATAAACTCGATTTTACACTATTGAATATTGGCTATGCGGAACATCTGGCAGATTGGAACTTTCAAGATATTAAGAGTCCTTTTGCCAGAATACATTATGTATGTGAAGGTGAAGCATCTATTATTTTAAAGGATGAAATCATTAAACTTCGTCCCGGCCATCTCTATCTTACACCAGCCTATATCCATCATAGCTATGCCTGTTCAGCTAAACTCTCGCTTTATTACATCCATATTTATGAAAATCCCGAAATAAGGTCAAGTATTTTTGATCGTTACACTTTTCCGAAGGAGATCAAATCTGATCAGCTATTGGAGACAGTCATCCAGCATCTCTATGCCTCGAATCCAGGTCGTGAGTTAAAAATTTACGATCCAAAGGGCTACGATAATTCATCAGAATTAATGAAAAACATGGCACTTCAGACGGCTTCGCCTTTCGCCAGAGCCTCCGAAAACCAAGCGATCATTCATTTGTTGATGAGCCGATTTCTAACGGAAGCGACCAACAAAATACCACAAGTAGAAAAACGACTTCTGCGTGTGCTCGATTACATAGACGAAAATATCAATCATACGATTTCAATCGAACAACTTGCCAATCTGATTTTTATCTCCAAAGATCATCTGATCCGACTTTTCAAAAAACACATGAATGCCACACCGGTACATTACATCAATCAAAAAAAAATAGAAAAAGCACAGTTGATGATGTTAATCGATGAAGACAATATCCAACAGCTGTGCTTTAAATTGGGCTTTGAAAATATATCTTATTTCAACAGACTCTTTAAAAAAATAACGGGCGAAACACCTACGATTTATAAACGTCGAATAAGCAGATAAAGATGAATACATTAGGTAATTTTTAGTACCATGGCGATATTGTTTTGAACGAAGCTATCCGGTATAGATACATGAAGGGCATTGTCGAATTGCTGAAAGGAAATCCGATCATCACTCCCGAGGAGCTGTATCCGGTTCACCATTCTCGAACGATTTGCCAAACGGCCCAATGACTTAATTTTAATTTGCTCTTCGGTAGGTATCCCCATAATAAAGGCATACAAGATATTTCCCTTTGTCGTAAAACGGATATCATCGCTGGTAAAAGCTTTTCCCTTTCCTTCGTTAAAGCCCTGTACACTTAATGAAGGAGCCTCCTCCTGTGCGGGTCCCTCGCCAAAGATAAACCATGGTCTCGTTCCAATAATAGCTTCATTATGTACAGCCATCCAATTTCCAATCCCCTGTACCACTTCCCTTGCTTTATAATCGATAGAGCCATCACCGCGCAAAGGCACGCTTAACAGTAAATTACCATTTTTACTGACCACATCGATCAGCATTTGAATGACAGTTTTGGCCGATTTATATTGATTATTATCATAAATCCGGCGGTCATAATGCCAGGAACCTATGCAAGTACAGGTCTGCCAGGGCTGTGGTTCAATCGTATTGCTTTGCCCCCGTTCTATATCCCATACTAAGCACTTCCGTTGTTGTTCATTCAGGATTTTGCCATTGATCACCACATCAACTTTACCCTTATTCGCCCGCATACTTTTATTATAAAAATCGGCCGCGATCTCCAGTCCAACATTACTTATTGGATAAAGTGGAAGCACAGTATCGTCAAAATAAACGATATCAGGACTATAATTATTGATCAATTCCAACGTGCGCGCTTTGAAATTTTCACAGTATGCTTTACGAGGTACACTCACGCCAGAGGCGACATCCCAATGCCACTGCCGATGAACCGTATGATCGTCTTTGCTATCCGAACTAGGCCCATGATCCTGAGCATAGAGTTCCTGAGGATCGTAATCCGCCCACCATTTTCCTCTCCCATCTTTTCTTGTTAGCTTGCCGTCATAGGGAACTCCGGCGAGCTTTCCCTTTTTATCGCTTCGTTGCGCCGTTTCGTACCATGTCCAGGCATGTGCTGCGTGAACACTCACCCCAAATTTAAGGCCTCGGTTTTTAGCAGCTCGCTCCCAGCCCCCGACAATATCTTTTTTAGGACCGAGATTTACACTATTCCATTTATGGTGACTGCTACGATAAAGGTCCAAATTATCGTGATGGTTGGCTAGGGCCATAAAATATTGGGCACCCGCATTTTTATAAAGCTCCATCAGCTCCTCTGGATTCCAATTTTCGGCTTTCCACTGATGAATGACATCCTTGAAACCAAAAACGGAAGGATGTCCATATTTTTCGACGTGATAGGTATACTGATCTGATCCCTCTTGGTACATGCCGCGCGCATACCAATCGCCCCTTTCGGGCTGACACTGCGGTCCCCAATGTGCCCATATACCAAATTTGGCATCCCTAAACCAATCAGGTACCTGATAGTTTTCAAGTGAGCGCCAATCGGGATGAAAAGGAGCTTTTCCCAGATAGGCATCCGCAGCGCTAAACTTGCCTAAGAAAAGAGTCGGAATAGTTGCCCCGAGAAACTTAATTGCTGTTCTTCTGTCCATTATACGATGATCTTCGTTCAGATTACCCTGCCACAAACGTGCTTGACAAAGGCTTCAGGTTTATAATTTGTTATCTTCTTGAATACCAAAAATACCTGTATTGGGCCAGTAAAGAAACTACATAATCGATAAATACTAATACAATATCGACACAAGGCCTCTTTTTGCGGAGCTAGGAGGATAAGCGACATAAATCTGTCATCAACGCCTGCAGGTCTATAAAATCTCTCCGGTCATATTAGATAAATAAACAGGGAATCTACGCGAAAACCGATTAACTCAGAAAATCAAAAAAAATATAATCTTTTGAAGAAATATTAAAAATATTTCACATCTTTGAATTGATTTATGCAATCGATTGAATTAGCCATTTAACGCATATTCGGATAGTTTATCCGACCTATTTTTTAAAGAAAAAACCAAACTTAATGGAATATTTTTCGCTCTTGAAACACCATTCCGATGACATCATCAAATTCATCGCTAATTGCGGTATATTTTCCTTACTTCTCAAAAATGGTAAGGTGATCCATTTTATACCGGACGACCCGGATCATTTTACCGAATGGCTCCATAGGAAAGGTATCAAAAATATTAAAAAATCACAATCCGTCGCTATTGAGGAGGAAATAGCCGTATAAGCGAATAACGAATATTCACAATTCTGGGCAAAAAGAAGGTTCTTATCGACTGATAATAGTACAATATCGACCAATAAAGCCTTCGAGGTTATTTTCATTTGTAAATAAAGTAGAGATCCGTTAGACTTGCACTTAAATAAATATGCACGCATCATAAGTAATTGCGTCATCGCTTTTGATTTTTAGATTCTAATCTTACCGCCACATGAAGCTGTCTAAAGAAAATCTAGTTAATATAGCTTTCATTTTGCAGCAATTGATCCTGCCGTTAAACTTGTGGCGAATATTGAACAGTACAAAGAGATCAAACTACGGTTATTAAACGTCCCCCATACCCTATGCTGCGGCATCGCGCTTTTGTCTTCTGTGGAATATGTGAAGGACTTTTTCCAGATTCCCGTCTTTGAGCGGTATATCCGCCATATTCTTTTCAACGAAATCGGCCCCACACTACAGCATTATGCCCATATTGAGCAAGCAGCATGGGAAGAGTTTGGTAAGGCAGTGATCGACCGCTTTAAAAATCCCTTTCTCGCCCACCGCTGGAATGCCATTGCTTTACAGTATACCACCAAGATGAAAATGCGTGTGTTTCCGCTACTCGCACCATGGTATTCTTTTCAGGGCAAACCACCAGTGGGTTTGGCCATTGGTGTTGCGGCTTATCTGCTGGTCATTCGTGAAGCCGCCAGTGGAAGGCTTGTTTTTCAGGACGACCTCCAACCGAAGCTGGGCCAGTATATCGAGGGTTTAAAGTCGACACACGCCTTACTCTCCGATAAGGATATATGGGGCCGTCATTAGTGGATTACCCCGAGTTTTCTAACCTGGTACAGGAATTAGTTGAATTTATCGAGGCCAACAGTATCGAGCAAGCGATTGAAAAATATCTAAAGATCAACTCACGCTAGGAACCAAAATTGGATATGTGACCAGTCATTTCAGTGATGGAAGCGGATCAATCTCATTCCAGTGTATGAATGGCCAGTATTAAACTTCGCATATCCTGCTGAATAGAACGTATGGTCGCCTGCAATTCATTGTGCATATTGGCCAGATCATGTAGTTCCTCGGCTGCAAAAGTTCCACCATTCTTAAAATAAAGCTGCTTCAGGGGACTATCCGGTTCATCGTCCAAACCATATTGCAGCCAGCGCTGCCGCATTGTTTCTATCAATGACGAGTTTTCAGCGTTACTAAATTTTTTCTCGGATAAAATCCCCCAAACTGAGCTTGGGTAGATCTGCGCCTTATTATTTTGATACCAAATACTTTCAAGCATATTACGTTGCAGCTGCATCTTGACCTTTTTGCCTTTTGGGTTCAGTGTCATAAATCCCAATACCGCCGTACCGACCCCGCCAGCGATGCTCAACCCATTGTTGAGACCATCATTTTTGACCGTGGTTGCAGTAACCGCTGTCACCGCTCCCAGAAGTATAGAAGCCACCGTCAAACGGGTCTGCGTTTTCGCATTCAGTTCGTCTATATATCCTGCGAGCTTATCGATACGCTCACCGTTACAGTCCAACTCTGCTGCAATGGCATTCAGTTCTGTCTCAAACAGCATGTACCTTTCGGTCATCTTTTGCCTTGCTGCCAATTTCAGCGTAGCATTACTCGCAGTCCCCAAATACTGGATAATGGGTTCTGCCAGATTGAGGTATTTGATCAGCACAAAATCATGGTAAGAAAAAATTTTCCTTATCTGAATACTGTCCGAGGCAGTGATTTCCTGTATTGGAATTGATGTATAGGCCACATTTGGCGCACAGTAGTTTGTTGTCAACGTATGTACCTGAACATTGTTTATCAAGGTCGAACAGGCTGTCAACAGCAATACGGACAAAAAGAGAAAGGATCTGATCGTTAGAAGAATTATTTTCATTACCTGAGGTTATGCCTTATTTTTTACAACAATAACCTTTTCAGAATGTTTTCCCTCCCCCTTATTTACTTTTTTGTTTTCCAAAAAGCAGGCTTTTTATTTTTTTGAAAATCGACACAACAGGTAGATCACTCCATATTTTTTTAATATATTTAAAATGAAAACAGGAACCCATTGTAGACAGATACAATGAGGGTGCAAAATATACGAGCCTAGCAACATCAAAAGACCATTTATGAACAAAACCCTTTTTCGGAACCTATTTATTGTATTATCCTTCGTTGTGATACTCTTGCCCATTTACCCATCTATTCGGTCGTATTTCAGCAAAACATGTATTACCGAAAAATATGGAGTCAATTACAACGGGCAACGCAAAAAGCTGGGGCTGTATCCCCTTCCAGCTAGCTGGGGCAGAAGGAATCTCGATTCTTGCATCATCTGGTATAATCCGAGCGGTAATATAGGGCATCGCTGGAAAAACATCTATTTTAAAGGCTGCAGTATCAAAAAAGAACTCGATCTTTTCTCTTTCGGATATAATGCCGAAAAAAGGCAATATACCAAGGTATTGGAAGTGACGACAGATTATGATTTACAGGAGAAAGTGTTGGATATCCGCTATAAAGTGCTGACCGCATCATACAGTAAACAGATCGAAAAAAAAGAAGCTGACTCATTGATCAGAACGCTGCCGCCAGCTGACTCCAAGTAATCCTTCATCAGTAGATTGTCGATAAAAGACGACATTGAACGATGTTCAATGCCGTCTTTTATCGACACATTATTTTTATCTCCAGATACGAAGTTTTTCAAATTCGCCATAACCTAACTGGTTGTTACCGGCAATCTGATAAAGTCCGACGCGGAGTCTTTTGCCGTTCAGATCGGGGCGTAGAAACGGTGTTCCGGGAAGATCCTTCCAGTCCATGCCATCTCCCGAGCAACGCAAAAAGAAATAATCACCGATCTTTTGAACCTGAAGGTAGGGCGAAAAATTTAGGCCCGTTCCTGTATTCTCTTCCTGAAAAATCTGTGAGCCGATGCTCCGCGAAACATTGCCTAGGTTCCATCCCGTCAAAATACAATTGGTGATGTAGGCATCCTTACTATCCATGCGTTGAATCATGATACCAGCTTCGTTTGATGTACGTGCCTTAAGGGACAGACCTACCACATCCCTTACCTTAACCTCTAGCGTGAAATCGCCGTCCAGCTCTTTATAAACAAAGGGAGCCAGAAGGTCCGCATCACCCCATTTTGTATTTTTGGACTGGATTTTCCAGGTTCCATTCAGGTAGGAAAGCGCTGTCTGTGTACTGTCGGCTCTTTCACTATATTGATAACCATCCCAGAAAGGAATTTTCTGATCCTTGGCCGAATAGCTTTCATCGTGTGCTGACTGTACCAATTGCGGCCTTTTCGCCGAAATCGCCTCCACTACCGGTTTACTGACATGGCCAAAGGCATCCTTTGCAAGAACTTCGATGGATTTTCCAGGTTCGAATGATTTAAAGAGATGGTAGGACTGTTGCTTCCAGCCTGAACTTTCGCCTTCAGAACGGAATAGATACCACATTCCTGGCTTTTTTTCGACCTGTACAAATACCTGATCGGCATTGATCCGGTGCGGCGGAGAAAGTACCTCCGGAACATACCCGTCCAGGCCGTTCGCCAAGCCCGCCTTCCACTGACTGAACTTCGCGGTTACCTCATCCGATGCTAAGGTGTCCGAATAGGCGCGAAAGAAATGAAATGGATAAGCCAGTTCGATGCTAGTCTCATTTACCCGCAGCAGTTTGTCAGAAAACACCCGCTTTTCAGCCTTCCCATTGCGATAAAACCGCTTTTTCCCTTTATCATATACAAACACAGCATGCTGCCAGGCAGTGCCGTCGTACCAGTCAAAACCCAGCGTATACTGCTGCTGCCGGAGAATGTCCGTTAGCGCCGCACTTTCAAAAGCATTACCTTTCAATGCCAGTCTATTTCCCGCTACCATGACCTCCGCATCGTCAACCGTCACTAAGGTATCCATTGCTGTTCCCTGGTTCCGCAGGGTGCTGAGCTTTCCGAGATTTAAATCGTCAGTTTGCAGCGCAAAGAAATCCGATTTCGGGACTTCATTGGCCAAACTGGCCACTTCCTGCTCATCCAAGCTCGTATTATATACCTGCAAACTGGATACATAGCCTGAAAAATGTTGATCCAGCACATCCGAAGCCCCTAGGACAAAAACATCTCCGGGCCTGACAAACAGCATCCTATTTTCCTTGCGTTGCAGCTTTCCGTCCACATAAATAGACTCCTGATAGCCGTCAAAAGAAAATACAATATGATGCCATACATTTGCGCCCGGAACCGATGCATACCCCAAATCAGGCCAGGAGCCATGCGTGATGGCCCCACGTCCGGGATCTGTACCATAACCAAAAATTGCTTTGCTGAGATCCTGCTGCCCCGACGACCAGGCAACCACCTGTTCAAACCTGGCGATGTCCGGATTATTGACCCATAGCGCAATACTATAAGAACTATTTGCAGCCAACGATAGCGGCACAGCGAAGGTCGAGCGCAATGCGGTAGCTCCATCAAAGAAGAATGCCTTTTTACCCTGATAATTTTTAACGGCCAAGGCATCTTCCGTACTGAACATCCCCCCGAGTAGCCCTTTATTCTGAATACCTTTTGCCTGTTGCCCCTCCTGGTAATTGGCCGCATCGATATGGATTAAATTACCCAATGCTATTTCCTTGACGGGCATCGTTTGTGCTGCAGACCACAGTGTTTGTTGTGGAAGCTGCTGTGCATACACTTTCATGTTCCAAACGCCACGAGGAAGTCCATTCACTTGCGTGTTCAATACATGTAATCTAACATATCTTGCCATAGCTTTGCCATGTTCAACAATAGGACTTGCCCAACGGTCATTATTCGAGCGATCTACAAAGCTTTTCCAGACAAGACCATCCACAGAGGTTTCGAGTCGGTATTGATAGGCATAAGTTGAGTATTCAAACTGAATGGATATGGTCTGTATATCCAGCTTCTTTCCCAGGTCAATAGCTACCCAGGCCGGTCCTTGATTATTTTTGGCCCGCCATAGCGTTCCATTGTTGTTGTCCACTAAGAACGAAGGCCTAAAATCTACATTGTAGTAAGAGGAGGTCTCCACCGTTTTCCCAAAAGCCAAATCGACTGGCTCTGCCGCTGGTGGCAGTAAATCCGGTACACCAGCATGCGTGGGCCGCACCTGCTCAATATCGCCGTCAGGCGTAAAGAATAGCTCGTCCATGGCAACCTGACGATGGAATCCGCCCCCAGCATGTGGATTGTTATGCCTGTGATAGACGATGAAATAACGATTATCCTGTTCAAGAATACTATGGTGTCCCGGACCGTGAATACTGCCATCCTCGTTTGTAATCAATATTGGATTGGTCGATGGGTATTCAAAAGGTCCCATAGAACCGATTTTACTTTTAACATATTGCACGCGATAAGTACCATCTTCACAATGCCCCGAGGAGTACATCAGGTAATAGATGCCCTTACGCTTAAACATATAGGGCGCCTCAAAAAAGTCCTTTGCCACCGTATTGGGGATCAATGCTGTCTTTTCGAACGTTTTCATATCCCTGTTGAGTATTCCCACCGCACATCCATGATCGGGGTAGATTCCCCAGGTTCCCCAAAATAGATAAATACGGCCATCATCATCCCGAAAGGTTTGCCCGTCCAGAGTAATTACGCCTGGAATCATATAATTAGGGATCATCGATTTGCCTTCGGCTACCAAAGGTTCCCAGGGTCCCGTTGGGCTGTCGGCCACTGCCCCAAAAATTTCTACAGGCTGACTATAATAGAGGTAATATCGCCCGTCGTATCCCTGCGTCATATCAGGAGCCCAGTACCAGTGTGTATTGGGCCAGTTCATGGGTTGAATGGTCCAGTTCTTAAAATCCTTGGATGTCCATACCTGTGACGGTCCAGCTCCCCAGCCATTACCATCGGTAGTCGCATAGATATAATACGTATCTGCAATTTTCTTGATGCTCGGGTCCGCAAAATACCCGGGCAGCAGTGGATTCAATACATTAGGCTGTTGGTACGGTTTCAACGGCTGGGCCACCAGCCCTGTAAGTGACATAACCAGTACAACCAAAATAGCGAAAGAAAAATGATGTTTCATGATAACACAAAGTTTACAGGTACATAAGAAACGATATCGCCATTCAACTGACTTTATAACAAATAAAATCCACGATAAATGTCTATTTAACATTAAATTTATAACTTCGATCATCGCATTACAAATTTTGAGGGCTAATAGGTTAAAAATGGGCTATTGAAGGTTAAAATCTACCCATAAATCGAGAATGCAATCCTTCATCTTTGTAAGAACAATGATCTTCGGCGTATTAAATGAGCAATAACATGTCTAAAATGAATCTTAAAAAAAGCTATTGGATCCTATTTGCGCTCGTATGCACACAGTTGCCAAGCAGCGTATATAGCCAACAGGACGAACACCCCGTATGGAAAGCAGTCAAAGCACAGCAAGCCACATTAGGCGTAGAAGAGGGCGCCAAAAGCTTTACCCTCAAAAACCTCCATGTAGCTATCCTCAATGCATCGCAGACGCTATCTTCTTTTCGCCCCAACGGTGGCGAAAAAGATTTTGACTATACACCTGTTGAGCTCCTGAGCAAAAGAGACCGCAATAAGTTTTTTCATATCGGTGATATCAATATCAGTTTGCGCCGTCAGGGTGATACCCCCTGGACTTCCTACTCTTCGGCGGCAGACCGTAAACATGTCATCCCAATAAATCCGGCAAAAAACGATCTTGCAAGCGCAGATATCAGCCCTACGCTCAACAATATTCCGTTGAAGGTTGTACGCAGCTGGCAAGAGGACGGAGGCGATCTGATCCTGAGTTTTGAGATTTCAAATCCCAACGGTTATCCCATCGAAATCGGCGCGCTGGGTATACCACTTCCCTTCAACAACAACATGGATTGGAAAAATCTCGATCAGGCACATGCACAGAATGTCTTTTTCGATCCTTATATCGGCCAAGATGCGGGTTATCTACAGGTCAACCGCCTACATGGAAATGGACCGAGCCTACTGGTATTACCCTATAAAAATGCAGGCTTTGAAGCCTACAATCCGCTCAATACAGACCCTACTCCCCGAAGTATTACCTTTGAGGGATTTCATGAATGGATGATCCACAGTAAGGCCTATGCCGAGACTGATTGGAAAGGTGTAGAACAATGGAATACACCGACTTCTACCCTCTTGAAGTCACATGAATCAAAGACCTTTGCCTTAAAATTTGTCCTCGCACCAAGTATCCGGCAAATTGAATCGGAGTTATTGAAAAACAATAGGCCTGTTGCTGTTGGACTTCCCGGATATGTTGTCCCCATGGACAATCCCGCCAAACTTTTTGTTAAGCACAACAAAGCGGTCAAAAGTGTCAGTGTCTATCCCGAAGGTGCATTGACCCTGACAAAAAAGGGAAGCACAGCTCAGCAATGGACCGAATACGAAGTGAAGGGCAACCGTTGGGGACGCGCGCGGCTTACCATCAACTACAGGGATGGCATTACACAGACGATCCACTATAAAGTAATCAAATCCGAAAAAGAAGTTGTACAGGATCTGGGCCATTTCCTCACCACCAAGCAGTGGTATGAAAATGACAAGGATCTCTTTGGCCGTTCGCCATCTGTCATATCCTATGACTATGAAGAACAGCAGCCCATCACCCAAAATAGGAGCGCCTGGTTTGCAGGCCTCAGCGATGAAGCCGGAGCAGCAAGCTGGCTTGCCGCCCTCATGAAACAAGTACTGCAGCCCGATCAACAGGAAATAGCCAAATTAAAACGTTTTGTCAATGAGACCCTCTATGGCCATATCCAGCATAAAGAAGGCGACAAGAAATATGGAGTTGTCAAAAGCCTTTTTTATTATGAACCAGACTCAATGCCGGCCGGTACCTACCGTTCGGATATCAACTGGAAAACCTGGTCTGCCTGGCCCAAAAAGGAAGCCGATGACATTGGACGATCCTACAATTATCCACATGTTGCGGCAGCACACTGGGTGATGTACAGGCTCGCCCGCAACTACAACAATCTGGTCAATGAGGAAACCTGGGACAAATACCTCGAACGGGCTTACCTGACCAGTATCGCCATGGTCGAAAAAGCACCTTACTACGCGCAGTTCGGTCAAATGGAAGGCAGTATTTTCCTTATCGTCCTCAATGATCTCCGTAAGGAAGGATTAACAACGATGGCCGACAAACTTGAAGCCGCCATGCGCAAGCGAGCAGAGCATTGGAAAACCCTCAATTATCCATTCGGGAGCGAGATGCCATGGGATTCTACCGGTCAGGAAGAGGTATACCTTTGGTCGCGCTTTTTCGGCTTCGACGAAAAGGCTCAAGTGACGCTCAATGCCATCATTGCTTACATGCCTACCGTGCCGCACTGGGGTTACAATGGCAGTGCACGCCGTTATTGGGATTTTGTCTACGGCGGCAAGCTCTCCCGTATCGAGCGTCAGCTGCATCATTATGGTTCGGCCCTCAATGCCATTCCCGTCCTTACAGCCTACCGCGACCATCCAGACGACTTCTACCTGCTCCGTATCGGACATGCAGGTATGATGGGTGCATTGGCCAATGTCACAGCCGATGGCTTTGGCCCGGGAGCATTCCACTCCTACCCATCCACACTGGCCAATGACGGCATCTCGGGCGATTATGGAACCGGCTTTTACGGGTATGCCGTCAATTCGGGGACCTATATTGTCGAACATCCCGAATTTGGCTGGCTGGCTTTCAGCGGTAATCTAAAAACCGAAAAACAACAGGTCAAGGTTGCCCTGACTACAGCTTCCAAAGGACGTGTCTTCCTGGCAAAAGAAAATCTTTGGTTGACCACAGATGCCGGAGAAATTGCCGAATTGCACTACGATCAAAAAGACCGCAGCGTCACCCTCATCTTTAATAATGAGGCAAAACAAAATAGCGCGAATATTCTGCTCAATGTAAATCCCGAAAGCCATTATGAGGTGGAAGGAATAAACAAAGATCCGTTGAATCGCTATGTAATACCCTTATCAACAAAAACGGTAAAATTGAAAAAGCTGAAGTAGAAAAGAATCCAGACAACGGCCTACTAAAACATGGGCTATATCTTCGCTAGCATCCATGCTAGAAACACAAGCGATCATAAGACGCCAAAAAGCGGGCTTTCATTTAGATGGAAGCCCGCTTTGGCTTCGTAGCAGCAGCGCAGTTCAATTAATTTAAAAAATAATCCACCAAACTGATAGACTTTATTTATTATTCCTTATATTTGCTTATCATATTCAATCAACTAAACTTTTTTAACATTTAAGATCCCTTATGAAAAATCAACAATTCCACATTGCATCCATGCGAATGTGTTGCTAACACAAAACTACAGTGCTCTGCTGTAGAAACATTCCCCTAGAAATCCTGCAAGTAATCAATTGGCGTTGGCACTTGTTTAATTTTTAACTATTAATCCAAATTTTATGAAAAACATTGGAGTACGGCTGTATTCTATCTATTTTCTATTGTTCTTTTTTTGGGTACAACCCACTTATTCACAGAACAAGCCCAAACCTATCGTAAACGCTACCCTTGAGGGCCATATCATTGACGCTTCTACAAAACAGCCTATAGAAGATGTCACTGTGCAATTGGATGCTGTTACCCACTCTGTGAAAACCGATCGGGAGGGTAGATTTCAATTTGTTACTGGACAGAAGCTCCCCTTTAAGGTTAGGCTGACGCATCTCAACTACAAGTCACTCTCCCTTGTTATCGACAAAAGTCCCATTGTTATTGAGCTTAGCCCAGCAAGCAAAGACCTGGAAGAAGTCGTGGTAACAGGTGTTGCACAAGGCACAAGCCGCAAAAAGCTATCCTTTGCATTGACCAAAGTAGACCAGGAGCTGATCGGTACCGTTCCTGCTCTCGATGCTTCCACGAGTTTACGCGGAAAAGTCGCCGGCCTTCGTATCGACCAGTCGGGTGGCAATGCCGGAGCATCGGTATATCTCCGTGGATCAAAGTCGGTAACTGGAGAAATCGAGCCTTTGATCGTGGTGGATGGCTTCGTCACAGCCCTCCGTCTTTCAGATCTTAATCCCAACGATATTGAGAGCATCGAAGTTGTCAAAGGAGCTGCAGCTTCGGCCTTATATGGAACCCGCGGCGAGGGCGGGGTCATTCAGGTGTTGACAAAAAACGGTAAAAAGGAAGGAAAACTGAATATCAGTATAGATAACGAACTTGGTTACTCGAGTCTGTTATTACTTCCACCCCTATCCTATCAGCATCATTTCAAGGTCAATCCAGACGGATCTTTCCTGTTGGTCAATGGAGCCCGGGTGATCGACTACAAGGAAAATGGTTTTTCGGTCAATCTGCATCCCTATAAAGACTATGTGGACAATACCAAAAATCTATTGGGCCGGACCAGCTATTTTACCAATTCCATCTCGGCCGCAGCAAGTGGTGAAAAATATAACATCTATTTATCCGCACAAAACCAACATAAAGGCGGTGTTTCACCAGTGGTCGATGCAGACAAAAGACAGAACATTCTGTTCAATCTTGGTTACCGCGTTTCACCCAAAATTACAGCCGATCTAACCACACAGTATAGCTTCTTCAATACACCTTCGAGTGCTGTATCCAGCCGTTCGGATGGACTGCTTTATTCGACTTTACTTGTCGAGCCTTTTATCGATCTCAGTGAAAAGAATGAATCGGGAAAATATGTCTACCTACCCAAAGGGAGCAATCTTTCCGGTCAGCAATGGACCAATCCTTTCTATCGACTGAGCAATGAGGAATACGCCTATCAGACCGAGAATCTGCTGCTGGGTGGAAAACTAAAATATGCAATTACCGAACACCTGAGTGCCGAAGGAGCCCTTTCCTTACAGACAAAACAATATAATACCGAAGAATACTACCCTAAAGGTTATCAGACCATTGTCCCGGATGTCAGTCTGAATAATGGGAACTATGCTTTAAGAACCTCCAAAAGCACCAGCAAAAATGGTCAGCTACAATTAAATTACAACCGCAGGACTGGCAATCTGGATTGGGGGCTTACCGCCAAATATGTGTATGAATTTGCATCGCAGACAGGTTTCAATGCTTCCGGTCGAAATCTTACGGCCCCAGTCAAAAGCCTGGATGTGACGGAACCGAGCACGAGGGTCATTTCATCCAATTGGGAAAAAACAGTTAACCATGGCTATTTCCTCAACGCCAAGTTTGCCTGGGCAGATAAACTATTTGTCGACGCCCTCGGCCGGCTCGATCAGAGTTCACGGTTTGGCCGCGATGTCGGTACAGCCTTTTTCCCCCGCATTTCCGCCGCCTACCGATTGACGCAGGATATCAAGCTCGATCCATTGACAGAGTTTAAGCTGCGGGTGGCATATGGAAAAGCGGGAAGCCTTCCTCCTTTTGGAGCCAAAGACAGCCGCGTCAGCATCACCAATACAGGGGGTGTCAGTTATACACAAAATGACAATACCGATCTGAAGCGGGCAGTTACCGCGGAAACGGAACTTGGTTTTGATGCCGTTTTATTTAAGCGACTGAATGTGCAGTTCAACTATGCTTTTTCAAATAGTACCAACGATTTTATTTCTGTCCCAGCCTTTACACCGATTTCGGGCTCAGCAAGCATCTACGACAATCTAGGCGCTGTAAAATCAAATTCTCTCGAACTGGAGGTCAATGGAAAAGTGGTCGAGCATAAAAAGTTTAGCTGGTCATCAGGCCTTACTTTCAGCCGCGTCCGTAGCCGAATTACCTCGCTGGGCGATGTTCCAGAGTTTACATACAACGGTTATCGAAAAGCTGTCGGCGCCAGTACCACCGCAATTTATGGGTACAGTATCCACTCGGATCTCGCGCAGTTGCAAACCAATGCCGACGGTTTTGTCATCAATGCCGGTAACGGTACCAAACGGGTTGAAGACTATGTGGTAAATGACTTTGGTGTTGTGGTCGAAAAAGCAGCTTTGGGTACGGCAAATGAAGCTCCCGTATTTTATGTCAATGCTGCAACTGGCAATGCCAAAATTATCGGCGATGCCAATCCAGATTTTTTACTGGGCTTTACCAACACCTTTAATTATGGGCGTTTTTCACTTTACAGCGTGCTGGATTGGCAACAAGGGGGACAGAAATTCAATGAAACCGCACAATATCTGACCTATGTCTACCGCTCGGAATTTTCTGACCGGAGTGCCGCCGCAGGCAAACCGCTAAACTTTACCACCCAGGTATTCAACGCCTCACAAGTGACAGATTATTGGATCGAAAAAACGACCTATTTGGCCCTTCGCGAGCTTTCGTTATCCTATAAACTCCCAACAGAAAAACTAGGTCTTTCCAAGGTTCTGAAAAATGCCAATCTATCCCTTATCGGCAGAAACCTCTTTATCTGGACAAACTATAAGGGAGTTAATGTTGATGGAATCGGACAGGATGGATTCAACTACCCTACCTACCGTATTATTTCAGGGAAACTCACCTTCAATTTTTAACCTAATCAGACAAAGTAAAACATGAAGAAGATATTTTTTGGTTTAGCCGTTCTTTTCTCACTAGGCTCATGCGAATCAATCGGATTCGATGACCCCTCGACATTGACGAATGCCGAAGCCATAGAAAAGATAAAAAGTTTGGGTTATGTACTCACAACAAGCAGTGTGCAAACCGCCTTTAATACCACGACCAATAACGCTGGTGGCTCCCATTTTAGTCTTTGGGCAGACCAGTCAACCAATACCAACGGCAGCCAGTCCTGGTGGGATTTTGCGAACGAACCGCGGTTACGTTTGAACAACAATTCCGCTTACCGCGGTAATGCAGCCGTTCGTGAAGTGTATTCCAATTTCTATCAGTCCAATCTGGATGCCACCAAAGTGATCGACCTGATCGAGAATCAAAAGTTGACCATCTATGATGACAAGGGTGCCGACCGGACCAAAGACTGTCTTATTGGTGCCTACTATGCAAAAGGTGTCTCCCAAGGTTACCTGGGCGCAATATTCGACCGCGGACTGATTGTCGATGATGTCAACCTTAAACTCAAGGAGTTTCCCAATTCCTATAAAGAGCTGATCGAGAATGGCATCAAACATCTTGATAAGACCTTGCAGCTTATTGCCGAAACACCCAACCTGAATTTCGATTTTTTAAAGGGTGTCACCATTTCCAAAGGCGATCTCGTATTGCTGATCAATTCGCTTTCTGCTCGGATCCTTTCCTCCGTAGCACGGGATAAGGCCGAAGCAGAAAATCTGGGTTCCCCTTATTGGAACAGAGTTCTTGCCTATGCCAACAAAGGCTTTACCACCGATTACACCATCACCACTACCGTGGGTGGCTACTACAATGCCTTGGTCGATGTACTCGAACGCCCGTACGGAACAGCCTCTTATGTTCCTGCAGATATCAAAATCGCTTATTTGGCGGATAAAACAAAAAAAACGCCCACAGCCTACCCCACAAACAACAGCGTTATCTTGGGTCCTATTGAATCTGACGACAAACGTTTCTACCAATATTTTACTTACACAAGTAACTTCGGTATTTTGCTTGAAGCCAGAGGAAGGGGGCTTTTCAGCAATTACATGCGTTCCCGGTGGATGTATCCCAAATTGTCTACCCTCAATGTTGCCGGCGCTGTCAATCCTTACTTTTTGGCCGAAGAAACACGTTTACTGCGGGCAGAAGCAAAATACTGGTTGAAAGATTACGATGGTGCTGCCGCTGAGCTGAATGCTTCGACAGCCTCCCGCAAACAAAAAGGTGGTCTTCCCGATGTGATCGCCAGTGCAAATGCCCTACGCGATGCTATTCATTATGAATATGCGATAGAGATAGATGGGGCAGGTGGTACTTTTGTACCCTTCACCTTTATGCGGAGAAATGATCTGCTACAGGGCGGCACGCCGACCCAGTTTCCGATACCACAGATCCAACTGGAACTCATCGGAGAACCTGTCTACACCTTCGGTGGGAATGAGTCTGCCGGTGAAAAAGGGAAATTTGGTGAGCTTGGTACAGCCCGCGACAATGGCTGGAAGCCAGCTTCAAAATAATCAAACAGAACAACCATTCTGTCGAACTAACCCCGTTTATATATAAGCCATTGTTTTCGCGCTGCTGTGTGCAGCGCGAAAACAATGGCTATTTTTTACGGCTCTATTTAGCTCAGCAGCTTTTGCTGAAACGCAAAACGGATCAGATCGGCCGTGTTTTTGCTTTTTGTCTTATCCATCAGATTCTGACGGTGCCCTTCGACAGTCCGTTTGCTCAAAAAGATTTTATCCGCAATTTCCACAGCAGTGAAACCCTGCGCAATGAGTTCTAGTACGGCAAATTCCCTTTCTGTGATTTCATACTGTGACAGTCGTGAAGTGGCATCAACAGAAACGCTGCTCTCGACATCAAAGTTTTCCATAAACCGTAGACCGAAATTGGTCATCAGATATTTATGCCCCTGAGATAAACGTAACAATCCAAATAAGATTTCATCATAGTCCCCTCCTTTAGATAGATACCCGTCTGCACCACTCCGAAAAGCTTCGGCTACATCAACCGGATCTTCAATCATGGAAAGCACAGCAAACCTAAGATCAGGATATATTTTTTTGGCCATTCGGATGAAACTTACACCATCCATGCCCTGCATATTCAGGTCCGTTAAAACCAGATCTGGCAATGCATTTTGTTCAAGATAGATTAATGCATCCTCTGCACTGTCTACTTCCCCTACCACCGAAAGCTTGTCGTGGGTATCAATGATCAAGCGTATCCCATTTCGCACAAGTCGATGGTCATCAACTAAAAGAATTTTAGTCATTTTTCCTCCAATCCTACCAAGATAATCTATTTTTTTAATTAAGTTATTTTTTAAAATTAGTTCACGTAAAAATCCCATCCAGTTCTACTTGACCTTTCGCCATATCTTTTCATTACCCACCTGATTATAGTGGGGTGCCAGCGCAGAAAAGCGCAGTGTCTCCTGACTGCCTAAGGCAAGGTAGCCGAATGTTTCGAGGCTTTCATCAAAAAGGGACAATACCCTGGCCTGCAGCTCTGTGTCAAAATAGATCAGCACATTGCGACATAAAATCAGCTGAAAAGCATTAAAAGAAGCATCACTCACCAAGTTGTGAGATGCAAAAACAATACGTTCCCGCAACGTGGAATTGAGTTTTACCCAGTTATAGTTCGCGGTATAGTACGATGAAAAATCAGCTTTACCGCCCGAAAGCTGATAATTTTCAACATAAGATTTTAGATTTGCCATCGGGATGACAGCCTTCTTTGCCTGCTCGAGCACCGAGGGGTTGATATCGGTGCCATAGATCAATGATTTGTGCAATAGATTTTCTTCTTGCAATAAAATTGCCAGCGAGTACGCTTCCTCGCCTGTTGCACAGCCCGCTATCCAGATGCGGATAAAGGGCGAAGTACGCAATTTTGGAAGGATTTCATGGCGAAGATTTGCGAAAAAGCTTGGATCACGAAACATTTCTGTTACGTTCACGGTCATCTTTTCGACAAATCGCTGCATGTATTCTGGATCGTGGACAACACGATAACGTAGCTCGGCGAAACTCGCAAAATTATCCAGCAGGCAAAGCTGGTTGATCCGCCGCGATAAGGATGCTTTCGTATAGTGGGTAAAGTCGTAACCATAGAGACGCTCCACATCCTCCATCAGGATCATGACCTGCTCTTGGCTGACAATTTTTTTCCCTGTGGTCATCCTGCTATTTCTCTTATCATCTGCACAAGCAGTTCAATGTCGATCGGTTTCGAGATATAGCCATTTGCCCCTGCAGACAGACATTTTTCACGATCGCCAGTCATAGCCTGTGCCGTCACGGCGATAATAGGCAATTCACTTGCATTCCATGAATCACGGATCAGCTTGGTGGCTTCATAGCCGTCTATCTCGGGCATCATCATATCCATGAGCACAACACCTATGCCGCCATGATCCCGTAACTGAGCAAGTCCTTCTTCTGCAGACAGACTGCCTATCGCCTGAAAACCTCTTGACTTCAAAGCCAATTTCAACGCAAATATATTGTTCTGATCATCGTCGATGATCAATATGGTTTTGTTTTTATCCATGCTCCTTATTTATTGCGTTATTATTCATACAGCCATACGCGCAAGAGAGACAATAGCTGATCGATATCCACCGGTTTGGATATATAATCAGACGCTCCTGCGGCAATACATTTTTCCCTATCCCCCATCATTGATTTGGCTGTAACAGCAATAATGGGCATGTTTTCGTATCGCTGATCTTTTCGTATCGAAGCAATCGTTTCGTAACCATCCATTTCGGGCATCATCATGTCCATCAGGATCACCGCCACATCCGGATTATCTTCCAGCTGTTTCAGCGCATCTTTTCCGTCCGTTGCCGGCACCACGGTCATCTGATATTTTTCGAGCGCTTTGGTTAGCGAGAAAATATTTCGGATGTCGTCATCTGCTACAAGTACCTTTTTTCCTTTCAGAACATCCTGCAAAAAGCCAAGTCCACCCGGCGATTTGGTAGAAGGACCATTATTTTCCTCTACGAGATGTAGAAATAAACCCACTTCGTCCAAAATACGCTGATAAGAATTAGCCGTTTTTACAATGATAGAATCCGCATACCGTTTTAATTTCATTTCCTCTACCTGCGAGAGGTTCTTACCGGTAAATACAATAATCGGCAAATTTTCAAGGCCTTGGTTTCGTTTCACAGCCTCCAATGTCTCGTAGCCAACACGGTCCGGAACCCCCATATCAAGGATCACACAGTCGGCAGTGTCTGAGCTCAGCGCCACAATGCTATCTTCTACATTGCTCTTGATCTCCGAGGCAATGTCAAAACTTTCAAGAAAGAGCGACAGCGCCGCTGCATGTTTGGGATTTTCTTCAACGATCAATACTTTTTTGGGATGCCGCGTGAGGGCATCTTCTATTTTACGAAACATATCGCCCATCTGCTCCAATGCCATCGGTTTATTGATAAAGTCTATGGCGCCCTGAAGCAGGCTTTCTCTTTTAACCTGTAAAGAAGACATAATATGCACAGGTATATGTCGAGTCTTGGGGTTTTCCTTGATCTCAGCCATAACCTGCCAGCCATCTTTGAGCGGAAGCTGAATATCCAATAGGACCGCCAGCGGCATATAACGTGCCACCATCTCCGCTGCGATATCACCACGGACGACCACGATACCTTTGTAGTTTTGCTGACGCGTATATTTGAGCAGGATCTTTGCGAACTCAATATCATCTTCAACAATCAAGATAAAGCGGTCGCCTGCGACGATGCTATCGCGATCATCCGGAATATCGGCTGGGATAGGAATCTCAGGCATCCTTTCCACGGCCTGCACTGCCACTTGTGAATCTTGTTCCACTACAGCGGGCTCCACCGTTTCAACGTCTGTTTCTCCGATCGTTGGTCGCTGCAAATCCGCAGCAAATACGGATGGCATGTTGCCCGAAATCTGCTCCGGAAGGATCAGCCGGAATACACTGCCTTTGTTTTCTTCACTATCCAACAAGATTTCGCCTCCGAGCAGACGCGCCAGTTCACGGCTGATCGAGAGCCCCAGTCCAGTGCCCCCAAATTTGCGGCGCGTCGAACCATCAGCCTGTTGAAAAGCTTCAAAAATCAGATGCTGCTTGTCTTTTGGTATTCCTATTCCCGTATCGCGCACTTCAAATACGATACGGTGTCTCTGCGACTGTTCGCGGTCAATATGCAAGGTAACTTTACCCGAAGCTGTAAATTTGATGGCATTCGACAATAGATTACGTAAAATCTGATCCAGGCGCTGCTTGTCTGTTTCGAGCTGAATCGGCAAACCCTTCGCGGCGCTCATTTCTAATCCGAGCTGTTTATCCGCGGCGATTGGTCCGAACATAGCCGTCAGTCCATTCAGTATATCGGTAAAATATACAGGCTGTACATCCAGATCCATTTTTCCGGACTCTATTTTGGAAAGATCCAGAATCTCATCTATCAAGGTCAGCAGGCTCTTTCCCGAACTTTGGATCACAGCTGCCGATTCCATCTGTTCTTCATTGAGGTTGCCGTCCGAATTTTCGGCCATCAAACGGGAAAGTAACAGAATTGAATTGAGCGGTGTACGCAGTTCATGCGACATATTGGCCAAAAACTCAGACTTATAGCGTGTACTTTGTTCCAGCTCCGCCGCCTTTTTCTGAATTTCCTGATTGCGTTCGGCGATTTCAACATTTTTATCTTCCAACAGTTTTGAGCGCTCCTCCAATTCACGGTTAGACTGCACCAGTTCTTCTTGCTGCACGCGGAGTTCCTCCTCCGATGCCTGCAATTTATGGGTATGCATTTCGAGGCTCGAATTGAGGGATTCCAATTCGGTATGCTGTGCCTGCAGCTCTTCAGTCTGCGCCTGGGTTTCTTCCAATAGATTCTGCACCACCAGTCTGGCCTGCGCCGCCGCAAGTGTAGTACCTACCTTTTGCACTGCATCCCTAAAAAATGCCAGCTGTATGGAAGAAAAAGGCTGTAATGCCCCCAGCTCCATCACACCGATACATTGGTTACCCTCAAAAATAGGCAAGATAAAAAGGTTGTTCACCTGCACCTTTCCGATAGCAAAACTGATAACATAGCTGCTATTTTCGAGGTTTTCGAATAACTTTTCTTTCCCGTCTTTAAAGACCTGACCGACCATGCCCGCTCCTGGAGCGAAACGTTTATGGTCGAGATCTTCGAGTCCATAGGATCCCCTTAAGACAAGTTCCTCCTGTTCCATCAGGTAAATGGCACCATTGACACAGTTGCCATATTTTGTCAGATGCCCCAGTGTAACGGCTGTGAGCTCTTCCCGCTGTTTATTACCCATCAAGAGGTTGCTCAGCTGGGTTAGTCCGGCTTGGTGCCAGTTGTTATTATTGAGTTCATCAAAAGATGTTTTGAGCGACCTAGCCATTTCATTGAGGGATCCCGTCAAGCTGCCCAAATCATCCTGTTCGCCATCCTGAATCTGCATCTCATAATTGCCGGCAGCAATCTCCCGTGCTATACGCTGGGTAATGCTCAATCTGCGTTGGATCTCTTCATCTTTGCGCTTTAGGTCATTCTGCAACTCCTCGCGCTTAAAGAAATCTGCCCGAAGGCGGAAGTAAAAAAACAGCGTAATCAGCAACGAAACTGCGGCAGCCAATAAAACAAATATGGATGTGTAGCCCGAAGACCGTGTAAGCTCATCCGAGCGTCGATTGAGCAACGATTCTTCTTTATCTATGATTTTGCTGATCAGCAAACGGCAACTGTCCATATAGGTTTTGCCTTCTTCGAGCTGGGCAACAGAGACCATACCACCTCGTTTTTTGATGTTCACCAAATTCTCTAATCGATCCAGTCGAGACTTAACAAGTGTTGACAGGGTATCAATCACCTGCTGCTGAGCTGGATTATCAGCCGTAAGATCATGCGCGCGGCTCAGCGATTGAGGCAAGGACTGAAGACCATTTTTGTAGGGATCGAGAAACTTTTCCATCCCCGTCAGCAAGTACCCACGCTGGCCCGTTTCTGCATTCTGCAGATCCTGCAGAATTTTATTGACACGGCTCATGACACGGCGGCTGTGATCAACCATCGTACTATTGTGGATCTGCTTACGGATACTGACATAAGAAGCCGTTGAACTCGCTAACAGGATCAACAGTGAAATTCCAAAACCTACCTGCAGGTTTCTTAAAATAGTTTTAGGCATGCTTTTCAACAATTGAGTTAAGACAATGCCAACTGATGGTCTAGATGGCCGCCAAATATAGCAATAGGGAGCCTAAATTAAATCCCGCGTCACCCGGCCCCAACCATCTTACCGTATTTTAACAAAAACTTACGTATTTATCCCCCCGAAGCAATTCTATTGGCGATGATTTCGGAGGTTGCTGCACAAAAATCGAGCCCCGAATAATCCGGATTATAGCCGCCCATATAAGGTACAGCCATCATGAAAAGACGTTGACTGGCGTTGCCGCTGTGGTCTACAAGCCGGAAGCTGTCGTCTATCTTTACACCGGGTACCTGCAAAAAAATGGCACCATCCGGAGCCACAAACATATGGTCGTTGCCTGCCAGCATTTGTTCTTTGGCCTGTTCCACTGAACGAAATCGCAGGTAAGCTGGACTGACATTGCCATTGTCGACTAAACTCTTGAAAGGAAATTCTTCAAAGTTCAAGGGTCGCTGTCCTACACAATCCACAAATGTCTTATAATGGGTTTTTACTTCTATCCCAGATTCATCGGTATAAAAATAGTTAGCGCCGCGGTCGCTCGCAGGTTCAATCCGACTGTCCGTACCAACATTGACCACTTCCAGCCGACCAGCATCGTGTAGTGCGAGGAGCTCACGACTGGAACTCTGCGGCACAAAAGCGATGACAATGGAAATCAACGGCATCAGTACTTTTTTTAACCGCAGCATATCTTCGGCAGACATATATTTGGCCGGGTAATTCAGGGTAAAGCTCAAGGCAAAAAGCACTTCTTTCCAATAGATAGACTGACGCCTTCTGATAGATTTCAGCGCTTGTTCGTGCTCCTGGCGAAATCCCTCGAAGGCATCTTTCTGTTCCCTTAAACTGAGTACTGCTTCTACAAAGTCTTCCAGGCTGAGCTTTTCCACGATCGCATAAAAATCGGGATCCTTTTCTTTAAACTGCGCTTTAAAATTACGATCGAACAGAAAATCCAACGACACGAAACCCTCATTTTCAAGTCTGTTAAGCATGAGTTCCTCTTCGGAGATCAAGAGCTTGTTGGCTAGGAAAGGTTCTTCCTGATGGAATCGGATCGCAGGCAGAAGACCACTGCGGGTATGCATCAATAACTTAAAATTTTCACTTCCCGGGTCGATCTGATACCTTAACTCACCTCTCTCCAGCGCCTCAAAAGACCCATTGTGGCGTGCCAGTGTACGGATAGCATCGATTGCCGTGAGCGAAGCGCCACGCAAGCCTACTGCATGATCTGTTTTTAAGGCGAGCTTTGACGGCGGATAGGGTGATTCAAAATAATGTTCTACATTGCCCTCATACCTGGTTGGCCATTTATGTCCGGTACAGATGATAACCTTGTCTACAATATAGGTATCAGTGCTGCCCACCATGATTTTAACCTGCGTCTGGCTTTCAAGATCAATGATATCACTGACCTGGCTGCCGAGATGAATCTGTGTTTCTATCCCCTTTTCATCCGCCATCCGTTTCAATAGCATAAACTGCTCCGAAAGGTAGCGGCCAAGGAGCAACCGTGGTACCACTTTGTAGCGATTAAAATCGTCAACATCGATTCCATAGCTTCGGAGCGTGGTCTCCGATAAGGATTGAACATAATCCTCAATCGTCGAAACCAGTGCGGGAATTTCATGATCCGAGACATTAGTTAGATGCTCAGGTGCAGCACCTTCGTAGCTATAAGGCATCCCTGCCCCCAATTGCTTGCGGGACTCGAAAATAGATACTTTGAGACCGGCTATATTCTTTTCGACCAATCTCTTGTACATAAACAGGCCACTGGGTCCACCCCCGATAATGGCTACATGAATGTTTTGTTGCATAGTTTTCGTTGCGCTGCCTAAAGGACAGTATTCGGTTCTAAGAACAAGGGTAAATTGCAGAAAGTTTTAGGCCTATTTATTTCAGGACAATAAAAAACGGGATAAATACGGGCCACGATTTAAATACCTGAATCTCGGATTCTGCAAACGATCATCTGGTACCTGCTGTTTTTTCAATAAACAAAAATGATTACAAATAATAATATTATGGAAAACAACATTAATAATCCAGAAATCATCAACGACATTATCAAGATCAACAACGACCGCATCGAGGGTTATAAAAAAGCAATTGATCTGGCGACAAGTCATGGTTTAGATAAACTTATACCAACATTTCAAAAATTCATTGGACAGTCAGAAGAGTTTATCGCCGAGTTGACTCCTTATGTTGAACTTGAAGGCAAAGAGGCAACGGACAGCACCATGCTGAGCGGCAAACTTTTCCGCGCCTGGATGGGCATAAAAGTGAATATTACGGGAGACGACGAAAGAAGCCTGCTCGAAACCTGTGAACAAGGGGAAGATGCATTCAAATCAACTTATCAAACAGCTTTGGCTGAAGGCTCTCAAGAACTTTCGCAAAATGTTCATAGCTTGATCAATACACAGCTTAGCAAACAGCTTGAAGCGCATAATATCATCAAAATGCTGCGCGATAGCAAAACCATCTAACATTGAAATAGTAGTTTTTCTTTTTCATGAAAAATACCGAAGTGTATATTGCTTCGGTATTTTTTTTATGTCTCGACTTCATCATCGACTCATCTTAGCCAAGAATGTAGCGCCGCTTTTGCTGATTGCTTCCATTTCTCCCGACCAGAGATTGTTGTCGTAACAATAAGCATGATCAAAAATATCATTTCACTTAAATACATCATCCTATGATCGCCATGCTTCCATACGGTAACCATAAGCGGAAAAAGGAAATCTGAAAAATCATATGGTATAGCAGAATTGACACCACCGAAAGTTACATATAAGAGTATAAAGACATAAAAAATAATTGCCATACACTGTATGAAAAATCGGTTCACCAGCTGAAAAAATATTAATAGCAGCTGAACCATTAGGATACCCCCTCGGAATGTATGGATTGTTAAAGTAGGCCCACATCGTAAACAATACACATACAATGAGCCCCATCAAGATCGTATTATTAAGAAATTTTGACATCGTACAATGCTCAATTCGGTAAACGGTTAAAAAAAGTAATATTTTACATGATTTTAAGTCTTTAATACATGGCTTTTTTGGTTAATAATGCGTCTTTTGAGATACAATTATAAATCAATCGGAAAGCTGGACATCGGTTGTCCTGTTTTTCAGTTAAATATGTAGCGCATTTATGAGACCGGCTTATACGAAAGCACTTTCGAATTTAGGGAACAGGATTTTTGAAATTCGACGAGAAAATTGCGACAAATACCTCTCCGAATATCATTTTCACAGTGAATGCCAACTCACCTACATCTTTAGGGGCAATGGCCAACGCTGCGTAGGAGATCATCTAGAAGACTTTGAAAGCGACGAGCTGACATTTACCGGCCCGGGCTTGCCACATGTTTGGTATAATGCGCATGGTGATACCAGCCACGAACCTAGCGCACAGTCTATCACCTTACATTTCGATCCAGAAGCCCTACTTTCTTTTTGCCCCTTATTAGTTGAAACGGCCCCGCTGCATGACTTCCTGGAAAGATCGCGACAGGGGATGTTATTTTATGGACAAACAAAAGATGCACTCAAAAAAATACTACGAAAAATGGTCAGCGCCTCCGATATGCAAAAAACAGCCTATCTATTTGAGTGCTTAGCTACCCTTCTTCACACAGAAGAATATGCTATACTATCCGATAAATCCTATAGCAATGGATCACCGCGAAAGGATGGAGAAATTATTTTTAGCATATACAATTATGTTTTTGAAAATTTCAACAATGAAATTTCCTTAGAAGAAGCAGCTAAATTGGCGAACTTGACCAAGCCATCCTTTTGTCGCTTTTTTAAAGCACATACACGAAAAACATTCTCAAAATTCGTCAATGAAGTGAGGATCAATGAAGCTTGCAGGCTGTTGGTTCAGGATGAAAACCAGATAACAAATATTGCCTATGCATGTGGATTCAACTCCCTTCCCAACTTCAACAAATTCTTTAAATCGATTAAAGGGATTACGCCTTCCGATTATAAAAGTAAGCTTTTGATGAATAAAGATTAGCGAGTAGTGGCCCCCTTGTAAAAAAAGAGCTGTTAACACAGCTCTTTTTTTAATCCTCAGGTGCCAATGGGATAGCCTGCGTTCCAGCGAGCTCACGCATCCAGTTATTGAAATCCACATCCGATGGTATGTCGAACTTTTTGCGTAGTCTATTTTTACGGACCTGCACCGCCCTGATCGTCACAAAGGTGTATTCCGAAATATTTTTTGTCGAGAAGTTGAGAAATGCCATGGCACAAAACTCTAATTCTGTACTTCGCAGATTAGCGTCAAATGATTTGAGCGCCTGGATAAACTGTGGATACAATTCAGTAAATAAGATCAAAAATTCAGGATTGTTGCTTTTGGCCAGGTCTATCAATGTATTGAATTTATTTTCCCCGATCTGTTCGGTCAGTTCCTTATTGATTGTTTCGGTTTCCTGCAATGCCTCTTCTTTCTGTACCAATATCTTCTTGTTGTGCTTCGACCGCCAAACAAAAAACGAAACAGCAACAAGCAACAACAATAAGGCGTTAAGTGCAATTGTTCCTGCCCTTGACACCTTGGTATTCGATTCCTCATCTTTGAGTTTCAAAATCTGGTTGAGCACTTGATCGATTACCTGTCTATTTTCGCTTTCCAGCGAATCATTGAGCCGGCTGAAGGCCATTTCATATTGATTGGCTTTAGCATTATCTAGGTTGGTTCTTCGATAAAAATCAGCTAAAGATCGATACGAGTTTTGCATGCCTATTCTGCTACCGGCTGCCCGCCTTCTTACCAAGCCCTCCTCATAAAAAGCTGCAGCCTTTTTTAAGTTTCCTCGATTTTCCTCCAAGATAGCTAAAGCATCATACGTATTCAGAACAACGGGAATTTTATATTTCTTTATGAGTTCAATTGATTTGTCGAGGTATAGTTGTGCTTTTGCCAAATCGCCTTTCTGCGCATATAATTTTCCGAGGTTTTCATAAACAATTTGATAACGCATGGACGCATCCTTTTCAGCAAATACCTTCAAGTTATCCAATTGTAGTTCCGTATATTTTTGCATCGAATCCAGTTGCTCTAGGCGCTGAAAAACGACACTTAAATTTTCGTAGTTATATTGACGGGATTTTACTTGCTTTTCACCGGTCAGCTTTTTGATGAGCTCTTGCTGCAAGTGAAACTCCCGAAGCGCCTGTTGATTGAGCAGAAGCCCACCATAAGCCCGGCCGCGTAATCGATGGACTTCGGATTGCATAAAAATTTCATTCTTATAATAGTCCGTAGTCTCAATACGATCCAGCTGTTTCAGTCCTTCCTTAAATAAGCCTGCAGTCACAAGTCCTTCTGCTACATAAGAGCCCGATTTTGCTTTTCCTTCGTCATAGTCAGCAGCATTAGCGATATTAAGGGCTTTTATTGCCGTTTCGATATAGGTTACCAAATTCCCTTTACTGGCAAATTCCATCGATTTTGCTAAAAGTGAATCCACCTCCTGCTTAACGCGATCCGCTGCAACTGTTTTGAACGTGAGTAAACATAAAATAAAAAGTAAAAATTGCTTCTTCATGGTAGTACTAGGTCATTATTTAGGCATCTCTCGATTGTCTCCCTTGTCAGGTTCTTTAGATCTTCCCATAGCGCGTGCAAAGCTAGCTATTTTGAGAAATTAAACCACGATTAAATCAATACAAAATCAATATAATTTCCAATACTCTTCCGTTCATATTCTTAAAAGAAAGACAGTTATCCTTCTGACCAAGGCACTATTGCCATCACATTTTATAAATAAGCTGTAATAAATGGCAAACTCATTGGTTGGAGAAATGCAATAAACAATCGTATTGAATTACAATAATTTATTAAAAACGAAGATAAACAATTGTCAAACAACTGGTGAAAACATAGCTATCACATAAGTATCACACATTTAATAAAAATACCGACCACCCGATTGTTTTTTGGATATACTCGAGTATATACATCGAGAGCAAAGTACAAAAGCAATTTATTTTAGATCGTTTCAACAGTATATTCTTGTTTAGCTAGAGGGCTTCGGTGAATCTGATCGCGCATCCAGTTGTTAAAATCTATATCGGAGGCAATGTTAAGCTTTTTGCGCAATCTATTTTTGCGTATCTGGACAGCCCGCACCGTTACAAAGGTATATTGAGCAATGTTTTTGGTCGAAAAATTCAGAAAGGTCATAGCACAGAATTCCAGTTCACTACTGCGGATTTTTGGGTTTATTGTCTTTAATGAGGCGATAAACCCGGGATAGATTTCATTAAAAAAAGCCAAAAACTCTGCATCATTGTTCTTCGCTAAAGCAATTAGATCAGTAAAGTTATTCCTTTCCATTGTATATCGTATTTCAGTAAGTTTTGTTCTTATATTCCGTCCCTGAACCAAATTAACTCCCTCCAAAACTGACAACTATTTTCGATCAGCTGAGGGAAGAGCAAATAAACTCGACGGGGCTCCATCTTCCCCATCGAGTAAATCCAAATATATTATCACAGACCTTCACGCAAATTGGTCCGAGCGATAATTCATTATTTTCATCATCAGGAAACATTTATCCAGCGTATTTTCAGCTATGAGTTTATCTGCCAATCTCTTTTCCGAAATACCCTTCCTGATTATGGCGACAAATATTTGGATTAAAAGAAAGAAACAAAAAAAACAGCCTTTCACATTGCTATCACACTTAACAATAAACTGAAAAACAACAAGTTAAAACAACAACATCTAAATAAATGGTCAATTTATCACGCAATTTAGTATGCACCCAACCGCTGGATTTTCCACCGTTGTAAGCCGAACGTTGGTTTCGCGCATCGTTGTGTACAACTCCCCCTCCAAAAAAAACTCGGCTGAGATCTTTTAAATCCCTGCCGAGTATATTTACTTCAAGTTAGCTTCTGTCATCTGAGACAGCACTACCTTACCAATTAATGGTTCGATTATCGTCACCCGCATTGTCCCATGACTCCTGCGGATCGGTACTATGGATCGTATCAGGAGCTGAACCCGCAGCGATACCTTGTTCCAACTCTACTGTCGTTGTTTCAACACGTGGACTTATATAAACCTTCTTTTCTATATTTTTCATGATTTGATCTTTTTTTATTGGTACTCCAATGAATATATTATACTGTCAGATTAGGGACAGGCAATCTTTTTTCTACCGCTACCGGCGCCAAGCATTGTTGTTTTTCCTTGTACTACCTGAGTAATTTTCACCGTATTTGAAGTCGAACTCCAAGGCACAATATTAAATGTACCAGCTGTTAAAACCAATGGATACAGTTCGCCACCATTACTTTTACTACCATACATACTTACCTGACCATCACGAGCAATGACAACACGAATAATTGGATGAGTTGCTGTACCAACCATGTTATAAATCTGAGGAATATTAGCCCCACCTTCGGCGTTCGCTCCATTATAAATACTTCCATCAGCAAATTGAACATTCCGCGGTGCGATGGCGATGCCAGCTTCAAACTGAATCTCCTGGGTCGCCAGTTTTATTCCATTGACCTCCATATTAAAGGAATTGTCCATCTGCTGAATATCAAATACAAAACCATAGTCAGCACCTGGAGCTGTCAACGTTTGCTCAACGGTATTACCACTTGGAACTACTACACCATTTACAATGGCACCATTTCCTGATGCCAGATAATTCCAGTTCAGATTGGCACCCCCCGTTACAACTTGTGTACAGGTTTTAAAGTTCAAATTGAGGTTATAACGTTGCCCCGGAACAATATTTAAACCTGCTACCGATACATTATTCTTCGTTTCACCATCGATTGTGATGGATCCAAAATTAAAAACACCATTTGTTGCACTTGGATGAATCAATACTGTTGGTGTACTGGACACAGTACGTAACCCGGCAGCTCCCAATCCCGGAAATACAACATTGGCTGTAGCTGTTGATCCATTGTAGGTAATTGTACCATCTGCCAATTTTAGATTGGCATTTGGATGTGTTGGGTTAATAGTTGTCGCCGCCAGGTTTGTAATGGCACCAGTCATTTCTGTCGCCATGCTCAGATTGGTCGTTACTTCGCTGTATTGATGCTTTAAGACAACATCAAGATTATTGTCACCAGCTTGAACAGTAAGATCCTTCTTAAAGTACATCAGGTCAGCACTGATATTATCCAGACTGGCTGTTGTCAAATCTGTTTGTGCCGTCACCGCAGGTACCGTAGAGGTACTGTTCACCGAATAGGCTACGAAAGTGTAGGCTTGTCCAGCATCCAGCGTGATGTCGCTCGTGTTGTCTACTGTGTTTGTATAGGTCTTTTCAGTCACATAATCACCGCTGCTATTGTAAACAACGATTTTGTATTTGACGTTATCGCCAAGTGGAGTACGCTCCTCGGTTGCCGCAGCGCGATTTCCGGACGAGGCCCGCAATAGGTTGCCACTTGTTGCGGACGACTCGTTCGTCAACGTTGCTTCAAAAGAACTTGTCTTTGTAAGCGGTACTACAATGGTCTGATTGGATGCTGTCGAGCTACTGCCGTTGCTCGCTTTCTTTGTTGTGACGACAGGATTTTCTACCCCGAGTAAATGAATGCTTACATTCGCTTTGCCACTCTGGGCTACACTGTCTTTACTTTCCTTACATGCGAATAAAGAACCGCAGATAAGTGCCGAAAAGGCTAAAGTTTTCCAACCGCTTGTTGTTCGAAATTGTGAAATCATTTTGGAAATGGTTAATTAAATATTAATGTATTTTTTATGATTTTAGAATGAAATACTTCGATTCGATTACATGTCAACAACGCCAGGTTCTTTCATGCTTCAAAACGTTGCCACAAAGATTAACATTCGAGCAAAAAAATAAAGAAAAAGCAGCTATCACATCGCTATCACACTTTGTTTTGCGAAACACAAATCACTAATTACCAATAACATAAATCAATATAAAGCAAGTTAACTTTAGGTTATATTGAACACGAGAAAAAATCAGATTATTAATAAGGAGGGTAAATATTATCCATTTATTACCGAAACCACAGCATTGTTTTTCTGATAGCATAAGATAAATGGGGTATAAAAACTAAAAGGCCAATCCTTTTGGACTGGCCTTTTCAAGCTGTTATTAAACTTATCGTCTTTTGAAGTTTTTCGTTCAGGTTGGTTCGGTTCAGCGCTGACCTGAAAGGTTCACGTGAAATACCTTTCCGCTATCGGGATAGCGCTGCAGTTCTGCCGCTGTGAGTCCTTCCCTAGCTGTACTAATAAACAGGTCGGCACCTGTAGCGCCGCCAAAACAACAGGAAGTCACATGCGGCGCATTCACCCTTATTTTATCCAACAATTCGCCTGTTTCAATATGCCATTTGCAAACGGCAAAACCACCCCAATGGGCTACCCAAAGATGCCCATCGGGTCCCATACACATACCATCAGGCATGCCCAGCTCATTGGGTACGCGTACCAATGTGCTGTAGTGCTGCCCCCCTGCTGTCATCGATTCACCTGTGTTATGCCTAGCATAACGACGGATTTCGCAGGTATAGGTATCGATAAAGTAAAAATAAGGACTATCGCTGGGCCACACAATACCGTTGGGAATCGTTACTGCCGGAATAATTGTATCCAAAACTCCGTTGCAGAAACGCATAAGTTTCCCCTGATCGGGCAAAGCTTGCATGTGCATCGTGCCGAACCAAAAATTACCCTCGGGATCTATTCCACCATCATTGGTACGGACTTGTCCACCCCTTGAATCTAACTCGGCTACGATCGTCAAATCTTGCGTTTCCTTTGTCCAAATGGCCAACCCTTGCTGCATGGCCACAAGAAATTTACCCGATCCATCTGGCCAGGGTACAATCTTGCTCACATAACCTGGCAATTCCCAGTAAGCCGACTTCTTGCTTTCCAACTGATAGGTATGAATACGCTTGTGCAAAATATCCACCCAATACAAACTGTTATCGCGCTGGCTCCATACCATGCCTTCCCCCAGCAGACATTCGGTATGCAATAACACTGCTGCTTCTTTTAAATTATTCTTCATCACCATTTTGCTTCGCCTGACCTGATCGGCAATTTCTTCTTGAGATTAATATTCTAGTATTAAATAGGCAAGCTCACGTTGGGGTTTAATCCTCTTGCATCAGTGCACTTCTTCCACCATCAATTAAATAGGTACTTCCACTTGCAAAGGAAGCGTAGGTACTGGAAAGAAAAACACACCAGCCACCGATCTCTTCAGTTGTACCTAATTTTTTGACTGGATGTCTATCGACCGTCTTTTGTCTTTCGGCATCGGCATCCGGAAAACTGTCAAACCATTTTTGATTGCCGGGTGTATCGATAAACCCAGGGGCAAGTCCGACCGTACGGACCGCTGGGCCCCATTCGATAGCCATGGCCCTCACGAGTGAAAGGAGCGCCCCTTTGGTTACATTATAAGGAAAGCAGCCAGGTATGGAGGCATAAGCATGGTTGGAGGCCATGACAATAATCACCCCCGGCGAAGCTTGGGCCAACAGTGGTTTTAATGCCCGTGCCAGCAACCAATGTGATGCCAGGTTTAAGCTATTATTGTGATTCCAATCTCCTAGCGTACACTCATCCAAGCCTTTGAACATATTCTGACCTGCATTCGAAAGCAGTACATCCAAACGGCCATGCTCCTGTTGAAGGAGCATGGCCAATTCCTGAATAGCAGCCTCATTGGACACATCAGCAGCATAATAAAATGTTCGCTGCCGATAAGGTTCCATTGCTGCAAAAAATGAAGCCACTGCCTCATCATCGACCGCCAATTCGGCACAGGCTATAACGGTCGCACCTGCTGATGCAAATTGCAGACTCGCTCCCAGCCCAATGCCCGAAATTCCACCTGTGATCAGGACAACCTTACCCGTTAAATCAATTGTAAATGCCATCTATTCCTAAAATTACACATAAAAACCTGGTCGTGGTTCCAATACTCCAGGATGTTTGAGCATTTCTTCTTCGATCAAATCCACACCCAATCCTGGTCTTTCGCTCAAGACCAAGTGCCCATTTTTCACCATATCCTTAATCGGATAGTCAATGACTTCATCGCGCCAGGGCACATCATTGAACATAAATTCCTGCCGAAAGAAATTGGGCACCGAAGCACAGACATGCGCACTGGCCAATGTGGAAAGTGGTCCGTTGGGGTTATGTGGTGCCAATAACACGTTGTATGCTTCCATCATCGTTGCCATACGCTTCATTTCGGAAGGCCCACCACAACGCGTAATATCAGGCATCATAATATCACAGATATTTTTTTCCAATACCGGTCGGATCCCATGACGGGTATAATGTCTTTCGCCCACGCAGATCGACACATTGGACGGAATGCGCTCCCGCATGGCACGCAGGTTGTCTGCATTTTCCGGTCCCGCAGGTTCCTCATACCAGGTAATATTCAGTTCAGAAAGACGTTGCGCCATCTGTACAGCGACACGATAATTGAGCATGGCATGTGTTTCGATCATGATATCAAAATTGGGTCCAACTCCATCACGAACCGCTTTACTCACCTCAAACGCCAGGTCCTGCTGTTCGGCAGTCAAAGTCAGGTTTGCGGCCAAATCTTCCCCATACAGATAGTTTGTATGGGCAAATGGGTCAAACTTTAAGCCTGTAAAACCGGCTTCTTTGACCGCTTGCGCTTGTCGGGCATAATCTTCGGGATTATGTCCACCACCGGTAAACCAATAATTGGCATACAACAGGATCTCTTTACGGAAAGCACCGCCCAACAATTCATAACAAGGTACACCAAGCACCTTGCCTTTCAAATCCAATAGTGCCATGTCAATACCTGAAATAGCACACATGCTTGCACCATAAGGTCCAATCCAATTGAGATCGCGGTAGAGTTTGGTCCAGATAAAATCTGTTTTCATCGGATCCAGACCAATGATGCGCTGCCCAACATGCTTAGCGGCCTCATATACAATGGGACTGCCGGGCCAGTTGGTTGCTTCACCCACACCTGTATGCCCCGTATCGGTATAAATCTTGACTAAAGTCCAATTATATTTTACGCCTTCAACCAGCCAGACTTTAACATCTATAATCTTCATTGTTCTACTATTTTAATTTATCTTAAGAATAATCTGTCCACTTAACTTATCGCCTTTTTTTAGCTTTTTGCGCCCATAACTGTGCGGCGATCCATAAAAAGGTTCCGAGCCATTATTCGAATAATCGGCTATCAACCATTGTATCTGCTGATCCTGTTTCCAGGCCCGTGCATGCTGCTTGCCATTCGACAGCACCTTTACCGTTGCCGCAGGGCTACGCAAGCTAGCCCAGTAAATATTTCCTTTGGTCGACCTAAAGTCGTTCGAGCCCAATATATTGGCATCGTCTTTCCAATCTTTTGCCTGTGGCTTACCATGCTCTTCTACTTCATACAGCGGCACGGCATGCAATACGGCCTCGCCCTCATTGCGTCCGATATGATTGGCGGGATAAGTGGAAAATGTACCCTTTCGCGACCAAGCCAATTTATCGTAGGATAAAGGCAATTCAAGCATCAGACCGGCCTGATAAAGATCCATTTCCTGACCCTGCTGATAGACCATTTCATACTCCACCCGCAAAAGACCATTTTTAAGGAAAACAAATTTTTGTTTTCCGGTACCATTCTGATACCGCAGGTCCATCCGAACACATATACTGTCGCCTGTCTGACTGGCTTCTGTAGCATCCGCAAATAAGGTATACTGCTCGTACTGCTTCAATGGCGCAATGTTATTTTGATACGTCTCTCCCGCAACATTTGGCTTACCACCATCTTCCGCATTTGCTTCGATGAGCGCTACGGCCGGCCCCTTCGTCAGAATCAGCTCACCATCTTTGCGCACAGTAAGCAATTTGCCATAGGTTCGGCTAAATGTATAATCCACATTTCCCTGCTTTACATAAATATACGCCGAATCTTGTTTGAGCTGTAGTTCCGTAGCCGAAAACTTTTCCTGATTTTTGGCAACTTTCTCAAAGAGTTCATTTTCAACCTCATTTTGCTGATTGTCCATGGCAATAATCCGCAATGAGCCATATTCAGCTTGGATCGGTAAAATGACCTCGCCACTCGTCCGCGGTCCAATCGCTGCCCTAAAAGGAACTTCCTTACCATCTACAATGGCGACGAGTTTGAGCTGGTCAAGGGAAAGAAAATCGTATCTGTTTTCAATAGAGACCACCACTTTACCTTTCTTCAATTGCGGTGTACCGATCCTGATCGGTGAATAAGCCTTTTTCATTCCAAAATACTCCGGTTTCGGTCTGCGCCATCCATCAATCGGCCCCCAAGGTCCATACCCCACAATACGTCCATCGGGCAGATGAAAGGTATCATCGATACCGCTCCATATTGCACCACCCAAATTGCCCGAATGCTTGTAGATGGAATCCACAAAAGTAACCAGAGGTGCATTGTAAGCCTCACGGATACCAGGGTCGGTCAGCAACTCACGCCTGTTATACGTCGACAAATGGGCGTATTCACCGAATAAAGTCGGTCTACTCATGGTATCAGTCGCCGCAGGACCATTGATACCCGGATAATGGTAATTGGCAATATCCGCTTTACTTCCGCCATTATTAAATCCACCCCAGGTCTGATCATGGAAACTGGTGGGCCGCGTTGGATCCAAGGCCTTCACACGTGTATTGACCTCGGCCCACAGCGGGCTCCAATGCGATTCATTGCCCAGAGACCAAAATAACACCGAAGGATGATTGCGGTTGCTCAATACATTATCGATGTTTGCGCCCAGCATAACGGGCAAGAAACGCTTATCCTTGTAATCCCATTTGCGCCAGATTGGTGAAGCATGGTGCTGAATCCAGCTCAAAGCCGCCTCACTCTCCACGTACATTCCCAACTCGTCTGCCGCATTCAAAAATTCTTCTGATGGCGGGTAGTGCGACGTACGGATATAATTGACATTGGCCTGTTTAAATAAAACAACGTCCTGCCGATCTATTGCCGGATCAGCAGCCCGGCCATTCAGCGGATGTACAGCATGCCTATTAACTCCTCTCAATTTGACGGGTTTACCGTTTACCATCAGCTGATTTTTGAGGACTTCAATTTCACGAAATCCGACTTTTTGTTTATTGGTCTGTATCGCCTTACCATCCACAATCAATGCCGTCTCCAACACATAGAGATAAGGCGTCTCGGCCGACCATTGCTTCGGTTTTTTTACCGCTAATAGACTTTCGATCTGTTTATGACTCCCTACTCCAAGCTGAATCTTGTCGGAGAATTTTTGAAGCACTGTTTTGCCCTCGGCATCTCGGAGCACATAGCGCAATTTGACCTGCTGCTGCTGATCCGAGCTATTTTGCACCAGCCCCGCAAGTTTAAGTGTTGCATGGACATATTTTGAATCGAAATCTGTTGCAATCGCTGCATCCGAAATATGTACTTTAGGCACTGTAAACAAAGTTGCTTTCCGCAAAATTCCACCCACGGTATGCACCGCATACTGAGACACACAAGATAATATATCACTGATGGTATTTGCCTGAACTTCTACAGTCAGTTTATTTTTTCCTTTGTTGACTTTCCCCGTTAAGTCGACCTGAAAAGCGACAAATCCACCTTCATGTTCACCGACTACCTGATCGTTTACTTTGACAAGCGCATGTGAACTGACCCCGTCAAAGCGAATGTATACTGGATTGCCCTCCCAATCGTCGGGCATATCAAATGAACGCTCATACACTGCCGTTTCCCCCGCAGCGACATGCTGGTCTTGCATTTCCCATTCTCCCGGTACCTGAATGGTCACGGGCTTCGTATTGGCCACTTTGAAGTTCCACTGTCCATTCAACAGAATCCGACTGGTTTTACTTGTGGCCAACTGATCGGGCAGGGGCGTCAAAAATGGTCCAGCCTGTTGTGCCGACAGATTTCCAAAGGACGAACAGGCCAAAAACAGCGCCAGCCAGCTGCCTTTGGACAATTTGAATTTACATAATTCCATATTTTTCAAATGCTTCTTTGGCACCCATGCCTTCCATAACCTTGTTCAATACTACTTTTTCAGCTCTGGCTTTTTCAAATGCTCGAGCGAAAACCTCCTGTTCATGTTCGCGCGGTACCACGCAGACACCATCAATATCGCCGATCAGCATATCGCCATCCTTGATCAGGACATTTCCAAAATGGATTGGCACACGCCAGTCAATAACCTTTCCTCTCGGCGCCTGATCCTGCGCATAACAGCCCATGGAGAAACAAGGAAACTCGAGTGCCAAAATCCCTACGGTATCTCTCGAGTAGCCATTGACAATCGCCCCATGTGCACCCAATGTTTTGGCCCGTGCACTCATAATCTCACCCCAAAGCGCATAGTCCGGCGAAGAGCCGCTGCAAATGTAAACCTCGCCCGGGCGCAGATCATCCAGGGCCTCAAGCATAAATCCAAATGATTTAGCCAATACAGGATTCTTCGACTGCTGTTCAGCATTTCCGCAAACATCGGCCTCCAATACCGTCATCGCCCTACCAATTAAAAACAAATCTGATTTTAACGGTCTTATACTCGGTGGCAGAAATTGATGGAACAATCCCATTTTGTCCATCACATCCCCAATGACAGCTGTAAAAAGTTCCTTACGGATCAGCTCAAAGAGCTCCTCATCATTTGCCCATTCCACCAGATAGTTTTCTTTCATTTTTTATATCAATTAAATCATGTTACCATAAAAAGACATACAGGGCTACCAATATCCCTAGGATGAATAAACTCACTAATTTGAAACCACTGGAGGTCACAAAAAGATTTCTATTCACGATTACTGTATCATTACGATAGTTTCGATTGCCCAGCAGGCTGACCGATATCATCGTTGCTACCGTACATATAAACACCACAAGAATGCGATTCATAAAGGGGCTTTGATCTAACCAGAAATTTTTAAAGAGCAAAGAATAGGCAAATGTAGAGATGGCACCAGCAAATGCTGCGTTAGGTGTTGTCCATGTTGTAAAGATACCCATCAGAAAAATCGCCAATACTCCTGGTGTGATAAAACCTGTAAATTCCTGAATAAACTGAAAGCCCTGATCCAGATGCTGCAATAGCGGAGCCAAGGAAGCACCAATGACCAACGCGATCAGTACAGTTACTTTGCCCAGCTTCACCAAGGCTGTATCGCTCACGGCATCGCTTTTTATATTCTTATAAATATCCAAAGACACGATGGTTGCTATACTATTGACCTTTCCAGCCAGTGAGGCCACGATAGCAGCCGTTAAAGCAGCAAAAGCCAATCCTTTGAAGCCCGTCGGTAAAATCGAGAGTAGCAGCGGATAAGCTTTATCGGGCTTCACGGTACTACCTTCAAGCATCCCTTGTGCAAAACTGAGATTCGAACCTTCTTTATATAAATAGTAAGCAGCAATGCCGGGCAACACCACAATCAAGGGCATAAACAGCTTCATAACGGCTGCAAACAACATCCCATTTTGGGCTGTTTTTAGATTTTTGGCTCCAAGTGCACGCTGGGTAATATATTGATTGCATCCCCAATACGATAGATTGATCACCCACATGCCGCCCAATAGAACCGACCATCCGGGCAGATCCATATAAGCATCGGTACCATCGGGTTTTATCAGCTGTCCTTTTTCGATAAAAAGATGAAAATGCTGTGGCACTTCCGTTTTCAAGATAAGGAGTCCATCTAGCCAATGTCCCATGCCCTTTGTATGCGCCACGAGATCGAGGGCGATATAAGTCGTCGTGAGCCCGCCTATAATCAACAAGACCACCTGGATTACGTCGGTGTAGCCAATCACTTTCATCCCCCCTAAGGCGATAATCAAGGCCAATGCCGCTAACAACCAAACCGCTACAACCATGGGAATCCCCGCAATCGACTGAATGGCCAAACCACCCAGATAAAGTATCGAGGTCAAATTGACAAACACATAGACCAAAACCCAGAATACCGCCATCACCATACTCACCCGCGGATCGAAACGCTTGCGCAGAAACCCAGGCATGGTAAAAATCTTATTCTTCAGATAAATGGGTAAAAACACCACCGCCACAATAATTAGTCCGATAGCAGCCATCCATTCATAGGATGCAATGGCCAGCCCCAGTGCAAAACCCGACCCCGACATCCCTATAAATTGCTCGGCAGAGATATTCGAAGCAATAATAGAAGCCCCAATGGCCCACCAGCTTAAGGAACCTTCCGCTAGAAAATAATCGTGCGTTAGTGAACCGGAACTGTGTTTGCGTCGATAAATGTAATAGCCATAACCACCGACAACAATAAAATACAGCAGATAAATGATTTGATCAATCCAAGCCAACATAGCGATATCATTAGAATTTTAATGTGATAGATCCCTGACAGGGTGAAGCTTCCAAGGTCTTACAATAATTGCCCCAGGCAATTTCAGGATAATCCCATTTGTTGTTTACATACAAAACCAGTTGCTCATTTTCCAGGCGATCCATACGGCAAGCATTGTCTGCTTGCTGCGAAACCACATGCATCAGATTCTTCGTGCCACTGCCCAAAGAGTAATAGTATATATTCTCTTTCATTCCCTTCGCCTGCTGTGTTAGTGGATGCTGACTCCGCGCTCCTTTATCGGCCCAATAGTAATAGTTGTGCGTGTCCATGTACCACGACTGTTTGGGCTCCTGACCGTACGACGTCTTATCGACATAAGACAAGCTTGCTGTTCCTTCATTACCCGCAAATGATTCTTGGGGATAATCGTTCCAATAACCATTTCTGCTCCAGGTAACACGATCAAGTTCATTGCTGAGATAATACTTTAGCCCAATTTCACGCAGGTAGCCATTGGGTTCACCCTGGGTATGATATAACGTTTTCATTTCTCCTTTACCATCGATAGTCAGATCAAACTGAATGGATAAACTGCCATTTTTTCCCACAATCGATACCAGGGCCAAATTGTCTTTGATGCGTACATCCAATTTGTTCAATTGCCAATTTTTATCTTCGAGCAGGTATTTGCTTGCACTTTTGCGTACTTCTGCACCGGTCAGGTGGTTGAGGTTGATGTCCATATTTAAGAAAGGACCTTTTTGGATCACCACTTTACCATCGATCAGCGCGTTTTCGATGAAGCCTGTTGTTTTTGAAATCGGAAAGGTGAAATTCCTTCCCGTGATCAGGTAACGATTAGGCTCTTCAACAAGCTGGATTCCTCCATTTTGAGTCGATTCAGGTATTCTGACCTTATGCTCACCCAAGAAATAACGATAGCTATCCAGCAGCATCCCTCTGTTATCCACAAAGCGCAAAGCCAGTTGCCCGCCCTGTTGCCAGGCTAAACCGGGTAGTTGAATATATCCTTTCTGATGCGGTGCGATATCGGGTAATCCTAAGGTATAGGTCTTCCCGTCATACGTGTATTGCAGTTTAATTTCCTGGAGCGAAGTATGATCAAATCGATTGTATACCGGGATCGTCAGCGGCTGAAAGCAGGCAAAATCAGGTATAATCTTTCCTTTCAACGTGACCAATACAGGAGACTGCGCTTTTTTTGTTGACCAAAATTCAGGTTTCTTGCGCCGCCAAACATCGACAATCCCCCATTCACCGTAGCCTACTGCCTGCCCCTGAAAATCTTCGGGTTTGGCTGTATGGGCAAATTCCTTCCAAAAAGCAGTTCCTTTCTTGAGCTGTTGTGGAATCATAAATACTTCGTCCACGTAGCCCCATATTGCACCGCCAAGCCCCCCCTGCTTCGGAAACAGGCCGCTCCACATCATGTCCATGGAGATCCCCCAAAATTCGCGAATATTCGGATCATCCTGTAAGGTTTTATACGTATAACAGGCTGGATGAGCCCATTCATCAAATAAAGCTGGGATGCCATGTCCCTCAAAGTTACGCGTGGTCTTGCCATACTGTGTCAAGTTACCATACACGTCCTGATAGTGCATGCTGAGGATTTCATAAATCTTAGGTTCGGTGGTTTGCGAGCCCGGATAACTCCAGATAATGGGTCTTGTCCGATCCATTCGCTTCACCAAATCGTGGCTCTGCTTAAAGTTGTCGCCATAGATCGACTCATTGCCGATTGACCAGAAAAGTACAGCTGGATGGCTTTTAAAGGTATTGACCATCTCACGCGATTGGCTCAGGTATTGGTCCGTTTTTTTCGGATCATTTTGTGAGGCGCCGGGCGCATAATTTTTTTGTCTGTAAGTATCCACAAAACAGATTGCGGTTTCCACCTCCACATAGATACCATATTTATTACAGTATTCGACAAAACGCTCCGTCGGTGGATAATGCGAAGTACGAATAAAATTGATATTTGCTTCTTTAAACAATTGAACGTCTAGGCTATCGTAATAGGCCGAAGCACTGCGTCCTAAGATCGGGTGCATATCGTGCCGATTGGCTCCACGTAGCTTGACCGGTTTGCCGTTTACCATAAGCTGGTCTTTAACCACTTTTACTTCGCGGAACCCGACCGATTTATGAAAGGCATACGTAGACCTCCCCTGCTCTTTCACTTCCACATCCAACCGATAAAGATTTGGATGTTCGGCATCCCATTTTATCGGTGCAGCTACACGGAACACATGGCTGTTGGCCCCCGCTAAAATTGGTTTTTCAGGATTATCCAGGACAATACTTTTGCCGTTCGGGTCAGTCAATGTATACTTAATCGTAGCCTCCTTGGCCACAAAACCACCAAAATCCAATTTTAGCTGCGCGTCCTTATAAGACGCATCAAAGGCTGTTTCGAGGTTAAAGTCGGTCACAGGATGTGTTGCAGTTGCAAATAGGGTGACATCCCGCAAGATTCCACCTATCGGATGGTGTGCATAGCCCGATGCATACGAAATATCATCCAGTTGATCCTGTACCTCCAGTTCGATTTCATTCTGCTTTCCGAAAATCACATAAGGTGTAATATCTACTTCCCAACGCGTAAATCCACCATGATGGCTCGTAACCGCTTTACCATTGATGCTAAGTTTGGCGAAGCTGTACACACCGTCAAAGCGGATGATTGTCTTTTTGCCTTTATAGGGGCTGGGTACCAAAAATTTACGGCTATAAAAAAACGAATTGTCGTGTTGAATACCATAGCCCTGCATGACAGCTTCCCCGGGAACCTGAATATTTTCCCAGGCCGAACTGCGATCAAATTTGAAGTTCCATTGGCCATTTAAGGATTGTACAGGAGCTTTCAGACCGGTCACTTTGGCCGGCAACTGATAAGCTGTCTGCTGCGCCATTGCCCAACTCCCCATTACCCCCCACAAGGCCAACAACACCAGTTTTTTTAGTTTTTTCATATCATAATAGGTTGTAATTCCACCCGATTAGAACGCAATACCACATTGTTACATTCTTTGTCAAAGATAGGTCCTCTCACACGGCAATACTACAACTGGTTATACAAAAACTAAAACTATTTACACCCTAATAACAAGCAATAAAATATTATTAAGTGAATATTGTTTGATATAACAGTAAATACCGTATTTTTGCATTAACCAATTTAGCTATGTATGAACAAATTATCCAAACCTCAATTTATTGAGCTTACTCCACCCAGCGAAAAGACAATCCATGTCAAATTGGTCGATCAGGAATTTTTGAGTAATCCGCTGCACTTTCACGAGCTCTGTGAATTGGTGCTGATCGTAGAAAGTTTCGGCAAGCGCATTGTGGGCAACAATGTAGCGACCTTTACAGAAGGAGACCTGGTCTTGATGGGCCCCAATATCCCACATATCTGGCGCAACGATGATTTATTTCTGCAGCAGGACAATGATTTGCGTGCCCGGGCCATCGTTGTCTATTTTCCGGCCGATTTCTTACTTCGCCTAACCGACGAACATCAAACCATCCAGGCCATGCAGCAATTTATCCGCAAGGCTCAACGTGGACTTCGTTTTTATGGCGAAACACTCGATAGGGCACAGCGCTTAATGGAAAAACTCAGTGATAAAGAAGGATTTCCAAAAATCATCGAATTCCTCAACCTTATTCAGTTGCTACAGGAAACCGATGAATTTGAAAGTTTGGCTTCCGACGGTTATCGCCCCACTTTCAGTGAGCAGGAGACCCAGCGCATCAATAAGGTTTACCTCTATGTGATGAGCAACTTTAAGGAGGAGGTTAATCTACAAGTTGCCAGCGACATGCTGAATATGACGCCCAACGCCTTCTGCCGTTTTTTTAAACGCCATACCCAAAAACCCTTTTCTCGCTTTGTCAATGAGATGCGTATCGGTCATGCCTGTAAACTGCTGATGGACCGGACACTTAGCATATCAGAAATTTGCTACGAATGTGGCTATCAGAACCTGACCAACTTCAATAAGTTTTTTAAATCCATTATGAACAAAACACCACGGGAGTTTCGTAAAGAGATGGATCTGTAAGCTGTGTCAAATTGATCAGAATGATGTGGGGCTATACCTCCTATCAAAAAGAAAGGCTGTACAAAAGTACAGCCCACTCCTACCAATTTACTGAAACTAACACCTATTTAAAAACCCTTTATTGTTTTCAACGTATAATCTTGAGCGTCGCCATTCGCTGCTGTCACCCGATACATTCTATCCTGTGAAAAATCGCCTGGTTTACCCAGTACTGGAGCTCCATTGAGCGGCGAAACCACCGAAACGTCCGACACAGTGATCGTAACCCACAGATTAGCAAGTTGATCTTTTTGAATTCGTTTTTTAAACTCGTCAAATAACATCTGCTTGGTGACGGATCCCGAAGGCCCCGCCTTCTTAACTGAGTTGATATCGTACGAAATCGTAGACGTATATCCTTTTTGTCCATTCGTATCAAAAGCTACCGCCGTATTCTTAAAAACGACCTCACAGACCCGGTCAAGCTCAATCTCCTGCATGGGAGTTCCTTTCTGTATGGTATCATTATAGAGAAAGCGGTATGAATAACTTACGGCAGTCAATTTGTTGTCTGGCGAGTTTGGCAGCTCCTCATAGCCCTTTTTTAAACAGCTTCCCATCGCAATGAGCGACAGCGCGCCGAGCAGAATACGCCCTATTTTGTGATTTATTCTATGCATAATCAATTTCATTATATCTGTATACCAAAGTTTTATTCCCATCCCGGATTTTGCTTCACGCCCGATTTCAAGCGGAATGTTTCGTTGATTGGCATCAAGTACCTTTTGGCAGAGAATCGAGCTTCCCCAACGACGTTATTGTCTTCAAAAAAAGAATAGGATTTACCATCTCTCGAAATTCGAATACCCCGTAAGGCGCCCTGTAATTCGGGAATAACAAATCCCGATCCTACATAAGCTCCATCACGCAGACCACCCGATGTGCGCATGCCCCAGCGTAACAGGGACCAATACCGATCGTTATTTTCGTAAACCATCTCCACATTGCGTTCTCTTTTATAGGCTTCAAAAAGTGAGTTCCCCCAATTGTTGCCCGAAAGTGTATTTAAATATTGATTGACGCTACTTTCAGAAAAACCACCATGACGTACCATGGTCGGCAGCATGTATTTTTTTGCATTAGCGAAGTCCCCTTTCATGAGATAAGCTTCAGCCATATTGAGATAAGCCTCACCATAACGGAGCACCGAAAACACATAGTCTAATTTTTGGTCAGATGGTGAAGGTAGGCTCACAATGTTATCGTAAAAATACTTCACCATGGCATAGCCCGTACTGGAATTATAATTTTCGGTATTTCCAGACTGGTATCCATATTCCTGTACCGAACCTTCATTAATCTTGCTATTGGCATTGCTCACATTTCCATCCCTTCTAAAAAACACACGTACCTGATTGTTGAAATACATACAGCTATCATAGAGTATCGTTGCATAAAAGCGTTGGTCTCTTTTCTTGGTGTTGGAGAAATACATTTTCTCGTCCACATTTTTACCTGTCGTGACATAACTGGCGTTATTCCATGATTTCAATTGTCCATCTACATCTGAGACCAGATAGTCATCGACCAGGTCCTGCGTTGGCCACGAACCGCCATCCATGCCCCAAAAGTTCATCGTGACATTGATTGGAAAGTTAGCTTTGGCATAAGCCGAAAACTTACCCGTGGACCAAAGCCCCTGATATTGCATAGGCACATCATAGAGGGAGGTATTTGTTTTGTTACGCTCACGGGTGAGGATAAACTCGGTGGCCGTAACTGCAGTTTCATAGGATCGAAACATGTTGTAGTAAGGACTGAGTTGCGTTCCACCATTACTGAGCCCCAATGCCTCACCCGACTGAATCACTTTATCATAATACCCGCTATTTGCAGCCCCTCCATCCACATACGCAGCAGCCTGCAACCCTATGCGCATGATCATAGCATTTGCAGCTTTGGCAGTAGCCCGTCCCCTTTCGGCAGTTGCCGGAAGAGCCGCTGCAGCTTTTTGAAGATCGGCCAGCATAAAATCGTAAGTTTCCTTGGCTGAACTTCTCGGAATCTGAAGATCATCATCCAGTGTCAACACTTTGTCAATCAGTTGCAGTCCACCATATAGTTTGGCATACACAAAGTAGTGCGCAGCCCTTAAAAAATATAACTCCCCTAAACTCCTGTTCTTAAATTCACTCGAAAAAGTCGTGCTTGTTTCAATATTGGCAATTGCCGAATTGATACGCCATAAAAGTGAATAATTTAACCAGCCATAATTATCTGATTTTAGCATGAGCTCGGCTCTTTCTTTTGTCCAAAAGGCACCGTTCAGCGTACCCACCATCACATTTTTAGTGGTCCCTTCCGATCTTGCCGAATAAGGATGCGCATATCCCGACATCCAGGCATCGGTACCCAATACATCGGCATATACCTGATAAATATAGGCTGTTGTCAAATTTTCACTATTCCAGGTCTGCTCACCAGTAATTTTATCGTATGGTGTTGTTTCCAAAAACTTTTTACAGGAAGAGAAGAACATCACCGTCAAGCCCAGCATCCCTATTATCAAACGTTTTTTCATAATTTTCTTAGTTAATTAAAATCCCAATAAAAATCCCGCGGAGTAGGTTCGCATCATTGGATATGCGTAACCATCAAAAGTGTTGGATTCGGGATCACCATATTTGACTGATGGACCAAATGCCAACAGGTTTACACCCGAGACAAAAAAGGTCAAGTTGTTCATCCATTGCTGCGACTTCATGATCGAATATTTAAAATCATACGATAGGGTTAAGGATTTCAATCGAACATAATAGGTATTGCGGGCCCAGAAGTCTGAGGACGAATAGTTATTGTTATTGTTCAAACTAGCGTTGCCGGGCCTTGGCATCGTCGCATTCGGATTGGATGGCGACCAATTGTCGTTCTGAAACTGAAAGTCCAGGCGTCGTTCGCCTTCGGAGCCCATGGCCACATTGGAGAAGTAATTTTGTTTCATCCCTGTTCCCTGAATGGTAGATTGTACACTGAAACCTTTGTAACTTGCGCCCAAATCTACCCCATAAACGAATGTCGGGCTCGAATTATGTCCATAACGCACCTGATCCTGCCCATCAATCTTACCGTCACCATTGACATCCTGGTACCAGAGATCTCCAAGTCTGAGGTCTGTTGAAGTTTCGCGTTTGGGATTATTCAGAATATCCTGTGGGTTCGTATAGAACTGTGCTCCCACATAACCAGTACCCACGTAACCATAGTAATTACCTTGCTGACGAATCCGCGGATTAGCCAAGGTGACACTGTCCTCGTTGGTTTTAAAGGCAAACGATTTATAATAGGTAAAGTTAAAACCGGCATTAAAATCGACATTGCCAATCCTGTCCTTGTATTTGATAAAACCATCAAGTCCTTCTTTCCGGTCTTCGGCATTGGTCACCACCAATGGAAGTGTATACCCGATGGGTTCTGTATAGCGATAGGAATTATCGGCGGCGAGATAGCCTTTGGTTTTTTCAAAGAAATAGTCCAACGCACCATCGACTTTATTTCCAAATAGTGCAAAATCGGCGCCTATATTGTATTTCGATCGGGTATACCAGGTCATGTTGATACTTGGCTGCGCACCAGGGGTAACCGTATTGACCAACTTCCCATCCACCACATACCCATTTGTATTGTAGTTGTACGTTGCGAGATAAGCATATGCCCAGTGATCCGCATCATTGAGACCAATTTGCCCGTAAGAGCCCCTAAGTTTCAAATAAGTCAAGACATTTTTAGCCTTTATATCTTTGAAAAAATTTTCCTCAGACAGCGCCCAACCAGCGGAGAATGAAGGAAAGAAGCCCCATCTTTTGGTTGATATAAAATTGTCTGAACCGTCATAACGTCCGGCAAAGTCAAAAATATAACGCTGTTTATAATCGTAATGAAACTTGCCCACATAACCCATCCATGCCTGTTTGCCTTCGGTATTGCTCGCTGTGATCAACTCTGCATCACCTTTTTGGATCTGTTTGATCGCGGTGGTGTAGAACCCACGGGAACCAGCATTTAAGGCATTGCTATAATACTGACGCATGTTTTGAACCAGGGTTGCTTCCACATTGTGGCCATCGCCAAATGTCCGCCGATAATCGGCTCTGAAATTGACGTCGAAGTTTTGGGTCATATACGAAGAGCGTCCGACACTAATGTTTGTAGGATCTTCTTTTGTTGCATTTCCCTGTTCATCGTAATAGGTAGCCGTCTCTACCCAGTCTACACGGTCCTGAGATTCAATGTTAAAATTCCCATTAAATCCGAGGCTCAACCCTTCAACCCATGGCACGTTCCAGTTGAGCGCACCCGATAGTTGATTATACACCGTCTTTAACTTGATATAACCAGGGCTCAGTAATGCCAATGCCGGGTTATCAAACTGATTGGATATTTGTCCGCTGGATGTAAAGGGTTTCTCAAATGGATTACGATCGCGCAGCCTACTATAGATCGTATAGGCACTTGCTGGTGGATAATCCTCATTTCGGATGTATCCATTGACATTAAAATCGAGTTTCAGTCCGATTTTATCGAAGTTGCTCGACACATTGCTCCGATAGGTATACCGGTGATAATTCAGTGATTTGGCTTTATAAATACCCTCTTGACTAAAGGCGTTGAGACTACCAAAGAAACGTAGCTTTTCGCTACCGCCATTCAGTGAAAGCGTATGGTCCTGTTGCGGCACAAACCTGCGGGTCAGTTCTTTTTCCCAGTTGGTGTAGTTACCGGGATTATTTTTAATATCCTCCATTTCTTCAGCGGTCTTGAACGAGTTGATTCCCATTCCCAAGGCCTGATTAAGGTTGTTTATCGCTGTAGCATATTGATAGGCATCCATGCGTTTGGTTTGGTATGAAGGCGTATTAAAGCCAAAGTTTGCCTGGTAGTTGACATTGAGTTTACCCGAATCACCCTGTTTGGTGGTAATCAGCACAACCCCATTTCCGGCATTCATGCCATACACCGCAGTTGAAGCCGCATCTTTCAAGATCGTCATCGATTTGATATCCGCCTTATTGAGGCTAAAAAATTGCTGCTGTGTAGAGATAAATCCATCAATTACATAAAGCGGTGTCCCATTGCCACGAATAGAAATGCTGGCGCCATTTTGACCCGGTTCGGCCGAGCCTTGCTGCACAATCACTCCCGGAATTCTTCCCTGCAAAGCTGAGCCCATGTCCCCAAAGGGCAAGTTTTCAATTGTTTTCGCATCAAAAGAAGCTATGGCAGTAGAGTTTTTCTTCACATTGGTCGTACCAAAACCAACCACAACGACCTGATCCAATGCGATATCATTATCGTCCAACACAATTTCTACGTTCTTTTGCGTGCCGTGAACAGGAATTTCCTGATTTCTATAATTTACATGGCGAACAATCAAGGTCGAACGGTCAGCCACACGAATGGAAAAATGGCCCTCATCGTCAGTTTTCGTTCCGATTTTACTATCCTCTTTAGACAATATCGTTACGCCAGTCAGTCGTTCACCTTTTTTATTCCGCACGGTTCCCTCGATCAGGACCGGTTCCGCCTTTTGTGCTTTGCTGTTCTGTCCGCCTTTGTAAGACCATTGGATGGTAAACATCTTTTCACTTTCGGGCCCTCCCTTGGCAAATGAATCCTGTCCATGGCAAATAGACATAACAAGTATCCCTACGCCCATTCCCGCCTTCAACAGGTCAAAATTGCCCATACGATCCCTAGGCTTTTTATTGGTCAACAGTTCTTTCATAAATAATAATAAGTTAGTTTATAATTCAGCATCGGTAAACGACGGCACCATGGATTCGCTTCGGTTTACAGCGCTATTATTAACCAAAATTATTACAGATAGAATGGAGAAACTAAAACTTGAAAATCAATTATTAAAACTATTTTACCCCACTTAAAATTCAGGTATTCAATAAAATAAAAAACAAAAAACCACATCAAGCCTTGTTGATGTGGTTTTTTGTTTAGCCAAAGATAGCAATGACTTTTGTCCCTATTTGCTGCTTGCTTTTAGTATAAAATCGATAATCGGACTAGGGTCTACCAGACAATGCGGATGATGGCCGACCTCGGGTTTATGGATGATCTCAATACGACCACCTGCGCGACGAATCTCCTCCGCAAATGGCAAGGTATTTTCGGCGATAGGCACCACATCGTCCTTATCGCCGACAACATGCAGCAATGGTATTTTGAAACCCGCAATGATTTTGGCTTTATCAATGGGTGCATCCGCAAATGCCCAAGCCTGTGTTTCGGTCAATCCATAGTCTTTCTTAAAAATCTCCCAATCCGGTTTACTTCCTTTTCCTGTAGTTTTGCCACCGGGCCAACTTTTAAAATCCAGTACGGGCGCATCGGCATAGATCGCATTTACCCGATCAGGATAACGTAGGCACCAATTGTAGATATAGACACCACCCCTGCTCATTCCCTCCATAGCCGATTTTTTGCTGAGCCCACCTTTCTGTAACTTTCGGTAAAATCCATCCCAGATTGTTAGCGCTTCCTCATTGCCAAAAAGCTCGGCGACATCACAGTATACCACATGGTAGCCGTGCTCGAGCAGACCAATGTCTACCTGCGGTTCGTGCCCCCAAAAGCGGGCCCGCCATACCCAGGGATGCCCTACCGCTGTCACTTTTGGACGGATAATCTTGGCCTCACGTCCCTGAAATAAAAAACTATAGCCCTCAAATTCGTGGAAATCTAAGTTTGAGGCACCCAATTTCATATTTTGGGCCAGGTTAAAATCGCCCATTCCATTTTTCCCTGAGGTGATCCCCTCGGTACTCGATTTGTGCTGCCCGATACTTGGCCCGGCGATAGTCGATAATAAGACAAATAAGCCGTACTGTAGGGTACGGCTTAGGTAAGAAATTTTATATTTCACTGCTTTTTTCATGCTTGTTTTAGGTTCCTAAAAAGTTCAATACCATTGATTTCCTAAATTTAATTAAAATTGAGCGTTATCGATCCACTCACTTGATCATTTCTTTTAAGCGGCCTATAATCCAATTCGGCATGCGAACTCAAAAAACCTTCTCTACCGGCATTAATATAATCAGCGACCAGGAGTTTATTGGCGTCGGTATGGACATCCCGCCAGGTCCGGAGATGTTGCTGCCCATTACTTAAAACATTGATTTTTCGTCCGTCGCCCGCAACTAAGCTTGCCGATCTGATATTCTGCTTGGTTGCCCTGAACAGATTTGTCCCGGCCGTGGTCTGATCTTCGGACCAGTCCCAAGTTGGTCTTTCGGAAGGTCCTGCCGAAACAGAAATCGGCCGCTGCGGATTGAAAGCCTTTGCCCTTCCTTGCAAGGCACCCAGATGCTGCTGCGGATAATAGCTCCAATAGCCCACACGATCCCAGCTAAGTTCATCCAATTCTTTTGGAATGTCAAAGACCAGTCCGATCTGTCTTGGATTGACATCCTGTAGCAATTTAAAATTATAGGTAACAGTGAAGGTACCATCATTGGAAACAGTATAGTTCAATTTCCCTTCGGCCTGGGCATAAGTGCCAGTCACTTCAATCACGACCTTATCTGCAGAAGATTCTTTCAGCAGAATGGATTGAGCTACCCAGTTTGAGCAAAGGGGATTGTAAGGCTCAAAATTCTGATCGTCACCCAACATCTGAATGCCACGACCTTCCGAGTTGAGTGGAAGCAACATCAAATTGGCCCCCGACTGGATAAGCGTTGTTCCCTTAGCATTTGACACCGTAACTTTACCGTTCGACTTATCAAAGACAAAGCTGTTTTGTTTGGTAGACACCGTAATATTAGCTGTAGATGCTTTGGTCACTAACGTAGTCTTTAGCGATTTGTGTGCCTGTAAGGCTTGAGGTTTTACGGTAAACAGATATTCATTGACCACAAAACCTAATGGCGAAATGACCTTCATATACAACTGACTATTTGGTTCGTCGATGCCATGGAGGTCGAGTTCGAAAGTACCCGTTTTACGCGGTTCGATTTGCGTCTGCGCAGTGCCCTCCCTATTACCCCATTTCCATACGATCTGACAGGCCGCTGTATTTGTAAAATTATACCTGTTTTCTAGCTCAAATTTCAGTTTCCCGTGGGCATCACGGTTTGCTACCTGGGTTATACGGACAGTGCTATAAGCCTTTTTCACATTCCAATATTCGGGTTTCTCGCGGCGCCAGCCATCCAATGGACCCCAGGTGCCATAGCCGACCACTTTATGGTCGGAAAGGAAAAACGTATCGTCTATCCCCGCCCATATCGCACCACCCAGCACTGCTTTACTGTTGTACATAGCGGTCCACATCCGATCCAAAAGCGGACCCCACATATCTCGGATGCCAGGGTCGGCAGAAAGCTCAAAGCGGTTGTAAGAATTGACATGGATATATTCATCAAAGGTAATTGGTCTTTTGAGATCCCGGTATTTATCGGGGCCTGTCGGTCCGGGATAATGGTGGTTGGTAATTTCCAGTTCACCATCATCCGCATCAGGTCCCCATTGGCTGAAAATACGTGGCCGCGTGGGATCCATCTGTTTGACCACCTGACCCGCCCGCTTAAAATACTCTTTGTATTTGAGCGATTCATTTCCGAGCGACCAGATAATCACCGAAGGATGGCTTTTATCCCGATTAACCATTTCAACATGCTGATTAACCAGCAGGGCTTCCATTTTATCGGCCGGCACATCGGTCTGATGGGCCCAGCAGAAAGGGGCTTCCACTTCGACAAACATACCCAGTTCATCGCAAGCATCCAAAAAACGCTCATCGGGCGGATAGTGTGAGGTACGGATATAATTAACATTTGCGGCACGGAATAATTCGACATCCTTTTTCCAGATATCGTCCGTCAACGACCGGCCACGGAGTGGCATCACCTCATGGCGGTTGACGCCATGCAATTTGACCGCTTTGCCATTGACCAAAAGCTGGTTACCCTCCACTTTCAATTCACGGAAACCGATTTTTCGGATCGTACGATGCAGCAACTTGTCGCCATCCATCAGTTCGGCCTGCAGGGTATACAGGTAAGGATCTTCGGACGTCCATTGCTTTGGCTGGTTGACCGGTATAGCAAATTTGAAACTTTTGCTTTCTTTGACCAACAAAGGGGCGATTGTTTGTATTTCATTTCCGATCGGTACGACCTGGGTATCTTTATTCCATAGCGTAAATTTTACGCGGAGATTTTGTTGTTTTTGATTCGACTGATTGGCTACTTCGAGTTCTGTATGCAGTATTGCATTACGAAAGGCCTCATCAAAATCAGTTGATGCATGAAAGGAAGATATATTGGTCGATGCCACTGCAAATACGAATATATCACGGCTGATTCCACCTAGATTATGGGCTGCATATTTGGATGCACTGGCCAAAGAATCCGCCAAAGTCTCGCTTCGTACCGCTATGGCGATATCATTGGCCCTATCCCAGCGGACAAGATCTGAGATATCAAATTCAAAAGGCGTAAAACCACCAAGATGATACCCCACCCGCTTTCCGTTCACATAAATCGTACTTTCGCTAAATACGCCATTGCATCTTATTTTGATACGTTTACAGCGATAGCTCTCCGGAAGCGTAAATGTACGCGCATAACCGGCCTGTTGCCCCGCTGGAACCTGCTTCCCCTGCATAATCCATTGTCCGGGGACCTGTATATTTTGCGTATTGCCACGGTTGAGGTTTGTCCAGAAGTCTGGTTTAGGGGATGCATCAAAATTCCAGCTTCCATTGAGATCAACTTTAGTCTGGATGATATCTTTGGGTAAAGCGGTCAGTGTCGGAATGCTGTAATCCTGCCCTCGCGATAGGAAGCAATTGAAGATCAAGACCAGCACGATAAATGGTAATTTCATCAGGTTAATTTTTGAAAATAAAATCATAAAAATCGAAGGTATAAGAAATACGTATCAAAAAATTAAACTATACACACCGTTTGCACAACTATTTATACCGAATCCCTCCCTTTTATACCCAATCCTTTCCCGTTTATACAGAATCCCTTCCCACATTATTTGCTATTGAAAAACGGAGGGGATTTATGACCCTAGATTTATCCTAAATTTAATTTTAATAAGACAAACAGTACTCCAACATGCGCTGATATTTCCTAAATTTAAGCTATACTTTACACCACAATCAAACACAACATGAAAACATTCGTAACACTTATTTTGGTCCTCTGTTCCTTTGCAGGTTATAGCCAGGCATCTAAAGACCTTATTGGTAAATGGCAGCTGGTCAAGATTACAAAAAACGGAGCTGAAAAATCCATTAAGGAGCAGTTCAAATCAGATCAGGTCTATCAGGTTTTTGAAGAAGACGGAAAATTTGAAGGTATTATTGCCGAAGAAAGCATTAACGGAAAATGGAAGCTTTCAAAGGACGATAAGATATTGACTGTGACAGTAAAACTGATCCCTGTCAAATTTAATTTAGAGTACATTGATGCGAGCAAACGTATCATTTATCATAAACAATTGGGCACCCTCGAATACAAAAAAGTGCAAGAATAACAGCCTAAAATAATTCCTATTGGAAGCAATGAATTTTAAAGCCCGGCATGGATCTCCATCGCCGGGCTTTTGTCTGCTTTATCCTGAGCAATCATCCATTCAGCTACAGCTGTCCGGGTATGATAGCTATTTTTTAGCGCCACAAATCAACGCATAACCCTAGTTCCAAGGTAATTGACTCAACTATTATGGCGTAAAAAAATCAAGCTCTGCTATGGCCAGTGACTGCGATTCCCCGGCAATTACTGTCGATTCTACCTTTACAAAACGTGCTTTTTTAGCATTTTTTAAGTGATAGGTGCGTGTCGAGGGATCATTAATTAAATTGCCAAACTCAAAGCTTCCTGCATCTTCCCAATGCGTGCCATCCAGGCTTACAGAAAGCTTACCTGACTGCATCATGCCTTCGGCATTTTTACGCTGTGGAGTGTAGCTGAATGCGGCAATTGAATACTCGGTTCCTAGATCGACAACCAGCTCCTGCACCGGGCCAGTTGCTTTCGATTGCCAGTATGAATCAACGCGCTCGTCAAAAGCTTCACGCCCATTCTTTCCATCTAAGGAGCTGCTTGCAGCAACTAGATTCCAGCGTTGTTTAGGAATTCCCATTTCTTTCTGTGTTATGGCACCTTTAGCGCCATCCTTGTCAATTGCGATCGCTTTAATGAGTTTACCTTTACTTTCAAATGCACCGCTGTACTTCAGAGAGGCAGCGGAAGGCGCTGTACCATCTTCGGTATAATAGATTTCAAAAGCATTATTGAGATTTTTGAGAATATCCTCATGGTGTGGTTTCCAACCAAATTCGCTTTTTGCGGGATAAATGCTGACTTTACCTTCTGTATCCCGAGCGATATCCAATTGCGGTGGTCGTGTTGGAACATAGTAGGCACCGAGACTAGCCAGCACCGGTGTTGCACGACTAGCCAACACGCGTAATCGAATGCGATCTGTTTCTTGTGCCGGGAAGCGCAAAATGCGTTTGTACCCTACATTGGTGGCTGTCGCAACCTGATGCCATTTTCCGTCTTGCCAGATGTCAAGCGCATGCTGTTCAATACGTTCACCACTGCTGTGCACCGCCTCCTGAATCACCAAGCGATTCAATTTAACTGGTTGTGGCAAAGAGACAATCAGCTCACCTGTCTCGGCAGGAAATGTCTTATTCGTTTTATCATTATTGTCCAACAAAGATTTGTCCAGATTACTTCCGGTCAGCAAATTGTTTTTATAGCCCAATTCAATACGTTCGCCTACAGCGTGTAGCACGTTTACATCTTCATCAGAGAAGCGCCCCTCTCGGTTAGGCGGAATATTTAAAAGGAATGTTGAATTACCACCAACAGCACGTTCGTAAATATCGAATACGTCGTCCGCCGATCGCACTTTTTGATACACATCATCGCGGTAAAACCAGCCCTCCCGTATAGAAGTATTGGTTTCGGCCTGCTGGTAATGGAGAAATTTTGCGCTATACAGCTTTTCCCTGCTGCCCAGATCCTCATCCGTCAGATCTTGAAAACCTTCCATCTGAACAGGATCTGCATCAAATGGGATCACATTCCATTCTGTGCTACGTGTCTTACCGGCCTCATTACCACACCAGCGAATATCTTCCTTACCGAAAATGACAGCTTTCGGCGCCAAATTTGAAATTAAATCCCGCCAGGCGGCATAGTTATATTTCTGTCCACCTTTTGTTTTTGGATGCGCGCCATCAAACCACACCTCATGGATCGGGCCATACTCTGTCAGTAATTCAAAAAGCTGATTCAGAAAATAGGCATTATAATCGTCTACTTTGTAGCGGAAAGTTCGCTTATCCTTAAAGGGCCTTCCCGACGCCTTTTCCGGTATAGTCCGCTCCGTATAAACACTTTGATTCCCATAGAGTCCTTTCTCATTTTCAATCTGATAAAGATCCGCCGGAGAAAGATAAACCCCCAATTTGAGTCCATATTTTTTACAGGATTGTGAAAGATCTCTTAAAATATCGCCCTGTCCCTGCTGAAATCCTGTCGACATTATACCGTGCTTTGTATAGCGACTTTGCCAAAGAACGAAGCCATCATGATGTTTGGCCGTAAAGATCACCTTCTTCATCCCGGCAGATTTCATCGCAGCACACCATTGGTCGGTATCGAGATCTTTTAGGTCAAATATTTTTGGATCTTCTGTTCCGCTGCCCCATTCCATTTTGGTAAATGTATTGGGACCAAAGTGAATAAATGCAATGAATTCATCCTTTAAGGCTTCATACTGCTTGTCCGTCGGTATAATATGGACTGCCTTGGCAATAATGTCTTTCTTACTATCCTTTGCTTCGATAGCGTAGGTATTTTTAAATACCAGTGCATCGGATTTCATTTGTTTCTGCGCATAGATGGGTGTAAAAAAACTACTTACACATAGCACAAACATCAATTTCCTTTTCATAATTCGTTATTTATTCTAAAAAGCTTGCTTTAAACTGGGCAAATATCTTTCGGAAACCAATAGATCAAAACAGACCAATTTCGCGAAAAATAGCGGATGTTTAATTTAAGTAAACTTTTGTTTACACACATACAGATTGGTGTAAAAATAGCATATTTTAAAAAGAGCAAAAAGAAGATTATCGACCAATCATTGCACATTATCGACTTGCTGAATACCGTCTTAGGCTTTATCCTAAAACAGTATTTTGCTATCAGAAAGATATTATAAACCCAAAACTTTCAAATACTATAGCAAAGAAACAGTCGGGCAAAATTTATAACGGATCCCTATTCAATGGCCATGGCAGTTTCAATCTCGTTGGAACGGCGCCAGTGTGCATCCTGAAATTTATACTCCATCGATTCTCTGTCGCTAAGCTCATAATTGTCCAATCGCTCTTCCAGATCAAAATAATAGATTATTCCCCCGTCATCTTTCACCAGCGCCATCTGCACCAGAGGATTCAACAATTGCTTACTTTTGAGCAGCCCCCACTTTACATCAGGTGCTGCCTTTGATTTGAGGTAATCGCCCATTACCGCAATATAATTCAGTTTATATTTTTCAAAATTCTTCCTGTCTGCTACAAAGGCATAAATCTTATCGATTTCAGCGGCTGTAACTATCTCGGATTCAATTCCAGCTGCTTGCAGGAGCTTTTTTTTCAGTACGGGGACAAAGGTATTTAAATGATCCATTTTTTCTCTGTTATTGAAATAGAAACGGTTCAGCGTGCCTTCTATGGGAAATATTTCCTTCTGGATCCAGCTTTCCATCAATACGCTATCTTTGGTTAAGATCGCTTTGCTGAATGGGTTGAGCGGCATGATAATAAAGGTCTCCTTATATTTATAGACCTGAGCATTGTTAAATGCTATCGATTTCAGGAACGATCCCCCCTCTTTTGAGGACATATCATTGGCCGTGGCCCAGTCGACCATCTTATAACTTGGCAATTGTGCAAATGATTTCATGGTCAGTAAACTGAAAATGCAGAAAAGAAGTCCAAACGCTTTCATAAAAAATAATACAATTTAAAATAGGGATTACTGAAATTTAATACTAAAAATAGTTTATTTCGAAGACTTTTATACGATCCTTTTCCGAAAATCATTGCAATGACAAAGGCCAGATCTACACGCCCCGGCCCTTAAAAAAATTGTATTATTGCCGCTATGCCTGTTGCCGTAAGGTTTTGATCACTGCTGCAAATTCTTCCTGTCCATAACCTGCAAGCTCGGCCCTTTTCAGCCAGTTTGCTGCAAACTCCGGGAACTCGGTGTTGATACCGCTTAATTTTGCTGTCGCCAGAATCCGCTCGGTCGCTTCTACTGAAATGGACAGTGGACTCTGCGAGATGCTAAAATCACCGCTAGCGATCACCTTCCCTTCATGTTTGAGAAATTCGCCCATTCCCGGAGCGATCTCCGCAATGATATTACCGTATTCCTTTACATCAAAATTCTCCGATTCGGCAATAAGTGCACCATGCAGAAAACCCGCTGCAGCACCATAGATGTACGAGAGCGTAGCGGTGTCCATGGCCGCAGCAGCCCCGATATTCTCCCCAAGGTATTTGAGATTGCCACCCAAAATCGTCAATCGAAGCAACAGTTCCTGATATTTATCGGTATTGCCAGCAAACAAGATGGTGGTATCGGGCTGCGCCATCTGTTCGGGAGCTACCTGTATGGCCCCATCGATATAGGCTGCATTTCTTTTCCGGAACCAAGTCTCGCTCAAACGCGCTTCCTGTGCGGTACCCGTGGTCAACTGCACAATGGTTTTGCCCGATAGTACATCATCATTTTCGAGCGAGGAAAAAAGCTCCTTCGATACGCTGTAATTATGGACGATCACGATACTCACAGGGCTTGCCGCAATGGTTTCGCGTACTGTTTCAGCACGTTTGGCGCCTAGCTTTACGAGCGGATCTGCTTTTGCCTGAGTCCGGTTGAATACTGTTACCTGAAAACCTTGCTGTATATAAAGCGTTGCTATTTTAATGCCCATAGGGCCCAATCCGATAATGCTGATTTGATTTTTTGATGTTTCCATGTATCTCATTGAATTTGTTTTACAAGACAAATATGGATACATCCGCGTATTGTCACAATAAGGGAAAAAGTATTCATCCAGGGAAAAATTATTCCCTACCAAAGGCTAAAATTCAGTAGATTTATTTCAAAAAAAAATAAGGTTATGTATAGCAGAAAGATTCCCGAAGACCTCGACTGTGGTATTGTGGTGACGATGAAAATACTGGGCGGAAAATGGAAAGCCTGTATCTTGGATGGTATCTATAAGGGGATAAAACGTCCGAGCGAGCTGCATCGCGCAATCGGCGATGCAAGCCCGAGGGTTATCAATATGCAGATCCGCGAACTGGAAATGATGGGTGTCATCAGCAAAAAGATTTACCCCGGGCTTCCGCTTAAGGTCGAATACAACCTGACCGAATTGGGCAACAGCATATTGCCTGTCATCGCCGTTATCGACCGATGGGGCATTGAGAACAATCATCTGATCGAAAATTTAGGCGAGCTTAGAATCCCTCTCCGATGATAAGTATTATTTAGATAACCATCCGATCCACCAAAAAACAGTTTTCCGGCTGCATAGCGGATACCCGATTCAACAGTACCTACTTTTTTTGCAGATCCGGAGTTGAGGTGACGAGAAGAAAAACCGAACGCGGAGCTGTTTTTTACATTCAGAAAACAAGCTTAACACCCTAAAAATTAAAACATTAATTATCGCCAAAAAAATAGGACAAACGTTTGCACATTCTTTTTTTTGAAAAAGCTCTGTAATTTCACATAGATTTGGTAAAACACTAAATTCCGTAAACCAATAAGTTGTTGAAAAGAAAATGCAGGCAAATGTTCTACATGCTTTATCCAATGGTGACCACGAAGTCTTCAGTGAAATATTTGAGGCTAACTGGGAGAAAGTGTTCCATTATTTTCTACGAAAAACAAAAGATATTGAAGAATCTAAAGATCTTACCCAACAGGTCTTTGTAAAATTGTGGCACTATCGAGAACAGATTTCATTTACCTATTCCTTAGATGAGCAACTTTTCAAAAAAGCGCGTCAACTCTTTATCGATTGGCTCAGAAAAGAAGCCATTAGACGTGCAGCCATTTCGAACGAGGACAATTTGGCTCAGGTAGCCGACCCCAGTACAGATAGCAATAAATTAGACCTCAAACATGACCTCAAACAGATCGTTTCGGCCCTCCCACCAAGACGAAGACTAATTTTCGAACTAAAATACATCCACGGCTATAGCTATCAGGAGATAGCCGACCAACTCCACATTTCAGTGAAAACTGTAGACAATCAACTCTCCAAGGCGAATGCACAGTTAAGAAAAAAGCTCCTCAGTGCGATCGTTTTCGCCATCAGCGTTCAAGTGATCTATGCCTCGTAATTTTTTTTTGAGGGGGATAGGGAATTTACAATTGCGGATCGTACATCACTTTAGTGAACAGCCTTTGAAGCATGGACAATTATAAACTGATCAAAAAATTTTTAGCAAACCAATGTGACTCCGAAGAAGCCCAACGCGCTATTGACCTTCTCGAAAAAGACGGCCAACTCTGCGATACCTTTCTGACAAAAGAGGAATGGGATCTCCCGGCTGAAGCCAAGCACGAAACTGCCCCGCTTAAACAGGAGATCTGGCGCAACATCCAGCATGAAACTGTCCCTGCTCAAAGGAAGATTACTGCCTGGCGCCCTTGGTTAATTGCAGCCTGTATTGCATTTATAGCTGTTATATCTGCGATTTTAATATTCCGGCTTGCAGAAAATGATCATCATCAGGGTCAACAAGTGGCCATGCTCGATCAGCGTATACTAACAAATTCAACAGATCACATTCAGAAATATAAATTCCCGGACAATAGTCTCATCAGCCTATATCCAGGAGCAACCCTTTCATTCTTTGCAAATTTTCAGCAAGAACGCTCAATTACGTTAACTGGTAAAGCCAATTTTAAAGTTGCAAAAGATGCAGCCCATCCCTTTAAGGTCATTTGTGGCACAATTTCAACCACTGCATTAGGAACCGAATTTTTGATAGATCAACAGGGGCAGAAAATCAACGTACGGTTATTTGAAGGCAAAGTCGTTATTAAAAGCATTCATAATTTGATGCCTTTACCAGACACCTATCTTAACGCAGGTGAACAATTCTGGGTTGACGCCTATACCGGAAAATTTTCAGTGCAAAGCAGCGCTAACGACGCCACCGGTTTTGGACCAGCCAAAACAACACATTTCACCGATGTAAAACCAGCCACGCTGCAATTCAGAAATCAGTCTTTAGCAGAAGTTGTAGACCAGCTATCCATACGATTTCATGCTCCAATAGACGTTGCACACAAGGATATGGCAAATAAATTCTTTACCGGCAACTTTTCTGAACAGGATCAACTGTATGATATCTTGAACCTTATTGCCCGGGCAACAAACATGAAATTGAAAAGGGACAAAAATCGTCTGTCTCTAAGCAGTATGCAGCAGGATGCTTTACAAGAAAACCCAAAAATCCTAGGTCCAGGTGCCAGTGAGGACAGTTCCAATCCTCGTACGGAAGGCTATCGCGAAAGTGTTTTTGCGCAAGTCCCATTACAGGAAGTCATCCAATCGTTGCAGCTGCTCTATCGTGTTCCTATTGATATTGTAGGCGTCAACCTGACGGACTATTACTTTACGGGAAGCGTATCTGCTAATGATTCAATAGAAGATATACTACTATACCTATGTAAAATGAACAACCTGAATCTCAAATCCGTACAGGAACGGTATCAGATCGGGCCAAATAAAAAGTAAAACCAATAATTATATAACATAAACGCATGAAAAATGGAGTAAAATTGCTTCTCTATTGGGGAGCCTATGTTTTGATCTGTCTCTTATTTATAGAAACAGGTTATGGACAGTCGCGATCATTAGTGACAGGAACCGTGGTCAATGAGGCCAATAAACCGCTGGCCGGTGTTACCGTAAACGCAGATGAAAACGGAAATCAAGCCCAACGGCAGACTACCGCAACAGATGCCAATGGTATGTTTCGGTTTACCGACCTCAAAGTCGGTATTCCCTACAACCTTTCGTTTACGTATTTAGGCTACCATCCACAGGAACTGCCCGAGTTTATCGTAAAATCAGGCGACAACAATTCGGTATTAATCCGGATAAAAATCTCCGAAGCCACCAACCTCAGTGAAGTAGTTGTAGTTGGCTATGGCACACAAAAGAAACAAAATATCACAGGTTCAATAGCCACCGTCAAGGCCGAAGATCTGACCGATGTTGCCTCGCCCAATGTCGGCAGCCTTTTGCAAGGCAAGGTTGCCGGTTTGGAAGTTTCCAACAGCAGCGGGCAACCTGGAGCCATGCCCAAGGTCAAAGTAAGGGGAATAAGTTCGATCAGTGCATCTCAAGTGCCTATATGGGTTGTTGATGGCGTCATTCAACATGATGTTCCCAACCTAAACCCGCAAGATATCGAATCAATTTCGGTCCTTAAAGATGCCGCATCCGCCGCATTATACGGATCCAGAGGAGCCAATGGTGTTATTGTTGTAACCACCAAAGCAGCCAAAGCCGGTATCACTACCGTCAATTTCTCTGGAAAAACGGGAATCTCGGTATTTAATACCGGGCAATTTAATGTCATGAACAGCCAGCAGCTCTATGATTTTTGGTCGGCCTTTCCAAATACCAAAGATATTCCAAGCTGGTTTAATAGCTCCCTTACTGGTGTCAATACCGACTGGATTGCCATGGGTACACAACATGGCGTTGTACAGGATTATAACCTATCCGTGTCTGGTGGCACCGACAAAACAAGAGTTTATGCAGCCGGAAACTATTTTCAGGAAAAAGGTACTGTAAAAGGCATGGTATACGATCGATTTACCGGCAGATTGAACCTCGACCAAAAACTGGGCGACAAAATCACCTTTAGCCCAAAGCTTTTTGCCAGTTATACGAAGACAGACAACCGTCAGCATGATATCAATGCATTATTTACCTATCTGCCCTGGGACAGACCATACGACGACAAAGGCAATGTGATCAATGCCCAAGCGGCAGGTTCGGGATGGCGAGGCCGCGATCTTTCCAATTACTATTACGACCTGCAATGGAATTATACGCAAGGAAACCGTTATAATGCCATGGTCAACCTTGATTTTAGTTATAAAATTTTGCCATTTCTGGAATTTAAATCCACCAATAATTTGACCTATCTCGTCGATAAAGGACTTATCTACACAGATCCCCAATCGATATCAGGCCTGGCCGATAATGGGCGTATCAAAAATAGCAATGCCTACCGGACCACACGATTCAGCAACCAAATGCTAACCTTCAATAAAACCTTTGGACTGCATAGCCTAAATGCCTTGGCTGCTTACGAGTACAATGACTATAAATACGACGATAATTCGGCTACAGGTATAGGCATTGTTTCGGGCATTACCGTGCTTTCTGGTGCCTCAAAAGCGTCGGGAGTAACCGGCACGGCCAATCATTATGCCTTTCAGTCTATGTTGATGAATGCCAATTATAGCTACGATGATCGATACGTCCTTCAGGCCTCATTTCGGAGAGATGGTTCATCGCGCTTCGGTTCCAATACAAAGTATGGTAATTTCTTTTCTTTTAGCGGGGCATGGAATATCCACCGCGAAGCATTTTTCGACTCATCGACAATCAACTTCCTGCGTTTAAAAGCCGCCTATGGCGGTGTCGGAAATACGCCCGAAACGCTGTATCCGCAATATGAACTATTTTCGGTCAATGCACAATACAACGGTACACCTACCGTATTCCCATCTGCTTTAGGCAATAAAAACCTCACCTGGGAAAAATCATACTCCACCAATATCGGTGTAGAGACTGGCCTTTTCGACCGATTGAACCTGACTTTAGAACTGTACCGCAAAAATACCTCAGACCTCTTGCATTTTGTACCACTACCCGATGTGTCGGGCTACAAAGGCTATTGGGACAATATCGGCCGCGTCATGAACAAAGGAGCCGAATTGACAATCGATGCGAAGCTTGTTCGCGGGGCAGCTTTCAGCTGGGACCTTGGCTTTAATTTAGGCATCAACCGCAACAAGGTGATGGAACTCTATGGCGGAAGCCGGCAGATCAATGGCAACCAGGTCATCGAAGAAGGCAACGATATCAATACCTGGTATATGCGCAAGTGGATGGGCGTCAATGCCGAAAACGGTACACCACAATGGGAAATTATAGACAATAAAACAGGCGAAAAATCATTGACCGGAAACTATGCCGCAGCATCACTACAGAAAGTTGGCCGGGCCACACCAGATTATTTCGGAGGTATCAGTACGAAGATGAACTATAACCATTTTTACCTAACCGCCAACATGGCATTTACCAAAGGAATTCAAGTCTACAATGCCGGACGCGAACTATTTGACAGTGATGGCGCCTATGCGACCTACAATCAAATGGACCTAAAATCAGGCTGGTCGCGCTGGACAGCAGACCATACAAATGCAACACATCCACAGGCACTTTTTGGTGGAAATAACCGTTCCAACGGAACTTCCTCCAGATACCTCGAAGATGGATCATACCTCCGTCTTAGAAACGTAACATTGGGCTACAAATGGACCGGAAAAATGCTCGAACGCCTTAAGGTTAAAGGAATCAACACTAATATTTCCATCGACAATATATTTACCATCACCAACTATTCGGGTATAGATCCCGAAGCAGCTGCAAGCGGTGGTACGACATCCCCCTATCCACTTCCAAAGAGAATAATGTTTGGTTTAGACATCCAATTTTAATCAAAAAATCAAAGTGTTCAATTTGTTTTCTCTATAACTAATAAAAATTTAAAGATGAAAAGAGTATTTCAATCCATAGCCATTTTACTCACGTTGGCAGCAGCGTCCTGTAATATCGACAAGAAACCCTATGATGCGCTCACACCCGAAGATATCGCAAAAAATCGTACCAGCCTTGAGGCCAACACCCAGGGAAATTATGCCACGCTTAAAACCATGGCCTTGGGCTGGCACCGTATTATGGAATTCCCGGGCGACAATGTTTCGCTCAGTGGTGTGACAACCTCCAATCTGATTTATCTATACAACTACCAACGTATACCCACAAACAGCTTTGCAGGCTCTTTCTGGCAAAACTCCTATTTTGTCATTGCATCAACCAATAGGCTGATTGAAAGTGTGAAAGAAGGCGAATCGCCAATCAGCGATCAATTGCTGGGTGAAAACTATTATTTGAGGGCTCTACTCCATTTCTCGCTTTGCAACGTATTTGGCAAGCCCTATAGCCATGGAGCCCAAAATTTAGGTATTCCGATCAAGATCGATTCCGACCCGTTTAACCATCCCACACGTGCTACCGTAGGTGAGGTCTACAAACAGGTAATCGCCGATCTGCAAAAAGGAGAAAGCCTGATGAGCACATATAAGTCCAATGCATATGCCTCCAAAGAAGCCGTATGGGCCTTATTGTCGCGAATCTATCTGTATATGGAGGACAATGAAAAAGCCATTACCTACGCCGATAAAGTCATTTCGTCCGGCCGGTACAGTTTGTTACCTACTGCAGATCTACCCAATTACCCGGTAACAAAACCCGAGAATAACAAAGAAACCATCTTTGCCATCAAATTTATACCCGATCGCGATTTGGCAGACAATGGCTGGAGCAATATCGGATCGATTTACTCGACCATCAGCGGTGTAGGCTATGGCGAAATGTACGCCTCAGACAGCTACCTTAAGTTGGTACAACGGTTTCCACAGGATGTCCGAAATAAGTTTATATCCCCACTCTATCTGAACAATAGCAAACAATGGGCCATCTATGCCAACAGTACCGGACAATATGTGAAGGTTGCCGTGCAACTTGAAAACGGAAACTATTACTATACAGACGCAAACAATCAAAAAAAGGAAGTGGAAAAAGAAGCGACTACCAGTGGATTTCCCGCCTATTTCCTTCGTTTATCCGATGGCAGCAAACAAAGTGTTCGCATCGAAGCCGAAGTTGATGTGCGCAATGGATACCCCAAGTATTTTATTGTTAAATGTTCAAGACAAGAAGGTCAGGCCCAATTATGGTCACCTATTATCTCACGTCTGGCCGAGATCTACTTAAATCGTGCCGAGGCGCATGCAAAACTCGGTCATAATGAAGCCGCTTTAAGTGACCTCAATCTAATCCGTAAACGTGCTGGAATACCTGATGCCGGATTATTTCGTTTAGACAATCTGCCCCAAGGCCAGAGTTTACTCGATGTCATCTTGGATGAACGCAGACTAGAGCTCGCCTGGGAAGGTCATCGCAAATTTGATATTTTCAGAAACAAGAAAAACTTGGATCATCATTATCCAGGTGTACATCTTTCTGGAAATAGCGCCATTGCTGAAGTTCCCTGGAATTCAAATCTAATTGTCGAATACATTCCCGAGTCGCAGATACTGATACAAAATGGCTTACAGCAAAACCCCAATTAGATATTGACTAGAATAACTCAAATAGCAAAAACATAAATCAAATGAAAAAACACAATTTAAATACAGACCGCAGAAACTTCCTAAAAGGAGGGCTTATGGTCGGTGGACTTGGGGTGTTAAATCCCCTCAGCCTATTTGCAAGTTCAAATAAAGAAAATAATGCCGCATTTGAATTGGTGGTGGGCCCCTATCTGCAGTCCGATTTTGGAAATAAAATGACCGTGCTCTGGATAACCAATAAAGACGCCGCGAGCTGGGTAGAATATGGTGTAGATGCCAATCAATTGACCGAAAAAGCATTTGAAGAAAGCTCCATGGGTTTTAAAACCGCTGGAAGGATAAACCGTGTTGTACTACACAACCTTATCCCCGGTCAAAAGTACTATTACAGAATTGTCTCCAAAGAAATCGAAGACTTTCAACCTTATAAGCTGACCTATGGTAAAGAAATAAAAGGGCAAACCGAGCAGTTTACAAACCTAGACAGTGCCCAGAAAGAGGTTTCATTTGTGATGCTTAACGATACCCACGATAGGCCAGAGAGCATTCCGCATCTCTTGGGTCTTGACAAGGGTAATCAGCGCGATTTTATTTTCTTTAACGGAGATGTTTTCAATTACCAGACCGATGAAGCTCAGATCGTTTCCAATATGTTGCAACCTGTGGTGAACCTCTTTGCCAAGAGCGTTCCGTTTGTTTACGTGAGGGGAAATCACGAAACCCGCGGCAAATTCGCGCGTGAGTTTCCACAATACTTCCATGAAGTCGGTTATGAAGCCTTTACTTTAGGACCTGCGCGTTTTGTAATTTTAGACACCGGCGAAGACAAAGAAGATGAACACCCTGTCTATGCAGGCATTGTGGACTTCGACCAATACCGCGTGCAACAGGCCGCCCTATTGGAGAAGGAAATCAATAGCCCAGCATTTAAAAAGGCTACTTTCCGTATCGTTATGATGCATATCCCCCCGCGGTATGCGGGCGATTGGCATGGCTCGGCCCATTGCCGGGATTTATTCGAGCCATTGATGAATAAAGGAAAAGTCGATCTTGTCCTGAGCGGGCATACCCACCAATATCGTGTCCATCCGCCAGCAAAAGGCTTGAATAGCTATCCGATCATTATCGGTGGCGGACCGAAAGATGGCAACCGTACCTTGACTAGAGTCCATGTAACTCAACGTCAGATACAAGTCAGCATGATTGACGATTCCGGCAAGGAGGTTGGCGCTTACACTGTTAACAAATAATAGTACCTTGAAAATCAAGAGCGCTTAACGTGTTAAGCGCTCTTGATTGATTATTGACACCAAAATGCACAAACATACCATAGCCACGTTTAATCATCAATTGCTGGGCTTTTGAAGGTTTGGTGGCCGGTAACAGTTCTTGAGCTGTACTTGAAAAACAGCCCATAACAACTAAAAGTGCCCATAGGGTATACGCTTTCATGATGCTAGATTAATTTTATAATAAATGATCAATTCGCTAAAAATAAAAGCTTCCACACACATTCAATACCTCATTTATCGCATTTATTGGATGTATATTAGCATTTGCCAATCTTACTCCTAATCGATCACCTCTGGCTGATCGATCTTATCCACCAGCTCACGCATCCAATTATTGAAATCCACCTCCGAAGGGATATCGAACTTCTTACGCAGCCTATTTTTACGGACCTGCACCGCCCGTATTGTCACAAAGGTATATTCCGAAATATTTTTTGTCGAAAAGTTGAGAAAGGCCATTGCGCAAAACTCCAATTCGGTGCTTCTAAGATTTGCGTCAATTGTTTTTAATGCTTGAATAAACTTGGGGTACAAATCGGAAAACAAGATCAAAAATTCGGGATTATTACTTTTGGCCAGGTCGACCAGGTTATTGAATTTATTCTCTCCAATCTGTTCGGTCAGCACTCTATTTGTATTCTCTGTTTCCTGTAAGGCCCCTTCTTTCTCGGCCAGGACCTTTCGGTTGTGTCTAGAGCGTCTTATAAAAAACGTAATTGCGATAACGAGCAACACGAAGGCCATGATTGAAAAGGCTACTGATTTTGAAACCTTTGTAGCAGACTCCACATCTTTTGATTTCAAGATCTGGTTGAGCACAATATCCAATACTTGTTTATTTTCGTTCTCTAGCGAATCATTGAGCTGATTATAATGAATATTATATTCGCTGGCTTTATTGGCGCCCAACTTGTAGTATTGATAATACTCCGCTAGAAACTTGTATTGGTTTCGCATGGCATTTCTATCGCCAACTGCCTGCATGTTGGCCAGGCTTTTATAAAAATAGGGCAATGCTTCTCTAATATTCCCCTTCTCTTGTTCCAAATTGCCCAAAAAGGTGAATGTATTGAAATATATGGGAATTTTATTCTGCTCAATCAATGCCAGCGACTTTTCGAGGTAAAATTTTGCTTTTACAAAATCCCCTTTCTTGGTATACAATGTCCCAAGATCATCATAAACGCCTAAACTGATCATCGCTGAATCCTTTCCATGAAATTTGGGCAATAGATCCAATTGAAATCGGCTATATTTCAATACAGAATCCGGCTGCCCCAGCCAATCATATGCTGTACTTAAATTCCCGTATGCATGCAAATATGATTTTGATTGTATTTCACCCTTCAAGCTACCGGTAGATGCTATTTGGAGATGAAATTCTCGAATCGCTTGGCGCAATAACCTTAGTCCCAAATACACCCGTCCTTTTAAGCGATGCGTTTCGGATTGTAAGGAATTCTCTTTCTTGTAATAATCTGTCGTTTGAATCTGTTGGAGGTGGTTAAATGCCTCCTTAAACAATCCAATATTCGAAAGTGCGTCTGCTGCCCAAAAATGAGCTTTTGCTTTCCCTTCATCATAGCCATATTCAAGGGCCAAATCAAGAGCTTTCATAGCTGATTCCAGTTGGGGAGCCATTTTTGCTGCCACATGAAGCTCTTTGGTTTGGTTTAAGATGGAATCAATCTCTTTTTCTTTGCTACCATTGGCGATTGTTTTCAGTGCAAATAACAATAAAATCAAAGAGAGAATTCGTTTTTTCATGGGATAGATTGTCTATTAAGATTTTTTTTTCATAAGTATCATCTGAGCCCAACTAAAGCCAGCATGACAGGTTATGCAAACATAAGAATTTTGACAGAAAGGTCTTTCTGCAGGAGACAAAAAAGACTAGTCTCACGACTAGTCTTTGATTTTACGAAACAACAAATTTTAAGTATGATCTAAAATTAAGTGTTATTTAGAATAATTCCAAATAAATTTTAAATAAATATGATACCCTACTTTTTAACGCATCGGATCTGTACCGCTTCAGTACTGCTCGCAACTCTCCATCCAATACCATAACCAATATCTTTTGCTGCTCCGGTCATGTGCAGTGTTTTGTAGCCTCCCGCTGTTGCTGTCACCAGATAAGCCCCTTCACTGCCGATCACCCTGCCAATATTATCGTTCGGGTAATAACCACGGTACGCAAAAAACAGATATTTATCGCGTTCAGATACAGGGAAATTGACCGGTTCATCGGTTTTTACGCCAAAGAACATACCGCGCGTAGTCGCTGAGGTACCGTTATAATAATCAACATACCTTGCTGGATTCCAGACAGCCACAAGATTGGGATTATCCTGTCCCTTTCCGGCCTGCTGTTTAGGAGCTGTGCGGTCTATGAGTGTCTGCACTTCCACCTCTGTTGGCAGTCGCCATGTTCCGGCAGGCAATACCAAAGCACAAGGATCGCCATTACCACCATTGGTGCCATCGGCATGTTGATTGGTTCCATCCAATCGTTTTGGCAATAAACGGTCTGGAAACCAATAATCGCCCTGACTATTCACTTCGCTTCCAAAACTGTATACCCCAGTAGACGGATTACGTTCAAGGTTACCACCTGACCAGATTTCATTACCGATATTAAACGTCGGAAGTTTCTTAGGACCCAGATTTAATTCCAGTGTATACTGTACGCCCTGTTTCAACGATAAGCCCGTTAATTCTACATTTCCCGCGATACTGTTGATGGTAACAGGATCCAGTCTAACTTTTCCTACTGTTGTGGTTCCAACGGCTATCATGGTGGGGTTGCTTGTCCACACCTGTGCACTGGCCAGGGTCGGAAAAGTTAACGATTTAGTGCTGGAAGCACCGGCGAAAGTAACCACACCGCTGACCTCATCAAAGGTGTAATTCGCAAAATTCGGTTCTATTGTTCCGCCGCCAATGGCCGATATTGTACGGCCACTACCCGCATCAAATTTGACGGTCACCTGCGTGAGCTTATGTTTAAGCACAATATCCAGGACATTGCTCCCCGAGGTTATCGTCTGATTTATTTCTTGCCATAAGGGGTCTTTGTCGGCACCTGTTGCGCTCGGATTTCCATAGGAAGACACGATAAATTTATAGGCGCCGGGCTCAAGCTCAAACTTATTGCTTGCGCCGCCCGTACAGTTTACCGTTGTAAGCAGTGTCGAATTTCCCTGTTTGTATACCCGTACAGTATAATCGCCATTAAAAGCGGTGATGGCACCGACGCCCGTTGCGGCCTTTGCCGAAGCGCGCAGTCCTGAGGCAGACAAATCGCTGACTTCGCTCAGGGTCGCCCGCACAACCAGATCATCGTTAAAAGGAACTGAAAAACTTTGTACTGAACTTGCCGCCGCCGTATTTGACGTGGAGGCCTTTGCAACTGTACTGCTGCCATCATCAAGGCCAATACCATTCATTTTTAAAGTAATAGATGCCTTGTCTGCTGCCGTATTATCTTCTTTGCCTTTCTGACAAGAAGTAACCAATAGGAACCCGATAACAGAAAAACACAGGAGTGTTTTCATAGAATACTTTTTCATAGCTAGATCATTTACGTGTTAGTCCCAATAATTGTTGTCTACGCTATGGGATTGCGTATCCGTTTCTTCCCATTGCTGTTTGGTTGCTGGATTGACAGAGCCCGCGGCTATACCATGTTCCAATTCAATTTTCCAGACGCTGAGGCGAGGTGCCACATAATCCGCACGACCTTTGTCGTTGGCCAATTTTTCTTTGTTAGTTTTCATTTTCTATTTTTTTTGAATGTTCCAAGCAATTTGAAATTTTACTATTGAGATGATTCGAAAAAAAAGGACACAAAGCACTAATAATTAAGAAATTAAATACGGCAAATACTCTTTTCAATTCAGTAGATACCCTAAAGTAGAGATTATTTGGAGACGGCGGTGGGTGTTGAGGTCAGCTTTCTTTTTTCTGTAGCGAAGCAACTACAAAACAGCTCAAAATAAACACTTTAGCACCTTACCCCAGTGAAATTGAAGTTAAACTGACAGGGTAAGCGGCATTCGGTTGCCCCTAAAATAGATAGGTCTCTGCTTTGTAAGCAGAGACCTATGCTGAAGTTCCGAAGGAGAACCCCTATTTTATCTATATTCCCGATTACAATCGGTAAGAAACCGTCGCCACAAAGTTTCTGCGCTGCTGTGGATTCACAGACCAGTAGCCGATGTAATACTGTTTGTTGTTTATGTTATTGAGGTTGAAATTGACCCTGAATTTGTTAAACGAGTAGTATATGCTGCCATTTAAAAGCGCATAGCTCGGGAGCTCAAATACACCGGTTACGCTATTGTCGATGACCTTGTATTTGCCAGCATAGTTACCACCAAGACCAAAGCCCAGATTTTTGAGTTTACCCTGCTGAATCTGGTACGATCCCCAGAGATTTCCCAGTGTACTCGGTCCTTGTCCTCCCGGAGCACGTCCTTTTTCGTTGTAGAAATCATTTCCGTTTCCGGCAATGATGGCAATATGGTTGTAACTGAATCCAGCTTTGACCGAAAAACCGGCGTATGGTATTGCTTCGACATCAAAATCAAATCCCTTACTCTCGACCTTTCCACCCTGTATGGAACCTGTGGGTGTGCTGTACACCCGATTGGCAACCCTAATATCATACAGGGCCAATGTTGTCCACAATCTATCCTTGATCAGGCTCGCCTTGGTGCCGAGCTCCCATTGGTTGGCCCGCTCCGGCCTGAAGGATTGTACCCCGGTCTTGACATTATTGGCATCGTATACGATACTTGGCGCAACATTGTAGAATGCATTCATGTAATTGGCAAAGAGCGAAACACGATCTTTTACTACCTGGTAAACCAAGCCCAATTTGGGCGAAAGTGCCCATTGGCTATAATTGTCGTCCGCATTGGAAACCTCCCCTTTTGAATCAAAGTAATCGGCACGCAAACTCGCCATCAGCGAAAGGCGGTCGGTCAGATCCAATAAGTCTGAGGCATATACACTGAACGAACTGTTTTTGATATGCGAAGGATCGCCAGCTTCGGTATTTGCCAGCAGCTGGTCGATCGCCTGACTGGTGAGCGGAACCGGCGTCAGCTCCTTGCCGTCGCCATCCAGTGGCCCCTTGATCAGTCCCTGCGGATTTACCCGCCTTCCCAGTCCCCAGCCCGAACCATGGTCCTTCACATCGCGGGCAAAATAGTCGACCCCGACCAAGAGCCTATTTCTCAGACCGGCCAGCTTAAAGTCGCCGTTAAAATTCTGCTGTATATCAAAGGTTCGGGTCTTCTGGTTTTCATTGTGAAAGTACTGATCAAAATAACTACCGCCAGGTTGATTTCCCCAGATATAGCTGTAGATCCCATCAGACTTCACATTGCCCATGGAGACCACAGTCTGTGAATTCCATTGCTCATTGATCTTGTACAGCACCTCGCCCTGTACATTGGACCGTGGATTTTTAATGGCCAGATCGTTGCTTGTAAAGGAAAGTTTGGGGTTGAGGTTGAGTTCGGCAATATTTTTAAAGGTCAGCGGAGCCACACGGTCAGAATGGAAGAAAACCGGTGCTACAGCCCGTTTCATATCGAGCAGCTCGGCCATCAGGTTGACCGTTAGCCTGTCATTGACCTTATAGGTCAGTGAAGGCGCAAAGTAGAACGAGTTTTTAAAACCCGCATCCTGAAAACTATGCTCGCGGTGGAAGGCCGAATTGATCCGGAGTGCTATCGTCTTATTTTTATTTAGCGGTGAGTTGAGATCTAAGGTTGCACGATGCAGGTCGTTGCTACCATAGTTGTAGGCCACTTCACCGCCGAAATCAAAATAAGGTTTTTTGGTGATGGTATTGATCACACCGCCATAACCGTAAAAACTAGCGCCAAAAAGCGTTCCCGAAGGCCCTTTAAGCACCTGTATTTCCTCTACACCGGCCGGATCCAGGATACCGCTCGACAAACCCGGAAGCCCGTTGACCAGGTTGCTTTGCGCCTCAAAGCCTCGCAGCGAAAAATAAGCACCACCATCGCCGCCCCGTCCTGTCGATTCCCAGGTACGGCTTATACCCGATACATTGCGCAGCAAAGCATCGTCAAAATTGGTAATGGCCTGCTGTTTCATTACTTCATGAGAGACTGTGCTGTACACCTGTGGGTTTTCGAGATTGCTCAGCGGCATTTTGGCGACAGAGCTTACCGTACGGTTGGATTTGAATGCAGATACGAGTACCTCCTGCAACTGCGCATAGTTTTCATTGAGGACAAAATCAAGCACGGTTGGCTTATTGCCTTCAACGGTTACTGTTTTTTCAATTGAGTTTAAACCCGTAAAACTGGTGACGAGCTGATAGCTGCCCGGTTTTAGGCGTTCAAATTTGTAGTGACCATTTTTATCTGTCTGTGTCTGTCTGTTCGTTCCCTTAATGGTTAGGTTGACAGATTCCGCTGGATTGCCATCCAAAGTCGTAATCTTTCCAAAGATACTGGATGTCTGTGCATTGGCGACACCGGTAAGCGATAACATCGCTACAGCAATATGTATAGATTTCATTCCATAAAAAATTTATGGAGCCGAATATAGGCTAATTTTAGATCTAACTGAAATTAATTAGACTAATTATAAATAATAATTTACTTAACTGCTAACCTGTAGGTTAAATAATACGATGCTCAACTCGCTTTACTGGCCTATTGATTGGCTATCGGAAAATTCCACGCTTAATCCACTATCCCAAGAAACGGCAACAAAAAGCATTTTTGCATGAAATAATTAACCATATAGGTATAAATTATTTTTAGCATACCGTAATGGTATATCACAGGATTTCGTCCCGCCAACTATGGCTCGATCGGTCGAGGTTCAAAAAGGTCAGCCCTTGTGGACCAACCTTTAGCACATATGATCAACTAAAGTTCTTTTTGAACCAATTACTGTAGGAATCTTTTTACAAACCACCTCAGTTTCCAGCATCCAAAAAGCAGTACTGCTATGAATCCGGTTAGCCAGAGCTGCGGGATGGATAAAGTGCTGCGACGATCTGATTTTGACTTTTGTACCGTTTTCCAGCTGATATTCTTTACCCGGCAATCCTGCCCAACACAAAATTTTTCAAACGAAGCCCTATAGCGGTTGTTCTTTTTAAAAAAGTATATATGGCACATTTAGAAGTAAAACCGAGAAACGGAGCCCCCTGGTGGCTATGGCTGCTGCTTTCACTTATCGCGCTGGGCTTGGTCCTGTATTTTATAAACCGTTACAACAGTGACGCTAGGTTAGATAAACCCACTCCCGATACAAGCATTAACACAACAGCGCCGCAAAGAGATACCCTTTAGACCTCCGTTACATATAAGAATTGATCACCAAAAAAAATTGAAGACATGGCATTAGAAGAAAAAAAATATAATCATTTAATTGAACTCGGTGGAAGCGAGTACGAAATTGTCGACGGCGAACCTGATATCCGGGGCTGGAAAGTAAAGAATGAGGCCGGTCAACTGCTCGGCAAGGTAGATGATCTGCTCTTTGACCCTGAAAGCCAACAGGTCCGTTACATTATAATCGATCTCCATGACTCCGAATTTGTTATTGACGAAGATAAGAAAGTATTGGCCCCCATTGGACTGGCGTCGCTTTACGATGGCACACAGATTCAGGCCAGCAATGAGGAAGCTTACGCCACTCCGCCTGTCGAACCGATCGACCATAGCGTGATCCTAACTATAGACGAAATCCCAACAGAGGAACCCGCAACGGATTATCTGTATAATCCCGCCGATGATGGCGAAGTTGTGGTCATAGCTGTCAGTGAAGATCAGTTAATCCGCTTACCTGCTTACCGACCAGATGAAGTCGATCCGCAAACTGAGCTATCCGTCCGTCATGTGTTTGAAGGTACCGGCGACGTTGGCTTTATCGTGAGCGACATCAGCTATCACCCGACTGAGTTCTATGATCATTATCACTTTAGTGAAGATACGTTCTACAGCGGCGGGAAAAAGACGGAAAGTCTTCCTACAGATCAGAGGCAGCGCACCCGTAGAGTGGCTGCCCGATATGAGCAAGGTACCGGACATGAGCCGGGTACGCTTGACAATAACAGTGAACTATAGGACAATCAGGTATAACTATTACATCAGGTATAGATAACAGCACTTATCTATACCTGATGTCTATTTATAGCTGTTTTATCGCGCCGTATTTCCTGAATTGACTCGTTAAAATACCCAAACCGCCAGTATTTTATAACCTATCTCACAAAATAACTACTGAAATCCCTTTAACGTCCTATAAACTGCATTAAAATTGCAGGATTTGTAGAAAATCAATACAAATCGGTTATGAAAGCAACATATAAAAACATCCACGCAAAGAATAGACAAACCATCAGGAGATATTATGAAAAATATAGCTGGTATAAACTTGACCGGGAAGAGCTGACACAGGAATTACTTATTCGCGGCGGTTTTCTAGCAATTCTTACCTGGCTGCTGTGGTAAGCTAAACATACATCGGCGGAGATATCAATTCACAATATCCAAACCATTTGCAGTTCTGTGTTGTCCTATCTGTAAACTTAAATCAACAACACATTGAACAGATTTGCCCGGATTGCTTTAAAAACAATATTGTGGATTATCGGAGGAATAATTACGCTTTTTATTCTTATCGTTTTCCTATTACGCCTACCCAAAATACAGAATTATATTGCTGGAAAAGTAACGCATTATGTCGAAGGAAAGATCGGCACCCCTGTCAAAATTGGTTATATCAATATCGATTTTCCTAAAAAATTGGTTCTGGAAGATATCTATCTCGAAGATCAAAGTAAGGATACCTTAGTTGCTGGTAAAAGCATTGCGGTCGATATCAATATGCTGAAACTATTAAAGAATACTGTTGAAATCCAAAGCCTGGAAGCCGATGGTATTACCACCAAAATACGTCGTTCTTTGCCCGACAGTGCCTTTAACTTTGATTATATTGTTAAGGCCTTTGCCTCTGAAAAGGAAAGCGAACCAACTGCCGACACAACTTCAGCCCTTCTTTTTAACCTCGATAAGGTTAAGTTTTCAAAAATACATGTGGTCTATGCCGATGAGGTTATCGGTACAAGTGCCGATGTGTATCTGGGCAGCATAAATACCAATATTAAAAAATTTGACTTGACCAAGAACATGGCCTTTGACTTACCAAAAATTAAAGTCGACGGGTTAAATGCAACGGTAAAACAATGGAAACCAACAACTGATGGATCCGGCCCTTCGGTTGAAGATTTTGGTATCACCGATAAAACTGCACAGAGCACATCCCTCCTTCCTGATGTAGGCATCCAGGTAGCCGAGCTCACTAATGTGCTGGTTCGTTATGAAGATGAATCGAGTGCACTTAAATCTCAATTTATCCTGAAAAACTTCTATGCCGCTATCAATAAGATCGATCTCAACAAAGAATTTGTCGACATCCAAAAGCTCGATCTCGATGGTTCGGATAATAATGTCCTGCTGGGAAAAATCCAAAAGTCTTCGGTCTCAGCAGCAAAAACTAGCGAAGTTGAAGCCGACAGCAGCAGCGCCACAAAGATGAACTGGGTCGTTTCGGCAAAAGACATTAACATCAATAATACCAGTATCCGATTTAAAGACGACAACCAGCCCCGCATCAAGGGATTCGACTATTTTAACATCCAAATGCCGGGTCTCAAAACCAGGTTGACTGATCTCTACTACAGCGCCGATTCCATCAGTGGATCATTGAAAGAGCTTATCGCTGCCGACCATTCCGGTTTTGTCATCAAGCAGCTGAAGGCTGATTTTAACTATAGCAATACCGGTGCGGAAATTAAAAATCTATATGCCGAAACTCCCCGCACCCTGATTCGAGATTACGTTAAGCTAAGTTATCCTTCTCTGGATATCATCGGCAAAAAGCCAGAACTGATCACGGTCAATGCCAACATCACAAAGAGTTATATTGATATGCGCGATATCCTATTTCTCGCGCCCTTCCTGGACACCATGCAGGTAATGAAGCCGCTGTTGGACAAGAAATTCTATATTGACACCCGCGTAACTGGCCGTGTCGATGATCTGCATATACCGAATATCGATTTTAGGACACTTTCTAATACCCGACTGATTGCTAGTCTTCATTTAAAAGGACTTCCCGACATGAATAAATTGTCGGTAGACCTCAACCTGAAAAAACTTACCACAGGCCGTTCGGATATCGAAAAGCTGGTTTCCAGGTCTATGCTGCCTCAAAATATTGAGCTGCCCAATGCCATCGGACTGAGCGGTACTTTTAAAGGTGGAATGGCATCTTTTAACACAAAACTGGCTTTAGTTACCGAAAAAGGGACCGCAAAATTAGATGGAAGGGTTGCTATGGCCAAGCGCGATACCAGCTATGAGGCATCGGTGAGTGTGCGCGATCTGGACATCGGCAAAATCATGAAGCTGGACAGTACGTTGGGGATTCTTTCTTTTGAAGGAAAAATCAAGGGCAGAGGCACAGATCCCAAAAAACTTATTGCCAGTTTTGATGGCAAAGTGAACCGCATGGACGCCATGGGCTACCGCTATCATGATATCGATATGGATCTCTCGGCAGACAAAGGCGCCATTAAAGCATCTGTCATCAGTCCCGACCCAAATATCAAGCTGAAATTGGATGCCACTGCGCAGATGGATGCGACCTATCCAAAAGTAGCCTTTGAAATGAACGTCGACAGCATCAACCTACAAAAGTTAAAGCTGATGCATGAAGCTGTCAGCTACCGCGGTAAGCTGAGCGGTAACTTCAGCACTGCAGATCCAGACTTTTTGAATGGCGAAGCACATATTACCAATTCGTTGATCCGATATAACACTGATCGTTATGCAATGGATACTGTCTCCCTCTTGGCCAAGGCCGATACAAGCAGTAATCAGTTGGTATTGCGGTCCGATTTTCTGAATGCCCACCTGGTCGGCAAGTACAAAATTTTAGAACTGCAAAGTGCCGTACAGGATCTCCTGCAGCTATATTATAAACCCGAGAAGCCGGTTAAGATTCCGCCCTACTCGCCGCAGGTCATCGAATTTTCAGCACAACTTACCCGCAATAAACTCATTCAGGACTTTCTTCCTGAGCTGACGGAAATGAAAGCCATTACCCTGGATGGTCTCTTTAACAGTACATCGAAAAACCTATCGGCCAAATTAGATGCACCACGCGTGGTCTATGGTGGTACCGAGATCAACAATGTTACCCTAGATATTAACAGCCTGGACAGTGCCCTTTACTATTCGGCCTTAATCAACAAAGTTAAAGTCAGCAGCATTGAACTCACCAACACCGTTTTTAGTGGAAAGGTCGCGCAAAATACGGTTAATATGGGGTTGTGGATCAAGGATAAGCATGATAAAGAACAATATCATCTGGGAGCCGATATGCAAGCCAAAGATGGTGTATTTGTATTCAGCTTACTACAGGACGGCTTAATGCTCAACTACGATAAGTGGGATGTGGCGCCCAACAACACCTTAAAATTTGGTAGCGCCGGCCTATTGGCTAATAATTTTGTCCTCAGCAACAAGGGACAGGAACTGCGCATCGCTTCTCAGGACAGCATCCTGAACTCACCAATTGATGTGGCTTTTAAAAACTTCCGCATCGAGACCCTGAGCAAGATGGTTATGAGTGATAGTCTGGATCTTGGCGGCGGCATAAACGGACAAACGACGCTATCTAGACTGGAAAGCAGTCCGGTTTTTATTGCAGATATGACCGTAGATAAGTTTTACTTCGGAAAAGATACCGTGGGCAACGTCAATATCAAAGTCAATAATGAACGCGAAAACACCTACAATGCCCATGTGAGCATTACCGAAAATGGTAACAACCTCGTCCTGAGCGGTGATTTTATCAATCCGCCGCAAGGCGACGCAACGCTCGACTTCACACTGGATATCGCGCCACTGACGATGAAGACGGTACAGGCATTCAGCATGGGAAATCTGAAGGATGCCAAGGGCAACCTGGAGGGCCAGCTAAAAATAGCAGGATCGCCTTCAAAACCACAGATTAGGGGTGACCTTAATTTCAGGGAAGCCGAGTTCAATGTGGCCATGCTCAATGCCCTATTCAAAGCAAAGGATGAACAGATCCGTTTTGATCAAAATGGAATATCGTTTCCCAAATTTGAACTCGAAGACAGCAGAGGCAATATTGCCCAGGTCAGCGGTTCTGTCAATACCCAAACCTATACCGATTTTGACTTTGACCTCAACATCGTCATGGACAATTTTGAAGTACTAAATTCTACTCAGGCAGACAATGATCTATTTTATGGAAAAATGTTTCTTGGCACCGATCTGCAGATCGGCGGAAATCTTAACAAACCCGTTGTAGACGGTACAATCAAGGTCCTAGACAATACCGATTTCACGATGGTGATGCCAAACAATGATCCCGGTATGGCCGATCGGAAGGGCGTGGTCGAATTTGTGGATAAACGGGATACGGCTACCGCAAATGCGCTTGCCAGATTAGATTCTATGACTGTAACAAAGCTTACAGGAATAGACGTCGATCTGAACCTGCAGACTGATAAGGACGCCAAATTTAAGATTCTGCTCGACGCAGGATCACAAGATGCCCTAAACATTCAAGGCGAGGCTGAATTAAATGCAGGTGTAGATGCCAGTGGTAAAATAACCATGTCAGGAACTTTTACTGTGGAGCAAGGGAGCTATTCATTCAGTTTTGGACCTGTGAGCAGAGACTTCAAATTTCAGAAAGGGAGTACAATTACCTGGAATGGCGATCCATTGGACGCGCAGCTCAATATTACGGCAGTGTACACCTTGAAAGCACCAACCCTGGAACTGGTTGCGCCACAGCTTGGTACGCAGAACGCAAACTTGTATAAGCAAAAGATACCTTTCGACGTGCTGCTTAAAATTTCAGACCAACTGTTTCAGCCACAGTTGAATTTTGATATCGACCTGAATGCTAATAATGCCATCGTATCACAGGACGTCATCAGTAAGGTAGACAATGCACTGACCACCTTACGTGATAATCCTTCCGATCTCAACAAGCAAGTCTTTTCACTGATTGTGTTGGGGCGGTTTATGTCGGCCAATCCATTTGAAAGCCTTTCCGGTGGCGGAGGTACAGAGGCACTGGTACGAAATAGTGTCAGTTCGTTTTTGAGTTCGCAGCTCAATCGCCTTGCCTCCGATTTAATTACGGGAGTTGAACTTGATTTCAACCTGACATCAGAAGACGATTACAGCACTGGAACGGCCCAGACGCGCACCGACCTGAATATCGGCGTCTCCAAAATGCTGCTCAACGACCGGCTGAAAGTCAATATCGGATCTAACTTTGAAGTAGAAGGAAATTCACGACCAGGAGAAACTGCCAATAATATTGCCGGCGATATACAACTGGATTATCAGCTTTCACAAGACGGACGGTACTTTGCCCGGTTCTACCGCAAAAACCAATATCAGGTCACTTTACAGGGGCAATTTGTTGAAACCGGAATCGGCTTTATCATCACGATGGACTACAACCGATTTAAGGAAATCTTTATGCGTTCCAAAAAGCTCAAGGAATATTATAATACCGGCAGCAAGAAGTTTAGAAAACGTTTTGATGTCGATCGTATGGAGCAGGATTCGGCTTATCGAGACAGTGTACGCACAGTGATCCGCGACAGCCTGATGCTCCATAGTCCCGAATACCGTAAACGGATAGAGGATCAGGAAAAAGAGCAGCAGCACCGCCAGCAGGTGGACAGCACAGCAAACAGCGCACGGAAAAATAGTGCGCCGAAGCACTTAGACACGATCAAAACCACAGCAATTAAAAATGAAGACGAGGAAAGGAATTACCATGCAAATTAAATTAAAATCGATTATTGGCCTGCTTGCCTTTAGCGGGCTGATTGCTTCCTGTTCGTCGACTAAAAACCTGCCCGAAGGTGAGAGCCTGTACGTGAAGGGGAATGTCAACATCGCATCCGATACCATTTCAAAGAAAAACAAAGAAAAGCTGGCGGCCTACCTAGCTGAATCGCTACGTCCGAAGCCCAACAAGCGCGTTTTGGGGTTGCCCTACAAGCTGTATTTTAACAATATGGCCGGCGACACCGCCAATAGCAATTTTCTGAAACGTTTTCTTAAAAAAATAGGTGAAGAACCCGTACTGCTGAGTGAGGTGAACAGGGAGTACAATGAGAATCTGCTGCGCAACCGGCTTGAGAATATCGGTTTTTTCAATGCGGAAGTTACTTCGGATACAATCGTCGAAAATAAAAAAGCTACGGTAGACTATACCGCCAAGCCCAATTTGATCTACCGGATCAGATCCGTCACTTTTGATGTCGACAGCAACTCGCAGCTGGGACGCGATATCCGCGCAACTTCTAACCGCAGCCTGTTGCAGGTGGGCAAAAATTATAGTCTTGACGTCGTTCTCAATGAACGCGACCGCATCGACAACGTCCTTAAAAATAAGGGCTATTATTATTTCAGCCCAGACTATATTCTGGTGCAGGTCGACAGCACCATCGGGGATCATAAAGTCAACCTCTATGTGACCGTAAAAAAGGAAACGCCCGAACAGGCAAGAACTGCGTCCAAAATCAATAAGATCTATATTTTCCCAAACTATACCGAAACCGGAGCTGGCTACCAGCAGTCACCGCGGCATGCCGAACTATTTGACAGCAGTTATTATTTTATTGACCCAAATCATACCTTCCGCAAACCAGTAATTGCCAATCACATATTTTTCAAGGAGGACGATCTGTATAACCGCGACGCCCACAACAGGACCATCAGCCACTTGGTGAATCTGAACAGCTGGAAATTTGTTAAAAATAACTTTGTGGACAGCAAGGAAGTGCCAAACGCACTCGATGTATACTATTACCTCACTCCCCTGCCGAAGAAATCTATCCGTGTAGAACTGCTGGGAAAAATGGCTTCCGTCTACAACGGTACGGAAGTGAATGTTAACTGGACCTTACGTAACGCTTTTAAAGGAGCCGAGAAGCTCAATATCAACGTATTTGGGGGCTACGAATTGCAGACGGGTGGCAATGCCGATCTGAACTCAAGCTATTTCCGCTACGGTACCGAGGCAACCTTGACATTTCCGAGGATACTGACACCATTTGGCACCATCAATCCTTCCCGTCAATATATTCCGAATACGTATATCAAGGCAAGGTACGAATTTCTGAACCGGCGCAAAGCCTATACGCTCAATTCGATGGCGCTGAGCTACGGTTATACCTGGCAAGAGAACGAGGAGAAACAGCATGATCTGGCGCTGATGGAAATCACCTATGTACAGCCGAGAGGTATTTCGGAAAGCTACAAGATGCAGATGGATACCATTCCGGCACTGCGGCATGTAATCGATCCCCAATTCACAATTGGGCCCAATTATAATTTCACCTTTCAGAACACCATGAAGAGGCACCTGCAGAATACCTTTTATTTTAAGGGCAATTTGGACCTGTCGGGCAATATTCTGGGATTGATCAAAGGGGCGGATTTTAACAAGGGAAAAACGTTTAAACTCTTTGACGCCTACTTCTCGCAGTATATCAAAGCCAGTGTGGATGGCAGGCATTATTTCAAGCTCAGCGAAAATTCACAGATCGCATCACGGGTGAGTATAGGGATGAGCTACTCGTATGGCAATTCGCGTTCCCTACCCTATCTTAAGCAATATTATGTGGGCGGACCAAATAGTATCCGTGCGTTTGGCGCACGTGCGATCGGACCCGGCACAGTAGCTCCGGAAAGGTTGGGCAATGGACTTTTCTATGCCGATCAGACAGGCGATATCAAGTTGGAGCTGAATACCGAATACCGGGCAAAAATTGCTGGTCCTGTCCATTGGGCCGCCTTTATCGATGCTGGGAATGTATGGCTGCAGCGGGACGATGAGACCAAACCCGGCGGTAAATTCAGCAAGGATTTCCTGCAGGAACTAGCCGTCGGCGGCGGCTTGGGATTACGGTTTGATTTTACCTTTCTGATCCTGCGTACCGATTTTTCCATCCCGTTCCGTATCCCCTATTTACCGAAGGGCGAGCGTTGGGTATTTAAGGATATCGACTTTGGAAGTTCAAGATGGCGAAAAGATAATCTGATGTTTAATCTAGCGATCGGCTATCCATTTTGATCTAGTCATGTCAACGTAATGATCACATAAAACCGAAGTCCTTATGATCAATGAAAACTTTCTGGGTATTATTGCAGGTATCCTTACATCTATTTCTATGCTGCCGCAGCTCATCAAAGTGCTAAAGGAAAAGAATGTGGATGACCTTTCTCCGGTTATGCTACTAACATTAATCATAGGACTTTCCCTATGGGTATGGTACGGCATAATGAAAACCGAATTACCGATTATCTATTCAAATAGCTTTGCTGTTCTCGTGAACCTTTGCCTGTTGATCAGTTATCTGATTTATAGAAAAAAGACCTAAAAAAAAGGCGGATAACATTGCTGCTATCCGCCTTTAACACGAAAACACTATTCTACAAACCGTTCAACCAACTATTCACCTCATCTTGTGTTTTACCTGTTTTCTTTTGAAGTTTACCTACCAACTCATCTTCCTTGCCTTCTGCATATAGTAAATCATCATCTGTAAGATCCGCATATTGCTGTTTTACCTTACCTTTAATTTCGTTCCAACGACCTTTCCATGTTAATTCGCTCATAATAATTTTCCTTTCGTTTTTTATTAATAGAACAGCCTGCAGCTGGAATCGTTTAAAAAAAAATGTTATCAAATGTTAAAAAAATATTCACGGTGATTTTACTCCGTTTTATCAATGGTAGTTTCCTCTGGATCGAGTGGTGCCGGTGGAATTTCATCCACATTCCGCTCTATTTCCTGCGTTTCCACATGTACCGCAAACTCAGAAGGTTCGATGGGTATCGCCATTTCCGTTGCGTACTCTCGGGTAAAAATAGCACCAAAATAAAGGATTGCAGCGGTATAGTATACCCAAAGCAAAATAAGCACAAAAGAACCTGCTGCTCCATAAGTATCCTGCGTTGCCGAACGTTCTAAATAGATTCCAATCAAGTAACGGCCAATCACAAAAAGAATGGCTGTAAATAGAGCTCCGGCTCGAACAGTCTTCCATTGAATATTGACGTCAGGCAAAGTTTTAAAAATGACGCTGAAGAGGATCACAATGACTACAAAGGAAATAACAAAATTGATCAGGTTCAACAGTACAACGGTAATATCCGGAAAGTAGCGCTGCAGCTGCCCTGTAAGTGCCAGAATGATACCGTTGATAATCAGGGTCACCACCAAGAGAAACCCCAGCCCAATAACAAGCGACGAGGAGAGCAGGCGGTCCTGGATCATCTTGAGCCAGCCTTTTTTGGGTTTGGGGCGCACATGCCATATTTTATTGATTGAATTCTGCATATCGCCAAACACCGTCGTTGCACCGATGATCAGGGTCCCCACACTGATCACCAATGCCATATTGGATTTGCCGGATAACTGGAGGTTTTGAATGACCTCTTCAATCTGTTTGGCGGCACTATTGCCTACCAGGCCGTTAAGCTCGGCAAAAACCTTTCCCTGAATAGCATCGGCACCATAAAATATACCTGCCAGCGCGATCATCAAAACCAATATTGGGCCGATCGAAAAAACGGTATAATACGATAATGAAGCACTATATTTCATGGAGTCTTCATTCATAAAACCTGATACGGTATTTTTCAGTATCGTCCAATACGTTTGCAGCTTGCTTTTATTTTCCTTTTTTACATTCATCGTCGTTATTGTTTTTAAGAAAGAAACTCCTTAAAAAGACATAAAGTTTGTTTTTTAAGAAAATTAGGCTTTTACGATGCGCTATAACCATAGGCTCCAAATGCGTCTTTAGCCCAATTAATCAAATCTAAATATCCTAGAAATCAAGTTGTAAGACAAAGATTATTATCATAAAAGAAATAAAGCTAAACTATTGATTAATCTAAGTTGTTCCTCCTAAAAACAACTATTTAGAGCATATGAAAAGTAATCAGAATGACCCCAATATTTTAAATGACCTCATTAAAATCAATAATGACCGCATCGAAGGATACGAGCTGGCTATTGATCTGGCCAACGAGCAGGGCGAAGGTGCCCGGGAAGCTGTGTTCAGAAAGATGATCGGGCAGTCTGAAAAGTTTATTGCCGAACTCAGTCCACTGGTTGAGCTTGCTGGCCAATACGCGACTGACCGGACAAAATTAAGCGGCGAGCTTTTTCGGCTGTGGATGGTGATCAAATCAAAATTATCGGGAGGTAATATGCAAGATTTATTGGAGCATTGTGAGCGCGGCGAGGCAGCGTTCCGAGAGGTTTACAACAAGGCGCTGGCAGAGGAAAATAAGCTCTCCATAGGAGCCAAAAACCTGATCCAGATTCAGCTGAGCCAGCAGCGTGAAGCCCACGAAAATATTAAAATTCTGTGCGGGATCTAGATTTTTTTTGCATCAATGAGTCAATGCAAAAATAGTAAGAAAAAAATAGGCTAGGGAACCAATACCTAGCCTATATAAATACAATAATCTAACTTGCCTAAGTTATCCAAAAAACCACTGTCAGCGCAAGAATGTTTTAAAAAAATTTCGAAACTTCCAAGCAATAGCAACAGTTACCAAAAAAAATCCGATGAGCCAAAGATCAAGGACTCCCCATGCGCTCCTTTTCTCTGTGTTAAGCTTATGCTGCGTCTGCAGGAAGCTATCGCTGCTGTTAATGGAAAGCTTATTTTTGGTACCTGTATTTACCTTTGATTCCAGCATCGCCAGTTGACCCCTATGTCCAATCAGACCACTATCGGGGTGAAAGCTGAAATTGCTGTCCGTCCAAAAAAGCCAATACCGCGATTGACTGTCTTTCAGTCTACTATACAGAACATCCGCTTGCTGATTATAATTTGACCGAATTCGTTCTTCGCGATGATCTTCCTTCTTCCCGCTTTGATAAAGTTTACAGGAAGAGAAAAATAAGAAGACTATAAAAAAAAGTAACCGCTTATATATACCTTACCATATCCCCTCCACGCAGTCCAGCCAATTTGAAAACGCATAAATTGTAGTCAAGGGACGCCGCTTGCACAACACACGATTATCCACATTTCCCTCCACAGTCAGGATCCAATTACCCTCCTTTTTGCGCACAATCCCTACATGGTTGATACGCTGGAGACTGGAGCTATAGATCGCAAAGAGATCTGCCTGGCGGACAGTCCCCTGGTTGATCTGCTGGGCCGTATAACGACGCGCCAACGGAAAAAGTGCCGGACTCCAGGCATTGCGCGGAACAGCAAGGCCCGCCTGGCCATAACACCAGGAGACAAAAGCCGCACACCAGGCATGGCCCTTTCCAAGACCAGTATACGCTAGGTATTCCTCGACCCGCTTGCCATCGTTATTGCCTGTGGCTTCCTGCACACCAATTTCTTGTACCGCAATATCGACAATGCGTTCGCGTACCCCCGAACTGCCGTAGCGTTTCACTGATGGGTCATCCACCTGCTCCAGCCCAGAGCTGGTATTTGGGAGCTCAGCATAACTGCCTGACTGCTCCTTATCGGCTATAGCAGCATTGCCAGTACGGCTAAGAAAGAGAACAGCGACAGAAAGAAAACCGAAAAATAAATAATGCATTGTTGCCATGATGTCAATTGATTAAAGTGAACACTAAATTGCTGACGAAAGAGCTTAAAAGGCTGCCAGAGGATCTCCTGTAACCAAAAGCAGCAGTAGATGATCAATAGTGCCGCCAGTACGGCAAAGAACAATACCGAAAGTATACCGATATCCAGTACCCCTGCCGTGGGCTCTATCGCTTGCAACAGAAAGCCTGCAGCAATAAAAAATACCATAAGACATAACAGACTGATGCCCAGTACCCATCTCCCTGTCAAAGGCCAATAGATATCCTCGATATCTGCGACCAATTGTTTTTGTACTATTTTCATTTTTTGTTTTTAAATTTTACCTAATCGAATCAATTCGTTTCAAAAAAAGAGCTGCTCCCGAAAGAGCAGTCTCCATAAATTCACACAGCTAGGTGAGCACAAATTCACCTAAATACTGGCTGCTTGATGTCATCACTCCGTCCCGATGGATGTTAAATGTCCAGCCGACTATTGTCTTACCGGTATAGCTGTCTGGCAGCGTAATATCCATTGCGGCATCAAGTCGTGTTGCACCTTCAAATGCAAAAAAGAGGTTTTCTATTACGTCGTACAGAATCACAAGGACCTGATCATCATCAAACGCATTGAAGCGGTTTCCGATCGGATCCCAGGTTAAAGACAATACCTTCGGAAAAGATTCAACTGTCTGCAACCCTACCAGAGCGGCCAAACCACCGCTTGCGATTTTCACGACACTATAGTCGATCGTAAAATTGGGATAAGCCCCTTTAAACGCATTATTGATAAATTGTTGGAAAGCTACATTGTAGCCCGTTTTGTTTCTTTGTTTGCTGTCCGAAAAACCCAGCATCAGGATATCTTTAATGGATTTGAGAAAACTGGTTGTCATCCCAAATTTCATGCGCTGTGCCAGCTGATCTTCCGATGCTGCCTTTGAACTTTTCTTTGGCAGTGACCGTACATAGTCTATACCCCGCCACGACGAACCTACGATGTTGCCGACCTTACCTTGGTAGGCCCCGTGAATTCCTTTTATAAATCTTGCCATACTATTATTTTTTTAAAATATTTAACCATCATGTGGCGCTGCAGGCAGCCACGATATCGATATCATGACACTAAGGTAAAGTGGTTTAGAGGCGCTGTTGGCCTTATGGCGCCATCTTGCGCCATTTGGCTGAAAATGCCATTTTTAGCGACATAAAAACCGAGCTATATGTTGGAAAATACTGTATTTTTCGAGTGGTTTCGATACAGACTCACCCGCTTCTGGATTAGTCATTCTTTGCCAGTTTGAGGCTATTTTTAGGCCGTTCAAAGGCCGCTGCATTGTCAATATGACAAGGTCTAAGCAGATAATCAGCAAAGAATCACCAAAGAATAAGCAGAGAAATGGCAAAGAAATACCAAAGAATAGGCAAATGAATAGCAAAGGATATGCAGAGAAAGACCAAAGGATAAGCAATGAAGTAGCCTAGTGTAGGTAAGCTATCAGTAAGGAAATAGCAGGTCGGTATACTAGCAATACCAAATCAATACGCCACAAAAAGTAAAGAATTGGCCATAAATCAGCAATGAAAAAAGAGAATAAAAAAAAGGCCAACCTTTTCATAAAAGATCAGCCTACTAAACACTAGGGCTCAAATTAGTCCCTTAGTGATACTCCGCTTGATCGCATCTTGCAGATCCTCTTCGCGGTAATAATGTTTGTTACCCAGGTAAATGGGCTTAAGGACACCCGATTTTACCCAGCGGTTGTAGGTTCGTTCGGAGATACCTAATCTTGACACCACGGCCATGCGGGTCATCAATTCATCAATGTTCCACTTTGTCATTTGTCCAGACTCCGAAGAGAGGTGGTGTGCTGATAGTTTTGCATTGATTTCTCGCAACAATTGTACGATTTCATCCAATTGTGACATAAAATATTCCATTGGTCGATACCATGAAATGAGGGCAGCCTACCCTTTACTTATTATTTTGTTTATATACTTCATATTGGTGTTTAAAATTCTCTTTATAAGATCTCGTCATTAAAATAGGAAAAGTATTTCTTGGTTTCATCAAGTATAATTCATCTGTGCGTACTAGATCAACCTTCGCTAAATTAACCAAGGTATTACGTCGTGGACGCGCAAACTTAGCGACCGGAAGCTCGGATTGTAATGCTCTAAGGTTTCCACCACATCGATAGGCCTCTTCTGCCATGAAAATATCTATTTTGTTATCGTCGACAAAAGCATAGTAAATTTGATCAACTTCTATTTCTATCATTTTGTTTTCGAGACTTTTCATCCTTAGGCTTTTTACATCACGCGTTTTCACATCCAATCTTTTGTCGACCATCTCGACTACATCTTCCATTTTCGCCTTTAAGGCGTTAAAACTAATCTTTTTACTGAAATAAGTATAGATACCGGCCTCATTGGCTTTAAAGACATAATCTGTATGCGCAGAACAAGCCACCATCAATGGCGGATTAGGGATCAATTTAGCCAGTTTGATTCCATCGATATCGGCATCGCCAAGGTCCATATCCAGTATCAAAATATCCACTTCATTTTCTTTCAAATATTCAATGGCTTGCACGGGTTTATTCACGATCGCGATATCCTCATTGATAAAAGGAAGCTCTTTTAAGGACATCAGCACATATACCAACGAACTGGGTTCATCGTCCACGATCAATACCCTATAATTTAGCTTATTCATTTGTTTTCAAAAAATTTTAGTTTAATATGTATAGAAAAGATCCCATTTTGTTGCTGTGTCTCCAGTGTGGTCTGATAATCTACTTGTTCCAGTTTCGCGCGCAATAATCCAAAGCCAGTTTCAGTACTGACTTTATCACTTTTTGGTGCCCAATGGTTTGTGCAACACAAAGACATTTCTACCCCGTTGCCAAGGAGCGTAAATACGATTGGATAATCTGCCGATATAAGGGCATGTTTTAGACAGTTTTCCAACGGGAAGAATAATATGCCTGTTGGTATTGCCGGGTAAGTAGGCTTTCCTATTGTAGGCTCATAGCGAACGGCTCTTTCTCCATAGTAATCCTGTAGTAGTCGAACGAAACAATTGAGCTCGTCAAGCTCTTCCTCAAAAGGTTTGAGTTCACCATTTTTCTCGATTTCCAGCAAATAAGCCAAAAACTGGATGATATCTCTTTTGGTACGTTTATCGGATGGTTCCTCATCCATCAACATCTTACCAAAGCTCGTCAGGAATATCGCTGTCAGGAAATGCGAGGTGTATCGAATGCCCAATGCCCTTTCCCTAAATTGTTCCAAGTCCTTATTCAGCTCATTTCTCTCCTTTTTTAACAGTGATGCTTTATAACGAAAGAAAACTCCTGCCGCCAATAAATTAGCGACCAGATATCCACTGATAATCCTAAAATAAAACTTTGGCAGGTTAGCGGACTGCACATGACGGGAGAAACGGATATTAACCTTCGGAAGTATTGTATAAATTAAGGTATGGATACAGGGAATAACAGTCAGGGAAATAAGGACATACAGCACAACGCTGACTATTCTTCGTTTATTCCCTTCTTTCCAGATATATAAGTATAGTACAGTAATTACATAACTGTATAACGTATACAAAGATGCGGCGATTACAATCTGGATGAAGGGAATAGCTTCTTCACTCCATAACAAATTTGCCAACCCTACTAAAGTCAACATAAAAGCAAAAACAAGCATATTCTGATACGCCAAATGAAGTATGTTTCGCATGGTAACCCGTCAGTTTACTTAACAAGTTTAAGTTAAAAAAATATTTTTATTCAAATTGGTAACAAAAATATTTTCTGTTAAATATTCCTTTCCTTTCTTCGAGTTGAATATGAATATTTTCTGCTAGTTTCAAACTAAAGTTAGGCGTTATATATGATTTGATTTTATAACAATTGAGAACATGTAGATATGCCCAGCATTCCCAACGCCAGGGTTCATCCTTGATTTGATTGGCTAAGAATTGAAACAGCAATTGCATACTGCGCAATAGATAATCTTCTCTACTTTCGTGGCTCAATCGAAAAATCTCTTCCCCCATAAAAAGGTAATAGCGGCCGTCTTTGACGGAATGGGCTAGTGGGACAATCGGCATTTGAAGTAAAAAACTCAGTACAGCAATACCTTTGCGTACATAGATAGAGCTTTCCAAAAAACTAACTTTCAGTTTTCTCTCCAGCGTATCTTTAGTTCCACTATTTCCATCGGCAAATATCAGCAAGTGTCTCCCCGCACGCATCGTCGTCCTGGCCTTCAATAGTACACTTGGATCGTCGCTCATCAAAAAGCGGTGTGATGTCCCCTTTTCATGACATAGATCACGAAGTGCTGACATTTCTTCCTGATGCTTTGCAAATACTTTTCTATCCATTAAAATATCGAACTGGATGTTATTTTCAGCTAGTATTTGGGGGATATAGGCATGCATCCCCAAGTGATATAGTACCAAAATGCTCGGTTCGGCTTCCGGGAGCGATTCTATAGCGTCAGTATTCCAAATCAGATTAGAATGCAAGGGTTTGGGCAAATGATAATTGCACCATTGTTGGTAAATAAATTGGTGTTGCTCCCATTTCAATCGGGGCATGTAGCGGTGCAGATGCGCCGAAAATAGCGCATAGCTCCAGCTGTGGTTGTCTTCTGAATATATCATTTAAGGCGATTTATTGAAGGGAGGAAGAAAACATCCCTGTTTTCGTTCCTCCCTCAAGGGTATTTGGCTGCGCGAATTAGAAAGTTAAGATGGGACAACTTTCCTCATCTTTGATCTCACCGGAAATAAAAGATTGCAGCTCATCCCATTGTAAAATAGGCTGCGCTTCCATTGCCTGATCTATGCCATTGAATACCTGATCTTTCAAGATTTTCATTTCATACTATCTTTGATTTACAATTGGTCCTTCAAAGGATTGTACCTTCCCTTTGTCGAACACTTGACTACTCCATATCGGATCCGACGGTGGCAAATATGTTAGAACAAATAAATCCTTTCAAAAAAAATTGTACATATACCGGTTAATGTCACTTACAATTCAAATACAGCTTAGATCTGTCATCCACAATCAAAAAATGTCATCTGAAATTTAATTCCGTCAACTGCATTAAAAAACAAGTCATGTACAATTATATTTGGCTCCCTCCAATTAAACTTCATAAAATCATCTTTTAACTATTTATATAATCGAGATGAAAAGAACTTACAAATTTTCTTTAGATGAGGGTTTTAGCGCAGTCAACCAACCTCAGCAAACATTGAGTTACCCCATCCGCAATGCAGAGCAAATGCATTGGCAATCTACCGACAACCAGATTAGCGAGCAGATCTTCGATGGGCGGTATGCTTACCTCTATTATTACGAGTATTGGACCAACGAGGCAATGGATCTCCAGGTGGAGATCACCATGAACGACCTGCATCTCATCTATCCCCAGTTAAGCACAGGGCATATTTACGGCAAACGTATGGATCAATCTTTTACCTTCGAACTATCAGAAGCAAAAGGTGCATATTTTTACCTCGCTAAAGGCATTTACAACCTACACCTGCCAGTAGGCCACCACATTTTGATTGGCTTTATTGTCGATGCGGGCATGTTCAGACCACCTGTCCTACAGCAATTCTCTTTTATCAGACATCTTATACAAGCCAAGAAGGAACAGTCTGCGGCAACACTTAAAAGTGCAGACTTTAGGGTCGGCCCGCTAACCATCAAATATCTGCGCATTCTATTTAGCAAGCTTAACCCCAATACGCTAAATAACGAGCATATCCTGCTCAGATACTTAATTTTCCTGGTTCATCTCAGCCGCTTTAAGCTCATCGAGGTAGAGGATCCGATCCTTCCTCTCCCACAGAAAGCGAAAGAACTACTCGAAGTGATCGTCTTTCATGAAGGCGCGAAGACGCGCATCCATGAAATTGCCCAGGTCCTAGGTGTCGATCCAGCGAGTCTAAGCCGCCAATACCATCAATTTTACGGTATCAGCATGCAGGACGAACGCAATATGCGCTTGCTGGCCTTCGTACAAGTTACCATCGTGGAGCATGATAAACTGGGGGCTACCGCAGATGAGACCGGATTTAGTGGTCCGAGTGAACTGAACCGCTTTATAAAGAAGTTGACCGGCAAAACTGCATTACAGTTTAAGGCCGAAATTGAAAAAAATCTCAAACGCTAAAAATAACCGATAAACTTAAACATGAAATTTAACAACAACAAAAAACTAGGCACTAAAATCACCCAAGCCATTCTTCAAGATACTTATGAGGCCGTACCGCAACTGATGACCTTGTTGGCTCCGGAAGGATGGCGAGAAAGTTCCTTCCATCAGGAGCTTATGGTCTGCCGCTATGAGTTCTACCATGAATTTCTCCATGTGGATGATTATCCGTCCACAGAGATCGACTGTAGGCGATCGGAAACGGATCAGGAAATCAGCTCCGAATCAGCGCTCAGTTTTGATGAATACCTCTACCTCACCTTTCCTCCAATTGGCAATGATCATCTGGAGCTCTTCTATATCCTATCCAGCATATTGATTGAAATTACCTTTACTTCTGCTCTCTACCGAGACCATGAGTTCGATGCTTACTATTTTGACGAAGTGCAATGTGAAGGCCTCATGATCCAGTTGGCTTATGTCAATAATCAGGTTGACAAAGAATGGGCTAATATCGCTTTCACGGCCATTCCGCCACCCTATCTAGATGAGATGGACGTACATCACTGTCTGGAACTTTTGTTCACAATTCTAAAAAAACATGGCTTTAAGCTGGATTATTGGCATGGTGAATTACTCTACATTGTAGAGTTGCAAGATATGTATTGGGCTATCCTGTATGGGGATCTAGACTACGAAGAAAAAAATAGTCGGCGCCAGCAGATTAAATCCGATATCAGCGAAATCCTTGAGCGTTATGATAGCACCTACATTGATCCGCTTAACCTGTCATCAATTGTAGACCTACTCAACCGGCGCTGGGTATGCCCTTTTGTATTGGCCTACCTCCATGTTTATCATGAGTTTCCTAAAGGCTACCCCTATCTGCTTACAGATTATGAAGGCTGCTAAGAAGCCGAACAAACTTGGCATATCGCTCGATCAAATTTGGCCTAACACTAGGGCGGTTTAAGAAGGTAATTTAGTGTTGTAAACTTAATAAACAGATGAACAATACAAATAGACAGATCAGCCATCAAGATTTTCAAATTGGAAAGATCCTTTCGTTGGTGAAAGCGGGAATCCAATTATTGTCGCTATTTACAATGCTCGTCGTTCGCTTTTGCTTAGTTCATTGGAAAGAAATCGCGGTGACTTTTTATGGCTCACTGATGATGGGCCTCTGGATTTTCGTCGCTTACAACAAGCTTACAGGTTTTGACCAAAATATGGAAGGCATGCTTCGTCAGCCATTCCCAAGACCTTTTGCCATGTTCTTGGCATACGCTATACCAGGTAGTGAGCTTATTGCCGCACTATTGATCGGCTATCATCGCACCCGGTTATTTGGGCTGGGATTATCAGCACTATTAATGATGGCGTTTACAGTCTATGTCGGATTGGCCATATTACATGTATGGAGTGACAAGCTACCCTGTAATTGCGGTCTGATCATTCAGATTGGCTGGAAAAAACATTTTGTATTCAACCTCTTTCTACTAATGATCAGCAGCTGGGCCTTTGTACTCCAATGGTGGATATTAAAATCTAAACTTCATATTGACAAGCAAAATAATATAGATCGTTATAAAATCACCAACTCGATCCCATTAATGAGAAATCGAAAAAGGGAAACCCTGCATAGGTTGAAATGTAAGCATAAGCATACGAAAGAATAGCACCAAAAGCCACAGCGGATCTCTGATGCAAGGCTATCGGAGAGAAGGGCACGTCTGCCAAAAGACATGGATTACCCTGTATTCCTGCTGAGGGCTACGGACAGAAAAAATTGGCAGCTACAGGCGGTTAAAAACAACTTATTTACCATTTAAAGTTAAGGTTATGAACCTCATTAAATTTATCAAAACAAATGTGATGCCTATTCTAGGATTAGCCATTGCAGCCGGATTATCAACTTGGTCGTTGACATCTGCAAACACCACTAAATATGCCGCTCCAATGGACTGGTATGAAAAACAACCTGATGGATCATACCAGTTACTTTCTGGGGGTCCTACAGATGAGCCATCCAATGGATGTCAGGAAGCTATTACTGATCTTTGTGCCAAGGGTTTTGCACCTGGTACAGCACCATCGGAAATAAATGATTCTACACCAGCTGTCGATCGTTATCATGTAGAGCCCTAATACTTTTGGTTAGCAATGAAGCCCCGTAAAAGAATTTTCTTTCACGGGGTTTTCTATTTATTTTGCGGTTACTTCCAACGGAAATGGCCATGTCCAGCGCGGATCATTGGGAGGCAAAACGTATTTCTTTCCATTTACCGTTCTTTCCAAAGTGATATTGGCACCTTCGATATTTAACCGTCGCAGATCTGACCAACGAATTCCACGAAAAATCAATTCTTTTCTACGCTCATCTAAAATCACTTTCAAGGCTTCTGCCTGAGAAAGATTTTCAACAGGCACATATTTCCCTTTTTCCCAGCGCTTCTCCATTAAATGATTTAAATCATCAAGTCCAGGTGTGACCTTGCCATTCCTCACGCGGCATTCTGCCCGATTTAAAAACACCTCATCCACAGCAAGGCCAGAGAAATAATTACTTCGGGTCGAGAAGTAATTATAGGTTCCCCTAAATCGATATCCAGTCGGCCTTTTTTCAAAAAACAATTTCTTGCGCAAATCACTCTCGGCATAACTGTTATAAAGCTGATCGGGAATTAAAGCACTTAAAAATGTCGTTGGATAATATTGAAAAGGAGCAGCAAGCATACCAGTCCAGTAGATCACCTCCGATTTGATGATGCCCGATTGATTTTTGCCTGTCAATGGTTCAGTTAGTGCCATATTGATCAGGTTATAATCCAAGAGGAAATCTGTAATAGCCAAGCAGGAGTCAGCATATTTTTCTGCTTCCATATAGTCCTGCATGGTTAAATACACTCGAGACAATAAAGCATAGCCTGCCTGTTTGGACGGTCTTGTCGGGAAATCATTATTTTCCTTCAGGTATTGCACACTTTCCTTCAGATCGCCTACGATTCGGCTGTAAGTTTCCGATACAGTAGACTTCACCAAATCTTCATTGATATCCTCTGTCATCCGCAGGGGAATTGATTTTTCATCATTAGCGGCCCCTTTACGATAAGGCGGTGCAAAAACCTGCGCTAACTGATAAAATAAATGGGCGCGATGGAATAAAGCCTGAGCTTTAAGATAATTTAAATCAGCTTGCGAAGCATTTATCTTATCTAAATGATTGAGTACCGAATTTGCCACCAATATCGCGCGGTAAGGGTATCTCCAATCTAATACCTCCACTCCCGCATAAGGCTGTATACTCCAGGTATAATAGTTTTGCATTTGAGGGCGTAGGTTTGCATTGAAATCTGCATCCAGCAAGAAAAAATTATCTGCGCCTGACTCCCCCAGTTGTGGAGTCACCCCCTGGCCGTCGGTGCCGTTAATATAGTCATCTCTGTCCAACAGAGCTTGGAAATGCTTCAATGTGGTCGGGATGATCAATGAATCTTTAGGTTTTTCATTTAGAAACTCTTCCTTGCTGCATCCACTGAACAGTAGGCTTATTATCAACAGTTTTATAATTGATTTCATGTGTTAAAAATTAAAGTGAAAGGTTTAGACCAAACGCGACCTGTCTCGCTTCTCTTGGATTATTGTTATAGTAAGGATCAATGCCGCGGTGATTCGCTTTCCATAGCATTCCCAGATTGCTGAAATATAGAAAGGCTCTTACGTTTTTCAATTTTCCGAGTTTAGGAATGGAATAGCCAATATTGATGTCATCAAAACGGATGTGATCGCCACGTTGCACGAGTGCTTCTGAGTATTTATAAAAATTGTCCCGATTCACATTAGCCGGATACACAAGAGAAGGAATAGCTGTGTACATTTCATCCCCAGTTTCTTGCCACCTAGCCGCATAGTCGGCATGCCCGTACCAATCACCGGCAAACATATTGGTATAATTGACCGAATTTGTCCTGAAATAATAACCGAATTTGAAGCTGATACTAAAAGAAAGATCAAATTGTTTATAGGTCAATCTATTCCTTACCGCGCCGAAATGTGTCGGCTGGGCAGTGCCAAAGAAAACAAGATCTTCCAAGGGCGTCTGGTTATACAAAGCATTGTAGTCCTTCGAAAGATTTCCTGCCAATAAACCCTGTGGATCGCCATTGGCCGGGTCAAGTCCCTCCCATTTCAAAGCGAACACACTGTATAGCGGTCTGCCCTCCAGCGGATTTGCTAAGGTGATCGGTAGGTATTGCTGGCTTGTGCTCGCTACCGGCAATAAGTACTTTGTTATTTTGGAACTTGTATGACTATACATCCATACGGTTTCCCAGCTCAGTGCGCCTTTAATATTCTGCGTGTTGATCTGAATATCAATGCCGCGTCCCTTCATATCAGCCACATTCATGTAGACACTTGACACACCGTAGGTAGGATCTACTGGAGTACTGGCAAGTAGATCGACCGCTTTTTTAGTGTACCAATCGATCGTTCCCTTAATACGCTTATTCAAAAACTCAAAATCAATCCCCGCATTCCACTGCTTCACTCTTTCCCAGGAGAGCTTACTATTGGCAATATTATTTAGATAAGCTGTTGGGAAAGGATGCGTAGTACCGCTTGTATTTAATGTAATGGTCGATATCGCATTGGCATTGCGTGCAATATTTCCGCTGACACCATAGGTACCTCTAAGTTTAAAGCGGGAAAACAGTTTGTCCAATCCGATATCTTCCTTTGCCATATCCCAGGCCGCACCTAATGACCATAATGGTGTCCCCTTGTCATTTGTATTGAGGCCGAAGAGATTCGCTTCATCCTTTCGTAAACTGGCGTATACATCATACCGATTTTTGTAGCGATAAGATAAATTGCCAAAGTAAGACAAGAAGTTGTCTACAGCGCCATCCTTATAATCATTAAATGCGATTCGCCTCGTTGCCGTTGTTGTCCGCCGTGGAAAATAAGTCAACAGATCCACTTGATTAGCTATGGCGCCATTTTCGGCATTATAGCCTATATTTTGGTAGTTTTCATTTTGAGTCCCAATTGTACGGATCTCAAATCCGGCCATCGCATCCAGTCGATGTTCCTGCTTCCAGTTTTTTGAATAATTGAGCTGCCCTCTCCCTTGATGGCTGCGGGTGCTGCTATAATTTTGCCAGATAATGCCACCCAATGGAAATGGATATGTGACCAGACCTGTGGTACGATTGATCTGCGCAAGATCATTGATATTGTTTCGCGCATAATACGATTCCTCGGAAAATAGATCCCGACCATTGCCGGACTGATGCTGATATTGGTATTGGAGCGAAGCCTGCAATCCATCGAGAACTTTATAGTCCGCCGAGACAGCGAAAAGTAAATCCTGCTTGTCTGTGGAATGCGTCTCGCGATTTATTTCGTCTAAGGGACGATATGTCCAGTCCAACAAGCGGCCATTACCGACAGTGTCCAAAAATCCTTTTCTATAATTCAGATACACGGGCAACGCATTCCCATTGTCATCAGCCAAGCGTGCATACGGTGATAAGGTATACGTACCAGAGGGTGCTGTTCCCATCCCATCATTATTTCCATTCTTGTTGTTTGTACGGATATAACTGATTGTCGTTTCAAATCCGAGCCGATCCGTTACTTTGAAGCGATTGTTGGAACGCAGTGTAAATCGCTGATTGGATGTACCAACCAATTGACTACGCCCTTGATCCAAACCAGTCGAAATGTAATACTGCATCCTATCATTTGCACCACTGACATTCACAGCATTCTGACTATTTAGTGTGCCCTGATAAAAATATTTCCGAAGATCTTCTTTCACATCCTGACCAGCCAGTTGTGCTAACTGCGCATCAAGATCAGGCGCGTTGGCAATCATCAGTTCCACCGCATCTGGCACTACAGCAATTCTATTGCCTAAGGTTGTCGGATTTTTATAAGCATCATATCGGCCATTGTCAAAAAGAAACTTTTCCAAAGCGATGCGATCTGCCGAAGACATTATTTTGCGGTGATCAAGGTCGGGCTTTCCCTTATAGGACAAGTTACTATTCCAGGAGACTGTGGTCGCTCCTATTTTTCCTTTTTTGCTGGTCAGTACAATGACACCGTTACCAGCACGTGCACCCCAAATGGAGGCTGCAGCTGCATCTTTAAGAACAGATACGGAGGCAATATCATTGGGATTGATATTTTCCAGATCACCTTCATACGGAAAGTTGTCCAGTACGATCAAAGGTTTGGCTTCGGCATTGATGGTGCTACGGCCACGGATCAGAAAAGCATCCTGCGCTGCCGCATCCCCATGATTGACCAATAATCCCGGAGAGAGGTTCTCGATACGTTCGATTATGTTTGCACCGACATTCCGATTGATCAGCTCTGTTCCGATCACATCGACACTGCCCACTGCCCTTTCTTTTGAAATACGCTGGTACCCCGTGTTGATCAGCACCTCCTGCAGCATATTGTCTGCTTTAGCTAATCCAATTTCTATCGTGCTGGATAAATGCAAGTCAAATGCTATTGTTTTAGGCAGGTACCCTATCCGCGATAAGGTCAGGCTTCCTTTCGGAACGTTTATTTTAATTTCGAATTTGCCCTTATTATCGGTAGACGCTTTTATCGATGATCCACCGACAAGTGTAACGGTAGCACCATCTATAGGTGTGTTTGTGGAGGAGTCACGCACTATTCCTTTCAATTGACCAAGATTATTTTGACTATAGCCAAAATTGACTGATAATAAGGATATGATGAGGAGAACAAAGTATACTTTGATCCCACTATGTAATTGTAGTATAGGGTTCATTATAGGTTATCTTATGTTAGGCTTAATTTCAGCTATATTGTTATCCGCAAGGATGAGCATGTCTATTTTTCTTTTCTTTTTCGAAGCAATAAGACCATAAGGTCTTAGGGCAAGATTGAGCTTATCAAGATTAAATTGGAGGTCTTTATAGTAAGGCAACGACACTTTACCAGTAAATCCCGACTCATCTATAAAAAGAGGCTGGTCAACCTTCCATCGTACTGAAAAATTGAGCAGCTTAACAAAGTCTTGAAAGTCCTGTGGATGGCCAGAATTGGTGATGCTCTCTTTAATATTACTTCCTTTCAATTTGCCAATAATAATACAGTCTTTGACTACTAACTTACGCTCCATTTTGACATCAAATTGAAGCGATAGATCATTTAAAACTTTTCTTACCCAGAATGATCTGGTGGTATCCTTGCTGATCAATTGGTAGCAGAACATGGCCTCCATACCGGGAAGTTTATCTATCTCCAATAGCTTTTTATTGATGACGATAGTTTTGTTGTTGGGTTGTTGCAAGGTCCGCATAAACATGGAAATCGGATCAGCATTGGTGTAATTGACAAAGATTTTGTTTTGTGAAATCACCTGGGAGATAATACTGCCGAGCCCTGTTTGTCCACTACTGAATGTTGAAACGGCGAAGCTATTAACCTTAGCGGTATCGATAAAATCTGCAAGATAGCGACTGGTAGAGAAATCGAGGCGATCATTTTTAGTCGCAAGCTTAAACGAATCGTCTTTCAAAGCGCGCCGAATATTTTCACCTGTTGCATTAGATCCTTCAGTAATAGCGATGATTTTGCCATTTTTGATCCATACCTGATGCGGGATCATTTTATGGGGAAAATATTGTTTCAGGTATTCTGTTTTTGTACCCGAGAATAGTTTAATTCCCTGTTTTTTCAGGAAAGCATTTACACGATTGCGATCTTCATAACTTGTCGCAAAAACAGCTAAATCATCTTTAAAAATTGGCTGTAGGCTATCCAGCTTGTGAATAGACTTGATACAGGGACTGCACCATGTTGCCCAAAAATCAATGATGATCAATTTCTTGTCTCGAAACTGATTAAGTTTAAATGGATCACTTTTAGATGGAGCATTAACAATGTCTATTGGCAAATCCCAAACTGACTCTGGGATACTATCTCCCACTTTCAGCGGTTTGATTAATTGCCCATCGGCCCCGCTTTCCTTGCGGGGCGTCTGAGCTGATAAACTAAACATAGAAACTAATGTGAATAGGATTACTAAAACAGTAATCTTTAGTATTTTAATTTGCAGCAATGTGCTACTATTGGGTTGTAGTTTTAATCTTTTCATCATTTTAGAAATTGGGGTTGGATGGGGATACCCGTTGAAAGAAATCAGAGATTTCCTTAGTTAACTGTAACTCTTCTTTGCTCACTTTTAAAAATTCCGAAACACCAATTTTCGATAAATCTACATTGCTCACATGTGCTATTAGATAAGCAGCAAGAGCTCTCAATAGGTCTAAGGAGAATCCAGAGAGCGCCTCTGAATTTACTTTTGGTTGAAGTTCAATGATATTGTTTGTAATCAGACCAATTGAATATTGCTTCCAAAAAGCTTCGATGTCTTTTAACGGGTCATAATCAGCTCCATGAACGTCATAAAGCGTCCTTTCTAAAGCGAGAATGTAATTGCATTTGGGTTTCATTTTTTAAGTTTTTAGGGCATAACTTTAAGCAAAATGATCCCATTACGTTAAATTAACGCATATGATGGTCCCTTTGAAAAAAGTTACGCGTGGTAAATAAAATGGTGTCTCAAATGCGGTTATAAAACAATTACGCGGAGATTAATAGAAACGATACCGCACCAGTTTAAGAAGTTCAGACCTTTTGTAGACTGATTTATTCCTTTCCAAATATGAATTCGACAAGGAATAATTACCTAACAACTATTCTGGAGGACATTTTTTAAGATCCAAAGGATTCTTAAATGCTATTGTCCCTATATACAAATAGAAGAGAAACCTCCCTTGCTCAAAGGTTGAGCGTGAGAAACTACGCGACCCTATTATCAAATTAATAAGGGAGGTCCTCTCTACGAATTTTTTGTATTTTTTAAAGTTTATAATTCTCATTCATCTTTGGTCTTCAGTTTCTCACGCTGGCACCAATGAATGACTAAACAAAGATAAAAAATAGATTAAAACCAAACAAATTTGTTTGGCAAAATATTTCTTATTATCCTTTGATTAGCTTATATGGATGATAAGGAAATAAAATTCAGAAGATTATTAGGGGCACGTATTCAAGAAGTGAGACAAGAAAAAGAGCTAACGCAGCCTCAACTGGCTGCATTGATTGGCTTTAAAGATTATCAAGCAATAGGTAGAATTGAAAATGGCCGAGTCACACCATCAATCTATATTATTCACCAAATCTCGAAAGCTCTGGAAGTGAAGATTGACGATCTATGTAATTTTAAATAACCTTATAAAGAATTGATTCTGCGTTCGCATAGATCAGTAACAACGGCTTCCAACTCTTCAACTTTACTAATCAAATTTTTTAGATCGCTGGGTGCAATATAATAATCGTCCTTATAACGAGCATCGATATAAGCATCGTTTAAGATTTTAAACAATCTATTTTCTTCACTGTCCGTGGGTGGATATCTAAAGACATGATAAAGGTTATCCGATATGTGCTTGGCATATTTACGATAAGCTTTGATACGGTGAGTTTTGGGTTTATATCCGGTATAAACTAACAAGACCCCTCCATAAAATTTTTCAGCAGTCTGGTTTAAGATGAACATGACCTCATTTAATGGGTCTTCACGTTCAATCGTATCGGCGAATGCATTCCGCGTTATTTCCAAAAACCTCGAGCCACTTTTAACCCATTTATTAAAGTCTTCAACAGCAAGTTCTTTTAGCTGTTCATTAGTCAAAGGCTTACTTTCGACAAAAGAATATTCTCCGCTATCATAGAGCGTTATCCCTTCTTTGACAATATCGCTAAAAAAGTATTGTCCCCTTTCTAAACCGCTATTGATATAGGATATCGAATGTACAATCGCACTTACCTCATTTTTAAACTTCCCTGTACGGTTATCAATCTTACTCGCAACCTCAACTTCTTCACCTTTTTCATTATCAGATAGAACCACCAAAATATCATAATCACTAATATAGGTATAGGTTGTTCCTTTATCGATATACTCATCCTCTACCCACTTGCCAGTGGCGTGACTTCCAAACAAAATTACCTTAGCCGGATTAGTTATATCACAGATAATCTCTACGATTTCAGCTAATTCGTCTTGTTTATGCTGGGGTAAATGAGACAGTTGGTTCATAGGGTAAATTTACGAAAATTATGACAGAATTATCATTTGAAGAGTATAAGATACTCTAAATACTCAATTAATTCCTAATAGGTTCTTTAAGTTAAAAGAACGCATCCAATTGGTTGAAATTACTTGCAACTGAAATTTTAAAATATAATATTATATGTTATATTTATAATTAGACAGCTATTTATTAACTAATATTTTTGAATTGAAAAAGATCGACCTACATATTCATACTGTAGCTTCTATTAGCGACTCGCCCTTTGACTTTTGCCTTGATACATTAAAAGAATATGTTACCAAACTTGAATTAGATTGTATTGCTATTACAAACCATAACCTTTTTGACCTTAAGCAATTTGAATTAATAACCCAAGAATTAGGAATTAAGGTTCTTCCAGGGATAGAAATTGATCTCGAAAAAGGACATTTACTCCTTATTTCAGAAAACAAAGAATTGACAGATTTTGCAACTAAATGTAATCAGGTAAAAGGCTTGATAAATACAAAAGAAGACTATATTGATGTTGAAACACTAAATAAAATTTTTCCTGACCTCACAAAGTACCTTCTAATTCCACATTATGACAAAAGTCCAAATATAACCGCAGACACTTTGGCCAAGCTTTCTCCTCATATATTGGCTGGCGAAGTGACTAGTGCAAAAAAATTTACGACTTGCATAAAAGATAATGAAAAACTTACACCTGTCATATTTAGTGATATTAGAATCAAAAGTGGACTAAAAACATATCCAACCCGACAAACATTCATTGATTTAGAAGAAATAACTTTGGGAGGAATAAAATATTGCCTAAGTGACAAATCCAAAGTGAGTATGACAAAAAGTGATGGTAATAAGTTTTTTCAAGTTACAGATGATGGTCTCTATCTATCGACTGGTCTCAATGTTGTTCTGGGGGAACGTTCTTCTGGTAAAACACATACATTAGGCCGCATTATGGAATCACAGGAAGAAGTGAAATACATAAAGCAGTTTGCCTTATTACAAAATGACGAGGAAAAGTTTGAAAAATTACTCACAACGAGACATAGTACTGTCAATGAGAAATTTTTCAAAGAATTCAAAGACGTGGTAGATGAGGTCAAAAATATTGACCTTAGATCGAACAAATTAGATATTGAAAAATATATATCAAGTTTATTAAAATTTGCATCTGAAAGCGATAAATTCGACACTTACTCTAAAACGATACTCTTTAGTGAATCACTATTTACGGAGATTGAACTGAAATCGTTAGAAAACCTTATCAAAGCAACGGAAACTTTGATAGAAAATACCGAGTATAAAGATATTATCAGTAAGCATTTGATTATCGAGAATCTTAAAAACCTATTAAGAGATCTTATTATTAAACACATAGAGCTCCATAAAGATAATCTAAAAAAAAGGTGGCTGAATGATGTTATACAAAAAATAAAAAGTGAACTACGGCTTAAATCAACTTCTACCCCCCCTGATGATATTGACCTTTATCAAATTCTTATTGAAAATGAAAAAGTAAGAAGATTTAATTCTATCGTCGAGGAATTAAAAAAAGAAAGAGAAATAGATAGAAAGGAAATCAGAGGTTTTAAAGTCATAGCTAAAACAAAAACTTATAGTGGTGCGCAAGAAATGAAAAATAAGAGTGGTAAGATGCTTGTATTTAGTGATGCATTTTCAAGATATGATAACCCGTACAGCTTTTTAAATTCATTGAAAACAACTGGACTTCCTGAAACGGAGTATCATAAATTTTTTATTGACATTTGTTATCAAACATTGAATAAGCATAATGTCCCTGTCTCAGGAGGGGAAAGATCTGAATTCAATCTTTTACATGAGATAAATGATGCCCTTCAATATGACATGCTTCTCATCGACGAACCGGAATCTTCATTTGACAATTTATTCCTTAAAAATGAGGTTAATGAACTTCTAAAGTCAATATCCCAGCATATTCCAGTTGTAGTCGTCACACACAACAATACCGTTGGCGCATCAATACAACCCGATTATATACTTTACACAAAGAAAACTATAGTAGATCAAGAAATAAGTTACCAAGTATTCAGTGGACATCCGTCTCAAAAGACATTAAAAGATCAAAACGGAAAAGAGATAGAAAACTATGATATTTTGCTAAAGTGCCTAGAAGCTGGTAATGATGCTTATGAAGAAAGAAGAATAAAAACTTATGAAACACTTAAAAATTAATGATAACAAAGGATTCTTTCTAAGAAAAACTGTAGGAGAAGAGCCTGAATGGATATTAATAGATCAAATTGGAAAAGATGACTTAATTCAACTTCTAAATAGTGCTATAACTGAAGATTTTATCATGGATGAATACAATGAAGACATCTTACAGAACAAAGCACATCAGATAATATATAAAAATATCAACGAGAAATTTAAGGAACTGATAGCAAATAAGACAAGATTTAAAGACGAGAGTGAAAATCTTTATAGAGACGCTTTAGAAAAGTATAGTAGTTAGTAACCTACAAATTATCAACCAATAACTACTTAACTTTTTGGAGTTTATAAAATCTTATTTATATTTGTAAAAATTATTACCTTTTTTAGGTAATAAAAATTTTAAAGAATGAAGATCACTTATTCTAATAAAATTAAAAAGAAGTTCTCATCAGCTGTTGAGATCAAGAAAGCATTTGGTATAATGGCAAAAAAGGTGCAATCAAGATTAGATGATATTGAGGCATCACCCAACCTCAATGTTCTCATGCAAATACCCGCTGCCAACTGTCATGCCCTTTCCGGAAATCGGGATGGTGAATGGGCGTTAAATATTTCTCCTAATCACCGGTTGATTTTTGAAATAGACAACGATCCAATTCCGCTAACACCAACAGGTGAGATAGATAGAATAAGAGTGACTGACATTCGAATTATTGATACGGCAGACTATCATTAATTCTAATTGAAATATAGATATGAACAAGAACTTAGAATTAGAAAGAGAATTATTATCAAAACCTGGTGACACAATTTTAGAAACATTGGAATTTCTAAAAATGACGCAAGCGGAATTCGCAGAGCGAATTGGCAAGACACCAGGAAAGGTAAATGATTTAATTTCGGGCAAGGCACCCATTACGGTGAACACCGCGCTTCAGCTTGAAAAAGTACTAGGTATTGATACACAGTTCTGGTTAAATAGAGAAGCTAATTATCGCGAGAAATTGGCCCGAATAGAGCTGGAGGAATTTTTGGAACAATGTATTGATTGGCTCAAAGAGCAACCTCTAAAGGAATTACATGAATTTGGATACCTTTCCTCAAAAAAGGCTAGTGTTGAATTAACAGAAGAATGTTTGAGATTTTATGGTGTTGCCTCCCCTATTCAATGGCAACAAGTATATATAAATAATTATGTGGGCACAAACTTTAGAAAGAGCGATAAGCTGAATGCACACTTAAGTAATATGGCTGCTTGGCTGAGGATAGGAGAATTGAAATTACGAAAATTAGAATTACCAGAGTACAATAAAAATGCTTTTAAAGCTGTTTTGACAGACATTAAAGTCCTCGTAGAACAGCAGCCAGAAGATTTCGCACAACAATTAGAAATAAAATGTCAAGAGGCTGGCGTTGCAGTTATCTACTCCAAAAGTCTTTCAAAAGCACCTATCAGTGGTGCGACGAGGTGGATTGCTGGTACACCATTGATCCAAATAACTGATCGCTATAAAACCAATGATCATTTTTGGTTTACATTCTATCATGAGGCTGGTCATATTTTGCTACATGGTAAAAAGGATATATTTATTGAAGATTTTGATGAGGTAGAGAATGATAAGGATAAAGAACAAGAAGCTAATGATTTTGCTCGTGACTGGCTTCTCCCTGATTCTTTTCTAGAAGCCATTGAAGATACAATAACAGAAGGTACAATAAGAAAAGTGGCGAGAGCATATAATACTCATCCCGCCATTGTATTAGGACGTCTTCAAAATTTAAACCGGGTACCGTTTCATTTTGGAGGAAATTTGAAGGTAAAAATCAATTTAGATTATTTTATAAAACATTAAACTCATTAGCCATGGGTACACCTATTTATACGCCAGTATTTAGATATCGTCAAGAAGAGAAAAAAGTTTTGTCAAGCTTCGATTTTGGGGATAGTATATATCCATATATCGAAATATTCAAGAAACTTGAACGGAAGCATACTTCAAAGAAAAAAGCTGAACCTGAATTTCATCAAGTGTATCTTCCAATCTTAAAAGCCATTAAAAGTGAAAAAGTATTCGTAGATCTACCTATTCAGATAAAGCCTTCTAGAAGAATGAAAACAGAGGTTCTTCAATTCCTAACGAAGGTTGTCGGTAATAGAATGGAAAGAACCAACCATTTATTGGACTTGCATCCTTTGAGCAAAAAAGTAATACCTGTAATAAGTACTTACGCGCAAAGAACAGGAGAACCAAATTCTATTCTGTTACAAGAAGAAGATTTGAGAATAGTATTTGATAATCTAGCATTTAGAACTTCTTCACTAACATTTACGAATGACATGCAACAGATTGCTAAAGTAATAACCGAAAAAGACTATCTTTTCATTGATCTCGAAGAGTACTCTCTCGCAAGTGAAGACGACTTATATTCTATTGATTTTATGCTGGATTATATATCAAGTTTCAAAACATGTCCTGTCATTATTTTAAACAGTCCGATTCATCATAGTACAACCAACTCTGGATTAGATCACGGTATGAGAATTGATAAAGCGGACAATTTATTACAATCCACTTTTAGATCTTATGGAGCTATAGGCTTTGGAGATTATGTGGGTATCAAAAAGGACTTGTTGGAAGACGGTGGTGGAATCAGCCCTGGATTTATCTTTTATGATGCTGTCGAGAACTCATTCTATGGTTATAAAGGTAGAAATGGTAAGGAGGCTGATTTAGACGATTTAAGAAGTATAATAATCAGAGACGTCTTAAAGTCTGACCAAGTAACAAGGATGAACGCCTCCCCTATTCAATATATTGACAACTTAAATCCGGGCTGGAAATTGATTAAAGATATGTGGGCTGAAATAGAACCGCATAAAAGTCAAGCAAAATTTAAGCGTATAGCCATGCTACATTACTTGTATTGTATTGATAAAAAAATAAAAGCGAATATAATAACCTAATTATATATAAGAGCTGGCTCTACGTTGGTTTTAAAAAAAAACTGGAGATCTATCGGAAGAATATCAGCAGAATTCTTGACGATAAAATTCCAACGTATCTTATAACGTTCTTTTAGCGTCACTTTGAAGATTTTATTAATTTCAATATTGTCAAGATTGCTCAAAATATCATCAGTATCTATCGTACCGAAATTCTTCAACAACTCTTTTTTTGTCAGCAGATTCAACTGTTCTGATGGATCAGTACTTTTATTGAAAGTTGGCTTACGAACAATTTCGTATCCGTCTTGGTCTACCGTAATAATTCCAAAACTTTTTGGCACAATTTCCAGGCACTTGGTCAAGTGTCGCTCATGAATGACAATATTATTAAAGTCAAACGCGCTTACGTAATCGCTTGATTGTTTTGAAAGCTTGGTTAAATTATCGAGGCTTGATTTGATCTCAAAACTCGTTGTAGCATCATCTACTGTAAGGAAATCTACTCGGCTATTCTTAACTTTGATCTCATAAGCCGCTACGACATCCCTATTAGCAAAAGCTTTAAACAACTTGTACTTCAAAATAGGTTCTCCTTCATAACTATTCAACAAAAGATTGTTAATCTCTTTATGCAAATCGAGTTTACAAAATTTGTTCGTTTTCTTTTCTGGATAAACAAGATTCAAAAGATTTCGCAACTTCGGCACATAGTCCAATGTACTATAAGCTTTTGCTATTTCTTTAACAATCTTGGAATCTATATTCAATTCGCAAACTTGATTCATCTAGAAAACTTTTAAAAATTAGTTTGACCTATTAACAAAATTTAAGCCTTCATGTTTTAATCTGAAACACAAAAATAGTTTGATTTTTTCTGATGACGACTATGGGCCTAGCCGGACAAACATACATAAAAAGTTGGGAAAATTACAGCAAAAGGAGAGGAAAATCTTTCAATTCAATATCTATAACTCTATTGCTTTTTCGGCAAAATTTCGATAATTTAGAAAGAACTATTAGCCAAAATAAAAGGGTTTCTGATTAAAGACTATAAAAATATATTTTAAGCTATTCACATTAAATCATTTAAACAATTATGAATGATATTTGGCATTTCTTAAGAGAGTTTGAAAGTAAGGATATCGTTAAAAGATTTTATAAAAGAAAATTCAATTACGAGCTTAATACAGCCAAAGCCGTAGAAATAAACTGTGCCTTTACGCAAGGAAGAGAATATTTCAATTCGAGTGTAACTGCCGATCTTTCAGTTAAACCTCTTCTTCAATATTATGGTGTAGTGGCTCTTAGTCGTGGACTGGTATTAATCTTAAATAAAAGCGCGAGAGAGAACAATATTGTTCCCTCCCATGGACTAAAAATTAAAAATTGGAGTGATATTGAGAACTCTGGAAAAATTGAGAAGATTATATTAAAGATTTCAAATGGGACATTTTTTGAATTAATAAAAGCATCGGAAAATAGATCATTTTTTCGAGTAGGAAGTAGCGAAATAAATTGGAATGTCGGTTTCCCATTCCCTTCATTAGAATCTGAATTTTGTTTTGGAGAATTGGCATATTGCTTCCCTGATCTTAAAGATTCCGTAGAAGCTTGGATAAATGAGACTGTTGCTTGTCGGATGCTTAAAAATTCCCATGTAAATGGGAACGAATGGAAATTAGAGATTCATGGAGAAAATGACCCGCTTATATTGTCAAAAATATTCCCGCGAGAAAAATTTCACGACCTCGAAATTATTGAGACAAATAAAGATTGTACTGTGAAATTCGATAAGCATACATGGCCTAATTTCTGTCAAAAATGGTCAAGTACATTCATAGTTATTGGCGATCCATATGTTGTTCCCCCATTATCAGGTGATATCTACTTAAATGAATTAGCAAAAATGTATGCGACTTCTTTTATCCTCGGAACGATTTCCAGATACCATCCCTCAACTTGGAATAACATAAATAAAGGTATTAGCAACGATGCCGTTCTACCATTTCTTCTAAATTTCATGGATTTTTTACAAGAAAAATTCCCTCAGTCTACACTCGAATTTCTACAATCACTGAAAGACTATAAAGAAAATAATTAGTTTTTACTGATACTGAAATTATGTCCTCAAAATAATACATTATTGTACCGGAAAATTAAGAAAACAGCTTAACATAAGCCGGCCATGGAAGATATAAATAAATGCAAAGAACTCATTGGAAAAATATATGTGTTATATATCAAAAGTAAAATTGGGTTAGCCCAAGCCCATATAACAAGAAGTCCGAAACTCTATTTTGAGAAGTTCAATATTCAAAATGACCCTAAAATTAATATCGAAATATTAGATTATCTCGTCACGAGTGAGTCGCCAGTCTACGCAGAGCTATCAAGAAAAAGCTGGGTACTCTTTGTCCTCGAAATAACAAAAATATTATCCAGATCAAAGGGAGAAAAATTTGGAATTTGGAAGCTTTACAATAAACTTTCAAACAAAGAATTCAAAGAAAACATTTCGCTAGATTGCTTCATTGAAATTCTAAAGGTGATCGAAGATAATGATCAAGATTCAACACTTAATAAGTTAAAATTACTACGTGATAAATTTTACGCTCATACAGACAGCGAAATCAATATTATGACCCAAGATCTGTTTCCTACCTATAATGAAGTGTGGGAATTAATGGATGTCATAGAACGATTTTTAGTAGCAATCTACTCAGAATACGATGCTGGTATAGATTTACGAATTGATAGATTTCTCAATAAGTATGCAAGAGAATTTGAAAAGACGTACAAATATTTTCAAACTACAATGGATATCGCAGATACCTACCGTTTAGAAAGGCATTTCAGTAAACTTGAAATTGAAAGTTTTAGAAAAAAATAGTATCGGTATATAAAAATTGTATATTTTCCGAATTAATTAACAAGTCTAATTGTTACGGGATACCATAAAAAATGCCCCTTATCTAACTGTATTTTAGATAAAAACATTTTCTATATGGAAACAATTAAAGCAATAAAACCGGGGCCTAAGCCAAAGAAACAAGATGGCACACCCGACAGAAGACAACGGGTAACACCCGACACTAAACCCAAACATCCGGATCTGAAACCACATAAGCACAAACCGGGGGATTCGAAGTAAAAGAATAAGGGCTTCAGCTATACTTTATAGCTGAAGCCCTTATTTGTACGTCGCAATTTTAATAAATTTCCAAACCGTACAATAGTGCAGATTCCTTTGACTATGGCATTAGAGGTTCTATTCCAAAGTAAAATCTATGATGCCATTATCTAATCATTAAGAATTGTCTCTACTTTAGCACCAATTATTTTTAGCATCCTTTCAAATCCCACATCTGTCGGATGAGTACCGTCCACGGTTCCTTCCGAATCATCGCCTATTAAATGATCGGTTGGCAAGTAGTACAAGTCTTTATATCCGGCTTGCAGCAGTTTTTCATATTGTAACCTAAAATTCTTATTCTGCTCATTCAATCTTGATTTCCACTTCAAATTGTAATTGCTTATCTGCCGTGTAATACTTTCTATTAACAATATAGGTACACCCGGATGAGATTTACGAAGCCGCGCTACAAAATTAAAGGTTCTTTCTTTCACCTCCTCGGGGCTACTATTTGGTACACAATCCAAAATGAACAAATCAACAGTACCGATATCACCGAGCATATCTGCGACAGCCGGCTCCATACGGGCATTTCCGCTCACTCCCATGTTAATCACATTAGCATTTAATCTGCGTCCTAATTGAGCCGGATAAGCTAAGCCTGGACGGCTTGCTGAGGCTCCATGGACAATACTTGACCCATAAACCACCACCGTTTTATTAAAAGATTGTCTAGTGGCTAAAAAGGAAGCTTTCTCATCAATAATCACCTCGAAATCCAATAATTCTTTGTACAAAGGAAAATAAAGAAGAAATTCTTTCTCGGTGTTAGCCATATCTTCGACCACTATAGCATTACTTTCTGCTTTCTTGAGATCGGGACGGGCCACCCCGGCAAAGCGCCAGCCGTTAGCTTCCTTCACATATGCATCAAATCCCCGTGACATAATTGGGGTCGAATTATTACCCAATTCCGCATCGACTGTTTTCCATCTCAAGGATAGTTTACCGGTATTGCTCTTAAAAGTGACATACATTCCAGTAGCGTGTGTATACAATTTTTTTACGGCAGCAGGAAGTCTTTTATACTTTAATGTGTCTACACGGTGATATCTAGGGGTATTTTCAAAAGGCCTACCTTGAATCTCAAATTTAGATGCAGGAATAACTTGTTGCGCGTAGCTAGAAAATGAACTACAAATAAGGATGATAAAGAGAAGCGTACTGATCTTTTTTTTCATTGCACTTTAAATTAATGATGAACAAAAATCGTAATAAAATTCGCCCCCTATGGGGACGAATTTTATTATTTACTGAGCTTAAGCTCTATAAATGTTGGGTAATGATCAGAAATATAATGTGTATATTCATTTTTGACAATACCGCTTTTGGTAACCCGTGAGGCTGCTACTGAATTGGCCCAAATAAAATCAATACGTTTAGGATGACCGGTATTCTTTTGTTTGATATTCCCATTACCATCCTTAAAAGTCGGAACAGAACTTTCAAACTCCTTATGTAACAAACGATAGGTATCTTTAAATCCTGCTTCATGCAGTTTCCCCAATACAGAATAATCGATTGCTCCATTGTGCAAGTTACGGATGTGATCATGTTTTTGCTCACTTTGCTTCATAGCGTCCAAAACTTCCTTTCCATATTTGTCCTTATCCGATATATCCAGAGAATTAAAGTCCCCCATAATGAGTATAGGTTCGTTACTCGGGATCTCATTGGCTTGCGCCAAGATATCGGTCACTTCCTTCAATCGCTTCTCATAACTGAATGGCGAAAAATGAATGACAAAAAAGTGTATGCCTTTTATTTTTGCATAGATGTAACTATGCCACATATTTTCAGTGACCTTCTTAAAATTGACCAAAGGATACTTGGAGGTAATGGCCACAGGAAATCCATCTTCCTTAGATTGTAAAACATAGTCGTGACCGATACGCTGTCCCAATTGTTCCAGCGTCTTTTGGGTATATCCATTCATTTCTTCCAGGGCAATCACATCCGGCTTCCAGTCCTCTGCAAAGTTTACAAACCGATCTATATTGACCGAATCTTTCTTTAATCCATAAAGGACATTATACGAGACAATCTTTAATGTTTCCTGCGCATTTGCAATACACGCATTCGCAGCCACAATGATGGCAATAACAAATAAGTTTTTATAATTTTTCATTTTCTTTTTCTTTAAGTACCTGATTTATCCCAACCTTTATTCTGTTCGAGCTTGGTATTTAACTGAAGCTCTTGTGTCGGAATTGGATAGTAGTAATCTTTTTCCTCTGTCCATTTTTTTAGAATGTCCGGCAAATTGACAATACGGCCACCATTTTTTCCATTTTGCAAAACCAGTTCACCCAGTTTCTGATATTGGACACCAGGTTTTTTGGTAGGCGCAGTGCCTTCGTAAATCACCAGGTCCAATTTTCCATCTTGATCCAAATCGTATTCGCCTGCTCCAGGAAAATACATTCCATAAAATGGTTTGGCAACTTTTGCTCCTTCTTTCCAGCGTAACAGGTCATTATAGCGTAGCCCTTCTTTTACAAGCTCGATACGGCGCTCTCGGCGAATTTCCAAGATTGCCCCTGTTTGGCCACTCTTACTAACATTGGGATAAGCAGCCAAAAGATAGGGATCAGCTTTGGAATTGGCATCGGCCAACACCAAATTGGGCATATTGACACGATCCCGAAGTAATTTAATGGATCTGTCAATATCATTCTGATTGATTGTACCCAATTCGGCCTTTGCTTCGGCATAGTTAAGTAATACTTCTGCATAACGGATAATGGGCATATCATTGGTGCTTTGCCCAGCATCAAAGCCCGGTGCAAGAATATACTTAATATATTGATAACCTGTTACTGATGTTGCGAAATCAGGAACTGATGTTGTATTCGCACCAATACGCTTGTAGCCAGGTGTGCGAACTGTCTGGGATAGCCGCGGATCGCGATTCTGCGTTTCTTCGTAAAACGATAGTTTATCAAAGTTAGGCTTGTCGGTAAATCGGCTTCCATCTTTCATCAAGTAATTATTCACAAGCTCTTTAACCATACCCGGACGGCCGTACGAAGCGGACAAAATATAGAAATTCGCAGAATGGACAAAAGGAACAGATGCGCTATACTGCCGCGCCAAGATCATTTCTGCAGGATTGGCATCTTCTGCAATAAACAGCTCCTGATAGGCTTTATTTGGGTCACTTTTGTAGATACTGTAGGTATTGGACTTCATCAACTCGTCGGCGGCAGACGCACTTTGCTGAAGTATGTCTTCCCAATCGCCCAAACCATGGTATTTGCGAAATGTACCCTCAAATAAACACATGCGGGATTTAAAAGCCAAAGCGGTCCATTTGCTGATCAATTGAGCGCTTTTGGCTGTACTGCAATTGGCGATAGCAAAATCAAGATCTTCAAGTAATTTAGCAAAAACAACTTTACGTGAATCTCTAGGTTTGAACATCGCAGGATCATCCAGCTGATTTACTTTGTCATACCATGGTACGTCACCAAAGCGAACGATCTTGTCGTAATAAAAATATGCACGAAAAAATCGAGCAATACCATCATACTGCAACCGTGCTGCCTCATCTGCACATTTGTGCGAATTTTCAAGATAGAAATTTATACGGCGAAGGGATGTCCATGTCCACCCTCCTCCACTTGCTGGAGTAGTACGGGTGCCCTGAAACTCAGAAGCGAGCGTATTACGTGCTTCGTCATCGCCCTGACCCGGTGTATTGTAATGTATGGCCAGCGCATCAGGAAGATCTGCATAAAAAGCATTGGTAAAGGTCTGCAACTCGGAAGCGGTCCGAAAATAGTTTTCAGGGGCCAGCTCTGCTATGGGATATCGTTCCAGATAGTCGTTGTTGCATGAGCCAACCACAAGTCCAACAATAAGTGTAAAAATATTAAGATTTCTTTTCATGATGTTTTCATTTTAAATAATCGTCATGTATAAATTAAAACGATAACTGAGCTCCAAAAGAATAGACGCGGCCTACAGGATAACTCCGCCCCGTATTATCGCTCATTACTTGTTCGGGATCGATGTAATCGGTCTTCAACTTCGTCCAGGTATGTAGGTTTTCTCCACTGAAGAACACACGTAGCTTATTGATCTTTGCCTTTTGAGTAAGTGTGACTGGAAATGTATAACCTACAGTCAGATTACGCAGCTTTAGGTAGGCTATATCTTGCATATACATATCGTTGGCGACAGAAAGTTCAGAGTTTTGTGCTGTATAGCCGCGTAAAAAAGGGAAATAAGCATCAGGATTTTCTGGCGACCATATCTTATCCTGAAAATTAGACGGAATAAATGAATCGTATGGTCTGGCATAAACGGACCAAAAAGCTTGTGCTTCAAGATTAGGATACCAGTTTTGCTTCCCTACTCCCTGAAAAAAGACGGAAAGATCAATGCCATTCCAATTCGCTCCTAGGTTTAACCCATAGGAATAACGCGGTTGATCATTTCCGATAATGGTACGATCACCAGGATTGGAAAGCGTATTATCGCCAGCATCAATGATACCGTCGCCATTGAGATCCAAGATTTTGATATCACCTGCCTGAAGCATACGCAAGTCTGCTGTGGGAGCCTGAACACGACGCCTATTGATCTGATCTTGATTGACGATTTTCGCATACTCCTGTGCTTCTTCGGTTGTCTTGAAAAATCCGTCGTAATGATACCCCCATATTTCGCCCAATTTTTGTCCTGTATAATAATTGCTCAATAGCCCAGCATCGTTGGCAAACTTGGTAATTTCAGCCTGATAATCTGACAGCATTGCCCTAACGGAATAATTAAAAGGTTTTCCGCTTACATCAAAATGGTCCTTCCATAAAAGGGAAAGCTCAAAACCTTTGGTCTTCAGGTCGGCTGCATTCTCCTTGGGTTCCGATGCACCAAATACAGCCGGCTGGGTTTTGCCTTTACTCAGCATACCCTTTGTCTGCCGGACATAAAAATCAGATTGAAAATCGAGCTTGTTATTAAGTAAACTAAAATCAAGGCCAATGTTGCTGGTGGTAATTTTTTCCCAAGTCAATGTGGGCGCTACCGGCGCGGGACTATTGGCAACATTTAACTTTTGACCATTGACTAAATAGGAGATCTGACCTGTACCCATGGATGAAATATAAGCATAGGTATCCACCTCCTGGTTACCAAGTGAGCCGTACGAATACCTAATCTTCAGGTTATTGATCTTGTTTTTCAGTGGAGCGAAGAACTTCTCCTCGCTGATGCGCCAGCCTGTAGAAAAGGATGGAAAGAATCCAAAACGACTGTGCTTTGGAAAACGTGAGGTACCATCGTATCGACCACTTACCTCTAGCAAGTATTTGCCTTTGTAATCGTAATTGGCACGATAGAACCCTCCACGTACTGCCCATTCATCGCCACCTGCCTCAAACTGCTTCTCCCCGATCACCAAATCAAGATCATTTAAATTCTCAGACAATAGATCCTGACCAATTCCTCCAATACGCTTATAAAAACGGTCTTCTTGATTAAAACCGCCCATCACAGTAAGGTGGTGATCGCCAAAATCTTTTTGGTAAGTAGCAAAAACATTGATAAAATGCCAAGCATATTTACCCATATTTTCCCGAAGCTTATCCTGATTTAAAGCTCCGAGTGAAGACAATTCGAGCTGTCCCGGATATTTCGAATAGTACTGTTTGGTCTGTCGGTAGGAATAGTCAGAACGATATTCACGATAGGAATAGTTTCCAGTTAGGGATAGGCCTTTTCCCAATTTCAAAACCGCTTCTGTCATATTGGTAAATTCTGTACCCCGCGTATAGCCACGCATTGTGCCGCTTTCGAGCGCATTGTGCAGGCCGTACCCAATAGGATAACTATTAATACCCGAATACCCCGTAAGTGTGCCATCCGGATTTCGCGGCACGTACATCGCATGATAATGGTAGGTCGGACTATTGCTCACGTTGTTGGCAACGGTACTGAAATTATTTTCCAGTCCGGCCCAATCATAGCTGGATTTGAAAAAATGTGTGCTATTGCTGATGGTCAGCCAGCTTCGGATATCTGACGCGATATTTGCACGTAGATTATAACGTCCAAATTTATCGGGATCAATATTGAATATCCCTTGTTCAATCGCCTTGGAACCAGATATCGCATAACGTGTATTGCCAGAAGATCCAGAAAAAGAAAGATTATGCTCGTTTTTTGGTCTTGTTTTTTTGTACAAATAATTGAACCAATCGAAGTTGGCATAGTAACGATATATGTCATTGCCACTAGCATCTTTCTTAACCACAACCCAGGGTCTATCCGGATTTTCAGTCTTATCGTTAACACGTGCAAGTAATTCTTCATAATCTTCATCGGTATAACGCGTGGTCCGATACCCTAATGCGTTGTACATAGCGTCATCGTTGATCTTCGCATTCCAATAACCACTCGTGATGAAATCAGTATTTGTGGCATGGGTAGTGAAACCAATATTATTATTATATTCAATGGAGGTCTTTCCATTTTTACCCCCTTTTTTTGTTGTGACCAAAACAACACCGAAGGCACCACGCGCTCCATAAACAGCCGCTGCAGAAGCATCTTTAAGCACCGTTACGGACTCTACATCATTGGGATTAATACGATCCAAGGTACCTAGAATACCATCAATCAAAATCAATGGACCACCGCCGTTAATGGATGTATTTCCCCTCACATTGACTGAACCACTTGTACCGGGTTTTCCTGATCCAAAGACAATGTTGAGATTGGGAATATTGCCCTGAAGTGCTTGGGTAAGCTGTGTGACAGGACGATCTTCAAACTCCTTACCCGATATTTGGCTCACCGCCCCGGTTAGGTTAACTTTTTTCTGTTCACCGTAACCGACTACAACGACCTCATCCATTGCAGTAATAGCCATATCTAGGCTAACTTGAATCTCATTTTGTCCATCTACATTTACCTCCTTGGACTGATAGCCTAACATTGAACATACAAGCTGATCATTATTTGTTTTAAGGCGGATCTCAAACCTACCATTGTCGTCGGTAGTTGTTCTATTATCCGTTCCTTTCTCCGTTATAATAACATTGCTAATTGGATTGCCCTTTGAATCTACCACTTTTCCCCCTACGCGACGCTGTTGAAGGACAAGCGTATTATTGAGACCTGGAACATATCGATTCCACGGGATTCCCGCTGCTGTAGAAGCTGGCTTGCTTAATACGACATTATTGTCCATAATCTTATAGACGATCTGATAGTTTTCAAGCACATCCTTCAATGCATATTCGAAAGGTACATTTTTGTAATCGACATCGATACGCTTGGCATTGCTTAGCAGAGTAGCTTTATACAGAATATTGTAACCGCTCTGTTCTTCTAAAACCTTTAATATGGTTTCGAGTTTAGCATTTTTCTTTTGGAAATTGACTCCTTGCCCAAATGTAATTGCACTCAACTGGAGGTTAGAGGCCAGCAACAAGGGAATCGCTAATGACATTTTCATAGCAAATTCTTTTTTGGCAGAGATCCTACTTTTAGGCAAAGGATCTCCATACCGTTTTTTTTTGTACTTTTGCATACGGTTGTAATGGTTTTTAAGTCTATTAAATCTTTTTCAGCCTGGTCTTTTCGAAGACAAATTCAGGGGCGGTCGTAACGCTCCTGAACTCTTCTTTATGGGTTATCTTTTCACATAAATTTTCCTCCCTTTCAATTCAAAATGAATATCTCCGACTAGTTCGATCGTACGGAGTAGTTTGTCGATATTATCATATCTTGACACTGTGCCCGAGAAAGCAAAGCTTTCGGGATGATAATCAAAGTGGACTTCCACGTCATACCATCTACTAATAATTTCCATGACTTCGTCAATAGGTGTATTGTAAAAAGCAAATTTTCCTTCTTTCCAGGCAATGAAATAGCGCGGGTCAACAGCCGTCTTTAGAAACTTTTTGCTTGTAAATTGAAACACAGCTTGTTCAGCAGGACTTAAGTAGAGGTTGTCCTGTGGGCTATCTTGAACATTTAATTTCACCTTGCCTTCCACCAAAGTTGTCACGATCGATTTGCCATAACTTTGAAGGTTAAATGCTGTCCCTAAAACTTCCAATTTCTGATTACCTGCATGAACAATAAAGGGCACTCGTCTTCCTTGATAGACCTGTTTAGCAACCTCAAAATAAGCTTCACCCTGCAATTGTACTTTTCTTTCATCACCATTAAAACTAATTGGATAACGTAGTGTAGTAGCGGCATTCAGCCAAATCTTTGTGCCATCTGCCAATAGTAGCTTATATTCCCCACCACGCGGCGTAACGATTGTATTATACGCTGTCTGCTGATTGCTAGTCCCTGAGCTTTTCAGACGATAGGATATAATACCTTTGTCGGATTTGATAATTTCAAACGCACCATTATCTATGATCGTATCCAATTTCAATTTTTCGAGATCTATACGCTCGCCACTTTCTAAAATTATTTCGGCTTTTTGGGATCCGGGAACTACCGCAGGTAGATTGTTGACCATTGCCCGGTCATCCGGTCTATTTTCTTGTATAAAGAAGAAGATCGAAGCAGATATACCAACTAGCAACAATATAGCTGCGATACTAATATACTGTAGAATGTGAATTGATGATTTCTTTATAATTGGACTGGAAACAACTTGGTCTTTTATTCTTTCATCTTCAATGATTGTCTTAAAAAGATTATCGTGCGCAATTTGATTGTCTGGAGACTGCTCTATCTCTCCCTCGTCCATAAGCTGTTGCCACGCATTCAAAAAATCCGGATCATTGAGATAATTGGCAAAATTTTGCTTTGCACGCTCGTCTAATGTTTTTGCCAAAAATTGGCTGATAATAATCTTATATGCTTCTACTTTGGACATCCTTATCTGTTGTACTCTATAATATTATTCGTACAACTAGGATCGATGAACTAGTCAAAAGATATTTTTTATTAAAAAAAGGATTAAAAGTAAGCCATCAAGTTTCAAACGTACAAACTGGCATGCTGCTACAAGATGGTTGCGTACTGTATTTTTGGAAATACCAATTTCTTCGGAAATTTCTGCATAACTCATTTCCTCTATTTTGCTCTTATGAAATACAAGTTTTTGCTGTGGCGGTAAGCAGGATACAATCGTCTTGAGTACTTTATCTAAATCTTTATGAGCGATTGTCCGCTCTAATTCATCACTTAGTTCATCCCATTCTGCCAATTGTGATACTTGATATTTTTGTCTAGACAACTCTTTTCGAAACAAAGTGATGGCCGTTCGCTTTGCTACTAAAAATAAAAATGGAAAGATAGCTTCCGCAGAGGGGATTGAATTCCGTTTTAGAAAAAGTTGCACAAAAATCTCTTGCATAACCTCCTCCACGTCTAATTCGGAAGAACATACACGACGTACCTTGTGATACATCAAAGGCCTATAAAAATCAAAAATCTTTTTAAAAACCTTCTCGTCTCCCAATTTAAAGCGATTAAACTCATCAAGACTCAATGGAACTGCATTTAAATCCATGGTTATATTTTCCCTAGGTTACACTTGGTCTAAGCAACAAAACTTATATTAAATCTATATAAATGCAAGGTTATTTCAAAATGAAATATGAGTATCCCAAAATTTCAGTCAGTTTTCAGCAGGGCTACTACCCAACAAAGCGATCTATAGGCCATTCTTTCACAAAAGTTTATTCACAACCGACACTATATATCTGGGCAACGTAATACAGGATTACAAATAGAGATGGAGATCATCGTTAATGAGCTCTATATTTTGCCATGTTAGATTCTTTTCTGTAAATTCAAAAACCAGTAAAGTCATATGGATCATTTAGAACCTATACCATTATGGACATTGGTAGCTAACATCAAACAGGAAATTAGCTATGGTCAAGGAAAACTGCAAACCCGTTATGGCACGAAACAGTTTAGCCCGGGCACCAAGGTATATATTATCGATTGGTATGCCGGGATGTGCCAAGCTATCACCGTAATAGGCTTGTCCAGAGATACGAAAAAATTAATTACCATTGTTATACGGGCTGAATGGGTCGAAAACTTCCGTGTCAAGTTATGCTACAATCCTAAAGTATACTCAAAAATAAAGACCTACTTTGATAAGGAAGAAACTGGAATGCAACGGTATACAGAAAAATTTGTAAATGATATGTTTATCGGTATACCCCAATGGATTGAACCGCTCAGTTAGTTGACAGCGGATCAGTGAATATAATATAACAGTATCAATTCCTGTTGCTATATAATCCATAATTTAAGGATTCTCTTCTCTATATCTTAGAAGTGTTATCTTGTTTTGATATAAATTATAAAATTGCATCACACGTTTCGACTTTAATTCCCCCTTCTGTTGGCGTCATCTCTGACCATAGCCAGTTAAAATACTGAATCACTTGCCGAGCTGGGATCATAGGCCTATCGGCGGTGGTATGCCCATCAGAAACTACAGTGATAAAATAATCCCTTGTTATCGCTGACTTTATAGTGGCATCCACACAGAAATCTGTAGCACATCCGGTCACGATCAGTTCCTTCACTCCCCTACTCCTCAATATCGTCTGCAGATCAGTTTTATAAAATGAATCATTCGCTGTCTTAGAAACAAATATGTCTGCGGCACCTCTGATCAGCTCAGGTAACAAAGACCACTCTTCTGTCCCCGGCATGAAACAGTTTTCCTTTGTCCCATCATGCTGAATAAAAATGACCAGGTCTCCGTTCTTTCTGAATGCATCAGAAAGTCTGTTTATCCGATCAATAACAGCAAAGGTATCCTGCCTCAGCTCATAGGGTCTAAAACTCCCCAGTTGCATATCTATAATTAATAAGGCTCTCATTTGTAAACTAAATCTATATTATTGATAAATATACCGAATGTTCATTATTCAACATCATCCGTCTGGTATCGGACAAAAATTTAGATAAAAACATTTTTTATATAGGAACAATTCAAGCAATCAAACCAGGGGATTCGAAGTAAAAGGAAGAAGGGCTCATTTATTTTATAACTGAGCCCTTACAATCTATGTGAACCTCCCTTTCTCGTATGCTATTTGATATGAAAATGAGCGTTATTCCATTACTGCGTCAACACTTACTCCACCAAATTATTAGAAATATCCAAGCTCTCACCAGTGGTATATAACCTGTAAGTAGGATCTTCAATATTTCGGATGATATTGTCGGTAATCTTTCCAAAAATATTATTGCTGCTTTGTAGTCCGCGCTTAAGTTTTACAGTTGGAGAGCCGATCAAAACATTATCCGAAACAAGTAAATTTTCATTTGCATCGACACGTATGCCAGAACCTCCAGCGACCATAGTTACAGTATCATTCGAAATGGTATTCCCCGTACATTTTAATACATTGATGGCCGAGAGATAAATATAATAGAGCTGACAATTGCTGATCCGATTGTCTGTGATAGCTATCCTGTCAAATCCAGTTCCTGTCGATTTAAATGTGTTGATACCGTTTTTAAATCCACTTTTGATCTGGTTTCCACTCACATTGATATCTGATGATCTGCGTGCCGAAGAAGATTGAATATCGATACCTGCCTCATTGGAACCATTCCCCTCGATAATATTTCCCTGTACGGAACAGTTGTTGACCGTATATAATGAGATGCCTGTTTTCTCAACACCCAAAACAACATTGTTGGCTATAATAGTACCACGGCTACCGATGACAGAATTGGTAACACCGATCCCGTCTATCGTCGATTTTTCAACAAGATTGCCGGTACAGGTCACCTCACGGGATCCATTGATCGAAATCGCCGCCGGGCTCAACTGCCTATTTACTGTATTTTTATTTCTTCCAATCAAGGTATTTCTTACAATATTATCGCTGACAACCACCTTTTCAACAGTTTGAAGATAGATGCCCATCCCTTTTGCGTCTGTACCTGTACCATCCGAGATATTCTCAACAATATTGTTGGAAATGACAATATCGTCTATTACTTGCAATGGATCCAAATCAGTTCCGAGATGGTAAAATACAATACCGTATTCACTTTTATCTGAGATCCGATTGCCAGTGATGATATAATTGCTTCCGCCCCCCATACAATGGATACCATAGCTATTACTGCCGATAAAACTGGAATTGGTACAGGTAAATCCGATACTCCGAGCTGTGGTGGTAATTGAATAGCCAAAGGACAGGTCAAACATGCTCCGATTTTGGTAAAAACGGCAATTGTTAACAGATAGATAATTTGTCCGAATACTGAGTATACCTCCTCGTATCGCATTAAAGACCTCACAGCGGTCGAATGAAATTTCGCTACAGTCGGAGATGTACACATTGTGGTAGTAGGTTCCACTTTCACCTTGTGGAATTTCAAATTGACCGAACCCCTTTAATTTAAGCCCTTCAAATGTAACTTTTGAGGAATTAGTGAGGTTGATAAAATTCCGTCCAGCCACATACTGATACAAACCGCCGTTATTCGAATAGAATTTGATATTATTTGCCTGGTCAATCTGAATATTTTTGATTGCATAAAACCCATCAAAGTATACATTCAGTCCTTTAATAATGGCGACATTCACAAGTTTCTGAAGCTGTACGGTATTGTCAGTAATAGTGGTACTGACGCCAAAATAACGTACGTCGATCTGATCCACAAATTCGTGTATCAGCTTGTTACTTTGAACAGCAATAACACGACCACCATCGTCTGCTCCGGGATCTGGACTTACTGGAGCTAAGTAATAAATAATCGGTGCCGCTGTATCTCCATTTTCGTAATAGCCTAATAGCTCCACCCCATCGTAGGAGCCATTTTGCAATGCTGTGATTTCACTTGCAGATAATGCACGCATATCTGCCATCGTGTTCTTAACTAAAAATTGATTTGCCATATTTCTTTTCTTTTAAAGTATATTGCAAAAGTAGCCTGGCTTGCACCGCTATCTGAGGAAAAGAAGAGGTATGTAAGCGGTAGTGAGGAGATACCGAAAAGTTGGGGCTCGCCTTTCATAATACTATAAGGGAAACCGTAAGAATAACTATGTAGTGTAGCTTAGATTTGCAAAAACATTCACCAATCACAAAATTTAAAATCTGTATTATGTTTAGGAATCTATTGAAAACAAAAATGCTAGCCAATTATGTATTACTATCGATCTCACTCTTATCGCTGTATGGATGCAGTAAAGGTGAAGAACCAATTGTGGAACAACCTACCGATGAATTCAGCTACGAAGTCGAATGCACAAGCTGTGAAATCAGTTATACCGATAAATTAAACGTCACAAAAACAGTAAAGCATACAACTGGAAAATGGGAATACAAATTCGACCAGAAGATTAGTTTCGAATTAAAGCTATCAATCAAGACATCCTTAAGTTCGCAACAGACTATTAATGCCTATATCTTAAAAAATAAAGAGACGGTATTTGGAGATGTCGGCTACAACCAAACAACAATAACCTACGACACCCAAAATGCAAGAGGATCGGCAGTCTACGGTTCTTACAAAAATACAGACACGGGCAACGGTGGAAATACTGGCGGCAGCACCAAACCTACATCCTCCGTTTGCGGTGCGAAAAACAAATCGGGCGGCTACTGCAAACGCTTTGTTGTAGGTGGAGGAAGATGCTGGCAGCATAAGTAATGAACAAATTTGATTGTGTAAAAGCACAAAGGCGGTCATTATATGTCAACTAAAAAAGGTCTCATTTATAAATGATATAAATGAGCCCTTATAATTTATACGGAACTTCTTTCCTTCCACACGGTGGGTTTTAATTAAGAGTTCTTCTTTCATTAAAATTGACTATGCGCCAACTAAGTTTGTCGAAAATCCATTAATACCTGATTGGTATTGTTTAGAAATTCTTCCATATTGAAACAGTAACGTTTATATACTTCTTGTTCACTAGAATAATACGATATTTCCCCTTTGCCATTATTCAGGCCAATATAATACATAGGAGTAGGTGTCCCCCTCAAATGAAACTTAAAACATGAAAAGCACTTGTCCAACTCATCGTAATAAGAAAACATTTCATCTTCGTTGAAAAAAAACGAACGTTCATAACCGAGAGCCTCTAGTTCAGCAATGGATTTATTTTCATCATTTAAGACATCTATATTTTTAACAGCCAATAAATCTTTAGCTTCATCAAACCATTCTACAATTTCAATAATATCCCACTGCCAGTCTAGAATATATTCAACCTTGTTATCCGATTCATAACATAGTTGAATTATACCCCAAACTTCATTGGGAGGCAACTCTTCTTCATAAGGACTCTCTTTCCTTTCAAGATGAAAATACAATTTACCACAGTTCATTTCTCTATTTACTTTTTATTAATTTTTTATATTGTGAGTCAGTTATTACACCATCTTTTTTCCATCCTTTTACGATATTTCCTCTACCCCCTTTCATGTCTGAGAATGGAATAGGATAACCGTGCCAACCTCCGAAATTATCGTTTTGGAACTCATATATTTTTCCGTTTTTATAACCGTACCGCTGTTTTCCAAACGGAGATGAGCTATTCAATACTTCTGAAGCAGTTTCAAAATCTAAATCCATTTTAGTTCCAAAACCATATTTTGTATGCTTGAAATTCGGAGCATATAAAAGCTTCGCTTCTTCAACAGTCTTAACAATTTCCCGAACTTCTCTAGCTATATTTGCTTTTGTTCCAGTTTTAGCAAAAAAAGCGTTCCCATCAATAATTTTACCAGACGATATCGCTGCAAAATCTAAACCGGTGTTCAAGAGTTCTATTCCAACATCCTTTAAACTATTCAATTGAACAGGAGAATATTCCGTCTCAAAGGTTTCACTACCATTTACCTTTTTATAGCCAGCTCTTATGTTCGATCCTACAGCCCTCGCAGCAAGGTTATAGGCCCCGTGTTTAAACTCGAAAACAGCTGTAGTTAATAGCCTTGCAATTAAAAAAGGGCTATTGATATCGTCGTCATCTGAATAAAAATCGTTTGGCGCTTTTCCATCAGGATCAATAAATCGTATAGGATTATTGAAAGCGTAACTATAGGGGCCATACTTATACATCTTCTCCGCCAGCGGATCCACCACATTCCACCTTCCGATTTCAGCATCATAGAACCTAGCCCCGTAATCTAACTGCCCATTCAGCTCGTCCTGTACTTCTTTGCCATTATAAAGATAATGATTATTTGAGCTTGTCGAAATAAGTTTTGTTCTACCAAATGGATAGTAATCCTGTCTTTGTACAACAGCTGGAATTGTAGTACTTCCTTCTCTTTTTAATACCACACGAACATTCCCTAAATGATCCGTTAAATAATAGTGATAAGTGTAAGTACCGCTACTATTTAAAAGGTATCCCTCCTCTGTTGCAATACGTTCAATAGTGCCCAGCCCCGTTCCGTTCATACTATATTCAATGCCATTTAGGTAATTCCGTTCGGTCTTAATATTACTAACAGTAGACATTTTGCGTAATTTTCTCCCTTGGGCATCGTATAAATAATTAACGCTAACAGCAGTTTTAGAGGCTACCTGCGGCAATCCTAAATAATTATAACTAAAAATCAAACCTGTTCGATCCTTGGTGGCACTACCGTTTGTATTGTAAATATATCTTCCCGATACACCACCTCCGCTCACACTATCCAGACGATTGCTCTTGTTGTTATTAGCATATAAATACGTAATTGGGGCTCCTGCCTCACGTGCCATCGTCCGAATGTTACCCATATCATCGTATTCGAGCGCTTCTTTAATAACGGTGCTTCCACTGCTTTCTCCACTTTTCAGACGATCAAGTTTATCGTAGATGTAATTAAAAGTATTCACTGTCGACGTACCCTGCTGCCACAATTGCTGTGCAATATTACCATTGTATTGCGCAGCACCGCCATCTTCATACATTAATGTTTCCTTAAATTCTTTAGAGTTAATCTGCTTGGCCCATCCCCGCTCATTATAGGTATAATCTATAGCCGACAAAAATGTACCTCCATTGTCTTCGCTATGAATCTTCTTGCTGAGCGGCTGTCCTATTTCATTATAAAAAAGCTTGCTTTGAATAATTTCGGACTGAGCATTGATTTTCTTATTTGTCTGTACAAGCCGCCCGACATGATCATAGATTTTATTTGTCAAAATCGAAGTTACTGCGCCTGTTGCTGTAGCTCGATGCTCACGTTTATTTGTCAACAATTCTCCCGTAAAACTATAAGTATTAGTTTCAACATCTATTCCACCAACATGATTCTGTTGTGCCGTCTGAACTATGCGGCCATAGTCATCATAATAATTGATCGTTAGCATAGGCGATGTCCCATCGTCTCTGGTAATCTGCACCGCGGTAAGCAAACCTTTTACTCGATCACTTTTTGTAATTCCGGATGATTGTAAATTAGCTATTGCACTACCCGAAAATGTATAGTCATCATAATAATTGGTAACATATACTTTACGACCATTTGAGCAGGGAAAACTTCGGTTGGTATAATTAACTGTCCCTATTCGCTGCTCCCAAAGGTAGGCAACACCGCCAACTTTCTGTGCATTTAAAGAATCTATTGCAACTTGTCTAGAACCAATAGCCTGGTTGGTATAAATACCAGTCTCCGCTACGCGCCCCAATTGATCGTACTTGGTATAAGACCATTTTTTTGCCAATCGTTGTTCTCCATCCTGCTGGAGAACAATTTGGTCATTGTCATTATATATTGTATAAACCCAATCTTTGCCGGGAATCTTCTTTTCGATCAATCTACCTTTATCGTCATAACGATATGCATAAATCAATTCACTAAAATCACCTATTTCATTTTTAAATGATGCCCCCGTAAATCCGGGCGGCACAACATACCGCAAATTTCCCACCTCATCATAAATATAGTATGTATTGAGCGATTTTGTTTCCGTTTCCCAAGCACGTTTAAGAATCAAGCGTCCGTTCAGATCCTTGTATTCATCTACTGAGCCTATGCGAGATGTCATATTGACCGAATTCTCATCACGTAAAGTAGTCCGATAAAGTTTCCCTCCGCCATAAATTTTAGTATAGGCTGCACCATCGGCAGTAATTTCCCACAGATTCACAGTATGTACACCACTTTCTGTATTAGTACTATATTCGGTTTTTATAGTATGACCAGCACCAACCACAGGAAGAGGCTGCCAGGTCATACCGGGGCTTCCTTGCTCGACTACTCTGTTTAACGGACTCCTATCGAAGATCGTGACAGCATATGGTTTTTTCGTTTCTTTTATTCCACTATCCCAAATATTTAAATCATCATAGTAGGCCAACTGATCATCCTTGGCTGTACTCTTGAAACTACCATCCCCTTCCAACTTCTTCACATGAGGGAGATATTTGATACTCTCTCTTTCAAACCCATCATATTCGATATACTGAACAATATCTCTAAAACTGGGACTGGCCATGAGCTGAACTGTTTGACGAGGTCTGCCTAAACCATCCATATACTGAATCACCTGATTCTCTTGCCCTATTGTCCTCGAGTTACCCAATTGAGCAATAGTTACCGCATCCCGGAAAGTCTGTGTCAAAATATAATTCTGGTCTCCTGTGGGCTTGCTTACAACATTCTGAAAACCTACAATACCAATGGTCACAGTCTTATTTGACTGTACTGGAATATGAAATCCGTTTTGTAAGGTGATACTGTTAAGTGCAGTAATATTTGTTTGATTGGTATAAGCACTTAAAATAGTATCTTTTGGGATGCTTTGTCCATAGACAATACTTATCAAAGTAAATGATAATATCGTTAAAAAGTTCTTTTTCATAATCTTTTGGCTTAAATTATATTCCGTTAATGAGCTCAATTGATTACATTATAATCACTACTAGGCATCAGCTGGATGACGTTAGATTTGATGGAATGCATTTTCCAGTTCCCAGAACCATCTTTATAATAATGGCGCCTCACCAACGGTACATCGGCTAATAACACTGCTCCATTCTCTTCAAACATGGTTCCGCTTGCATAGTCAGGTGCTATATCCATATCCGGCTGGGTAGTAAGACTGTAATATATTTTTGTAGGTGTAACAGTTGCATATTCTTTTTTACCACTGTCCTTATAGAAATAGATGACAACATCGCCCCGATCCTCTTCAATATATTGCTCTTCTGCATTTTCTGGATCAACAACTGTTGTCGTTACATTTTCCCTGACCAGAGCTACATAAGGTATTAGGAAACATTGTCCATTCAAATTAGCATAACCTTGGCCATTAAGCTCAATTTCTTTTTGAGCCATTCGATTTGCTGCTTCTTTATCAACAAGAGAACTATATTTCCCTAATGGTACATCGTATGTTACCAACTCGCCACGATATCCTATTGGGCAGCCAGTTTTAACAAATGAGCCCATTTTATTATCGTTTTTAAAAATTTCAGGGACTTTTGTACAGTCTATTTTTTGACCAGCATAATTATAACAGAACCTTTTCAATACGTTTCCTTTAAAATCACGTATTAAACTAAGCCGTCCAAAAGAATCGTAATCATAATATTGGGTCATACCCCTAGCGTCCGTCATACTGGTATTTCCAATTTTCGGACTGTAAGTAAAAGTGCTTATAGCAGCATCCTCAGGATACACTCTGACTTCATCAATAAACTGGCCATCGGCAAGAACCATATTATTTTCGTAGGTCTTCTGTATATATACCATAAGACCATCCTTATAATATTTATAATCGATGATATACCTTTTAGTATTGGGCTTTTTAAATGGCACTGTGTATTTTCCTACGTAAAGACCACTGCCCACAGCTTCAAGAATAGATTTGCCGCTGCCATTTTCTTCAAATCCTTGATAGAAAAATTCATCTGATCCTGCATTTACGACTTTTGCAACAACATACTGACCTTTAAATCCATATTGAAAAGAAATCTTAGGTTGTTTTCTGCTAATTACCTCTAATGGATTACCATAGCTATCATGATTAGAGTATTCCTGTTCCAACGTATATCTTTGATCTTTCGTAAAGATTGATCCGTTAAATTTATAAGGTGAAAAATCGGATAATCCTTCAGTACTTTTGAGAATATAATCTTTACCTGCAACGACCAATCCATTTCGTAAAATATATTCAGTTAACTTGGCATCGATGACCTTACCATTTTCTTTTGTAATAACTTCTACCGGTAAAGATTTCATTCCTCTGTCCACCATAGTTTTTAATATGGATCCAACATATCCCGATTCACCACTGAAATCACTCGGATAGAAATACTGAACTTCTCTCGTTTTCCCATTGGATCCTACAGAAATTTCTTTTTTCTTATTGTTGAATGTATCATACTCATAATTCACCTGACTTTCAATTTTCCCTACAGCATCAGATTGCCGGACCAGCTGTTGTCGAATTGGATTGCTGTAAATATTATTTTCTACCGCACTATATTTTAGATAATCTCCAAACTTGAATATGTAGAGGTTTCTAACGTTATTAGCTGAAGACTCTACGAAATCATGTGAATATTTATATTCTGTTTCATGAATTGGATTTTTAGGATCGCTCTCAGCGTAAATTTTCTGTGCGATTATCTTGCCTCTTTTAAAGGCTTGATCTTTAAACGCATATTTTGAGGAATTATCATCCCTTGCCAAGCTGGTGAGCGTTATATTAGATAGCTCCGGAGCCTTGTCTTTATATCCATTATCAAGAGCGGAGAATACATACACTTTCTTTCCGTTTCCAACTTCCTTTTCTGTTACAGCAGAGTAGGTGCATAAATTGTCAACAAAAGGGGATAAGCTATTGGCATCCGCCCTAAAATAATAACGCTGTTTGTTATTGATTATCCCAAACGATTGATAATATTGTATATCATAATTTTTGGTACCACTGGATCGCCCATTTTCACCCAAATATTCATAGATTTTTTCTGATGTAGAGCTTCCGTCAAATTTTTTAATTTTCTTGATCCGTAAACCACCTGAAAGAGAATCGATATTGTTTGAGAGAACCTGGAGGTTTCTATCAATACGTTTTGAATAACTATTCAGTTCATACTCAAATTCGATATAACCTCCAGTCTGATATTCAATTTTCTTCAATGCCTCAAATTGAGCTTTTACCAAAACTGGTTCTCTTGAATTGTAATAGGTTCCGTTGAGAATTTTTCGTCCAAAAGGCAATGCTTCCGTTCCAAAAAAATCGCGTCCGTTATAATAACCAAAATGATCTTTTGAACGGAAACCATATGGAGGAAGAAGAGAATCTCCATACTGGAAGGTATATTGGTTTATTTTCTGGCTACCATTTGTCTGATATAACGTTTTAAGTTTCATCCTTTCTCTCGGAGCCTCTTTATACTCAAGTCTATGCTCTCGAACCAGATCAGTATCCTGATACACTTTAATCGAATTCAACTTATAAAAGTGATTGCGGTTAAAATAGGTTGAGGTAAACTCTTCACCCATAAAAACAAAACTTCCGACATTAAACTTCATGTCGCTATTCAACTGTGTAGATTCACTATAATCAAATACAACTTTGATCCCTCTGGAACTTACTATTTCCTTAAGCAGATAGTATCGGAACGCGATCTTGCTAACTGGTGACGTAGGATTAAAGGACCCATCCATTCCAAATGGCTCATACTGGTAAATTATTCCTCTATTCATATCCACATCGTCATCACCAATGTTGCCTTCAGCACTATGAGTCATTGTAAAATTAATATCGGGAAGAGAATAATTGAACAATAAGTAATCTTTGGTATTGAGGTTTTCGATCTTACGGATACTCCAACGACTGGGAACAGCTGTGCTGTATGGGGTTGTCGTACCGGTCACGAAATCTCTAACTCCCGAAGTCGCCGAATACTCCAAAAAAAGATCGTTTGGAAGTGACCCAAAAGTTATTCTGAATCCGTCTGAGCTGGTCAGTGTAATCGCCTTGATTATCCTACGCATAGTGTCATTTGTAGGTTCCTGTCCTGATACTGTTCTTCTCGGCATATTGATATCCTCGCCCTGCTCCACCTCGACATCAAACGTCACATCCGTATTTGATATCACGCGCCATTTCCCTGTATGATCGAAAAAGAATTTCCCCGAATATTGTCCAAATGAAAAATAAAACTCATCCGGCAAAAGATCCACAACCGGCTTAGAATCAAAAATCCTAACAGACACCCCATTAGCTGTGGCATTAAAAATAAATTTTTCGTCAGCATTGGCTGAAACTGCCTGAATATTGCTTAAGGTATTCCAAGCAGCTGTATTTAATTTACCGATATTATTAAAATAGTTGAACTCTCCGCTCAAAGGTGCCTGCGTAAGATTACTGCTTGTAATAATCTGTCCTCCGAGATTGATAGATCCTGTTTCAATTTTTGTTGAAAATCCACGAAACTCATCTGGTTTCCCCCTGATAACACGTTGAACAAATCCTTCGCTCATTTTCCAGCCAAGTCCAACGGCCGACGGCAACTCTTCCATAGGAATTCCTGAGCCACCGGTGTAGAAAAGGTTAATGGGATAATTTAATGCTCCAATATCAATCTGATCAATTGGAATATTTACATCAACTTTTCCGTAGTATAGGTTACTACCAACATTCAGCTCCCTAGAAATAAGTTTACTCGGAGCATTCGAAGCCTCTTGTCCGCCGTGATTTATCTGCGCACTCGCTTTCCATACCAAGCATGCTGAACACAATAGCAAAATATTTTTTAAATTCATAAATCATTATTAATAACATTCAAAACTGTTCTTAAATAGTTTCTCAAGAAAAGGTCACTTGAGATTCAAATATTCTTGGCTAGCAAGTTTTAGTAAATTGATCGGGTAACTGGTTCTAGTCTGAATTAGTCTCCGGTTCGTACAATAATTCAGACGGGAAGAAATCATTGGATAAAAAACGGATAATATGTTATCCGTTTTTTTAAAGCTTTGATCTGGATGAATCAGGATTTAGCTTTTGCTGAATCTCATTAATTTTATTGTCCTGCTGAATAATGTACAATGTAAGCTCTTCAATTTTTTTCAATAGCAATTTGTTCATCTCGCCTAGCTCTATTCCATTTTTCTCAGCTATCGCTGCACTAGGCATTTCTGGCAAATGGCCATACTGTTTAATATACGACGACACCTCTTTAAGCGTATTTAAATTATAGTCATGTTTAAAAACAAAATCGGGCCAGTTTTCGGCTTCTACCTTAATCTCCTGAGATCTGATTTTTCCTTTTACAGCCAATGTATAGCCCTGCGTATTAGTAGTCTTAATACCTACATTTTCGGTAAAATAATTTGAATTTTTTGCTTCAACTTTTCCCAAAAGAGAAGCAATAGGAACTTCATTACCATCCACTACCTCAAGACGAGGATTGCAAAAATCATATATTACAGACATATCTGGGTTATTTGCATCGGTTGCCAAATAACTGGAAAAACTAACACTTGTCGCCGTGCTTAAAAACTTTGCATCGTTTAGAGATTTCAATTTCTGCCCCGTTACACCATCATATATTCCCCCGATATTATAAGCTCCGACCTCGTCGACACCATGAATATATCCCACGGCAAGAAACCACTTTCCTATCTCCGGCAACGATTCATAAGATGCGACGCTATGTACGAGATTTCCTTTTAAATCTACCATGGTAGCTCCCTGCTGATTATAAATTGTAGTGATATGAAATTTACCTACATTTGGTCCTGTTGGCTTTACCCAAACGGAAAGGCGATACATTTTTTTAGGATTTATGGGAACTCCGATCTTATCAGAAAATCCCCCCACATCATCACCATCCATTCGTTTGTCCTGTACCCTCCAAGCAACAATTGGAGTACCCTGCGGCCCATCTACCCAAATTCGAGAATTATTTGTTACACCATTATACGATTGAAAGTTATCATTGTCAATCGTTCCCGCGACCCAACCATTTAGATTTAATAGATTTTGAGAATAGCTCACTAAAGAGAATAAAAAATAAAACACAAAAAAAATAGACCTCATTAAAAGAAAAATTAGATAAAAAAACAGTTCACACACTTAACTTAAAGCAAGTTAAGCAAGAAAATAAATTACTATATAAACAAATACCTGAAAAAGGATAAATAACACTGACTTAAACAAAAGTAACTATTGAATTATACAACATAAAATAATATACATTAATTTATCATTAACATTAAATTAATAAAAATTCAAACACTGTAACATAAACTGTATCAGAGGAACGCGGTCATGAAAGAAAAAGACCCATTCGGGGAGTGTAACACCAACTGTGTCATAGGATTAAAACTTAAAAACCTCTTTCGAGTTTGAGTCTACCCCCAAATCTAATATAAAGTTGGTATATGGTCAAACCCCAGTTATGCATTGGCATCGTCCATTTTTTTACGATATCCTTTATGATCAGATACATCAATTTCATTAGTGCCTGTTCGGAGTTGAAGGCTCCTTTAGACTTAATGATTTTTCGTATCTGACGGTGTATTCCCTCGATCGGATTTGTGGTGTATATAATCTTGCGAACCTGATCCTCGTACTCAAAGAAAGTAGAAAGATTGGTCCAATTATCCATCCAGGATTTGGCAGCAAGTGGATATTTCTTACCCCATTTTTCTTCGAAAGACAAGAGGTTCTCATAACCTATTTCTTCGTTCACGGCTTTATAGACTGGCTTTAAATCCTCCATAACAAGCTTTTTATCTTTCTCAGTTACATAGCGCATACTTGTTCTGATTTGGTGAACAATACACAACTGGATCTTTGTTTTTAGAAAAATAGCTTCTATGGCCTCAGGAAACCCTTTTAGACCATCAATACAAGCAATAAGGATGTCTTCAACTCCACGTTGCTTTAGATCCGTAAGAACTGAAAGCCAGAACTTAGCCCCCTCATTTTCTGAACTATAAAGACCGATCAGATCTTTTCTACCATCCATACCAACTCCCAGTATGTTATAAATAGCTCTTGATTCAACAGTTCCATTCTGGCGAACTTTAATGTGCATGCAGTCCAGGAATACAAAGGGATAAACAGCTTCAAGAGGCCTACTACGCCATTCATTTACAGCTGGAAGTACACTTTCGGTAATACGCGATATTTCAGTGGCAGAGATTTCCATTGCATACATTTCGCGTATAAACTCGCTTATCGCCCGTGTGCTCATTCCTTTGGCATACATGCTCAACACGTGTCCCTCAAGCTGTTCAGTGATGATTAATTGTCTCTTAGGTACTACTTTAGGCTCGAACGTTCCCGATCTATCACGGCCTGTTTCCAGTTCAAATGTCCCAGTGTTAAGGCCACGGACTGTCTTTTTGGTCTTGCCATTTCGCCGGTTGCTATTGCCTGAAGCTTTCTCTTCGTTCAAATGGTTTTCCAGTTCTCCATTCATCATTGATTCCAACAGATGCTTCATTAACGGCGCTAGGACGCCATCATTGGGAGACAAACTTTTACCGTCGTAAAGACCTTGCGTGGTTTCTGCCTTGAAGCGTTCAAAACGGCGAAGCCCTTTTGAGTGCCTTTAGAAAACAAACACTAACGAAAAATCGAATGGGTCTTTTTCTTTCATGACCGTGTCGTTTGAATAATTGAATATAAATAATCTTATTGAATTATTCCTCTGACACAGTTCAGGTTACAGTCTCCTTCATTGATAACGTTATAAAAAACCACAAGACTAAGAAAGCCTTTAATAAATAGTAAAGCCCGATTAAATCGGGCTTTACTGCAATATGCTGTCACTTTTCAATTCAAAAACTTTTGTAAATCCGCTTTGAGCAAATCTATTTTAGTATCAAGTTTTTTCTTCTTCACTACTTCTGCAAGTAAATCTAACTTTTGTAAAATAGTTTGTTTCAAAAAACTGTAACGTTCTTCTTCTGACTTACTAAAGAAGTTTTCATGTGTTACAATTATCGGTACTCCAATTGCCTTTTCTCTTGCTCTATATGGTTCTATTTCTTTAAGGTTTTGTCGTTCATATGGAATAGGATTAACGTAGAATTGAAATAAAATACGTTTCATATCATTTCCATAATCCTCATAACGCAACGCTTTTAAAACATCTCCTATTCCTTTATCTCCCCAGATATAAGTTCTAAATAAAACACCTTGCTCATCTCCCATATTGGTAGAGGCAAAACAACCTATTATATAATTCTCATCTCCCATTTTTTAATGCATATTTTTATTCAACGGACCTTTAAGTACTTGATTTTGAATAAATTCCCACTCATAGGCGGCTTTCCTATTCGGGAACAATATTTTTTCCATATACTTATCAGACATAAAAGATTTTGTATATCGAGACTCTGCTTTTAATGCTGAAGTAATTCCATTTTTTAGAAAAGTACCATCAGCTGAATATAATTTATAACCCCAAGTTGGTTTAAGACTCTTTAAAGAGTTTCCGTGTACTGCAGCTTGCTCAACTAAATTTGCACTCGTATTAGCAACATTTATCACCCCCAACTCCCCGCCTTCAGCCGCAAGACGCATTGCACCCGGCATAAGCGGAACTTCCTTAGCAAGGCTCCGAATAGCAAAACGGGCTGCAACCATTGGTATCCCCATACGAAGACCAGTATAGATCCCTCGAGCTAAAAAATAACCATCCCCAACACCAGAAGCTATACTAGCAAAATTCATCAAATCCACCGCCGGGTCACGTGCAGCATTGATCGTCCGATAGTATACTACTGGATCATAAGGCCTACTGCCGAAATAAGGATGGTCAGATCCCCAGTCTCGAAATGCATTAAAGGCCTGTTCTAGACCACTGACCTGACGCGGCGCGGTTACCGTAACCTCGTTAAGTCCGATGACATCCTTCTTCGGATTAAACTTATTCCAGTCACCGGAATTGAAGTTGTTATTGTTGTTCAGTGTATCAAGGCCAAACAGATCAATGTATGTTGAAGGATTGTTCAGTGCATAGGCATAGGGACTCGTATCATAATGATTCTCCGACAGTGGATCCATCACATTCCAACGGGCAATCTCGCCATCGTAAAAACGTGCGCCATAGTCATACTGTCCACCAAGCTCGCCCTGGTATTCCTTGCCATTATAAAGGTAATTATTATTCCCAGATATCAAAATTGCTTTCGGTTCACCAAAAGCATAATAATCATGTTTCTGGATCACTACTCCTGTCGTAGCCGAGCTGCGTTGTACCGTTGCACGTACATTGCCAAGATGGTCAGTCAGGTTATAGTGATAACTATATGTACCGTTGCTGTTCTGCAGATAACCCTCCGAAGTGTGGATCATATCGATGACATTGACTCCATTTACCTTATTATATTCGAAACCCTCCACATAGTCCCGCACGGTGGTAATCGCCCCCACGGTCGCAGTCTTTCGCAATTTCGTCCCGGTAGCATCATAAAGATAGGTAACACTGGTGCCCCCCAGACTTGCTCCCTTAGGTAGATTCATATAATTGTAACCATACACCATACCCTGATAGTCTTTGGTCACATTACCGTTAAGGTCATAAACGTAGTCACTAGATGTACTAATCTGCCCACTCAAGCTTTTAAGCTTATTGCCATTATAACTGTATGTGGTACCTATAGCATGTCCATTCCGCTTCAGATTAATAATATTCCCCATGTCATCATAAGAGACATCTTCGCTCATTACAGTCCCTGTGCTACTGCCGTTTTTAAGGCGGTTCAGATAATCATAACTATAAGTAAACATATTGGCCATGGTAGTAGTACCGTGCCCCCAAAGCTGCTGAGCAATATTGCTATTGAACTGGGCATTTCCCAAAAGCGCTCCAGCGCTATTCACATTATAATTGAGTCCATAGCTGAACAGTGGTGAACTTGAAGAACGAAGCCAGCCACGCTCGTTGTATTTGTAATCAATGATATTCAAATAATTAGTACCGCCGTTTTCACTGTGCTGTCTTTTTTGCCGCAGCTGTCCGATCTCATTATATTCATTCTTTACCAGTATGACTTCTGCCTGTGCATTGATTTTGTGGCGGCTGGTCAATAACCTTCCGACGTGGTCATATTCATTTGTAGCGGTAACTATAGTTGTCTTTCCCCCTACTGTATGGTTGTGGATATTACTCAGCAATTCGCCCACAAAATTGTAGGTATTGGTCTCCCTGTCCGTTCCGCCAAGATGATTCTGTGCGGCGCGCTGTACAACCTGCCCACGCTCATCGAAATAATAGACCGTCAGCAGCGGTGCTGATCCATCATCTTTATAGACCTTTGTACCGGTTTGTAACGAAGCGTTCGCCGCTAGATAACCGGATCCACTGAACTCCAGACCCGAAGTATTCGCTCCCTCAAAATAATGATCATCGTAATAATTAACCAAACGTGGGCTCAGTCCTGTAACTGGAAATGCCTGCTGGGTATAACTGGTATAATCCTTTCCACTAAAGGAACCTACAACCACTGTTCGCTCCTCCCAGTGTTTCCCGCTGGAGGACGCGTGGTTATCAGCAGCGTTCTGGGCAGCTAGCTGCGTCGTATAACTAGCTGTAAGGATCCCTGTCTCGGTCACCCTTCCAAAAGCATCATATTTGAGATATCCCCATTCACTGGGAGCTTTGCCTCGCTGGACAGCATCCTGTGTCAGGATAGGAAGATTGTTCCGGTTGTAGACAATCCATTCCCACCCCCTCCCCGGAAGTTTTTTTTCTACAAGCCGCTGCCGCTTGTCATATCTATAGGCATAAATGTAATTTTCAAAATTGGCATCCGTGGTTTGGGCAGTAAATCCTGTTGAGCGTACCGCTGGAGGAATAACATACCTAAGAGCACCCGTATTATCATAAACATAATAGGTCTCAAGTTTAATCGTCTCGCTCTGCCATACCCGCTTGAGCAGCATACGCCCTTGAAGGTCGCTATATTCCTCCACCGTTCCGCTCTTTGAGGGAAGATTGGCCACATTTGTATTCACCCAGTTTTCATCTTTGGAAACTGTTTTGTTGAGCGTACCTGCCAAATAATAGCTAGTCCCAGATGCACCACTAGCATCAACTTTCCATAGACGTACGTCGTTGCCAGCGTTAGTACTATATTCCAGTACAACAGTTCGCCCAAGGCTGTCTCGCTTTGCGGCCGGCTGCCATGCTATACCCGGTGCGCCCTGCTCGATAATACGATTTAACGCAGAATTTTCAAATACTGTCTGCTCATAAGGAGCGGCTGTCTTCATGACATAGCTGTCCCAGCCTCCGCCCACTTTATAGTAGTCTCCCTGGGTGGTGGCAGCCGCCGGCTTGTAACTGCCGTCAGCACCGAGCCGTTCTGCGTAAGGAAGAAATCTTTTGCTCTCCCGACCAGAATTGTCGTATTCGATATATTGAACCAAATCTTCCTTACTAGGACTTCCCTGCCATTGTACAGCCTGTATCAGCCTACCATGTCCATCAAAATACTGAATGGTTTGGTTCACTTGCCCAACAGATCGGTCTTTCATTTCTACCATGGTCTTGATAGCCTCGCGAGGGACAGAAGCAAGTACATAGTTTTGGTTTATACTCGGGCGGCTAATATCACTGATACTGATGGTCACAGTCTTGCCCGCTGCTTGCACCGGAATATGAAAACCGTTTCCCAGCGTAACGGTCTTGAAGGCACGAATGTTAGTCTCACCACTGTAGGCGTTCAAAGTAAGATTATCTAGTAGAGCCTGTCCTTGAGCAATTGCTATAGAACCTATAGATAGTATCGTTAAGAAAGTCTTTTTCATAATTTATCCACTGAATTGGAAAGAAAATAGGGCGTAAAGGCCTGGGTTATATTATTTGGATTTTTATTGAATAGAAAATCACTCAGATCGTATAATAAATCTATACTCCCTGTATAGCCAATCGTCTTTATCACAAAAATTAAATTAAATAAAACATTTTTTTTCATCTGTTTACAAAATTTAATTACTTGAGTAAATGTCCAATGAAGAACATGAATTACTTACATCGACATTTTTAAAACTCGCATATTGTCCGTTACTAGAATATCCGCAACTCATTGTAAAGGTTGTATTTTGATTATATCCAGACGCATAGATATCATATTTCCCTTCCTTGACTTCAATCTGATAACCCGATGTTTTTGCGGGTACATAAATTGTTTTATTAGTTCCCCCTGGGAAAAGTGGGGTAAACGTCACGCCAATTTGATCATCGGTGTCGTTGTAAATATAGAAGGTATAAGTACCCCCAATACATGTTCCGTTTTCGTTTGCGTAGGCTTGGCCATTAGCATCTATCTCATCCTGAGCTTGCTGGTCGGCATGATATTGAGAAGCAGTTGAGGAGTATTTCCCTGCAGGAACCATATATGTAACTTCACTGCCAGATGTGTAGCCAATTCCACAATCATTTTTCTTAAATTTCTGGCTCCGATCTCTGTTTAAATAAAAAGTACCATTCGTGCAGTCTGTTTTTTGCCCCCGTTCATTATAACAGAAAGTTTTTTGGATATAACCATTATGATCTTTGATCATGATCAATCTTCCAAATTCATCATAATCATAATATTCACTCATCCCCCTTTCATTAGTTCTACTTCTTATGCCAAATAAGGGATTATAGGTGGAAGTACTGATCAAAGCCTTAGGCAAGGCTTTACGTAGTTTTGCTGCCGCACTCCATATTTCTCCCGATGTAACCGATTTAGCGGCTAAGTTTGCAATCATCGTTTCTCCTAAGGCAATTTTAACATTTTCATATGTCGCATTTTTCACTTCCAAAATTGGATACTGATTATTGTATCCCCATAATGTAACTATAGTAGCCCCGTCAAAAACACTCGTCTCCAAAGGATTACCTTTAGCGTCATAGGAATTAAAAAACATATTGGTCTCTATAGGGTTGCTACCGGACTGATACTCGATGCTCTTGGGAAGAACAAGGCTGCCGGTACCAAAATTGAACAGGCTATAATTTGTCCGATTAAGACTGATCTGTAGATTGTCAGCCCTGTCTATCTTCTCAATAACCGGTATAATTATATTGCGGTTGATCATATTAGCATAGACACCCATATTGTCCCTTCCTGTGGCGACCATATCTGAAGGATAACTATAGGATGAGCTTAGGAAAGTGCCATCTGATTGTTTCTGTGTCTGTTTGGTCATTAGAAATGGCTGCGGAAATGGTTTGTACTCGTTAATGGTAGTACTGAGCCGTGTGGTTGGACTCCCTGGGTAAAAGCTTTCCTCTTTTAATTCGGAGAGGCGAACTGCCATCACTTTTTCGGTGTAAGCAGCTCCTAACATATATCTTTCTGTATTGACCAGCTCCTTATCATCTGGGTTGTAATCCCCTACCGTTATAGTCTCAAGGCCGGCTATCTGTGTACCCACGAGAGTATTGTATTTATAATCTATAGATTTTAATATCTCATTTTTGCTGTTTCTGATAACCTTTTTTGTAATCAATCCCCGTTGCTGATTATTTGAAGTAACAGCATTGAGTCCATTATAAAGTTCCATGCTATTCACACTGGCCATATCTTTTGTTGTGTATTTAAAGGGCAAATAAGTATAACGATAATACTTTACCTCATCAGGAAAAGTGGCATAATCCTGAAAATTGTATTCCTCGCTGGACTGGTCAATATGTAAAAGTGTCACTTTCGAATACCCAATTGTAATTCCATCTAAATCAATAATTTTTTTTACAGGCAGGGCGTTCTCCGTCATGGTATTTACTATCCGGTCCGTCATAAAATAATTTTTGCTTGTATAATCTGAAATGTATCCTTTCGTGACATCAAACAGGCTATGCATCAAGCCTGAACTCACTTTCTTAGCAGATAAAAGGGTAGAATAATCGTATATGTTCTTATTCAACACCTTAGTTGAATCCATTTCTGTTATAGAACTAATCCGCAGCCCACCACCACTATATTGAACACCATTTCTTATATAATCATTCAGCTCATAAGCATACTTTGTACTACCGCCGGTTGGCCAGCGAATCCCTGTTAAGATATTTGCAGTGCATTTGCTGAGATTCGCGGCCCTGTCAGCACCTTCAGATACGAAGTATTTACCAGTATTATTATTATTATAATATCCCCAATGGTCAATTTTAGTAGAATTTGGCATCGGCAAATTTTCGGTTTCATTATATTCGAAGGCTGCTAATAAATGCGTCTCCAAAGCAGGTGTCTGCTGCCTAAGCGCCTTTAATTTAAGTCGCTGTGCTGGAGTAGAATCAGCACTTTTAAAGTAATCTGTCTCAAAAAGAAATTTGGTTACAAGTGCATTGCTCTTGTCAGACACTGATATCTCTGAGATAGCGTCACCATTCTGGAGGTCTGCCCGGTTCTTGTAGAAAAACTGTATTGTCGAATGGCTGCTACTAATTTTAGAAAGCCGTATTTTTCCGTTTTGGCTATTAAGTTCAGTGACCTTACTTACCCAGTTGGGATTATATGAATATTTGATTCTATTCATTTCCCAGTACTTATATTGCAATAAATTATTAATATTACCTTTTTCATATTCAAATTGGATAACTTCACCTTTGGACGAAACAATTTTGCTCAAGTGCCATGCGCAAGCCAAAGGTGAAAATACTTTGTAACTTCCCGAAGAACTGCTGCTTGTCACCACAAACATTTCTTTCGAAGCTAACGTCTCTCCAAAATAATACTTATCCCCGGCCGGGGATACAATCACCCATCTTCGATCCGGACTGTTTATGCCATCTTCTTCTATTTTGAAACCTTGTTCTTTCATAAAATGAGCTTTATTGTCCAAATCATAAACGATTCTACCACCCAGAGACGAGTTAAAAACATCGAGGTTTAATTTGTTGCCGTACGGTTTATTTATCGCCGTTAATACTGAAAGCGAATCAGTTCCATTCAAAAGTCCGGAATTGGGCTCTTCCATATTTCGGTTCACTGTCCTTGTAATAACTGATCCAGCTACTAAAGCCCATCCAAGGCCTGCTTCACCAGCAATTTCCTGAACTTTGATTCCCGATCCACCCGTATATTTCAAGGCGATATTTAAAGAAACCGATCCTTCTCTAATCGTATATATTGGTATATTTAGATCAATTTTACCACTATACATATTCAAATCTCCACTTGCAGATTTGAGCGCTGCAATACTACTGGCAGAAGGAAATAAGGTTTCAGTCTGGGCGTGTACTGTATTTAGCATAAATACAGCTGACAAAAATAATAAAGAAATCCCTTTTAGATTCCTATATAAACCACTAAAGTTAAACAACTTGTAAACGTAAAATAATTTTTCAAAGCCTTTATGGAGCAAGCAATAAAAGAATTTGCCCATTTTCGAATGAAAATCATGAATGATCAATTTGGCACTCATAAAATAATGATGTTAATAATATTTTTATAATGGTTAATAAATGCTACACTTTCACTGATCAATTGCCTTCTATTCAAAAAATATTTTATTTTTCTGGTAATCACCTCACCCACATTCAGCGTCCAGTTTTGCCCGACCCAGCTGGGATGCTGTTCCAAAAGGACACCACCCGAGTTATACTTCAGACTAATCGGCAGTTCAATATCTCGATATCTTAATTTTGTGACCGTAATGGCTATATCCAACAGTCCTGTAAAAAAGCTTACATCGGTTTTTCCATAAAAGCCAACCGAAGCTGCATTTGGCGACTGGATAAACCGATCGCTACTCTCTTGCCCCCAACAGTGACAACATAAAAAAATGAATAGGAGACTGAGACAGCCCTTCATTACTTTTTTGAAAAATTTCATAAATTAATTATTAATATATACTTCATCTCAGAGACAATAAGCCACTGTAAATTGATTAGAAAGCGCTAAAAAAATGATAATAATCTATCTATCCAGCGACTTTATTTTATTATCTTGTTTTTGTACAGTTTTATTCAATTGAATCACCTGTAAGGTCAATTCCTCAATTTTCTTCAACAGTACTTTATTCATTTCACCTAATGAGATACCGTTAGCTTCAACCTCACTTGCTTTAGGCACATCGGGCAAATGACCGTTCTTTTGAATAAATTTTTCGGTTTCATCCAGTGTCGGGAGCTTATAATCCTCCTCAAAAACATAGTCTGCCCAACCAGCAGTTTCTACTTTGATTTCCTGGCTACGGATCTTCCCGTTGACAGCCAGGTCATAATCTCCCGGCGTCTGAGTTTTGATACCGACTTTTCCCGAAAAATAAAAATCGCCCGCACCTACAGGATTGCCCAAGAGCGCACTAATAGTTGGTTCATTGCCATTGACCTCTTCGACACGAGGTCCGTAAAAATATTGGCGATCATTAATATTGGGATCATAAAATAAATAGGATCTATGCTGGGTCGCAGTTGTATTAGAAGCAAACTTGAAATCTGTTGTTGAAACTACCTTTTTACCCGTTAGGCCGTCATAGATGCCACCGAAATTTGTCGTCGATGGATCATTCGTACCATGGACATACCCCACCACGAGATACCATTTATTTAATTCAGGGAGGTCGCCATACCAAAAATAGGGGTTATTATTAGCCACTCCAGCCAAGGTTGTTACCCCTGGAGCACAACCAAGATAGGATATTCCATCGTTTGAATTCGTCTTTTTCAACCAAACGGTATAACGATAGGTTTTTTGGTTGTTAATGATAAAATAGGACGAATCAAATCCTCCATCACCGTTTTCATCGCCACTGGGGCTTCCTTTCCATAATATAACCTGTGTACCATAAGGCCCAATTCCCCATTCACGTTGGTTTTCCGAAGTTAGTCCATTTTGAGCTAACCCTGTGATTCCTCCTGTTCCTACAACCCAGTCAGTTAGGTTTAACAAATTTTGTGCTTTCCCACCTAAAGCAGAGACACTCAGGAGAAATAGAAGTCCTGATTTTAAATTCTTCATGGCTAGTTAATAAAATGGTCAATAATATATATAAATGAAATGCTCTACTCGAATACTACCCTGGTTAATTACTTTTCAAAAATTGGTATAGCTTTCGTTTAATTGAGGCAAATATAGTATTTTTCTCCACCGTATTAAAAAAATAAATCAACCATATCTACTAAAATTAATTTCGTACAATAATAAAATAATGGAAAACTAATAAAAAAGCAGTAAAGTTAACTCCACTAGCGATTTTAACACTTTTCTTATACATTGCGACTTTGACGCCATAGATCAATCTATTCTCCTAAATGTTATTTTATCAATAGTTTTTTCTCCTGCGCATTTTAAATCATCCCGGCAAAGCGATTTGCTATATTGTGCTTGAACAATGCTACCTATATAGCAAAAGTAGACAGGATTGCGCCGCAATTTGAGGAAAAGAAGGGGTATGTAAGCGGTAGTGAAGAGATACCGAAAAGTATAGAACGAATTGTCGAATAATCTGCTTAGAACAACGTTTGAAATTAATTATATATATTCACAAGGTTTTTTAGCAAATACTAACACGAAGAACACTCATCTGGAGTGATTTACTAAAATCAAAGGCAATTTAATTGTCGCTAACTCTATTTTTCATGAAATATACCTTTTTCACATTTTTAATTGGATTTATCTTCATTAATTTGTCCCAGTCGGAGGCAAAAGATTTAGTAGTGTATTCTAGTACAGACTCGGCCACAATAGAGCTTATCGTTAATGGGGATCTTAATGAAAACCTATACTTTCTAAAAAAAAGTACCTTAGAGCAAAATGAGGATATCATTAATATTATTTCCAAAAAAACGCACCGCAATATCTTTACTGTTACGATGGAGAACAATTTACCGGCGCTGCTTTATTTAAGATACCAAAATGAAGATTATCCCATTTATATAGATAAGGATAATAGGATAGAAATAGAAGTCGAATTACGGAGTGAAAAAACAAATCCAGAACGTATTACGATAAAAGACCCCATTAACACCTACATTTTAAAAAAAAACAAACTCCTAGACGAAAAAAATCTAGATCTAAAGAGACTCTATTCACTACCTAAAGATAGTTTTCTCCTTGCAAATTCGACTATTGAACATGAAATAGAAAATCTTCGCAATGTATATTTTCCAAAGATAGCTGATAAAAAATTCAAACAACTAGATTCAAATGATTTAAAGGCTTTTATTACCATCCGAAATATTTTATACGCTGATTATCACAATTATTTTACGCATAACAATTTAAATCCCATCCTAAAACTGGATGATATTAATATCAATGAATTAAAAAAAAGTGAGATAAATCTGTTGTCGCAATATGTTGTTGATTTACTTGGAATGTATTTGGATCATAAAGTAAAAGAAAAGAATAATTGCAAAAACAAAATTTACAATGAGGAACAGATTTGCCTTTTTAATCAAAGATTAGATCTAGGACTCTCCTTGTTTAAATCTTCAAAAATTGCCAATTTCTTCTCAGCACAGACCCTGCTCTATGCACTCAAAACGGGTAATCCCACTTTTTTCGAGACTAATATCCTACGATTAAAAGAAATATTTAAACGGCCTGATTATCTATCTGTAGTAGTAGAAAAAGAGCGCGCAATGGAAGCTATCGGAAAAGGAAAAGCAGCTCCAGATATTGCTTTAAAAAGAATAAATGGTACTAATTTCGATTTGAGCAGCTTAAATGGTAAAAAAATATACATGAATATTTGGTCACAGGGCTGTAGTTCTTCTGTACAGGAACTTGCTAATATAAATAAATTGGTTGACGGAATCGAAACACGATCAAATGCAATTGTTTTAAATATTTATATTGACAATGACTTAAATGAACTAAATGGATATCTAAAAAACACAAAATTAAATGGACTCAATGTGACGTTAGAAAACGCTGAGGATTTCAAAAAAAAATATTTTATATCTACCCTACCTCGTTATATCATCATCAATGAACAAGGAATAATTGAGAGCCCATATGCACCGAGGCCAGGATCGAAAGAAGTAAGAGATTATATGCAGAAACCTTAGCCAAGACTAACACTGCCTATAAGGCAGCTATTGGGGAGTGTTACTCAAACTCATAACTTCATTTGAAAACAGAGTACAGTTATAAGGAACATAACTGAACTCTGCATTTCTATAACTTACACACTTTATGAGACAGTTTCATTTATTTTTATAACTGAGCCCTTATAATCTATACGGAAATTCTTTCCTTCCGCACGGTAGGTTTTAATTAAGAGTTCTTCTTTCATTAAAATTGACTATGCGCCGACTAAGTTTGTCGAAAACCCATCAATATCTTATTAGTATTGTTTAGAAATTCTTCCATACTGAAAAAGTAACGTTTATATACTTCTTGTTCATCACCTAACCACTGCTCTACAGATTTTCCCAGTTTCAGCCTTGTTCTGATTTGATCGTCTGTTAAATACTGTAGCATAAATAAAAACCTGATGCATGAATTTAGTAAATTGTACTATGGAAAGGAAATCATTTTGGCATCATCTTTTAAAGCATTTGTATCATTAGAATACGTATGTGGGGGACTTTGCGGTCAGGGATATGATTTTGTCCTAGAAAAAATAAATGGAAAATGGAAGGTGATAAAACGCGACTATACTTGGATAGCTTAAGCGATTAAGTAAAAACCTCACACCTAAGTCACTGAATACAAACAAGCAATAAAGAAAGCAAACTATAAGGGATATCCTATCCTCGATACGCTTCATAGAGGAGTGAAGCTAAATATAAGAAACGCTAATAAAGATTTTTATCGGATTACTTTTCGCAGAAGAATACAATAATTTAAAGGGTAGCTATATTCTAAAAAAGTATTGTAGATTTCTTCTGATACTGAACTCCAAATTTATTTGGTGAATGAATTTCAACTTCTAGAAGATTACCTATACTTACTTTTGAAGTTTAATCGGAACTTACAGAGTACACTAAGCTACGATCTGCAAATTTTATTCTTCACTGCAATCCAAGTAATCAATTTCATCGTAAATGATCATATAAAGCTTTTAAATAACAGATAAAAAATAAAGATCATGAAAATTAAATCAATCTTATGGGCGGCTGCCTCTGCAGCATTATTATTGGGAAGCACTTACATGGGCCAGGCTCAAACAAAGGAAAAAACTGTTATGGTAGGTGGTGCACCTATGTATCCTTCCAAAAACATTATTGAGAATGCAGTCAATTCTAAAGATCACACGACTCTGGTCGCTGCAGTAAAAGCTGCTGGCCTTGTAGAAATCTTACAGGGACCTGGTCCTTTTACTGTTTTGGCTCCTACCAATAACGCTTTTGCTAAAGTCCCCAAAGAGGCCCTAAATAACTTAATGCTTCCAGAAAACAAGGCTCAATTAACATCAATATTGACCTACCACGTGATTCCTGGAAAATGGAGTGCCGCGCAGATCACCAAAGCGATTAAGGATGGTAAAGGAACCTATGTAACTAAATCAGTCCAAGGTGGCAACCTTACTTTTTGGATGAAAGGGAACGATGTATATGTAAAAGACGCAAAAGGTAACAGCGCAAAAGTAACAGTTGCGGACGTCAATCAATCAAATGGGGTAATCCATGTAATAGACGCTGTATTAATGCCCTAAATAGTGTTGCCATAGAATCACCTATTTATTTTAGGACAAATTCAATGATTTTATTCACAGCAAAGAAGTGTCAATCATGATAGAACGAGTAATGTTAACATTGCTCGTTTTATTCTTTGCATCTGTAATCTCCCCTAAAAATAGCTACGATTACTAATGTATTTTTATAAATTAGAGACAATGAAACTGGGGTGCAATCCGATTTCTTTTTTGACCTAGTTTGGCATATCTTTATACTTGTGATTCCGTATTACCGTTATTCTTTTTTGAATATCACATAATTTTATTGAATGAGTAATGAAAGTAAAAAATACCGACAATGCTGAGCATTATATCTGGGGTGAAAATTGTGATGGGTGGCACTTATTAAAGTCTGATTCTTTAAGTGTGATTCAAGAGAAAATGCCGCCAGGAACAAAAGAAAGTTTACATTTTCATAGTAAGGCACAGCAATTTTTTTACATATTAAAGGGTACTGCAACTTTCGAAGTAGATAATGAATCATATGTTGTTGAAGAAAACAATGGCTTTCATATCCAAGCAAGTCAGAAACACAGAATTTTCAATAGAACTAATCAAGATTTAGAATTTCTTGTTATTTCACAGCCGAAATCTCATGGAGATCGAATTAATTTGTAATCTTTCATTAAAAATAAAGTTCGTTTGGCTTGCTAAACTCTTTTTATTTTCAACACTATTAAGCTGCTCAACACAAAAGAATCTTGATGACTTTGCTGAAATAGATCGAAACAATTGCATTAGTTTTAATCAGCAAGGCAAAGGATATACAGAAAGCGAGGTTGCACCATTGATACATGGAAAAGTAAGATTATGTTACAATAACGAAATAGTGTCTGACGCAAGAGTTTTTTTTCTTCAAAATGGAAAAGATACCATAGCTTCCCTTATGACCGACAAAAAGGGTGAATTTTTAAATAAAATATCATCAGATGGTTTTTGGGGAAAAATAATTATTGAAAGATTTGGATCAAATCTTTCAATCGATGATGTCCGAATTGATGCTAATTTTAAAGATTATTATTTGGATATAAAATTACCAAGGCAACCTGTTTATATAAATGAAACAGGGCCTAAAAAGGACCAGAAAAAGCTGAGGAAAGAAGTTGAAAAAGCAAATAGAAAACATAGATAGGTGTTGCAAATTGATTTGGGGTGTTAAAATTTCAGTACTTTTTTTGGTGATTTGCATCTTCTCCTGTTCTATCATCCAATCGAGAACGGAAAAAGTTAAGGCACTCGGCGGATATGAAGCTTCAGGCTATGTAGACGAGAACACTTCTCAGGATTCAGTAACGATTTCAGGCATTGTCACTGAAGCTAAGACAAAGCGAAAAGTACCCAATGCCGAGATACGATTTTTAGATTCTGAAGGAAATACGCTCAAAAAATTATCTTCCGACACTGATGGATCATTCAATACAAAACTGGCAAAACTCACAAAATTTGGAAGTATCGAAATTGATGGAAATAGTGCTGGTTTTCTCACTATAGCAAACATTGACTTTGGCATTTTTGTCAATAACATGGAGATTTCGGATAAACTGACCATGTAATTCCGTCGCAAATTGACCATTTAAATTGAAGTTCGAAATAACATAAAATAATATATTTAAAATCTATAGGTACATTATTTTAATGGTCAAACTTATTCGAATTCACTGATCAGTAATTTCCGAAATAATATGATCAAAGCCTCCAAAATCTCCACCTATATCAAGAACATCAAAATGATTACATATCACTTACGGATATTGCAAGACACAAAGATTCGACACATATAGATAGCATTATCCAAAATTGGATGAGAAATCGTAATACCATTGAACTCTTAGGTTTTTGGGAAAGTATATATAATCCCAATTTTAAACCCGTCGAATTCGACGGGTTTAGAAAACAAGCTGGTCTCAATAGTTTTGTGATGACCCCAAAACGTTGGATAGAAAATACCAACGCAATTGGAATAATTTCTAAAGCTGGAAGGTACGGGGGAACTTTTGCTCATAAGGACATAGCACTAGAATTCGCTTACTGGATTTCAATCGAGTTTAAACTTTATATAATAAAGGAGTTTCAACGTTTAAAAGACGATGAAAACAATCGTTTGAAATTAAATTGGGATTTAAATAGAACGCTAGCTAAGGTGAATTATCAAATCCATACAGATGCTATCAAAGAAAATCTTATTCCGCCAGAAATCACCAAACAACAGTCAAATTCCGTTTATGCCAACGAAGCCGATATTCTGAATATCGCACTATTTGGAATAACTGCCAAACAATGGCGAGATACTAAGCTAACAACAGGTCAATAGTCGATCCAACATAAATCATCATTGCCTATTTCCTGTTCGGAAAAAGGAGTTGCAATTTTGAATTTCACAATTTTTTCAAGACTTTATTTAGTTCAATTACGTTTTCTCGATATCTTGGATATTTTCGAATATTTCGAACACTATGATTTTGATTATTTACGGTACCCACTTCATCGAATTCAAAAAAGAGCTCGTCAATTAAAAGTCCGTTTAATATACACTTAGAAATATATTCCGCACTTTGTTCAAACTTTGGTATTGTTTTTAAATGGTCATGTATAATCTGCTTCGCATTATCTTTTTGATGTTGTTCAATTGCTGTCATTGGTAACATAAGCAGAAATAAATGTTCAAACTGCTGAAGTGATAAAAGTTCATCCCAAGTTAGAAACCATGCTTCAAAATGTCCCCCCAAATTCCCAAAGTAAATGTCGTTAAGAAAAAATATAATTTCATGATCTTGAAATTCAATTAAGAAAGTTATATCTTCCACTAAATTTCCTCCGATAAATTTTAAAGATTCTCCATCTTTATCTATCGAAAAAAATTGTTCTTCCCATTCAGCTAATTTTTCTTTGTCAATTCCGATAACTTCTAGTGCTTCGTCAATGTTGATCTCGTTGATGTCATCGTACCCATTGAACCATTTAATATACGTATACCAAAAGAACGTATTGTCTTCTAAGTTGTTTAGTGTAATTTGTCTATTCATATTTAGCTACTGATATTTAAAATTGGTCCGACAAGCCAATTTATTATTTTACCTCCCCTTCAGCTAATATAGTTGAAATATCTTTTGGTTAAACCCCCATAAATTTTATTATTTTATCCATCAAACTTGGGGTACTTCCGGCAGTTTGATCCCGGGCAAAAAATCCGCTTTCAAAATATCTTGTTCGAAAAATTATCATGTCTATCAGACTATCAACGAGATGCAATGCGTTAGATATGCAGTTCTATTTCTTATCCTATGCCAAGTCGACCGAGGAACAAATCTGTTAAATTTGTAAGACTGCAAATGATCAAAATCCAGATAGAATGGAACAGAGGGGTATCAAATGTAGGCTATACTGAAAAAGAAAAAATAACCAAAAAATATAAAGCTATGCAAAAGATAATTCCAAACCTTTGGTTTGACAGCAACGCACAGGAAGCCGCAGAATATTACCTATCGGTTTTCAAAGATGGAAAAATAATCAATACTACGTATTACCCGAACTCAGAAGCCGAAGGACTAGCTGATTTCCAGAAAGATTTCGCTGGGAAAGTGCTTACCGTTGAGTTTGAGATTCTGGGAATGCGCCTTATTGGGATCAATGCCGGACCGATATTCAAATTTAACGAGGCTATTTCGCTGATGATCCCCTGTAAAGATCAGGCTGAAATAGACTATTACTGGGAAGCACTTACATCGGATGGAGGACAGGAGAGCGTTTGCGGGTGGCTGAAAGACAAATACGGATTAAGTTGGCAGGTTTGTCCTGAAAATTGGGCGGACCTCAACAAAAGACCAGGCGCGTTCAAAAAAATGATGGGAATGAAAAAGATCATTATTACCGATTTCTAAACAAAGTAACGATCACTCGATTCACAGTCAGAAACCTAACCTCATTCCCCGATCATTTTTGTCTTTCGCGATAATCTGTATAAATACAAAATTGTCCTTCATTCAAAGATACTTTCCAATCTATATCAATTTTCAGGGATATTATGTGAACTAAAGTTCATATTCACCATTTTTTTGCTATGTTTAGTCAAACCTTTTATGATGAGCATACACAGTATAAATAGAGGATCAGGACATTATAGTATTTCAACAGGGTTTGAAGAGGCAGATTTAAAGGCTCTTGCAAAGGATATCAATACAAAATACATCCAGTTTTCCGATCCTTTATCGAATAAGGAAATAGATTTATTGGAAATGACTGTGTTCTCCCAAAGGCCAGATATTGCATTACGGATTTTTGGACATTATTCCACAGTTTGTGACCTAACTTTTCTGGAGCGTATCCCTTCTCTTAGAAAGATTTCAATAGATTGTTTAATTGAAGCTACTGGAATTGATATTGTCAGCCAGCTCAAAAACTTAGAAACACTAGCTGTGGGTATTTTAAATTTGGATAACTTTAACTTTTTAGAAAAAATCAATCCCCATCTAAAAGAATTATTCTTATATCAAACCAGATCTAAAAAACCACAAATTGACTATATTGAAAGATTCAAAAATCTAGAATACCTCTATATTGAAGGACATCAAAAAGGAATCAATGTAATCAATAAACTAAAGGATCTCAAAAAAATCGTCCTCCGCTCGATCTCAACTCCTAACATTGATTATCTTAAAGGTCTAAAACACCTGTGGTCCGTCGATATTAAACTTGGGGGCATAAAAAGTTTTGAGGCACTAAAAACCTTACCATCAATCAAATACCTAGAACTTTGGCAAGTACGTGGGCTTTCGGATCTATCATTCATTTCAGCGTTACCCACACTCCAAAATCTATTTATCCAATCGCTAAAACAGGTAACGATCTTCCCCGATCTATCTAACAATAAATTACTGAGACGGATTTCATTGGAGGATATGAAAGGATTATCTGACATGTCATCCTTAAAAAATGCCCCAAATCTGCAAGAATTCATTATTTGGAACGGAAATCAAGATCCCGAAAATTTTAAACCTGTATTTGAAAATGCTAATGTGGAAAGTGTGAGTGGCTTTTTAGGCAGTGATAAAAGGAATAACCGCTTCGCTGAACTAGCTGAGCAATATCACAAAAAGGCTTTGGAGTATATTGATTTTGTATACGAATAGCCTTAAAAAAATCTGCATAACATAAATTCGACCGAACTGAATAAATATGGATCATTTAGAACCTATACCATTATGGACATTAGTAGCTAACATCAAACAGGAAATTAGCTATGGTCAAGGGTAAATAGAAACCCGCTATGGCACGAAACAGTTTAGCCCGGGCACCAAAGTGTATATTATCGATTGGTATGCCGGGATGTGCCAAGCTATTACCGTAATCGGCTTGTCTAGAGATACAAAAAGATTAATTACTATTGTTATACGGGCTGAATGGGTCGAAAACTTCCGGGTCAAGTTATGCTACAATCCTAAAGTCTGTTCAAAAATAAAGACCTACTTTGATAAGGAGGAAACTGGAATGCAGCGGTATACAGAAAAATTTGTAAATGATATGTTTATCGGTATACGCCAATGGAATGAACCTCTCAGTTAGTTGACGGCGGATTAGAAATGTAGCATGCACCCTCTCGACGAAGCGATAACGCTATAAAAAGCTTGAATAATCAGATTTTATAAATCTCCAGTAACAATACTTATCTATAGAATTTAATTAGCTTGCTCATGTTCTGGATTTCCTAAGTCATTTCGGATCCATCAGGTATTTATGTTTGGATAATTGCAGATAACTTTTAACTTTGACTTAACGCACCAATTTTCTTAACATCGCTTGTGCTAAGTGCCTGAAAAACGAATTTCAATATGGGGAACTTGTCAAATAAAGAAATAAGAGACTATTTTGATCAATATTATCATCGGTTATATCTTTTTGCCAAAAGTTTAGTAAATGATCATGAGATCGCCCATGACCTGGTTCAGGATAGCTTTATGGTGCTGATGGACTCCAATCTCAAAACAGTAGACGCTGCTCCCGTAATTAAATCATTTTTGTATACCACGGTCAAAAACTTAGCTTCCAAAAATATAAGGAAACAAAAAACAGCGCAGCTTTTCTTCCTGAAGGAAAGAGCCGAAGAGTGGGAAGATGCGACAGTATTTGAAAAGCTCTTCCGGGCTGAATTTATTGCGGAACTGTATGTCGCATTGGAATCGTTGCCTCCCGGCTGCAAACAAATTTGTAAGTTAGGTTATCTTGAAGGACTTAAAAATCAAGAAATCGCCGATCTCTTAGGTGTGAGCATCAATACCGTGAAGACGCAAAAGAAAAGGGCGCTCCAGCTCTTGCGAAACAAAATATCACCTCAGGCATTTGTGCTCCTCTGCATCTACTTCTATCAATAAAAAAATTTTGCTTCTTTTTCACCCGTTTTCATTTTTAATGGTACATAGTATTAAAAAACCTAAGTTACCGTATGGATAAAAATGGTGAACAACTTTATTTTGCAGGTCTTTTGGCGAAGACTGTACAAGGATTGGCTTCTGACGAGGAAATCATGGCATTGAAAAATTTTATGGCCGATAATCCTCAGGCAGCACAGTTGCTTGTTGATCTGGATGATACCGAATTGTTGGACCAAGAGTTGGATGAGCTTCAAAAGATTGATCTGGCCGTCCGTTGGGACAGCTTGGAAGAAAGAAGAAAGTCAAATTCTATCCCTTTAAAACGCATATCGCCATTTTACATTTGGTTATCTGCGACAGCAGCGGTACTTATTATAGTGCTGTCTCTGTTGTGGAAACGTACTGTTGTATCAAATACTTCTGTTATTCCAGATCATCAGTATGGCTATAAAAATGATGTCACTCCGGGACATGATGGTGCAACATTAACCTTAGCTGACGGTCGCGTGGTTGATCTGGGTAAAGCAATAAATAGTAGTGCAGTTGATACCGCTAACATTCAGATATTTGATAGTTTCGTCGAATTTAAAGATCAAACCAATTCTGCAGACTATCGGCCCAATCGTATACATACTCCCAAAGGTGGCACATTTCAGGCAGTCCTTGCGGATGGAACCAAGATATGGTTAAACTCCAATAGCGAAATAGAGTTTCCAAGTCAATTTTCAGCTAACGAGCGTCGCATGAAGCTCATCTCGGGTGAAGCATTTTTTGAGGTGGCAAAAAACATAGAGAAACCATTTATTGTCGAAACACAAAGTTATGCCATCCATGTAACGGGTACAGCTTTTAATATCAATAATTACCAAGATCAAACTGTCAAAACATTATTGACAGAAGGTAAAGTGAAGGTAGTAGGTAAGCAGATGTCGGCAAGTTTACTTCCAGGACAAGCCGTGATCAATACGGGTGAAGCGCTACGCACAGAGACTGCAGATGTCAATGAAGCGCTTTCCTGGCGCGAAGGTTATTTCTATTTTGACGGAAAGACACTTCCGCAGATCCTGGTAGAGCTGTCTAGATGGTATGATGTTGATGTCAAATATCAGATAACCGTAGATCAAACCACTTATATGGGCGGGGCAAAACGCTCCAATACCTTAGCTACTGTCTGTAAAATGCTGACAGACATGTCGCGTTATACGTTTGAAATCAATGGGAAAGAATTAGTTGTCAAAAATAACAAAGGAGGAAAATGAAATAAACTAACCTAAATAATGAAGGTATAATGAAATCCGGAGATACGACGAATATCCCCGGAAATGAATCGGCATACCAAATGTGTAGTAACAAATAGTTAATAACCTAATCAATTCAAAATTATGTATAAAATCTGGTTAAGGCAATACCCAGACGAGCCTCGTTATGGCGTTAACCTTCGAAAAACTGTATTAGTCATGAAACTTTCTTTAGCGTTTTCACTTGCATTGACAGTAAGCGTTCATGCCAGTGCTTTAGGACAAAAAGTCAACCTTCAAAAGAAAAATATTACGCTAAAAGAGCTTCTAAACGAACTTCAAACACAAACGAAATACCGATTTATGTACAAAAAGGGTATTTTGGACAGCGTTATGCCTATCAATCTGGATATGCGAGATGCCCCTTTGTCTGAAGTATTGGAAGCTGCTTTTAAAAACCAGCCTTTTGAATACCGAATTTACGATGGATCGGTAACAATCTCGCCGCACACGAACACCCTAGTACAACAAGCAACCGTACGTGGTAAAGTGATCCAAGCAGACAATCAGCCTATGGCTGGAGTTTCGGTGAGTGTTGTTGGAAAAGGTGTTACAGTAGCCACCGACGATCAGGGAAACTACGAAATCAAAGCCAATATCGGTGACCAATTAGCATTTAAATACATCGGATTTAGGCCTTATACGACTTTGGTCAATTCAAACAGAATGGTTACAGTCACCATGGTTGCTGCCGGAGAAAGCAAGCTCGAAGAGGTCGTTGTAATCGGCTATGGAACGCAAAAAAGATCTGATCTGACTGGAGCAATGAGTTCCATCAAAGCCGAAGATCTTCCGAAAGCAGCCAGTGCATCTGTAGAACAGATGATTGCAGGAAAAGCTGCGGGGGTACAAGTACGCTCGACAGATGCCCAACCCGGCGGTGGCGTAGAGGTATTGATCAGAGGGGCTGCTTCAACAGGAGCCGGAAATGCGCCGCTCTATATTATAGATGGCTTCCCTGTGACGGGCGGGGTTGATCCGGGTACGAGTACACGTTATCAGATTGGCAACCGCAGTCCGCTCAATTCTATTAACCCCAATGATATCGAATCGATAGAAGTGTTGAAAGACGCCAGTGCAACAGCGATCTACGGTGCCAGAGCAGCCAACGGCGTAATCTTGATTACCACAAAAACCGGTAAACAGGGGCGTGCAAAGGTATCCTACGATCTGAAAACAAGCACACAGCGGGTGCAAAAACCATGGGAAATGATGAATGCCAGCCAATGGATGCGTGCCCGCAGCAATTATCTCCACGAACAATGGCTGGTGAACAATAAAATTGGCGTGTATGGGGATACTGACCCATCCGCAGTACCCGCATTTGTTGCCCCGTATACCGAAGATGAAATCAATGCTGCAGGCAATGGAACCAACTGGATCGATGAGGTTACTCGTAAAGGCAGTATTCAGGATCATAATGTAAGTATTAGCGGAGCAAACGAAAAAACAAACTATCTGATGTCCTTTAATTATTTTGGACAGGATGGTGTGGTGAAGAAAAACGATTTTAATCGATACACAGGCAGGGTCAATATCACCCAAGAAGTGAATAGCTGGCTCAAGGCCGGTGTTCGAGCTACAGGAAGCCGTATCGATATCAGCAATCCGGCGTTAGGGACTGGAGGTGCCGAAAATACAGGTGTGTTGGAGTCGGCACTTAAATTTACACCGACATTACCCGTGTATCTTCCTGACGGCAGTTATTCAATTGTACCCAATTCGACATTTTTTCCCAATCCTGTATCCTTGCTTGATATCAGCAATGTCACCGAACAAAACCGTTTGATGGTGCAAACCTTTGCTGAGCTGCAACCAATCAAAGATCTGAAGATCCGGACGCAACTGGGTTTTGATAAACAAGATGCCATCAACAATATTTATCTTCCCAAGTCAACACTTTATGGAGAGGCTGTAGGTGGGCAGGCGAATATTGGTCAGAATAACCGCTTTGACAAATTGTTCAATACTACAGTGAGTTATAGAAAAGTATTAAACGACATCCATGATCTCAGCATGTTGGTCGGTTACGAATGGCAATCCATGGGAAGTTCGGGACACAACCTGTCCAATAACAAATTTCCAACCGATGCCTTCGGTACAAGTAATATTGGTGCTGGTGAATCGGTACGCCCCAGTGTTGGATCATATAAAAGTGTCAATGAACTGGCTTCTTATTTTGGAAGGTTAAATTACAATCTCTTGGATAAATACCTGTTTACCCTGACGATGCGTGCAGATGGATCGAGCCGCTTTGGAAAGGGAAACAAATTTGGCTATTTCCCTTCCGGCGCCTTTGCCTGGAAGTTGGATAAAGAACAGTTTATGTCGGCCGCAAAATGGATTTCCAGTGCTAAACTACGTGTAAGTGCCGGGCAGACGGGCAACAGCAACATATCGGGAGCCTTTGCGTTCTATTCTTTTGGCAGCGATTATCTGTTTGGCAATTCGGTCAATACCGGAACCTATCTCTCTTCCTATGCCAACCCCGATCTGAAGTGGGAGACCACAACAGAATACAATCTGGGACTGGATTTGGGTTTATTTGACGAACGCATCAGTGTAACGACCGAATTGTTCTCAAAAACTATAGCCGACCTTTTGGGTGAAAGACAGTTGAAAACTTACCTCCCCTTGGATAAAGTTGCAGCCAACCTCGGCAAGACTTCCAGTAAGGGATTTGAGGTAACATTGAACACACAAAACCTCACCGGTGCTTTTCAGTGGACCAGTACCCTAACGCTCTCGGCCTATCGTGACCGTTGGAAAGAAAGAAGTCCTGATGTCGTACTTAAATCCTACGAGTCTGCCACAGATCCTATCCGCGTCCATTGGGGCTACCTCTTAGATGGCCTGGTACAGCCCGGCGAAGTAGTGCCACATATGCCCGGTGCGTTGCCCGGCGTGCAAAAAGTCAAAGATATCAATGGATATGATGAAAATAATCAGTTGACAGGTAAACCCGATGGCATCATCAATGATGCGGATGTAGTTAAGCTAGCCAATGCCGATCCTAAGCTTATCATGGGCTTTGGAAATACATTTCGCTACAAAGGTTTCGACCTCAATATCCATGTCTATGGTATGTTTGGCACCCGACGCAATAACGATTATATGGGGTACGTAACCGAAATGAACCCGAATATCAACCGTGGATGGAATATTCCCAATATGGTGGATCAGTTTTGGTCAAGCGAAAATACGCAAGGAAAATATCCTAATCCCTTTGTCGTGAATCCATTTCCCGGGTCGGGTCAGTTTTTGCTTCAGAAGTCCGATTTTGTCCGTGTACGGAATATCACCTTGGGATATGATCTTAACCCCTTGTTCAATAAAAAGTGGTTTAATGCCTTCAGGATCTATGTTGACGCATCAAATCCAATCGTCTTTACCAGTTTTAAGGGGATAGATCCCGAATTTACGGGAATATACCCGCCTGCTAAATCGTTCACATTGGGGCTTAACGTCGGATTTTAATCAAATTATTGACTTTAATACATTCATTCAGATGAAAAAAATATTTCTTTTATTGCTAGGGGCCTCTTTGTTCTGCTCCTGCGAAAACTTAGAACCGCAGGTATTTGATCGCTTGAGTCCTTCGAATTACCCGAAAAATGCGGAAGATGCGCGCACATTGATAACAGGTGCCTATGGAGTACTCAACCGCGGAGCTTACGGTGGATTTTCAGATATTTCCTGGCAATCGCGCTGGGTGATGAATACCGCCACCACAGATGAGTTTGTCTGTTACTGGGGTGGCGGTGTATGGGAAACCTACGCTAAATTCTTATGGAACTCCAACAGTGATCATGTTACGGCCAAAACCTATGGCCCATATATCAAAGCCATTACCAACTGTGTAAATATTGCCGCGCAGCTCGAACCCATTAGCATGAGCACCGAACTAAAAGCGCGCTATCGTGCCGAACTAAAAGGCATAACCGCTCTGTTGGCCTATACGTTATATGATTTTTACGGACCTACCGCAATCGTAACAGATCCTGCAATCACGCTCGATCCAAATACCACTTTTCAACCCGAACGACCTACCAAGGCCTGGATGCTCAATTTTATCAGATCTACGGCACGTGAGGCGGCAGACAATCTTCCTGTGACATATGCTTCGCAAGATTACGGGCGCATCAGCAAGGGGACAGCCTTAATGGTTTTACTAAAGCTGGCTATGCACGAGAAAGACTGGCAGGAAGCTGTAAAAATCTCAAAGGAGATTATGGATCTGAAGGTCTATTCGCTACAGGCATCCTATTCGAAGATTTTTGCGGTGGATAATGAAATGAATTCCGAAATCATCTTTGCCATTCCATGCCTTACAGTAAATGACCGCTACAACAATTGGCTTGCCCATGTACTTCCTTCGGAATATGTGGAGCCGAATGGGATACCAGTCCAGAAATGGGGCGGCTATAAGGTTCCTTGGGCAATGTTTGACAAGTTCAAAGCAGGAGACGATCGTTTGAAATCACTCTGGGGTAGTATCAATACGAGCAAAGGAATGGTAGACCTACGGTCGATCAATGAATCCTGGGCGCAGATGGGCGCCGTACCGTATAAATATCCTGCAGATCCGGCCTCAACGGGTGAGGCACATGGAAATGACTGGGTGGTCTATCGCTACGCGGATGTACTCCTGCTGCGTGCCGAAGCGCTCAACCACCTTACTCCATTAGGAACTGAAGCGATCGATCTAATTAATCTTGTACGCAACCGTGCAAAAACCACAGCTATTGCAGCTTCGGATTTTGCAGGAGAAAATGCGCTGAACGATTTTATCCTCGATGAGCGATTTAGAGAGTTATTTATGGAAGGACACCGTCGTGAAGACCTGATCCGACATGGAAAGTATCTTTCAGAAGCAAAAAAGCGTGGTGCCTCCTATTCAGATGAGAGCAGATTGCTATTTCCGATACCACAATGGGCTATCAATGAGAATAAGAAAGTTCAGCAGAATCCAGGTTACTAATGAATCGGTAAACAAAGGACACCAACATGAAAAGATATATCAGACACCTGATTTTGCTATGGGCGCTAACTGCGCCCATATACGATGCTCTGGGCAGCACAGAACGCGATAGCCTCAAGCATATAGCTACACAGATACCGATGGTCCCAAAAAAAGCGATTCACAATCCCGAACGCGGATATCATCTGGAATCCAATTATTTTGCACATAATTTATACAATCCTTTCCATAAAGTCGCCTTTCCGAAGGGCTGGATTGATGAACAGCTTGCCCGTTATGATGGATCCAAGGATGGCATTACTGCTTTACAGCTCTATTTTTATCTGACCGAATATGTCGGTGGAGATATCAGCAAAGAAGGCATAGCGAATATGCAGTCTATTTTTGATGAGGTCAAAAAGAAAGGGTATAAAGTGGTACTCCGCTTTGCCTATGATGTCGACTATGGGAGCACAAAGGCTAATTTTGACGATGTCTTTAGACATATAGATCAGCTGGAACCACTTATTAAAAAAAATATAGGTCTGATTGATATCTGGCAAATTGGATTTATTGGTGCATGGGGCGAAGGGCATAGTTCGCCCATGAGTACAGATGATACCAACAAGTCCAAAATGGTTCGTCGCATACTCGATATTTTTACGGGGCGGCAAACTACGATCCGTTATCCGAACCAAAAAACAAAGCTGCAGTTGGATACGGCCTATCTGAACCGCATCGGATACAATAACGATTATTTTACCGCTTCCGAACATCCAAAGGCGCCCGACAATGACTATACGGTTGGAAGTTTGGCTTATGAGCAGGTTAAAGCTGAATCGCCCTATGTACAGGTTATGGGTGAGATCCCTTATGCTGAAGCGACCGAGTGGGGGTTACATACCCTAATTTCGGTACCCAATACTCTTAAAGCGCTGAAAGAACATCATTACAGTCTATTTGATATTACACAGAATAATGAACTGAATATTGCACATTGGAAAAAAACTCCGCTTACATCCGATACGCTCCGTAAGATGGGGATCCTGTTTGATCCCAGCTATTTTAGGGAGAATAAGCAAGAAGTAGCCCGTTCGACATACGATTTTATCCGCGATCATTTGGGATATCGGCTTTATATCGAGCGTGCTAGTTCGGCAGCAAAGCGTCGTGGACGCAAGCTGACAGTGGAGCTGGCTATCAAAAACGTCGGATTTTCGACAATTCACAATCCCAGACCGGTGTATCTCGTCGTATTGGATCGCAGCCATAAAATAATAGCTCAGCAGCAGTTGGCAGTAGATCCGCGTACCTGGCAACCCTTTGATCCAAAAGGGAAATCGCAGGAAGCTTTGCTTCACCACATACGCACTACCCTATCTCTGCCGTATACTATGCCGCACGGATATATCGGTTTGTGGCTGCCTGATCCAGAGCGGAACCTGGCGGGCAATGCAGCCTATGATATCCAATTGGCCAACGATGATATGCGGGTTATTTCTGATGGTAGCGGACATGGACGAATTAATATTGTTGCAGATTTTTAGTTTCACTGAAATACAAAACCAATCAATAAAAATTATGAGAACAATAAAGTTTAACTTACAGTGCCTAGCCTTTGTGGGATTGGCTGTACTAGCTACATCCTGCTCAAAGGAAATTGTCAAGGATGGCATATCAACAGAAAAGCCGGCGATTAAAAAAATGTCGGATACCACAGCAGTACATACTTATGCAGGTCTGCAGGCAGAAGATCAATCGAGGGATCCGCTACGAAATCCGGAGCGCGGGTATCGAAGTGAATTTTTCGTTTATGCAAGCAATCGGCAAGCGGTATTTAATGGGCAAAACCATACAAGCGGGCTTGGTAATGCGATTACAGCGTATCCGTTGGGGCAGACACCTACAGGTAGCCCTGGTGATAGCCTTACGCTGTCGCAATTTTATATCTACCTAACACAAGAAGCACAAACAGATCTGAGCACGACCTCATTGTCCAATATACAGTACTATTTTGATGAACTGAAAAATGCCCACATCAAAACATTACTTCGGTTTGCCTATGATGGTTCGCCTTTGACGACAACCAAAATACCCTACACAGTCCAGCACATTCAACGGCATCTACAGCAACTCACACCTGTGTTTGCTGCAAATATGGGGCAGATCCCCGTTATACAAGCTGGATTTGTGGGGGATTGGGGCGAATGGGGAGCATCATATTATAACCATACTAATTATGCAGATGCTACTTCGGTGATCTTCAAGTCTATTCTGAATGCTGCCAACAACCAGCGTCAGGTGATGGCTAGATATCCTAGGCTCAAAAATAATGCACTTACCGGAAGTGTCAGCTGGCTTCCGTTTACGAGCAGCGATTACAGTCGGGTAGCATTCAACAACGACTTTTTTACCACGGGATTACAGGCACCGGGTTCTGATTTTCCGATCGGTTCAGCAGATTATACCCAAATAAAGAATGAGAATGCAGCGGGCTTATGGATGGATGGAGAAATCCCGTATTATTCAAACGGAACAGGGCCTTATGATTTTAACAAAGCAATGAACCCGATGACTGTTTTGCGGATTCTGAGTGAACATAGGTACACGTCGTTCAGTATGCGTGACCAACTCAACGGAGGCAGTAAAAACAATCTTCAAATCTGGCGCAACACGCAGGTATCACTGACTGATATCGTCAACTCGGGATACTCAAGTATTCCCAGAGATACCGCTTACTTTACGAATATGAGTGGTCAGCTCGTGACACGTTCCTACTATGATTTTATTCGGGATCATTTGGGCTATCGGTTTCAGGTACAACGGGCCACTTTTGAGAAAAATGTAACTCGTGGAAGTAATTTTGCGATTCAGATCAGCTTATGCAACATCGGATTTTCTAATCTGATTAATTCACGTAATCTCTATCTCGCGCTGATCGATAGCAACAACCAAGTGACGACATTTTCCCTTCAGGAAGATGCACGCTCGTGGAATGTATCAACACAGACTGCTGCGTACCTCCTTTCCAAACAGGTAACATTGCCGAGCAATCTACCCATTGGACAATATAAGTTAGGGCTCTGGCTTCCCGATTCGGATGCCGGTTTGAAGTATGATGCTGACTATGCCATTCGTTTTGCCAATAGAAATATACAGCATTGGCGCGACCCACAGTCCCAGTATTTGATTAATATACTGGGCACAATCAATCTTCAATAAACGAAAAAACTGAATTTTTAAGTTTTATGATTTCCTTTTCCAATCCTGTAATTTTAATCCGTAATCTCCAACCTAAGGATAAAATTGTACAGACAAACTTTTTTTTAAATAAAATAACAGTTACACCGCAAGGTATGACTGTTATTGTCGATACAACCTACAAATGAACGAAACACTCATATTTACTTTTTGATAAGAGAAAATATGAAATCATTGTTACTGACATTGTAGATAAGGTCTGAACAGAAAAAAAATGTATTAAAAAAGACGAGGCTATTTCGCCGATGATCCCCTGTAAAGATCAGGCTGAAATAGACCACTATTGGGAAGCACTTACATCGGATGGAAGACAGGAGAGCGTTTGCGGGTGGCTGAAAGACAAATACGGATTAAGTTGGCAGGTTTGTCCTGAAAATTGGGCGGACCTAAACAAAAGACCAAGTGCGTTCAAAAAGTTACCTGCGCAACCGCATCTCTGCTTTTACCGTCTTTTTTGACGCTCACAAGATTAGGCGGAGCCGAAAGGTCATAATCCCAAATATCATGGTGTACAGTCTGATAATGCCATACATATTTTCCGGTGGCGGCATCCAGCGCCAATACGCAGTTGCCATAGAGATTTTTACCTATACGATCAGCACCATAAAAGTCATAGGTTGGCGACCCCAGCGCCATATAGACGATGCCACGTTTGCTATCCAACGACATGCCGGCCCAGCTGTTAACTCCACCCGCATATTTGTAGGCCTCCTTGGGCCAGGTTTCATAACCGGGCTCACCGGGTTGTGGAATGGTATGGAAGATCCACTCCATTTTTCCGGTCCGACAGTTGTATGCCCTCACATGCCCCGGAGGGGTGCCATATAGATCGGGCAAACGTGATCCAACAATGATCAGGTCTTTATAAATAATACCCGGTGAGGTCATCGTAACAGTTATCTTGTTCGGATCGTCCCGAAGTCCCACATTAAGGTTCACTTTCCCTTTTTCACCGAATGTGTCGATCGCTTTACCTGTCTTCGCATCAACGGCAATCAGAAAGTTATCGGCCGAAAATAAGATCCGCTTGTCATTGCCATCTTCCCAATAGGTCACGCCACGTCCGGCTCCGCCACCGCCGCCACCGTTAAAAGGATCATATTTCCAGATCTCTTTTCCCGTAGCCGCATCGATGGCATATAAGCATCTTTTGGCCGAAGTGGTATACATGATTCCGTCAATAATGATCGGATTGGATTGGCTATTGGCCGGATTTGCGTCACTGGGCAGATCATTGACGGAAAATGTCCAAGCAAGTTTTAAAGCCGAAACATTCGACGTATCGATCTGATCTAATGGCGAGTGGCTGGTACTTTTTTCATCACCTTTGTATACCGCCCATGTTCTATCTTGGTTCCCACCGGAACCACATGCCATGAGCATCGTGAAGGAACCTACGGCTAAAGCATATTTCAGCCGATTGAATGCGATTTTCTTTCTCATAAGCATTATTTATCTAAGCCTTTTGCTGATAACCATTTTGACATGACATCCGCTACTTCAATATTGTTCAGGTCTGAAAATGGAAAATGGGTATTTCCCTTGATCCCTATTTCTGGTAGATGGACAACCGTCACGTCGCCGCCGTGTTTATTCACTACATCCCGCCACTTTCTCGCCATAGCGAGTCTGGCACGCCAGCCATCTGCGCCGGGATTATTGGCATCGTATTTTTCGGGAATAAAATCGCCATAGTAAATGACGACCGGTATTTTGGTCAATTTCATAAATTCTTCTTTTGAAACCGCCGTAGCCTGTAAAGGCCCCGCCGAACTTTCAATAGCTGCCGGCAACTCCCCTTCGGGAAATAGAAAACCCGACCCTGGTTCGTAAGATACAATTGCTCTGATATTTGCGCTCTTGATCGCGGATATCCATCCAAATCCACCAGAATGTGAATGGGTCACCAAGATCAATGGCCCCACTTTATCGGCCAGGGCTACAGTAGCATCCGTGACGACAGTCGCGTCAATCGGACCGAGACTCGGCGTCATCGATCGGAAATGTTGATTGAGCGTTTCGGCATCCCTTGAAAACTGAACACCGGGGAAATAATTAGGCCATACACCAACACGGAAGGTTCCGAACCAATCTTGTTCGTCAGGTGTGGGTGTAACCGTTGCCTCAACCGTACTGCGGCTGGCGTTGCCACGACGCGGCTGATCAAGCAGATAAACACCAAAACCTCGTCTCAGAAAGATATTCTGAAATCCTTCGCGACCGTCGGGTGTGGTTTCCCATGTTTTTGAAAACTGGCCTATACCATGCCAAAATACGAGGGGAAGTTTTTTGGCATTCACTGGTTTCTGATAAAAAACATAGGCATGGTCGCCATGAAAAGTCTGCCCTTCTGGCCCACGTTTAACAGGATCGTATGTTCCGGGTTTTGTGATGATACTACCGCCTGCAGCAAAGCTCCCCTGCTCTTCGATCATCAAGGGCTGCTTTGTTATCGAGCTCTGTGCAAAGATGCTATCACTAACAGTAAGTGATAGCATCGCCGCAAATAAGATGGATATTTTACGCATAAAATATTCTTTATATTATTTCAGATTTAGTTTATAGAATCCTTCCAGTTTACTCAAAGCCTGCGCTACGTACTCGGGTTTCCAGTAAGTTTCAATATGCGTAGCGCCTGGAATTAGAAACAATTCTTTATTTTTTGCATTGATCGCTTTATTGAAAGCATCGGCAGTCATATAAAAACTATCCGCTTTACTACCCGCCATCATCAGTAATGGCTGGTCGATCAATTCGATTTGATCGGTTGCATCCCAGCTCATCAGGTCAAGAAGACTGCTTACGGTATATACACCACCTGAGTTAGGGAATGCCCCTGAATTTGGATGTGCATGGCTGCGTTCATAATAAACTGCTCCCTCGCGATACATTTCAAAAGGCAACTTAGCAATCTGCTCGTCTGTAGCTGCCGAGCCACCACCGACATATTTAACTTTTCCACCTGCAGCTTCTTCCATACGTGCATCTGTGGCCTGACGCAGCCTTTGCTGTATCGTCGCATATTGCGAATTCATAAAGCCATTACGTCTCACCATACCCGAATTGAACATGCTCAATGTGGCCACAGCCTTGAATCTTTTATCAGTCTGTACTGCTTTCAAGGTATAACCGCCGCCGCCACAGATACCCAGCACACCTAGTTTTTCTTTATCAACACCTTTGTAGGTCTCAATAAAATCTGCCATACCATGGATATCCTCTACTCTATTTTGTGGCTTATCCACGTTACGTGGCTGCCCACCGCTTGCTCCTTGATATGCTGCATCAGCAGCGATAGTGACATAACCTGCTTCTGCCAAACGCTGTGCATATAATCCTGCAACCTGCTCCTTTACACCCCCGTTAGGATGGGCAACCACGATTGCCGGATATTGTTTCGCGGGATCATAATCTGCAGGTGTGTATACGTTGGCAGCAATGTCTAACCCATTTAATTTATATGTAACAGGATGGATATTGACCTTTCCTTTTTCATTTTTAGTGATAGCACCTTCGTAAACCAACGTAAATGGATTGGTTTCGTAAGATTTTTGAATTGACTGTGCTTTTACCATAGTTGTCATTGTTAATAAAACGGCTACTGCTAAAATTGCTTTTGTTTTTCTCATGTTCTTACTATTTTACTTACTATTGCTTAGGACTTCATCCAGTACTTTTTGTGCTGCATTTGCTTCTGTTTCACCCACCGATTTTCTGATAACAGCCACAAATTCCTGCAACTGACCGGGCGTGAGGCCTACATTTAGACATAGATTTAAATGGGACCGCAACATGGGTTCCACACCGCCGATACCACTCAGTACCGACACTGTAACCAGCTCTCTTTGCTGATAGGTGAGTACATCACGTTCAAAAATATCTGCAAATAGGTGTTCTTTCAGAAAGACCTCAATAGTCGGTGCGAATGCGGCATAACCGGTTTTCGGTCCGGTTTCCTTATTACCGCTCAGTTGCTCCAAAATTGCTTTACCGCGTTCGTATTTGCTTTTTTCACTGACAATCGGCGATGCATCAGCGCCCAACACATCGGTAATTCCTTTTGCCTTGCGCTCATCCAGTACAGCCATAAATGTCTGTACCCCTCTCAGACTACGCGGAAAGCCGGCGTAGGCATATACCTGTATCAACGCTTCTTTGATCTGGTTGATGGTAAGCCCTGCATCAAGCCCCGCATTTAACTGATCTTTCAGTTTTGATAGTTCTCCTTTACCTGCCAATCCCGAAATGCCTACGATAGCCTGTTCTTTGCTGTTCAAACTTTGCTTTTCTTTGGTTTGGGCGCTGGCAGCTGTGGTGAATACAACAGTTATCAGGACCAGCATCGATTTTATTTGTTTTAACATAACCATATCTTTTTTTGCTATTAACGATCTATTTTCGTTTCGATCAGATTTGATAATACAAAGTTCCTAATCAAAAATTGGGATAAAGTATACGTATTACGGAATTTGCTACCAATATCACTGTTTAGCCAGCATAATCATTAGAGAAGCAGCTTATTTTGTATTATTGTGGTATCAACATAAGGGAACACTTGATGAACTGTAATCTCCCCTAAAAATAGCTACGATCACTAATGTAGTTTTATAAATTAGAGACCATGAAACTGGGGTGCAATCCGATTTCTTTTTTGACCTGATTTGGCATATCTTTATACTTGTGATTCCGTATTACCATTTTTCTTTTTTGAATATCACATTATTTTATTGAATAGGTAATGAAAGTAAAAAATACCGACAATTCTGAGCATTATATTTGGGGTGAAAATTGTGATGGGTGGCACTTATTGAAGTCTGATTCTTTAAGTGTGATTCAAGAGAAAATGCCACCTGAAACAAAAGAAAGTTTACATTTTCATAGTAAGGCACAGCAATTTTTTTACATATTAAAGGGTACAGCAACTTTCGAAGTAGATAATGAATTATATGTTGTTGAAGAAAACAATGGCTTTCATATCCAAGCAAATCAGAAGCACAGAATTTTCAATAGAACTAATCAAGATTTAGAATTTCTTGTTATTTCACAGCCGAAATCTCATGGAGATCGAATTAATTTGTAATCGTTCATTAAAAATAAAGTTCGTTTGGCCTGCTAAGCTCTTTTTATTTTTAACACTATTAAGCTGCTCAACGCAAAAGAATCTTGATGACTTTGCTGAAATAGATCGAAACAATTGCAGAAGCTTTAATCAGCAAGGCAAAGGATATACAGAAAGCGAGGTTGCATCATTGATACATGGAAAAGTAAGATGTAAGTTAACAACAAATCCCTTTAGAAGTTTATTCCAAAGGGATTTACTTTTATTTATTTGTATACCCGTTCGTATTGTCATGATTTAGACTGAAGATACGATGCGCATATTTGCCATTATCTTCTTGATTCCTGCCCCGAATTAATCTGAAAACTTGAATATAATAAATTGGCTTGTCCAGAGATACAAAAAATTAATTAACATTATTACACGGGCTGAATGGATCGAAAACTTCTGGGTTAAGTTATGCTAAGACATTAAAGTCTGCTCAAAGATAAAGGCCTACTTTGATAAGAAGTTACAGGCAAGGTCTGAGCAGAAAAACAGTTTATATAAAAAAAAGACTACTAAAAAGGTAGTTTTTTTTTGAAATTGTGATTCTTTATATTTATCTTTGATTATCATAAAATTTTTTAGGTTTATAATTGGTTATTTAAGGTTTTCATTCTCCCCGTTTGAAAACCTTTTTTGTTTTAAAAAGTACATTAATCAATGGTATCCCATATCGCTTCAAATCCATATCGATGATAACATGGGATAGATTTACAAAAAAGTCTCATCGATCAACTTTTGAATGGATAAATTGGATCTGTGGTTTATGGAACACCGTTGTGTCTGGAGGTACGCTGCTTGTTATCCAGACGTTCCCCCCGATCACCGAATGATGTCCAATACGAGTATTCCCACCCAATATTGTTGCTCCCGCATAAATAATCACATGATCTTCAATAATCGGATGTCTTCGCTGACCGGCTAAAACCTTGTCAACACTAAGGGCTCCTAAAGTAACCCCCTGATACAGCTTTACGTAGTCGCCGATAACCGCTGTTTCGCCTATAACCAGACCCGTTCCATGATCGATATGAAAGTGACGCCCAATGGTCGCTCCCGGATGGATATCTATGCCTGTACGTTCATGCGCATACTCAGTCAAAATACGGGGGAACAAGGGTACCCGATCTAACCAGAGCTGATGGGCCATGCGATACATGCAAATCGCAAGAAACCCCGGATAAGTACGTATAACCTCACTTAGATTGTTGGCAGCGGGATCGCCATCCAGCATAGCCTGAGCATCTTCAAGCATCAGATGATAGATATGCGGGAGGTTTTCAAAAAAACGTTGGACAATTTCGCGATGATCACAGCTTATACAGTCTTTGCTGTTCAGCAAAAGATCATATAGCTCATTTTCCAAAATTGTAAAAGTTGCTTTAACGGCTTCTACCGTAAGCAGCTTTTTCGAATTACGCTCTGGAAACATAAGCCGAAATACATCTCTTGCCCATTCCCAGATACGAACGTTGCTCGGCATATCATGCGCAGCCTGTTGTCTGGCAAATAAAGTACTATAAAATTTTTCCATTTCTTCTTTTTTATACTGATATCCTGAAAAAGCTGGCAGCTAAACGATCCCCCTAACCGCCAGCTGCCATACTTTCAATTAGTAAAATCGTTTGTTTCGACTGACCAATCTCTCCACCGTCAACGCGAGGAGATCTATCTCCTGATGTGTATTGTAGAAGGCAAGGGAGGGTCTTACCGACGACTCATACCCTAGTCTCCTCAGGATTGGCTGTGCACAGTGATGACCTGTCCGAACGGCTATACCTACTTCATTCAACGCCTGACCGACTTCGTTGTTGCTGTATCCTGAAAGGGTAAAGGAAAGTACACTGGTTTTTTCTGTCGCTGTACCGATCAAAGTAACCCCGGCGATCTGGTTCAACGACCTGGTCGCATAATCCAATAGATCATGCTCGTAGTGATAGATGTTATCAATACCGATAGCCTGCACGTATCGGATTGCAGCCCCCAGGCCAACAGCATCGGCAATATTGCCAGTACCGGCTTCAAAACGATTGGGCACAGCATGAAATTCTGTCTTTTCAAAAGAAACATCTCGGATCATGTTTCCTCCGCTTTGGTAAGGCTGGGTATTGTTTAGGATGTCTTCTTTGCCATAGAGCACACCGATGCCTGTCGGGCCAAATATTTTATGTCCAGAAAACACAAAGAAATCGGGATCTAGATATTGGAGATCTATCGCAATATGGGAGACCGACTGGGCCCCGTCCAACAGTACTTTGGCCCCTACACGATGTGCCGAGTCAATAATGGCTTTTGCCGGTGTTATTGTACCCAGCGCATTACTGACATGAGTAAAAGAGACTAATTTCGTCCGGGAACTGAGCAGTTTGCTATACTCATCAAAAAGCAAATTCCCCTGCTCGTCAACAGGGATTACCCGGATCTTAAAACCTTTCTTTTGACTCAATTGCTGCCAGGGAACTATATTGGCATGATGTTCCAGATAGCTAATTATAATCTCATCATCTGGACCTAAATGCTGGTCTCCCCAACTATTGGCAACAAGGTTGATAGATTCGGTCGTGCCACGCGTAAATATAATCTCATTGGGTGAACTTGCATTTAGAAAGTTTTTAATGACATTTCGCGATTCTTCGTACGCATCTGTAGCACGTGCAGCAAGTTCATGTGCAGCACGGTGTATATTGGAATTTTCAGTCTGATAAAAGCGCGATATCCTATCGATAACCACTTGTGGTTTTTGAGTCGTCGCGGCATTGTCCAGCCAAACAAGTGGCCTTCCACGGACAGTTTCTTGGAGAATAGGAAAATCGCGACGAATTGACTGAACGTCAAAATGGGATTTCAACGTATCGTAAGGCAAGGTAGGCGTATTTTCAAAGGCAGCCCCTGACTTTATGAAATAGAATGAATTTGCACTATCGGCCAGTGGTATCTGGGCAGTGTGTATAAAACCACTTAATTGCTGCAATGTCCCTCTTAGTGTGTCAAGTGGATTTTCATGCGTTTCTGCAAAGGGTAATTTATTGACCTGTGGTTCTATATCAATGCCAGTAGCAAGAGGAAGAACTGGGTTGTAAATACCTGGCTGACTGCCATTCCCAGCTACAGGGATAGTAGCATTTTCCCTATGAAAACTTGGATCATGAAAACCGATTGCTGGATCTTCTAAATGGAATTCTCTCAGTTTAGGATTAGAGACCGGTTTTTCAGCATAGATTTCCTGTCGGGGAAGATCCCGAGATACGAGGTTTTCCGTTGGAATTGCCTTAAAATACTTATTTGCTTCTTCTGTTAGAAATCTTTCGAAATCAATATCTAAATGAGACATAGTAAAATTTTTTAAGGAATGATCTATTTATAATTGTAGCTGTGGTATTGTGTGATGTCAACATCGTCCAATACAGCCACAGCATCGTCTACGAGAATGACCAGTGAACAATATAAAGATATCAGGTAAGAGGCAATGGCTTTATCATTGATTCCAGTAAACTTGATGGATAGGCCCGGCGTCTGTTCACCAGGTAAGTTAGGCTGATAAAGACCGATTACTCCCTGACGTGCTTCTCCTGTGCGGATTAACAGAATTTTGGTCTTCCCATTTACAATAGGCACTTTATCACTGGGAATCAATGGGATGCCGCGCCAGGTTAAAAACTGTGAACCGAAAAGTGACACCGTAGGAGGTGGGACACCACGACGTGTACATTCGCGCCCAAAGGCCGCAATGGTGAGGGGATGAAGCAGAAAAAATCCAGGCTGCTTCCATACTTTTGTGATCAATTCGTCCAGGTCATCGGGTGTAGGAGCTCCAGATCTGGTCTTAATAATCTGTTTGGCAGCGACATTGCTCAAGATGCCGTAATCAGCATTGTTGATGAGCTCACTCTCCTGCCTTTCTTTAATTTTCTCAATTGCCAAACGTAACTGTTCACTGATCTGATTATAGGGCTTGCTGTAGAGATCAGAAACCCGCGTATGTACGTCTATCAGTGTATTGACCGCATTTAAATTATACTCCCGTGGACTTTCGTCATAATCAACAAATGTATGTGGCAAAACACTCTCATCACGTCTGGAACAGTCTACCTGAATACTGTCTTCGCCGACAACTTTGTTTAATCGAAACACGCCCGATTCCACAGGTGTCCATTGCAATAAGTGTACTAGCCATCGGGGTGAGATACTTTCAAGTTGTGGAACGGTTCTGGTGGCAATTGCCAGGTGTCGTGCAGCGACATCGCCCAAGGCGGTCTGTTGTGTTAGTTTTTCACTCATATTGTAAAAGTTTAATGAAATTTGGAATAGATTAAGAACACCTGAAAAAGAGTGCGAATTCGATAGTAGACTCTTTTTTAAAAGAAGGATAGAAAGTCTATCTTAATTTTAGAGCAGACTTTTCAGTCTGCCCCTCATTATTTAGTTTAATAAATCAATTAGAAAGGTCGTAATAAGTACTTTAATTCTTAAGCAATCGGCACAAGCCTATTGTCCTCCAATCTCACCGCAACTTGTTTTACCGATGTAAAACCGTCTTCTCTCGAAACAATACTTGATAGATCAAGGCCCTTTTTGGAAAGGGTGCTTAACAGAGCGGCTCGAAATATCGTTTTGGATGATCCCCACCCCCGGCCCGACACCGTATCATTATTAAATTGGATTAATTCGTTAATCGAATAATGAATAAGCGTTTCAGATAAGTGTTCATAAAGACTTTTTGTTGTTGCCATACAATTTAAAAATTTAAGGGTTAAACTATAAATTGTATTCAGTTTTTTGGCCGAAACCCATATTATTTAACCACCGTGGTAATCCTACTCGGTTGGTATCGCGCGATGCAATTCTGAATACTCTATAAAGTTAGTAGATTTTATTTAAATTCTCTTATCTTTTTGAAAATAATCGTTTTATTTATTTTTTATCCGCTTTTAGCCACCTACATTTCGCTCTTTAGAGTAACAAATTGCTCTTTCATTTAATTACTTCGCGTACAAGCTATCAGAGTTTAAAACAAAAAAATAGCTAAATCTAAATTAAAGATTAGGCGTACTTGTCAATGGAGTAAACAAATTGACATTGAGCAAGTTTATCTGTGACCAGCTCCTGGTTTTGAATACCCAAATAGAATTACCTCTTGGGATTTAATGCGAAGCTTTGTACCTGAATATTCGGATCATGTCCCCAAATTGGTTTTTCCATCATCATTGCTAATTTCCTCTAAAAAAAGGAAATTTTAAATTCCTTCTTAAAAAAAGAAGGTGACCTTTTGGGGCCACCTCCTTCTTAATCAACACATATAACTATTATTTTTTTAGCATACCTACACCTGTGATATCTTTAATACCGGTAAGTTTAAGTCCACGTTTAGCCGTATAATTATCCGCATCGATCACGTATAAGTAAGAGACGGAGGCTTGTCCCTCTTGCATTGGTAAGTAAGATTTACCATCTGTCGTAAAGAGCGGAAATCCATAACCTGGATCGGTGATTTTAGTGTCTACACCCGAAATCCATTTGAATTCCTTTTTAACAACATCTGCAATGGCCAGTTTCACACCACTAGCTTCGGCTTGTTTCGCGTCCCGTGGCACCATCACCAACACAAACTTATTGTCTTTAATAAAGAAACCTGCACGAATTCGCATGTTTGCAACTGCTTCAACATCCCAATAATAATCCTTATCAAAAGCATCATTTTTAATTTTCAGAAATGCAGAGTGGTTATTACTAGACTCCACATCCCCATTTGAAAAGGCATAAATATCGCCCGTAGAAACCTGTCCCAATCCAATGGTATTATAATATTGTCCAATAAAAGGCATGCGTTTGTCTTCGATTGTTTTCTCAAACTTTAGGTTCTTATCAAAAATTGCCACGAAAGCATGATCCTTATAGTCAGCTTTATCCTGAACGCCGGTTCCACCATATGCCGGAGAAAGTGGCGCATAAATTTTATCACCAAATTCAAACATCGCGTATGGCCATCCAAAATAATTCTCAACATGCTTACCGTCTACGTAGATTAGTTTTTGATCTACTTCCAAGGTCTTGTCAACACGGTTATCGGCAATATTTACCCAGTAAGCTGTACCAGGTGTGGTCAACGAACGCCCGATATTATAGGCAATAAGGTGGTCCTGAGCTTTGAAAGGTAAAAAGACATTTACTGATTTGATGTTAAATGCTCCCGTCTTTTTCAATAAATTGTCTGTACCCAACTGAAACACCTCGGCGTTACCAGGATCACCCCGATTATATTTAAATGTTACGGCCTTATTGTTCAATGCATACATTGTACCACCTGCTGTCTCATAGCCATTTCCTTTGACTGTGATTTCTCCCTCATCGAGACGGTCTGCCAGGAAAAGATATTGTTTGGATTCTTCCGCAGTTGCGGACATGCCCGCAATGACATATTTTTTTGAGCTACTATCATCTGGAGGGGTTCCTCCGCCATTAACATTGTCTTTGCTACAGGCTACCAAGCCTAATAATGAAAAGGTAGCTAACTGAATTAATAATCTATTGATTCTCATAAAACACTATTTTGATTAAACATTAATATTTCATTTTATAATTTTGACCGTACTTACATGTTAAATAGGAAATACCTGAATTTTGCATTAAATGAACGGCTTGGTTTCTGCAATTTGAAGTGATCATACAGCAATTCATCAGTCAGGTTCATGCATTCCAACGTCAGGTTATATTTTCCACCTTTAAAGCTGTAAATCATATTTGCGTTGTGATTCCATTGTGTTGGTATCGTGATTTTAGTGCTTGCGTTTCCAAGGCTCGGCCAGCCTTCATAATACTCGTGCGTATAATAAAGTTGGTATCCAAAGGTGAGAGATCCATCTGCGCCAAAAGGTTTATTAAAGGTGTAAGAGGCATCCATATTGCCAAAAAGGTAAGGCATATTGGGCAGCCTGTCCTTATAGACGATACTCACCATATCTTCTTGTCCGCCTTCATATTTGGTTTGATTGATGAGATTTTGATAGCTCATATTTACACCAACATTGAACACATTTTTATATCTATACCGTATTGTGGCCTCCGCCCCTTTGTTGTTGACATCACGTAGATTGACTGTACGGGCGCGGGTAGAATTCATACTGCGCTTGAGTTCTGTACGTATGAAATCTCTCGAATATCGATAGAGCGCCGCCACATCAAACGTCAAGAAATGAATATCATTAAAGGATGGGCTGTAGATCATCCCAAGATTCAAATTGTCGCTATTCTCAGGCCTCAAACTCACATTTTGATCCAAAGCGTCCATATTGCCGAATAACTCACCGCTTGTAGGTACACGTATTCCATGCTCGTAAGATCCTCTAATCTGTAGTTTTGGCTGAATAAAATAGGTAGTTGCGAAGCCATAACCTTGCGTCGTAAAATTATTTTGCATCCAACCATAATCCTGATGGGAAGGATTATCGACATCATTGACCACACCGAAGGCTTTACTGTGCTGTGAATATAATTTGCCAAATGCCGATACATTTCCCTTTTTGGAATAATCAAATCGGTAAGAGAGGCCTAAAACATTTTTTTGCAACGAACTCGGGCGCTTATCAAAAAAAGGATCGGCATCATTTAAAAGATTTTTGCTAACACGTCTAAAAATCGTGTAGCTGTTATTGAGTACCAACGAATGCTTCGGGTTGATTCGGTAACTCAGATTGGCGGTAAAAACCCCGTCATTGTTTCTGTAGCGGGAGTTCATGCGATCGCGCTCACCCTGACTGGTTTTAGGATTGATCACCTGCCCCAACCAATTGTACCTTCTACTTGCTGTGTCTATGGTTTGATCATGCCCCAAATTAAAATTTCCGCTGAGATTTAGATCGAGTCCTTTAAGACCCAGATTGCGTTTCAGATATTTCATGGAAGGTAAAATTGTCAAACCTTTGGATTCACGCTCACCGTATACATCTTCCATGGTAGCTCCATTTTGAAGATCCTTTGCATACTCTCCGAGGTCTATTCCGATTAAAAACTGATCTGCCCATGCCTTATTACGCACGCCAGCGCCCAATGTCAGCATCTCATTACGGTAGCGGTCATGAAAACGGCGGGTTCGCACCATTTCCAATTGTCCACTGGCATCAATTGTACTTTCGGTTTCCACCCAATAATTGTTCTTTGAATAATTCTGAAACGCGTTAACCAAAAATTGGAACCCTTTTTTTGTATTTATTGCGGCATTTACAGATGTTTTGTGCGTGTTGAACGAACCATAGGAATAGGAAGCATCAACATAGCTTGTCTTACCCGAATTTGTCACAATATTGATCGCTCCTCCCAAAGCATCTGAGCCTAACTCTACGGGTACTACCCCTTTATAGACTTCAATCCTTTCGGCGAGATTGATCGGTATATTGTTGATTCGAAAGGCATTTCCCATATTTTCCATCGGGATGCCGTCAATAAAAAACTTGACCTGATTTCCACTGAATCCATTCAACATAAATTCCATGTTGGAGCCAAGGCCTCCGCTTTCACGAACCCGAATACCAGGCACATTATTTAAAGCTGTAGCTATATTAAGGGTGGTGTTGTGTAATTTCTTTGCATCAATCACCGAAACCTGATAAGCCTGTTCCCTCGCCTGCTGCAGTTCGGTCTTTCCAGAAACATTGACTTCATCCAGCGAATTATCTGCAGCTTCCAACTGAACACGGAGATTTTGATCCTGTACTTCGCCGATTTTAAAAGCGAAGTGATAAGTTTTATAGCCCAAAGCGGTCACTTTAAGCGTATAACTACCCGATTTCAAATGTGAAAAGTAAAACTTCCCCTCATTGTCTGCGTGCTGAGATTGCCTACCCGGTCCTAAAAACACGGAAGCATTGGGAATACGCTCACCGGTTGTATTCGTTATTGTACCTCCTAGCCTAAAGGATTGCCCAAAGAGCGTATGACCTGACATACAAAGAAGAAATATCGTAAAAAATGCAAAATGAATATGCCTTAGGTATGCTATGCTGTTTTTGTGGATTGTCTTTTCCATAGAATAGTGGGAAGTATAAATTATTATTCTTATTTAGATTAATTATAAATATCTTTGACGAGCACAAAATTATTAAATAGGATATAGGAACTCATGATGAATTGTGCGAAAAAACTGATTAAAAAAAAACAATATTAACGATGAAAGTATCGATCAATAGCATGTCTCCGAAGGGAATTAATTTTGTAAGTACATTAGAAGATGCTAAGAACACGGAGCGAAATCAGTTAAAAGATTTTTGCAGATCTCAGGAGCTCGATGGTGTTATTGATCAAAATAGGCTGATTGCCACGGCAGATATTCTTGTCACACATATCCTTATTTCGGCAAAAAAGACTATTCGATTTGAAATAGTGGGAACAAGGCCATGTGTAGAAATGTGCTTTTACCTATCGACCAGTGCCAGCTATGAAGCTGCTGACTCCAGTACATTGATAACGATAGATACAGGACATCACAATCTTTTCCATTTTCCGACACTGCCTTATCAGAATTTTTGGCCACTTGGTGAGGCACAGGAACTTGTATCGATCATTATTTCGACTGATTTATTTATGCGTTATGTACCCAACGACAGTGCATTCTTTGATTTTAAAGAATATATCATGAGCGGACAGACCAATACTCTTTTTAAACAGTCAGCTCCTATTACATTACATATACATCATTTACTAAATGAGATCCTTAAAATGGAAGCTTATCCCGAACTGAGACATATGTACCTTGAGAGCAAAGTAATTGAACTTCTGAGTGAGCAATTTCGACAATATCTGGAACTACAAAATGGTACACACCCGCTATACAGAGCAATCCCCAGTGAAGAACGTGATCGCATATATCAGCTTAAATTGTACATTGATAAACATATTACGACCCTCTTCTCTCTTCGGGAACTTGCAGATCAGGCTGGAATCAGTGAGTATTACTTAAAAAAACATTTTAAGCTATGCTATGGTGTTTCAATCCACCAGTACATCCATGCTGAACGCATGAAATTGGCAAAGATATTACTACTTCGGGAAGGTATGAATATCAATGAAGTTGCGACTTTTTTAAACATCACAGAGACCACAAATTTTGTCGCTGCATTCAAAAAACATTTCGGTTTACCTCCAGGTAAATTTCAAAAACAGGGACTTCTACCACACTAAACACGTGGTAAGCATCAACCAATATATCTATTCATATTAATTCAATCAACAACCATCATGAAAACAATTGCTTTTATAGCATTTTTATTTGTATCACAGATTTCATTAGCCCAGAAGCTGACGATCCGTGGTCAAGTCAGTACATCTGACGGGAAACCTGCACCGCAAGTTTCCATCACATTAAAAAACCACAAAAAGTCTACCGTCGCTGATCAGGCTGGTCAATTTAGGTTTAATAACCTTGCTCCCGGAAACTATACAGTAATAGCGTCTTATGTGGGCTTAAAAAATCAAGAGCAAAATATAGCACTTTCGGACACCGATATGAGAATTGAATTTGTTCTTTTAGAGGATAGCCGCGCATTAGAGGAGATTATCGTCAATGGGAATTACAAGGCGACGAAAAAGGAATCGGATTATATATCCCGTATGCCATTAAAAGATATTGAGACACCCCAAGTATACAACATCGTTGGTAAGGAGATTATGGAACAGCAGATTACGACAGATTATAAGCAATCGCTACGTAATATTGCTGGAGGAGGGGTTGCTTATGGATTCGTCAATAACGGATTTGCCTATACTGTACTCCGTGGGTTTTGGACTGGTGTGCGTATGCGGAATGGCGTTGCATCCTCAAATTGGTCAGGTATTGATCCTGCCGTTGTTGAACGTTCGGAGGCTATAAAAGGGCCTGCGGGTACGCTATATGGCAACAGTACAACTTCTTTTGGTGGGCTTATCAATCTTGTTACAAAACAGCCTTTTGAAACCGCACGCACAGCTATCGATTACACCCTTGGAAGCTACAATCTCCATCGTCTTGCTGCGGATGTAAACACTCCGCTCACAAGCGATAAATCTGTACTATTTCGTTTAAATGCGGCCTATCAGTCTGAAAACACTTTTATGGACTGGGGTTTCAACAAACGCTATGTTGTGGCACCATCCTTTCTGTTTAAGATCAATGAAAAGCTGAATGTTTCGCTTAATACTGAACTGACAAATGCCAAAATGAGCATGCTTCCTTACATCGATTACAGTGCATTGGGGTTGAAAAATATTAAAGAACTGCCACTCAAGCATAACCAATCGCTTGGAAGTAACGATGCCATATTTGATGGTGGTGGGATAAATATCTTCGCTAAAGCCGATTATCAGATTTCGGACAATTGGAAGTCCACTACCATTGCTTCGTTAAATAGTAATACCATCAATGAAGGCGTCTATACACGAGCTCGTTTTTTATCGCCAACACAAGTGGAGCGAACGGCAAGTAGTTCGGCCACTGATGAAAATGTCTACCAATTTCAACAATTTTTTAATGGTGATTTCACCTTGGCAGGTCTAAAGAATAAGGTTGTCCTGGGACTCGATGTATATCACTACAGATCTGTCGACAAGGGATATCTAGGCGAAGAATATAAAGATGTTATTACCATCACTGAAGCTTACTCCCCTTTGTCGCTTGCAAAAATCAAAGCAAAACGTGAGACACTGATAAACGGTTATCAGACAATACAAAGTTCGGTCTATGCGGCCTACGCCTCCAGTGTTACCAACTTGACGGATAGATTGTCTGTACTGCTCGGGCTGCGGGTAGACCGGCTGAACAATAAGGGAACAGCCGTAATGCGTGGTGATTTCGACGGCGGATACAACCAGACTGCCATATCGCCAAAATTTGGAGCTGTCTATCAATTACTCAAAGATCAATTTAGTGTGTTTGGAAATTACACCAATGGTTTTCAGAATAATGCTCCTGTCAGGCAGCCTGACGCAACACTGTTCAACGTAAAGCCTACTTCCGGAAATCAATTGGAGTTCGGGCTGAAAACAGATTTGTTTAACAATAGGTTGAGTGCAACGGTCAGTTTCTTTGATATTGCCATCAACAATGCTGTTCGGACAAACCAACAAGGGTATACTTTCCAAGATTCGAAACAGAAAAGTAAAGGTTATGAAATCGATCTACAGGCAACGCCTTTGGCCGGATTACATCTTACAGCTGGATATGGCTACAATAAAAATACCTTCACCAACAAAGATGAAAACGGCAATGCTGTTACCAGCAGAAACTACCTGCCGGCAGACTATGGTAATCTATGGGTAACCTACAAATTTTCAACTGGTATCCTCCAAAACTTTGGTCTGGGCGGCGGAACAAATTATGTTGGTGAAATCAATAAATATACGCTTGATCCAAAAACAGATGCATATTTTCTAACCGACGGAACACTATTCTATGAGCAGTCTAAAGTAAGATTGGCTTTCAAGATAAACAACATTGGTAACCAAAAGATTTGGGGAATAAATGATAATCCTTTACCGACACGAAACTTTGCCGCATCAGTAAAATATCAATTTTAAAAGAAATTCCCGCTAAAGTTTAGCGGGAATTTCTTCTCATTGTATCCGTCAAGCATTTTCATGCAGAAAGGTATTAAAAACTGTTATTTGACCATCCGCAAGATATCGTCCGTCATTAACTTTACTGAAGTAAGTCCTCCTCCGGAAATAAACCAAACATTTGGGTCCAAATAGTATATTGCCTGATTTTGATATGCTTTCGTTTGTTTGACCAGTGGATTTTCAACATCGGCTTTATTGGCAACTTTACCAAGTACTGCCGCATTTCTGTCTACAATAAAAAGATAATCTGGATTGGCCTGAGCGATAAGCTCGTTCGACAATTTCTGACCATGTACAGATTCGTCCTTGAGATCCATTACTGGTTTAAACTGCAAGACATCATAGATAAATCCAAATCGGGATCCTTTTCCAAATGCACTAAAACGTCCATTGTTAAACAATAGAAATAACGCTTTGTGCTGATCTTTGGCGTATTTGTCGCGGGCTTTTTGAATTTGGGATTGTATTTGTTCAAGTTTTGCTTTCGCTTCATTTTCCTTTCCGGTAATACTTCCGAGCAGAAGCGTATTGTGTTCAAAAGAATTCAGATAATCTTTATTATCTGTACCGATATAGATGGTCGGAGCAATATCGCTTAATTCCTTATAAAAACGCTCCTGCCGCGTTGAGATCAAAATCAGGTCGGGATTTAAAAGACTGATCGCTTCAAAGTCAGGTTCAATTACGGATCCAACATCGGCCACCTGTGTGTCATTTTTGAGATCATCCAGATAATTGGGCATAAATTTTTTGGGTATACCAGCTGGTTTCACCTTTAGTTCGTGCAGCGTCTCCAAAGCACCGATATCCAGAACAACAATTTTATCGGGCATCTTTTTTATTTTAGACTTTCCCAGCTTATGAACAATTTCCAGCGAATCTTGCGGCACTCCGCTTTTTTTTCCTGCTGAATTACAACCTACAAAAGCAAGTAAAACAATACTCAGTATGAAAGCTATTGCTTTCTTAGTCGATACATTTACCATATCTTGTTAGAGATTAAAATAGTTACAAATTTTTTTATTGTGACGTTCGATAATATCGAATTCGATTCCAAAAATATCTTTTAGTATAGGTGATGCAATGACCGCATCGGTGCAGTCATTATAGCAGATTCGCCCCTCTTTTAATGCGATAATATAATCTGAAAATTGAGCTGCAAAATTGATCTCGTGGATTACCAGTACTACTGTTTTACCTAAATCTTCTACCAGCCGTCGAAGAGTTTTCATGACTTGTACGGAATGTTTCATATCAAGATTATTGAGCGGTTCATCTAACAGGATATAGTCAGTATCTTGGGCAATGATCATGGCAATAAATGCACGTTGTCGTTGTCCTCCACTTAACTCATCTACAAACTGATCCTGAATATCCTGCAAATCTGAAAAGGCAATCGCTTCATCTACCTTTTTCCAATCGAGTTCACTCAACCTCCCTTTACAATACGGGAAACGACCAAAAGACACCAAATCGCGAATCGTCAGTTTCAGATCAAGGTTGTTGGCCTGTCGCAAGATGGATAACTTCTTTGCGAGTTCATTAGATCCATAATCTTTTATATCCCAATCATAAAAACTGACACGTCCCCCATCTTGCTGTAAGAGGCGGCTCAAAATCCCCAGTAAGGTACTTTTTCCAGCTCCATTGGGGCCTATTAAAGAAGTTATAGCCTTAGGAGCGATAGCCCCGGACACATCGTCCAGTACAGTTCGCCTTCCATACAGCTTTTTGATGTTGTCAAAAATCAACGGATTATTTTTCGCGCTTTCCATAGTAAAAACATAAAATATATAGCACCTATAAAATTGATCACAATACTTACCGTAGTTGAAAACTTCAGCACATGCTCGATCAAAAACTGTCCAAGTATCAAACATAAGCAGGACAACATGGCACAGAAAACAAGCATCGTCCGATGTTTATGTGTCTTTAAAAGTTCATAGGTAATATTGCTTACCAAAATCCCCAGAAATGTAATCGGCCCCACCAATGCAGTAGATACCGATACCATTAAAGATATAAGCAGCAGCAGCTGTTTGATCAAACGGTTATAGTGAATACCCAGATTGATAGCTTGATCCCTTCCTAATTTGAGTACATCCAAATAGGGCATTAAACGCCAGAGGTAAATCAGAGCGATCAATAATGTCACAGCAGCAATCCCCAATAACTTGGTATTCATCTTTGAGAAAGAAACAAACATAAAATTTTGGATTACCGAGAACTCGTTTGGATCGATCAGGATATGCATAAACTGACTCAAAGACTGAAACAGTGCTCCCATGACCATACCGATGAGCAGCAGATGAAACATATTTCGCTGTTGATTATGAAACACCATTAAATACATGATCAGCGAAAAGAGTAACATGAGTGCTACGGCAAAAAAGAAATTCTTTTCTTGTGAAATAGTCTGTAGCGCACTGTCCCCCAAAAAAAATACGATCAAGGTCTGGAATAGAATAAAAATAGATTCATAGCCCATGATGGAAGGTGTCAGAATGCGGTTGCCGGTGATGGTCTGAAATATAATCGCAGAAATGCCCACGCTGGTCCCTACTAGGATCATAGTCGCCAAGCGAATGAAACGTCGGCTTAAGATATACTCCAGATTCCCTTTGAGGTCATACCCTAAAAATAGTAGTATGGTACAGATCAAGAAGCAGGTAAGAACAATCAATTTAGTCCGATTTTTCATCCACGCTTTCTTAAAATAAAAAACAAAAAGAACAAACCTCCAATCGCACCCACAGTAACACCAATTGGAATTTCGTAGGGATAAACGATAAGTCGTCCAAAAATATCGCAGAGCAATAGGAATATAGCTCCCGATAAAGCAATAATCGGCAAGGTTTTACGAATATTATCTCCCAAAAATAAACGGACTAAGTTAGGAATGATAAGGCCTACAAAAGGAATCACGCCAACGGTGATGACCGATACACTAACTACCATGGAAACAGTGAGCAGTCCGATATTGACAATACTAGTATAGGAAAGTCCCAGATTGACGGCAAAACTGCGTCCCATTCCCGCCAAAGTAAATTTTTCAGCGTAGAAATAAGCAATTGCAACAGCGGGCAGTATAAAATAGATAGCTTCATATTGCCCCTGCAATATGGCTGAAAAATCACCCAATAACCATTCCTGCACATTCTGTACAATATTATTTTTAAATGCAAAAAATGTCGATAGTGCATTGAGGATACTTCCGAACATAATCCCCACCAGAGGGATAAAGACGTTACTTTTTAATTGTATTTTACTCACAAATAGGATAAAAAGCAATGTAAAGAGAAACGTAAATCCTAATGAAGACAATAAGCGAACAAGTAGGGATGCATCTGGAATTCCGATCATGGCCATTAAAATCCCCATTTTGGCAGCATCGAGCGCTCCTGAGGTCGTTGGAGATACAAAACGATTCTGAGAAAGCTGTTGCATGATCAAGCCTGCTATACTACTGCCAATACCCACGAGTATAAGCGCCGCGGTACGCGGAATCCGGCTGATCAAGAAGACTAACATGCCATCCCGGTCATCCCATAGGGTCAAAAAATTAATATGACGAGCCCCAGTAAAAAGTGAGATCCAAGTCAGGATCAGCACAATAACAACCGCGGAAAGGGTCATTAATCCGCGGCGAGGTCTCTCCCCCATCACATTTTTATTCATTTTTATTCGTTCAACGCAGTCCATTTAATAACAAAGTCTTCGGGCTTTTCTCATCAGAGATCATCCCAAAGACTGTAAGGGAAATACCTTATTATTAATCCACAATACGTGTTACCGTATCACCATTTATATCTTTGACCGCAGCTTGGCCTTCAACCGGGCGGCCGCCTTTTGCTTTATTGACAACATAGGCTATACCCGTTTTAGAATCAACTTTTACGTTGTTCGGGTGGGAACCTGTCTGCAGATCAGCGATCACCTTAAAAGTATTTGCATCGATAATAGACGTAGTTCCTGTCTGGCGATTTGCCGAGTAAATTCTACTTTTTACAGCATCGTATGCAATACCGATAGCTCCGGCTCCTGTCGGGACGCTGTGTATCAAATTACCGCTATCATCCAATACAGTTATTGTTCCCGATTTTTGATTGGCTACAAACAGATACTTTCCGTCGCTCACTATGTTTACGGGAGCCTCACCACCAGATGGGAACGTTTTCTCCACCTTACGTGTTTTGGTATTTACTTTGGCAATCGCATTATCACTCATGACTGTTACGTAAAGCACATTGTTATTGCCGGGCGCGAACACCATCCCAGTAACAGTCTTTCCAATATTTTCTAAGGTATGTAGGTATTTGTTCGTTTTACCGTCGATGACCCAGATACTGCTCGGATCGCCCACATCGGAAACATAAATCAGGTTATTTTTTTCATCAACCAATACTTCACGCGTATGGGACTTTTCCCCACCATGAGTAATGGTTGCCAACAGCTTTCCGGAGCGGATGTCTACTGCGCTTACCGAGTTGCTACGCGTATTCGTCGTATAAACTGTCTGGGTTTTGTTGTTAATGGCTATACCAAATGGCGGATTGTCCTTTAAACTAATGCTATCGACGACGGATAGACTCGTTGGGTCTAACTTGTAGATTGCTCCCCCGGGTGTATTTCGGGATCCTGCAGCTGTCACATAGATATGACCATCATTATTGCTGATCACAGCCTCATATATACCCGTTCCTGCTGGAGCAGATTTGTCGACCTGCTGTGCCAAAACTTGAGCCGCAGGCGTAGCTAATAGTCCAAGTAAAGCCATACTAAGCAGTATTTTACGGCTAAGATTATTATTGTTTTTGTTCATAAAACAAAAGATTAGAAATGAATAAATATTAAATAATTATATATGTCTTTGTCCACCAATCGTAAAACCGAACAAAGGCACGTTGCCAATAGAGGGCTCCATGTTTTCCGTGTGGATCTATATCAGTTTTGAGCGATGCAGTATCTTGTTTAGCGAAAAACGACACAAACTTCTCCATATCCGCAGCTAGGTCTACCTTTCCCAAATATTTATCTTGACGTATCTCCCTTCGGCCAGCATAGAAATAATAAGCCTGTTGAGCCACATGCGCTTTCATATCAGTGGGCATGGCCTCGTAGCGTTCCATTAGGTCGTTGCCCATCCATAGGGAAGGAGAAAAAGCGGCTACAGTTCCAAAAATCTCAGGATAGCAAAGACCGGCATAGAGCGTAATAAGCCCTCCAGCGGAACTTCCTGCCACAGCGGTATACTTTGCTGTTGTCAACGTCCGATATTCCCGATCGATAAATGGTTTAATGACTTCGATGATATCCCGAAGGTATAACAGTCCCCGAGGAGCTTCCACGGTATCAAAAGGTTTTACCAGATATTCATCCAGTCGCTCATTGTACGAATCCGCATGATCTATCCCCACCACGATCGCCTTCACTTCCGCCGCATCGATCGTTTCATCTACTTTCCATTCTACCGGTCCTGCACGACCTATTGAAATTGCTTCGTCAAACAGTTGCTGGCCATCATGCATATAGATGACCGGATACATTTTATCGGTATTTTCATAACCCTCCGGAATATAGATCCAGAGCCGTCTCTGGACGGCAAGATTTGGCAGATAGAAAGCTGGATCAAGTAAGTGTACCTGTGGACTTGCTGTCGATTTAGGGAATTCGTCACGCCAATGATTAGCCCGGATGCGCAGGTGCTTTTTTTCGGGCACTTCGATAGAAATTGCTTCTGCGATACGACCATCACCATAAGCAAGACAGGACTTCCAGTCGCCCCGAGTTAGTTTAACCTCCAGCGTGCCGGCAGCAACATCAGCGATAACTGCTTGCAAATTCTCTCCAACACTGGGGATATTTCCGAGTTTGTATCCTGGCATAGCCCAACCATTAAAATTGCCCGTTAAATAGCATTCCGTACCGATATGATCGGGATTTGTGTTATGTACTTCAACAGTAACTTCATATTTTTTTTCATCTTTTACAGACTGCATCATCAACCTCCCTTTTACTAACTAGGCTTCCTAAAAGCTGTCGCAATTTAGACATATTCTAAATAAAATTCAAATATTATTTTTAATGAATCTAAATAAGTATATATTTGCAATCAGGGTTAATGTAAAATATTCCGAGAAATTCTTTAAAAATAACATGATAAGATCCACACTGCTTACCGGCATTTCCATATTTGCACTTCACACAACAGTCCTATTTGCTCAAGAGCATAGTACTGTGAGCGGACACATCTATGATGCAAACAAGCAGCCGGTGGTTTCAGCCACAATACGCCTTGGAGAACTAGAAACACAGAGTGATCAACAAGGCTATTTTTCATTTGCCAAATCACCTTCAGGAAAATACCAATTAAAGGTCTCTGCGTTAGGTTATGTAACTCAGGAGAAACAACTGGAGAGAAAAAATGGTCAGCAAATTACCATTGAGGTGTTATTAATTCAAACATCAACTACGCTTGATGAGGCGCAGGTGGAAGGGCATACGCACCAGCGTCAACGCTTACAACCCATTAAATCCACGTTGATTGATGCGAGGGCCGTTTCGACACAGGCTACAAGTTTAACAGAGCTAATGAATCGGGCACCAGGAATCCGTATTCGGCAGAGTGGTGGCACAGGCAGTAATCCAGATGTTTCGGTAAACGGCTTTCAGGGGAAAGCGATCAAATATTTTAAAGACGGTATCCCTTTGGATTATCTTGGCGATGGCTATTCTATTGCAACCATGCCCCTTGAAGCAATTGATCATATCGAAGTTTACAGAGGTATACTTCCAATTTATCTCGGCTCCGACGCGCTTGGGGGAGCCATCAATCTCGTCCCGCGCAAAACCAATGGAACACAGACAAATGCCTATTACGAAATAGGCTCGTTCAATAGTCATCGGCTTGGTGTGAAAAGCAGCAAGTCGAGCAAGGATAATCGTTGGTTATTTGGTGGCGAAATGTATTATAATTACGCCAAAAACAATTACAAGGCAACAGTAGAGGTACCTGACCCTCTGACGAAGAATCCTGAACTGGTCCGTTTACCTTTCTTTCATAACGGCAGCAAACATCTTTATGGGGAAGTATTCGCTCAGCTGCAAAATCGAAACTGGGCAGACGAGTTACGCATCAGCCTAATCGGTTTTGACCTCGCCCGCGAGCAACAGCATCCCGCCATGATGACCGATGCGTATGGTGCAGTTCGTTCCAAGCAATATACCTTGGCACCGAGTTTACGTTATAAGAAAGCCTTGTTGAATGACAAACTCCATTTTGATCAATTTGTATCATACAATAATCTACAGACCGAGCGCATCGATACGCTACGCGGTAGCTATGACTGGTACGGAGATTTTACACCAAAAACAACTATCGGTGAAACTCGACTACCATCCCAATCGCATATCAACGAACATCAGGTTGTATCACGCAGCAACCTTTCTTACCGCATCAATACACATACACAATTGGGACTCAATTATGTTTTCACCCAAGTGAACAGACGCGGAGCAGACCCCTACGGTCCTAAACTTGAAGAAACGGGACTCGATGTGCTACAGCTCAAATCAACTTACAAAAAGCAAGTTTTGGGACTTAGTCTTGATAACTACTGGTTTGATGAAAAGCTCCAAAACCAGTTGATGGCCAAATACTACAACTATAACGCATCGGGCATACAAAATACCTGGCTATCGGCTAACGTCGGTGAAAAAGACAAACGGACCGTCAGCGGAAACTACTGGAGTCTAGCCAATGCCATACGTTATCGTCTGAACACCACATCACTATTCCGGTTAGGGGGCGAATATACTTATCGTCTTCCTGAGCGTGAAGAACTTTTTGGCAACAATATTTTCATTGTTCCAAACTTTGAATTGAAACCTGAGCAAAGTCTAAATTTTAATCTTGGGTACCAACAAACGCTATTTTCCTCACTCGATATCGAAGCGAACGTCTTTTATCGCCGTACCAAGAATCAGATCTTATTGGTGACCATAGATGCACCAAATGCGCAATACAAAAATCAGGAAAATGTTAGGGGGTATGGTTTCGACATCGACTTAAATTACCGCTTTTGGAAAAACTACCGATTTAATACCAACGCGACATGGACCAACCTGCGCCTTTATGGCATTACATCCGAAAAAGACCAATGGATGAACGATGCCCGCTTGCGCAATACACCATACTTTTTTGCTAATGTTGGTCTACAGGGCAGCTATGAAAATTTGTTCCGGGGTTCAGACAAACTGGACCTGTTTTTCAACTACAATTTTATGCGGGAGTTTTACCTGGAAACCATTCCCAAATCATGGGAACCAAACGGATTTTTGGGGTTATCAGGTAATGCTAACATAAACTCCAACTTGATCATACCTAATCAACATTTGTTGAATGGTGGGTTTACTTACAATCCTTCCTACCGCGGTTTTACGATTGGAGCCGAAGTGCGTAATATGCTCAATAAAAATCTTTATGACTACTACCGAATCCAACGTGCCGGCAGAAGCTTTTATTTAAAACTTAGTTATCAAATACCATAAGTATCATGAATGCATTAAAACAAGTAAAAAAATTAGTATTATTTTCTGCAATCGGAATAATAACCGCGAGCTGCAGCAATAAAGACAGCGTCGTACCTGAGCCTACGCCATCAACAGAGACCACGAAATATGTATTGATAAGTATGAGCGAAAACACGCTTAACAAACCCGGGTTTGCAACGGCATTTGATGCGTTACCGAGCGGCAATATCATCAACAATGGATCAAATAGCTTACAGGGGTTTGGCTTTGGTGGCTGGCGTCCATATGGCAATTGGCTTTTAAAAATGTTTAATACGGAGTCTAATGCCTATGGGATCCAACAGCTGACTGTGGATGCATCGGGTAAAATAACGAACGGCAAATTTATTGCTGGCGACAATACAACCAATGGTACCGGAAACTTTGTAATCTTAGATGAAAATAAGGGCTTTTATTGGGATGCAGTTGCACCGCTAAAAATACAGACTTTCAATCCCAGTACAATGAGCCGGACCGGAGACATTGACCTGAATGCCATTATCAACGAAAGAGGTCAAAATGAATCGGCCATAAAATACCGGTCTATCGGGCAGAAATTCTTGGCTGTTAAGCAAGGTAAACTCTATGCCAACGTCACCTACGCCAAGACAGACGGTACCCAAAAAGGTTTTTTTGATGACTTTTTCCCGGATGTCTATATTGCAGTAATTGATATTGCTAGTAGTAAGTATGAAAAGACTATCAAAATCGAAGATACAGGATCAATCGCTTATATAAACGACAATACAATGTATGATTTTGACAGCAACGGTGATCTTTACATCGTAACGCAAGGTCGCAGTGCTACCGGTGGAAAATCTAAGATTGTCCGTATCAAGTCCGGTGAAACTGATATTGACAAAAGCTGGTCATTAAATATGGACGATATAACACCTGGTGGAAAATTTGTCTCCGTTTTTGCAAAAGACGGTAAAATTATTACTGTTATTCCCAATACCGCACTGACAGGTGGTCCTACAGGTAATATTAACTTTGAAGATGTCTGGGAATTTTACAACATTGATATTGCTACCCGCCAGCGTACGAAAATCAACGGGATCCCGCCCGTCACTAACCCCGGTGCGGCCTTTTGTGCACTCGAAATCGATGGTAGAATCTTACTTCGGGCAACCACTAAAAAGGGAGATATCAATGGTTACTATGAGCTTAAGGGTACCCAGGCAAGCGCCCTATTTAACGTCACCGCCGGTGGATCTGTTTCAGGTCTGCATAAAATTACTATTAAATAGTTAAGTACAATAATTTATAGCCCAATATTAATTCACCTGCGGGAGTACAATTCAGTACTCCCCTAAATATCACTCGATATGAAATTAAAATCATCCGTACTATTTTTTTCATTGCTCGTAGCGGGCAGTGCATTTGCGCAAGGCAGGAAAGAAAGTCCTGCACCGAAATATAAGATCGCATCCAATCAAAAAATCAATGCAAGCTTATACCAATTAGCTTTCAATACAGCTAATGACCAAATTTACGTCGTAGGTCCTAAGGGAGGATTTAAGGCTGAAAGTGACCAATATGTGTATGTATTATCAGGTCAGAATCTCGCTGTTGTCGATTCGATCAACATCGGTAAAAATACACCATTTGGCCTTGCCATCAACAATACGACACAGACCCTGTATGTAGGTCATAGCCTTCAGCAAAGTATCAGTGCCATTGATCTAAAAACAAAGAAACAAACGCTAATTCCAAGCGGTCGCGAGAAATCTAAGATCAGAGAGATCGCTGTTGATGAGAAAAACAATATGGTCTATGTTTCAGATCATGGCGATCCATCAATTTGGGTTGTGGATGGTGCGACCAACACCTATAAAAAAACCATTACAGCACCGGGTACCTCTCTTCTGGGCTTAAATGTAGACCAACAACGTGGAAGACTTTACAGTAGTGACAGCCAAACAATGGAAGGCAATATATTGGTATACGATACAAAAGATCATAAACTTGTTGGTAAATGGAAAACCTGGTCTTACTGTCCCTTGAATATCGCCGTGGACAAATCCAATAATCGTCTCTTTGTAAGCCAGTCTAATGACAACAACATTACCGTACTAGATGGCAAGACAGGCAATATTATCAATAAGATCTATCTTGGTTATGATGCCTCCCCTATCGGTTTAGTCTATGACAGCAAAAATGACCTGGTTTATGTTGCTAATAGGAACAAAAAAGAAGTAGCTATTGTCAACATGAAAGATTATCAAGTAATTGAGCGCGTTGCAACAAAAGGCTTACCGAATACACTAGTTATAAATGAAAAGGATGGCAGTGTCTATGTGACCAATAAAAGCTCTCGCAAAGCCGAAGACGGTCTAGAAAATGGCGACACGGTTCAAAAAATCACAAAAATCTAACTTGTACACCTGGTTATGCTTTCGCAAAAATTACTATTTTGCGAAAGCATATGCTATTATGCAAGCCCCTACTTAAACGATTGTAACACCTACAACATCTCCTATACCTGCTTTAATCTATTCGCTTTATATCCAGATCTTGGAAGTCGAAACTAAAATCGATCGCAGGTGATATTCCTTTCATTTTAAAAGATTGGGCTTTACCTTTTTTACCATAAGAAAATATCACAAACGCATCACAATTCATATCTTGATAATCCCATTTCACGGCAAATGTATTATTGTCATAAAAAAACATGCGACCATTTAATTTTGGTGAACGCAAACTCCTGATCCGGAGCTCACCATCCTTGTCATAAATCTCTATTCGTCCAAACCATTTATCATTATACATACCAATAAAATTCTGACGATTGTATTTGATATTGCTTACAGAATCTACCTGTGCCCAAGCTTTCTTTGTTACCGCATCTGTTGCACTGACGTTGCGAGAGAGATTTCGGGCTCTGTTGTCGATCCATTTTGCATCATCCAAGCCAAAATAACTGTCAATAATTGCCCTAGTAACAGCAAATGCCATCCCCCCGCCCCCACTTTCTGTATTGGTTAAAACAACTATCCCCAACTTCATATCTGGTACTAACATCACCTGTGATAACATTCCGGGTAAGCCACCGGTATGCATAGCAGTAAGATGACCTCTCATATCATTTAACAACCAACCTAATCCATATCCGTTAAATTGCGTGTGATATCGTTCTGAAATATAGTTGGGTAGAACCGTTTGAATCGTCCACATCTTTCCGCTGCTTGAAGAACTAAACAATGATGTATTTAATTCTGCACCATAGCGCCCTTTATTAAGCTGTGTTATCATCCATTTTGACATGTCTGATACATTGGAATATATTCCGCCGGCTGGTCCAATCATGCCAATATTGAAACGCTCTATATTTTTTAATTCGCCTGTTGCTGTAGAATGCGGTGCTGCCAGATTCTTGACATTTTGAATACTTGAATCTCCGACAAATGAAGAATTCATCTGCAAAGGAATGAAGATTCGCTTTTGAATAAACTCTTCGTAACTCATCTTACTCACCCTTGCGATAATTTCTCCTGCAATGATGTATAATAAATTGTCATAATTATATTCTGTCCGGAATGAAGAAACTGGTTTGAAATGTTGGAAAACACCAAACAGATCTCTCACTGTAAAATCAGCTCCATCGGGAATAAATGTTAAATCTCCTGCTCCAAGTCCAAGGCCGCTACGATGAGTCAATAAATCAACGATATTAAAATTATCGGTTACATACTCATTATACATTTTAAACTCGGAAATATGATCTTTTACTTTATCCTCCCATGTTATCTTTCCTTCATCTACTAATATTGCAAGCGCAGCCGCAGTGAAAGCTTTGGTGTTGGATGCAATCTGGAAGTTAGTATATTCTGTTACTTTTTCCTTCGTGCTAATTGAAGCAATACCATATCCTTTTTGGTGAATCACTTGTCCATCTTTCACAACTGCAATCGAGGCTCCGGCAACATTCAGTTTAACCAAAGCTTCTTCCATAAGCGAGTCGATCTTTTGAGAAGATAATTGGGAGTAAAGCGGAAGTGCGATCAATAACAATGCTATTAATAAGGTAAACTCAGATACTCTTTTTTTCATGATTTATATTGTCAAAATGTAGCTTAAAGTAACAATAAAAAAAAAACTAAAAATTGTAAAAATGTTACCTACTATATGAAACGCCAAATATTCTTTATTTCGATATCTACATTTTTAAAGAAGGAATTCGGACTCGATTTAGTAAGGGCCTTAAAGTCTTTTACAAAGTGGGGCTGATCATAGAATTCGTTTTTATAGGACAATTCCGTAAAATTTCTAACTCTTCCTTTGTTATTTATCGTATTCCTAAACCTAAATATTTTTCGGTAATCCATCGGCGATTTCCCAAGATGTTTATGAATAATTTTGTAAAGATGTTTTCTTGAAATATTGTTCTTTTGGGCAATGTCCGCAATTTTCATATTAGACTCAAGATCAACCAATATATTTTCGATTTTGCTCAAATCTTTGATTATAAACTTCGAGAGCCAGTAAGCTTCTAATTCATTTCGCTGAAGCTGTCTATCGGTAATATGAAAAATACGGTTCATTTCTGCTTCAAAATCTTCAAAATGAAATACAAATTCCACGGGCTGCCTTGAAGAAAACATGGTCTCCAGATTATCTACAAAACGATTGATTCCAAGCGGCTTAAAATAAATCGTTATCTCTCTAATGGGCCGTTCGTAATGTATTGTTATTGGCGTAGTATAATTATAAATCAAGCTAGCATAGATATTTTTTTTTGCTGAAGGGACAATTGAGATTTGATTTTCACTAAATGTGACGCTTGAATCTGAATTTATAGAAACGATGGAATAGTTATTCGGGAAGGTAAAATATTCTTCAACTCCTTCCGACTCATCAGCAATGAAATAGTAGCCCTCGATGTATTTTCTTAAGGTTTCATTTTCTGGTATATAAAACTGTAATTTCAATTGATCATTTTTTTAGTGATAACGAATAGTAGGTTGGTCTTCTGCGACATTGTTGGAGATACAGGAGTTAAAAAAAAGCGTCTCGACTCGGCCTTAGCATTAGTTTATTCTTTCACCTGAGATACCCATTTCGGAGCACGATCAATAGCCTGTCTAAGGTATAAATTCAATTGTGCAACATGATGCTGAATATGCCGCATATTATACAATAGAATCTCAAGGAAAGAAAAGTTTTTAGATTCGTTGATCCAACGGGCATTCATTCTGCTCGGTGTGAGTTCTCTTATATGCTTTCTAGCTTTCTGTCTACAGTGCTCCAAATACGCAAGAATTTCTGATCTGGTATATGTCCTGTCCGGTTTTTTGCCCGTCGGATCAAATTCTGAAAATGTAAACGGTTTTGGTGGCTCAAATTTATTGGGTTCTACAGATAAATAATAATCTGTCCAAAAGAGACAGTGAAAAGACAGGTACCAAAAATCTAATGCGGTGTCCCAATATTCATCGGGGCACATATGGATCGCGTTTTCGAGCATGTCTAAACTAGCTCCAAACTGGCTCCAAAGTGCGTCTTTTATCATAATTGAATCTTGCATAGTTGACTTTTTACTCGGCGCCGCGATTGTTTCTTGGAGAATTATTGTAATTCTCTATATCAGTATAAGCCTCACCTAAATCCTGTCCTAAGCGTTTTTTTAAATGGGGGTTTACAGACAAATCCAATTTACCCAAAAAACTTAGATAAATGGCATTTTGAACCCGTTTATCAACTAAAGGCAAATTCTTAGTTAAAAAAACTACCATAGCATCAAACTTATCCCCGTCATTTTTAGCTATCGCTTGCTGTATAAATCGTTTAAAACGGCCCATTTGAAAGGTAATAGAATCTCTGTGATCTTCATCTAAAAGTTCTTCTTCCAAACTCGGAAACAATTGAATCAACTCTTTAATAAACAAATCTTGGTCTTTCATAATTATTATTTTGTAACAATTTCTTTATTCCCTCCCCCCTAAGATCGAAAAATCTTGAATACTAAGATTTATATTTTTTTAAAAAGCAAACAGCTGATCTATAATGTTTTAAAATATTTAATTCGTTACCTTAAATTTAGAAACGCGAATCGAATATTTCTGTCTAATCAATACCTCTGTATAACCATCGGAGCTATCTTTCGCCTCATCATTCAAATTACGGATACATGCATCCAAACAATCAATGGCTTTCGCAAATTCCGCTTATCGGTTTGAGTCATCTTCATATCCCTGAAATATTTACTCAAAACGCTTGGCATTCGGGATAAATAACCATATTTTCTCAATAAGGCGAATAACACCACTAGGTAGTCTGTAAAACTTTCCATATTTTAGTTTTCCATAGAAAACAGATATAAAGCAATTGCCACAATGACCCTAGAAACTTTTTTTTCATCTGAATTGATTCTTGAAAGCGATACAATTCTATTGCGCCCTTTGACCATGAATGACATAGATTGCATTGAGTCCATAAGTTATAGTAAAGAATTGGGGGAATTTGGAGCAAGAGTCATGAACAGAAATAATTTAATAGATTATTTTAACTTCTGTCTTGATGCGAAAAAAGCAAAAGAGCTGTATCCGTTGATAATCGTATGTAAGGAAAATACTATTCCAATCGGAATAACGATGTTTGGAAATATTAGTTTTCAGCATAAAAGGCTGGAAATAGGCTGGACATGGATTGGCGAGAAATTTCAGGGAACAGGCGTTAACGCAAACTGCAAAAAAATTCTTCTTGATTATTGTTTTAATAATTTAGAGCTAAGAAGAATCGAATTTAAAATAGATATTAATAATCTGAAATCACAAAAGGCAATAGAAAAGATCGGAGCTGTTAAAGAGGGGCTTTTAAGAAATTACAACCTCCAATCGTATGGAGAAAGCAAAGGAACCTATGTTTATAGTATCCTTAAAGAAGAGTGGAAAAGCAAATAAACAAAAAAAATAGCCATAACTGATCGATTTAAAACGAATTGCATTGGACAGAACAACACATATAATCACTATTAAGTCAATTGACCAAATTCCGACAGTAGATGAAATTAAGTCCATTTCAAGAGAGATGGCCTTAAAGCTTATTTTTGAAGGAAAGACAAATAAACAGCGAGAACAAGTCGGAAAATATCTCGAACATGCACTTTCAGGTTTCCAAGTTTTGACCCATACGGTCGAACCAGAACTAAACATTGTAAAACTTATTACAGATCAAGAGATTGAAGACCAACAGGACTTTTTTGAACAGTGTGCGAAAGATTACAGGAAACTTGGTGAGCAATTAGTATTTATATTGGTCGACAAACTTGACTTAAACTTAAACCAGGATTTTCCACTTGATACATTTAACGAGTTAAAACGAGACGATCGACAGATAGGAACAGTTGCTGAATGGAAGTATTTCGTCCATGGTTTTCACTGTGGTTTTCAACATTTGACAACGGGACAATGTATTGAGGTTCCTCTTGCCTTCGGACTCGAGTTTGGAGATTTAGATCCATATTTTTTAATGAAGTTTATCCTGTCTTCACCAGACTATAGGCCTCTGCCAATTCCCCTATTTGGCGAATATGCGGACGGATTAAGAATAATAAAAAAAATGACCGCATTAGGAAAATTTGAAGAGATCCCTTCTAATGTCCCTGGCCACACTGGCGTTGTTGTCACAGATAGAAAAAAAGTTGAGATTAAATCCGACCTGGATTTAAAAAAAATATTCGGAAAGCATATTGAGGAAATTAAGAAGAAATCCAAATTCAACCTTTGGAAATTTCTTGGTATAAAAAGATGAGCTGGCTTCCTTTATCAAGGGGCATGATAAGCAAGGATAAGCGCTCAATAGAAAAATCGAACTGATTTCCTTATCAGATGAATTCAGCGACAAAGTCGAATGCACAAGCTGTGAAATCACTTATACCGATAAATCCAACATCACAAAAACAGTGAAGCATACAACAGGAAAATGGGAATACAAAATCGAACTGAAACTATCGATCAAGACATCCTTAAGTTCGCAACAGACAATTAATGCCTATATCTAAAAAATAAAGAGACGGTATTTGGTGACGTCGGCTAAATTTATATCATTTATAAATGAGTCCTTATAATCTATCCGGAACCTCTGGTAGTACTAATATTATTTTATTAGAATATTAGATCATTCATACCAATAGTCTAATTGAAAAAACTAATCAAATTGATGTGTTTTAAATGGATTAAATTCATTGGGTATGTCTTCAGAAATTATGGAATATAACTTCCAAAAATTCGAACTATACACATTAGTATCATAATACAAAGAGTCACCGATAAATATTTGGGTTCGACTATAACCATTCCCGGCTTCAATTACAGGCTTATTATTTTTTTTCAACCTACTTATAAATTCACCACCAGCTTTAACAGTAAACGCTATGCTATCCGAAACACCACCTATGACAAAGCTATTATCGCCCTTTTCAATTAACCGCCCGGATTGAGCGGTAGCGTGACCTGAATGATCAACATAAAGTCGAATAAAAGTATTTCCTATTCTATAATCAATTCGTGATTTTTCAAGGGCAGCCTTTTGAAAACAACCGCTAACAAAAAACACCAGTATGATTAACAAAAGAATCTTTTTCATCGTCCTGTTTGATAATTTTTATAATAATTTACTTTAGGTTTCAATCCCTGTTATCATGCCACAATAACTTTAAAATTCATCTAGAACTGACCTTTCCCGCAAAACAGGGCATTTTAAAAGTAGAGAATTTGTCTTGAATTTCTAATTAGATGTCAGATTCTCTTTGAATCTTTCATCAGTTTGGGCTTGTATTATAATATAAAAAAGCAAAGAAAGCTATTTCAATCTTAATATCAGTGTATCTATTCTAGGTTTCATTTGCACGGTATTAATAATCCTTAGCTCCAGTGATGTATCTGACAACAAATAAGATACTAGGGAATCGTACCTTTCGTAGTTTTCAAGGATATCCTCTTTGTTGTTTTTAAATTTCCTAACTTGAATATAATCAAGCATTGTAGCATTTGATGGGACATGATACACCCTCAATTTATAATCCTGTTTAGGAACATCAAACTCTGCTAGACGTTTTACCTCACTGTCAAATAGTGAGAATGTTGACATTTTATAAATGACGAAAGCAGCTGCAACAAGTACAATTGCCCATAGAATAAAACCTAACCTATTTCTTCTTTTCATAATACCTCACCCCTGCTTTAATCTACCTTTGACCCCTTGGATCATCTCCATAAGGAGCAACTAAGTTTTTTTGAACAACTACACCGCATTTTGCCCTTGAATCGTACTGTCTTCCAAGATTTCTTTGTAGTCTATCTGACCTATTCCTTATTCGAAGAATTCTATTTTTTGCACGCTATTGAACAAAAACTTTACGCTAACTTCAAAATATCTTGCCGATTTATTTTTATCCATTACCTCTACTCCGACTAACACGGTAAAACTCGGATTTCCAAATGGCATAAAAGGCGTGAAACGATAGCTATTTATTAGGACCATTTTCACTCCTATTTACATGGATCAGACACAAAAATCAACTATTGATTTTTATAAAACTTAAAGCTTCCTATTTCAGTCCTTGTTGAATCGCTTACATTAAACAAAGTAAGATTAATTGAATCACTTGTTCCAACGTCATCCAAAATCAAAGCCCCGTTTCCACTTCCAAAAACATCGCCCTTGGAATTATACATTTTCCAAAGTAAACCATAATCCTCTATTTTGTATTTTGGATTTTCATTGATGGATAACACAATTTGATTAGAATCAAAAATTTCCTTATAATGTTTACCATGCTTTATAGAATTTTTCCATGCTTTTTCGACCCATATTTCTTTAATTAACCTGCTATCATGATTTGTGGGCCGTCCGATTGATACCAGCACTTTTGATTTTGCAGATTCTTGTATAGCATGTGAAGCTTGAGGATCTACGATATTAGTCTCAAAGTCGCATCTCACAAATAAAAATGTTAGAAATAGCATCACAAAACATCTATTTATCATTTCTTCTAAATATTAAAGATCTCGGTAAATCAGTATTCACTTTTTGACGTCTTCCCAAAAAACTGGAGCATTTAAAAGTAGAGAATTTGTGCTTGAATTACTAATTTTAAAAGGTGGAAAACCAATAAAAAAATCAAGGTTTTCCGAAGCACAGATAGACTTTGCGATCAAACAGTCTGAGACGGGTACGCGTGTGGAAGAGGTCGGCAGGCTTAAAGGAAAACATGTCTAAATTCGGGGAGAGGTCAGTGGCAGATTTGTTACTATTGTTTTTTATTGCATATATTTAGCTGTTGAACAATTGGCTCATTTTATTTCTTTAACATCATCTACATATAGTTGAGTGACAACATTTGATGACATATTTAAATCTTACTTTGTACAGTTATGCACTTTTGCATATCCTTTCGTTAAGTCGGAGGAGATTGCTAAGGATATTGTACATGATGCTTATATGGTTTTCATCGACAATCCACTATTACTGGAAAAAGATCCTTTGGTGCAAAAAAGTTACCTCTACACAACCGTAAAGAATCTGTCCATGAACCACCAAAGAAAAAATCGACTGGAAGAGAAATACACCAACTCATTGGGGAATTATGACTTAGCTGATGTCGACCTTATGAAAGGTCTCATCGAATCTGAAGTAATTGGTACATTGCACAGAGAATTAGATGCACTGCCTGAAAGATGTCAACATGTTTGCCGTTTGATATACATGGAGGGTAAAAAATATGAAGAAGTTGCTTCTGAAATGCAGATTTCGATTAATACCGTTAAATCCCAAAGAATACTTGCGCTCCGGATCTTAAGAAAAAAATTAACATCATTCTTCCTTTTCACATCAATTATTACACTCATTTTGAGTTATTTAGTAATTTTTTAAAAAAAATTAAACTTTTCACCCACCCTTTTTACAGTCTCAAGTTACTTAGTTTTAAATTATGATAGAATCTGATAAAATATTATTGGCAGAATTGGTTGCGCTCAAAGCGAAGGGCACATTGCTTTCTCCACGGCAACTAGAAGACTGGAATAGATTAGTCAACAGATATCCTGAAGCAGAATCTTTAATCACCTCGCTCTTTGAAAAAGGAGAAATTCAGACCCCATTTGATATTAGACATATTGATACAGATCATGAACTCAACAAGTTTACAGCTAAACTAAACCGCAATAGATCCAATGTAAGAAATATAGTTTTCGCCCGTTATGCCGCCGCAGCTATTGTTGTATTCTTATTGGCTGGAGCATTATGGACCTGGAATCAAAAAAACAGGAAACCAGACTATATTGTTGCTGACACAAAATTTGGACAAAAAAACGATGTACTGCCCGGTGTACCTTATGCTGAACTTGCTATTGGAAATCAAAATAGGATTGAATTAAAAAACGACGCTAAATACACAGAACTCATATCAGCTGCAAAAGATAACGAAACCCACATCTTATCGGTCCCTAAAAGATCGACCTATACCATTACTTTAAGCGACGGAACTAAAGTATGGGTCAATCCGGATTCGAAATTATCCTATCTGGCACATTTCAGCAAAAATGAACGGAGAATAAAATTAGAAGGTGAAGCATTCTTCGAAGTAGCAAAAGATCCCTCCCGTCCATTTATCGTAGAAACACATGGAATGGATATTCAGGCCGTGGGAACAGCATTTAACGTAAAATCTTACGACGCCGAACCGAAGGTGCAGCTTACGGAAGGAAAAATTAAGGTAAGAAAAAATGGGCAAGAAATCGAAATTTCAGCAGGAAATGAAGTACTATCGAAACATGGCCAACTGGAAACTTCCAAGCTTGATAATCCCGAAGAAGCTACAGCCTGGAAAGATGGCTTCTTCTCCTTCGACGGTAAGAGTGTCGCACAGATTCTCGACGAACTGACCAGATGGTACGGAATAGATGTCGTTTATAACGGTACACTTAGTCAAAAACGATATGAGGGAGGAATAAATAAAAATTCATCATTGGCACAGGTCTGTAGTGCGCTTAACGACCTCACCGACTATAGCTTCAAAATAGAAGGCAACAAATTATTAATCGAAAACAAAAAATAACCAAAACATTTAAAACCAAAAAGTTATGATTTAAACTTACACAGATTACTTTTCAAAAAAAGCAGGAGTATTGGCGTACCCCTGCAAAGTCTATGAATTAAAAATTATTGCAAACCATTAATTCTCTACCAATTTATGAATAAATTTTTTTATTCAAAAGCCTTTTTATGCCCTAAAAACAAGGAAAGGCTATTGAACAACTTCATCAAGATGAAATTAACAGGATTTATACTTGCTGCATCAAGCTTAGGAGTATACGCATCCACTTCAGCTCAAGTAACTGTAAATGTAAATAATGCAAAAGTTGAAGGCGTCCTAAAGAACATCACTGGGCAAACCGGTGTACGCTTTATCTATGAGGAAGGTCTTCTGAAAAACTTGAGGACAAGTGTAGTGCTCAAAAATGCACCGCTTGAAGTCTCACTAAATAAGATCTTTTCGAATAGCAAATACAGCTATATTGTCCACGGTACTACCGTAGTCATTAAAAGCAATGGCAACAACAATGTCGTTATTGCTCAACAAGAACTAACTTTAAAGGGTGTCGTCCACGATAGTGAAGGGAAGCCACTCGCCAATGTAACAATAGCTGAAATTGGCAGCAATCGCAATACACAGACGGATTCCGACGGAAAGTTCACGCTGAGAGTCTCCAGCACCTTATCAAAAGTTCGAATCAATATTGTGGGATATGATACCCAAACAATTGCTTATTCAAATTCGCCTGTGTCGGTCGTAATGACCACAACTTCAAATCAAATGGATGAAGTTGTGGTAGTCGGTTTTGGAAAGCAAAAAAAGGAATCTGTTGTTGGGGCAATATCTTCGGTATCAGCCAAGGACCTTAAAGTACCGACGTCTACTTTAAGTAATGCTTTTGCTGGTCGTGTAGCGGGTATTATCGCCGTACAGCGTGGAGCTGAACCCGGTGCAGACGGATCGAACTTTTGGGTACGTGGGATATCGACTTTTGCAGGACCAAGCAATCCATTGATTTTTATTGATGGAATAGAATCTTCTATCACCGACATGAACAATCTTCCACCGGAAGCAATAGATAATTTCTCATTACTAAAAGACGCCTCAGCGACAGCACTATACGGTGCACGGGGTGCCAATGGTGTTTTAATGATTACAACAAAACGTGGTGGTGACTTTGATAAAGCAAGAGTAAATTTTAGAATTGAAAACACCTTTGCCTCGCCTACTCGCCCTGTCAAATTTTCTAACGCTGTAGATTACATGAATGCATTTAATTATGCATTAAGCAACAGAGGATTGGCACCACGTTTTTCGGACGAAAAAATAACGAATACCCAAAATCATCTTGATCCGATAGCTTATCCGGATGTGGACTGGTATTCTACCTTATTTAAAGATATGTCCATGAATCAATATGCCAACTTCAATGTTGCCGGTGGAGGAAAAAAAGCAGATTATTTCGTAAGTGCCAACTTCAACAACGATAATGGTTTCTTGAAGAAAGATCCATTTAACAGTTTCGACAACAATATTAAAATTAGAAAGTATAATTTGATTGCAAACGTTGGTGTGAGTTTATCAAACACAACAAAAGCAGTTATACGTGTCAATTCCAGACTGGATGACTACAATGGTTCGGCAGTGACGTCAGGAGAATTATATAGCCGCTTGTTTCTGGCTCCCCCAGCACTATTTGCACCTGTATTGCCTCCCAATGCAGGCGCTACTGACCACATCATGTTCGGGAACTTAAATGGCGGCCCCATTCCATCCGGTACGGGTAATAACATCTATTACAATCCCTATGCAAATATGGTCAGCGGATACCGTTCCTCTTTCACAGCTACGAATATGGGAGCCATTGAGCTCAACCAAGATATGAAATTCCTATTGGATGGGTTAAATATTAAGGGGCTTTTATCATTCACGAACGTTTCGAAATCTAATAATCTTAGAACTAGTTCTCCATTTTATTATGAAGTCAGTGACTTTAAGGAAACCGATGGTAAGTACGACTATACTTACCGGAATGTTACAAGAGGAACAACTGCGTTGTCAACTAGTTTAAGTTCAGAAGGAGACAGACTGATGAACATCAACTTTGTTGTTGATTATGCGAAACAGTTTAAAGAACACAAAGTGGGTGCGATGCTGGCTTATTTAAGTCGCGATTACAGCCCAAATAATCCTTCAAGCTTCGTCGCTTCCTTACCAACGAGAAATCAAGGAATTGCAGGTCGATTGACCTACGGATACAAAGACACTTATTTCTTCGAGGGAAATTTCGGATACAATGGATCCGAAGCCTTTGCAGAAGGAAAGCGCTTTGGATTTTTCCCTTCATTGGCAGCCGGATATATGATCTCAAATGAACGTTTTTGGGAACCATTAAAAGCAACGATAAACAGTTTGAAATTCCGTGGATCATGGGGTATCGTCGGAAATGCCAGCGTCTATAACAGCAGCGGTGCTGCAGTTAGGTTTCCTTACCTAGAGGAGGTTAACCTCAACGGTGCCAGTTATACCTTCGGAAACAACTGGCAGACGACACAGTCTGGCGCTGTTATTTCCAAGCTAGGCTATCCCGGCGCAACTTGGGAAAAAGGAACAAAAATAAATGCCGGTTTGGATCTATCCATGTTTAACGATAAGCTATCGTTAACAGCAGACTGGTTTACCGAAACAAGAAGTAATATTTTTATGCAGCGTCAGGTCGTACCTGCCGAAGTCGGAGTTGTTGGGCTAACCCCATATGCTAATATCGGTAAGGTAAAAAGCAGTGGTGTAGATGGTAACTTAAGTTACCAACAACAATTGACACCAGATCTATATGTTAATCTTCGCGGTACTTTCACATACTCCAAAAATAAACTGCTAGACAGGGATGAACCTGCTCAATTATTCTCCTATCAATCCGCTATAGGAAGGCCATTAAACGTAGAGTATGGTTACACAGCAATTGGATATTACCAGGATGATGCTGATATCGCCAATAGTCCCGAAAATACGCTGAGTAAAGATCTTAAACCAGGAGACATCAAGTATATGGATCTAAACAATGATGGCAAAATTGATGCATTCGACAAATCCTATATCGGCAATCCTACGGTACCCCAGATTGTTTATGGATTTGGAGCGTCGGCAAAATATAAAAAGGTGGATTTCTCCTTATTTTTCCAAGGTACAGCAAAAGTAAGTTTGTTTGTATCGGGAATACATCCTTTCAGCCCTGAAAGCTCAGCCTTACTGCAATACATTGCAGACGATTACTGGACCGAAAGCAATACCCCTGCTATGTACCCTCGTATGATTACCAATGTCGCTTACCATAGTAACTTTGAAACCTCTACCCATTGGATGCGCGATGCGAGTTTTATACGTTTAAAAAATGCGGAGATTGGTTTTACACACAAATTTGCGCGGATTTTTGTCGCGGGCCAAAATCTGTTAACCTTCTCCAAATTTAAATACTGGGATGTCGAATTAGGTGGTGGAAATGGTTTGAGATATCCAAACAACCGTATTGTCTCAGTTGGTGCCCAATTTAACTTTTAATGGAATTATGAAAAAGAAATTTTTAATCTATATAACCGCGTTCACATTAACACTAGGATCTTGTAAGTACATGGACATTGTCCCTGATGCCACACCTAATATGAATGATGCATTTAAAAACGAATCCACAGCGGAAGGATTTTTATATACCTGTTATTCCTTTATCCCACGCTATAATGATGCAAGAACTAATTTTTCATGGATCATGTCCAATGAAACCGCAGCATCTTATCATTGGGGATCACAATATTTCACCTTTTTACAGATACAACAAGCGCAGTATAGCGCCGACAATCCTGTATTGGATATATGGCAAAACTGTTATAAGGGAATCAGACAATGTTATCTTTTCCTTGATAACGTAGATAAAACTAAGCCTATTACCATTTCTGCAGAAGAACTGGAGGCAAAGAAAAAGGTCTGGCGTGCCGAAGCCAAATACTTGATTGCATACTTTCATTATGTACTGTTACAAAACTATGGTCCTATTGTTTTAGTGGACAAGCTTATACCTACAGATGCAACGGGAACAGAATTTTTTAAACCCAGAAGTCCGTACGACGAATGTGTGACCTTTATTGCTAATAAATTTGATGAAGCTTCGGCAGACCTGCCCAATACCATTGTAAATAATGGAGATCTAGGCCGGGTGACCAGGATAGCCGCTCAGTCGTTGAAATCACGCATGTTTCTGTATGCTGCAAGTCCATTGTTTAATGGCAATGTTGATTACGCTAACTTTAAAAACCCCGATGGCAAACAGCTCACAGCGCAATCATATGACAAAGAAAAATGGAAAAAAGCTTTAGACGAAACTAAAAAAGCTATAGATCAAGCAGAGGGTGCAGGGTATAAATTATATGAATATAATAAAACGGCAGTAACCGATCCATTTAAAAAAGCTGTACTCAATACACGCTGGCAAATGGTCGATCCATGGAACTCCGAACTAATATGGGGCTATTCAGGCTATAAAGAAGACAATAATGCACAGTATTCTTTTCAAACGCTTGCTGTTCCTCGTGGATGGCGTTCGGGAAGTCCTGTCGGAGGTGTTGGAGCTACATTGGATGCCGTAGAGCTTTTCTATTCTAAAAACGGTGTTCCAACGGATAAGGATCCTACGTATAACTATTCGAATAGATTTACCATCGCCAATGGTGATTCTACCATACAATTTCACCGCAACCGCGAGCCACGTTTCTATGCCTACATCGGGTTTGACCGAGGAGAATATGAAATCAATGATCAGACCCGTATCCTTAAATTGAGAGCCGGAGAATTAAACGGTACCACCTTAACGAACGGTACGCCGAATTTAAATGTGGACCATCTCTATACGGGATATGCTATCAAAAAGGGAATTCATCCGAGCACAAACGTTGCTACTAACGCATTTACAGTGACTGCATACCCCTTTCCGATTATCCGTTTAGGGGAGCTGTATTTAAACTATGCTGAGGCTTATGCCAATTACTATGGGACATTGGATGCAACAGCGCTAGGCTATCTCAATAAAATCAGAACACGCGCCGGAATTCCTGGCCTCGAAGTTTCCTATGGAGGTCTACCGACAGGAGCAGTTTTGATTGAAGCAATCCATCGAGAAAGGTTAATTGAATTTATGTTTGAAGGCCACTCCTTATACGATAGGAAACGGTGGAAGACGGCTGTTTCTGACTATTCGGCCGACCGACAAGGGATGAAAGGGCTTACTTCAGTGGGGAAGACAGCTACAGACTTTTACAAACCTATAACATTGAGTGGCCGCCCCCTAATCTTCGAAGCGAAACAATATTTGGTTCCAATCAATGTAAATTACATCAAAATCAATCCAAATCTGGTACAAAACCCAGGTTGGTAATCTTTAAACACCGGGGGTAGTCAAAAGGCTACCCCTCCTTAAACCACTAAAACTTTTTATTATGAGAAATTTAATTTTTAACATCCAAAAGATGTTCTGGTTTTCTATGCTCTTATTTTTGGGGCATGTTCCAAACCAATTTCCCTTACCAATGTAGAGCCAACAGATCTAGTGGCAGATACAATTTTAGCTTCCGATTACGCCTACAATCTAAACGTTATCTATTTTGTACCGAACAACATTACGCCAAACGCCGACTATGAACAACGATTAAGCAAAATCATGATCGAAGGACAGAATTTTTACAAACAGTGGATGAACTATTGGGGATTTGGTGAAACAACTTTCGGCCTTCTGAAAAATAGCTCCAATACGAAAATTAAAATCCACACGATACATGGACCAGGAAATTCAAGTGATTATTCGACAGATGCACCAATAAAAGCACTGGTAGATGCTTATTTTCAACAGAATCCACAAGAAAAAACAAGTGATCATTATCTAATCATCACAGCTTCCAATAAAAAGTATGACCAAGGCGAAACCGACGATCATCCTATCCCATATTATGGCGTTGGTCGATGGTGCTATGCGGTAGATTATCCAGGTTTAAAATATGAAAATCTTGGAACTCCTGGACTCGTCGGGGATAAAGCGACAATTTATATTGGTGGCTTGCTCCATGAAATGGGGCATGGAATTAATTTGCCGCACAATGGTCCTAGTGCATCGCAAAAAAACAATCCACAATTTGGAATGACGCTAATGGGCAGTGGAAACTATACCTATGGCAAATCACCAACTTTCCTGAGCTTCTACGATGCTGCAACATTAAACAATTGCCAGGTATTCAGTAAAGTAAACAAAACATTTTATGGTGCTGTGACAACAACAATCAATTCCATTCTAGCGAAAGTGGAAAATAATGAAATCGTCGTATCCGGTACCTACACATCCTCAGTACCTGCAAAACATATCACCTTTAGGAATATCCTAGACACCGACGCTGCAGGTTATCAATCCGTTACCTTCACGACATTGCCCAATGGCAACAATAGCTTTAGTGTGCGCATGCCAGTTTCGGAATTTAACGTTAAAGGAAACATGAAATATACCTTGCAGATATTCTTTCATCATGAAAATGGAACCAATACCTGGAACAACTATGCCTATAAATTTGTAAATGATCAACCAATAGTAGATTTTGGAGATCGCGACCTACTTTCACGTACAGGCTGGTCCATTGTGGGAGTTTCATCTGAACAGAGCGGCTATGCTGCAGCCAATGTTTTAGATGGCAACAAAAATTCTTACTGGCACACGTCTTGGTCAAATGCGACCCCACATCCCCATTTTATTGCTGTAAAAACGGGCGCAAATGCTGTGACGGCAGCGGGTTTAGCAATAGACACAAGACTTGATAATACTGGAAATGGCGGAAAAATTAAAGATTTTAAAATTGAAATCAGTAACGACGGAGCCAATTGGACTCAGGCGTATACAGGCACAATGGTTATCAATGGAAGACAGTATTTCACCTTTGACAGCCCAAAAACTTTCCAATATTTTAAAATAACGTCTTTCAATGATTATGAAGGCAAAACATTCGCAACCTTAGCCGAAGTCAATTTGTATTAATTGCTATCATAGTATCTCTCATAAATTAAAACACCGGTCATGCCTAAATTCGATAACCTAGCGCAATATATTTTGAATAAAAAGTATATCAGAATGAAAGAAAATTCGGATTTAGGCATTCGGATTTTCTATTTAAAACGTAAACCTATATTAATACTGGATGAGATCGAAAACAAATTATGCTTTTATAGTAACAGGCCGCAAACATGGCAAAACACTAAAACTATCACAGAAGCAGCATTTGAAATTGAATGGACTAACTGTAGATATCTCAAAGAATATGAATGGCGTGGACTGAAAATTGAGGAACGAAACGTATCCGTAATTGAAAAATTGATCGATGAATTTTACTTTACTACGGCATAAAAATCTTTAAAAAATAACAGATAAATATTTAGCTCATACTAATAATACCTAATTCATCTTTGAGATCCATCTTTTGCTTCCATTCGTCTTCCTCGTTACAATTTGTATTTTCTAAATCCCCCCCTTTTATTGCTGCCTTAAGCGTTATGTATTCATATATAGGAAAGTTACCTACTTCCCATCTTTTCTTATAGCCAACAAAGCCAAATTCTGCTAGCATTTTCTCCAGTGATTGATAAATTGCATCGAACAATTTTTCTGTTTCAATATCTTCTTGAATCAGCACCTCTTTATACGATACATTAGAAGGTGACATTTGTTCAATTTTGATATTGATGCATGAATCAATTGAATCCATACTTATAGTCCAATTATAATTAACAAAATCGTCCTCCCAGAGTACATTGGTAGAATGAGGAAAATACTTTGTATCTTTTTCTCTTACGATTTCATAGATAAAGAAAAACTTATTTAATAGCTCCTGGAATATATCGCCATAAGCTGAGCTATGCCCTATTTTAAATCGCTTTGTATTGGATGAAATCTCGGATACAAGATAGCCTAAGGTTTCGATTTTAAATTTGATCTCCATTTATTTACAATAGTAATTGTTCACAGCGAATTTTTCTTCAGTTTCGAAATAAATATCGTCATAAATATACTGCGCAAGTACCCTGCGCACCTTTAGTGTATATTTGTTTAGTTTTAGCTGTTTTATATCCAGCTAAAATACCTAACAACAGTAAAACGAGGATTAACAATTATAGTATATGACACTTGAAGAATTAACACTTGAAATTTATGCGGAAAGGGTATTGACGTATTTTGAGAGTAAACACTTGGTTGTCTGGGCCGTCAATGCGTTAACCTTGGGATATGAGAGTGATAACCTTTATATATTAGCTGGTTTGGATAACGCATCTACGGAAGAACGCGAAATCTATTTTTGGAAATCAATTGCTGATCTAAAATTAAATATAGAGAAAAGCGAAGAGGATTTAATGGGAAACTATGCCTTAACAATCGCAAAAAAAGCGATCAGAAAAGAGGTCAGTATAGAATATGCTTTCAGCCAAATGCAGAAAATTGTATGTGCGAGCGGATACAACTACAGGTATATCGCCTTTTATGAAATTGACGAGGATCTGGACTATTTGAACTATAACAACTCAACCATTTACAATCCAGGGCTTACGCTTGAGAATTTAAAAGAATTCATCTTGGAGGAAATGAAAATCTTCGTCGAAATGGAAGGCTTAAATATCTCCCGCGAACAACGTGACAAATGCTATTGCGAGACCTGTAAAAACCTTACTAGCCCAGTAACGAAAAATAAATTTCAACTTAAAAAACCATTTAGATATACAGTTATGGCTTGTGAGATATGTGGTTCGGAAAAGCTTAAATACAACAGTAGCCATGATGTTAAGCGGAAAATAATAGAACAGTCAAAAAAGAATACCTAGAATTGATCATTGGATTTGGATATGGAAATTTCTTTTGGCAAATGATTTCCCGATTGGTTTTAGATAACCTTCGGAAATTAAAATTTCCAGGTCAAGTTGATAGACTATTTTACAAAGAAAATTAGCCCGATCTTTTTATAAAAAGATCGGGCTAATTTAATATTAAAAGATTTTGATTTATTGGACCTTTTTAATCAAAGGGAAAATAGTGCTTTCAACATGCGCTTTTTCGATCAGACGACGTAATTCCGTTACTTTTTTGGGATTATCGGCAGCAATGTTATTTTGCTCTTTTGGATCTTGCTTAAGATCTTACAGACCTAAAAAGATAAGTTTTGATGTTTTCAATTTCCATTAACTTATCTTCCAATAGCCACAATTTCATGAAAATTTCCGAAATAATATCCTCAACTGGAACTGGTGACTTAATATTTGCATGGCCAAAGTCATATAAATCGGGGTAATTTTTTTTAAATAAAGTTTTAAATGCAAGCTGGTCTCGATCGAATACAATTGCATACCGCAATTTAGTCCATAAAAAGGGATCTTGATTCAACTTTTGCATTTAAATAAAAATATGAAATGGTCTATGGGAAATAAAGATATCAATTTTTGCAACAATATAAGAATGTCATTATCCAAATTCTCCGATCTCTTTAATGCTTAATTTGGCCCATAGCGTTAAAATTGGTTCGACAAATTTATAGCAGGGCCGGCTCATATTGGATGTCATGTATGCCATCAAAAAGACCATAAGATACCTTAGCTGTAATAACACGGATTTCATTAAACTTGTTCTTTACTTTAAGATTTAAATAAATCTGAAGAGGATCATGAAGCTTCGTAAGGGCGAACATATAGCCAAAAGTAGTGCTATATAGTTTCGCAAAATTACCGATAGACATTGACGGTAGTACCTGATAGGATATTAACTCGAATTTATGCTGCTCTAAATCAAAATCTATATATTCATCAACTGCAATCCGAATCATTTTCTTCCGTAAAAAAATGCAATAGATGGCCAAGATATATAATAAAATAAAGACAAAAATGATCGAAGTTCCCATATTTTAAATTAGATTTCCGAGACGAAAGATAATACTTTTCCATGAATAGAATGGTACCTGACTGATGCCATGCTCAGGGCAGATGTCTGATACCTATTACCCTGACTCCTGAACTGATAAGATCTTTATGACCTGATTTGTATTTCGACTTTTATGCTTTATTGAAACCGAAAACTGATGAAATTTTAGCAACCCACATTTTAACATTTTTACGATTGGTTAAATGGAAATAATTCTTAACCACAAGAGGAATCATATTTAAATTGGCCCCCCCCTGAATATACTCCGATAAATCAGATGCTGTATTTATCTTTTCTAAAACTGACAAGGCTCTATCCTCAATAATGACTTTTAATTGACTAACTCTTTCGTGCTCTGACATAGAGCTGTTTAAACTTAATACGCTGTTAATAGAAATTTGCTCATTATAATCTGACGATCCTAGGCGTTTAAAAACGTGCATGTTAAGATCGTTCAATTCAAGATTGTTAATAATAAATCCATAGTCAATATAATAGGTATTAGCGTAATTTGATTGATATACTGAGATTACTTTATTTACTTCAGGGCTTTTTAATATCCAAGTATTTTTATTTCTAACAAACTTGTGTGGTAAAAGAATTTGATCTATTGCTTGCTTAAATTTAATCTTATTCATAATTAATAAAACGCTAAAACCGTATTAAAACTTTCCCCAAAATATTTTTTCAAAACAGCCCTATATCTTTCTAATTGACCAATTCCTTTACTGATCTGATTAGGATTAAAAGATATTTGAGACTTACTGGGCTAGTGATTGAATAACAGTAGCTGAATACCAATTTCCATTGCAATTCCTAAAATCTTCAACTTCGTAATATTTTGCAAGATCCTGTTCCTTTATATTTTTAAGAAATCCCAAATAGTATACATGTGTATTTAAGTAGCCTTCATTTTGCCCAACCTTAAATAGCATATTATCTGAGTTAAAAAAAAGAATTTCATCAATAGATAATTGGCTAAAGTAATTTTTCAAACTGTTGAAATCTCTTTCACTCAATCTCTTTTTAAAATCTTCATCCATATTTGCATACCGGTCCTTGTATTTATTTGTAAAATAAGACTTTGGTATATTAGAATTATTAAAGAATTGCTGTGGATTATTAGCTATAATTCTTTGAATATATTCAATTGACTTATTATTTTGATAAAAACCACACTGTTGTTTTGTGCAGCTTGTTATCATAATAACCAGCATAACATAAATAATATTTAATTTCATTGTACCATCTTCTTCTACAAAAGTTCATTAAAATCCGTCACTTTAGCTATATCTGGGTTATGTGGTACCAAGATAAAAAATGGAGATGGAAATTATAATTAATGAGCTATTTATTTTGCCTTTTTACATCCTGTTTTGTAAATTCAAAAACCAGTAAAGCCATATCATGAAGCTAGTTGTGAAAATATTTCAGGTCTGTATTGTTACATTACTTTTGTTGGGATATCAAAACGGCGCATTGGCAAAAGCTATTGCAATACCATTGGCAACAGATTCATTAATCGTATTGCATTTTCAGACAAATGATTCGCTGGTATACAGTCGGGAGGATTTTGACACTATCTTAAGTAATCATCCTGAATTTCTATTTGAAGAGACATTTGATCCTACATTGAGCTATCAACTCCAACGCGATATGGAGTTCAGTAGTGAGGCTGGACAGGATAATTATTGTATGCTCTATTCCTATTTCCTAATGCAGGTAAATGGTGAGCAGAAATATGCCGCACAGCGCAAAAGGTTATTTCAGCTATTTTCAAAAATAAATGAATTATTTGCATTAATTGAACAAGGAGGTACGTACTTTGGACATCAGCATAAAAGGCTCCTGGCGGAAGTAGAATATGCGATTTACCTAATGCCAAAAGATAAGAGCGAGCTTCGAAAAAAGTATGCTATCGATAAACAAAAACAACTGTATATTCAGGGGCTAAGACAGCTTGTCGCTGATGAAACAGCGAATAATAACGGTATTGAACCTCAGCGGAAATTAAGTCAAATCAAACGGCTTAACAAAGTAATAGATGACATAAATCAGCTCATTACGGATAATTTATCGCTGAGGAGAGCGCAATATTTTCAAAGCAATTATTATGAATATTACTGAACAACAGATGCATATTGTCTGTTAACCATAGCGTAGATTTTGCAAATGGGAAATAAACTAAACATTGTTGTCACAGATAGAGAGAAAGTTGAGATTAAATCCCACCTGATTTAGAAAAAATATTCGGAAAGCATATTGAGAAAATTAAGAAAAAATCCAAATTCAACCTTTGGAAATTTATTGATCTAAAGAAATAGGCATATTTCCTTTATCAAAGGGCATGATGGGCAAGGATGAGCGCCCCTAGGGTAGACTTACATGTTAACATTTTTTTAGAAAGAACCCAGCAATACGCTCGCTGCCAGCGAAATAGAATTTATTGATCTCTATGAATCACTTAATGATCAAACATTTTGTTAAATTTATTAAAGCCGCTGTCGATAGGCTTTAAGTATCTTTTTACTTTTAAAATGGAAACAGAAAAATTAGATAACCCCGCTTGGTATTCATTGATTGAGACACATCATTTTTTTGCGTCTAACCACAGTCAAAACGCAAAATTTTATCATCCTCAATATTGTACTTTTGGTGGGTTTATAAACCAGAAGAAAGTTGACATCGAAATTGACCAGTACGCATTATTAGCAGATAGTTTTTATGTTGTTGGAGAAAAACCAATTTTAAGCAGCAAAGTCGAATTAAAAAATGAATTAGTTTGTAATCAGATGCTACTTAACCAAGCTCCTGAAGTAGATATGTCTGAGCAAATAATTGAACTTAAAACTGTTGGACAGAAGATAGATTTATTTGAACTTGTTAACTTGGTCCAACCGGGATATTTTAAGGCTAACACACCGGAACTAGGACGTTATTTTGGAATCTATAAGAATAGCAAATTGATCGCTGTGACAGGAGAAAGGATGAAAATGAATAATTATACCGAGATAAGTGCTGTTGTTACGGACCCTTATCATACTGGTAAAGGTTATGCTAAACAATTAATCGCACATACAAGCAGTAAAATATTTAATGAAAATAAAGTTCCATACCTACATGTTGCAGAAACAAATATTGGAGCTATTAAATTGTATGAAAAACTTGGTTTTTATACAAGGAGAAAGATCAGTTTTTGGAATCTTATCAAAAAAGGAAGTATATAAAATCCGATATTAAATTGAAATCTTGAACTCGATTTGCGTTGAAACTATGCTGATATCTATCACGTATCTAAAAATGGAATAAAATTGATTGCATATCAGGATACCGAACAATATAAACTGATGAGATATTTTATGAATAACCATGAACGAAGGCTATCAGAATTGGGATTCACTTTTTAATCTCATTAGGATAACAGATTCAAACCTAAATATTTTAAATAATCTTTGTTTTGAAGGATTTCATTTCTTAAATGCATCTTTTGATCTTGATTGTTAAAGACTTTGATTGCGATAGGTCATAGGCGACTGCCCTAGATGTAACTTAAAGAATTTACTGAAAGTACCATAATCTGAAAAATTTAGTTCCTGCATTACATCTTTCACGGACATACTTGATACATTCATCAAAATAACTGCTTCAGAAATAGCAATTTCTTCTAATATGGCTTTGGGGCCGAGTCCTGTAACATCTTTGACGATACGAGTTAGATGCTTTCTAGAGATAAATAACCTATCTGCGTAATATTGTACAGAGCGATTTGTTTTAAAATGCAATGAAGCTAAATTCAAAAAATCCATTACCATTCGATTTTTACGCTCAAATCCGTCACTAGAGCGCGCCAGATTACCGTTAATTTTTGAACTGATTTCATAAAACAGAAGCATCAGTGTCATTTTAATAATTTCCGAACGGAACATAGCTTCCGAATCCATTGTATTCTGTCGTTCCAAATTCATAAAATATTCAAAAATACGGCTTGAGTCCCTGGTATCAAGCCGTAAAATTGTATCGTTTTCCCGACCAATCTTTTCCATAGAATATGCTTTGTAAACGGGTAAACCTACCTTTTGAAAGAGATCAAATTCTGTAAAAAGTGTGTGCATCTCAATGTCATCCGAACAATCGATTACTTGCATAACCACCATAGGTGACAAAAAGAAAAGTGTATTTGCTTCAAGGGTATATTCGACAAAGTTGAGGGATACTTTTACACGACCATTTTTCACTAAACACATCCCCAAATGGTCAAAACGTACTGGCGTCTGACGTAAATAATTTACGACCTCAGCTTTCGTCGACTTAGAGACTAGAAGTCCCGAATAATAGCAATTACCTAGGATCTTCTCATTTAAATAGTCTTTAAAAGTGAGTTTTGCTATCTTATTTACCATATCAGATCTCATTTGTGATGTTTTGCTTGAAAAATGCGATGTCAGCTTCGGAATAAAAACACTGTGCTAGCATCTCATGCAAAAGATCATTTTCATTTTGAACGACAGCTTTTTTTAAGGGTTCAAAGCGTCTGGTAAAACCCTTTTTTGTGGCATAATAAATATGCAGAATAGGATTATTGTCAATAAATTTCTTTCTGTGTGATATAATCTTATATAACACATGCTCTTTATTCCTTTCCTGTCGGATCTTCAATGCTAATGAACGGTAACATGCGCTGAGTTCATGATAAACAGTCAGCTCCATGATACCTCCCATACTTCCAAAATACCGAAAGAATTTTGTTTTCGAAATATTTAACGATGTTAAAATAGCATCCAATTTAAGGTTTTGAAATCCACTGTCAATCAACAGTGGCTTCAAATCTTCAATTGCTTGCCTTATAAAACCATTGTCTTCCATCTTTACTACCTGTTACTTTCAATTTACGCTCCTAATTAGCACCGCCACCTAAAGCTTTGTAAAGAACTACTTCGGTATACAGTCTTTTACTTTTCACTTGCATCTGATCAAGTTCGGCTTGTAATTTACTCTGTTGTGCAGTTAATACCTCAAGGTAGGTAGCCATATCATTCTTAAACAATACTTTGGCCTGTTTAACGAGTTGTTGATTGCGCGCTACAAGCTGATCATTATATCGTTGTTGATCTTGAAGTGATGCGATTTGCTCCAACGTATTTGACACCTCACCTACAGCCTGCAAAATCGTTTCTTTAAATTGCAGCTCTGCCTGTTCAGATCTTATGATCGCTTGGTTATGGGCAGTTTTTAATTGACGCCCCTGCAATAGCGGTTGCGTCAATGAACCAGACAGCATACCAAATAAGGAGCCAGGAACAGTAAACCAATTGCTTGCGGTAAATGAGTTGAGACCGCCCTGCGCTGTAATACGTAAGGCGGGGTACATATTCGCTCGGGTCACTTTGATATCAGAAACAGTCTGTAAAAATGTATATTCAGCCTGTTTGATATCTGGTCTACGGCTCAACATATCGGCAGGAACACCTGTCGCAAAAACGTCCCGCTCCACTAAACTCAAAAGATCTCCTCTTGAAATACCGTCTTTAGGAAATTGTCCAACAAGAGCTTGCAATGCATTTTCTTGTATCGCAATGTTCTCTTCAATGACGCGTATGGACTTCAAGAGATTATCACGGCTATTTTCCATCTGCTGAACAGCGAGGGAGGTACTCAGACCAAGACGTTGCTGAACTTGAGTAATCTGGAGCGTACTGTCTACAATAGCCAGATTCTGTTGAGAAATTAGCTTTTGCTGATCAAATAAAAGCAAATTGTAATAGCCCTGTGCTATTCCAGCGATCAATCCAGTACGTACCGCAATGGTCGCTTCCTTCTGGGCGAGGTAGCTCGCGAGAGCGCCGGCATTCTGGTTTTTAATCTTACCCCATATATCCGCTTCCCAAGATAAGGTGAGTGTAGATGAATAGTCTTCCATATAGGATTTGCCCATAAACTGACTTGCCATCATACCATTCATGCTATTGTTGGATGGTCTATTGATGGAGGCCGCTCCAACGGACAGATCTACGACAGGAAGATAGCCCCATTTCATCTTTTTCATCGTCTCTTGTGCCGATTCTATTTGCTTTACGGCTACAAGCAAATTATTATTATGTAGCAGTCCACTGTCTATTAGTGCAATCAACTTTTCATCTTTAAAAAAATCACGGTAGGAAAGCGCGGCAAGATCCGCAGCTGTATCGACTTCAACCGATTCATTTTTTGTTAAAAATTGTTGGGGCAGTTGCTCTTTCTGCAAGGTTGGAATCTCTTTATTTGTTTTACAGCCTAAAAGCAGTAACAAACTACATATAATACCCAAACATATATTATTTTTTGATCTCATTTTTTAATTCTTATGCTTCTGTAGTATTTCTTCTAATGCTGCCCTTCCAATTCATGTTGCTCATATTCCCAATCTTCTGGGTCTATCGGTTTTCCACTGAGGCGTTCCTGCAGGTATTGGAATACCACAAATAGAATTGGCGTAAAGAAAACTCCGAGGACAGTCCCGGCCAACATCCCAAATACAGCTGCATAACCAATAGAATGGTTACCTATAGCTGAAGGACCAACCGCAACCAGCAGCGGCAACAAACCTGCAATAAAGGCCAATGAAGTCATCAAAATAGGACGCAAACGTGCTTTCGCACCTTCAATAGCTGCTGCTGCCAATGGTTTTCCTACTTTCCGCCGCTGCAATGCAAACTCAACAATCAAAATCGCATTTTTAGCCAGCAAGCCGATTAACATGACCAAAGCCACTTGTACATAGATATTATTGGAAAGCCCACCCAAGGAGATTCCCCAGAATACACCCAGCAATCCCACGGGAATCGCCAGCAACACTGCAAAAGGCAAAATGTAACTCTCATATTGTGCTGATAAGAGAAAATAAACGAAAATAATACACAATCCAAAGATCGCAGCTGTTTGGCCAGATGCGCCACGCTCTTCACGGGCCATTCCTTTCCAATCTACTGTAAACCCCTGCGGAAGTGAAGATTTACCTACTTCTTCGATGGCCGCCATCGCTTGTCCTGTACTAAATCCGGGTGCTGCCATAATGGTCAGATTAATCGCGTTAAAGAGATTAAAGTGTTCGACATTCTCCGGCCCGGAAACAGGTTTTAGCTCTACAACACTTTTGAGTGGTACCATCTGCCCTAATTTATTTTTAATGCTGATTGTTTCAATCGACTTGGGATCAGCACGGAAGCCCGGTTCTGCCTGCAGCACCACACGATAATATTTACCAAAACGATTGAAATCAGACGCTTGCATACTTCCGTAATAGGCCTGCATAGCGGTCAATACATCGCTCACATTGAGACTAAGCTGTTTGACCAATCCCTCATTTACTTTCATTTCATATTGAGGGAAAGAAGCATTAAATGTCGTAAAGGCGAAAGCTATCTCCGGCCTTTGCATCAGATTTCCAACAAATGCATTGGAAACATCATTGAAGGCTTGCAGAGTACCCGAATTCCGATCCTGTAACACGACTTCAAGTCCAGAAGTATTCCCGAACCCTGGTACGGTCGGCATCCCTGCCACTAAAAATGTGGTCTCATCCTGTTGGGACAATATTCCCTGAAACTGACCAATTAGCAGATTGATATCTTTTACGTCTCCGCGCTCTTTCAATGGTTTCAAACGAAGCATGATCGCTCCCGCTGAGGATGATGTACTGAAACTCATCATATTGAGCCCTGATATATTGATGATACTTTCAATGGCAGGATGATCTTTTAACAGATTTTCAGCCTGTTTAAGATGCTTTCCGGTCCGATCCAACGATGCTCCGGGAGGGTCATTAGCCAATACCATTAAAAAGCTTTGATCTTCATCTGGTATAAAGCCTGTCGGCGTGGATCGGAATGCATATACAAACAATCCGATGAATAATGCTAGTCCTGCAAAAGCCACAGACTTTTTCTTGACCAAAAATATAATGGACTTCGCATAACGATTGGTCAATTTGTCAAAGCCTGCATTAAACGCTGTAAAAAAGCGTTGCTTAAAGGATACTTTTTCCTGCTCGTGATGGTCATGTTGTTTAAGTAAAATTGCGCAAAGAGCCGGGCTCAACGTGAGAGCATTTACCGCAGAGATCAAGATTGCCATTGCTAAAGTCAATGCAAATTGTTGATAGAATACTCCGGTGGGACCATCCATAAACGCCACGGGTATAAATACGGCAGACATCACCAAAGTAATCGATATAATAGCTCCGGTAATCTCACTCATGGCGGACATTGTTGCAGAGCGCGGGTTTAGCTTCTTTTTCTCCATTTTAGCATGGACGGCTTCCACCACGACTATTGCATCATCTACCACAATACCAATGGCAAGCACCAGTGCAAACAATGTCAGCAGGTTGATCGAGAAGCCAAATACCTGCATAAAGAAAAATGTCCCCACAATAGAAACCGGAACCGCAATGGCAGGAATAAGCGTCGAGCGAAAATCCTGTAAAAAGATAAACACGACAATAAACACCAAAATAAAGGCTTCCAACAAGGTGCTCAAAACTTGTTTGATAGATTGATCCAAAGATTCTTTAGAGCTATACGGGATCTTGTATTTCACTCCTGGAGGAAAGGATGCGGATAATTCTTTCAAACGATTATTCATCGCGATTTCGACTGCATTTGCATTGGATCCCGCTGTCTGAAAAACTGCTACCATAATCGCCGGCTTATTGTCAAAGCTGGTTGTAACGGTATTCGTGTAGGAGCCAAATTCGACACGAGCAACATCCTTTAATAGTAAAGAAGATCCGTTGTTGTTTGCTCTCAAAATGATATTCTCATATTGTTCAGGCTCGGTATATTTGCCCTGATAGCGAATCGTGTATTCGATGGATTCCTTAGAACTTTCTCCAAATTTACCCGGAGCGGCATCTTTATTTTGAGATTGTATGGCTGCCGCAATCTCCTCTGGCGTAATATTATATGTAGACATACGTTGCGGATCCATCCATACACGCATCGAATAATCCTTATTTCCAAATACCTGTGCATCTCCAACTCCAGTGATGCGTTTTAACTCAGGAACAATATTTATTTTGGCATAGTTCTCCAAAAACAGCTCATTTGCGTTACCTCCGTCTGCATATAAGGTCAACATAGCGACGATGCTATTCTGGCGCTTCATAGTGGTTACACCGATCTGGTTCACTTCGGAAGGCAGCATACTAGTCGCCTGAGAGACTCTATTCTGCACATTGACAGAAGCCTGATCCGGATCGGTTCCTAACTTGAATACCACATTGATCATCAAACTACCGTCATTACTAGCGGTCGATGAAAGGTAATCCATATTTTCCACTCCGTTAATTGCATTTTCTAAGGGAGGGGCTACTGATTTAGCGATAACTTCAGCGCTAGCACCTGGGTAATTTGCTGTCACCGTTACGGTGGGCGGCGCAATTTCAGGAAATTTGGTAATGGGTAATGATGTCATTGCCACCACGCCCAGAATAACCAATAATATTGATATTACGGTCGCTAGTACCGGCCGTTTAATTATTTTTTTTAACATAATAAATTGATAAATAAGACTCAGAATATCGTATAACTACGACAGACAACTTACTTTTTAGGCGTAACGATCGCTCCAGGCCTAACAAAACCTAAACCACCTGTAATAATGCGATCTCCAGCTTGCACCCCAGATAGCACATAGTAATCTTCAGTGGTCTTCCCTCCAACTTGTATATCGACCTGACTAGCTCTATTGTCTTTATCCAGCTTATACACATATATTTTGTCTTGCACTGCAACAGTAGCCTTTATAGGAACAAGTAGTACATTATCAAGTGCCGTAGTCATTTCGATGCGGCCTGTATTTCCCGCTCTTAATTCCCTTTTAGGATTATTAAATCGGGCACGAATAGCTATAGATCCTGTATTTTTATCAAATTGTCCGGTCACAGCATCGATAATACCTTTTTGGGAATATTTGTTACCATTAGACAGCGTGAGTTCCACAGAGTCTTTTCGCTGATTTCCCTCCTGTTTTGTCTGATAATTGGCAAAATCGCTTTCACTCATACTGAAGTATGTGTAGACCTGATTGATATCTGTCAATAATGTCAGCGGTTCTACTGATGAAGCGCTGACCAAGCTCCCTAAACGATAGGGAATCCGACCGATATATCCGGACACAGAAGCTTTAACGAGGCAAAAGTCGAGGTTGATCTTCGCCGCATTCATTGTAGCTTTGGCCTGTTCTAAGCTCGCTAAAGATGCTTCAAATGATGCTTTAGCCTGCGTCACTTGTAGATCAGAGACAATTTTGTTGTCTACCAATTCAACTTTTCTATCAAGATCAATTTTAATGTTTTTAAGATTGGCTTCAGCGACACGAACTGCAGCTTTCGCTGTGTTATATTGCTCAACAAAAGGCCGGTCATCAATTTTAAAGAGCAGTTGACCAGTTTGGACGTAAGCTCCCTCATCAACAAATATTTTATTTAAATAACCTGAAATTTGAGGTCTTACCTCAACGTTTGTAATTCCCTCAACTGACGCTGCATAGGTATTTTTTGCTTCACCGCTTCCAGTTTGAATTTGCTGCACCGAAACTTCGGGAGCAGCGGAATTTGTCGCCGGAGTTCCTTTACTCTGGCATGAAAAAAAACTGACGAGTACTCCTAATCCTACAACAGTGTTCAGACCGCTCTTTAAATTCATATATTTTCCTTTATTTTTGATGCGTACAAATATAGAGGCCATATTTGCGTCTAAAAAGACAGGAAGATCCATCAACTTGGTAAAAAGACGTAAATATTCATTATGACTTAAATTAGATAATGAGTATCGCAGTAAAAAAAAGGGACAATCACCTTGTTGATGAAGTCCCTTTCGTTGTCCTTATAATAATAACTAAAATTAATGCATTATTTATAAAATGAATAGTCAAAAAGAAGCTATTAATTAGTAAAAAGACGGATTAATGGTAGCTTATGTAACATCTTATGTCAAATCACAGCCCAAATAATATGATAACCCATTGATAACAAATAGATTGACATCTTTCATCACTAACTTACAATCGTTTTCATTTTTAAGTTCTTGTATTTCCAGGCATTGAAGTGCATTATTTATTGTACCTAACACAAAATTGTAAAGTATATTGCTACTTTCACTTGTAGAAAAACTACCTTCTATTTTGCCTTTATCGATCAGATCAACAAAAAAACTCTTAAACATAGCGACTATCTCACGTGCTTTATTCACGATTGGCTCACTGACGTCAATCACTAAGGTTTGAAAAAGCAATCTCACACCATTAGCCGAAGCGCATGAATAATCAATACAGCGATTAATAAAAGATTTTAACTTTTCCTTGTAATCAGCATGGAGTTTTATTGCTGCAAATATCTCCAAGATATCTTTTTGTATATTTTCCAAAATCTGAACAAGTAGGTTTTCTTTATTTTGGAAATAATAAGATACCATTGACGTATTCATTGGTACAACACCTGCGATATCCCTTATACTCGTGTTATGAAATCCATTGATCGAAAACATTTCTTTAGCGACCTGTAAGACAAACTCCCTTCTGTTGTCCATGTTGCAATTTAATTTGTTCTTCATACCTCTTCTCAATTTTATAAATGTATCTGCACACCTTTAGTTTTTAAATCTATTTTTTTGAAAGCAGATTTAAAATCACGAATGACTCCAAAACTTATAAAAAAGACTCCTTTTAAATAATTAACGTAAAAACTTACCGAGAGCTCAACTTTTTACCGCTACTCAGAATTCCAAAACCCTTAATCTAATCGTCAATAATTTCAAAATAAGCGCTGATAGAACTGATTTAAACCCCTACACCAAAAGATTTATTAGTTTCAATTGACATTTCATCTTTAAAGATAGCAATTGAAGTTGTAAAACAGGAACTAGAAAATTTTAAAGTAAGACTGGAAAAGATAAATCGGAAAAACAATGCAAATATTGAAAGAATCTACGAACTGTTGATAAGAATTCATGAAAACTATCAATAAGAAAACGGAAAGGATATAAATTTTGTAAACGCTATCTATATCCTTTCTCTCAAAATTACGCGTCCTATCCGTCATCTGAAGCAATCAAGGTTCGAACGATCCCTGCTCGCTACTGAACTTCAAAAAGATCTTTATATTTCGTGGTTTTGTTGTGCATCGTCATGATAATTTCGCCTTTTCCTCTAGGTGCAAACGCAGGTACCATAAATCGAAGCTCTTCTGAGCTCCGGAAGATGCTCGTCGCGTATGCACCGCCTAGGGTCAGTTCAATTTGACTGAGTCCTCTCCCTTTAATCGTTACGATATCACCGGGATACCCTTTTAAAGGACTAATATTATTAACCTCAAAATTATTGATATATAGTTGCTGTTTTTTTGGCGCATAATAGTTCTCATTAAAATTATAATTTACACTATAGCCGATCTGAATTTCTGTACTGCCAATGATATAACCGGGCAAGGAAAATTGTATTTTACCATCTTGAGCAACTGGAAACTCGTAAATTCCATTTCCGATGACTGAATAAGCATGACCATCTATAAAATTGCCTGTAATCGTAAACGGCTCGCCAACAAATCTTGTCAAATCTGCAGGTGTATTCCACTTCAGATTTCTGACCTCCACTTGCTCAACGGAGCTGACCGAATAATAAGGACTATTGTATCCAAAATTGTAAATACCATCTGGGACATCACGTACGGTAAAAGTCTCTAGACTCCCGTTACTACTATCAAAATAATGTGCGATGCCATGTTTACCCAGAAAATAAGTAGCCTTTTCAGGCTTCATCAGATAGGTGTACATATCAATTCCATCTACCATCATTAAGGAAGGGGAATGGATCACTTTTTTTGCAAAATGAATATTGCTACCGAGAGGTTTGATCAATTCGATGGAATCTTTGAAAACAACAGAGTCTTTCCCATTATGGTAGCCCAATTGGAATTTACCACCTTTGAGACTTTCAATGTCATAGAGATTAACCTGATGATAGCATTCAACTTTTTTTCCATTGATCAGCATATAAAATGGCGCTGACATGGGCATTCTGTCCCATTTGATGGCAGCCCCGCGTATCGGTATAGGCTCATTTAGATAAAATTTAGTTTTTTCAGGTGGATTGGCTACACCTAAAACCTGAATGTTCGCTACTGCCCTACTATTTGTATAGCCTGATTTATCATTGACACGTAAGAAAAAAGACACCTGATTTCCATGATAGAAATTGTCTGATTTTGGGAAGATAAAGTTAAGACTTTTTCGGTCGCTACCGATTTGATATGGCATGACTTGCTCACTCTGATATTGGCTCTGGTAATATAACTTTATATTTTCGGAGAGAAACTGAAAATCGCCAGTAACGGTTACTTTATTATTATTTGGCACAAGTTTATCTTCCAAAAGATTAATCTTGATCCCGTCCACTTCAAACGTGTTGGGCTTTCCCCGGTAGAAACCATTTTTTGTTTTAACATAAAATGAATACCGATAGCGATCTCCTAACTCAAAATTACTACTGTGCTGGTATTTCAATGTAATATCCCCGACGGTAGCCTTGCTTCCCATGCTGGCAACAATTTCTTTCTCATCGTTTGCCGTTGTGATCTTTTGGATCAGAAATCCATAATCCTCTACAGGCATCCCATTTAATCGGGCTATATTTCCATTTAACGTTACCGTTTTATCTTCTAAATTACTGAACGTAGTGGTTTCCAATTGAACGGGGCTGTAATCCACAGGCACGACGACTTCTTTCTTTTTGCATCCAACCAAAATGCTGAAACAGCCGATAGGTAGCCAAAGGAAAAAAAATGCAACTATATGTATAGATCTGGTCTTTCTCATAACTTATCTTATGCGATTAAAGTATTTCAAGGTAATCATCGGCGAAAATCACGTTTTCGATGACATAATTAAAAAATCTTGCGTTCACTCGGTATTTACCTTTTGCTAGATCTGTGGGGACTATAAACTGAATTTTATCGTTTTGGGATGTCGTATGTGGGATCTCCTTATCAGCGATTCGCACCTTATATCCGTTCATTCCATGTCCCTCAATAGTGATCAGAGTTCCCGCCGTCGCACGTAATGGATAGACCGAATTGATTACAGTAGCCTTGACCTTCAGGGGAAAGGCATTGGAATAGTAGGTTTTTCGCTGTCCCATCTCGCTGGAATAAACTACCTGCGCCTGGAAATTTCCAGCTTTGATTGCAGGTATTTCAAACATGATCTCACCATCGGTATTACAGGTTGAATAATAGCTTTCTTGAACCGGGCCAATAAACAACCCATAGGACCGTCCTTTTATAAATGTGCCCTTCAACTTTATTTTATCTCCCGGATAACATTCCTCGAGACTACTTGAGTTGACATGTACACTCTTTACTTTAATTTTGTTATTGCTTTTATAGCTGAAGAAACTATTCTTCATTTCCAGTGAGTATTCACCGTCTGGAAGATCGCCTATTGTTAATTCCCCTTTTTTTAATGTATTGTCTCGCAGGATATAATAAGCTTCTTTATTTCCGACGGTGGAGTAACCATAAAAATCAAATCTGCCGGGATCTGGCCCTGATATGTCAAATTTAGTCCCCGGATGTACGTATTCCGGAATCACTTTGAATTCATTTGGATCGGCTTCAATAAGCTGTAAAGGCTTTGGAAAGGTGATCGTGTCGCGCCCATTCGTATATCCTATTGGGAAACTCTTACCTTTCTGACTCTTCACAAAGTCATAAATCCGCAAGTAGCTGGAGTGCTTCATGAAAACATTTCCAATAAAAACCTGCAGTCTGGCATTTTCATTATATTCTCTAACAGAAGAAGGTAACTGCAGATATTCATCGACATAAAAAGCATAAGTCGAAGGCGCAGCTAAGGTCGCTAGAATAAAGCCCTGAGCGACGATAGCCGTTAATAGTGGCCCATTTTTATCCTTGCTAATTAATCTAAAGGTTGCATAATTACCTTGCTCTATTCCTTCTGGCACTTTAAAACGTATGCTTTTACCCGAGCTGGTAACTTCAAAAGGTACTTTCTGATCCTCGGAGGCTGCATAACCATAATATAAACCGTAGTTCTTATCAGCATTTCCAAACTCGCCTTCAACAGTAATGATCTCTCCTACAGCTAATATCAGGTCTTCTTTAGCCTTTACTTTAAGGCTACTGACCAAAAACCTCGCTGGTTGAGTGGAATAAAGCCCTTTCTCCGTCCGCACAAAATACCTGTAATTATAGTAAATACCCTCTTCGTAATTCTCAGGGTCGGGAACTTTAAACGTGATGCGACCTGATTTTAAACTTGTGGTAATGGCATATTCCTTTTTTACCGAAGTTTCGCCAACATATCTCTCAATTAAGAAGCCATGCGATTGAATAGCGTCGCTATTATTCAAATATCTGACCTCGGCAGCCAAAATCAGATTATTACCAGCGTTACTCTCCGGTGTCAAAAGGACAACCTCAGTAGGATTGCTATCGGGGGGAACTACGGTTTCCTCCTTTACACAGGAAGCTGTTAAAAAGATAAGACTACTACAGAGGAAAACTATATTATACCTCCTAGTAATTTGTTTAATTACAGTAATAAAATTCATTAGATTATATAGGCTAAATCTCGTCAGCAAAATACCGATAATTATATGATATAAAAAAATTAATTGAATAAAAAATAATATTGTCATTGAGGATAATCACATCCGATCTAAAGATCTCTAAAACCGCTATCTTGGATGCGCATTTTCCTCAAAATTATGTCCCAGTATCATTTTTTTATACCCATACACCATTGACTTATGTGTCATATGATCTCGTTAGACCCGCTGATTTTTAGGAGGCAGACATTAAATTTGTAATAATTACCAGATTTGTTATAATTGTTATAGATTGTGTAAGTGATATGTACCCAAATGTAATGTACAGCATTAGAGTAGGCCATTCAATAGACACAGTATGTAGAACTTCTACTTATCGTCAAAATTAAACAATATGAAAATGAAATACTTCACGCTGTTACTACTAATAATTCTGCCATTATTATCTTGGGCACAGGATAGTGAAATAATCAATATCGCCAGAAAAGTTTATCAACAACCACAATTCCAAGAGGTGTATAGAGATTATCTTATCCCAAAAGTAATATTGAATAAAGCCCTCCCCCTTACCCTAAATCGGAAAATGGAAATAAAAAATGACCCAAACAATTTATGGAAAGAAACCAAAGATAATAGAAAATACTATATTGTCACATTTCCCATTAACCTAGACATTGACACAGGATTTACAATGGATTATGGTGCACAAGTATATATTTGGAAAGATAACAAAAAACCCTTTATCATCTTTCTAGGTCAAAATGGTATGGGATATCCACCAAATTGGGGAGCAACAGTTAATGACGACTCAGCGAATCTTTATGATGGTAAAGAATAATGTTGTAGAAAGCCAGCACAACCAACTTTTCGCTTCGGAAAGTAAAATTAAGCCTGCCGCCACAGCCGCCAACACACATTCCATCAGAAATTACTAAACAACAATCCAATTTCGTTTATGCGAGTGAAGCCGATCTGATGAATGTCGCACTATTTGAAATGATTTAATCGCATTTATGCAAGCTCTTTCCTTATTCTGCTCAAAGACTGCGGAGTTATTTTTAGATAAGAGGCGATATACTGCTGTGGAACCTGTTGAACAATCTCAGGGTAACGTCTCAATAATTCCAGGTATTTGGTTTTCGCATCGCCATAGTTCAGAAAATCATTATCTTTTATTTTTTGCAACAGCGAAGCCTCACTAAGGGTTTTAAAATATACGTATAGATTTGGAATAGTCTGAAAATAACGTTCAAAAACTGAAAAAGCTACCGTATATATTTTACTGGCAATAACTGCCTGAGTAGCCTCCTTTGCCGGCAGCTTAGTGTAGTAACTTTCAAGATTTGCAAAAAATTGCCGCTCTTTGATAAAATGCTTTGTGACATCATTGCCTGATGCGTCTACACCCAGCAAACGTAATACACCGCTTTCAACAAAGAGAATCTCAGAGGCTACTTCATGGAGCTCCTCGATATAGCTACCTGCTTTTACCTGACGTAATTTAAAACTTGCGCCAAGCAGATCAATGTCACTTGCCGCAAGTATTCCTCCAAAAGCAAGTGCAGCCTTGAGTTTTTCCATTATTTTACGATTTGTAGTTCCAAAAGACTTTTAGCGCAAGCAATTATAGCTTTCGTAACAGGAATGGGCTGCCATCCCAATTCTTTCTGCGCTTTACTGAGGTCTGTTTTCCTCCTGACCATCTCCAATAAAACGGGTTTGAGCTCTGGGCGAAACTGCGCCAACATTCTTGTTATAAAGTTAGGAAATTCCGTTGTAGGAATTTTCCGCTCCGGAAAATTTTCCTTGAGGATACGCGCCACTGACTTAAGGGTAGAATAGCCTGCTGCAGCGATATACCTATTGCCCGCTGCTTTTGGACTTTCCATCGCCAAAATAAGTAAATCAGCTACAGAGCGAACATCGACAAGATCAAAACCGATCTTGGGTAAAGCAGGATAACTACAGTTCATCAAAGCGACAACGATCTCTGCAGAAGTACCATAATCCTTTTCGATCACCGGCCCCAAAATAGCCCCGGGACATACTGTAACCAATTGGAGCGGACCAGCTTCTTGTCCAATAAAATCCCAGGCTACTTTTTCGGCGATGGTTTTACTTTTATAGTAAGGCGTCAGATCGCCCTTACCGCTTATATCTGTCCAATCGTTTTCAGTAAAAATTTTGTTTGGATCTTTCTCTTGCTGCCCATAGGCTACAGCAGCTAATGAAGAGGTCATCACGACTCGCTTAACGTTGTTCTCCACGGCGGCTCTCAAAATATTTAGGACACCGTTTTTTGCCGGTATTATTAATTCATCCTCATTCTTGGGTAGTCTTGCCGGGAAAGGTGATGCAACATGTTGGATAAAGTCTACTCCCTTTGCAAGATCGTTCCAGACATGGGGATCGCTTAAATCTGCAACTGCAAAGTGCAGCTTATCCAAATGATCGGTATGCTGCCCAATTATCCCTTTTATCGACGAGATGCGATCTTTGGTACGTAGTGTACCTATCACCTCATAACCCTTATCGAGCAATTGAATAGCCGTATGTGAACCTAAAAAACCGGTAACTCCGGTCAGTAATACTTGTTTGCTTTTCATATCCTTTTATTTATAAAGTTCGGATGATCTGAACAAGCTACAATTACCATTTGTTAAGAAATACGAACTGTCCGGTAAAGCAATAATTGACTTCCAAAAAATTAAATTGTATTTCAGAAACAATTTATCTAAGTTTGGCCAAATGAAAAAAATGCTCCTATACTTCTTGACAATTTCCTTGCTCGTCCAAGCTAGTTGGGGCTATGTTGTCATAGGTGCATTTTATGTCAACAAAGATTACATTGCGAAGTATCTTTGTGAAAACCGCGATAAACCACAATTGCACTGTAATGGAAATTGTGTATTAATGAAAAAAATCAGGAAGGCACAGGAGAAAGAAAAGCAGAATCCTACAGCGAAGCTTAAGGCTGAAGTGTATGATTTCATTAATTCGTATGCACTATTTTCCTTCATTCCAGCTTCCGTTGAAATAAAATCGATTCCACTGGGACCGGTTTTTACAAAATATCACAGTATAGACTCAAATCGTTTATTTCGCCCCCCTATTGCTGCCTAATTACTTTTCCTACAATGGCACTATCGGCCATTGAATTATTCTTAGAAAAAATCATCAAAGGCAACATAAATTCATGAAATACTCATTTTCCGTATTGCTTGCATTGTCATGCAGTATAGTATATGCACAACATTCTTTACCAGATTCATCATCTAGGCTACGCGACAGCATCAGGCTTGACGAAGCTCTTGTCACTTCCAAATATTACAGAAAATACAAATTGGATGCTGCATCCAACACTTTAAAGCTACAGGTTCCCCTACTCCAACTTCCACAAAATATTCAGGAAATAGACCATAGTATCATTACCGACCAGCAGGCAATTAATATCAACGAAGCCATTAGCAGGAATGTCAGTGGTGTCATGCGCAACAATACCGCCGATTTTTATGGTCCCTTTCTATTTATGCGCGGGGCTGGGATCAATACCTTACGCAATGGTGTTGACATGTCCATGATCTATTACGGGCCTATGCCGGAAGACGCCAATATGATCGATCGATTGGAATTTATCAAGGGTCCCTCGGGCTTTATGAATGCAATCGGTGATCCCGCCGGATCTTTTAACCTCGTCACCAAGAAACCAACAGGTATCACATCCAACCAAGTTTTCTTTCAGACAGGAAGCTGGGATCTCTACCGTCTTGGCACTGATCTGGACGGCAGTTTCGATAAGGATAAAAAGTGGCGCTATAGATTAAATGCAGTAGGACAAAAATCGCGTTCATTTCAACGCTTTGCATTTAATGACAAGGTCGTGGTCAATCCGAGCCTGACATACAGTATAGACTCCACATCCTCCCTAACGGCGGAATATAGTCTTCAAAAACAATCATTCCTGCAATATCTACTCACGGTATTCTCTCCCTATGGATTCGCATCCCTCCCACGTGATTTCAGTATTGCTGACCCACAGAAGGATCCTGTACAGGCAGTGGAACACAGCGCATTTTTAACGTATACAAAAAAACTAAGCAGAAACTGGAACCTGACAGCGAAAACTGCTTACGCCAATAGCCACATGGATGGCAACTATTTTTTTGTATCTGCCTATGATAAAAACCGACCGTCCGAAATCAAAAGACGTGTTACTTATGAAAGATTTACGACCGATGTTGCATCCCTCCAGATCTTTGTGAACGGTCTATTAAAAACAGGTGAGCTCGATCATCACATTTTGGCCAGCTTGGACGGAAATCGAAAGTCGTTACTTGGCTATTCAGGATATAATGACAAAAATGCCAACCAAACGCTATATCCGCTAGATGTTAATAACCCCGTGTATGGTACACCATTCGATGACAACAAAAAGTCAGGTTCACTCGAAAGCATTGCGACAAACAAACAGCAGATAAAATATTTGGCTTTTTACCTACAGGATGAGCTTAGTTTCTTACAAGATCGACTACATTTAACCTTGGCGGCGCGTCTAACACAATCGACAAGCCATATCGATATCCCTGCAGAATCCAGTGTTTCGGATCTCGTCCTTACACCACGCCTCGGTGTAAATTATACACTCAGCACAAACGCCTCAATTTATGCATTATATGACCATACCTTTACGCCACAGAGTGGCTTGAGTGCTGATGGGAGAACATTCGATCCACTACGGGGGAAAAATTATGAAATTGGTTTAAAAAAAGACTGGTGGGATGGCAAATGGAACAGTACCCTATCCCTTTACCATATTACCCGCGACAATATCTTGGTGACAGACCCTTCGACAAACCTGCAATCACAAATTGGGCAGACCAAGTCCCAAGGAATTGAGTTTGACCTCAAAGGTGAAATTGTCAAGGGGTTGAATGCTGTCATTAATTATGCGTATACTGATAGTTATATTTCCGCCGATGCCAATCCAGCACTGATAGGTAAAGCTACCCCCTATCGCGTACGGCATATACAAAACACGTGGCTAAATTATCGGCTTCCTTTTGAGAAACTGGCTGGACTGAGTGTTTCGACAGGCTACCAATATCAAGCTGGTAGAGCTGGCCGATATCCGCAGGATGAAATTCCTTCCATTGCAGCGCTCTTTCGCCTAGATGCCGGTCTAGGTTGGACAAACGGCAAAATAGCAATCAATGGTCTTATCAATAACCTGACCAACCGATTCAATTATGGGAGTGCCTGGACAAGGCCAATAGGTCTCTACGCCTATGTGCCCTATGCCCCGCGCGAGTTCCGGTTGAATGTATCTTATACTTTCTAGCCATGAAGACGATGACCAAGTGGGCATTCCGCTGGCATGGATGGCTGGGACTAAGTTCGGGGCTATTCTTTCTAATCTTGGGGATTACAGGGTCATTGCTGCTATTCCGGCACGATCTTGACAGGGCACTCAATCCAGACATCTATCATAGGCCCGACAGCGGGCTTATGATCTCTGCAGACAGCGCCTATAGAATCGTCGCAGAAGCTTTTCCGGGTTTGGAAAAAATTGTCTTGCACGACTTTCCGCTATCATCGGAAGAACCCTATGAATTTATGCTTTATCGAAAGACTAAAAGTCCCTACAATAATCATTTGAGTTTTGCTTTTGTAGACTCACATCAGGGCATAATCCTGCGCCAAGGCAACTACGAGGAGCTTGGCGGTTCATTTTTTAGATGGATATATGCCATGCATTACAGCTTTTTACTCGGTCGCATCGGACAGGCTATCTGCGCCATTGTCGGCATATTCCTCTTATTGACGATAGTTTCGGGCCTGGTTGTCTATCGGAAATATATAAGGAAAGTTATTTTATTTCAGGTACCGCTGTACAAGCAGGGACGACGATTATACTCCTCCTTGCATCGGGTAGTGGGGGTTTGGTCGGCCTTGATCAATATAGTTTTGCTGGTAACAGGTGTATGGATGAATATCCCCGTTTTTCAGCCCCTTTTTTCTGACCACCAAACCATGGTGCAGCAACAGGGTTCGTTTAAGGCAAAACCAAATTTAGATAAACTGCTAAACTACTGCAAAGTAGCTGCTCCGGGATTTGACCCCATTGCGATAAATATTCCAAAGGATAACAAATCCCCTATTTTGGTCCGTGGCCACCTGCCAAGTACCACATTCTTTTTGTTTAGTGGAAAGGCGAGCAATTTTGCTTTCGATCCTGTTCATGCAAACTTTATAGGGCAACTGGATATTGAAAAGGCAGATTTTTCGAAAAAAATTTCCTGGGCAATTTATCAATTGCATATTGGCGGATTTGGTGGTTACCTCGTAAAGTTTATCTATGCTTTAATCGGGTTGACACCAGCATTACTTGCTATGACAGGCACCTATCTATGGTATAAACGAAATTGGTAAATTACGCTTTATTAATAATAATCAATCAATTCATCATTTTTTGAAAAACGAGTTTTTTTCCTCGCGGCCAACTATAGCGACCATCATTAAACCATTTTTTATATTCGATAAAAACTAGCCTGACTTTTTCGGGCCAGTTACGGATCTCAATTTTTGCTTCCTTATCATACAACGCGGGAGCGGGAGAATAATAATGTATAAAACTTAGATTTAGAAGAAAACCTGATAGCGTAAAAGGTGCTATTGAGCTCCTAGGTAATTGGGTGAATAGATATCTCTTGTGCTAATCATCCACTTGCTTTTCCCCGATCACAACATCGCCACGAATAGATCTTAAATAACCTTCAAAGGCGATATTCAATCCTTCAATAATCAGCTTATCATGTGCACCGACATCGCCAATTAACTTTTTGTCATCATAAGCATCACCAACAATTGCCAAAACGCAGCTCGTGCTTTGTTGTGGAAAAAGGCCAACACCTATTATTTCCTCACCAAATTTTACAAACCATGTTTCTTCATTATGGTCGTCGGTAGTATTGGGTATATGTATCGCCTGCTGCAGGTCTTCACACTTAATGAGATCAAAATTCATTTGCTTTGTTTATGTTATATATAAGACAGCGTTGAACAGAATATTGTTTTTTAGGAAACGATGACTTCCAAAAATGGGAAATAAAAATGTTGAAATTTCGATATTAAGTTTAACAGTCAAAATGGAAATTTGCGCTGTAAAATTTAAACGTGCATCTACTTTATTTGGAGTAACGGTGAATAGAACATTTACAAAAAAGGCACCGTCCGACTTTCAACGCATTTGGCAGCATATAGATATAAAGCTGCACTCCAGGTCTGCCAATCCTGTCCACTAGGTATTGCATCTTGACTTTTGATCCACTCGTTGAAACCGTATTCTAATCTAAAATCTACAGCCTTCTTAACAAGCACTGTGAGTGAGAGTAATTTTACCTCTGCTAGATCAAATCGCTGTGCTTTCACTAAGGCGGCAATATAGAAACCACAGACAAAAGGCCATATTCCACCATTGTGATAATCGCCAGGTTGATTGTACTGGTTATATCGTTCATGCCATTCGCGATCTCCCGGATAAATAAATGGAAAAAAATTAGGGGGCAGATCTATAGCTAACTGTCCTTCTTTCTGCATAGACTTGCAGGAGGATTCCACCCAATCTATGATGGCGTCTGCCTTTTGGGAAGATGCTATCCCGCTAAGTATGGCAAGGCTATTGCCCAGCAGATCGAACTTTCCGCTATGGTATAATTTATATGTCCATAGGGCATAATACTGATCTTCATTAGCAAATAGAATATTCACTCCATTTGCGAGCCTATCAGCACGCTCCTGATAACCTAATAATTGAAGAGCATTGTGATATATGGCATTAACATACAACCCATACCCCAATACCCACTGTTCGTCCCGCCAGTCGCTGGTGGGTTGCTGGGCAACAACCCCGTCATCCGTAGGACTCTGGTACGTCATCCAACGTAGCGACTTGTTAACGGCACGCCCTAGAAAATTTGTATTTCCTGTCATTTTGCGGTATATTCCTACAGCCATGAGAAACAACGGTGTTGTATCACTTGCCCCCAAATTGTTAGGATCATAGACAATGGATGGTATATGGCCATGTACTGTTTGAGTGATTGCTAAAACTTCCAAAACACTCTTTATACTATCATAAAGCTGCATATTATGAGTACTAGCAATGCCAAGGATTGAAAATAAAAGATCCCGGGTATAGGGTTCCGGATACCCCCAGCCCGCCGTGCGCGGAAGGTGATGGAATGGCCCACTACTATTATTTAACAATACTCCTTCAGCAGCTAGCTTTGCAGCATTGATCTCCTCAAATTGTTTTTCGGTAAGCATTGCTCCTCTAATTAGTTGATCTTGAAATATTTTTCCATGATTTTAACAAATCGCTTGGCTACTACCCTGTAGTCGAATCGTTCTTCAACTCTTTTTCGCCCAGCTGCTCCCATTGTAGTACGAAGGGACGAATCTCGCATCAATCTAGACAAACAATCTGCAATATCATTAACGTCCGCCCTGTAATCTACGGTACGAGGTATATCAAAATGGATAATATGATTGTCCTCATAACCGGATTCAGTACCTAGTACAACGTTGTCAACGACAATTTCTTTGGCTACCCCTGCTAAAAGAGCCGTTTCTCCATGAACGAGTGTATCAAGCATGCCCATCGCACGGATACCAACAACAGGTTTACCGCATGCCCCTGCCTCAACCTGGGGCATACCAAAGCCCTCCAATCTGGAAGGAGCTGCGTAGATATCGCAAGCACCGATTAGATAGGGCATAAAATCGCGCGAAACGGTATTTGTTGCATATATTACTTTTTTACTAATCCCTAATCGTTCGGCGAGGTCGTGATCAGATTGATTTTGAAAAGAGGTGCGCGGCTGTGGCCATACTTTACAAACATATTTCCATGGAAGCACATCCCTGTCGATTAAGGCAAGTGCCTCCATAACTTCATTTGCGCCTTTAGAAGCTGCATCTCCACCAATAGTCAGAATCATAATCTCGTCTAGTGACACGCCAAGCTGTTTTCGTACCGCAACGATTTTGGGATCGTAATACGCATGTGGGACAAAAGAATCCGTAGGACAACCTACAGGAAGCACCTCTATCTTATCTCCTGAAATGCCGTCCCTAACATACATTTGTTTAACCCAATTAGAAGTAACCAAAATAAGTGGTAATTCGTTAAGTATTTCATTATAATTCGCAATATATCCATCGGCTACAAGCCATGGTACAGCTATTCTTCCAAAAAGTTGCGGATGCACGACGATCGACGGAACATGCCCCCAATATCCAATACCAACGACAACATCTGGCTTGAACCAATCATAATACCATTCTTTCTCCTGACAAGATTGCCAATGCGCCGCATGAACATCAACACCTATTGCCTGCAATCCCTTATAAAGTAGATCGCCCTGTGTGGACAAGCCCCCCGGAGATGGTGGGTAATCGTATAATAATAAGACTCTCATACCAATACTCCTCCTTTAGACAACCAAACCATAGCCTTTCCGGTATCTGTAAATGACCAAAACGCTTCTGTACTCGGGGTTGTAATCACCTCCCAGCCCTCCTTTGGATAACCGTATATTCTATTCATAATATCATATTTGGTATCATAAATTGCAAGATTGAGCTGATTTTTTATCGGAGCCATTTTATGTGGCCGCGGATAAAACTGACGATTGCCATCGTGATAGGCAAATGTCCAAAGTTCCTTGCTTTTTATCTTTCGGTTTTTCCAGAGCTTTATCACGGCTTCGCTAACTTCAACATGTCGTCTGTGATAAGTATACTCGCCTGAAGGATTATGTGTGATCACGAGGTCATAAACAATAGGTGGCAACAGTGCGAGAATAGTCTGTTGAAGTTCGGATTCGTGCAACGGCACCTGTCGGACCCCATCATCAAGACATCCCATTGCACCATTTGCTCGTAGCACTCTAAGTGCAGCGTCGAATTTTAAAGCACGGTCGGTATCATCCCCCCGACATACACTTATTACATACACCTGCCAATCAAAATGTTCGAGAATTGTACCGCCTGCCCAAAGTGTCTCATCGTCGGGATGCGCAACGATTACAGCTATTCTTTTTTTTGCCGAGGCTGTATCGGCAACAATGGATGGAGTAACATTTTTCATCTCTTTTATCCTTTAATTTTCTTAGGCTGATGTATCAGCTAGAATCTAGCATATTGTCATCGGATGAACCTTCCTCCACTATCACACTATAATCCGTATATATTTCTGCTAATTTGTATCTCATATCAGCTATCGTTCTTTAGTTACTATTTTTTCTTCAACTCTCTTAAAAGATGTGCTAAATAATCTGTTTGTACTTTTTGAATCTTCAGTAGTTTTTTGCTTTGCTAAATGAGTAGGTGGTCCATCTATTCACTCAGGAACTTGATCTTCAATTGTATACCTGTCTCCATCGCTTAAAATTTACTAAATAATAGTATTATCGATTCATAATAAAGTTCTGATTTATACCCCACTACACGTTATACATTTAGACAAATTTGTTATATAATTGGTAGATTTTCCGATATAATACTAAAGTTCTTCGAGATTTTTTCGCTTTCTTAATAGGAGTTTTTCCCCTAATTCAATGGATTTATAAAGTATTCCCAATTTGTCGAGTTCAGACTTTACCATCATTTTGCAACGACGGCTTACCATATTTTGAATGATTATTTTCCTGTCTGCATATCCATTGGGATTAAAGTCATCATATGTTAAACGAAGCTTGCTTATAATTTGTTTTTAAATAATTGTTTGCTACTCATTTGATTTACGATGCAAGGATCACGGAATTTTAAACGGTTTGAGACCAAATACGATATTAAGATTCACTTTCATAAACAAATCTCCGTATATAGTTTTCCAAGTCGATAAGATCAAAAGGTTTAGCTAAAAATCCATCGGCTCCACATTCCACTGAAATACTCCGTCCATCGATATGACCTGAAATCATAATTACGGGCAGCTTATCATGTTTAGATGAACTCCTGAGGTCTCGCAGTACTTGGTCTCCGTTACGTGCAGACATATGAATATCCAAAAAAAGAATATCAGCATCTATACTGTCCAACACGTCTATCAAAACTAAGCTATTCGCTACCGTTATAACTATCGTATCTTGATCCTCCAATACTATAGAAAATGCATTCAGTATTTCTATATCATCATCACACACCACAATTTTCTTCTTCATCTTGAGTTTTTTAAATTCTATTGATCAGAGATGCATTTTCAGAGATCATCATTTATAAAAAATGGATCTTACAGACGTAAGATCCATCCATTTTTTTTGTTTAGTAACTCTTATTTAGCTTTTGTATTGAGGTTGGTATCCGCTAAGGCAGTTAAATCAGAATCACATTTTTTTTCTTCTGAAAGGGTCTCACGCAAAAGCTGAATGGCCTCATTGTACTTCAAGACTTTAGCAAATGCCGCGAGGGTACCATATGTGGCAATTTCGTAATGCTCAATCTTTTGGGCAGCAGCGATAATACCTGCATCTCTAACGGTTCCTTCTTCGGTCTCCTCGATAATATGTTCACCTTCTTCGATCAACCCTGCCATTGCAGCACATCGCTCTGCTTTAGGCTTCAGCTCCAAAATCTCAAAACACTGTTCCAAACGTTTCACATGATCTTCGGTTTCGAAAAGGTGTTTGGAAATCGCTTTTTTTAATTTCTCCGCGGTAGCGTTTTTTTCCATTTTGGGCAATGCTTTTATCAAAGCTTTTTCCGCCCAATAAATATCTTTAAGCCCGTCTTCAAATAGCTCGGCCAAATCTTTTGCAGCATCGGATCCTGAACGCTTTTTCGTGTGGTCTGTGGATTGTTTCGTCATCGTTCCATTTCCAGTATTTTCACTTGCGTTACTTTTAGTTGTTGTTTCCATTTTTTAAAGTTTATTGCCCTAGAGCTTTTAAATTAGAACATCCATCGAACAGTGTTAGTTCTATTATCAGAGCTATCACCTGTATTTCACGTGTATATTCCGACGAAGACGTATAAAAACATTTTTTTGTATTGAAAATCAAGGTCTTTTTAACCGGAATAATAAGTATCTCCAATTGGGATCCACCCCTCTCTGATACAATTAGATTCTAAAAAACGATTAAATTTTGCTTATATTTAGACATAAAGTCCGCTAACACAAGATTCGAACAGAAAATCAAACATCTTATTCTCCAATTTGTAATTATATAGTCATTCCTTACAAAGTGATATATTTTAGTCGTTGATATTGACTTCGATTTCACCAACAGTAACAGATATGAAAGAAAATAATGATACCATCTCCCATTTGCTCATGCGGATCGAAGATATTCCTGCAGTAAAGAATATATTGAACACCATATGTCTATATACAGGAATGGATCTAGGGCTGGTAACCTCTCACAATGGCCATCAATGGATAGCCTGTGCTGTACGGGATTCGCTCGGAGTCGGAGTAACAGCGGGGCAGCAGCTCGAATTACATTACACCTTAGGAGATGAGGCAAATGATAAACATGCTCCTATCATTATCCCCGATATCGACTACTGTGAAAATGAAGATTGGAAAAGAAAATTGCATGCAAAAGGTTTTAAAAGTTATATTGCATTCCCGATCGTTGACAATGATGGATTGTTCTTTGGAACCCTCTGCACGATAGATTATAAAGCCGTATCAATTGATAGAGAACGGATAGCACCACTATTTGAACTTCTAGCTGAACTGATCAGTTTTCATTTGGGTTCGATCGCCAAAATAAAAAATACCCAAGCCCTGTTAGGTGAAGAATTACAATACTCTGAACGCAGGGATACGCTATTATCCGTGTTGGGGCATGACCTAAAAAATCCATTGAGTGCTGTCATTACCTTATCGCAATATCTCGCCGACAAACTCGAGAATGCAAAACATAAACAAACGGCCAAGCTTATTTATGATTCGTCCTATAGAATGAAAGGTCTAATAGATAACATGCTTGATTTTGCCCGGAGTAAGCTCGGCACGGGAATACATCTGAACAAAAATCTGGTCGAATTAGATAAAGTGATCCTTCAGGCCCTTCGTGAGATCCAAACAAGTGCACCCCACAGAAAAGTACAGACAAATCTCGGAGCAAAACATCCAGTAACATGCGATCATGAGCGTATGGCACAGGTGTTTTCAAATCTCATAGGAAATTCATTTCGGCATGGTTTGGCAGAAAATACAATCGTTATAAAGTCCTCTATTGAAAGTGACAGATTTATCTTCCAGATAGAAAATGATGGCCATCAGATAGCAGCGCCTATATTCAATAACCTATTTAAGCCATTTGTTGGACGAAAAAACCAGAAAGAAGGTGGACTGGGATTGGGCCTTTATATTTCCAAACAGATAATCACGGCTCACAGCGGTGATATCCATGTCAAATGCTTTAATGAAAAGGTGGTTTTTACCCTTTGGATACCAATATGATAGATGCTTTGATCATTTTTTTATAGGATTTATGCTCGACAATTATGCATCATAAAGATATAATATACGATACTCAAATTCAGTTTTGTTAAAGAAAAAAGCGAGCAAAAGCCTGGTCTAATAATCCAGCCTTTGTACCCGCTCCAAATTAATCTGCCTTTGTGCAAGTGCAAACAAATAAGCTATCTTTTCAATTGCCTATTTCTTTTTTTTACGGAAAACATTATCCGTTAAGTCTTTAGAGACAGAATCTTTTTCTTTTTGATAAGAAGATTGCGTTTTCTCTTTTGTGCTTTTTTCCTTTTTAATGTCTTTACTCATGATGTATGGATTTTATAGTGCGTATTATCCTTTTCCCTTTTCAATGTTTATACTTGATCGGGAAGAATAAAAGTAAACTAAAACGTGTTCTCTCTTTGAGGTACGCTAGCAGCTAGTTGTTGAACTAAAAATTTCCGGAAAATATATTGTGGAGAATTTAAAGATAAAACAAGTGTATTTATCATATTGGACCTACGAAATGGGGTTATATGAAATAGTAGATCATAGTATTAAATATACAAATAATAATTGACAATGAAGCAACTACTGTTCAAAATAAACTAACTCATAGGTTCGTGCGTATGATCCTCCATTTTAAGTCTTGCCATTAGATAGCTTATGGTGGATTCTGCGCCTTGATTGATATTGATAGCATGCTCTTCCAGTCCATCAAAACAGCCTCCGGTAACAGGATTATAAACAATCTGTCTAATATGATTCCGTCCCAAAAACCAGTCGAATACTATTCGGATGGTCTTCTTATATTGCTCATCTTTTGTAAACTTATAGAATCTATCTAGTGCAATAATAGTATAAGCAACATCAATGGGCTGCTCTCCGCCCCTGGGATCAGTTCTCAGCTGGCCACGATGTGCCCAGCCTTTGTTGGAAATCACATGAATCTCTTCGTCGACAATAATCCTGCTCAATAAGAAATCAAAGGATTGATAGGCGATATCTCTATATCTGTTGTCCCTAGTTGTCTCATAGGCGATCAACATGGCTTCTGGAATAACACTATTGCCATAAGTCATATAAGATTCATACCATTGCCAATCTGAAGAGCTCTCATGTTCAAACATAGCTGCTAGACGATCTGCCAGGACTTCTATGATAGCCTTATAATTTTTGCCCTTCATAAAACTTAGGCCCTTAATGGTAAAGGCCATCGATCTTGTCGAATAGTAAACTAATGCATGCTTGGATGCCCGCTCCAAAAGCTCTATTGCAAGTTTTACTATCCTTTCAGGCAAAAGATTAGCCATGCCCACCACTTCACCCAAAGCCCAGACAGCTCGGCCGTTGGCATCTTCAAGATTCTCCTGTTTATTTTGTATTGTAAAATTGCCGCTCCTGTCTACATAATTCAGAAATGTACCATCTTCTTGCATACAATAACCTATAAAATCCAGGTATTTCTGGATCAGAGCAATGGTTTCATATGATTCATATATTTTATAGTGATGTAACATCGCTATAAGTGCTCTTGCATTGTCATCCAACGCATAACCGCTTGCAAGGTCGGGCGTAGAGATATCCGCAAATTGAACAAATCCACGTTCTTCAGACATCCGAAAAATATGATCCAGGTTGACGGGGGGAACTGAGTATATCATTTCCCTCTTTTTATCTATAAGTAACTCAAAAAGATAAACATGAGCTATAGCAACGTTCTGCCAGGAGGTTTTAACCATCTTTTGAAGATTCACACGATGAATCTTGCCTAATTTAAGTTCATCATCCAAAATTTGATTGACCGCAGCCGCAAGCTGCTCAGAAGCTTCAAAATCAATTATAGTCCCCATATCTTCCTTTAAAACCTCTTTTACGTGAGGGATTGGCGTCGACACAATGGGACAGCCAGAGCTCAGCGCATAAGAAAATGTTCCACTAACCGCCTGTAAAGGGTCTTTTGACGTAAAAAGATACACATCGGTGATCGACAGATAGGACAATAAATTTTCTGTTGAGAGAAATTCATTAACAAAACGGACATGATCTGAAATGTTATATCGGTCTATTATTGTCTCAAGTTTGTTTCTATACGTCTCTCCTTCATATCGTAAAAGATTGGGGTGTGTCATCCCCAAAATAAGGAACATTACATTTGGATTTTGTTCGATAATAGCGGGTAGCGCATAAAGTGTAGTCTCTATACTCTTACTGGGTCCAAGTAAACCAAATGTACTGAGGATTTTCTTGTCCACGAGACTGTATCGCTCAAGAATGGCGTGTTTATCCGTCGCTGGAGCTAAATGCGTGCCATGCGCTATTACGGTTATTTTACCGGTAGGAATTTTGTAAGTACTCGTAAGGATATCGGCGGATCCCTGTGTCATCACGATGATTTGCGAACAATTATAAGCAATGGCATATACATGTTCGAGCAGCATGCGGTCTGGTGCTGGCAACACCGTATGGAAAGTCACGACAATAGCAAGCTGTGCTGAATTAAGATCCTTGAGAAAAGTTATGAACTCAGTTTCTTGACCAACGAAAAGGCCAAACTCATGTTCGATACAGATCAATTTAATATCCTGATCAAACAAAATGTTTTCAAGAATGGTGTCGAAAGAGAGCGGGTTTGTTATATCTAGTTTCCCTAGTGGACCATCTTCTTGAGACGTATTGTCATCTACTATCGGTATAGGAATTAGTCGATAAGACTCTTCAAATTTACTCGCGATAGCCTTCATTAGATCTGTTGTGTAAGTTGCAATACCGCAGGCGCGTGGAGGATAAGTGGATAGGAACGCTATTCCTCTTTTTGTTGCTGAAATCATTGTTGGATTTTTAAGTGAAGTCCTTGCATACGATCTTCTTGTATCTTTGACAAGGTGCTGCACGTAGGGAGGTTTATAAATATACAAAAATAAATTGAAAGAAAATTTTTATTATGAGGGTAACAAGAGTAATATATATCCGATAATTTAACGCTGCCAAAATTTAATAAGCAGGAAACAGTCTGCTGGAGCTGTTCGCCTAACTATTTTTTTAATAAATCGGCAGTCCTTACGATCGATGATAAGTTGATTATAACATCCAACAATGAAGACATCTTATTTACAGGTTATTGAACTTCGAAGTCTATCATTCACCTGATGCTTTTAAGGCTTTTATCTTTTCTACCAGCAACTTTAATACTGGTTTCCTCGCGATTAAATTAAAACTCCAGATATCATCCGTGATGAAAACGTAATGTCCCTCAAAACTGTAGATATAATCGCCCCCTTCCAGTCCAATTAACCAGGCTTCTTTCTTAAGGTCAGGGTAAGTTCTCAAAACCTTCCAGCAATATTCTTTAATTTCCGCCTCGTCCTGAAAATCATCGAGCAAGCGTAAAATACTGCGCTTTTCGCTCAGCTCATATAGGGATAACATTTCATCGATCTCATTCATAAAAGTATGTAATCCAAGAGCAATTTACATGCAATTTGCTAATTCCCAACAAAATATCCATATATTTATTATTGAAGGCTATGGTTTTTTATTAGAAATTCACCTTACTCAACTTACGATGAAGAGCTATCAATTTCGTTTTAATAACCGCAGCAAAACCTCTGCCATTCTTGTTTGGTTTTTTACGGTTTTATTGGCTATTACACTAACAACTACCTTTTTTCTTGTACGCCCTGCACATGATCTCTCGAGCTGGCTGTTACTGATATTATTTCCGTTCCTCTTAATAGCTATTTATAAGCTATTTAAAACGGCCTCCGAACGACAATCGACAGAAATAGTAACGCTGAATAAGGCCGGATTTACCAGTGCCTGTTTTGGTTCGGTTTTATTTTCCAACATAAGTGCAATCAACATTCCTGCCCGTGAAATATCGTTGTTGGGCGGAGAAAACTATGATTACTACAAAAAAAACGACGTAGATACCCCTAACATCGTGATTTCGATTACGACCGACAGGGGCGATATATTTTGTTGGAGCTTAAATGAGTGGGGTGGCTTTTATAACTCAAAAGAGGACTTTTCTGTTTGCTTTGACTTTTTGACTGCCTTAACCGATCAACTGGTTCAATGTTGTCAATCAGACGAGTCGCCTAAAAGTTATTTAAAAATTCTCGATGAAAATGGAATATGGAAAAGAAGCAATGGTTATTGAGTTAGTAAAAACTATAAATTGCGTTTAGAATGCGATCTTCAAAATAATGAGCCTTGGCAGCATCCGACTTTCGCTGTATGGAAACCAAAAAGCCTTTTTCATCATAACTCATTCCCAGTTCACTTACTTTTCGTCCGTTCCAACTATCTTCCATTAGTTTCAGGTTTCGGTTTTGGTCGTAGACATACTTTTCGGTTTTGGGATCAAGGGAAGAAGGTGCATCAGTGAGCTGTACCAAAAGTCCGTCTTTGAATTGATACAATTCAGATGGTGTTTTCTCGACAGCACAGCCATTATGTAGAAACAACACTACTGGATGCCCTTTCAAATAGTAATACGTCTTTTTTTGATAACACGTATCTGGACTGCCGCTATTTTTACTAAAATTGAAATATTCGGTACGTTCTTCTGCCTCGAATTCGTTTTCGGTATAGTAACGATATTGCATAGAAGAAAAATCATTATTCGCTGTCATTTTCTTCCAAAGACTTTCGTCAGGTAAGGCGCCCTCTAAAATCATGTTGTCCACTCTGGGAAATTGCTTTCCCTGCCAATCATTGTTTTGTGGCATATTTGGCATCTGAGCATTCAATGTGAAGGTTCGGATGATATCAATTTTATTATTCTTATTGTATTGGAAGCTACTCACTTTTACGATGCCATTGGAATAATCTATCCTTGCTTTTTTATCGATGAGTCCGTTTAAATTATAAAAATATCTGGTATAAAAAGCGGTATCAGGTTTTTCGTTATTATATCGTATGCTCGTCATATTTATCACCATACCGTCGGTGTTAAAACTGTAAATATATTTCGTCCCAATCTTCTCTTCGCTCTGAAGCAGCATACGCTTTACCTTATTGCTTTTCATAAAAGCAGTATTGAATGAAAAAACAGTTTTTGTAAAATAATCATCGTCCTCCAAAGGTGCAACGTTATAGAATGGGAGTACCTGAGCCTTTCCTACAGCCACAATACCAATAAGCAATATGAGGGTTAAGAAGTAGCTAAGATTATGTTGCGTGTATATCATACTTTTAATGAAAGAAGAATTTTGGTTCCAGTGGACTGTTGAAATCGAATAGTTAAGTCCAATTTTCCTTACTTAAGAACTCGATGTTGATATTTAAATGTACTTAAAAACTCTTTGCTCTTTAAAAAAAATTCTAAAAATAAGCTATAAAGACCTCTTTAAATTCGAAAATTCAAGTTATCAAGGTAGATTCCTCATTTAATATAACAACATATATGTTGTTACATTAGAAGGTCTTGGCCTTCTTTGAAGTTAAACAATGCTTTACCATAAACGTAATTTTAATTTCAGATAAATCGACTTCATCAATGATTTCAAAACCTCTTTTTTTATAGATGTTTACATTCAAAGGATTTGCAGTTTCGAGATAAACATCTCTTCCTGAATTTTCGGCATCTGCTAAAACTGGATCCAATAAGGCTTTAGCCAAACCCTTCCCCTGCCCCGATGGCATTACACCAATACATGCCAAGTATAAATATGGATTTTGATTAGAGATATGAGCATCCTTCAGCTTTAAAAGCTTAAGTGATCGCCAAACTGTTGGAAGTCCCATATTAAATAAGAATTTTAAATTCCTGAAAATTACTGCTAACGATAACCTCTCTCTCTTTTCAGATTGCCAAAGTGCTGCAGCATCTCCAGTCGGTCCGATAAATACCTCACCTTTAGCCAATGTTTCTTCAACCAGATAATCAGCCAAAAAATAAATCTTTTTTTCAAAGTTTTTCTGACCGATCATCCACCTAAAACAAGGGTCGTTTACAAATGAACTACAAATAATATCTACCAAACGGTCAGAATCTTTTTTATCGGCTTTCTTATTTTTCATAATTACAAAAAACAGAAATTATAGTCCCAATAAACATGACAATTGTCAATAAAATTGGAAGACAAAAAATAGAATTAAACCGCTAATATTTTAAATCTTACTGCGAATCCGGCTTAATGTTTCGACCTTCACTCCAATATAGGATGCAATATAACGGGTACTCACTGTAGCGATCAATTGTGGGTAATGGTCCATCAAAAATTGATACCGCTCTAGGGCAGTTGTATGCTGGATAAATCTCAGACGTTCGTCTAAAAGAAGAGCATAAGCAATAATCAGCTGCCTCTCCAACTCCAATAGAAGATTATTTTCTTTTTTTAACTTATCAAAATCAGAAACAGAAATACGATAAACCTTCACTGGGCCAAGTGCTTTGATATAATCGGTACTTGCTACCTTGAATACGGCTGTTCTAAAGTCTGCAACGATATCCCCAGGGAAAGTGAAACTCGTAACAACCTCTTCACCATCCCTTATATAATAGTTCACCAAAATCCCCGATTCCACCACATAATAATACAGGTTTCGTTGTCCAGGGGAAAGCAGCAATGAGTTCTTGGGGAATTCGACCAATTCAACAAAATCAGCCATCTGATCGTCAATAGCGGCCTTTAGATCTTTCAATACGGAGGTTGCGAAATTTTTGTAGAGCATCATCTAAAATTATGAAATAAACTAACACCATAACTCAACCTTCTCCATCTTCGATTTTCTCCTTAGAGCAATCCAAATTCTAGAAGAGGAGAAAAGTTTAAAAGTCAAAAGATATTAAAAGGCAATTAAGTTCTCTTTCATAGATCTAATTTACTTAATAAATCTATCAAATAGCGAAGAAGAATAAATGGCCCCTTCATCGCAGTAATCCTGTACTTTAATTTGTATATTGGGCCTTGATAAAAATCTCAAAAAATGGACAATACCTATTCGTAACTTGGGCATTATCCACCATAATGTTATTGATCTAGCTTCAATCTTTATAATCTTCCATATATGTGAGATGAAAGTCGTCCAATTCAGCTAAATGATAGTGTGTAGGTCTACTAATAGTTCTCGATGAGTATGAACGTATGTAAGTGAGTTTAGATGGCGGGGATTACTGAATACTACTTTTATTCAAAATTTCAAAAATGAAAAAAACGTTTATTTTACCTGTTCTTGCTATCGGATTTTTAATTTGGTTTTTGGCAACGTTAGCTTTTCGATTTGCGGGACAATTCTTTTTTATTACCGATTCACCAGTCGTACTTACTAGTTTATATGCAGCAGTAAGCCCTGCATTGATTTTGATTACAGTCTTAACTTTTAAAAAATTTAGACTTTCAGGTTTCGAAAATATAGTGGCTGGTGTACTATTGGTATTGCCAGGAATGATTCTCGATACATTCGCTATTCAATTTTTTGAACAGATCTTTCCCAATATGCCGTCAAGCCGAGCTGCAACATTTGGTTCTTGGCTCATGTGGGCTTATAGCGTTGTGTTATTAACATCAGTCGTTACAGGACTGCGACAAAACAGGATGCTTGGCCGTGACTGAAGAACAGACCTTCGCTATGGTAATAAATACCGTTTAGCACCCTCTTTTCAGCATGCCTATTTCAATATGTTTTATAGTTATATCGTGTTCCCAACAGCATACACTGCCAAAGATCAATAGAATATTACCTGAGCTTATTGATTTTTCAAATAAGACCCATCTCTATAATCGCAGCCAATTCATCACATCCCATGACCAATAGATAACGCAAACTATTAGGAACATAACCAAAGAATTTTTTGAACGCTGCAGTAAAATGGCTAGCGTGCTTATAACCAAGTTTATTTCCAATAACGCTGATCGTTAATCTGTGATCTTTTAATAGATGTTGTGCTCGCTGCATTTTACACTTCAACACAAAATTGAATATGGTTATTCCATAATAGCTTTTAAAGTGCTGTTTAAGATATTGAACATTGGTCCCAACTTCTTTTGCAAGTTTATGTATGGTATAGGTCTCATGAAGGTTTGTTTCAATAAGCAATTTCACCTGGCTAATTTTCTCAATATCTGATTCGCGTAGTTCCAGTTTATTGGATGGAATACCGGGCTGCACAGCATCCATTAGGGTTGAGAGAATAAACAGTGATTTGGACTTATAAAATGCAGGTAATAACAAACTGCTTCCATTCATTCGTATTAGATCCTTAGCTTTTACATACGTTATAAGCGACGTCTCCTCTGAAATTTTCTCCGCATTTAGTATTGCATCATTGATCGCAGCTATATGCTGCTCGGAAATATCCATTTGCTTAAGATAAGAGTCTCGATATAGCAGTATGAGACAGCGCGAATTGCTATGTTTGGATGTGATGCTGACTGTATTCGCATGCAATCGCAGCAACATACTACTGCCCTCTTTCAAAACAATTTTCTTCGGCCCCGTTGACAAGCTGCAGCCCTCTTCAATAGCTATAATAACAAGATAGCTCTTATCTTCCGGGACAATGTTATGGTCTGTGTATGGATAGACCATCCTTACTTTATAATCCGGATGATCGTATTTAAATGCTTTTTTTTCTGCTTGAAGTAACTCCATCGAATAGAAATTTCCAATAGTATAAGTCTTATTTCCGATTGCGTTATTCGGTAAATTATCTTAGCAAGTATCTTCGTAAGCTATTTATTTAGACTTAATATAATCAAAGGTATTGAAATCATACTACTTATTCAATTAAACATTAAAAAATGTTAAAAAGCTACTTATTAATCCTATTTCTATTCTTCACCTCGCAGTTTTATGAAGAGGTGGCCGCACAGACTAATTTTACCATAGAGGGGCGTATCCTGGATTTAAAAACCGAAGAGCCTATTAGTGGCGTTTCAATCCGTGTGAAAGAAAGTATCAAATCAAGTTCTGTGATGACAGGTTCACAGGGCAGTTTTCGTATCCGCCTTCATCAGGGACAGACATTAGTGATCTCACATCTCAATTATACGCCACAGGAAATTCAGGTTCGTAGTGGACAATCCAATCTTGTCATCCGACTAGCTGAAGACCCGCACATGTTATCCGAAGTAAACGTAACTGGTGCATTGGGGATAAAAAGGCAAGCACGAGAACTCGGTACTTCGGCACAATCTGTGGACAATCAAGAATTGAATCTTGGTAAGGTCGTAAATCCTCTTTTGGCGCTATCGAGTAAAGTTGCCGGACTAAGGATCAATGCAACAGACTTAACAACAGGAAAAACTGACCCGGGGATTCAAATTAGATTAAGAGGAACACGTTCTTTAAACCGATCAAAAAATGATCCCATATATGTTGTGGATGGTGTACCATTGCCCGATATTACCCGAATAAATCCCAATGATATCCAAGACATTACTGTACTGAAGGGAGCTAATGCTGCTGCATTATATGGATCTGAAGGTGTCAATGGTGCAATTATGATCACCACAAAATCGGGTCGGGCAGAAAGAGGGCAGATCAACTATAGCAATAGTACACTGTTTTCCAAGGTTTTCCTGCTACCCCCTGCTCAACAGAATTTTGGTCAAGGACAAAATGGTGTGTACAGTCCTGTAGCAAATGAATCTTGGGGAGATCGTTTTAATGGTGAGGTCCGAGATTTTGGGTTACCCATCAATGGTGTACAACCAACGAAGGTATATAGTGCTCCAGATAAAGATAACCGATTGGATTTTTTCGATACGGGCGTAACAGTACAAAACGATCTATCATTCTCTTCTGGCGATGACAAGGGATCATATTATGTTTCTTTGCAGGATGTTCGTATCAAAGGTGTGATTCCTGGCGACAAATCAAGTCGTACTGGAGTACGATTTAATGGGTCGCGTCGATTTAACAAGTTGAATACCTCTTTCAATACAAATTACGTTTTTTTCAAGAACAATACGACAAGTGATGGCCCATGGTTATCTGTTTATACACAACCCGCCAATATCGACTATAAAGATGCACGAAACTGGCAGGATCCAAGTTCTCCAAATCATCCTTTAAACTGGTATAATCCAGTTGCCGGCACTAGAAATCCCATTTTCATGGCCGACAATAACAGAAATACGTCTGATCAGCATACATTAAATTCAAAACTGGAGTTTAATTATGAATTTACAGATTGGTTAGATGCGACTTTCCGTACGGGACTATATTTCCAATCAGAACCTGGTCGTGTGACGAACAGAAAATTGGTTTCTAATATAGCAACAAGAAATATAAATGGTAGCGTAAATGATACACATAGAGGCTTTACCCGTTTCAACAATGATTTGATCCTGAATTTTCATAAGAACTTTGGTGATTTCTCTACCAAGTTTTTGGTCGGACAAAATGTTCGAATGGATGATACGAAATCTATCAATATCAGTGCTACAAATCTATTATTTGAAGATATATTCAATCAGGGCTCTCGCACTGGCGAATTGGCCGGTGGTTCAACAATTACAAAATACCGTTCGCTCGCGACTTACGGAGAATTTACGGCTGGATATAAAAACTATCTTTTTCTAACGTTTACAGGGAGAAATGATCAGGTATCGGTGCTTGATCCAGGAAACAACAGCTATTTTTCTCCAGGTGTAAGTTCCTCTTTTGTATTTACAGATGCGATCGCGAGCCTGCAGAAGAGCAGGGTATTGAGCTACGGTCGTATTTTTGCTTCTTTTAATAAGACAGGAAACGTAACCTTAGATCCTTATCGTCTGAACCTGAGTTATAGCCAAACCGCGGGTTTTCCATTTGGTAGTTTGGTCGGATTTACTCCTTCCCTATCTGAGCCAAACCGATCGATAAAGCCCGAATTTGTTAAATCATTTGAGGTAGGTACCCAGCTCGGATTTTTTAACGACCGTTTGCGGACGGATATTGTTTATGCTTATTCGGACTCGGATGGACAAATATTTGATGCTGGTATCTCACGTGCAACGGGCTTCAATTCAACGATCGTAAATGCTGGACAGATCATCAATAAGACCTATGAAATCATGATCAATGGAACTGCAATTAAAAGCAAAGATTTGAACTTACAGTTTGGCCTTAATTTCAGTTATACTGACACAAAAGCCAAAAATCTATATGCCGGCGACGAGTTTAACATCTTTCGACAAGCTTACGCTATCAAAGGCCTACAATATCCAACACTTCGCATGACTGACTTTTTAAGAGAAGACGGGAAAATCGTTTTGGATCCAAACGGGAATGTAATCCCTTCGGAAGAAGAAAAGGTAATGGGAACGATGGTACCGCCCTATCTTTTTGGATTTAACACCAAATTCAACTATAAATCCTTTACAATGGGTTTTCAGATTGATGCGAGACTGGGAAGTTGGATGTATTCGGAGGTAATCCCGAGGATGTTTGCTGCCGGAACACATCCGGAAACTGCAAAATACGATAGGCAGCCTTTTATTATGCCTAATTCTATGGTACGCCTGGCCGACGGATCAATTGTCGAAAATAATGAGGTATATTCTAAGGGAGATAAAGCGTGGTGGACGGCATACGGAAATATACAATCTGTCACCGCCGCTAAAGGAGATTACCTAAAGCTTAGGGAACTCTATATCGGCTATGATTTGCCGCAATCGTGGCTATCCCATCAACGGATGATCAAAAAAGCAAGCATTGGTTTTGTGGGAAATAACCTTTTCATCGTCAGGCATTCTTCCAATACAATCGGCGACCCAGAGGCACTTTATAATCAAACAGATGGCTACAACAGCTTCAGACAGATTCCGACATCAAGATCAATGGGTTTTAATGTCAACATTACTTTTTAATACTACGGAGATGAAATACACTATCATAAAATCAGCCTTATTTGCGATTACTTTACTTACAGCGAGCTCCTGTAAAGACTTTCTTGATGTAAATGATAATCCGAATGCGCCAATAAAGGAAAATTTAAGCCTAAATGCCAAGCTTCCTGCCGCCTTGGTCGTATCTGCCGTAAATGAATCTGTCCAACTGAATCAGATCGGTGGTTTGTGGGGAGGTTACTGGGGAACTTCAAATGAAGGAGTGAGTGCTTTTACGGCATTAAAGACCTATAATGGTCCTGCGATAAGGGATACAAGAGACGGCATACCTGTCTGGGAATCCAATTATAACAACCTACTGTATTACAAAGAAATTTTGGATCAGGCCAATGTCGAAGATGCAAGATTTTATGCGGGGATCTGTAAGATCATGATGGCTCACCACTTCTTTACACTTGTTGACTTTTACAATAATGTTCCCTTCAGTGATGCTTTAAACGGCTCTGTTAACCTGCATCCGAAATATGAATCAGGAAAAGATGTTTATGCCAAGTCCGTTGATCTAATTACCGAAGGTATTGCAGATATCAAGGTTGCCTCTCTGTTGCCCACAACAGACGACGTTCTTTTCAAAGGCGATAAAAGCAAATGGACCAAATTTGGTAACACGCTCAAATTAAGAGCCTTGCTAAAACAATCGGAAGTTGCTAGTCAAGAATCCTATATTAAACAGGAAATATCGAAAATTATCGAAGAAGGTTCAGGATTTCTTTCTGAAAATGCAGCTGTCAATCCGGGATATCTCAACACTGCAGCAAAGATGAATCCTTTTTACGAGACCTTCTATCGGAACAATGCAGGTGTGGCAGTAGCAAATTATGCCAATATCAGACCAACACAATTTTTGATCAACACGTACAAAGCCTATAACGACCCGCGCTTACAGCAAAACTATACGCAGGTCAGCGGGGAGTTTAAAGGTGTCCTTTTTGGAAATAACACCATAGCTGAGGAGTTTGCAGCGGTTAATACTTCAGCCTTAAAGGGGCCGCTGGAGAATGGTAATCAGCCCGCTGGGATTATAAAATCATTTAGTCAGTCAACCATTCTCATTTCCTTAGCGGAAACTGCTTTTTTAGAAGCAGAGGCCATCGAGCGGAAATGGATGAGTGGCAACGCGAGTGAATCCTACCAAAAGGGAATTCAAGCCTCATTTAATTATCTGTTCAACCAAAATAATTACAATGCGCAATCCTATATAAACCAGAAAAGTGTCATTTATACGGAAGCGAGTAACAAAATTCAACAGATCATAACCCAGAAATGGCTTGCATTGCACAACATCAACAATATCCAGGCATGGAACGATTATAGACGTCTGGGTTATCCTGCAATACCAAATTCACTGTCATCGCCAAGTTCAGGAGCGTATCCATTGCGCTTTATGTATCCGGAGACAGAAATCAATACCAACAACGCCAACGTGCAAGCACAAGGAGAAAATGGAGTCCTGCTGGCAAGGGTATGGTGGGATACAAAATAGTATTGTTTATCAATATAGAAATTTAGATTAGAGAGCTAATGTTATCAATTGTGGGTAGCATTATTTGTCAGACGGGGTCCATTGAATGGGCCCCGTTCTTTTTATGACAAATTGCACTTTCACCTCCTAGACTTCCAAAATAACCGTCAAGATTTCTCCATATCTAATGCTCATTTTTTTACAATTACATTTAGTGAATCAGGTAGTTATAATACCCCTACAAGTTATAATGAGACAGGTCGACCTGCTTTTGCGATGGATAGCAATTTAACTTTTATTTTGGCCTTGGATTTTGGCTGGTGACGCCAGAAAATAAATTTGTACACTCCGCTAATGTCAGCACATTTTTCTGGGGTGGCACATTCAATACACATTATTGGGTCGATCCACAGGAAAATATGATCGGTCTTATTTTCACACAGGAATATATGGTTAACTCTTCTTTATTGATTGGATTCATGCGACTTACTTTGAAATTTTTTAAAAAAGTAAAGAACCCACAAAAACTGGGTGTATCCGTACACCGCATCTTCAACCGGAATCGTAAGTACCCTGATCCCCATAAATTCCATGGGATTGTAATTGACTATCGGAGACTCCAAGCCTGTTCCGGTGAGTATACCATTGACAGGTAAAAAGCCCAACATAAGCAAGGTGAAGACTACAGAGGCCTGCGTAATCCATTGTATCCGAAATGCAAAGTGAAAAAGCATCAATGTCGCGATAGTCACAGTAGCGGTAACAACTGTATATATTCTGTCGGCATATCGAAGTGCCACCACAGCACATATAATGACACTCACAAAGACGACAATATTATTAAAGGCGGATAGCGATTGTAATCTAAAAAATTTATCAATGCAGAAATAGGTGAAAATACAAGAAAAAGGGATGAAGATAAAGAATAACCATTCTTCCAATGGTAATCCTGCAATAACCAGGCCTAGGGTGTATCTTGTGTCAAACCACCATACTCCCTTACTGGTAAACCAGACATCCCAAGCTATAAAAAATACAGCAACAAGTGCTGCTGCCTTTAAAAATGGGACAAATTCACGATCGAATCGAAGCCGCTTGTCGAAGGATGCGACAAAACAGATTATGACCGTAAAAAATAAGATAAGCGAGTAAGTATATGGCATCATATTTTTTCATTGTTAGTATACATTTTAAAGTATTTCATCGGAACATATAAAAAGCCAAAACATTCGCCCTCCTCTTTACCTAAATGTTTATGATGTTGTTTATGGGCACGACGAAGCGCCAAAAAGTAACGGTTATTTGTTTTACTCAACCATTTGAAGCGTTGATGGATAAATATATCATGCACAAAGAAATACGCCATACCATAGAGCATAATCCCTAATCCAATATAAAACAGATAATTGTAACCCCTTAACGAACCGAAATACATCAACGCGATGGTGGGAAGAGCAAAAATGATAAAAAAGTAATCATTCTTTTCCAAAAAGCCCTCATTACTATGATCGTGATGATCGCGATGTAATATCCAGAGAAAGCCGTGCATAATGTACTTATGAATAAGCCAGGTTGCGCCCTCCATAGCGATAAAAGTGACCAATACTGTAATAAAATTCATAGCTCGAGATTATAAGTAAGCAGCTTTGTAACGCAGATAACTTTTGAAAGCAACATAGGCTTTCTGTACATTTGGTATCCTAATCCTACTTTCCAAAATTTCCTTTGAGGATTTTTTCCGAATCTTTGCAAACAGGGAAAGGTAATATCTGTAAGCTAGATAAACGCCAAATTTTGCCGATGCAGGCAATTTTTTAATTCCCAAAAGCGCTTCCTTAAATTCGCTGTGTATCTCATCTTCAATCTGGCTTTTGAGTGCATTATCGAAGACTGCCATATCCAGATTCGGAAAATAGGTGCGACCAAGAACATGGTAGTCGTCTTTAAGATCCCGCAAGAAATTTATTTTCTGGAATGCAGAGCCCAGTTTCATGGCGTAAGGTTTTAACTCCTCATAGCGCTGTCTATTACCTTCCGTAAAAACCTGTAAACACATCAGTCCAACCACTTCCGCCGAACCATAAATATATTCTTTATAGCGTTCAGAATTATAGTCGACTTTATTCAGGTCCATTTCCATGCTATGTAGAAATTGACGGATTAGCTCGATGTCAATAGCATACTTATGTACCGTCTCCTGAAAAGATTGTAATATCGGATTTAATGAGATACCTTCCTCTAGCGCACAGTTTGTCTCGAGGTATAACCGCGCCAACAGTCGCTGCTTATCATAACCATGAAAACTGTCCACTATTTCATCAGCCAATCGTACATAGCCATAAATCGCATAAATACTAGCCCTAATGCTGGGTTTGAGTGCCAAAATACCGAGCGAGAAACTTGTACTATACTTTTCAGTTGTTTTTTTGCTTACTTCATAAGCGAGTTCATCAAATAGCTTTTTCATGGTCTTATGTTTTACGATATAATTCAATGGCTTCTTTGGCAACAATTTTCCCTGATAAAATGGAGGGAGGCACCCCAGGGCCGGGAACCGTTAGCTGACCTGAATAAAAAAGATTATGGACTTTCTTATTTCTGATCTTGGGTTTCCATACCGCTGTCTGTTTCAATGTATTTGCTAGTCCATAAGCATTTCCAGCGTAAGCATTATAATCGCTGATAAAGTCGCTTACACAGTAACTTCTCTTGTATGCAATCTGTTCATATAGGTTTTTTGTACCGGTATGCTTTTCCAAACGCTTTAACATCTTAATTAGATATTTTTCACGTGTTTCATCATCGTCCGAGATAGCGGTCGCCAAGGGCATTAATAAGAAGAGATTCTCACTGTCTGCAGGAGCAACATGAGAATCCGTTTTGGATGGACAACATACATAGAACAGCGGATTTTCAGGCCACTTTTTTTCACCATAGATACAGTCAATATGATCGTCCAACGGATGCTCAAAGAAAAGTGTGTGGTGTGTTAGATTTGGAATGGACGATTTCATCCCCAGATAATATATCAAACTTGAGGGGGCAAAGGTCCTGCTCTTCCAATAATCATCATCGTAGTTTCTCAACTCCTTGGCAAGTAGTGTTTCGATATGGTGATAATCGGCCGATGCAACCACGAGATCAAATGGATGATTCACACCATTAACAACTAATGAAGTGATATTATTCTTTTCAATCTTGAACCCATCAACATTATGATCAAAATGGAAAGTGACACCTTGTCTCTTCGCTACTTGTTGCATCGCCAGTACTAACTGAAAAAAGCCCCCTTTCGGATAATGGGTACCCAGTGCATAACCGCCGTAGTTCATCAGGCTATATAATGCCGGAATATCCTTGGGTGAAGCTCCCAAAAATATAACCGGAAATTCCATCAATGTCCGCAATCTTTGGTCCTTAAAATATTTGGCAACATAGGATCGAAAATTGGAAAGCAAATCTAGCTTCAAAGCGCTAAGTGCAATTTTTGGAGAAAGGAATTCACTCCAATTGTGACAGGGCTTATTGACAAAATCACGCATGCCGACTTCATACTTAAATTTTGCAGCTTCCATAAATCGATCCAACTGCGTACCCGCCCCGGGTTCGATCTGTTCAAATAATTGTTTTAACTCCTGATAGGATTCAGGTACTCGAATCTGTCCGGAGTTAAATATCATTTCAAATTGTGGATTGAGTGATACAAGCTCAAAAAAATCAGCTGTACTGCATCCAAAATCAGAAAAAAAGGACTCAATAATATCAGGCATCCAGTACCAGCTCGGTCCCATATCAAATTTAAACCCTTCTGTCGTACTAAACTGCCTCGCTCTTCCACCGGGCTGCGTATGTTTCTCAAAAACATGCACATCGTATCCTGCCTGCGCAAGATAGGCCGCCGCTGAAAGACCCGAAAAACCTGCACCAATAACTGCTACCTTCTTTTTCATTTCTGTTTTTTTAGCTGAACTTGAGTAATACCCCCAATAGATTTACTGACACTGCAATATGGTAATGTACACATTGTAGTGCTTTTGTTATTTCTATCCCACTACGGTATGGACTATAACTTCACTTGCTCCAGCAATTTTTCCGGTGAAATATTTCTATCATAGATTAATTGATGAAATTTGCTCAATTTATCCAATAAACTTATCAGTGTTATTTTTTCGCTATAGGTCAAATCACCTGAAACAATCTGTGTAGCATGACGTATTTTCCCCATTTGTCGATCCAATGCCGATAAGCCATCTTCCGTGATATAAAGCACCTTACTTCTCCGGTCCAGTTTTGAATCTTGTTGACCGATCCATCTTTGTTTGATCAAACGGTTTATAATAGCCATGCCGGCTGGCTTTTCATGAATATTCCTTCTGATCAACTCCATTTTTGTCATCTCGCCAAAGGATCGTAGGGTAATAAGGTATATAAACTCTTCTTGTGTGGAAAAATCAGATTCCCAAATAGCAGCCTTTGAATAACTTTTTGCAAACCTATTCATATGCACTATTAATGTGCTGATTACACTCTCTGGACTACGCCCATTTTCCTTACCGTCCCAATTAGGCTCGACTAGAACATCGGTTTCCTTTGTTACTATCCAACGTTTAAATCCATCAGCGTCAGTGCTGTAGATTCCATCTACGTTTTCCTGTTCAAATTCTTCAACTAATACAATGATTTCTTTTAAAAGCTGATATTTCATACACTTTATTTAGAACATAAATATACTATATTTGTTTTAATTATTTTAAAAAAGAATATTTTTAGAATAAAATTAAACCAAAAGAAATCTCTATTTGAGTGGTAATTTTGACAAACTGCATCCCATATCGGGCTGTGCTTTGAGAATAAGAAGACCTAGGTGGCAAATTTATAATCATGTTTATTATAAATCGTGCAACATTTTTTCTATGAGTTCGACTAACCTATAGTCATTAACTACAAACAATTGTCATCAGGCTTTAATACAAGCAACTTAAATATATGAATATCTTAAAAAAAATTGCCCTAGTTCTCCCAAATCTCTTGTTTTTTGCTATCTCTCATGCTTCATGTAACACGACTAAGATTTCTCTTATTGATTCAACCTTTATTCTTACGGGCAAAGTAATCGATTCTATTACCACAGATCCCGTTCATTTAGTTTCAATATACCTGATGGATCATCAAAGTAGCAGCACCCCTGTCAAAACAGTGGTGACAAATGAAAGCGGAGACTTCCAATTAACCTATAGTCAGCGCTCATTTTACCTAAAAATCAACCACCTTGGCTTTCAGCCTCAGATAAAAAGAATCGAGACGCCGAGCGGGAGCAATATAGATATCGGTACTATAAGGCTTCATAAGATTGACAATAAACTTGAGGAGGTTGCGGTTTCTTCCAAGAGACCTACCTTGGAGCTAATTACCGGTGGGTATAGATTTAATGCGGAAAACAATATATTAGGCAATAGTACAAATATAGCAGAACTGCTCAAGCAGGTACCGGGATTAACCGTTGATGAAATGGAAGGCAAATTACAATTGCTCGGAAAGGGGGCTACTGTATTGATAAATGGTCGAAAAGTCAATTTGGGTGGTCAGGATTTATTGAACTACCTGAAATCTCTACCGAGCAACGAGGTCTTGTCTGTTAATGTGCTTACCAGTCCAGGCGCAGCATATGATTCCGCAGGAGACGGAGGTGTGTTAGATATCAGACTTAAGAAAAATTCCAATCTGGGCTTCTTTGGGTCGGCAAGTACAAGTGTTTCTACCCTTTGGGGAACGGACCAATCGCTTAATTTAAATCTCAAAAAAAGTAAGTTTGAAATTTCATTGGGTTATAATTTTTCATATGGTGAAAATTTGCATAAACGAAACGATCTTATAAAAAACTATTTCTTACCTGATTCTAGTTATCTCTATAGACAAGAGCAGGTTAGTGAAAGATCCCAAAGGACACATTCCATGAAAATCAATACACTTTATAATATAGATTCAACAAGTACACTCTCTTTTAATTATTGGTACGCCAGCTTTTATGGTAAATTTCCAAATGAACGAGACGCCACGATCTATAATCGGAAAGATGAATTTCAAAGGCAGCTTAAACAGCGGGACTTCATGTTTTTAGACAATAATTTCCATATCGTCGATTTGATCTACGACAAAGATTTTAAAAAGAAAAACAAGCTTTCGATCGGCATGAATTACGCTAAATACTCGAATGAGAATAACACTTCATTCTGGAGAAAGGCATATGATTTTTCTAACACGGAAATAAATTCCTCAGAAAATGATAGCAGAAATTTTATTATTAAGAGACCATATGAAATCTGGACCTTCAATACAGATTACAAAACTAACATTGGAAGGAGTATAGATCTAAAATTTGGTGTAAAATATGCCCGTGCAAATACAGAAAGCTTCTTTAAGAATCTAACCACAGATGGAAATATCGTCGGAGGAGAAGCAAATATTGAAGATAGGGTTCAATATAACGAAAATATACTTGCTGCTTATTCTTCTCTGAGTGGTAAATATAAACACTTCTCCTTCGATGTAGGCTTGCGACTAGAATCATTCGATTATAAATTACGATCCCTTTCAACTGACGAACAGATTAAAAACAACTATCTTAATCTATTTCCCAACTTTAATGTACGATATGATTTCGAGGACCTTAAAAACAGCATTACTTTATCGGGGAACAGAAGAATCGAACGACCAGGTTATAACATGCTCAATCCATTTGCGGTGACCAATAATCCCATCTATTTTACCAACGGCAACACACAGTTGAAGCCATATTTTGCAAATAGACTAGATCTGCAATATTCACATAAGTGGAATACCAACCACTCACTGATCTTTTCTTTATATGGAAACTCCTCGAAGAATATGTTTACCTATATCTCAAGATATAATGAGGAGGTTGGAAGTCCAGAGTTTAACTATTATAATGATTATAATCTAAACCAAATTGGAGGTTATGTCATGTCGCAAAACAAATTTGGAAGCAGCGTGAATGTCAGTACATATTTATCGGCCCAACGACCGACTTTCAGATCGAATAATACAGAAGATATTTTGTTACCTGGGATTGTCAACTTTAGTGGGTCGATCAACACCTTTATTAATATTCTGCCAAAGACTACTGTTCAAATATTCGGCTTTTATGCTTCGAAAAGAAATAGTTTTCAAATGCAATATCGGGCAACAGGATATATCACGACGGGTTTACAACAAAAAGTGCTTCGGGACAAGCTAAATATATCCCTGACGATTGAGGATATTTTCAACTTACAAAAAGCACCTATTTCCATTTTAGGCAATGTGATTAGCATTGAAACAGTGAATAAATTGAAGTCACGCTATGCAAAATTGAGTTTCAGTTACAATTTCGGAAAGACCTTCTCCGCAAAACAGACCAAAAAGCTGGAAAAAGATTCGAGGATAGATTAATCCATCAATACGTTAATCGTCAAAGATGATTCGTGGAAGCATAGCGCTGGATATAATTAAGTTTAGAAAATAGCTTAAATACAGATAGACCTCAAAATACTGCGAATTTAAAACGAATCCATACGAATTGAAATTCGCATGAAAATCTGAAAAGCGTTGTTTTAACTTAGTCCGATAAACATGTGAAAGAGAACGTTAATTATGAATGAGACTATCATAGAATTCGATAACAAAAAACGTCTGAAATTAGCGCTATTTGGCTTGCTGTTGACGATAGCGGCTTTGGCATTTGCTTACTATATTTTCTTTGTCGCTGAAAAAATAAGAATTTTCCCTGGAGCATTGATGTTGACCTTAGGGGGCTTAGGATGTTATTGTCTAATTGGCGGAGTAAAAAGTCTATTTGTTAAAGATCGGACTGGCCTAATATTGAACGCAAATGGCATTCGATATAATGGTACGCCAGTAGGAATAAAGGCTGGGACTGTAAAATGGACTGCTATTCAATCTGTCTCGACAGGAATGGCCCATGGCGTCCATTTTGTTTTTTTGAAGCTACACCATCCCGAAAATTATATGCAGCAGTTCTCTCCACAAGTACAACAACATGTACTCGAAAATGGAATAGCCGTTTCGGCAGATCAACTGTCGCTTAATTTCAATACACTCAAAAAATTGATAGAAGAGTATTATGAGCGGTATAAGCGATAATAAGAGGGAAAAGACTGGCCGAGAAACGAAATTTCATAGTCGGTTTAAAGATTATTTTTTGAATTTCATTCCAGTTCCAATACTTAAGACAAGAAAACTACTCAACCATAAAAAATAACCTGGTCCAAGTGATGTTATGGGTGATTCGGAGCCGGATTCGCTAATCATAATTTTGTCCATTTGCAGGAATACAAGTGCGATCACGCAGGGAACGAGACTTATAAAAACAGCTTGTTTCCTGTTCCGATTTAAGAAAAGACAAACAGAAAACAGATAGATCGGATTGGCACACCAAAATAAGAATGGTATGATTGCTCCGCCCAGAGGGCCCATCCATCCCATTAAAAAGATGCCCAAACTCCCAACCTCTTCAGGTTGGGTTCCTCCTCGATCGACAAAAAACGCAGGCATAGTCAAGGAGCTAATCAACAATATTATGCTCAAAAGAATTGCTCCCTTTTCAAGCGGAGACAAAAAATTAAGCGAATTATTGATTTTCTCAAACATATTTCATTATCCTTTTTGGGAGCTGTAATTGTTTTTAGATTAAAAATCCCTTGATATCAAAAAAAAAACAAATCTATATTTCTAAGATATTATTTTTTTTATCCTATTCAAAGCTCTTTTTCAACGCGCTAAATCGCAAAGCAGGTGACAAGAAATATGGTCACAAACAAGCCCCTATAAAATCTTACAGGGGCTTGTTTCTATTAATCGTATCAAATTGTTGTATTACAAATCCAGTTGAATACCTAAATTCGCTATTGTTCCACTTCCTTTTACATAATAACGGCCTTCATTTGTAGCTCCCCTCACCTCCGCGTGCAGTGGAAAGTAATCATTATTAAGGATATTATTAACTGAAAAAATGAACGCCAGATTCTTTAATTTGTAGCGTGTTTGGAAATCCATCAGACCATAGCCCGAAATCGGATATTTGCCATAATTATATTCAGAAGGTTGAAACACATCGCGTTTCCCCAAATGTAAATACTGCAGATAGACATTCCACCGATCTGTCAATTTGAAATCTGCATTGATATTTACTTTAAAAGGTGAAATAATGGAGTTGTCCAATTTATCCTTATATTTTCCCTCATTTTTCAAATCTTGCCTACCATCCATATACCCGAGTATAGTACCAAACTTCAACCAGTCAACAGGGGTTACATCCACTACAAATTCCAAACCATAAATACGTTGAGGCACTTGAATCAGTTCATAATTACCTGGCGTTGAAGTTTCTGCGAAAGTACTACCCTTTTTGGAAGAGCTATAGTACCCTGTCAATTGGTAACTTAACATAGCATAGGTTCCATTTAGCCCCAACTCAAAATTATTGACAACTACAGGCTTCGGATCAATTTGACTCAAAGGCACTCCATTCCGTAATACAAGTCCTACATCGCCGATAGAATACCCTTGTGAAAATGATACAAAGGGCTGCAGGTATTTTAATTTATTGTACCTTCCTGCCAAGTTGAATACAAATGCGTTTGAGTTGCTCTTATCTCCAGGAGTGACTTTCCCTGCTTTTGTTAGATCTCCTACCTTGAAATCCAAGTTTTCGTATCGCACACCACCTTTTAAGATCCAATATTCAGCCAGGTTAAACTTACTTTGAAGGTATAGGGCGCCACTTTTCATATTCATGTCGGGTGTCACTAATCCATCGTCCAACGTTTTTTGAACCGTGTGATCCTTTAAAAGATCTACTCCATAAATTAAAGTTACCTTATTGCTGTTGGATAGATTAAAGGGCGTACTAAAATTTAGTCTGGCTCCCTTATGATCAGAATATGTTTGGTTGTAGCTTTCAAATACCGTGTTCATATCTTCATAATACAGACTCATATTTGCTGAGGTTCTACCAAAGTTACCATCATACTTTACATGAAAAGCTTTATTGTAAGGTGTCCCACCATTAATCACTGTATCTGAAGGTATACCTATAGCAGGTTTACTGCCAAACTCCCCCTTAGTACCGACATATTTACTATCCTGAACACTTCTATAATAGTTACCCATAAGTTCAACACGATGATTATCGTTAATCTGATAACCAATCTTCGCTAAGGCATTATAACTTTTTGTCTCGCCCAGGCCATAAAATGGACTTACAATGGTACCATCGGAGCTACGTACGACACCTGTTCGCGCAATCTTTCCTTGCACAACATAATCAAACTTGTCTTTCGATCCAGAAAATACTTGTGCCAAATTATACCCATATGTTTCATCTGGTCTGACCAAACTTAGGGAATTATTTAAAGAGGTTGAAGAATGAAAACTCCTGTCTGTCTTTGGCTTCTTTGTTATGTAATTAATTATACCACCGGCGGCGCCATTTCCATACATTGCAGAAGCACCATTGATGACCTCAATATGGTCAATTGCGCTAGCGTCTATCGTCTTCATATCTCTTCCGCCATTTCTTAAAGGAGTAGATTGAGGAATTCCATCAATAAGTACCAAAAAATTCCGACCACGTATTTTAGCAATAAAATTGTTTTGGCTTTCCTCACTGGGAGAGATACTTGGCACTTTCTGCATTAAAATATTGGGTAGGTTGTCATTTATCAGACGCTGATCTTCTAAGGTCTTACCTCCGATATAGGTAATTGATGATGGCACTTCGTCAATACTTTCAGCCAGTCGGCTCGCCGTTACGACAACTTCATTCAAATGATTACTTGTTTGCTCCATGACAAAGTCTGGGAGCTCGAGGGTTTCCCTTTCCAGTGCGATCTGCGATTTGATTTCTTGAAAACCAATATGCTTTACGGTGATGGAGTGAATTCCTTTAGGAATCTTTGAAAAAATAAAATTCCCTTCATTATCAGTCTTGGCGCTATTTATCCCGTCAATATTGATATACACATTGGACAAACCTTTCCCTTCTGAATTTTTCACCTTGCCCTTAATTGTCCCCGATTCTTGATCATTACCATTTTTCTTAACAGCAATCGGTCTTTCCCTGGAAAAACTTATTGCTGGAATTATGGAAAAACTTAAAACCAATAGACTGCTCGCCAATGTTGTTTTTGGGGTAATAAACCAAGATCTTGTTGTTGTTTTCACGTGTTGAAGGTATTTAAAAAATCACTCGTCCTGTCCGCATATTGATATCTGTTTATTTCCAAACCTTTCTATCTGGGAAAGCCTGTTCTGAAAAAGAGATAATTACTATTTAGACTAATTATTATTAACGGCAAATATAGTAAAGTTAGGAAATACTTAAAGCTAAAAATTTAGAATAATAAGCGATCAAATATCTCGAGCGATTATTCTTTTAGAATGCAATAATGATAATAGCAGAAATGAACCTTAATGTACATTATGTTTTACGCTTGTTGTACTCCATTTTTTGCTGCTTCAACAGCCCCTAACTTTATCAAACAAAAGAAAACAGGTTCCTCTAGGTTATATTTCATGACATACCGGAACCATTGTCATTATTAAAAAATTAGTATTAACATTTTAAATCTTAAAATCATGGCACTTACAACAAGGATCAACGCGGACGATGTAGCATTTTTACTGATCGATCACCAAAGTGGACTATTCCAGACCGTAAAAGATATTGAAGTACCTACATTAAGAAGTAATGTAGTCGCTCTTTCACAGGTCGCCGCTATTGAAAACATTCCTGTTATTACAACTGCTTCAGAACCAAAGGGGCCGAATGGTCCATTGATGCCAGAAATCCACGAAAATGCATCACATGCACAATATGTCGGACGTACGGGTGAGGTAAATGCCTGGGATACTCCAGCATTTGTTGAAGCTGTCAAAGCAACTGGTAAGAAAAAATTGGTTATTGCGGGTGTATTAACAAGTGTTTGTGTGGCGTTTCCTGCCATTTCAGCAATTTCTGAAGGTTATGAAGTTTTTGCTGTCATTGACGCTTCAGGTGATATGAGCCCATTATCGACACAAGTAACAATTTCTCGATTACAGTTGGCAGGCGTTATCCCCATTACGACCACAGCTGTAATTAGCGAAATATTAAAAAGTTGGAAACATACTGACGCTGCGAAATATGCACATGCACTTTCCTTGGTGATGCCTAATTATCAAGCTTTAATAGAAAGCTATTATAAAGCACAGGAAGTCGCACTAGAAAGCAAATAAGTATTTTTATTTTGTATAACCATCTGCGCGATCGCTTTTACATAAGTTCATCCCGTAGATTACCTTCCGCTTTCCTTGAAAAAATAAAGGACAAATGGGCTGTAGCAAAACAGGTGTATCCTCCATCGTCTAAACCTTTAACATCGTCAGCATGTTTCTAGCCCGTTGCTTAATGGTTATTATTTCGTTGAAAAACAAAATATATAATGATTCCACTCATGCAAATTAAAATGGATCCCAGAAAAAATGGCACTCCCGAAAATTGAAATAGCGCTTTATCCTGTGTAAAATAGTAGAATGAATTTGTCATTATAGGAGGTCCAATAATAGATGTTGCACTTACCAAACTTGCCAACGCTCCCTGAAGTTCACCTTGTTCATTTGAAGGAATACTCTTGCTAATAATGGATTGCAGTGCGGGTCCACAGATTCCGCCTAAGGAATATGGGATAAGGAAAACAAACATCATCCATCCTTCACTAGCAAATGCGAATAGCATAAGACCGATCGCATAAAAGAGTAATCCAAAATATACACTTTTCTCGTCGCCTAATTTAGGGTTTACCCATCTTATTAGAAACCCTTGTACTAATCCAAGCAATAATCCGAGCAACCCCAGTGATAAGCCAACCGTCCGTTCTGTCCAACTAAACTTATACATGGTAAAGAAATGCCAATTACTCTGCACGGCGTGAAGAGCGATATAGACCAAAATCAAGGCAACAACAAGGCGCGCTATTTTCGATTGTTTTTTCAGAAAATTAAATGTTCCAATGGGATTCGCACGTTTCCAATCAAATGGTCGTCGTTTATCCTTATCTAAACTTTCCGGCAGAAAAAACAGCCCATAAAGAAAATTCACTAGGCATAATAAAGCGGCGGCATAAAAGGGTACTCGAGCTCCGTAATATCCAAGTAAACCACCGATTATCGGGCCCAAGATAAACCCCAAGCCAAAAGCTGCGCCTATTAAACCAAAATTTTTGGTTCTATCTTCATCCGTGGATATATCAGCGATGTATGCACTAGCGGTTGAAATACTAGCCCCAGTTAGCCCAGCAATGATTCTTCCCAAAAAGAGCCAACTGATAGATGGCGCCAATGCTAATAATATATAGTCGATGGCAAATCCAAAAAGAGAAATTAAGATAATTGGGCGTCTACCATATTTATCACTGAGATTGCCCACTATAGGCGCACATATAAATTGCGTAATAGCATATGCAAAGCCGAGCCATCCTCCATATTTTGCTGCTTCGCTAAGGTCTCCATGAATAAGTTCTGCAATGAGTTTAGGAACAACTGGAAGTATAATGCCCCAACCTGTAATATCAATCAACAGGGTAATAAATATAAACCCGATAGCTGTTTTTTTTCCTGTATTTTTCATGCTGTAAAATTAAACAGACGAGAAAAGGAGCTATTGACAATTTAATGGTGTTTACGTACCATTTGAAAGCTAAGTCTACTTGAAAATCTGTAAATGCCTTCGATAGTTAAACGAATACCATCTATCACTCGTTTCGATAAGTTGTTGGTGACAAACCAACAATTCGTTTGAAGTATCTGCAAAAGACGCTTGTTTCTTCAAAATGAAGTTCATTACTGATTTCTTTGATTGATAAATTAGAAGATTTTAATAATGTTTTAGCATGTAGAATTGTGATATGATCAATCCATTGTAATGCCGATCTTCCAGTTTTCTGTTTGAGGAAAGTTGAAAGATATTGAGGTGTTAAATGTAGTTTTTCAGCGTAAAATACAACACTTCTTTGTTGCCCGGCATACTTTGAAACAAGCAGATAAAATTCATCGATAATCTCATGCGTACGGCTTTTTACCAAATTTTTGTTATTTGGTAATTTAGAATAGACTTCAGAAATCATACTAACTAGCACCATGACGAGATGCCGTAGCATTTGTGTCTTATTGGGACTTGCTTTTTTATGGTAGAAGTTTTGTATAAGGGTCAATAATTCATTTTGGAGTTTAATTTCTTCCGATTGAAGTCTAATAATTGGCTGCCATCTTATTTGATTGTTCATTACAAACTCCCGTAGAACAGGAAATTCTGTAATGAAATCCAATGAAAGACCGATTGTTATAATTTCAGCATCTTCACTCAATGATTTCGTGTCGATCATCAATTGTGGCTGCAAAATAGCAATGTCCCCTTTATTTACTTCATATTCTAAGAAATGGATTTGAGATTTCATAGATCCCTGTACCATAAAACCTAATAATAATCCATCAAATATGCGGCTATGACTTGTATACTTCTTCCCAGGGCCATGTCGTTGATTAAGAATAACTATGCCTTCCGTCTTTTTTGAAAGGTCAAGATTATACAATTGATAGACATTATCCAAAGTTATTAATAGAGCCATGTTCAAATGTCGTTAAAAAAACAGCATAACATGTGTTTTTCATCACTTTTACCATTTTCCCAAGGGAATCAACGTCCTAAGTCGTAGAAATTGAAAAAAAGCCGTTATACTAATGTAAAACGGCTTTTTTTTGTAAGTTTTCTTATCAAGTTACAAAATTATGAAACGATTCTATTTAGATATTGTTCTTCAATAAAGAATAATATTATATGGAAGACCTATTATATTCGGTAGCTATTAGCGTAATGATTGTTTGGGCGGTTACTTTTGTGGGCGGATTCATAACAGAAGATTTTATTCATATTCTTTTAATTATTGCAGCCATAGCATTTATATTTCGCGCAATAAAGGGTATTAGTAATTCTAAGGTGCACCAACCTCAACAGTAAGTCAAAGCTATTAGTAAACAAATAGACCGGCAGTAAAAATGATAATCCCAAACCAATTAAATCAAAATCAATGGTACGATAGGCATACGAAGAAGAGCGACTTCGACTCCTGTCAAAGAATTTTGGAGGCTTTATGTGGCCACACGAAAATGAGGTATGGCATGATACGCAGGAAAATTGGCCGTAAATGGGGGAATTGGTGCGTTTATGACTATCATTCTCAGAAGATCGTCAATAAAAACAGTGAAAACTACGTTAAAATATATCAGGAAATAAGGAAAGGTTTCTCACCTATTTACATTGACGATAGCGAGCAATGCTCTGTCGACGAATGGACACAAGTTCTTCATGAATTCGGTTTAAAAAGCTATATCTCTTATCCGATTATTAACAAAAATAATTCTATTGTTGGACATTTGAGTTTCATGAATGCGGAACCCGTACACTTCGACCCAATTAAATTGGAGACGTTGCTCCCTGTTTGCAGTGATTTGATTGCAATAGATTTTAAAACTGCAATTGAACGTAGAAATACGAGAAGAAAATTAGAACAGGAACTTAGTTATTCCAAAAACAGAGAACTCGTTTTGTCGTCCTTGGCCCATGACTTAAATAATCCCGTCAGCATCGTAAAAGTGATATCGCAATATCTTGGCGCAAACATTAAAGATGAAAGCCAAAAAAACTTAATAAAGAAAATAGAGGAGGCTTCATCACGGGTAAAAGGTGTGATAGATGACATTTTAGATTTCAGTAGTATCCGTCTTCAAGACAGGCTAATTAGAATTAATGATCATTACCGCATGGATTCATTGATTAAGCAAATCTTATCGGAATTTGAAGTATTACACAATAGAGCACTAATCGCCAACATCAACCTTCCAGTTGATATACCCTGTGATCATCAGAAAATGGGGCGGGCTTTCGCTAATTTAATTGGAAATGCTATAAAACATGGTAATCCTCATGAAAATATCGAAATAAATGCATGCATTCAAAAAGAAAATTTCATTTTTAGTGTTACAAATGAAGTCGCCTATCCTCAATATTCAGATCTTACAGATCTATTTAAGCCTTTCGTAAAAGGAGTCAATAGTAATGGGCTCGGATTAGGATTATTTATTGTGAGTGAAATAGTAAAAATTCATAAGGGAAAAATAGTCGTAAATTTAAAGGACAATAAAATTACTTTTAACCTGATGATCCCCATAGATTCAGCTACAGTTGTTCAATAATAAAGTATAGACAATGATTTCAGCGAGAATTAGTTTTCGCTGAGATACTTTATTCAACAGAAAAAGGGTGTGCTAATCACACCCTTAGTCTTATCAGGTATGTTGGGTATTGGGTACCGGTGCGTGTTCTTCAATAAGTTTATCATGTTTTAACTCTCTCCAAAAGTCGGCGGGAATTTTGGCCTTAAAGGAATCTGCATTTTGCACGGCCTGCTCAGCGGTATGTGCTCCGGGTATAACACCGGACACTGCTTCGGGAGCCGCTGCAAATTGCAATGCTGCTGTACGGAGATCCACAGCGTGATTTTCCGCGACCTGTTGCAGAGCATTTAGCTTTTCTTTAACACCGGCAGGAAACTTCCCATCATAGAGATAACGGTCTTTACCCGATAAAAATCCAGCACATAATGGAGCTCCTACAATAATGGAAATATCTCTTTCAGCAACTTTCGGGAAAACCTGATTCAGTTCATCGTCATGTTTTATCAATGAATACTGGCAGGCCGAAAGAAAAATATCTGGATCGGCAACTTCCAATGTCTGTAAGATAGGAGTAACGGTATTAACTCCCAGTCCCCAACCTTTAATAACTCCTTCTTCTCGCATCTTAGTCAATTCGGGCATTGCTCCATGAATAGCTTGCTCAAAATAATGTGTATAGCTGTCTTTCATATCTCCATTGTCAGGTGAAAGGTCATGAATAAATACCATATCAATGGAAGATAATCCCAAGCGCTGCAGACTATCTTCAATACTTCTTCTCACTCCTGCAGCACTATAATCATATTGGTAAGCAAAATTTAATTTTCCTTTCCATAACGATTGTTCCATTTTAAAATCCTCCTGCGGCAACATTAATCGGCCTACTTTTGTTGACAACGTAAAACTTTCTCTAGGCTGATCTTTTAAAAATAAGCCCATCCTACGTTCACTGATACCCAAACCATACCATGGCGAGGTATCAAACAATCTTATCCCTGCATTCCAGGCGGCTTCGACTGCCTTTAAGCATTCGACATCTGAGTTGTGCTGAAATCCATTTCCCAATGCCACTCCGCCAAATCCAGCTTTGTTGGTGGGACGGAATCTTTTCTTTTGTATTAAATTTTCGGCTGTTACCATCTTATATTGTTTTAGTACTCCCTATTATTTATGTTCGCTCGTCTGCCTTGCCGCAAGTTCATCATGTGCTGTAAGATCAAGACGTAAAGGTGTAATAGAGACCAAATTGTGTTCTACTGCCCAGCGATCAGTCCCCTTTTCAGCTGGTTCTAATGGCACCACTGTGATCCAATAGTTTTTCCTTCCCATGGGATCCTGTCCAGGAACCACACTGCCATCATATAAACGTACTGATTGTCTTGTCCAGGAAAGCCCTTCGGGTTTGGGTGGAAAATTCACATTATAAAGAGCAGGGCCCTTATTTTTCAGTAATATCTTGAGTACCTCTATTGTCCACCGAGATAGCCCTTCAAAATCAGGTTCTGTCTTTCCAACAGGTGTACTCAATGCAATACCAGTAATCCCGAGCAATGTGGCCTGCTTCGCCGCAGCCAATGTTCCTGAGTGCCACATTGAATTGCCTAGGTTTGGGCCCATATTAATACCTGAAAGCACAACCTGCGTATCTGGAAACATATGTAAACCCAAGGCCACACAATCTGCCGGCGTGCCATTGACCCTAAAGGCCTCAATATCTGCAAAAGTAACAGGCGCACGCCGATAGCTTAGGGGGCGTGAATGCGTAATAGCATGCCCCATTGACGACTGCTCAACATCGGGGGCAACAATCTTAACCGTTCCAAACTCTTTCGCCGTCTGTGCCAGTGCCGCAATCCCCGGTGAATAGATACCATCGTCATTGGTGATAAGTATATTCATAGCTGTCCTTTTCTATGAAAACCAATCTCAAGCATGCTTTGTTCTGCTGTTATGAAAGAACATGGCAAAAACATAAGGTTAGTACACAATCCTGCTGCTGGGGATGACTCGAATGGAGACAAAGACGAACTATGTCAATTGATTGAAGATCTTGGCCACAATTGCACTGTAGTAACAAAAAAAGATGCTGTCAAAAAGATCGACCCACAGACAGATATCATCGCCTTGGCCGGCGGTGATGGTACCATAAGAATGACCGTTATGGGTCTACTGGAAAAAAAGCTAAGATTTAAGAGGCCGATCGCCATATTACCACAAGGCACGGCAAACAATATTGCTATTTCTCTTGGTATTCCGCTAGACTGTGAAAAAGCTATTGGTCTATGGAGAAACTCTCTACTTAAAAAATTCGATGTAGGGATCGTCATAGGATTAGAAAGAAAGCCCCTATATTTTATTGAATCTATCGGTTTTGGGGTATTTCCTATACTAATGAAAAAAATGGATAAAAAAAACACGGAAGATCTTAGTGCAGAAGATGAAATCAAAACTGCACTAAGACAGCTCCGCAAGCTGGTGGAAACATTCCCCGCTACCACACTGAGACTTACAGTGGCTGGAAATAACTATGAAAAAGAGTGCATACTAGTTGAGATCATGAATATACCAAGCATCGGACCGAGGCTAGTGCTTGCTGCTGATGCTGATCCTGGAGATGGACAGTTTGATATCATCATTGTCACTGTCGATCAACGTCAGGAACTTATAAGCTATATCGATGGACTATTGAATGGAACCGACGTCGAATTTAAAATAATACCTATCCGGGCTAGTCGATTGTCGATGGAATGGGAAGGCAAAGAAATACACATCGATGATGAGCGCAAGAGTTACTTCGGCCAACAATTGAAGCTTACCTTGCTGGAAGGTATAGTTGAAATTATCACAGGCAATAAATAAGATACGATTTCAGCCAACGATAATGGTTCGAAAAATGTTCTCTTTAAAAAAACGAGTTAAAATGAACGGATCAAAAAACATAAACCATAAACTAGGCATGGTGCTCCTTCTCATGATTGCTATCCCAAATCCAGATCCACGTGAGCCAAGCCCAAACTTGTCCGAGTCACAGGAAGAGGAAGCTTCTAAAGAAGAAGAAGAGGGCCCTAACACCAATCTATCTGGTCTCAAAGACGATCGCACCCATAACGAGGAGGAAGCACAAGCCGAACAGAAAGAAAAAGATGACGAAGATAAGCCTGACCTTTCTGGTGACATCAATGTTTAGATCATAGCAAAATCATCTTATATCTTTACGTTTGGGCACATACCTCTCGGCATCGAAACATCGCAGTCAACAATAATATTAAGTGAAACATCGCAGTCAACAATAATATTAAGTCCCTTAACCTTTTCGAGGTGGGAAGAAAAACAGTTTTGGATTTATTTTAAAATAGATCCAAACAGCCTTTCCCATTTTAATCAATTCTTTCGACGATAGATTTCGCGAGCGGAAGGCTAACATCAAGGATAGCGAAAAGCTGACCACAAAATTAAAGAACCCTATAATTCCAATCCCTAAAATGCCCCAAACCCATATGTCGGTAGAGAGCTCCATCCCATGACCAAATAAGCCCAAGGCCAAATTTCCACTGGCAAATGTAATATGCCTAATGTCAAGATTTAAACCTAAAAAAAGTCCGATGGAAGCTGTTGAACCCATAAAGATCCCGAACCACACGTTAGACACGATTCCTGCCCATTTTTTTTCATAAAACGAAGCTATTTTGTTTGTTTTTGCTTGTCCAAATATCTTTTTCAACATGGGGTGTTCCTGAATACGATAATATACGGAGTTATGCTTGTCCCTATTTGAAATACTGCCGGCAATAATTCCGGAAAGAAATAAAAAAACACCTGCAATAGAGGCATGCAAGACCAAGGGCGTCTTTATCGGATTGAGGTCATTGACCAGATGTAACCACTTGGCACTCGCGATATTGACCTGAAACAATTGTTGAATCACCCAAACAAGAAAAAGACTCATCGGAAAAGCCATCAAAACATTACCAACAAAAGCAATAAACTGAGACCGAAATAATCGCGCAAATAATTCAGCAAATATCCAATATCGATGCTTGTTAGTCGCCTGTTCGGCAATCCCCTGCTCAATTGCGTTGACCAATGCTGAAGCTGTCATTGCAGGTTGTTTGGTGGCTAAGGTAGCACCAAAGAGATAAATTAACGTAAAGCCAATAGCATAATTCAGGCTATATAAAAATGCATGACCAAACTCACTGCTGTGTACGTTACCTAATAATAATTTAACGATACACATTACGCCCACAATGAGGCCGCCACCACAGGCAGAACGGAACATTTTCCAATATTCCTGCCGACTTGAAGTAATATAATGTTCTCCAGTCTGTGCAGTATGATGAGTAATCTCGTACGCTAAAAGCTGTGTACTCTGCCCTACCAATTTGCGAATATTGCTTTTTCGGGAATTGTAACCAATAAGGGTCATTGCTAGTGCAATCGTCTTTTCCTTTTTTTCTTCCGGATTATCAATCACTAAAAAAAGTAAGATTTCTCGGATCCTTTCAAGTTGCTGCCGCATGCGCAAAAGTGATTGATTAACCTTTATGGAAATTCCGAAACGATGTGAATTATCGAAGGCAGTTTCAATATACGATTCGCACTGCTTATGAAGTACCAAAATTTGTTTATAAGACAGATCATCCGAGGAGATAAACTTATCATCCGATTGCAAAATACGGTCATTCAATTCGGTGAATTCCCGCATAATGGCTATAAATGGACTATCAAAATTTTGAAACTCAGGTACCATCTTGTTTACATCCGTTTCCATTGCACGCCCCGTAATACGTTGAACCAACAGTTCCAATCCATACAATATTTCGATCATTCCAAAACCAGTTTCGTCATCATAAATTGTTTCGAATCTACATAAACGAAACAGTTCATCGACCTGCTCTTGCGAAATCGTAACAATCCAATCAGCATCACGAGGTTTATAAAAAACCTGATTTAATATATATTGCAAAGTAGACTTGGGTGGCTGAAAAGGTAAGTATCGCTCGGTGATCCTTTTTTTAAGTTCGTAAAAAAAATCCGCATAGCTGATAATTCCTGTATCTGAAATCAACTGATCAAAATCTTTACTAGCCAGAATTCTTTTTAAATAAAGCTGAAAGCATTCCAGCTCCTCGGGTGCGGCATTGAGATAGTCCAGTAAAAATTGAATATCGATCTGATAAAGCAGATTGGTATGCTTGGGACGAATGATATCCACTAGTAGAACCAAAAAATCGACACTTACATCAGCAGAGTCTTCTAATTGAGTTTTATATCGTATAAACAAACTGCTTACCTGCTGCTCTCTATCCTGTTCTTTTTTCATAAATTATAAAATCCCTGATTTAGATACCAAATTTAGGTACATTTTGTTTTTTTAATCTAAAAGAATAACACGCCACATTGTGTCAAATAGCCACTTGAATAGATGATTTTGATCATTTTGCTTCCCTTTGCATTTTCATAATTTTATAGCTAAGAAACTATAAATCAAAAATTAAGCCCAACATAACAGACAAAAATGAAAAACTACGATAAAGTGAAGTCCGCAAAATTATGTTACGAACATATCGGCGGAAAACTCGGCCAGCTCTTATTGGAGGTGTTAATAACAAAAGGTTGGCTAGCAAAAACAGATCCCAGCGATAGACACCTCTATATTACTGAACTTGGAGAATCCCAATTGACAGCATTCGGCATTGACCTATCACAAATCAAATCGTAACCATCATGAACTTACTCTTAGATTACGACAATTTCTTTCTACCAGCACAGGACCTGGAGAGCGCCAAGGAATTTTATGGAAATCAACTTGGTCTTGAAACTAAATTCGATTTTTCGGATAAGGGAATGATTGCGTTCAAAATAGGCAACAATGAACCTGCAATCATTCTTAGTGCAGTACAACATAACAAACCGACTATTTGGTTTACCGTTGCCGATGTGAAAGCTACATGTGAATATTTAAAGGAAAAAGGAGTTGTATTTTTAAGCGAGCCCTTTGAGATCATGACGGGGTCAGCGGTTGAATTTAATGATCCATTCGGAAATAAACTCGGAATAACAGATTATTCCAAATCAAATAAAGTTTAATGAGTATTGTTTAAATTGTCTTATTATGATCTAGCCAGCGCTTAACGGCAATGAGCTACGGCTGTCCACGATATTTCTTAGACTGTAAAGTTTAATGGAATATATCGTATCTTGCTATCCAATTTTAAACCAAATATCACTTCAATGCGAAGAATTATCTATTCAATAGTAGCTACCGGTCTTATTTTTACAGGATGCGCAGGAATGAAAGGTCAGGGCGATAATAATGGCTGGAAATCCTTGTTTAACGGAAAGGACATCAATGATTGGTTTGTCAAAATTCATCATCATGATGTTGGTGTGAACTACGGAAATACTTTTAGAGTTGAAGATGGAATGATTAAGGTCAGATATGATCAGTATGATGATTTTAATGATCAATTTGGCCATTTGTATTATAAAACACCCTTTTCTTATTATCATTTAAAATTTGAATATCGATTTGTAGGCGAGCTCCATAAAGGTGCCCCCTCCTATACACTTCGTAATAGCGGCGTTATGTTTCATTCGCAGGATCCCAGAACAATGTTGAAAGAACAGGATTGGCCCATTTCTGTCGAAATGCAACTTTTGGGAGGACTGAGCGATGGTCAGCCCCGCCCAACAGGCAATATGTGTTCTCCTGGAACCAATGTGGTCTATCAGGGCAAAATAGCTTCCTCACATTGTTTAAATTCTACTTCGAAGACCTATGATGGTGATCAATGGGTTAAAGGGGAGTTGATTGTATTAGGAGATTCGTTAATCAAACATATCATTAACGGAGATACCGTACTAGAATATTCAAGACCTCAGATTGGAGGTGGAACAGCCAATGGATATGACCCCAAAATTAAGATCGATGGTAAGTTGCTCAGCAGTGGATTTATTGCATTACAGAGTGAAGGTCAACCTGTAGATTTTAAAAATATATGGATTAAGGAACTACCTAAACCAAAGAAGTGATCACTTTTTACGCAAATATTTCCTTAGCCAGATGATGACTGTCCTCCTATCCTGTACATTATATTTCGCCATGGCTTCTTCAAGCCACAACTCGCCATTAACAATTGCGTTGATCACATCCGTCTTCACTTCTTTTGTAAATCGGGGTCTAACTTTATTATTTTCGTTCATTAAATTGGTTTTTATAACTGGCTATTCAGAAAGCTCATATTGCGTTAAGGTCAGTTGAAGATTGAAAACTTCAAGGTTTCCATAAATTTCAAACACAAAGAACTAACACAATCTCGCTTTTTTAATTAACGATATGGGAACATAACAGGTCACTATGATTATAAAAAGCAACCTGTAAAACAGGTCGCTTTTATCGCTATTTAAACGAAATCCAAAATTCTAATTAAATAGCTCATTAATCATCATAAGAACGCGATGTTAATTTCTTACACAACGCACATTTTTCATCTGTGTCTCGATCAAGTCTATGCCAATGACAGATATGTTAAGTAGATTTGCTGTCAGATCCGCACTATTGTTCCCGAAGATTCCTTTTTCACCGTGGTAATACCACGCACCCAAACCAAGTAGTCCTCCAATTTTAATACCCGAGGAACCGGTCCAGATTTCTGCGCGAGTTCCGAAATTGCCCAGGTTGATCTGTACAAGACCATTCACCACAGCGAAAGAGGTACTGCCCCCATTGAAGTTGAAGTGAAGTTTGTTATTTGGATATGGTGCGCCTGTTCCACTTGCGTTATATTCAAAATAACCTCTACCGTTACTTGTCCCGTATGTCGGACTCTGACCACCGATTCCCAAAAAGCCGGTCAGCTTCCGAAAATCACTTTCACTAGCTTGGCGCCACACACCTTTAGGGTACACTTCGTTACAAGGATCACTATTGACGCCAAATCGATCAGGCACTAGCCCTTTGAATGAAAAGTAAGTATTTCTGGCATTTGAATGTGCATAGGTATGGTGAAAACGATATGGATTATGCCCTGCCTGATAGTAAATATTCTGTCTCGCCCATCTTACTCCGTCCACAGTTAAAGGTGATTCTAACAAATTGACCAATAGACGATGGCTGTTTCCTAATACCGGTGTAATATTGAAAGTAAAATTCGCTGGAGTCGATGAGAATTGGCGCGTTGAATTATCATCTATTTTCAATGCCAAATTTGAGACATTTACTTTTATCCCACCAGATACCGCTGCAGGGTCTGCAGTATACACATAAGCGATTTTTGCATCTTGGTAAGACGGGTCAATATCCGCAAAACTTGAAAAGGCTATTTCTTGATCAGCAGAAATTAGGTTAGAAAGTGTACCGTTACCAACATCAATTGTGGCAGTTTTTATTCCTGCGATCTCTACCTTAGCGCCGGTCATATTAGCGAACATCCCCATCGAGTTCAGTTCTACCGCCAAACGGGCAAATTTATGTTTAAATAAAATGTTGATCGGAACATTTACATTTGCTCCTCCCGTGGGCACAGCAACCTCACCCGCTGCATACAACACATCTTTTCCAGCTGGAAGCGCAATCGTTGTATTGCCCGTATTGATGTTAGGGATATCTTCACCATTATTGTAAGATAAAGCTACCCATTTGTAGGTTTGGCCTTGCGTCACATCAATTGCTCCTTGACTCCCTGTTGTAAATTGCGTAGAAGATACCAGTTGGCTGCCGTCTTGTGAAAACAAGAATAAACGATAAGTAATGCCATTGTCCATCGCGGCGGCACGTGCCCCATGTGCAGATGTTGCTGCAGCCTTAGTGGTAAACTGGGCCGCCTTAAATGGAACATTATTATCAATTTCAATCAATGCATCAAATTCTGGAAACTCCAATAGTTTTGGACCATTCAAACTGGTCGAATTTGTACTGGCTTTACCTTTGACAGATGCTGTCTGCTGCGTCTCATCTATACCCGATACTTTGAGAACCAGCTTCGTTCCATCCAGTTTTGTTCCTTCTTCAGTCTGATCAATACGACCATCTTCCTTAGAACATCCAAAGAATGTAACCGTACTTCCCAACAATAGGGCAATAGATGTAACGGTCCAACTTAAACGCTTTAAACGTGATATTTTCATAAAATTGTTAATTTAAATAAATAGATGTTAGTTTATAAATCGCCGTTACCTTCGCCTCCAGAACCATTTCCCCAATCGCCAACACCAGGATTTGGACTTCCTGTACCGCCCGAACCTGCAGCAATCCCTTGTTCCAGCTCAATTGTTTGCACCTCCATAATAGGTGCTTCGTAGGTTTTCTTTTCTTTTTTCATTTTTTTGAAATTTGGTTTAATTACATCGATACTTAATTGAATTAAGCCTAAAAATGACCTAAACAACATCGTCGATAATATTTACGCAAACTTATATATGAAAAAGAAAAATATTTAAAAACAAAGACTACATTTTGACCACAAACGTGACTACAATTTGACCACACAAAACATAAAAACCTAACAAACAAACAGATAATAACATCAAAAATCGATATGATTCGACACAAACCAAGTCCAAAACAATAAAATAAAACCCTAAAAAACAGACAAATAAACAACAAAGGAAAAATAAAGAAACACAAAATCAAGCAAATTAACCCAAACAAACAACATGTTAGCGCTAGCGGAAAGCAACAAAAAATATATCCTAAAAAATGGATAACAGCGTATCATCTCGGTCTAAACCAGACTTTGTAAATAGGCCTCGAGATCCACTTCTTTTTCTAATTTCAACTTTTGCTTTATTCGATACTTCGTCACACGAACACTTTTGGGTTCAATATGAAATGCAGTCGCAATATCAAGTGTACTGTGCTGGAGGTACATATATGCGCAATGCTTTAATTCGAGTGCAGTGATCTTGTTTTCAGACAACAGTCTTAGTTTTAGAAAAAAATCAGGGTTGATGGCTTGAAATTCGCGAATAGGTTGTCCCGTCACTTCATCAAATCGCAGTTCATCTTTTATCATCCGTTCAAATACCCCCACATTTTCATTGCCTTCTGTTTCTACAAGTACGACCTTCAAATGATCAAGTAGTTTATTTTTACGTTCGATCTGTAATGCATCAAATAGCGCTGCCTTTTGCATCTGTTCATTCTGTGATTGTAGTACTTGTATTTGAGAAAGCAATTTCATTCGATCATCTTTTTGATAGCCGAGTTCACCATTCAGACGGTTTTCTAAATCTTCATTCCGCATTCTTAGTTTTATACATTCATCTGTCTGCGCTTTATGTTTTATTCTGAAGAAAAAACTTAACGTAAGAATCATAAGAAATAGGATGACACTCATACTTCCCCAAAATATACTATGATATTGTCGATGTTTAAGGTCTCTCTCAATTGTGTTCAACACTTCAACAATTTCAGTTCCCTGTCCATTTTGACTTAATTGAATATCCTTAGTCCCGCTCCCTAACAATCCTTTCGTTCTCCATTGATAAGTCACATGCAATAACGGCGTAACATATGCTTTACCTAAATATGTTCTTTCCAACGAATAAAAGAGCTTTTTTTTCATCTTTATGGCATATACTGGAATATATCCAGACCTTGTAATATCTCTAGAAATTTTTTGATTAAAAAATAAACCCTTTACCATGATAAGACCTTTCATTATTAAGTTTCTTGATTTCAAATAAGATTCGCATAAACAGCTTTTGATCCATGTAAACGACCGATAAATGGTGTACAACAACAAATTGAGTATGTATATCGTGTTACTTTTCGGTAGGCACCTTTCATTGGCGGTTGATTTATGGCTGAAATCTTTCTCTAACAAATAAGCCAAAAATTCAAAACTTAATCAAGGGTTAAAAGGCTTCAATTTGACCACAAAAACATACCAAAACGACAACAAATCGACTACAACAAGCTACAAATTCGTAACTCAGAATATAAAACAATCAATTGCAACATGACACACGCGCTGTACAAGAACATCGTTAATTAAAATATTTTCGGTCCTTACTTCAATAGCACTCTCCCATTTTCTCAAAATTTCGAAGACAGAAATAATGCCATAACCTATCACTCTTGTAGCTAAACAACTACAACTATATCCTCTAAAATCATTCGACTCGAGCTCGTAACTGTTCCTGTCATATTGCGTCTATTATCAGGATGTTGTTTCTTTTTTGATAGCGTGAGGACTAGTAAAAATAGTGTGATTCAAAAGCTTTTTTAGCAAAAAGAAATAGTAAATCAGAAGAAATAGTCGTGAACTAGCTCGATTTTTTACGGTAATTAAATTTACTGTTCTGCTAGCAGGTGTCTCAAAAAAATTAAAACCGAAACAGAACGACAATGATTTACTATTTTTAAAGTAATAAGCACACAAAAAAAAAATAACAATCTGATAGGGATATGGATAAAATCACGAAAAAAGAAATTGCAGAAGCAGAGAACCAACTTTTCTTGGCGCAGCTCGCCAGTAATGTAGACGGTCTTAATCTCCTCCTATATGACGACCTTGTTGCTGTAGCACCTGATGGTCAAATGTTAACGAAAGAAATGGATCTAAATGCACACCGATCAAAGGCTATGATTATTGAAAATGCTTCAACAGAAATTAATGAGATCAGAATAATTGGGGATACCGCGCTTTCCGTTACTACGATGACGGCAAAAGGCAAGGTAATGGGAACACCATTAGAAGGAAAATTTAGATATTTTAGGGTATGGAAACGCATTGACAACACGCTAAAAGTCATTGGTGCCAGTTTTATGCAATTGCCTTAATAAGGGAACGGAAAACTGAAAATTCGGTTTTCTAATTTTGTCGTTGTAAATTTATATAGATGGGTATAATAAATAATAAATCTAGGATTATATGCAAGGCAAAAATGAAAAAATATACTTTTTTTCTGGCTTGTATTTTACTTTGCTTTTTTATTTCTTGTCGAAATATTGGCAAACCGATTGATAAACAAAAATCTGGTTCTTACTTCATCGATTCAAAAGGGCAGATAGCTTATTGTCAGAATGGAAATTGGTTTAGCTTGGGCATTTCACAAATGCAGGCTGATGCAAAATCATTTGAAGTGTTGTCAGAAGATATAGCTAAAGACAAAAATGCGGTATATTTTCGTGGCACGACTCAAAAACTTGTGGATAAGAATTCCTTTTACGTCGATAATCAGATTCCAAAAGATCGTTTTCATGTCTATTATATCGATCAGGCCCTAGGCTTTAATATCATCCAGGGAGCAGATCCAAAAACATATGAGCTCGTAAAGGATCATATAAACTGGGCACGCGACAAGGACCATTACTTCTACAGTAATGACATGATAAAGGCAGATCGGAAAACCTTTTCGTTCGTCAATGACTATTTTTTAATGGATAAAGATTCAGTTTATGTCTCTCCGAATATAGGTACCTTTAAAGCAGTTGTTGCTAACTCCGGAAACATTGAAGCCATAAACAAATATTACATGAGAATTGGCAATACTATTTATTACCCACCATTTCAGCAGGGATCAGATGTAATAACGAGGTCTTTTAAGACCATTGATAAAATTCGTGTACTTGATCAGGATCATATTAGTGTTGACAACAAAACAATCCTATTCAGGGGAAAAAGCTTCAGATATGAACAGGTAGATGCTCCTTCCTTTGCGTTATTCCCGATTGATGAAAAGAATGATGTGTATGGAAGCAACTCCTATTCAAAAGACAAGAATAATGTGTATTATAATCAGGAAATAATTCCAGATGCCGATATTAAAACGTTTATACCTTTAGGTCACGATTTCGGAAAAGATGCAAAAAATGTCTTTTATCAAAAACAGCTGCTTGAAGGAGTAGATGCAAATAGTTTTAAGAAGGACGGTGATTTTTATAAAGACAATCGGGGCAATAAATTCAGCGGCCTTACAGGAAATAAAATCTAATCAGCATTCTTTTGACTGCTAAAACCTACTTTTTGTATTCAAAAAAAGCTCGTCAAGGGGAACTGATCGATTTAAATTTCCACCTCGCAAACTATTTTAATACAACTAGTCAGATTTTACGCGCAATACATCAAACATTCGCTGATATTCAGGTGTCTCGAGATTATATTTTTTAGATTCACGAATAACGTAAGCTGTCAAAGATGCCAACTCTGTTTTCGGTCGTTTATTAAGATAATCCGTATGCATGGATGAAGTCGCATCGTAAGGCATTTGTTCCATTTTGTCCAAGGTCCTATGTACAATATGATCAGCAATAACAATTCCTTTTTCCTGAGCTAATGTTGTAACCTCCTGAATAAGTTTAATAGCCGCAACTTTCTTCTTTGGATCTTCCATTATCTGACCAATAGAACAATCAAAATAAGAAGTAGCTGTGGCCATAGCGGAAATAAAAATAAATTTGTCCCATATTATTTTCTCAATTTCACCGGAATAATTCACATGGATATCAGCCTGTTGCACAAGATGATATAACCTATCCAGTCTTTCATCATGTTCTCCATTCAATCCGAAACTCATTGTACCCCATTTTCCTGTCACTTCAATTACTCCGGCAGCCTTTAACCGGGACACAATATAGGCGCAACCATCCACAACCAAATTATTCGGATAATATCTGTTGATACGTTCTTTACTGTCCACTCCATTCTGTAAGGGTATGAATACTGTATCTGCGCTCACACACGGTCCTAATAAGGCCATAGTATCTTCAAGATCATAAGATTTAGTACAAAGAAAAATGTAATCCATTTTTGTGAAGTTTTCAGCCTCACTGGAAGCCTTATAGGGCTTCGCTGTAAAACTTCCCTTTTCTAATAACAGCTTTAAACCATGTTGGTTAATCTCCTCAAGATGGTTACCTCGCGCCAAAAAATTGACATGAATATCAGTGTTTTCATACTTGCGCGCTAACATACCGCCAAAATATCCGCCCACTCCCCCCAGGCCCACAATTAATATATGCTGTTCCATTAGTTTTTTTATTTCGTATTCCTTATCTGTATTCAACCCTTAAATAAATCTAAAGTGAATATAAAGGAACTTTTGACAACACACAACTTATCAATGTCAGGCGGAGATCAACTATTCAGGAACAACTTTTCTTTTACCATTACTTACAAATTTGTTAGTAACACACAAATAGCCGCTTTACACCCAGAAGCAAGTATTTGCCTTTACATTTGCTCGTATAATTAATCATGTACAATAGGTTTTTATTTATGAAAAAATACGCATACATCGGAGCTTTGGGTTTTCTCGCAGTAATCACAACCGAGTTTGGCATTATTGGCATCTTGCCCCAAATAGCCGATCATTATCATATCAGTATCGACAAAGCAGGTTATTTATTAAGTGCTTTTGCCTTGATCATTGCCATAACTGGGCCATTTATGACATTGTTGGCTTCGGGATTCGACCGCAAGAAAGTCATGTTAACTGCCATCGCTATTTTCTTAATCACGGCTATTGTCTCTTCATTATCTCCTCCTTTTTGGTTATTACTTATTGTAAGAATTCTTCCCGCCTTTCTCCAACCTGTCTATATTGCGACAGCATTATCTGTCGCCATTTTAAAAGGGGGGAAGCAAAACGAAAATGAACTTATGAGCATTGTTTTTAGCGGTGTTGCAATCGCCATGGTTACAACAGTTCCCTTCGCTACCTACATTGCCAGTCTCTACTCCTGGACATATTCTTTCACGATACAGGCTATTGTCAGTATTATAGCACTGCTGGCAATCTATTTTGCCATTCCTCCTTTGCCTGTAAAAGAAAAAAAATCCTACGGCAGTCAGATGAAAATATTAACCAAACCCATTTTTATGGTCAGTACCGCAATGAATTTCTTTATGGTATCAGCTTGGTTTTCTACCTATAGTTACTTCGCCGAATATTTAAACAAAGCAAAGAATATGGACAGTACCATGGTTAGTTATATGCTATTTGTATTTGGTATTATTGGAGTCATCGCAAACTGGGTGGCAGGGAAAATGCTCAACCGAAATATTACGTTTACCACAGCATTTTTCTTATCGGGTACACTTATTATTCCTTTATTACTGTATTTTTCAGATGGCAATATGTTCGCTACGGTCTGTACGATTGCCTTATGGGGATTTCTTTATTCTCCTAGCTTCTTAAACGCATCTACCTATATGATTTCTTCCGCTCCTGAGGCGCTAGAATTTGCCAATAGTCTAGCGACTTCATTTGGCAATCTCGGGGTAACTTTGGGGACTACCGTAGGTGGCTGGATTATCGTTTCGAAAGGTGTAGAATTTTCGCCCTGGCTTACGATGGGTTTTGGTTTTCTCGCCTTTCTGATGATCGCCCTACGACAGTTTTTAGAAAAACGTGGCACAACAAATCAAATCACCGTGGTACAGTGTACACAGCAATAATAAATTTTGTCAATATTGTAAGTAAGCCAATGCACGACAATTTAGATCTAGTTAGCCTGGATAATCATTCCAGCGCGAACTGGATCTAATGCATCTCCTTAAAGACCGTCGACAAGATACCAGCTCAAAATAATACCTATAACAAAAATCAATATGGCCACAATTGTAATGCTATTTGAAGTTTGAGCGAAGTTCTCCTCTTCAATTTGTTTGTTTGTTTTACGATATTTAAAAAAGGCGACAATAACCGTCAATGCACCAATAACCACAATAGAAACACCAACAACACCAGAATGTTCATGCTGGGAGCCTGCAACTACATCTTTTTTTAAAATGAGCTCAATCTGACGAATAAATAGTGAAAACTTAACAACCACAAAACCGAAGCCCATAATGCCCAGGCTTGTCCGGATCCAAGCAAGGAAAGTTCGTTCATTCGCAAGATGGTCATTTATCTTCTGTGGCACAGTATTATTAGACATTTGAAATAAATTTTGATCAACAAAAAATTAAAGGAATTTTAAAAAGTATTTCATAGCCCTAAACAATACTTTATCGCCGTGAATATGCTTCAGCACATTTATTTCACGGGTTAGTAAAGATGTTAAGAATAAGAAATTCCATTGTTCGCTCCTCTATGAACGTTGCAAAACTTTGAAAGGTTTGAAAAATAAATTCAAAGCTTCTTTCTTTCAAATCTTTTTTAGCAATGGGATACCGAACCCTGCAGATGAGGAAGGAATAAGTTTCCCATTTTTGACGAGATATCCCGACAAATCCACATCATCAGAAGTACTTGTAACTCCTTCAATGGTTACGGTATTTCCGAGCCCTCCGGCTAAATGCGCTGTATAGAAGCTCTTGAGAAGCGATCCCCAGGCATGGGGAGATGCTTGCGCTCCAAGTTGTATTAACTTTGGCATTAAATTCCTCCAATTCGTAAATCCAAGGCCTTCAATATCCGTAAGGTGAACATCCAGCAGTTTCTTTTCAAATAAGGTTCTCAGCAAGTTCTGATCAGGATCTGCTTCGCCATCCGCCAGCAAAGTATTTATGCCTTCCGATTTTAAAAAGCCGCTAAGCTTTTGATAATCCATCACCGTTTCATGAAAAGGTTCTTCTATCCAAAAGAGATTTACCATTGGGATACCTTTTAAATACTGAATAAATTGGTCTGATGTAAAACCGTTATTTCCATCAACTAAAATTCTGCAGTCAGGAAATGCGTCTGCCACTGCTTTTGTAACCTCAATATCCCGTTGAAGTCCTTTGGAAAAAGGCATCCATTTATGCCCCCTTCCAATTTTTAACTTAAATTGCCTGTACCCCACTCCATAATCATATTGGCATTCCTCAAGAATACGGTCAATTCCTGATGGCCTATCCGCTGGTTCTAAGTCATCGAAATAGATCATACCACTATAATAATCTGTTATGATCGGATCTTTTCGACCAAGTATTTCATAAACAGGTTTATTTAAAATGACTCCTGCGAGATCATGAAGAGCCATATCAAAGGGAATATGTGTCTGCAGCAGTGTACCGACTTTGGGAGAAAAAAGATCTGACATTTTCTTGCCTATCAATTCTCCCGAAATTTTTTCAGCTTCACGTCTTGAGCCACGGAGTGAGGCCCAGCCCATTGCTCCCTGATCTGTCCTTATAACACATATTTCCACATCAGGTCCATAACCATGTAGGTCGAGACGGGCATTTTTCCCCACAAGCCTCGGATAATTCATCTTTACGGTAGAAAATCTGATATCTTTTATCTTGTGATAGGGCAGTACCTTGTTTGCTGGTTCAGCATCAGAGGAAAATAAAATTTCATTTGCGTAACCTTTATACAACGTAGCTGAGGCAATGCCAAAATTCAGGGCCTGAATAAATGTTCTTCTTTTCATAGTTGATCTATTTCGATTATCCGAAACCGTCAGGATAGACTTGTTTCTAGTTTTTTCCTTTACACCAGCGTAGGCATAACTACCCACGTAGCCAAAGCTTTATAATTAGTTTATAAATATCCATATGAAAGATACTGCATACGCGTTTGTATTTATTGACAGGGCGTATCAATTCCTGTACAATTTGTATCATTTTTTTCATAAATGTCTCTGTCGTGTACAATTACCGTATGACTATCTTTACTGCTTCGAGCGGCCTTATTACCTCATAACAATACCGCAGAAAAAAATTGCATATAAATACCCATGTCTTAAATTTTCCTTTATTTTGTATACATGCGCATATTGGTAACAGGATCTTCGGGAAAATTAGGAAGTGTAACAGTTCGGAATCTACGTCGGGCCGGACACGATGTTACGGGAGTTGATTTATTAGAAAGCGATACCACTGATTATTTTTTAGATGTGCAGCGAACTGAGGCAGTTATTGAATTCACAAGTGGTTATGAAGCCATTATCCATACTGCAGCGCTGCATGGTAGACATATGGATTTGAATTATAGGCGGCAAAGTTTTATAGATACCAATATAACAGGAACATTAAATCTATTAAATGCCTGTGTAAAGAACGGAATAAAGCGTTTTCTTTTTACCTCTACAACCTCCATATATGGCAATGCACTTGTTGATGCGGAAAAAGCGGTGTGGGTTACAGAGGAACTTATAGCCCAACCCCGTGATATTTATGACATTACCAAACAGGCTTGTGAAGAGCTCTGTAGAGACTTTTTCGAAAAAGAACAGCTAATGACCAGCGTCTATCGCGTTGGCCGATTTCTTCCAGAGCCCGATAACCTTATGCTAAATCATCGTTTGTATCGGGGATTAGATGAAAGAGATGGAGCTGAGGCTCTTCGACTAGGTGTTGAGACCAACTTTACGTCGTTTCAGATTTTTAATGTTTCTAGCGGTTCGCCTTTTGAAATTGAGGATTTAATTGAACTAAAATCTAACCCTTCCCATATCATCGCTAAGCGTATCCCAAATGCCGTTGAAATATACCGACAGAGAGGCTGGAGCTTTCCAACATCAATAGATAGAGTCTACCGAAGTGATAAAGCAATGCAATTACTTGGTTACACTCCGCAGTATACTTTCGAATTTCTTCTCAATCAACTTCCATAAAACAGCAAGACGGCACATTAGTTATTGATCTACACCGATAAAAATGCCTTCATTTTATTTATTGCTTGCAAGGAAATATCTAAATCTTTATTGAGCACGATTTGTCCACTTGATTTTTCCCGAATAATTAAATTAGCATATTGTGTTCTAAATAATGAAAAAAGTGGCCTTTCCTTTAGCGGTAGATACTTTTCAACAATAGAAACTGCGTAACTATCGAAAACATATTCTTTTTTTCCAATGCTTATCCCGTCACTGAATAGCGTACAGCGGTTTTGCCGATAGGTGGAAACAAGTAAGGCGGGTAAAAGAACAAATCCAAAGAGAGCAAAGGCCCCAAAAGAAATAACCGTACTTGTACCTGAGATAATTCCCAAAAGATTATAGATTGATCCGAAAATAATAAAGGGTGCCAAGACACCATAAAAAATGAGTGTACGCTGTGATAGATTGATTTTCATACTAATGATAAAAATTTGATTTAATACACCAAAATAGTTAAAAGCAAAAGGAATCTCCCACATAATATAATTATCGCTTTGATCTCCTTAATATTCGTCCACTATCAATAAATAAGGGTAATACTTTTGCCATATTTAGTCGGCTGTTTTTCTATCGTCAGATTCTTGTCTGAGCTTACAAAGCATTTGAAACAAGTCTCAAAAAACAACAAAATCTATATAAGATTTCCAAATTTCCCAGTATAGATTAGGATAAGGGTAATCATATCGAATAGCGCATGTGAAATGATTGAAACCCAAAGATTATTATTCCCTTTTTTATATAAAATACTCCAGTACAATCCTCCCAAACAAGCAGCAATAACAGCAAATATATCTTGCTGCAGATGATAGAGACCGAAAAGAATACTGGTTATCACCATAGGCAACCAATGTCCCATTCCCTTAAACAATCTTTTTTCGAGTATATTCTGGATATAGCCCCGAAACACAACTTCCTCATAAAATCCACCAATAATCCAAGCTGCAAAAATTGTCATGATCAATCTTTCTATACTACTCCTGATAAAATTATACTCCGTATAATCCGGAACATTAAATAGATGTTTGATAACTGGAATATATATTATCTGCATAAATATTACCCAGGCTAATGCAGAGAGAATTCCTAAAAGAATAGCACGCGAAGAAAGGTTTTTCTTATCTAATCCCAAATCCCTCAATGTCCTGCCTTTTCTTCTTAAAACAAGAAAAATTGCTAGAAAACAAATCACTGCATAGGAATAAAAAGGTAATGGCACAGCATGCGGAAATACGACAAGAAATAGGATGAACCCGATATCCTGAATTATTGAAAATGCTTTCCTTTTCATAGCTTCAGTTATGAAGTGCGTATTATTTTCAAAAATTTAAGCAACTGTAACACCAAAGAAGTGTCCTATTAACGCAGTCACTCCCATTGCTATTGTTCCCCAGAAACATATTCTGCCTATTGCAATTCCTACACTCGAGCCTCCAGTCTTGGCCGCAATCGCACCGAGAACCATTAAAAAAATAATCGTAAAACCATACTGCAGATAGACCATCTGCTTAATTGGTGCAAGCAATGAAACCATAAATGGAAGTAGCGCTCCAAGGGCAAATGAGCCTAGAGATGCCAGTGCAGCTTGTAAAGGTTTAGCTTGTGTAATCTCATTTATACCCAATTCGTCATGTGCATGGGCGCCCAATGCATCATGTGCAGTTAGTTCACGTGCAACCTGTAAGGCGGTTTCTTGACTGACGCCTCTTCTTTCATAAACTTTGGCTAACTCCTGTAGCTCGATTTCAGGCATTTCTTCAAGTTCCTTTTTCTCACGTAGCAGATCGGCCTTTTCGGTATCTTCCTGTGAGCTTACGGAAACATATTCTCCTGCTGCCATAGACATTGCTCCCGCAATCATGCCCGCTAACGCTGCCAAGACAATGGTATTGCGTTCAGGGCTTGCCGCTGCAACTCCAATCACAATACTCGTCGTCGATAATAAGCCATCGTTGGCACCTAACACAGCAGCGCGAAGCCACCCAACCCGGTTGACATAGTGTTTTTCTAATGGATGGTGCATATCAGTATGTGTTTGTGAAAGATACTTAAATTTAGCAATTATATTTATTTAAAGCCCCACTGATATCACTGTAAGTCAACAACCTATCAAATTACCTACAGTACCATCCTGATTTTTTCACGATTGTGGTTATCCTTTTTAACCATTACCTTTCAACATTTCGCAAACTTTATTCTACTCAGGAGCTTAAAGAGAAGGTACTAGGTTGTCTTTTAACACACGTTCAAGGTCAACTCCAGATCCTCCAGTTTCAAGGATAATCCCATTTCGGTCAATGATATAAACTTTTGGTAAACCCTGTACCCGATAGGTGATGGCCGTTTTACTGTGTAGTGCTTGCTGATCGCCAACATTAATCCAGGATATGTTATCTTCAACGGCAGCTTTTTTCCAGATCTCCCTATTCGTATCTAGATTAAAGGATATAATCTCTAATCCTAGTTTTTTATATTTAGCATACAGCATCGGTAGCTTTTTGTTACTTTGTCTGCATGGAACACACCAGGCAGCCCAAAAATCGAGCACAACAATCTTTCCTCTAAAATCAACTAGTTTTAGATCATTATTATTAAGGTCTTGTGCAATAAAGGATGGTGCCAGGTCCCCCTTTCTAAGTTCTTTTGCTTGAATAAATTCATTTAAAAAGCGTCCAGTCCTACTATTTTTAATATTCTCCGGAAATCTACCATAAGCTAACTGTAAGGAATCTCTTGTTAATGATGTTCTTAGGAAATAGAGTTCCTGCATAAGCGGATAAGAAGGTTTTTTATTAAAAATATTATCGATTCTTAATTGTCTTATGGACCAATAATAGTGATCCGATGCAATTCTCAACTCGGTCTGTTTGACTGAATCAGTTTCAACTTCTATCTCCTTATCAAGTGCAGCGGCTTTTTTCCACATGGGATCCAGCTGTTTATTGATCGGAATGGCCTCAGCTTGTGATCTAGAATTCAGCACTTCGATATTTGAAAAATTCAGGCTATCGCCCAAAATCTTCATCCGTGCAGGCTCTATCCAGATCACGGTCCTCAAATTGGGTTTTGCAGTAAGTATATATAAGGTTGGTTCCAGTAAAGTTCCTTTTATCGTACATTTTCCATCCTTAAGCACACCTGAATAAGACTGACTGTCATTCTGAAAACTGCTCAGTTCAAACTTTGAACCATTAGAAAATCCTGAAAGATCAAATTGAATTTCGAAAAGCTTTCCTTTTTTTTGCTGAGCTAGGCAAGCAAGAGGTAAGAAAAATAAAAAAAGAAATATTTTTTTTCCTATCATCATATGCGTATTAGTTTCCTTATCAAAAAATAATATCCTTCATCTCCGATCCACTTAAACGAGTATTTCTAACAAAACCCGCCCCCTTAAAACGATATTGAAGACCGACTATTTCAGTTGGTGCATTTTTAATCGTAGTTGCATATACATGTTTATCATTAATCCAAAATCTAATCTGCTGATTTTTACAGACTATTTTAAGCTTAGTCCATTCGGAAAGATCACAACCAAATCCACTGAGGTCATCTTGTTTACTATCCGTATAAAAACCACCAGCTGTGAGGGCTATGTCACCGATACAGGCTGTATTTACTAAAGGTATAATAAATATATCGTTTTTAGACTGTAAGAGTACTTCCACACGTTGGCAAATATTGCCACTATTGACTATCCCTGTTTTTATGTCTGTTTCAAAACTAAAATTATTGGTCATAACTCCTGTCATATTCTTTTGATTGTAAAATCTAACCGGTGGAGCTTCAGGGAGGAGATCGACCTTATAACTTTTCAGCAGCTCCTGCGTAACGGCAATTTCATGTGGCAATGTGATTTCAGTTTTTTTGAAATATAACGGTTCTTTTCCCCACGCTGCTTCTACCAATCCTAACCAGCCATCTGTTTTAATCTGTATATCATGTTCTCGAACAATTTTGTCCCCAATAATCAGCTTGGCCCTGAAGTAACCTGGATAGTAATAAATAGCGGAGTGATGTTTGTCGTTTCTATCCACCTGCGTCTTGCGGCTAGTGTCCCAGCTTTGTGCAATGAATACCGAATCGTCTTCACTTGCTGCCGAAGCATCATAATCAAATACAACTGAATTGGGTAACCCCTGTGTCAGCATTGTCTTGGACGAAAAGTGGAAAGCGCTACCATCAAAATGCTTCTTTTTTTGGACAAACCTATTCCCAAAAAGTAGGACCACGACAAGGACAATGACAGATGAAATACCTATAATAAATACAGAACCATACTTTTTTTGTACGCTCACTTGTGGCTCAAAAGTGGATTTACTAAATACCTGATTCTGCGATATCTCTTTCTGTACATAAGCATTTCGGAAAGCCCGCCAGTCTTCATAACCAAGATACTGTGCCAATGTATTTAATGTCGTCAGGGCAGGTTTACTTTGGTAATCAATCCTACCAAAAATCCGCTTCAATGTAGAAATGCTAAGTATAACCCCCGTTTTTTCCTGAATCTTTTCCGAAAGTTTTTCAAAATCGGCGGTACTCCAATTGGAAGTTTCACCCCATTCAAGTTTATTTTCAATGGAATTCTTAAGATGCTGAAATAATTCAGGATGGCTCGACTTAATCATAATTTATTACATATCAGAATTTTAAAAACAAACAATCATCTTGAACAAACTTGAATAAACTTGATGCAAGGTTGAACGCGTTAAAATAATGCCTACACGCTAAATTTATCAAAAACTTTATTAACATGAAAAAAACATTCTTGATACTAGTCTTAATATTGGTCGCTTTATTCCAAAGTGACGCTCAAGAAAAGAAAATTAAGACATCAGCAGGCACAAACATTACACTAAGCGCAGAAAAATGGGTCTTTCAGAATGGAAAAGTCGATTTTCTGAATTTTAAGGGCCGTAGAGCAATAAAAATCGCTCCAGCATCTGGTCCGGTAATGATTAAAGACTTAATTTTCAAAGATGGAACCATCGAGTATGATGTGATACCTGCGAAAACAGAATTTGCAAGCGCCATTTATTTCCATCGAAAAGATGAAAGAGAACAGGAGATTGTCTATCTGCGAGTACCTAAAATGACCGACCCTTTTGCCAATGAAGGTATTCAGTACTGTCCCATCTTACACGGTGTCAACATGTGGGACATGTATCCCCAATATCAGGCTTCTGCAACAGCCAAAGCAGATGAATGGAATCATATTAAACTCGTCATTTCGGGAATGCAAATGCAGGTTTTTGTCAACAATAGCCTCAGATTGACAGTACCAAAACTTGAGGGGCGCGAACATAGCGGAAACATTGCATTTGACGGCGACTCCTACATCAGCAATATCGAGATCACACCCAACGAAACGGAAGAATTACCACAGGCTGAAGGTGTAGACCTGACCCGCCATGAAGCAAATTATATCCGAAATTGGTCTATAACCCAGCCCACGACTTTGGAGGAAGGAAGGGAGCCAACTGCTTTTCGTGACCTACCTAAAGACGAAGCCTTTACAGAAAAAATAGCCGCTGAGCGATATGGATTGATAAACCTGACAAGACGCTTTGGTGCTGCAGAAAAACGAAGGATAGTTTGGCTAAAAGCCGTTATTACCGTGAAAGAGCCTACTTTCGTCAATCTCCAGCTCGGATTCTCGGATGAAATATGGCTTTATCTAAATGATCAGATCACCTACACTGACAAAAATATCTTCCGTCAGAATATGAAAAAATATCCTGACGGAAGAATATCTGTACAGAATGGAAATGCTCGATTAAAGCTTAAAAAAGGTAAAAACCAATTACTCGTAGGAGTATCCAATGATTTTTATGGCTGGGGATTAATGGCCCGTTTGGAAAATATGGAAAATATTACCGCTATAGAACCATATCAGGAAAGAAAACATTCCATCGAACATATCGATAGCTATTTGGGTACCTATGCGGATGAGACAGCTCCCACATTTAAGCTAACCTTTGTAGAAAAGGATGGTATGTTAAGTGTAGAGGCCCCTAATCAAGAAAATGTAGCACTCGATTATCTCGGAAATAACCTATTTAAAATGGGGCTCGGCATAGAATTGCAATTTACGCCCGACTTTCAACAGGTGGTGAGAAAAGAGAATGGATTTGAGATGAGATTTATTAGAAAACGATAAAATAAAATCACTTCATAGAACAGTATACACCTTGCCTCAACCGCTCAGTCCAATTTCAATTAGGACTGAGCTGCTTGATTCTCCTATCATCTATCTCGCGGCAACTTTCGCACCCGTGTTTGTGTTTTTCTTTCAGAACGTTACGCTCTTTAAAATTTATAATTATATCCTAGTCTCAGCACCTGCGTTTCGTAATAATCATGGCTTGTATAATTAAAACCAATACCATCTATTTTTCGCTTAATAACCATCGTATTTAATAAATCCGTAGCATTAAAGAAAAGCTCGCCTTTTCCTTTTTGAACGGATTTTTTTAGTCCTGCATCTATTGAAAACCTCGATTGGATTTTTCCCTGCGGTATAATATCCGGTGCCAAATAGATTGCTGTAATCTGCCCATCCCATCCTTTTGCAAAACGAAACATATTGTTAAACTTCAAGTTACCTGAAAGTGCAGTCTGCCTATCTGCTGAAAAAGTATTGGGTTCGGGATAAAGATTTTCTACTGTAAAGGCATTGATTTGGTTTCGATAGAGATTACCATTAATATTAAAGGAGTAATTTGAAGATACTTTTTGATTCAAGATTGTTTCAATCCCCGTATTGAAGCTCTTTCCTGCATTTTGGAATACAGCATAAATTAATTTACTGTCCGGAACAGTACTCGATATCCGTGTAATAGTTCCATCAGCGAAACGGTGATACATTGCGGCGTAAAAGTAACCCTTGCTCCAGGTGTTCTTATATCCCAGTTCGACAGAATTGGTGAACTGAGGACGCAAGCCTGGATTTCCAACCTTGATAATTTCAGCATCATCATACTTTGGAAAAATACGAATGTCAACTTCATTAGGTCGGTCCACCCGCCGATTATAAAAAGCCGAAAGCTTGTTATTGTCGTTAAGTTTGTAGGCCAATCTCACATTGGGAAAGGGTTGCGTATAATTGTACCCATCGCTTTTATAGGTGTTATGATTTGGATTTACATCATATTGAATTTTCACATATTCTAGACGCAAGCCTAATTCAGCCTCCCATTTCTCATTTTCGAAGACATAATTCCCATACACTGCTGGTATTAGTTCCTTGTAATTTGCCCAGCCGCCAGCATCCATATCAAGAACCGAGTTGGCGCCCGGTTTAAACTCCATATTAGTTGGAATATTCCGGTTTCTCACCTTTATTCCGGTTTCAATACGTCCATATTTCAGCGGTTTGATATAATCTACATTAACATCATAAACCTGTTCGTCAGATAGCAGCTTAAAAGAGTCTGTTCCCTTCGAAGAAGGTAGATAATTGTCATAGAAGTACTTTTCGTCTTCTCGATGAAATGTATAATTAAAACCAACATTGAGCAAATGCCCAGCATCTTTAAATTTGTGCTGATAAGAAGTGGTCGCCATGGCTGTTGTCTTCAATTCATCTTCCAAAAATTGCCAAAGACGCAAGCGTGTTGAAATATCAGCATTGAAAAAAGGTTGATCGCCCCGGTCAATAATCTTCTCACTTCCATACATCCCCGAAATAGTCAGATTATTCTGTTCGTCAATATGCCAATCTATCCCCGCTTTCGTCGTTAGAAAATTCGTATTCCGATTTCGTTTCAGCTGTGAGTTAATAATTGTACCATCTTCATATTTACGAGTTACAAATTCATTCTTGTTCAGTGTCTGTGTATAGAGATTATCGGCCTGTATGAAAATATTGACCTTATCTTTTCTGTAATTTAATGATACACTGGGATTGATTTTAGGTGTTAAAGTATATTGTGGTCTTATGGTTGGTAGATTTTCCTTCCGTATCCATAATGAGCCCAATCCGGAACTGAAACCTACTTTACCATTAAATCCATTTTGATTACTTTTCTTCATAATGATATTAATAATACCTGCATTTCCGTTGGCATCATACTTCGAAGAAGGATTATTGATGATCTCTATTTTATCTATCGCTGATGACGGAATATTATCCAACCCAGATTGGCTACCAAAACCTGTCAAGGCGGTTTGTTTTCCATCAATCAGCACGGTGACTTTGTCATTGCCTCTCAGTTGAACTTTGCCATCCTGAACTGTAATTCCGGGCAAATTTTGCATAGTCTGCAAAACAGAACCGCCGGTCTGACTTATATTATCGGCAACGGAATAGATTTTCTTATCCAGTTTATTACTTACATGACCTGCCTGAGCAGTCACGGTAACCCCTTCTAATGCGATGGAACGCTCCTCCAACTCGATCGTTGGGATATCCAAAAACTCCGAAAGACTACCAACAAATAGGGATTGCTTCTTATCCTCAAACCCTGTAAATGAAATGTTTAATTGGTAATTTCCTGGCTTAATTTTGGAAATGGTAAACCGGCCTTCATCGTTTGTCATCGTTCCGGCGATAAAAGCGCCGTCTTTATCAGATTTGACCACAACATTAACGTATTGAATAGCCAATTTATCCGTCTTATTTTTTATAATACCTGAAAGTGTAACAGACGATACCTGTGCAGAAACAACCGAAGAAACTATGACTAAAATAAAAATAAAAAATAACCGTAATTGAACCATAATCTAATCCCTAACCTCCTTTAGAAATTTACCCTTATCATCAAAAATTAAGTCCCTACCATCGACTTCAGCCTCATAGCTAACATTATTTCTAGCATCAGTAATTTTAGCTGCTTCTTTGATATTTTTATGTGGATAGTTTTTGATTACATAAGCTTTAGCGTCTGCAGGAAGCTCTCCGGCAGGAATTCCAACCTCGGTTTCAATGATATGTCCTGCGGCATTTATAAGAACGGAATTATTAATTTTCCCATCCTTAAATCCAGCTTCATAATTTCCCTTTTCTTTTTCCCATTTTACAGACTTTACATTCGGGTATTTCTGTTGAAACGCCAGCTTAATTACTGATGGAACTTTCTTTTCCGAGACTTCTTGAGCTTTGGCCAATGATACGCTTACCATCAGGGCCAAAATAAAAATTAATCTTTTCATGTTCTTTTTATTAATGATTCCATAAAATTCAAAAACAATTTAGAAGAAATTTAGAACTCAATACCAACCAGGACAATGGAAATTGTGGAGCTAATGAATAGCTATCATCTTCGGAGATTACTCGGTACTTATTCGGTGCTTGTTCGGAACTTCTTCGGAACTTCTTCGGTGCTTCTTCGGTTGGAAGCGAATAAATAGCGATTAAATTCCGAGGAAACAGCGTCGATTGTATGAGTGAATATCGAAAACAATATAAGATTAAACTTGTCGACTATGGGATTCGGTTTCCTTACAGTATTTTATTTTTCTAGAATAGCCTGAGACATCTTAAGAATATGTTAAACTTTTCGTATTAACACTTTTTAACCATGTAATATGGTAACTTTAGCAAAAATTATAATTTACATCAACCACAAATGCCCTTTTTAGACCATGTTCTGCAAGTTCCTACCTACGGATGGAAAGACAACGATGGAAACCTCGTAAAGCCAAGCAAAAAAGAAATTTTCAGCGAATTCTTCAAACGCCTCAATATTTTTAAAGATAAAAGAAATTGGTTACCCTTTTTTAGCTGGCTAAAAGTAGCTTGCCTCATCCCCTTTTTTATCATCTTTTTGGTGTACCACTTCAGTTGGTGGACTGTCTTGGCAGCATTTGTCTACAGTATGATCGTTATGGGGACTCATGGTACGATATGGCACCATCGATTTGCAACACACGGCGCATTTAAATTCCGGAACGGATTCTGGCGTTTTTTCACACAGAATCTGACTATTAATGTAATTCCAGAAGAAATATATGTGATTTCACATCATGTTCATCACGCAAAATCTGACACCCCTGGTGATCCTTATAATGCACAGGCTGGTTTTCTATACTGTTTTTTAGCCGATGTAAATCATCAGCCTATTGCTAAGGACCTTACGGAAAATTCATATAACCGTGTCAAATTACTGATGCGACATACAGGTGTAACCGCCAATAGTTATGCACAATATCGAAAATGGGGGTCGTACGTAAATCCTTCTCATGCTATTGGATCCTGGATACTAAACTGGGCTTTTTGGTATGCCATTTTCTATTTGATCGGTGGCCACGCACTTGCCTGTACACTCTTTGGTGCGGCCGGTTTCTGGGCAATCGGTGTACGGACATTCAACTATGAAGGCCATGCAAAAGGTGAAGACAAGCAACGTGAAGGTATTGATTTCAATGAGAAAGACAAATCGATAAATCAGTTATGGCCCGGCATTGTAGCAGGTGAATGGCACAACAACCATCATTTATATCCTAAGAGTGCGCGGAGTGGTTTTAAACCTTATCAGATTGATCTCGCTTGGTGTTATATCAAAATGATGCATAAACTCGGCGCAGTCAGTAGTTATCGTGATGACAAGAAAAGATTTGACGAACAATATCGTATCCCCTACCTAAAATCTAAGGAATAATCAATCTCTCTTATTATAATTTTAACCTGTTACCGGCTTCAGCTATATAGCACAGGAACAACTAAGTCAACGTAGCGCGATATTAGATTACCGCATTTTATTTGGAACAAGTCTAAATAGAGTGTATATTTGGGTGCTTTGAAAACCTCCGTACGTAAAATAGAGATCAACAAACAACAATTTGAAGAGTTCTTTCAACTGTATTGGAAGAGAATGTTTTCATTTGCGCTTAAAAGTGTAGAAAATGAAGATGATGCAAAAGAAATTGTTCAAGATGTCTTCAAATCTCTGTGGGAAAGAAGATATCAGCTAGAACTTCAGGATGCGGAGCGTTATCTATTGCGTTCGGTTAAATTAAAATCACTAGAATTTCTCCGGAATAAAGGAAATAAAGAGAGACATCATGAGCTGATCTTAAATAGCAAAGCAGCATCTTACGAAGACAATTATATTTATTACAAAGAACTCAAAAATCACTTGGATCAAGCTGTTGATTCTTTGCCCAAACAATGCAAAAATGTCTATAAACTGAGTCGCGACGAAGGGTTAACGAACAAAGAGATTGCAACAAATCTACTTATTTCAGAGCGAGCAGTTGAATATCATATCAGTAAAGCATTGTCAGTTATCAAAATAAGACTTAAAAAGTATTGCAATATCAATATTGCGAGATTCCTATTAATTACTTTTTTGTACTTTTGAATATACGTGGATTATCAAAAGATGGAAATCAACCAAGAAATACTTAAAAAATATGCTTCAGGTGAATGCTCTGAAGCTGAAAAGCATGCGGTTGAAAAATGGTTGGATAATAATTCATGGGATAGTATTGCGGAAAATAACCATGTCGATGAACTAGTTGGATCTGACATGTGGAATAAAATTAATGCCGATGTATATCAATATAGAAAATTCCATTGGGCCAAAATTACTGCCGCCGCCGCAGTTCTTGTAATCGGTTTTTCTGTTTTCTATCTATCTCCCCCTGCTCTGGATAATCATACCTTTACCAATACATCGATTGAGAATAGCAGGCTCTTTACCGAAGATCATTATGATTTACAGTTAAGTAAAAATAGCACGGCCAATATTGATCTGGTTAATAAAAAACTAACCTTCAGCGGAGACTTTATGATCACGCCCAAACGGGACTTTGAGCTTGTGGATAGTAACCATAATATTCTTGTATTTAAGGCTGGGCGAGAATACTTTGTTTCCGATTCTCCGGATTTTGGTAAAATCGTTGCTTTTCAAAAAAGCGATTTGGCATTCCTCCCGTCCAATATGCAGATTAAAATTAGAGAACAATTTCAAAGCATTTAATAGACAAACATGAAGCGATTAGTATTGTTGTCTTTCCTTGCAACTTTTATTTTTTCCTGTCAACAAATTTCCAAAAAAAACATAGATCCTGATTTTGTTTTTTGCTTGTTTAACAAAGATGAAAGCCCAACCAGTTTGTTTTTCTCCGAAAGTTTGGAGGACACCCGACAACCTACGCTACAAATTCCTTTGTCCAGCTCACGAATTCAGGAACGGGAATATATCTATAAAAATGGCTTCTTTTATCGGTTGTCAAGCCAAACCAGTGTATTTACGAAACACCGATTACAGGGGGCGTCCTTGGTCCTTATTGACAGTATACAATTAAAAAATCGCGACTTTGAAACCATCACCTGGAAAGATGACAACAATTTAATTGCGCTATGCCGAGAGGATCTTATTGCAAAAAAAGCGCAGGCCCGACTCTATCAGATTAATGTTGCAGAGATGAAAATTATTAAGGAAGATACCATCACACTTCCCTTTGCAACAAAAGAATATAACGCACTACACCTCGGACTTGTTGATATTGAAAACAATAACCTTTGGCTGGCCTATTCCTTCTTCAAATCACACGGGAAATATGGACATACCACATCTGATACGACCTATTACGCCACAATAAATTATCCTAGCTTTACACTGCAACAAATTCAGAAAGAAACTCGTTCGACCTATCCCGGTGGCTTCAACATCATACAATCCTATAGTTTTAAAGACGAATTAGGGGACTATTATTTTATGACCAATCCTGGCATAGCACTGGGCAATAATTTAAAGCTTCCAACAGCAATTTTTAGAAAGAAGAAAGGGCAGCAGCTCGTCGATCAGCACTTTATGATCAATGTTTCCAAGTCAATTGGTAATCATGCCTATGGAATCTGGTATGTGGGCAACGGAAAGGCGATTGTTCGCAATGAACAGAAGAATTTATACACCGATTTTTCCAATTATCACGCAGTTTATCAGTTCGAATATAGACTGGTGGATTTAAAATCTGGTTCCATCGAAAGAATTCCGCTCCCATTGGATAAAGGTACCCAAAAAGAGAATGTCTGGAGTGACAAAAAGGATGTTTATATAGCGATAGATGATGCAAATGATGAGCATCGTGTATGGAAGTATAATTTGCAGACAAAAGAAATCTCCAAGGGGATCCAACTCCCCAATAGTACAAACTTTATTGTACGTATGGATTATTTGAAAAAATAATCCATAGTTTCTTCAAAAAAAACAAAGCTCATAATCAACTATTTGCATATTTTTTAAAAAAATAGCTGAAATCAACATTCGGTAAGCGATCGGTATAGGCAACCTTCTTGTATATACTTAATCTAAATAAAAATGTTGAAGTCAACATCTACTTTTGTACTCTTATTAATTTTTACCGTATTTACACAGGCCCAGACCTCCCAAAAGAACGTTATTTCAGGTTTTGTCAAAGATAATTTTGGAAGACCAATCCCAGGTGCAACAATACTTCTAAAAGATCAGGTCAATGGTACATCATCCGATGTAGACGGATATTATAAGCTACATACGAATATCCCAAACAAGGCCATCATACGTGTCACTGCGGTGGGATATAACTACGAAGAGCGACCTCTAAACGGGAAAAATATTCAGGACTTTCAACTTATCGAGGATCGCAATTATATCGACGAGGTAACCGTAACAGCGCATAGGAAAACCGAAAATGAACAAAAAGTCGCCGAAATAAAACGATCGGGCTTTAATGTCAGTGTCATTGACATGAATAAACATGCCAACGAAGCTGCCAATTTAACACAGGTTTTAAAGCGTGCCACAGGAGTTACTATTCGTGAAGATGGTGGATTGGGCTCCAACTTTGTATTCCGTATCAACGGGCTCGATGCAAAGATCTACATTGATGGTGTTCCCATGGAAAACTTTGGGTCATCGATGTCCTTAAATAATATTCCTGTCAATCTGATTGATCGCGTCGAAGTTTATAAAGGTGTTGTTCCTGCTTTTTTGGGTTCCGATGCGCTCGGAGGTGCTGTCAATATTATTACAAAGCGTCGAGCAAGACCTTATCTGGATCTGAGTTATTCCTACGGCTCATTCAATACACATCAGGCGGCCGTCGTGGGTACATTTACCAATCCCAAAAACAAACTATCCTTCCGGATGAATGCATTTTACAATCATTCCGACAATGATTATAACATGTATACCAACGAAAAGTACAACGTTCTTATCGAGAACACCGTCGACAACAAGTATGTCACCATCCCCAAAGCCAAGCGTTTTAACGATGCTTACACTTCAGCCATGGGACAATTGGAGGTCGGTTTTCGCGATGTATCCTGGGCTGATCAGTTCTATGCAGGTCTGACCTATTCACAAAATCACAAAGAAAACCAGCTTGGGGCCTCACTTAGCAAAGTGTTTGGCGGAGCATGGTCTGAAAGCAAATACCTGATGCCAACCCTGAGCTACAAAAAAAGCAATTTTCTTATCAATCGCCTATACGCAGATATTTTTACAAGCTATAGCTACGATACCCGCTACGTGCGGGATACAGCTATGTACAATTACGATTGGTCTGGAAACTGGATCTCGAATTACAATGCCGCAACCCCGAATCCCCAAAAAGATACAAAGTATAATTTGTCAAATTATCTCGCGCGCGTAAATCTAAACTATGACTTTGATGAAGCGCGTAATCAGAGTTTAAACTTCAACTACAATTTCAATAGCAACGATCAGAAACAATATGAACTGATCGGCAATTATGACCGGTCAGGTTTGCCATCCTACTTGGGCCGACATATTTTGGGTTTGTCATGGCAAAACCAATGGTTTGACAAGCGCCTATCAAATGTTTTAGCAGTAAAATATTACCGCATGAATGCCTCAAAAGATATTGACGAACGCACCTTTGATGCAAACAACAATTTGATCAGCGGTGGGATAATCAGTCAAAAAAAGCAAGGGAATTACTATAGCATGAGTTTAGCCTCACGGTATAGGATAACCAAGGATGGCGGTTGGAAACTATCTTATGAAAGAGCATACAACTTACCTTCTATGACGGCTCTTTATGGTGACGGTATCAATACAACATCCAACTGGGATTTAAAGCCCGAACGGAGTGACAATATCAACACTGGGTTTTACTACAATACGTATATTAACCATAATCACTTTCTGAATGTCGATTTAACAGGTTTCTATCGCTTGGCAGATAACTATATAACCAGCCGTGCGGTCATGCAGAATGGAAATGCCTATTTTCAAAGCTATAACGAACCTGGAGTAAAGCTCTACGGCTTTGAGGCCGAAGTCAAATATGGCTTTAAAGATCTTTTAGCAGTTACCCTAAATGGTTCTTACGATAAAGCTACTTACAACAAAAAATACACAGACGATTCAGACAATAAACAAATTAGCCTCACTTATGGCAAACAACTCATTAATCGCCCTTGGATCTATGGAAACGCTGATATAAGCCTGATCCAGAATAACTGGTTTCAGCAAGGAAGCAGAGTGCAACTCTCCTACTTATATCAATACACGCACTGGTTTTATCTGACAGAATCGTACTTGGGATCACTTGAATCTAAAGATCTCATCCCTTCCCAAAATATCCATTCTGCGGTACTTAGTTACGCTTGGGACCGCAACAAATACAATATATCCTTTGAGGCTAGAAATCTAACAGATGAACGAGCATACGACAATTTTCGACTGCAACGACCTGGACGTGCATTCTACGTCAAGCTGAGATTATCCATTATGTAAAAAACAAATAAATATATATTTTTATGAAAATCAATAAATTCGCCATCGCAATATTTGCTGCGACTGTGTTATTTTCTTCCTGCAAGAAATCACCTGACACCACTTCACCTGATGAAACTACGCCGACTTCAAATAGCTTATATAGTGTATGGGTGACGACCGCAGCCGGTTCATCTTACCTGCTCACTGCAGATAATTTGATGAAAGATACCCTACTCACTCCGAACAACAATCAAGGAATCGATATTACCTCCCACCTACCAGCAGCATTCTATGCTATTTACGCTTATGCCTATGAGGGTAAATATTACCTGTCAAATGATGGAACTAGATTTAGTCAATTTGAAGTAGTCAATAGTAAATCTTGGAAAGAAACGAACAATTACGCTTTCCCTGGAAATTTCTATCTGGGAAAAGTCCTAAAAGATATTAGTACAAAAGATGAAATGGTCATGACTAAAACAGCTGGTACGACCAATAAAGTGAAAAATGTACTGGAACAACCGATTTATTTTATGAACATCAACAATATGACAATCAATAAAACAATTGGTATAGAAATTCCAATGATCACTTTTAATCCCAAAACTCCGGAAGGAAAAGATCATAATCCATATATCGTACCGACGAGCTTCACACAAAGAGGCGACAAATTATTTGTCGGACACAAATACAGAAGCAATGAAACTCGTAAAGATATCATAGACACGGCCTACATGTATGTGTGTGATTATCCGAGTTTAGCGAATGGGAAAATTATAAAAGATGGCAGAGGAGGCTTTGCTGCGGGACACTGGGAAGTACAGACACTTACTTTTACAGATGATAACAATGATTTATATATCGTAACCAAAAAGACTGATGCTGCTACCTATGGTTTACTGCGTATCAAGGCAGGCCAGACTACGTTCGATCCAGATTACTTCTTCGACTTGAAAGACTATAACGTTTTCAGCAACAACATTTCACAAGTTCAAAAACTAGGCGATGGCAAGGTTTACATCAGTCCATTTGTGGTCGATCCAGCAAATAAAAAGATTGTTGCAGATCTTCGGATTTTAGTTGGTGGTGGAGAATCTAAAACAACGATGAACTTTATGGAAAATGGCAAATTGTACGATGTATTCAAGACAGATGAGTCTAAATGGTATGTGTATGAATACGATCCAGCAAAAAATTCGGTAAAACGCGGTGCCGAGATCGATCCGGGAATTACACAAGTTTATCACTTGAATAAGCTTAAATAAAACACCTCTAAGTTAAAGAAATACCTAGTCGATGACACTTTCAAAACTCGAGTACTCGATGATGAAACGTGTAAAATCGAATCTAGGTATTTCTAAAATATAACTCCTAGTTTAAATCAAATGAAAACAATACTCATTAACCTTTTCACATTTTTTATTGTGCTGTCAGCTTCGGCACATGCTGTCTTTATTGAAACTTCACTGCAAGGGAACAAAGGAAAGATCCATACGGTAAAGGTCGTTTATGGTGAACCCGATGAACATGAACTTATCTCAAAATGGTGGTGGTATAAAGACGGTACGCAGATTACGTTGACATTGATCAAACCTGATGGAAGCACAGCCGCCTTGATAACAACGGCTCAAGGAGATCACTTATTGGCCTCATTCACTCCTGACCAAGAGGGCGTATACCACATTACCCTAAAAAAAGATACAGATCGCAAAGAAGGAGCCAAAACACAGTATCAGATCAATGCGATAGCGACGATCCAAGTCGGAAATTCCACTATTGGAAATACAGCAACCACAATCGATAATGAATTGTTTGTCTTTACGAACAACATAGTTTCTAAAAATAAAAAAGAGCTGTCGTTGACTTTATTCGAAAAAGGTAAACCTGCAGCAAATACAGCTGTTCAGATCATTGCACCCAGCGGATGGATTAAATGGCTGCAGACAAATGACCAGGGTATAATCAAATTCACGCCAGAATGGACTGGTAAATACTTTGCGGAAGTATCGAAAAGGGAAAAAGCTACAGGACAAGACTTTGAAGAGTATAGCCGCGCAAGCTCAATGAGCTTTGCCGTAAACTAATGTGGACATGGCTGTAAGAAAGAAGAAAAATAATTCGCTGTTCAGGCAGATCAATAATTGGTTGCACCTTTGGCTGGGATTAATTTCAGGTAGTATTGTATTTGTTATCTGCTTGATGGCCTGCCTTTGGGTTTTCAACCATGAGATTATCGATCTTGTTATCCCGAAAAAAGAAAGGCAATATATCCTTGCTTCCAGCCAGTCCTTGATTTCGCCGTCAAGGATCGTGCGAATAGCGGACTCACTCTATCCTAATGCTGTAGTAAGGGGCATTACCTATACCCGGGATCACCCCATTTCCCTTACTCTCAAAAAAAAGGAGCAAGAGGACAAAGGCAAAGAAGCTAGTTCAAAAGCAAACGCACAGGTGCATCTATTACACCCATATACAGGCCAATACCTAGGTTTGCAAACAGAAGACAATTCCAAGGAAGCGCAGTTAAGAGAAAAATTGAACAGCTTTTTTGCATGGACGCTGAGTGGACACCGTTTTCTATGGCTTCCCAGAGAAATTGGACGCCCTATTGTAAACTATGCGACCTTGGTCTTCAGTATTACCTTAATCACAGGATTGATCTGGTGGTATCCAAAAAAATGGACAAAATCAACTCGGGAAAAAAGCTTTCGGATCAAATGGAAAGCTGGTTGGAAAAGAATTAATTTGGATCTGCATAATGTGGTTGGCTTTTATTCTTTTATTTTGATTCTATTATTGGCTATAACTGGAATGTATTATGGTATCGAGTGGTTTAACAGAGCCTTATATTGGTCAACAAACTGGGGAACGCCACTAGCCGAAAGAACTTCTGTCCAATCCGATTCAACAAAAATTGGTCAAATAACCCTTTTTTCGACAGCTTTTGATCGCGAGATTGAGACGATTTTAACCCAATACAAAGATCCACACTACTTGACAATCACCTATCCAGACAAGGAAAAAAAGGACGCTACGATTTCGGTCTATATTCGTAATGACATGGATCGACAGTATAACAATCGCTATTATTCATTCGATCAGTATACCGGGGCATTTCTACCCAATAACATTTCCTTGTTCAACAAGGATTTTGAAGAATTAAGTGCAGGTGAAAAATTCAGAAGACTCAATTACGATATTCATGTAGGGTCAATTTGGGGATTCCCCACAAAAATGCTGGCATTTGTACTCACCTTTATTGCAGGTACACTTCCTATTACAGGCTTTATTATATGGTACAATCGCAAATGGGGAAAGAAAAAAGGCAGCAATAAATTGGGCAGGGAATCGTATAGCAGGGAAGAAATGAACGTATCAAATACGGACATACAAACAACAATACGAAAACCACCGATCCGTTTCCGTCCAAAATCCACAAACCTTTAGGTTTTCGAATCACTACTATTTAATTTATGCTTAAACGGTTCTTTCTCGAAGAGGACAAAGGACACGATTATTATGACGAAATCTACATTATTATCTATATTACTTTCAGGCGCTGCTACTGGACTTATCGCACAAACGAAATTATCTGGAAAAATATTTGACAAAGATGGGCATCCCATCAAAGGTGCCACAGCCAGTCTTTTACATTTAGCTGATTCTTCCCTGATCACGCAGGCAGATGCAGGAAAGGATGGTTCATTTCTCCTACATGCGCCTAAAAATGGAAATTATCTTATACGCTATAGCTCAATCGGCTACATAACAGCACATAGTCGAGCATATCAGTTAGCTGGAGCCGAACACTCAGCACCGCCCATTTTTTTACAACCAGTTGAACATCTGATGGAAACCGTACATGTTGTTGGAAAGCAAGCTAGTGTGCGCCAGTATGCCGATAAAATGGTAGTTGATGTCGAAGGAAGTGTATTAGCTGAAGGCAACAATGTCCTCGAATTATTGGAGAAAACACCGGGGCTTGTTTCGGACGGGAAAGGAAATTTTTCAATTCAGGGTCGCGCAGGTGCTAACGTACGCATTAATGGTCGTGATATGTATGTGTCCGGGGAACAGCTTGCCAGTATTTTACGCGGACTGCAAGCATCCGAAGTATCGAAATTGGAACTGATCAGTAATCCTTCGGCACGTGAAGATGCCGCGGGAACTGCCGGCATAATTAATATTGTGACCAAGCGAAATGCAAAGGCCGGCTTTGGGGGTGATGCCTTTATCCGAGCTGGACAGGGCCGACAATTTTATGGTGGTTTGGGCGGTGGATTACACTACAAGGTGAATGGGCTAGATATGTACTTGCAGGGAAATAAGAGCTATGATCGGAGTAATAGTCATAATCTTACAGAAAGAAGTTTTTTTAACCAGGGTAATTTAACCTCTTTTCAGAGACAACACGAACGTAAGAAATTAGATGATGCCAGTTTTCATAGTGTTCGTGCTGGGGCAAAATATGAATTTTCGGATGGCGGAATTTTGGATGGAAGTGTACATTGGATGAGGGGCAATTATAAACCCTATGCATCTATCGAGATGGATACATGGGATTATCCAGCCAATATTCAGACAGCGCATGCAATCAGTAACAACCGTTTTGACGAGTCGTTTAAAAACTGGACATTTAATATCAATTATATTAATAAATATGAAGGAGAAGATCACTTTTTAAAATTCAACTTTGACTTTGCTCCACACGGAAACGATTATAATAACCGGTTCGAAACCGATCAGTTTAATTTGCAAACAAACACGCAATCTTCAACAGGGAGAACAAATATTCAGGACTTGAGCAATACGACCTATTCCGGAAGGCTTGACTACAGTAAACCGTTAACAGATTCAAGCAAAATTGAGCTCGGCTGGAAAGGAACGTATTTCTTTATCAACAACGATGTCATAAATACGCTATTGGATAATGGCAAATGGATACAGGACGATGCAACCTCAAACCGCTTTCAATACACGCAGCATATTGAAGCCCTATATGCCATCTACTCTGGCAAATACAAACGAATAGAATATCAGGCCGGCCTGCGGGGAGAATATACATTTATAAACGCCAATCAGGTCACGTTGAACAAAAAAAATGACCAGCGCTATTTTGATCTGTTTCCAAGTGGATCATTGCTATATCATCTAAATGAGAAAAATACACTAAGAACATCCTTTAGCAGCCGTATTGAAAGACCGGGTGATCATGACATCAACGTATTTCGAATTTACGAAGATGCCTATAGCTACAATGAGGGAAATCCTGACCTGAAACCCGAAAAAAGCTATATTACGGAAATCGGTCATGGCTATAGGAACAAATTGTTCACCACATTAGGTATTTCATACGGACGTGACATGATCAATTGGATTGTCCGCCAAGGCGATAAAGTTGGTGAAAACTTGTCGAGACCAGAGAACATTGGACGCTATATGAACTATAGCGCAAGTGTAATGTATAACCAAACGTTACGATCATGGTGGACAGCAAGTCACTATGTCAATGCATTTTACAACAACTACTCTGGAGAAATTGGAAATGTAAACCTAGATTCTAAAGGCTCAAGCTGGACAGCGAACAGCCGGCATACGCTGCAATTTAAATATGGATTTCGCAGCGAAATTGCATTTTATTATCGATCGGGAATTACTACAGGACCTTCCCGAACGGATAAAAGGTATGGTATAGATGTCGCCGCGGAAAAAAAAATGTTTGGAGATCGTGGCATGATCAAGCTGACCGCAAATGGTCTGCTCAGAAATGCGAACCCGCAGTTGGTTAGTGAATATGGAGACCTCAAGGTATTTTATGCTGATTTCCCGGATAACAGGAAAGTCTTATTGTCACTGAGCTACCGATTTGGAGACTAAAGAAGGTGGAACTGCAATTTTGTCATATTAAGTAGACTGGCATAAAAAATGTAATACTATAGATTCATAATTTAGGTTTATAATTGGTTAGTTAAAACGCTTGAATTTCCCCGATTCAAGCGTTTTTTGTTCCTAAAAATTAGCTTACAGGGTCTAAGAGACCTTCATCGTTATTCGCCATTGCCACCGGTCTACCTTGTATCTTCCAAACAGGGAAATAATAAAACCTGAAAAATGGAAACACATGACAAAAATCACATTATATTAAACCTATATCCTGGCGAAAAGCATCTGCATTTGTCAAACAATCTTATCTTTAATAGAGATAGGAAAACGGTAAATGATTATTGATTTTCAAGTGCCCAATTGGCCATTGCCTGAATAACAGGAAATAAACCTACCCCTGCCGGACTTAATCGGTAGATCACAAAAGGTGGGACAACAGGTTTTGCCTCCCTTAAGATCAATCCATCCGCTTCCAATTGTTTTAAACTCTGAATGAGCATTTTTTCTGTAATTGCAGGGATACATTTTTTAAGTTCACTATATCTCTTACAATCCGTAGACAGATGATAGATAATAATTGGTTTCCAATATCCGCCGATCTTATCCATTGTGAAAGTTACAGGGCATAATTCCGCTGCAATTTTTTTGTTTTCCTGAATCGTCGATGTCTCCTTAATTGCTGTCATGATTGTCTTGTTTTTGCGTTCAGCATACTTACTATAGGGTAAGTACTTCCTTAAAAGAAAGTACAAATGTACTTTTGTATTATCACATATAAAAAATTAAACGATGAAAATTACAATAACAGGTTCTTTAGGAAATATAGGCAGACATTTAGTCGATATTCTTATCAAACAAGGTCATGAGGTAAGTGTAATCAGCAGTTCTCCTGAAAGAGCGAGCGAAATTGAACATTTGGGCGCTAAAGCGCTTATTGGTTCTATCTTTGATGTTCCTTTTTTAACAGCGAGTTTTTCAGGTGCAGATGCTGCTTTTCTGATGACTCCTCCCAATTTAGGTGGCCAACATATTGTTGAGAATACCGCAAATGCAGGAAAAGCCTACGCGACAGCCATAAAGTCGGCTGGCTTAAAAAAAATAGTGATGTTAAGCAGCGTTGGTGCTGATTTTGATGCTGGAACAGGACCAATTCGCGGTTTGCACCAAATTGAAGAGATATACAAAACACTACGCGATGTTCATATCACCTTTTTGCGTGCCGGATATTTCTACACGAATTTTTATAACGATATTCCATTAATCAAAAACGCAGGTATTGAAGGATCAAACTTCCCTGCAGAAATAAAAATTCCATTGGTTGATCCCTTAGATATTGCTACTGCCGCAGCCGATGCGCTCCAAAATTCAGAAGTTGGACATCACGTGCGTTATATTGTTAGCGATTATGTTTCAGGAGCAGAAATTGCCCACACATTGGGAGCTGCTATTGGTAATCCAAACCTGCCATGGATTGAATTTACCGACGAACAAGCTTTGGACGGTATGTTAAAGGCGGGACTTCCAACAGAAATTGCATCACTCTATGTAGAGATGGGGCAGGCAATCCGTGCAGGAAAATTACAACAAGATTTTGAAATTCAGGGTCAGCCTATCTATGGTAAGATCCAATTAAATCATTTTGCCATTGATTTTGCTAAACGATTCCAAAAACTATAGATCAATAAAAAAGAGTATTTTAAGTTGTAATAACTAATAAGATCGGCCCTTTTTATTAAATTTAATAGAGATGAGCACGATATTCAATCGGACTCATCCCTATTAAACTAAACATCCTGCGCAGCTCTCTGAATAGGTTATGAAAAGCTTGAACTTCCTTCGTATCATACCATTAAAATTAGCCATGTGCCTAAAGTTAAACGGAAATACTCTTTATTAAAACAGAATACAGGTCTTCAGGCTTGACAGGTTTGATTAACCAACAACTTATAGCCAGAGAGTGACAAAGCAGCTCTATGTTTTGCTCTTCAGCACTAAAAATGGGAATGATGTTGTGCTCAAAATTGTTATTAAATTTTTTTTCGCGAATATTCTTTATTGTTTCGATACCACTGATAATAGGCAATTGATTGTCGATCAAGATAGCGTCAAAACAGCGTCCCCCTTTTAACATCTGTAATACTTCAAATCCAGTTTTTGCCTGTACGCTATCAATATTCTTTAAAGATAACATCCGAGCCAAGGCACTTCGTTCAGATTCTTCCTCGGCAACAACGAGTACATCCTTTATTTTTTTCAATTCCTCCCACTCATTTATTTCCCAGATAGAACGCGCACGAATGTTGAAAAAGAAACGGCTGCCTACACCAAAAGTACTTTCCAACTTCAATTCACTGTCCATCATTTTAAGCAGTTTATTCGATATCGTCAGTCCTAAACCAGTTCCGCCATAACGTTTAGTCATCGAGTTATCTTCTTGCGTAAATGCATCAAATATCCGCTCCAATTTATCCTCTTTGATACCTATGCCTGTGTCTTTGACACTAAAACACAGAACAGCCTGGTCTGTATCATGTGATTCTACTGTAATGCTTAGTTCAATGGCTCCTTTCTCGGTAAATTTTGTGGCGTTGCTCAATAAATTCATCAATACCTGCTTGATGCGGAGGGCGTCAACCCAGATATAATGTGGTACATCGGCAGCGATATTCAGATAAAACGCTAGATTTTTGGTTTTGATCTGCAAATTAAGAAAGTTCGTCAGCTGAATTACCAGGTCGTAGAGATCGGTCTGTTCAATCTCCAGTTCTAATTTGCCGGCTTCAATTTTAGAGAAGTCTAGAATGTCATTTACGATGCCAAGCAATAAATTAGCGGATTGATCAACGATCGTAAGGTATTCCCTTTGCGTATCCTCAAGTGCTGTTCCAAGCAATAGATCGGTAAAGCCGACAATTCCATTCAGCGGTGTACGAAGTTCATGGCTCATATTTGCCAAAAATTGTGATTTTGCTGCATTTGCCTGCTCGGCTACTAATTTTGCCTTTTCCAGCTCCTCGCGTTGATGAATAATCCGGCTAATATCTGTCGCAATCGCAAGATAACCGATGACATTGTCGTTAATATCCCTAATAAGAGTAACTGCTAAGGAAACATGTAATTGAGATCCATCTTTTCGACAATAGATCCACTCTTGCTGTTCAGCACCGTGCAGTTCTGCCATATCTACAAAGAAACGAAGTTTATCTACCGAACGTCCCAATTCGACCTCCAGGTCTTTCGTCCTCAACACGAGCTCCTCTTCTAAATGAAAGTGTGCAAGACCAAATTTACCAATCACTTCTTCACTACGATATCCCAAAAGGTTTTCGGCCCCTGTATTAAACAATGTAATTACACCAGCGTTGTCGGTCGCTATAATACCGACAGCAGAGGTTGCATCCAACACTTCTGCAAGTAGTTTTTTTGAATTTGAAGACTCAGCTTCGATACGTTTACGCTTATCAATATCCTGAAAGGTACCGTATAAACGGACACAATGACCATTTTCAAAATCAGCATTTCCCAATGCACGTATCCACAGTTCATGACCAGCGAAGGTGACAATCTCTAGTTCCAGGTCCCAAGCTTCTCCCGTAGCGAGTGCCTGTTCAATTGCAGTCCGTATTTTATTTCTACTTGCTCCCGCTTTATAGAACTGTAACGCAGTTGTCAGCTCTGGTTCATAGTCTTCGGGTACCTCATGAATTTCTCTCGTAATTTCGGACCAAACAATCTTCCCATCAGCAGGCGTATATTCCCAACCCCCAATTCTAGCCACCCTTCCAGTCCGCATCAATGTCGCCTGTGCATGCTTAAGCTTCTTTTCTAGAAAATGTTGTTCTGTAATATCTACTGCATTACCAATCACATAAGGTATTTTGTTCTCACTGGCCTGCAGAATATTGTTAAACATCCAGATACGCATGTCACCCGAACGAGTCATGGTACGCATTTCTCCTTTGATTGTTCCATGCCGAACAATCGCGTCCAGGTAGTCCTGTAAATTCTTGTGCCCCTCCAATGGAACAATATCAAAAAGAGATAAAGTCTGAATCTCATCTCTCGTATAGCCTAAGATCCTAGCTCCAGCATCGTTGACGGTGATGAAATTCCCTTTCAGATCATGGGTACACATAAGCCCCTGAGAATTATCGAAAAATGCTTTCAGCTTTTGTTCACTTTCCCTGTACTTTTCTTTCTCCTTTCTGTTGACAATAAGCGCGACAACTTCATCCCGGAGAAGGGTTAGAATTTCTTTTTGATGCTGGTCGAGTTGCCTTGGAACACGATCGATAACACATAGCGCACCTAAGGCATAGCCATTGGGATCGATTAATGGTAAACCGGCATAATAACGGATATTTGGTTCTCGGGTAACAAGCTCATTGGATTTGAAACGTTCGTCTTTTTCAGCATCTTCAACTTCCATCAGTTGATCTTCTTCCAGCGTATACTGGCAGAAAGATACATCCCGTATGGTTTCTTCGGTATCCAAACCAACGCGTGACTTAAACCACTGCCTGTCTTTATCCACCAATGAGATCAATGAGATAGGTGTACCGCATACAAGCGATGCAATTTTTGTAATGCGATCGAATTCTTCCTCTGTTGCAGTATTTAAAATTTCGTACTCATGCAACACACGTATTCGATCGGATTCATTTTTAGGCGACAATTTAGCATTCATACAAGAGCCTGTATTCGTTATTAGTTTTCTCCGCTAAGTCTTTATAGGTCTTAACTTATAGCTTACTTTAAAGTTGCTAATTATATTCAACCAATCTTCAATGATTGACGTGAATCATCCCAATTTCCCACCGATATAGGTCAGTCTTTAACTTACCAGAGTCTACATTAAAAGTTAGAAAACCAGCGATAATAGCATGATAAAATATAAACATGAACATCCCGATATTAAAAAAGTTTTAAATAAAAAAATAAACTATAAAACTAAAAGTGCACAAACAATGAGCTAGAGCGTTTCTTTTTGCTTGATTTTTCAATGTGAGGAAATATATTTTAAAAAAAATGAACTTGTGAAATCCAAGCCTTCCAAAAAGTCGTAAATGGGTATAAGTACAGAGAAAAAATTATAAACTAAAAGACTTTTGTTATGGAAAAGATAACCTCCCACAACGAAACACTATTGAACTCCAATAGTGACATGGACAAAAGAGATCTCAGACGAAGAGACTTTTTAAAATATGCAGGAGCCAGCGCAGCGACATTAGCCATACTCGGTATGTCGAGCTGTAAAAAAGACCACGATGATGGCATGGATAATGGCGGTAAAGGCATGTATTTTGGCAGCGGCGACATCGCTATCCTAAATTATGCCTATGCACTTGAACAACTTGAAGCTGCATTCTACATCCAGTTAGTCAATAATCCCTATAGCGGTATGACGGATATGGAAAAATCTTTTTTCACCGACATCCGTGATCATGAAATCGCTCACCGTGAGTTCTTCAAAGTGGCCTTGGGTGCAAAAGCCATTTCAAGTCTCGAATTTAACCTAGCTGGCGTCAATTTCAGTAGCCGTGAAACAGTACTGGCAACAGCAAAAACATTTGAAGACCTTGGTGTTTCGGCCTACAATGGTGCTGGTTGGCTAATCAAAGATGTCAATTATTTACTATTGGCAGGTAAGATTGTTTCTGTCGAAGCACGACATGCCGCTTGGGTCAGGGATATGATCGACAACGGCAGTTTTGCCAATCAAGAAGTAGTGGATTCAAATGGTCTTGATCTCGCAAAGAGTCCAAGCGTGGTGCTTAGTGCCGCTGCACCATTTATTAAGTCCAAGATTGATGTTAGTGATCTACCAACCTATTAATTCACCCAAAATCTGATTATCATGAATCTCTTAAACGTTTTTGAACAAATAAATGCTGTAGATCCTGAATTCAGCGATCGCATCAGCCCTCGCCGTGAAGCAATCAAAAGTTTGGCTTCAATGAGTAAAAAAGTAACCTTGGCTGCCCTGCCCTTTCTGATAGGCGAACTCTTTAAAAAAGCATACGGTGCCACCGCGCCCACAGATGTAAATGGTGTACTCAACTATGCCTTGACATTGGAATATCTCGAAGCAGAGTATTACACAATGGGTGTTGCCAAGGCTGGTCTTATCCCCACAGGTAAACCACTTGGTGCGATAACCACCATTCGTGACCATGAAGTTGCACATGTGAATTTTCTTAAACAGGTATTGGGCAGTAAAGCTGTTTCAAAACCAACCTTTGATTTTACTGCTGGTGGCACTTTTGGCAATGTTTTCAGTGACTATGATACATTTTTAGCTGTCGCACAAGCATTTGAAGACACTGGTGTAAGAGCTTATAAAGGCCAGGCGGGAATTTTACTTGGCAATCGAGTTGTACTGACTGCTGCGCTGCAGATCCATTCGGTTGAGGCAAGACATGCCTCCCATATCCGTCAAATGCGCCGTGCCCGCGGAGGTGGAGCCGCTAATCAAAAACCTTGGATTACGGGAAGCAATGACAGTGGTATAGGAGCAGTTGTCGATCCGGTTTATGCAGGCGAAAATAATGTGACACAAGCGGGAGTGGATATTACGACTTTGCCAGGCGCCTCGGGGAAAATTTCGACCAATGCGGCAACTCAGTCATTCGACGAACCTTTAACTGCAGAAGCTGTACTTAATATTGCAGGTTTATTTATAAAATCCTAACAAAAGACGTAGTTTACCTGTTTTTAGCATGTCCTGATCGGTTTATCCCATCAGGGCATTTTTTTATATACTCCCCATCACACATAATGCACTGAGCGTTGGCGCATCTTTGCCGCCTTCATCTTCCAGTGTAATGGCAAAAGCCTGGGCTTGGGGAATATCGAGCATCTTACTTGCAGTGTCTCCTTTTGAGTCCAATGGAAAAACACCTGCATTAACAGGTTTACCGTCAACCATCGCCCACAACTGATATTGCTTTCCTTTAGGTGCAACAGGCATATGTTCGATACTCAGATAAACTGCCTTTGATGCCTGATCCCAAAATACCAAGGCACGGTAATCGGGTTTATGCTCAACCCCTTTAAGAGGGATCGTTTTTATCGTTGGATTTTGAACCAGAGTCCATTTATCCTGTAAGGTTGCGAGTTTTTCTTGTTCAGCATCAAGTAAGGACGTTGTCTGATTTAACTTATTTGCCGTATCCTGTTTACGTTGATATAAGAAAATATTGGCACCAATACTAACCGCTAACAATAGACTCGCGGCAACCGTCCATGTGTAAGATCGAGCACCGAGCGTTTTCTTGTCGGCATCGATAGCAATTACTTCGTTATGGACTGTCGAGGCGGGCGCGAGTACTTCGTTGACTTCCTGATCTTCGCTTGGCACTAGATTTTCCGCGATGAGTTTATTCCATATATCTTGTTTGAACTGCATAGGCATCTCCATCGCTTGGCTATCAGCCAACTCTTCGAGTGCAATTTCTGCTTCGATGATGGCTTGTTCCACTTCGACATTATTTTTTCGAATACAATTCAAGATGCTCACTTCCTCTTCAGAAGCCAGCCCCAAAACGTACGATTCAATAATCCCCGACGATATGTATGCTCTAATATCCAAAACTAACGGTACTCCTTTAATAATTGTTGTAACTGTATAAATGCCGCTCTGGTACGGGTTTTTACCGTTCCCAGCGGAACATCAAGTTGTTCGGCTATTTCTTGTTGTGTATATCCTTCATAGTAGGCCATTTCAATCAAGATACGCCATTCAGGCTTCAATTTATCTAAAATATTTCTGAATCCAATAAAATCTGCTTTCGTATGTAGTTCGCCCTGACTTTGATCTTGTTCTTCCTCTCTATTTACGATATTTGAAAGCGGTTGGTTTTTCTGTTCATTTACGATCGCTTTTGATTTTCGATGATCGAGGGCGGTATTACGGGCAATATTGATCATCCAGGTATAAAGACGGCCTTTTTCAGCATCGAAAACATCGATGTGTCGCCAAATTTTGACAAATACGTCTTGTATGACTTCTTCCGCATGCTCAGTTGAGGCCACTATACGACAAACCACACCAAAGAGCGCATTGGCATAGTGATCGTAAAGATAACTAAAAGCCTGCTGATTCTTCTTTTTCAACAAAAGAATCAATGTTTCTTCAGAAAGGTTATGTAATGGACTCAAATTTCACGTTTATAATGATCTAAAGATGGATATTAAAAATCAGAAAAAAAAGCAACTAAAATAAAATAAGTTAAAGTACCTATAAAACAGGTTAAAATACCTACTATACCATAGCATATATGCGGATGGCATTTGTTATTAGTATTTTACATTACTCAATTCCTGTTTTTGGTTACTTAATTCCACTAATAGTCCCACTAGAACGGATCAATTTAACTTAATTAGGCCAGATAATCAGCTTGTAGTTTTCATTTTCCGCTAATCTGGTAGCCACAGTTAGATTTACTAAAATTTATCTAATAGCTTAATTTACAAGAAGAATTCCCCTTAGAAATTGGATTTATCAACAGCATATCACATGTCGCCAGATAAAATTCATCAATTAACTGGATAATCAAATCATCTCTTTCGTTATTAACAGCTAGTCCCACCCAATTTTTGGAGGGAAGATATTTACTCCGAGTCCATTGAACAGGCTGTTCTAGTTGTTTTTCTGAACGTAACCATTCTAATCCACTATCATTGAAATATATCTTTTCATTTGACAAATCCATCACGATGAAAGGTCTTTTCTTAAAATAGAAAATACTCATATCAAGATCTGCAATTACATTCATTCGAATATGTTTTTTGAGATGCATATATGCATTTATACGGGTTAGTGTTGACATCTATTTATCTTATTGGCTATAAAATCATCATAAATTTCCATGAACATTCAAAGCAGGCGAAGTGTTCATCAGACGAGAATCAAAGATATTCGAACCAGCGGTCTAAGTGGGGGTATATTTTGTTCTAATAGGTGGAAAAAAATGTTAATATAAGTTGAAAATACGACGGATAAAACCACTAATTTACCAAGCGAAAGGATATGTGTTAGTTTGCCCCCTTACAGTTTTCGGCGAATCGTAAAATGCCTGCACGGATTGTAAATACCACCATTGAACCAGTGTTGCAATGGTTTAAATTTGATAAACAACAAAAGATATGCGGAAAGAAAGTAAAAGCACGTCATTCATTAAAAAAATTCTAGGCTTAATTAGTCTTATCCTTATGGTAACAAATAGTAAAGCACAGCAAGTCACGCACTATTTTCCAAGCGGAAAAGATAAGGCAAAGACAATCAGTGGACAGTATGGTGGTAATAGCGGAATTTGTCTTTTTGAAGATGGCAAATTTCTGTTATATGGTTATGCTACATCTGTTTTCGGGTCCTATGTTTTTGAAAAAGATTACCTGCTTTTCTATCCGGATGAAGCCCCTTTATTTCAACTGTATGGGCGTCACAATGCTAACTTCAAAGACAGTACTCGTTTCAATCTGGCAGGTTTTGAAAGCGGGAAAACCTATGTACAATTTGATAATGACAGTACACATCGGGTTTTCAATGACAAGGCAAACTGTTTCAGTCCTCCTTTTGTTCATCAGGAATCCAAACCGGTTCAATCGCTTAAGTTTATTGTACAAAATCAGTATATGGAAGATGACAGCACTTATCGAGTCTTTCAGTATACCAATGAAGGAAAATTCAATGATTTTATAGCTGCTTATAACAAGCCCCAACGTGCACGTCAAAATTTCAGCGCTTACCTATATTTGGCTGAAGGTAATAAATTAGCCATCAGGCTCTCCAATTATGGTGGAGAAAGAGGTTTTTTAAGAGAAAATCAAGACGGTTCAAATCAAGAGCATTGGAACGAAATATTGACCATGAAGAAGGATTATGATCAGTCAAACTATATCGACCCCACAGAAATATTTAGCAATGCACATTACACAATATTTTACCCTGACCTCGGACAGTACATTTTAGATCCTGTCACCAAAAGATATATCAGCAAGTTTGCATCAGACAATGAAGCTTTTTTTGCAGGAAATCCTGAGCAAGACGATCGGTATTTAAATAAGTACATCCGGCAGGGTCTGTCCTTTCTGCAAGATGAAAGATTCGATAAATCAAAACTAGCTAAGACCAGCTTATTCTTTACGAGCTGTGACGAACCTGAAAAATCATATCATTATGAAAATGGATCACAGCAATAATTGCCCAAAAGCCACAGCAATGATCCAAATAGGATTTTAGCACTATTAAGCGTAACAAACAGTGGTATAAACGGCAATTAATACTAGCGTGACCTCTTAAATATGGCTTAATTTTGGTAGTAATAACCGGATAACATATACACTAGTTTTATTTCGGCAAAGATGATGAATTATATAACGATTATTATTGGACTAGGAATTTGCTCACTAGCAAGTTGTGCAACGAAAAAGGAAAGTATTGCAAATAAAAAAGAGACAGAAAGTGTATCCTTAGCTGAGGGACAAAGAAAATCATTGCGAGAATATCCGATCAAGATCAAATTTAAAGGTATTTCAGAAGATAGCCGTTGCCCTGAAGGCGTCAACTGTATCTGGTCTGGAGTTGCAGTAGCAGAAATTGAGATCGCAGAAAAAGCAACCAAACCCACGATCATAAAGCTCGCTACAATAGATTTACAGGATAGAGGCTATCAAAGAACTGCCAATACCAACGGATATACCATTTCATTACAAGATATCGCCCCTTATCCGAACAAGGAACAAGGGACACAAACGCTACGGGGTAACTACAAAATCTCTGTTATCGTACAAAAAACTGTAAAATAAGCCCGCAGCGGTCCGCCAGCAATCGTCCTATGGCAATAGTCATTGAAGAATGACCCAATTCTATTGAAGAATGACTCAATTCTTAAAAATACCAATACATATATTTTAATTATATGCATGGATACTTATTGGTTCATTCCTTGAAAAATAATACCTTTGCCAAAACCTCATTTATGAAAAAGTTTTTTAAATTTATTAAGATCACATTTTTTTCTATACTGGCCATTATTGGGTTATTATTCCTCTATTTTTTCATTTCCAATCGGATATTTATAGGAAATACCAATGCGGAAAATATAGCGTATCTCAAGCTCCATAAAACGGAGATTAAGGATCGTATTGTAGATTCTCTATTCGACAATAGCTTCTATAACTCGGATATTTTTTTACTTGGGGAAATTCATGGCTACGCAGACAATCAAAAGTTGGACAAAGAGCTGCTATTCTATTTGAACAAAAAACTCGGTGTTAAATATTACATTGCTGAGATGGATAGTACAAATGCCAATAAACTAAACAGCTTTTTATCCAAGCCCCTAATAGATAACGCCCTACTCAAAGATGTGGTTAGCTCCATTCGCAAACGTATTCCGCAACAGTCTAGTTTAGAGCTATATCAAAAATGGGGTGAAATTTATGATTATAACCGCAACCTTGCCGATTCGGCAAAAATCACTGTTATTGGCATAGACAAAAGCTTTACAGCGGATAAATCTGACGTGTCCAGGGATTCAGCTATGCTATTAAATTTGGAAAATTATATTAAAAATCACCATATCGATGGTCAAAAATTATATGGATTATTTGGTTTCTTTCATGTTTTACAAAAAGGAAAGGATGCAACCAACGATCCTTTTGCTACACGCCTGAAAAATAAAGGATATAAGGTCTCTAGCTTTGTTAGTTATACCATTGCTAGTGAAATGTATCTCCCAAAGAATCCTCAATTTCCAACCCCTGCAGATGAAAAAGTAGATTGGGTAAATGCAGATGGCCCACTTATGCTCGTGAAAGGCATTCAGGATCTAAAAGAATTAAGTCGGCCAAATAGTATATCATTGTTTAAACTCAATGCAGCACATTCACCGTATGCTACTTCTCAAAATTTAATAACTGTAAAATCACGGCTTTTCGGCGAGAATATCATACCCGCTGAGAAGACTCATACAACTGATTTTTTTCAATATGTATTTTTGTTGCGAAATTCAAAGGCCTTAACAAAACTTGATTAGGACAGCAAGCATTTCATCGAAAAATCGGGTAAACAAGCCGTCTGCAGATCATATGATCAAAGAGACAAGTATCCTAATGAAAAATATTCCATTCATAAACAGGATGATCCGTATTTAAAAGAAGGAATCTAGCTTATCGACTTGCAAGATATCACTTTGGTTTTTATATTTGCGACATCATAAGAAATCCTAATGCGGAAGTGGCGTAATTGGTAGCCGCACCAGACTTAGGATCTGGCGCCGCGAGGCGTGGGGGTTCGAGTCCCTTCTTCCGCACAAAAATCTCCCGAGCTCATAAGTTCGGGAGTTTTTTTTAGAAATTAGTTCTTTGCTACACGATTTAAACCGACCAGTCAAATGGTTTTGTACAAGGATCACATTCAAATTTTAAAACCTTGCCTAGACTTTTGGCTTTTTTCCCTTTTTTCACAAATACATACGCTAAATCTACATATTCTTCCACTTCCACTCCGCTTTCGTCTCTACCTTTTACGATAACAGAATAATATTTTCCGTCAGGATATTGCTTGAAAAATACTTCGTTTACAGTAATCTTTTTCGGTGCTTGATTGTCGCAGCAGCTACACCATAAAATAACAATGGGTTCTTTCTTAAGATATGCAACTGCGGTTTCCGCTTGTTTTTGTGTTAGGGCCTGGAGTTGGTCTGCTTTTGAGAATAACGCAGTGCATAGCAACAAAAGAAGAAAAACGGTCTTTTTCATACAAATAGTTTTAAGTTTAAAAGAATTCATCAGCAAAGACTATGCCTGTAGATGCACGAAAAATAACATCAGCTTTCCTTAGGAATGAAATAGTCGGTTATTTCTTTGCCAATTCTGGGCAGCGTATTGGATTTACCCTAACAGAAAGGCCTTATAAATTAACAACTTAAAAAACCTGTTCTCAAGATACAAACTGTATCCCTAATAGATGGCGTTAGTATCTTGAGAACAAATTAATATTTTATTTTTCCCAAACCAATGCACTTGCGCCAAGAATAGCAGCATCAGCTTCTTCCAATTCACTAAAGACAAGTTTCACTTTATTCCTAAACAAAGGAAAAAGATTTCTTTCCATGTGCAGCTTCGCAGGTTTTAAGATAAAATCACCGGCTTTAATTACCCCACCAAATAAGAGAATTGCTTCAGGAGATGAAAACATCACAAAATTGGCCAAGGCCTCACCCAGCTTCTGTCCCGTATATCTAAATACTTCGATGGCTATCGCATCCCCTTTCAAAGCACATTCATGAACAGTCTTGGAATTTATAGCATCTTCTGGATACTGATTTAGCATCGACTCAGGAAATTCAGCTCTCATTTTCTTTGCCGTGATCGTTATTCCTGTCGCGGATGCATAAGCTTCTAAACTTCCTTCAGAACCTGTGCTCCAATGCTTCCTTCCTCCAGGTTTAACAATGGTATGGCCTAATTCTCCAGCAAATCCGTCATGACCATAGATAAGCTTTCCGCCGGCGACGATACCGCTGCCGACACCTGTCCCTAGGGTAATCATAATAAAATCTTTCATTCCCCGCGCTGCACCAAAAAGCATTTCACCATAGGCTGCAGCATTGGCATCGTTGGTTATGGTACAGGGAATGTTAAACTTAGCGGTCATTAAGTCACTGAATCGAATGACACCCTTCCAAGGAAGATTTGGCGCATGGTCTATGGTTCCAGTATAATAATTCGCATCCGGAGCACCAACGCCAATTCCATCAAAGCTATCTTTACCTCCAAAATTTTCAATTAAAGGAGATGCTTTTTCATACAACGCATCGATAAAATCCTCTACTGTCTCATAATCATCTGTTTTTATGCTTCCCTTTTCAAGTACTTCACCGCGATGATTGACCACGCCAAATTTCGTATTGGTCCCTCCGATATCTATTCCCAACGCTACGCGTCTTGATAAATCTATTAACGACATTTCTATTTCTTGTTTCTTAGTTCTAAAATTACTAAAAGATAATATTTTATGAGCAGTCGGCAAAATCTTCTTGCCATTTTATATCTGTAGGGAACGCTATTTATGATCACGAGCAATCCGATCAAAGTTGGATGTATCCGGCATCGCTACTTTATTTTATCGCCTACACACACCAAATTACCAAAGGCGGCATAGTTTTAGCACGTTAAGAATAGTTTAGGCCCTATATTTATATTTTTTAGTACAACAATAAATTTATGAATAAAATATTACGATTTTTTGATCTACACCAAGGTGAAGAAAAAAAGGAAGCTGTTCTGGAAAATGTTGTCAGCAATATTTCTTTTCGCGGAGCTAATGCCTGGATTCTAGCCTGCGCGATTGTAGTGGCGTCTGTTGGATTGAACGTAAATTCTACTGCCGTCATTATAGGAGCCATGCTGATATCTCCGTTAATGGGACCAATAGTAGGAGCTGGATTTGCCTTAGGGACTTTTGACTTTCCGTTATTAAAAAAATCGTTAAAAAATCTACTGATCGCCACATTGATCAGTTTGGTCGTGTCGTTTATCTATTTTCTTTTAAGCCCCTTCAAAGAGGCACAATCTGAGTTACTAGCACGCACATCACCCAATATCTACGATGTCATGATTGCAATCTTCGGTGGTCTGGTCGGTGTCATTGCTATTACAAGAGTGGATAAGGGCAATCCAATTCCTGGAGTAGCAATTGCAACAGCCCTGATGCCTCCGCTCTGTACCGCGGGCTATGGGCTCGCAATAGGCAATTTCAGCTATTTCGCTGGCGCATTATTCCTATATATAATAAACTGTGTTTTTATCTGCATTTCGACCTTTGTGATTGTCAAATATTTACGGTACCCCAAAACACATTATGTCGATCAGCAACGGGAAAAAAGAATTACACAAAGTATTACCATCATCACAATTATACTTGTATTGCCGAGCGTATATTTTGCCTACAATCTACTGCAAGAAAAAAAATACACAAACAAAGTAAATCAGTTCGTTCAACAGGAATTGAGCAATAAAGGTTATACGGTTATTTATGAAAAACTGGAGATGAATGGTAATCCAAAGAAATTAGAACTGGCTTTCTTATCAAAAAAATTCAGCAAAAAAGAAGTTGAGTCTCTACAACACAGCATGGAAACATTTGGGATTACCAATACCTCGCTGGTTATTCATCAGGACAGTTTAGACCTAAAATCGAGTATTCTTAGCGAAATCGATAAGCGTACCGCTGCTGTAAGTGAAAAAGACCTTACCATAAGAGCTCTCAATAATGAACTTACCAAATACCAATTGGCCAATCCACAGCTCGATCGGGATATCTTGGTATTGTTCCCCGAACTAAGCTCCTATAGCATTGGTATACAACAGCATTACAGCAAAAAGGATAGCTTAGCCGACCTTGTCGCATTTATTTATTCTACCAAAACTCCACTACCTCAAACACAACAGGAAAAGCTACAACAATGGCTACAAAATCATTTTCCGAAAGATAGTGTAGAAATTATACGTAAATAGACTTGAGTCAGCTCGTTCTATGCCGACGATCTGACGGTTTAAACAAGCGTAAGAGCTATGTTCAATTAGCAAAGAACGAATGACTACGCCATGTTTTCACACGGTCTTTCTATAATTATAGATGGCTAAACCATTCAACAAAAAAGCAAATCCAATAAGATAAACAAGCTCTTTCTTCACTTCCTGAAATCCACTACCTTTTAAGACAATTAGCCGTACAACACTGATAAAATGGGTAACTGGTGTGCATTGCGAAATCGCTCTTGCCCAAGCCGGCATACTATCTGTGCTGGTAAAAAAGCCACTCATCAGCATAAAAACCATCATAAAGAAATATGCGATGAACATGGCCTGCAATTGTGTGTCTGCAAGGGTAGAAATAAACAATCCCAACCCCAATAGTGCAATGAGGTATACTGCAGCAAAGAGATATAAAAGCAGTAAACTTCCCTGCGGAAAAATACCATAAACAATATACATTACAATCATACCAACGGTAAAAACAATCATGCCCACAATCCAAAATGGAATTAGTTTCCCTAGGATAAACTGCCATTTTTTGATGGGCGTCACATTGATCTGCTCGATTGTTCCGATTTCCTTCTCTTTGACAATATTGAGCGCTGTAATAAATCCGCCAATCATCGTAAGCAACAAAACCAAAATACCCGGCACCATATAGTATTTGTATTCAGCCTTGGGATTATACCAATTGGAATTCGCTATTTTGATGGTTGCGACCTGCTCTGAAATACCTGTTTTAGCGGCTTTGATATTTACATCCAAACCGCCGTTAAAATCAGTAATTACACTGGTTAAATAAGCTCCACCCAAGGACGATTTTGTACCATTGATGGCATCCACTGCGATATTGACTTGTTGCGTACCTTCCCGCACCAGATTGCGCTCAAAACCTGTCGGTATCTCCAATACAAGATCAGCGTCTCCCTTTTCGATCATTTCCAATCCAACTTTATAAGATAGTGGACTACTTACGATTTTAAAGTATCCTGAAGATGCAATTTTATTGATTAAGGTTCTTGAATAAGAACTGTGGTCGTTGTCAACATAAGCAATATTGATATTCTTCACTTCAAAATTGGCTGCAAATGGCATGATGATCAGTTGAACTGTCGGCATGACAAACATCATGGCCAAGATAATCTTGTCTCTGAATATCTGCCTAAACTCTTTCTGTAATATGAATCTTAATACCTCCATTACAACCTGATTTTAAATCTTTTCAATGCAATTGACAACAATACAACTGACATCCCCACGAGAATCAATGTTTCTTTCCAAACATAACTAAAGCCCATTCCTTTGAGCATGACAGATTTAATGATTGCATAGTAATAGCGGGATGGCACGATATGCGAAATAACCTGAAATATCCAGGGCATATTTTCCAAAGGAAACATAAAGCCAGTCAATAATAAGGTCGGCAGCATCATGCCCATCATCGCTATTAACATGGCCGTTTGCTGGGAATCGGTGACATTAGAAATCAACAAGCCTAAAGAAAGACAGGTGATAATAAATAAAATACTCTCCGCGAAAATCAATACCAGACTTCCCCTGATCTCAACATCAAGTACAAACACCGAAAGTAGAAGAATAATGATAAAATTGACGAGTGAAAGCACGAGATATGGAATCGCTTTGGCGATGAGAACCATAATGGGTTTGAAAGGCGATACCAATAGAATTTCCATAGTCCCCAGCTCTTTTTCGCGCACAACTGCCACGGAGGTTAGGGCTGTGCTCACGATCATAAAAATCAATGCGATCACTCCAGGGATAAAATTAAGGGAACCGTTCTGCTCTTCATTATACAATTGTCGCAGTTGGGGCACAATCTGATAGGATAGCGCTGTTCCGGGATTTAGGTCCTGCTGGTATGCCTTGATTATAGCCGTCAGATAATTGGTGACTATTGTGGCAGTATTCGGGTCGGAAGCATCAGCTAATAGCTGAATTTGAGCACCATCCTTTCGATATAGATCCTCCCCGAAATTTGCAGGAAAGATTATTGCACATTTGATGCTTCCATCTTTAAATCGGCTTTCTACATCTTTATAATTTACAATTTCGTCTTTCACCTGAAAATATGAACTTGTTTTAATACGGTTTACGATTTCACTGGAGTTGACATCACGCGCATTATCCTGAATCGCAATTCCAATATTTTTAACTTCGCTACTCAATGCATAGCCAAAAAGGAGAATCTGAACGACGGGAAACCCAAAAAGGATAAGCAGTGTTCTACGATCCCTAAAAACATGATAAAACTCCTTGCGAATAAAAGCGAATAGCTGTTTCATATCAATCTCCCGATCTTTTAGCTCCACGTGCCAGTTGATAAAATACGTCGTCCATGGAATGGGTTTCGAACCGCTGTTTTAGATTTGTGGGACTGTCCATTGCTTCGACTTTCCCATCTACCATAATACTGATACGGTTGCAGTATTCGGCTTCATCCATATAGTGTGTTGTCACAAACACCGTTATGTTATTGGCAGCAGCCTCATAAATCATATCCCAAAACTGCCGTCGGGTAATCGGGTCCACGCCCCCTGTTGGTTCGTCCAAAAAAACAATCTTAGGTCGATGGAAAATCGCTACGGAGAATGCCAACTTCTGTTTCCAGCCCAAAGGTAATTCCCCCACGAGTTTTTTTGCTTCTTTCTCTAAACCTAAGGTGTGGACCAAATCACTGCTTCGCGACTTTATGTCTGCCCTTGAAACACCATAAACACCTCCATAAAACTCAATATTTTCCAAAATAGTGAGGTTATCGTACAACGAGAACTTCTGACTCATATAACCGATATTCTTTTTGATCTGCTCCTGTTCTTTATATACATTGAAGCCAGCGACAGTTGCTTCACCCGATGTCGGGTAGGACAAACCACAAAGAATACGCATGGCCGTGGTCTTCCCCGCACCATTGGCCCCAAGAAAACCAAAAATTTCGCCTTGGTCAACATCGAACGTAATTTTATCTACGGCCTTAAAATCTCCAAATTGCTTGGTCAGGTCCTTACAGACTATTGCCTTATTCTCCATCTGTGACTTGTTTGAATTCGTCCATACCATTTTGATCCTGCATCAGGCGGATAAAACTATCTTCGATCGTTGCTGTTATTTTTTCAACCACAAGATGTTGTGGGTTATATTTATTTGCCAGGGCAATAATGCCTTCCCTACCATCCACTTCTGATTTTGGGGTAAGGTGCAAATATTCGCCAAATGCATAACAGCTTTCTACCGCCTGATCCGAACGGAGGTCCTGGAGCAGTTTATATATATTGTCCGCTTTAACCGCATATAGTGGCTTTGGAAAACTTTTTATAATACCTGACGGTTCATCGATTGACATAATCTTTCCGCCCTGCATTAATGCAATACGATCACACAGTCGAGCTTCATCCATATAGGGTGTGGATACCACGATCGTGATCTGCTGTTCCTTGAGTTTGGTCAACATTTCCCAAAATTCCTTTCTGGATACAACATCTACACCTGTTGTCGGTTCATCCAGAAAAAGCACGTCGGGCTTATGGATCAGCGCACAGCATAAGGCCAGCTTTTGCTTCATTCCGCCAGACAATTTCCCTGCTCTACGATCGTTGAAGGGTTGTATCTGATCATAAATATCTTTGATAAGTGGATAATTTTCCTGAATGGTTGTACCAAAAACTGTCGCAAAGAAAGTAAGATTCTCCTTTACCGTCAGGTCCTGGTATAATGAAAAACGTCCTGGCATATACCCTACCCGATTGCGTATCTGTTGATATTCTCTGACAACATCAAATCCCTCTACAGCAGCAGTACCGCTATCCGCAAGCAGTAAAGTGGTTAGTATTCGGAAAATTGATGTTTTACCGGCGCCATCAGGCCCTATAAGCCCAAACAACTCACCTTTTTTCACCTCAAAAGAAACATCATCTACGGCTCTAACATTACCGTAGGTTTTGACCATATTTTCTACACTGACAGCGATCATAATAACTTACTTTGACCAAAGGACCTCACCATACATCCCTATTTTTAAATAACCATCATTTTTCACACTTACTTTGATCGCATAAACAAGATTAGCGCGCTCATCTTTAGTCTGAATTGTCTTTGGTGAAAACTCAGATTTATCTGAAATCCATGTAATTGTTGCGGGATATTCCTTATAATGCTCCTTGCCATCATCAATGCGCACAGTCACCCGCTGTCCGACTTTTATCTGTGGCAACTGAATTCCGGTAATATAAGCCCTCAAATAAAGCTTCGTCGTGTTGGCAATTTTATATAAAGGCTTACCTACGACCTGCAACTCACCCTGTAGTGCATAGTTTACCAAAACTGTCCCACTAATAGGATTAATCACCTGTCCCTTATTGATCTGTTCCTGAATCTGTGCAGCAGATTTCTCTAAGGGATTTTTCTCGCTTAGGATACTCCGATTTTGGGTATTTGTATTGTATGTATTGAGGGTGAGTTGTTGCTTGGTCACGGCTATTTGTTTCCGCAATTGATCGATTGCCGCATTGATGTCATCGAGCTGTTTACGTGTTGCCGCATCTGATTTTACCAGATTTTCCGTCCGGGTCCTTTCGTACAGCTGTTGTTTTAATTGCGCTTCCTGAACGACCAGTTGGCGCCGCACCAGTTCAACCTGATCCCTGGGATTCACCGTCTTTTGAGCTAAAGCTTCGATACTTGCCTGCACTTGTTCTTTTTGCAATTCAGCAGTACGGACATCTATTTTTCCGACAGTATCACCAGGTTTCAATTGCTTTCCTTCTTCAACAGCATATTGCATCAATATCCCGTTTTGCTGCGCAGAGACAATCACTTCATCAGCCTCAAAGTTCCCGGAAGCGTCATATTCATTATGTTGCTTACAACCACTAAGCAAAGAGAGCGTAGTAATAAATACAATTAATCTTTTCATTTTTTGATGTTTACAGTTAATTCCCGGCTATAAATTTTAAATTATAGATCGCTTGTAACAATTGGATCTCGTGCAATATTTTGAGCTGCTTGGCCAAGTGTTCTGCATTTAATTTTTGAATATACTCGTGGGTCGTGATCACTCCATTGCTCAACTGCGCCTCAGCAGATTGAGTTACCGATGTCCGCAAGGCAATCGCAGCATCATCCTGTCGAATCAAGATGGTATATTTATTGACCTGCTCATCCTCTTGGCTCAGGTCAACTTTGGCATTCAGCAAAAATGTCTCCTTATCGGCATCAATAGACTGACGATTGAGCTGAAGGATATTTCGTTTGTTGGACAGCGAATAAAAGCTACTTAGCGACCAAGAAAAACGCAGCCCTGTAACGTACCAGGGACCAAATTTATTTTCAATGATATTGAGGGTTGGCCTTCCGTATGCCCCTTGAAAAAAGCCACTTACCTGTGGAAGATAATCGGATTTCAATTGTTTCTCCTGTTGGTCAACGATGTTTTTTTGTAAATCAAAAGCTTTTAATTCAGGTCTGTTAATGGCGGAAAGCGTATACTGAGCAGTAGGCAATTCCAATTGCATGGATTCGGGTAGCTTCTTTCCTATAAACAGCGAAAGCATATTTAAATATGCTGTACGATTAGATGTATATTCTGTGGTCTGCATTTCTATATTCAATACTTCAGCTTTCAGCTCTTCCACATTACTCCGAAATGCCACCCCATTATCAAAAGCAGCCTCAGCTTTTTGTACCTGAGTCTGTAAGTTAGCCTTGTTTAACTCGTTCTGCTTCAATTGGGCATCAATTAATAAAATAGCAAAATAAAGACTATTGATACGTTGATTGATCCCATAGAGACTGGATACTAAGGTCTGCTCCTCCAGTGCCGTATTTGCAGCGATTAAATCCTTCTGTATTTTTGTATTGCCAGCATCGTAAATGAGCTGACTAATTTCACCCTGTATTTTATACTGATCTTTGCTGATAGAAGGTAGGGAAATACCTGGCAATGAACCCACAGCATCCGCAAAGCTGACTGTTTGGGATTGATAAGTTGCCTGACCTGAGAAGTTGATTTGGGGGAGAAACCTTTTATTGGCATTTTGGATAGTATACTCACCTGTTTTGGTTATCAGATCCATTTTTTTAATTGCTGGATAATTTGCTTTGGCAAGAGAATAACAACGCTCCAGAGTGAGCGCTTCTCCTTGTGCAGTTGCCCTATTTGCAAAATGCAACAGGATCAATAAAAGAATAACATGCGTTAAATAACAATACTTCATAACTGCGTTGTTCATATATCGTGGCATTATTTTTTAATCTTTAGATTTAATCATTTGATTAAGTTTGGGACAAAAAAAATTATTTTGCTTTAATCATCGCTCCTATCCATATCGGTATAAGCTTCTTACGCTCAATCATAAGTGCATTAAACTGTTCGATATCGAGATCTTGTACCCCCATAATCAAAGGCTTTGCGATAAAAGGAAACACAACCATCCCCAATAAATTCATTAAAAAGTGTAAAGGATGTGGCTCCATAATAAAGCCCTGTGTTACGGCTTCACGATGCTGTTTAAAAAAAACAGAATTGTTTAGCAATTGTTTGATTGGCAACTTTTCGAGGAGTTCCTGAGGATTGTTTCTGATTTCCGAAATCAAAAAAGTAGGTACCTCCGGTTCTCTAATGATAAAATCGATATATCTATTTGCTATCAATTCAACTTTATTTTCAAGATTGGTCGCTTCATCATTAAGGATGACCGCCATACTCTGTACAAAAGCCGAAAAGGTTTCAAACATAATAATTTCAAAAAGCTTCTCTTTGCTCCGAAAATAATAATTGAGCAAAGCAAGATTGATCCCTGCTTCTTCGGCAATATCCCTTGTCCTGGTTGCTGAAAAACCTTTTTTATAGAATACCACCCTCGCCGCTTCCTTAATTTTCGTTTCCGTCGACAGATCTATTTTCTTCTCTTTCATCCCGATTAAACTTCATTGTATTATGCAAAGATAGAAAAAAGAATTAAAAACAAACAATTGTTTTAATCAAATGATTAAAACAAAAATATAAACGTATTAAACTGATAATCAATATAAATAAATCACAAAAAAAGGAATCCGTTCCTCAACATGCAGGCAATAAAGCAAGCAAATGATAGGTACTAGCAAACAGTCAGGACAAATTATTTGCAGCTTTTATTCTTTGGTGGGCCTGGCGGAGTCGTTAGCTTTTGATAATCCCTACTGTTTTAGAAGAGCTGCATCTCTTATAAAGATTTCAACCCTGCTCCGATCTTTCTCATTTAATTTAACATAACCTTTTACAATAACAGGATTCTCTTTTAACCACACTTTATTGTTGTCGCTCAGCGTAACCTCCACCATTGGTGGAATACCATTCTGTCCGCAAAACATACATTGCTGCACTGGCAAAACCGACAAAAGGAACCTATTATGGCGAAGACCGGCCTTTAACGGTACCATATAGCCTTGTAACTCTACACTTGTTCCATCCAGTTTCACCAGCTTACTCGGAAAATAGGGGGTGTAAACCGTCTTGCCATTAACCTTGTTAACTTTATAGAGCATAGTGTCAAAGGTTTTCCAAACCTCATTCATCAAAGGCTTATGATCGACCAAATGTTGTGATTCCGTTACCCCTTGAGAAAAGACTGGATTAGTTTTACTTCCTGCAATAACAAACAAAAAAACTAGAATAAATTGCTTAAACATAACGTATTAAAGATTTGTCTATCAAATATAGTTAAAAAACACAAAAGCAACCATATTGCATTTACTGTTTTTTAACTATATTTATAACACGAATAGCGCTATGAAATGACAACTCCATTTGACAATAGGCAACAGGTATAATCAGCACGATTTGATAAAAATTAATATATGAACACATTATTAAAAAAAGATGCGGCATCCAATCCGGAAGATTTAGGAGACCAACACATGATGACTTCAATGGATACTCCCTTACGCTCCGATGCATTTGATCGGACAGACGAAGAAAAAATCAACAAGATATCTCAACTTTTTAAGGGCATTATGTATGAACTTGGCCTCGACCTCCAAGATGACAGTCTGAGCGGAACGCCCTATCGTGTAGCAAAAATGTATATCAACGAATTGTTTTATGGCCTTAATCCGGTTAACAAGCCCAAGCTGTCCACCTTCGAAAATCGCTATGGCTACAATAAGCTATTGATAGAAAAAGACATACGGGTAAATTCAGCCTGTGAACATCATTTTTTACCAATCGTAGGGCGGGCACATATAGGCTATATCCCCAAAGACCGCGTAATAGGACTATCAAAAATAAACCGCATTGTAGACTATTATGCGCATCGCCCACAGGTGCAGGAACGTCTTACTTTACAGATTTACAATGAGCTCAGATCCACCTTAGCAACAGATGATATTATTGTTGTGATTGATGCCGATCATCTCTGTGTCTCCGCTCGGGGTGTCAAAGACACCAGCAGTAGTACAACAACACTGGAATACAGCGGTATATTCTTATCAGAAAGTAAACGAAACGAATTTTTCAATTTATTGAAATAAGATCTGCCTTTCCCCAACTTTCGTTGGGATAATAACAGAAGCAGATTAAATGTATAATCATCGCAAATGAATACAGCTCATGCTCGTCCAGTAACCATTTTAACTGGCTTTTTAGGTGCAGGAAAGACGACTTTTCTAAATGCCCTAATGAAATCCTATCCGAAAAAACGTTTTGCTATCATTGAAAATGAGATAGGACAACTAAATATAGATAGCTCCTTGCTCAATGAAAACTATGGACAACTGGTAGCACTCCAAGAGGGATGTCTCTGTTGTACGCTGAACGATGAACTTTACACCGCACTCGAATCGCTCTATCAAAAACAGGATAGCTTTGATGAACTCGTTATTGAATGTACAGGTCTTGCTATACCCGATGCTATAACAGAACCCTTTACAATGCATCCAATGTTTAAGAACTACTTCCCATTAAAAAAAATTATTTGTTTGGTTGATGCTGCACTTATTGAAGATCAGATCAAGGAAAGGGATGAAGTGTTACGGCAAATCACGGCCGCCGACGTCATTATCATCAACAAAACCGAAGCGGTACATTCGGCATATTTGAGCTATTTAAGCAACTACTTAGCACATGTAAACCCACTTGCGAAAACTCTCCAGTCAACAGTAACGGAGGGATTTCCTTTCGAAATAATTGAAGGAATAAAGTACACAAAAAAAATAGAAGCTTTTTCTTTTCTGAAGAATGTTAATCTAAGCAGTTCAATGATACTTGGCAAATCAAGTCTGACAAAACAACATCTGAGTGATATTGCAACGCGCGTCTATACTTTTGCTGAAGAATTTAATTTCGTAAACCTTTTTCTCGGCTTGAGCAAACTTGTCGGCAAGTATCCAAACAAAATTTACCGAATGAAGGGAATTGGTTATAAAAAAGATGAAGAAAATAAAATTATTATACAGACAGTCGGTTCACGTGTCGATATGGATTACGGTAACAAGTGGAAACAGGATGAAAGAAAAATGAATACACTGGTATTTATTGGAAAAGAGCTGGATAGTCTCTCCATACAAGATCTCCTGATACGTATGTTGACCATCAAAGCGAAGCAATAAACGATTTATAGAAACAATTGTCTACGTAAAAAGACCTCTCGGACACAAATCCAAGAGGTCTTTCCATGGCTAATTATCCTTGTTTTTTGTTTTATTTAATAAGCCAAATAATGTCATTTTGGGTATCTGATCCATTAAACTGACGTTGCAAAGCTTCTTTCAAGTAAGTTTCGTTGGTACTGTATTCGGTCTTAGGGTATGCCCACCGTTTCGGTATCTGGTTATTATTGGCATTCGAAGGTCCTATATCAAAAACTGGCACTCCTGTCCGGCGCTGCTCAAAAAACGCCTGTTTTCCTGAGTTTTCAAAAAATGCCACATACTTTTGTGTTAAGATCTGCTTTAACCCTTCCGCATTGTTCCCTTTGTAAGGATTTGCCTGTAAGAATAAATTGATTTTGTCTTGAGAAACTCCGTAGAACAACATCGACTGACTTATCCCCGACTGAAATCTTACCGCAGCATCTCCGCTAGCCCAACCGCGATTGATACCTTCTGCCAGGGCAAATTGCACTTCGGAGGCACCAAATTGAATAGACGGAACCCCAGACGGCGAAGCGAGCCAATAATCGAAATTGATCATAGAGAGCTGTCCATCCGCCGCTTGTTTTAGCAAGGTACTCTGTAGGTCGCCTGTTTTCCCTCCATTGTATGCGTCGAAAGGGCGCGCAGGATCAGAAGGCAACGCCGAAGCCGGTAGTGCCTGAATCGATAATCTTGGATCCTGTAAAGTCTTTAAAATATTCAGATAGGTTGCTCCCAATGTGTTTCGCACATCCTTTTTTATAATCACACCGTCTGTTGGCCACAGCGGATAGGTGTTAATATTATTGTAAAGGAGTTGAAAATTATCCCGATTTTCAAGAATCAGTGGGTATTTGGTTGGATTCGCCAAAACTTCAGCAAAGCGTTCCTTCACCCGCAATGCGGGACTATCATCGGCACGTTTGCTGAGGCTAATTAAAACACGTAGCTTAAATGAGTTGACCAGTTTCTGCCACTGCTCAGGCTTGCCATTGTAAAAGAAATCGCCATCTAATGTATTGCCTTTTTCTTTTAGATTTGCCAGTTCATTATTCGCCTCCTCAAGCCAGCTAAGCACTTGCTGGTATACCTCCAACTGGGTATTGTATTTGGGCGCAAAATTGCCCGCTGATTCACCTTGCAGAGCCTCTGTCAATGGAATATCACCAAACATTTCCGTCGTTCGGGCAAAGAAATAAGCCTTGAAAAATTTGGCCATGGTCATATAAGCAGCACTCAATTCAGGAGTTTTTGCAGCTTCGATTTCCATACGGTACACATCACGCAATATACCATAGGGCGTTTCGAAAGAGCCTGTAGTCCATCCATAAGGCTGCCCCGCATAATAGGCCTCATTTTGTGTCATGTACTGATTATGTCGATGATCTTCACTCCATGGCGCATCATAAGAACGCATGAGTATTCCCGTAAACAAAAGTTTTGGAGCAGGATTATATACAGCCGCAGGGTCTTTTTGTAGATCCGTTATCTTTTTACAGGAACTGAAAGAGCACCCGAACAGGAGAAGAATGAGAGTGGATTTAAAGTACTTCATTTTTAAAAATTTTGACTAAGTTTTTAGAAGGTTGCATTAAGATTTAGACCAAAGCTCTTTACTGATGGTGTCTGGTAGTCTGAGCTAGCACTGGTGAATTGGTCCAAATCCATATTTTGGGTACCTTTTCCAGTGAAATACAGCAAATTCCTACCGACCACTGAAACACTTGCACTGCGGAAGAATCTGGAATTTTTCAACAAGTTGGCAGGTACATTATAACTGAAAACGATCTCCCGCAATTTGACAAAGGTTCGGCTTTTGGCCGTAATTGGTCCCGACTGATAGTAATTAGTGGCCCAATTTTGCCACAACACAGAAATATCATTTGGGGCAAATTCCCTTGTATCGGAGATTATCTTACCATCCTGATCTGTATTGAGCTGCCCCTTGACTATTTTTAAACCATTGGTCATGACAGTTCCTTTATAATCTTTGACATCCCTATTTTCCCAGTCCTTTAGACGATATTCATTTGCTGATTCGGGATGTGTTCCTGATCCCCATTGTTTGGCATCCTGCACATTTTTTATTAAACCACCAAAGCGGCCATCCACAAGAAAACTAAAACTGAAATCACGGTATCGGAAACTATTGCTGATACTGGCCGTAAATTTATTATCGCTATAACCTATTCTGCTCACATAAGGATTGTAAGCTGGTAAACCGTTTGTACCCACAATTGGCATTCCTTTTTCATCACGCTGAAAATCATTCACGTAATATCCGTCCCATCGCTCACCAACACGAACATTCCCAGAACGCGTTTGATGCCCATCGATGTCATGTAGCCAGGCATGATTTGTTGATGCATTGACCATTACATTCCAGCTAAAATCTTTCTGTTGAATCAAAGTCCCATCGATACTCAGCTCGATACCTTTACGCAATAAAGTCAACCCATTGGTTTGTCTGGCTCTTACACCCGAAGTAACCGACGTAGCCAATTCAATAATCCTGGGACCTTCCAGGTTTCTAAAAAAAGCAAAATCGAAACCCAGACGGTTGTTAAATAAACGAGTTTCCAAACCTATTTCCGCCGTCTTCACACGCTCTGCCACGAGATCCGGGTTAGGTAATACATCAGTATATGTTACGCCGGTCATTGAATTGGCCCAACGACCATAATTACTGTATGCCGGCAAAAGTTTATAAATATCGTACTGGGCCGATTCATTGACGAAATCACTCGCAACGTTAGCATATGCTCCACGGATTTTTAATGCGGAAATAACCTTGGGCAAAGTGACCATCTGTGAAATCACAGCGCTTAGTGAAGCCGATGGGTAGAAGTAGGTGTTATTCTTTACCGGCATCGTCGAAGATTTATCAAATCGCCCCGTTAGATTTAAGAATAACATGCTTTTATAGTCTATATCCATGAATCCATAAACACTTCCGACCTGACGCAGAGCACGATCGTTAGTAGACACCGTGGGCATGATCGAATTGCTTAAGTCATAAACACCGGGCACAGTCAATCCACGATCTGTACGTGCAAACAGCGATTTGACACTGACGGTTCTTAAATTACCAAATACTGAGCCTGAGAAGCCTATGTCCTCGGCGATACGATTTTGGTATTTTAAGGAGACCTCTGTATTATTTTCCCAAAAAGTATCATAGGTTTCCTGATAACCTCCAACACGGCTTCCACCGATATTATAATTATATAAGTTGGCAGAAATTGGAATTTTAATCGTTCTATTCCTATTCCAGGTACTAGCACTTGTACGTGCATTTAATGACAATTTATCATTAAGCTTGTAATTAGCCGACACGTAACCGTAGATATCATCCTTATCATAAGTCCTCAAATTTTCATAAGCCGTCATCCAAGGATTGTCATAAATGGTGTATTCACGATTGTACTGCTGTACATTTTCTTTCCCAGGCTGCCAATAGTTGCGAAGATCATCAATATCATAATCTGCCGCTCCCCACAATGTAAGAATGTATATAGGACTATTTGGTCCATAAGCAATATTTGGATAATTTGGTGAATACTGCTTATTGTAATTTATGCTCGCATCGAAACGGAGCTTACTACCAGCGTTAATGCCTCCGGTAAGATTTATATTGGTGCTTCCCAATTTAGTGTTAGGCGTAGTTCCCCGTTGAAACATCTGAGACGCAGATAAGCGTAGATCACCATGATCATTTTTGGTCGATATAGCAATATTGTTTGTACTCAAAAGACCATTCTGAAGAAATTTCTTCAAATTATCTTTTCCTCTGGCCTCCCAAGGTAAGGGAATAAGCTGTCCTGTTTTTGGATCTATCGGGCTGTTATATTGCGGAATAAGCTGTCCTTCAAATCGGGGTCCCCAAATATTGTAATCGTTGTCATTGATTCCACCCCCACGACCATCTTTAAAAGCATATTGATAATTTGAACCCGGGCCATATTCGGTTTGAATTTTTGGTATCGCATTATACCCCGTCTGCAATTGTGTACTTGAGTTAAATTCAACCTGGAAACCTTTATCCTGTGATTTTGCTCGTTTTGTCGTTATCACAATCGCTCCATTTTGACCTCTGTTCCCATATAATGCCGCAGCATTTGCACCTTTTAAGACAGAATAGGATTCGATATCATCCGGACTAAGATTCCATGAATCGGTATTAATCGGCATGCCATCGACCACAATAAGAATATTGCTCCGACCACGTAACGTGATACCCGGGTCTCCAAATAAGTTTGTACTCGGTGTAATTGTTAAGCCAGACACGCGTCCAGCTAAACCAGAAATAGCATTTGGTTCCCGAGCTTTAACCATGTCTTTGCCTTTTATTTCCTGCACTGAATAGCCAATAGCCTGCTTTTCTTTTTTGATACCAAGCGCAGTTACAACCACCTCATTGAGGGATTGTTGGTTCGGTATAAGCGAAATAACGGATGAAGGTTGATTACCAACAATGAAAACCTTGGGAAGATACCCAATGTAGCCAATTCTTAGCGTATCACCGATATGTGCGTCGATCACAAACTTACCGGAATGATCCGATGAAACAAGCTTAGCTAAATGAGAATTACGAATTGTTGCGCCATGAATAGCGCCTTGACTCAATGAATCGACCAGTCTCCCCTGGAACGATCGGGTCTGGCTAAACCCCTGTGTAGCCAGCATGGCCAATGACAATGTTAGGCCAGTAACTTTAGGTGAAATTGAATAGGATAGTTTGAACATAATCGCTTACTTATAGATGAAAATGTAAGCAATATTAAACATCGTTTATTAATACTAAACTAAATTCATATTAAGTTTAGTATTTCCATATTAAGTTTAGTATTTCTTTTTGTCCTAAAATAGCTTAGCTAAGTCAGATAGCGGAGCGTTCAACAACACATCAAAGGACGTTCTTTAAAAAGCATATCCATGTTATTCGTTAGCAAACGAATAACATGCTACTCTACCCCATTAGTTTAATAAAATGACAGATAATGATCAAATTTACTTGTTGCTGAATTAGAATTTTCCGTCATTTGTGTAAATGATTTTTTCAGCTTAAAAAAAATCACCGCTAATTATTGACATGGCTGCTACAAATCGAATTACCCGGAGCAAATAACATAAGCTATTTTGCCCGTAATTTGTGCGTACTCCCAGATTGAATTATTGAAAATCATACAACATTAAAACAACAATGAAAAAATTAACACTCGCCCTAATTTTCTTGGCTGGAGTTTACACACAGCATGCGGAAGCACAGACAGCAGGTACAGGATCCGACAAAGGACTTGATCTGAGCTTAATGGACAAATCTGTACGTCCACAGGATGACTTTTACAACTACGTAAGCGGAACCTGGATGAAAACGGCTAAAATTCCTTCCGACAAACCCACTTGGGGAAGCTTCAATAAATTGGCAGAAGATACGGACAACAATTCGATGAAAATTCTGAACTCACTTTTAAAAGATAAATTTCCTGAAGGAAGTGAGGGCAAAAAAATACAGGACCTGTATGCTTCTTACATGAACTTACAGAAAAGAAATGCAGACGGTATTAAGCCGATTCAGGGAAATTTAAACAAAATCGACGCGATTAAAAACCTAAAAGATCTTCAGAATTATTTAACTTCCGTAACGAAAGAAGGTGAGAATAATTTCTATGGCTGGGGGGTCTACGCTGATTTAAAAGATTCCAAAATGAACGCGGTCTACTTAGGAGATGCCTCCTTAGGACTAGGAAGAGATTATTATCAAAAAGAAAATGAAAAAAATACCGAAGCTATTGCCGAGTATCAAAAATATGTAGCTTCCATGTTAACCGAATTAGGCTATAAAAATGCTGATGCTGCCGCAAAAGGAATCGTTGACTACGAAAAAAGCATCGCGAAGACCTACTTGACCAATGAACAAAGCCGTGATAATACGTTACAGTACAATCCGCAGACCATGGCAGAGTTAACCGCCTTGGTTAAAAATGTAAATCTACCTGAGTACCTTAAAAAAGTAGGTGTCAATACAGAAAAAGTAATCATTGGGGAATTAGGTTATTACAAGAACTTCGATAAATTGGTCAGTGCACAAAACCTTCCTGTTATTAAAGATTACTTAAAATTCCATATGATCAACGGTAGTGCCTCTTATTTAAGCGAAAAATTAGGAGACATGCGATTTGCTTTTTATGGTAAGTATTTAAGAGGTCAACAAGAACAAAGAGCATTAAATAAAAGAGGATTTGAACTGATCAATTCCACATTAGGTGAAGCTTTCGGAAAATTATATGTCGAAAAATATTTTCCAGCTGAGGCTAAAGCACAAATGGTCGAATTGATCGACTATTTAAAGAAAAGTTTTGCAGTGCATATCAACGATTTGAGCTGGATGTCTTCGGCTACAAAAGGAAAAGCGCTTGAAAAACTAAACAAATTCACTGTAAAAGTTGCCTATCCGGACAAATGGAAAGATTATTCTAAATTGAATATTCTATCTGAAAATAAAGGCGGTAATCTGTATGCTAACCTCCAAAATATCACCACATGGCGATATGAAAAGGATCTGGCTAAAATTGGTAAGGCTGTTGACAAATCAGAATGGGGAATGACTCCACAAACAGTAAATGCCTATTACAATCCCGTAAACAATGAGATCGTGTTTCCGGCCGCTATTCTTCAACCGCCATTTTTCAACCCACAAGCTGACGCAGCTGTCAATTTCGGTGGTATAGGTGCCGTAATTGGCCACGAAATGAGCCACGGATTTGACGACTCGGGCGCACAATTTGATGCGGACGGAAACTTGGTAGACTGGTGGACACCAGAAGATAAAGCCAATTTTGAAAAAGCAACAAAAACACTCGCAGCTCAATACGATAAATATGAACCTGTAAAAGGCACTTTCGTCAACGGAACATTTACAAACGGTGAAAATATCGCGGATTTAGGAGGTGTAAACATTGCTTACGATGCACTTCAACTATATTTAAAAGATAAGGGAAACCCAGGTGAAATAAGTGGATACACGCAAGATCAACGCTTTTTCCTAAGTTGGGCAACTGTATGGAGAACCCTATCCAGTGAAAAATATATGGTCAACCAAGTTAAAACTGATCCACACTCTCCAGGATATTTCAGAAGTTTTGGTCCATTGATCAATGTTGACGCTTTTTACAAAGCTTTTGATGTTAAACAAGGAGACAAACTATACAAGTCACCGGAAGAAAGAATTAAAATTTGGTAATAAGCATTATACAGGAGCTGCCTCAAAAAAGGCAGCTCCTGTAGTTTTGTTTAATCCAACATCTATTTCTTTTGGGAACCAACCAACCAACCAACCAACCAACCAACCAACCAACCAAGCCCAATATCGAAAGCGGCACTAGTAACATTTCGTTTATAATTCACTAAATCATTTTAGTATACTTATATTCATATTCTGAAAAACCAAGAAGTATACCATGATAAAAACCAAAACCTCAATTTTTGTGCTGGCACTATCGCTCTTCGGTTGGCTTAATGCTTTGGCACAACAGCCACAGCTTTCAACCCCATGGACAGCAATAGCCAAGCAAACAGAAATTCCACTCTCCGAATATCCACGTCCCCAAATGGAAAGGAATGAATGGCTATGTCTCAACGGTAAATGGGATTATATAGGTGGAAAGGATGCTCCGAATGCGCTGAATCCTGCTGCCCCCATTTCCTTTGACCGCAGCCGAGAAAGCATTCTTGTCCCCTATTGTCCAGAGTCCTATTTATCCGGAATACAACGCAAACAAGAAATTAATCTGTGGTACCGTAAAAATTTCGAGCTACCTAATCATTGGAAAGGGAAAGATATTATACTCCATTTTGGTGCAGTGGATCACGATGCGACCATATTTGTAAATGGAAGAAAAGCCGGTACTCATTCAGGTGGCTACGACTCCTTTTGGATCAACATCACTGAGTTTTTAAAGGCCGGTCCAAATAACATTGTCGTTGCAGCGCATGACAAGAACGACGGTAAGTATCCTTCAGGCAAAAATGGACCTCGAGGCGACTATACCTTTTCTTCTGGCATATGGCAAACTGTGTGGATGGAACCAGTAGGCAAAAACCATATACAGGGAATCAAATTGCTGCCTCAAGTAGCAGAAAAACAACTAAAAATACAGGTCACTAGCACAGCGAAGGCAAAAGTTACGGCCATCGTTTCTTCAGAGGGAAAAGAAATTTCAAAAACGGTAATTCAGTCGGGCATGGAATTTAATATCCCGGTAGAAAATCCAAAACTTTGGTCTCCTGACTCCCCTTTTTTATACGATTTAAAATTAAGTATACATGGGAATAATGGAGAAATCATCGACGAGGTGAAGAGCTATTTTGGTATGCGTGATATTAAACTTGGTAAGGTAAACGGAATTGTAAGGCCGCTATTGAATGACAAATTTGTGATGCAGCTCGGTCTCCTGGATCAGGGATACTGGCCCGATGGTATTCTAACAGCACCTACGGAAGAAGCGCTCAAATATGACATCGAGTTTACCAAAAAAGCTGGTTATAACCTCATTCGTAAGCATATGAAAACCGAACCCCAACGGTTCTATTATTGGGCAGATAAAATGGGACTGCTCGTGTGGCAAGATATGCCCTGCCTTTGGTATCCCGATGAAGATACTACGATTTATCGAAAAGCATTTCGTGATGAATACAAAGCCATCATTGACGACCACTACAACTCGCCATCCATTATCGCCTGGGTTCCTTTTAACGAAAACTGGGGCGCTTTCGATGTACGCAATATTACCGACTGGACCAAACAATATGACCCTTCACGTTTAGTGAACGGTAATTCGGGATTTAACAACAATCCATCTTACCAAAAAGCTTATGGTGATCCCGGAAATGGAGATTTTGTTGACACCCATATCTATGTTGGCCCCAAGGGTGCCTCAGAGCCTGATTCGAAACGGGCAGCTTCCCTTGGAGAGTTTGGTGGCGTAGGCTTATTTGTCCGCGGTCACATGTGGCCTGTCGAAAACAATGCCTATGCCTACGAACCCACTATAGAGGCACTCACAGACCGTTATATATTCCTAATGGATAATGTCGAGCAATTGCTCCGATACAAAGGACTCAGTGTTGCTATTTATACGCAAACTACAGACGTGGAACACGAAGTCAATGGACTATTGACTTACGACCGTAAAATACAAAAAATGGTTCTTGAAAGAATAAAAGCCGCTAACCAAGCCGTGATTAAAGCTGGAAATGAATTGAATTAGTAGATAAAGATGTTCGCTATTTCGCTCTCAAAGAATTTTCAAACGATTCAACTGAAACAGCTGTTCTTTTTGCAGAAGTGTTTAATAACAGATCAAGGTGTAACACTATTATGGCAAAATATTCAGAAAAAGCATCTGAGAAAGTTGAAAAGACGATGCACGAAATGAAAGAGGGAAAATTAAAATCTGGTAGCGGAAAAAAGGTAACATCACGAAAACAGGCGATTGCCATTGGCCTCTCCGAAGCCAAAAAAGAAGGTGCCAAAGTACCAAAAAAAAAATCCTAGCAAGTAAACTTGCTAGGATTTTCTCTTTAGCCCAAATTATGCTTTTTCATGCGGCAATCTACAGTAGGGATTTTTTCTTGTCTGTACCATCATAAGGATCTGACAAAACATTTTGACTATCCTCTACATCTATAAAATTTTGATTTACATCTACAGGTGTATAAATATGAACACTGCTTCCATTTCTCTTTTTGAGATAATATTGAATCTTTGTTGTATCAATATTGGTCACATCTGAAGCTGTCCACAACATTTTATGACCTGCACCATCAATCGTTATTACTGTATCATTGCCACGAGCGATGATACGCTGCAGTCCCAATTCTCCTTTTCGATCACCTTCTCTTGTCAACAAATGTGTGTTCCCATCTTTATCAATCATCCTGATCTGTTGATTATTGTTGCATCCAACTAAAAGGATGAAACTAAACAGAAGAAATGGAAGGGTCGTTCGTATTATTTTCATATCGTTCGTGGTATAACTCAATATAGTTTAACGACGAGATACAAAGATGCTGCCAAAATACAGATAAGACTAATTTTTCAAACAGGATATTGGAATAGTTCATGTTATTAAGCTAAAATATGAATTTAATCGAACCTATTCATCCGGTCTTAAGCTTCGCTTCAAATGATAAAACTTAAGTAGAATATGGTCATACCATAAGGCAAACAAAAGCATAGTAGCGGGTAACAATAATGTTTTCAATTTAAAATATTGAAACATAAAACCACCAATAATTCCCCCGATAAAAAAACCACCAATAATCATCAACTTAAGAAAAATACTTTTGTGTAATTTCACTTTCTCAGCCATTTCTCTATAAAAAAGCAACTGTGAAAGTTCAATACCAAGATCAGTAAACAATCCGGTCAAATGCGTCGTTCTGACAACTGATTGTGACACCTTCGTTACCAGGGCATTTTGAAGTCCCATAGCAAAAAGAAGGGCAAATGAAATTATTTCTGGAAACGTTGGCCCTGCTTTAACGAAAGCTGGGAGCAGTCCTACGTTAATTAAGATAATAGACTCGATACAAATTGGAATGATATAGGCATTATGTGATTTCTTTTTTGAGGCTAATTCTACAATAAAACCTGAAACGGATGCTCCCATTAAAAAGAAAGCAATGTATAACAGAAAAATCAAAGCCATCTTGTAATTCATTAAAATCAACTGTTCTGAAAAAAATGCAAAGTGACCTGTGACATTCGTTGTTAAAGTGCCAACGGCAAGAACACCTGTAATATTAACCAGGCCTGCAACACAAGACAAAATAGAGGCTAACTTCAAATTATGAGTATAATTCCTTCCTCTCCCTTGATGCCTAAACATTTGAATTAATCTTTATAAATTAGAGAAAATAAGATTCATTTAAGGTTTCAGTAAATCATATACCCTGACATAATCCACTTCAATCTCTGCAGGAAATGCGCTGGCATCGACGCCTTGCACACCACCCCAATCTCCACCAACAGCCAGATTCAATAGTAAATGAAATCTTTTATCAAATGGCCAAACTCCATTGCCTTTTCCTTCATTCGGAAAACTATAGATCTGTACATCATCCACGAAACCTCGGATATACTCGGGGGTCCAGTCTATCCGATAATCATGAAACTCCGATGTTGCCTGATCAATTCGCTTCATCACTCCTTTTTGAGTTCCAATCGAATGATTATAGTCCTTTGTATGAACGGTAATATGTATTGCATTCTCGTCATAACCGACATGCTCCATGATATCTATTTCTCCCGAATGTGGCCATCCTCCATAAACCCAATCTGTCGGCAACATCCAAGCGGCTGCCCACGTACCTTTCCCTTTCGGTACCTTGGCTCGGACTACAAATCGACCATACAGAAAATCGCCCTTGTTCTTACTGACCAGCCTAGCAGAAGTATAGTCCAACCCTTCATATTGTTCTTTTATTGCAGTAATACTTAAAACACCATTTGCTACACTTGCATTTTTCCTGTTGGCATCTGTATAGTATTGAAGTTCATGATTTCCCCAGCCATTATGTAAGGAGCCTACATCATACCCCCATTTTTTTGCGTCCGGTAGACCATTGTAATCAAACTCATCACTCCAACTGGGCGTTTCAGCAAACTTATATTCTCCTGCATGCGTACTATCGGGACTTGCGGAAAGTATTGTGATCAAAGGAAGTATCCAAAGGCTCATTATGTTTATATTTTATACAACTATTTATAAAGCTAATGAAAAATACGAATACATTACTTCATATCGGAGAGGCGATTTAAATTTCGGTTAGCAATCATAAAATCACGGCTATTAACTTTAGTGCAATCATTTTCTACTTACTAAACCGTGTACAATCAACCAATGGATAGTGATAACCTGGAGGAGATTACCGACAATTAATATAAATTACGCTTAAAAAAAGTAGGAACCGTCAGATTACGATAAATTGCTTTCGTAAGATTTCTGGAAAATATACTTTTGAAAAAACTTTTAGGACTGTACGACACAAGTAAAAGATCAATAGCTTCGATTTCTACCATGTAGTCGATGCAACGCGGTATAGGCATATTGTAATCTAAGCGATTGATCGCATTTTTTTCCACATAATCAATTTTATTAAACGAAAATTGGACAGATAGCTTTTGTTTCCAGTCTTCAATATCTTCTTGTTTTGGAGAGATATACTTTTGTGTTACGTGCAACAGGCTGAGATTGAATTTCTCCGGTACACGTAAGATGAAACTGCCGAGTAGATCATATTCGGACGCTTTAAAATTGCTCAATAATCCGATATTTTGTAACCTAAATTTTTGGAAAGTGATCGGTACTGCCAAGACACCAATTGGACTCTTTTTTATCAGGGCGAAGGTATTGCTTCCCAAGACCGCTTTTTGTATCATACCTTTACCCTTAGCTCCCATAACGATAAAGCGGTATTCCTTTTCTTGTAGTAAGTTTAGTACTGTTTTTTCCAAGTTGCCGGGCAAACTTACGGTTTTACAGCTGAGATCAGGAAATTCATCGTCGATACGTGTCTGCCAGTCCTTGAGCATGCCTTCAGCCTCTTCCTTCTGAGGCGTCAAAAACATATTCTCCATTTTAGCATGGACACTGTCTTTTATTGGGATAGTATAAATATGCAGAACCTCTACTGTCCAATTAAACTTTTTAGCCAGATTCGCCGCATATCGAATAGCGGTCCATGAGTTTTCAGAAAAATCGGTGAGTACGAGAATTGTTTTGTCCATAAATATTTTGCAGATAAATCAGCGCGGATTCTTAGTATTACAACAGTAGAGAAGGCAGAAGGTTTTTAATAAAAAATCAAAAGAGAGACTTTCAAAAAAAAAGGTTTTCAAACGGGGAGAATGAAAACCTTAAATAACCAATTATAAACCTAAATTATGATACATCAAATATACGCATCAAAAAGATAAAAACCAAAATAAACTACTAAAAAGATAGACTTTTTTTTACTAAGGAATCAGTACAGCCCTTCCTTTGATCTTACCGTTGCGCATTCGATCATAGACTTCGTTGGCCTGATCAAGCTTAAACTGCTCAATTTCAATATGAATCTTCCTTTGCCTAGCCAAGCCTACAACTTCCATAAGTTCAACCCGCGAGCCCCAATATGGGTTTGTCATACTCACGCCAAAAGGAAGCCCCGACATGCTGTACTGGTAGTGTCCCCCGCCTAATCCAACAATTGTCAGATCACCATCCAAACCAACAACTTTTGTCCCTAGATCTATAGTCGATGTTGCGCCTACAAAGTCAATCACCACTTTAGCTTTTTTAATGCCAGTAATCTTATTAATTTGTTCGGCTGCATTTGCGTCCTTCGAATTGACCACATATGCTGCGCCCAGTTCTTTGGCAAAGGCTAGTTTTTCTTCGGTGACATCGCAGGCGATAATTGAACTCGCGCTTACTTCATTTAGTATTTGTAATGCAACATGGCCCAAACCTCCAACTCCAATCACAACCACATACTCATCTGCCGTCAATTTGCCAATCGAACGTTTTATCGCCGAATAAGGAGTAAGTGCCGCATCCGTTAAAGGCGCTGCAATAACTGGATCTAAGTCATAAATTGGGACAAGTAAACGCGAAGAAGGGACAAGCATATATTCCGCCATCCCACCATCTAGGCCTAGCCCACCACCATAAGCCATTTCAGACTGGTGATCACAATAATTTTCCTTTGATTGCTGACAGGGTTTACAGTGCCCACATCCCCAAGGACCATAGACCAGCACCGCATCTCCTTTTTTATAGTCCTTTACATCCGATCCAACTTCTTCAATCCAGCCCGCATTTTCGTGTCCCAAGGTAAATACCGTACCTACAACGGTTCCCTCATCTATAATATGGAGATCAGAATGACAAACACCTGCACCACCAATTTTTAGTAATACTTCATCGCCCTTAGGAACGGGCTTCACCATATCATTTACAATGCGGACATCTTTATGCCCAAAAAAACGTACTGCTTTCATATTGAAAAATTTTTGTTGACTAATAGAAAAACAAATAAGAACGATATATGTTTCAACGCATATGAAGACAGCGGTAACTTGTAAGTCTTATTTCATGAGAAAGTACTGCAATCCCCTGATCGTATTACCTAACGGACAAGTCAAAAGTATTCATGCAATAAAGGCCGTCAACCCGAGGATATTTATGTATTTTTATCGGGAATCAAATGATAAAAATACATGCTAAAAAAAGGTGAACATATTGAAGGCGTCCCTATGGAACTCCAACAATTGTTGGATATGGACGAAAAAGCCAATGCTTTTTTTGAAACACTTTCTAAATCATACAAACAAGGCTATTGTGATTGGGTTGGATCAGCAAAACAGGAACAAACCCGAAAGACAAGAGCTGAAAAAGCAATACAAATGCTACGAAATAATCAGAAAACCCTTAAAACAATCTAGAACAAGCCAATTGGGCATTACGCTTGCTACCTACTTATCAAAAAGTACCGTAAGCCATTTTGCCCAATTGTAAGAATGGATCAGGGCCGCCTCAATAAACTAGATCAAGCGATAGCAAAGTACCCTATAAAAGAACAAGTCACTTTTCAATCAAGCAAACTTTTTTAAAAAACTCATTCACAACAGCATAAAAGTAGGACAAACGATTTCACCTATTAGAGAATAAAAAAGTCAAATTTCCACTTCCCCAGCTCATTCGAAAGAACATCAAACTAAAAAACAACGAAAATAAATTCGAAAAACACCTAAAAACATAACCCATTGAAGAAAACTAAAGCTATTTAGGTCATATTTTTTAAAAATATCATCTAAACGCAATTTCAAAACTGAATTTGAGCAATTTTTACACAATTAATCACTAAAACACCGTCAGTTTAAACACTTTGTAACAATATTACATAAACTTTAAAATTTCCATACCTAAATCACTTGTATCATTTTTAAAGTTTAATTACATTTGCTTTCAAGGATGCAAGGAAAATTCCATCAATATCTGTTCGGCGTGGTTTGCGCAATACTTATCAGTTTTGGCTGGTATCATGTGGCAACACCAAATAATATCCCCTCCTGCAATCTTCATGCTGTCAATCACTTCAACAAGCAAGTAAAAAGCGAAGGTTATGAGACCAAAGTTATTCGCAAAACCAAACGTCATCGGCATGAAAAACTAAGGGCTTATTTTTCAGAAAATGATAATGAAAACGACGACACGGGAAGTGATTCCAATAGCCCTAACTTATTCGCACTTACAGGAGATGGTTTTGGAAATCTAGTCTCCTATATCCATCCTCAATTTCACAATATACGCACAGCAGTTTCGCTTGCAAATTCCAACCAGCTTACTTCACGAAAAAACGCCCTATACATCCATTACAGTGTATTCAGGCTGTGATTTTTTAATAATTTCTTAAAAAAACATCAAAATAGCTTTCAAAATCACCTGAAAGCGTGTCACACTATTGTTCAATTTTTCGAAAATTATTAAAAAACTATTATCATGGTCATGAGAAGCTTTATGTATATAAGCCTGTGCCTTATTATTCTATCTACAAGCTGTCAGTCAGAAAAAAAAGACAAAAAAGAAGCTGCAGTTTTCAACGTCACTACTCCTTTGGTCAAAGATACAATTGTCAATAAAGATTATGTCGCCCAAATCCGTTCGATCAACCATATTGAATTGCGCGCGCAGGAAAAAGGCTACATTCAATCGATATTTGTCGATGAAGGTCAATTTGTACAAAAAGGACAACCCCTCTTTAAAATCATGCCCAACCTCTACGAGTCCGATGTTAATCGTGCTAAAGCCGAGGTAAAATATGCTGAAATCGAATATCAGAACACCAAAAATCTGTCCGAAAAAGATATTGTCGCTCCGCAGGAAACTGAAATGGCAAAAGCAAAATATGAAAAAGCCAAAGCCGAGTTAGCCGCTATGAATACTCATCTCAAATTTACTGACATCGTAGCACCGTTTTCAGGAATCGTTGGTAAGCTCCATGTCCGTAAAGGAAGTCTTGTCGATGAAGGCGAGCTGATCACAGAACTGTCCGATAACAGTAAAATGTGGGTTTACTTCAATGTCCCCGAAGTCGAATACCTCAATCAAATGGACACAAAAAAAGACAATAGCCCGCTGCATGTACGGTTAAACATGGCCAATGGAAAAGAATTCGGTCATGAGGGTATTGTTGAAACAATTGAATCAGACTTCAATAATGAAACTGGAAATATTGCCTACAGAGCGACTTTTCCAAATCCAAAGGGATTATTGCGTTATGGCGAGACAGGTAATATCGTCATTACATCGCCCTATAATAACGCGCTTATGATACCTCAGAAAGCTACATTCGAAGAGCTTGAAAAAAAATATGTTTACGTTATTACAAAAGATAATAAAGTAAAAGCAAGAGAAATAAAAGTTGCTGCCGAACTGCCGCATATCTATGTTGTTTCTTCCGGATTGGGCAAGGACGAAAAGATTCTGCTGAATGGACTTCGCATGGTACAGGAAAACCAGACCATTGAATCCAAATATCAGACTCCGGAGAAAGTCATGTCAAACTTAGATTTATATGCAGAGTAATTAAAAAGCAGCATTATGTTTAAAAAAGTAATACATCGACCGGTATTTGCTATTGTCATATCGGTTGTAATCCTATTTATCGGAGGTTTGGCCATAAAGCAACTTCCTACTGAGCAATTTCCAAAAATCGCACCAACTACAGTTGCGGTCTCCATTGCCTATCCGGGTGCAAGTGCCGATGTACTTGTAAAATCCTCACTGATTACACTGGAGAATGCAATCAATGGTGTACAGGGAATGCGCTATATCGCAACCGATGCGACTAGTGCCGGTGAAGCGACCGTAAACGTCGTATTTGACCCTGGAACGGATCCCAACGATGCCGTAGTACTGGTCAAAACCCGGGTGGATCAGGTTATGCCACTATTGCCTGAACTTGTTCAAAAGGAAGGAGTGGTCGTTAATCCAATTCAGCCCAGTATGCTGATGTACGTGAATCTTTACAGTACAAATAAAAGCATGGATGAAAAGTTCTTGTACAACTATGCAACTGTAAACATCATTCCTGAAATCAATCGTATTCATGGTATCGCCAAATCGCAAATTTTGGGTAGCCGTAGATACGCCATGCGTGTCTGGTTAAATCCCGATCGTATGCGCGCCTATAGCTTGTCAGTTGATGAAGTGATGAAAGCGATAGGAGAACAAAGTATCATCGGCCGTCCCGGTCGACTGGGACAAAGCTCGGGTATTGCAGCGCAATCTCTCGAATATGTCCTAACCTATAAAGGGCAATACAATACACCTGAAGAATACGACAATATTATCGTTCGCGCAAACGGCGACGGTGAAAACATCAAGTTAAAAGACGTAGCTAAAGTCGAACTGGGAAGTGAATTTTTTGACATCTATTCCAATTTAGACGGGCATCCCTCGGCTTCGATTGTGTTGAAACAGAATTATGGTAGTAATGCCAATGACGTTATTAAAGATGTGAAGGCAAAGCTTGCGGAGATGAAAGGTAACTTTCCTCCAGGTATAGACTATAAAATCAGTTATGACGTATCCCAATTCCTGGATGCTTCTATCGAACAGGTGATGCATACCCTACGCGATGCTTTTATTTTAGTTGCCATTGTCGTGTTTATTTTCCTTGGCGACTGGCGTTCGACTTTGATTCCGATCATCGCCGTGCCCGTTTCGCTGATAGGTACATTCTTCGTCATCCAATGGTTCGGCATGTCGATCAACTTAGTGACCTTGTTTGCGTTGGTGCTTGCCATCGGGATTGTCGTAGACAATGCCATTGTGGTCATTGAAGCAGTACATGCCAAAATGGAAGAAAGTGCCATATCGCCGTACAGTGCTGTAAAAGAAGTCATGGCTGAAATCGCAGGTGCTATTATCGCTATTACAGCTGTTATGGTGGCCGTTTTTATCCCCATTTCATTTATGACAGGTCCTGTCGGAACATTTTACCGTCAGTTTTCAATTACCATGGCGAGTTCCATCGTGATATCTGCAGTAGTCGCATTAACCCTTACTCCTGTGCTTGCCGCGATGCTCCTGAAAAATAACCATGGTAAACCAAAAAAATCAAACGTATTCACTAAATCGCTCGACCTTTTTAACCGTACTTTTGATAAAATAACGGGCAAATATGCCTCCTTACTTCGTAAAATTGCCAGTCGAAGAGTGATTACATGGGGTATCTTAATAGCATTCTGTGTCGGAATTTTCGTCATTAACAAAACGCTTCCAGGAGGTTTTATACCGAGTGAGGACCAAGGTACAATATATGCCATTATTCAGACTCCTCCGGGATCAACATTGGAACAGACCAATAAGCTTTCCAGAGAGCTCCAAAAGATCTGTCAAGGGGTAGATGGCGTAGAATCTGTCTCATCACTGGCGGGTTATGAAATCATGACCGAAGGTCGTGGATCGAATGCCGGAACCTGTCTTATCAACCTCAAAACCTGGGGTGAACGTGAACACTCCGTTAAAGAGATCATGGAAGAACTTGAAGAAAAATCAAAAAATCTAGGTGCAACGGTTGAATTCTTCGAACCTCCCGCTGTTCCGGGTTTTGGTTCTTCTGGAGGTTTCTCCATGCGCCTGCTGGACCTCAATAGGACCACCGATTACCAAGATTTCGATAAAGTAAATAAAGCGTTTATCGCTAACCTAAAGAAACGTAAGGAACTGACCGGAGTCTTTACATTCTTTGCCGCCAACTACCCACAATACGAATTGGTATTTGACAATAACGCCGCCATGCAAAAAGGCGTTTCTATAGGTAAAGCCATGGACAACCTCAATATCCTTATCGGTAGTACCTATGAGCAGGGTTTTATCCGTTTTGGTCAATTCTTCAAGGTCTATGTACAATCTTCACCAGAATTTAGAAGACTACCTTCCGATATCATGAACCTTTACGTCAAAAACGATCATGACCAGATGGTTCCTTATTCGGCCTTTATGACCTTAAAAAAAACACAGGGACCAAACGAAATCACGCGCTACAACATGTACAATTCGGCTGCCATCCGTGGACTTCCGGCAAATGGGTATACAACGGCCGACGCTATTCAGGCAATCAACGAAACTGCACTTCAAACATTACCACACGGCTATAAAGTTGCCTGGGAGGGCTTGTCCTATGATGAGGCTCAACGTGGAAACGAAGCCGTTTATGTCTTTTTAGTCGTCTTAGTCTTCGTATATCTTGTACTTGCGGCACAGTACGAAAGCTTCATCATTCCGTTTGCGGTATTGTTGTCGCTACCAGTTGGTGTATTTGGATCATTCTTCCTATTAAAAGCTATGGGACTTGAAAATGATATCTATGCACAGGTCGGACTGATCATGATTATTGGTTTATTGGGTAAAAATGCGGTGCTTATCGTAGAATTTGCCGTGAAAAGGCGACAAGCTGGCGATAGCATATTGGAAGCAGCTATCGAGGGTTCACGAGCGCGTTTCAGACCGATCCTCATGACCTCATTTGCATTTATCGCTGGACTTGTACCACTTGTCTTTGCCAGTGGTGCCGGAGCTATCGGTAACCACACCATAGGTGCCTCAGCACTGGGAGGTATGCTCGTCGGAACAATCTTTGGCGTTATTGTCATTCCCGGCCTCTACTACATTTTTGCAAAATTGGCTGACGGAAGAAAAATGATCCAAGCCGAAGACGAATCACCATTAAGCGAAGACATGATACATTATGAATAAGAACAGATTATATCACTATACAGGTTTCGCACTTTTCTTGCTTAGTCTTGCAGCCTGCAAACCACTGGAAATAAAACAACGTGCCGAAAATAGAACCGTTCCTGGGAAATATAGCGATGCCGACAGCGACACCGTGAATACAGGAAAAATAAAATGGAACAGCTATTTCAGCGATCCCAATCTACAAGGACTGATCAGTCAGGCACTAGCAAACAACCAGGAGCTACATATTATGCTTCAGGAAATTGAAATAGCCAAAAATGAGGTAAGCGCCAAAAAAGGTGAATATCTACCTTCCGTAGGTGTAAAAGTTGGCGCCGGGGTCGACAAAGTTAGTCGCTACACAAACATTGGAGCGATGGAAAAGAATACAGAAATCGAACCCGGACGCGAAATGCCTGAACCGCTATTTGATTTTGGAGTTGGTCTACAGGCACAATGGGAAACAGATATCTGGGGTAAACTCCACAATGCGACCAAAGCCCAGTTGCAACGGTATTTTGCCAGCGTGGAAGGCAAAAACTTTATGGTAACTCACCTGATCGCTGAAATTGCAGATTCTTATTATGAACTCCTGGCGCTGGACAACGAACTCTTGGTTATCAATGAGAATGTAAAGATTCAAAACGATGCACTGGTCGTGGTAAATGATTTGAAGAAAAACGCGCGATCCAATAAACTTGCCGTCAAAAGATTTGAAGCCCAGATATTGAAAACCCAAGGTATGCAATATGATATCAAGCAGAAGATCACAGAAACAGAAAATAGAATAAACTACCTTGTTGGAAGATTCCCGCAGCCGGTTCAAAGGGATCAACAATCCTTTGATCAGCTTGTTCCACAAACCGTTTATGCGGGCATCCCGGCCGACCTTCTGGAAAACAGACCTGATATAAAGCAGGCTGAATATGAACTTGCAGCCTCCAAACTGGATATCAAATCGGCCAAAGCCCGCTTTTACCCTTCTTTGGACATTGCGGCGGGAGTAGGTTTTCAAGCTTTTGATCCGACTTATCTCATCAAACCGGAAGCCTTTCTCTCTTCCCTCGTTGGTGAACTCACCGCCCCTTTGATCAACAAACGGGCAATTAAAGCCGCGTATTATAGCGCAAATGCACGACAGGTTCAGGCTGTTTACCATTATGAGCAGACGATATTGGCTGCTTATATTGAAGTTGCAAACCAGCTCTCCAAAATTAAAAAGCTGGAGAATGGCCTACAAATAAAGACCAAGGAAGTCGATGCATTAAATGAGTCTATCGGTATCTCCAACGACCTCTTTAAATACGCCCGCGCAGATTATATGGAGGTTCTGCTGACACAACGCGATGCCCTGGAATCCAAATTTGAACTCGTTGAGAAGAAGGTCAACCAACTCAAAGCAAGCGTAGCGATATACAGATCCCTAGGTGGTGGATGGGATCATCAATAGCACAATTTAATTTTAGTTTTTATATGTTGGGGACTTATCATGTGATAAGTCCCTTTTTTGTAAAAGTATATTTACTCCACCACGATTTCTTTCATTTTCTCGTTTCCATAGTATGTCGGAAAATACATTAATTCAGCCTTCGCGGGGTTGACGGTATAAGTCCCGGTATAACGAGGTAAAAGTTCGATCTCAAAGGTATGCGTACCTTTACCTAATTTATTGCAGAAAATGACAACACGATCTTTGAAATGCTCCCGGTGTGCCTCGATTCTATAGTATCCATTGGTTTTGGTTTCATAAGAACATCCCGCCGGTATCGGAACTTCAATCTGCACATACTCAGCTTCACCAGTTAATGTTACCCTTGCTTCAAGTTTTACAGGCTTCCCTTCCTTGAGCGCCGCTACCGTAGCACCATTGTCCTTAAATCGCGTTGCCACAGCAAGCCCCTTTTCTTTTTCTATGACAGGATTTGGATTCCAAAAATTTTGATAGGCTGTCACAAAAGTCGGCCCCGTCCCTTCTTTCCTCACTTTAATCTGTTCATCCGACTTAAAGCTTTGCGTATACGGAAATGTAGTGACGCGTTTGCCATTGATGACCATTACCGGGGCCTGGAAAGACTCACCCTCTTTCAGTAAATCAGGAAGAATACTTCGTATAATACGGGAAGATTCGTAGATATTATACCATTGGTTTTGCTGCCGCTGCGCGAAAAAGTAATTACGGATATTTTCTAAATCCGAATCATGACCACCAATTGATTTTAAGACACCGTAAGCCAACAGTGTATTCTCGGTATTGGTTTCCGTAGGTCGCATAAAAAATCTACCTTTCTGATCTGTTGTAGTTCCAGAAGTCCAATAAAGCCCCCCTAAGACAGCCTTTGAGGAGTATTTAAGAACGGTATCTGCAGCATGTGAATCTTTAAGACCCAGTTTTGAGATCAATAGATATTTCAGCAGTTTATCCTTAATGGTTTTACTTTTCAGTTTTGTATCAATTTCGAAGAAATAATCTTTGTAATCGGTTTTCGGATCTAGCCGGAGCAGATATATCAGGGAGCCAAACAAATTCTCTTTGGCCCCGTGGAGCTTATCTTTATCCAATAGAAGATCCAGCGAAGCCAAGCTGCTTTTCAACATGGTCTTTTCACGTTCTGCATAGATCTCCGTATCGATCTCAACCTGGTATCCTGCTTCTCGGGCATCCAACAGTACCCCGATCACATAGTTGCTGATCCAGGTCACAGTTTCACTTTTGTTCCACCAGCCCCAGCCCTGACTGGAATTTTTGTTTTTCTGTAACTCTTTCAGGAGATCCTTTATTTTCTTATCCTCTGTAAAGGGCTTTCCGATCAATTTTGTAAGCTCTTTTTTAGAAAGTAACGCGCTCAATTTGGAAGCCATCTGTTCATTGCATAGAAATTTGTAACGATCGATCGATTCGATTTCCCGTTGTAAGAATTCCAGCGAATTTGCTTCGGCATGCAAGGTGATTTCGCCTAGCGCAGGAGAAGTTTTTAGCAAATACTCTGCGGTACTGTTGAGCACTTTAAAATCTCCTTCATGTTGTTCAAGCCCCTTTTCAAAAATCGGAATGCTACGTTTTTCACCATCAAAATATCCATTTGACAATCCGATCGAATAAGCAAGTTGGATGCTGTCCCCCTTATCGGCAATAACCGATATAGGATCCCGATAAGACTTCGCAATTTTCAACTTTGCCTCCTGCGTTGTTAGTCCATTATTGATTGTACGCAAGAGCTGTAAGCTGTCGCTAAGATAATTGACAACCCGTCCCATGGCAGAAAACTGATCACCCCTGATGGCAAACCGGGGAGTCGCTAAATGTGCCGAAACAGCTTTAAAAGATTTGATATTTAGCTCTTTTATGTCGGCGAAATTTCTACTTCCTTTAGCAATAAAGAATGTTCGCCAATTGGTAATATCATCCGGATAGGTCGCTTCAAAATTAGCTTTTCCCTGAGCATCGGTAGTTAGCTTTGGCTGCCAGAATGCATCATCGCGGAAGTTCACACGCATTGTATTTCCAGATTCCAAATAAGGCATATCCACAGCACCTGTCGATGCCGCAGAAGCTCCAGCTTTCATCTGAACCATCACCACGCCGTTGGCGGCCCGAGCACCGTACAATCCAAGCATAGATTGATCTTTAATCACATTCAATGACGCGATAGTCGATGGATCAAGACTTGAAATATCACCTTCAAAGGGGACTCCGTCTACTAAAATCAATGGTTTTTCATTGGGGGCCGGACTAGCAGCGCCACGAATACGAATCCCTGCTACGGCACCCTGTAACATAACCGTAGTCACCCCATCCTTCCTAGCATTGATCGATTTCACTGCCGCAGTCAATGATTGTCTTTTTTGGACGCCATACCCCACAACAACCACTTCATCCAATTGATTTTCGCTTGGCTTTAACTCCACGAAATAATCTTTGCCACTGGAGACTTTGACTGTAGCTGTATTGTACCCTAAAGCAACAATCTCAAGTACCGTATTTTTGTCATCGGAAAGCTCAAGTTCCACACTTCCGTCAAAGCTTGTGAAATATCGATTTTTGGTATCCGAAACACTCACTTTAGCCCCAATTAATGGCGTATCACCATCATAAACTAAGATCCTGGCGACCTTATTATTCTTTCTTTTCGCTCTAAAATCTTCCCGGTCTATTTTTAAGAGCCGCGGATCAGTCTCTTGCCCATTTCTTATAGAATCCTGCAATGGATTTTCCACGGTACGTACAATAATTTCATCGCGTACAAGTTTGTAAGCCAATCTCGCCGCTTGAGATGCATTGCTCCATTGAATAGAATCCAGTCTGAGATAATTCATCCCATTGGCTTTGAGTTTGATTGGCAAACTAAAAGAAGTTGAATCATCCTTTACAATATGCAAAGTAACATCGCCGACCGGAAGATCGCCAAAACTGCGATGTCCACCGTAAAACAGTCGAAAGTACATTCTCTCCTCTACATTCGTCGGTTCAATAAAGATCAATGCAGGTCGAATGCCTTTTTGTGCAGCATCATTGCCCAGAGTTAAATTCAATTTAAAAATAGCGTCTTTTTTTCCTTTCTTCACCGTAGCAAATTGCGCAGGTCCCGTGCTATTTTGCATCGTCTCTTGGAAAGTACGTTCTACGTTTGCCTTGATATCCTCCAAGGTCCATACCCTCTCCTGAAAATCTAAATTTGGCGTAAAATCATACAGATCAATCCGCAAAGGATTGCCATCCCAGCTTTTTTGCTTTTGGTAATTTTTATAGATACTGTATTGATAGCCTCCCTCAATTTCAAAACGTCCAATTTTTGCTGTGTCAACCATGAGGGTGCCTATTTTGGGCACACCATTATACATTTCTGTCCTTGGAAATGGTCCCACCATCAGAGGTACGGGAACCTGTGTCCGCAACCGGTTATCGTAAACAGTTTTTCTTACGGGATTGAGGTAGTAGAGATCTCCTGCTGTCTGGATATATGCAGGCATCTCAATCAATGCATTATTATTGGGTAATTGCCAGGCTCCAAAATTGTTGGTTACTGTAATCAACTGGCGCTTCAATTCAGTCAATTCGTTAGTGTAGAGCTTACCACGTTCTTCTTTAGGTATTCGGTAAACCAAAATCTGGCCTTTGCTAAATGCTTTGTCGGGGTAGTTAAAACCAATCGTATCCTGTGAGGCATTAAAGGAAACAATGACCTTTTTCCCCTTTTCAAGATAAAAGCCACTTACACGAATGTCGCGATCCTTGGTTCTAAATCTAAAATCATGCTGCCCCGGAGAAACTTCAAAAATAGTATTGTTATTTTGTTGGTCTTGTTTAGCATAAGTCAGAACGTCGTCTATCCAGACTAAATGTATCCCCTGCACCGCACCATTTACAACAACATAAGGGGAAATTTGGCTCTTGACCGCATCCAGAGGAAGAGACTCCTGATAATAATCTTTGGGATATAGAAACCGATAAAAAGCCATCGTATCCAACTGCATGTCTTTAGACCATTTTGCCCAATTTTGAAGAGCTCCCTGATGAACCTTCTCATCATCATCCAAACTAAAATTAAGATTTTGTGAGACTCTTGCCCTTCGCATCAGACCACCCATAGTAATATTTGGAGTGGTTGCAGACCTAAATTTTGAGGTAAAACCATAGGCCGTAATATCAACATCCTTCAACGGTTTACCATTCTTATCCGTAACCGAAAGTTCTACGTCAGCCTTCTGCCCCGGATAAACTGTCGTCGCCGTGTTGACTGCCAAATTTAAATTTTTCTCCACATAGGGTAATTCTTCCTGGATAACTTTTGATTTTCCTCCAAAAAGATAGGTGATTTCCATGCTATACCCGTCTTTTCCCCGAGCTAAAAATGTACCGTTTAATTCAGTATTATAACCCGAAGCAATCGTACGACCAGCACGATAGACACGATACCAAAATGGAATCATAGCAGGATTATTGACATGCAGTATCACCGAATCCGTAGTTCGATAAAACCGATAATTCAGTTGTGCCTGCTCCTGATCCTCCAGATAAACGTTTTTACTGAATCCATTCGACTTGACAACAATTTCTTCGGCCTGCCAAGGTATAGAAACCAAATTAGGTAAACTCAAATTTTCAGTCTTCAGCACTTCACGATGTTCACCTAATATCATTAGCTGAGCAGTTGCTGGCATCGCAACACCTTTTTCGAAATACTTCAGCTCCGCATGCCCGTCTTTTACAGCAATACGAATTTCCTTTTCGCTGTTGAGTATATTAAGGTCGAGACTTCGCTCAATTCTTTCATTATCCGAACTTAGGTAGGTGCCAATAACCCGAAATGTAAGACCTATGTCAGCCGGAAAGATTGAATCGGGTAATACAATTTCCTTTTCCGCCACATCTGCGAGCGAAATGCTCGTTTGCCATAATGTATCTGGAATAAAATTGACCTTATTGGACTTTATATCAAGCGTATAAAGTGGACTTGTCACAACACGCACATCTACTTTCCCATCATATATGGGCATTTCATTTTCATTTAAAGCTTTTAGTTTCAGTCGCACACTGTCTCCTTTAGCATATTTCGTCTTTTCGGACGTCATATTAAAGCTTAGGCTTTTCAACTCATAGTCTTCATATCGGAAACGCTGTTGATGCAAGACGACTTTGGCTTTTGTAGATTCCAAAGAGATCCCATAATTTTTATCAAGGATAAGGCCAAGCCCCTTCAAATCAAATGCAAAGTTGTACATTCCCGGACGATAGGGAGCAAGTCGGGCCAAAATGGTATCTTTGGCATATCCATATCCACCTGTCAGACGTACGGTAATAGAATCACGGTAAGGTTTCCATTTTTCTTCCTCAAGATAAGCTTTAAATTTAACCTGTTCATTTGGCTTATACATTGGCTTGTTAAAAACCATAAAGCTTTCTGTCTGTTCAGTTTCTTGTTTATGAAAGAACCTCTTAATCTTAAACTTTGTTCTAAGCCAGCTATTTTTGATTCCTCTCCATAATGGAACCTTTTCTTTGTAAGGCCAACTCCGTTCTACACTCAGGTAATGATAGACACCCTTATGTTCAATAGTGACGATATCGTCACTATTTGCATTGGCAGCTTTATAATAATGAAACTTCTTATCGAATAACATGCGACGTCCCTTCACTTTTACTTGCGCATCTTTTATAATCGTTCCCAGAGAATCGTATAGACAAATCGCAAAAATTTCTGCCGGAACAATCTTGACATATAGGTTATCACTAATCAATTCCTGATAAATGAGATCAGCTCCACTGGCGCGGACCTGAACATAATTACCAGGGGGTAAAGTCGGCTGTGGACTTCCGGCCTTATACTTAAGAAAAAAATCGCTGAGCATAGCTTCATCGAATTTCTTTTCTCCCAAGTGAATTTTTTTTAAAACTTCTGGGCTCAGTTTATAAATATAATAGTCAGAAGATCCACGCGGACTATTGAATAAGTTCGATTGCCCACAAAGAACAGCAGAATACAGAACAGCTAAAAAGCATACAACAATTGATTTCCATTTCATGTTTAAGATACTGGCTAAATTCTTTTAAAAATAGATAAATTTACCTAAAGCCAAGTACTAGATTCTTCCATCCAGCACTTCAACTTTCGTGCAGGGATGCGAAGAATATCGAAATTCCATAAACGGAGAAAAAAAAATTACAATTTCAACCTAACTTTGATTGAATCTATAACTTCAGTGTCCGAGGGAAAGTCACCAGCTCCCGAACCGGAGGAACGATTGACCAAAGGCGGCTCCTCACCATATAGGGTATCGCGGGCGATGACTACCTTCTTGTCGAGATCTACATAGCTAATAATATAATTGCGCTGATAAGCTTTATCTTTTTGACCGATCTTATTGACGTACTCTCCTTTTTCCTGCATGTCCATCGCTATCATAACAATGCCTTTGACAGCATCACCGGGATAATTATCTACTGTTCCCAATGCCTCGTTCCATTTTTCCTTATAAGTTATTCCCAAATCACCGGCACCGCCATTTTCAAGAATTAGACAGCTCTTCCCCCAGTCTACTGCGGACAATTGTACTGGATATTTATAAATAGTAGTATGATCGCCAAAACCAGCTAAAATTCGGGAAGATAATTGTTCTGTTTTTTCCTGATCCGCCTCCATATTTCCCAAAAGACGGTAAGCCCATATACCTATACCAATTGCTGCAGCCAATACCAGGCCTACAAAAGTGAATATTGCTTTCTTATTTCCCATAGTTCTATTTTATTTAATTAATTACCAATCAAATATACTTAGTCTATATGCTCATTTTCACCCTTTTTACAATTCGCTTGACCTGCTTTATTATTTGCTGCGCTTGCTTAAATAAACGTTATAAAAACAAATATTCGAGCCTTCGCAGCCCTAGTTTTCAACAACATGAAATAACAGGAGCTGCCACTATTTTATTTTTATCATAAATGATGGTTCATCCAATTCATACTGACACATAGCTGTCACATAGTGGTTATATATTTGTTTAACCTTAGCAGGAAAACAAATACTAAACGAAAAAACAATTCCAGAGCAAAGGCTATTAGTAGGATAACTAATCGAATTTTAAATTATTACAGTAAAAAAACATGGAAACATTACCACAATTAAAAGAAGAATTAGCGAATGAGTATCAAATTACAAAAAACTTCATTGCACTTTTCCCTGAAGGCAAGAATGAATATGTCCCACATGAAAAAAGCATGAAAATGATGCGTCTGGCAACCCACTTAGTCGAAGTGTTCGAATGGCCTAGTACCATTTTAAAGACTTCAGAACTTGACTTTGCCAAAAGTGCTTATGTGCCAACAAGTCTATTGACCCGGGATGATCTCTTAAAAAAATTGGACGAAGATTACGAAGCCGGAAAAAATGCTTTAGAAACAGCTAAGGAGGAAGACTTAATTCCAAGCTGGACCATTAAAAATGATGGCCATGAACTGGCAAGCTGGAGCAAATACGGTGCTATTCGTCACTCATTAAACCAGATTACACACCACAGGGCACAATTAGGTGTTTATTATAGACTCAATGATATTCCCCTTCCAGCAAGTTATGGCCCCTCTGCCGATTCACAGAATTTCTAAAAAGCTCGCTGCTGGAATGAAAATACGACATCTATATGTCGTATTTTCATTCTACGCTGGACAATATGTATGTGCGACAACACCACCTGGAAAAACTTGCACATTCACGAGCTTTAGATCGAGAAATCTAGAAAGACCGTCGAATATAGGCAGCCCAGTACCCAATGCAATTGGATGTGTGATCAGATGATATTCATCAATTAATCCGGTTTCAATTAAACTTCGCATAAATTCAGCTCCTCCATGAGCCAATAGTGGCTTCCCTGACTCCGCTTTTAATTCTTTAATTCCTTCAATGAGACCTGCATCAAAAACCCGGGCATTCATCCAAGAGGAATTCGCAGGAAGCTTAGCATTGTGAGCAAAATCTTCTGTTTTGGGATGATAGCCCTTTTTTGTAAAGACAGCTTTAGGGATTTCATTCATTGCTGCCGCAAAAGGATTTGTTGAAGCAGGCCAATAGGAAGCCATTACTTCAAAGGTCTTTCGACCCATTAGATGAACGCCGGCAGATTCACAAATATTTAAAACCCATGCGCTAGAATGATCGTCGCCACTTTTAAACATCCAGTCAGTCTCTCCATTGATTCCTGCAACAAATCCATCGATAGAAATAGACATTTTCATTATTAATTTCCGCATAACAAAAAGTTTAATATTTAATAAAACAAATCCAATTCAAAACTGGGTTACTGTCTATCAAAAATAAACCATTTCAATCGACGTACAGCGGGGACAAACCGTCAATATACAAGGGCATTTACGACAGTTCTTTTTTCTGTCCTTTACCTTCCTCAAGGGTAAGCATAAAATTCAAATAGTGCTTTTTCTTCGCGAAATGCTGGTCATCCAATAACTTTTTATAGGCCGATATCGCATTAAAAAGGATTTGAAGATTATCCTCGTTATAATGATCTACATTAAAATATATTAAATCCCTGTTGATATACGTGTCCAATGAAGTAAGCAACGTATCATCCAATTCATCCTTGCTTCCGGGAAGTGCCAAAAGCGTTGCCAGTTTCTTTTTTAATTCTCCTTCCCTACGTTTGACGTCTTGCAACCTTGCCTCAATATCAGCGAAGGGCAAAGTCTGAAATATAAACCTGGTATTCTCCGTCATGTGAGCATAAAGTTCTTGTGCCTCCTCATAATTCTTGTCGAAAAAAGCAAAATCATAATATCTTCGTTCAAACTCTTCACACATCCCCTGCGTATCAGCCAAGTGTGCAAAATAATAATGGATCTGCTGGTTGTAGTCGGTAATTTTATGCTCCGTAGCTGCAATAGTGTCTTCAATTTTTTTTAGTAATTCGATGGCGTCTGCAGCTCGATATTTTATACCGTCATAGTCAAAGGACTTTAATTTTAATTCTCCTTTGCTGATTGCTTCAACGACATATTTGTCATTTTTTAGACTATTAAGTTCATACAGTGTATCAACTCTACTATCGGCAAATAACTCATCAAAAGTCGGCTTTGACTGTCCCTGAAAAATTGGAGTTTCACCTTTTCGCACAGGATGATTGTAGTCATAGAAATCATTGAATCTTTGATCAACAGCATACTTGTTCATTCGACTTTCAAAATCATCACTGAAAGACGTTATTTCTAACAGTGATGGGGGCTGTTGATACTGTACCTGCGCAAACAACTTATCCGAAATTTGGTTTGCTACGGCAGCACGATTAGCTAGTAATTCAATAGCAGGTGCGTTGTTGGCTTCTTGCTTGACAATATTAAGTTTCTGTAATGCTTTTACCCGATCTTCATCCGATGGATGAGACGACCATTGATCTTCAAGATTTAACTTCGATTTATCATATTTTTTTAAAGTCGCCAATTCGATCTGGGGAAAGCCATTTCGCACTTGATATCTATTGCGTTCCGCAAACAAGAGCATGACACAACGATGCTCTGGATAAATATTACGACTACGGATATTTTCAGAAAATTTGTTATCATAGAAAGTAAGTACATTATTTAGTGCATGGTTTGCAAACCCCAAACGTAAGAGCGAGTCAGCCAAAGCCTGGGAACCAGCAACATGTGCCGCAATTTCATCCGCATGAAATTCCATCTCTCTTGATAACGCCAAATAATTGAGATTTACATATTCATAAAGATGCTTCAAAATATGCTGAATCTGTTGAATAATAAACATCGATATACCAATAAAAATAGCAGAGTACCCACTGATGTTACCCCATTTACCAAACATATTATCCAGCGATTCATTCTTATACAGCATATTGTAGATAATCTGATTAACATGGTAAACATAGCTACCCACTTTCATGCTTTTTTGTGAGAAGTGGCCAAACTCGTGTGCAAGAATAGCCTTTAGTTCCTGTTGAGTAACTGCATTCACCATCCCCACACCAATCTGAAGATTTTTCTTAATGGGTAAAAACATGCTCCAAAAACTAGAGTCATAGAATACAGATGCATTGACATCATGCGATAGAAAAACTTTCTTTGGAAAGCTTGTGTCAACTTCCTTTACCACCTCATGAATAAGTGCGAATAACTGTGGCTCGTCGCTCTCATATATCTGTGTAAGATGCCCCGTATCAACTTTTGTTGACGCAAAAACAAATTTTAATAAAAAGAATAGTATAGTCAGACCTGTAGCGAGTAAGCCCAAACATAATACTGCGGTTAAAAACATGGGCTTGGCAGTGAACATCAATAGTCCAAATAAAGTAAAACCAACAGTAATACCTATTGCCAAGAGTAGCAGAATAACATAAGTAACCGCAAAAACAACAATAGATAAAATTGTTTTACGCGCGTGTTTTCTAAAGTTTGTAGATACTTGTACGTTCATAAACCGTTAATAAAGCAAGGATAATTGACTATATAAATCTAAAAAATAAAATCCATTTGCCTATAAGTTTACAAAAAATCAAAAACAAAAAAACATACCCAATTTACACATCAGAGTACATTATTATTAGCCCCTTAAAGGGGATATTATCATTAATAACCTTTTTCCAAAGAAACTTCATTCAGTAAAGCCTCCCCCCGAATCATTCGTTTATAATTGTCTACTACCTGTAAAACCGACGAACTGATATTGGTTCGACTTGCGACATGCGGTGTTATAAAAATAGAAGAACAGGACCAAAATGGATGATCTTTTGGCAGCGGTTCCAGGTGAAAGACATCGAGGTAAGCTTGGGCAATCTGCCCCTTATCAATAGCCGCCAGCAGCTCATTTTCAACGAGATGATCACCTCTACCAACGTTTATGAGGACAGTTCCATTCGTACACAATTTAAAAAGGTTACGATCCAGAATTCCTCTTGTAGCATCGGTCAGGGGTAAAATATTGACAACAAAATCACTATTTTCCACAGCCGCCCTAAGTCCTTCCTGTCCCGAGAAAGAAACTACCCCTGGAAGCGCTTTAGGGGAATTGGACCATCCTTTTACTAGAAACCCCAACTGAACCAGCCTCTCGGCAACATAGCCTCCAATCTCACCTAAGCCTAAAATTGTGACACTGGTTTCACCAATGGATTTATATACTAATGGTTGCCAATGCTGTTGTTCCTTTGCTGTAGCATACATCGAAAAGTTCTTCATTGCATGCATCAAACAGGTCAAAATATGCTCAAACATATCGCTTTTCAGCATTGGATCTATTATCCTACAGATATGGAGCGTTGAAGGAATCTTATTTGGGAATAAATGATCTATCCCCGCTCCTCCCGACTGAATAACTTTTAAATTAGGAAAATGAGTATAGTAATTAGCATCAGGCTTCCAACAAAGTGCAAATTCTACCGCATCATAATTTTCTATTTCGGGATATATCTCCACCTTAACATCAGGTAAATGTTTAGTGATCTCGACCTTCCATTCTTCTGCCCTAGCAGTATTCAGTAGCAAAGCTATGCTCATAATCTCTTTTTTATACGAAAATAACATTTTAGAATGGGCCAGCATTTGATTTCTTCACAGAAATCACCGATCCCCATAGATCCGCAGCAATAGATGATTATTAAAATAACTTAATTTGAATTTATTTTAATCGTAAATTGGCAGAAGACAACCATAATCAAACATTAGATGGCACTTAAACATCGACTTATCCTAATCGGTCTCATCCTGTTAAAATTCATCATTCAATATCAGTTGATTAGTCCGATCTACGAATTACAACGTGACGAATTTCTACATCTCGATCAAGCGAATCACTTGGCATGGGGCTACCTCTCGGTTCCCCCTCTGACCTCCTGGACCTCCTATCTGATCAAAATAACCGGAAATTCCGAATTCTGGATCAAATTTTTCCCCGCATTGTACGGAGCCTTAACAATTCTAATTGTCTGGAAAACTATAGAAGCGTTGAAAGGAAACCTTTTTGCACTTGTATTTGGCAGTTGCTGCATCATGTTTTCCGTTCTCTTTCGTCTGAATGGATTATATCAGCCAAATTCTTTGGATGTATTGTGCTGGACTTCCATATACTACCTCATTATACGATATTTGAACAGCCAACAATCGAAGTGGCTAATTTATATTGCTGTTGTATTTGCTATCGGTTTTTTGAATAAATATAACGTCGTATTTCTTATTCTAGGTTTAGTTCCAGCTCTTGCACTCGTGCCCGAACGGAAAGTGTTTACGGAACGAAAATTATATGGTAGTTTACTCATCGCTATACTTATCATCTTACCGAATTTAATATGGCAGTATCAAAATAATTTTCCAGTATTCTCTCATTTTAAAGAGCTTCAGGCCACGCAGCTCGTCCACGTCAATCGGTGGAGCTTTGTCCGCTCTCAATTTTTGTTCTTCTTCGGAACCTTTCCCGTTCTAATTTTCAGTTTATATGCCCTATTGAAATATCCCGCATTTAAACCTTATCGCCTATTCTTCTGGTCATTTTTTAGTACCATTGGTGTTTTCTTATTGCTAAGAGCCAAGGATTATTATGCTATTGGCATTTATCCAATCTATTTTGCTTTCGGTGCAATCTATATTTCCTCACTGCTGGAAAACAATACTGGTAAAATTCTAAAGCCTATCTTGATCACTTTAACAGTCATCCTGTTTCTTCCCATCTACGACATTGCTTTTCCCAACCGCAATCCAGCGTACTTTGTAGACCATCCGGAAAAATACAGGAAATATGGCATGTTAACCTGGGAAGACGGTGAAGAACACCCTCTTCCACAAGACTTCGCGGATATGCTAGGTTGGAAGGAGCTTGCTCGCAAAGTGGACAGTGTTTATCGTCAGATTCCTGACCGTCAAAATACACTCGTTCTTTGCGACAATTATGGACAGGCAGGTGCTATAAATTACTACTCCAAACTGGGAATTAGAGCTGTTTCATTCAATGCCGATTATATCAATTGGTTTGATCTGAGTAAAAAATACCGCAATTTGATCCGTGTCAAGAACCGTTGGGAGCGTGAAACTGAACTAAAAACAACCGGTCCATTCTTTACACAGTCAATGGTAGCAGACTCCATCACAAATAGCTATGCCCGGGAACATGGAACAATGATCTTCTCTTTTATCAACGCTAAAATTAATATCAATGAACGGGTTTCAAATGAAGTAGAATCAGAAAAAAAGGAAAAGAATCTTCCTTTATAAATTAGCGACTTTTAAGCCTTTAAGGTTAACTGAGCGCTTTTTTTATATAAAAAATTTATTATCTTTAATATACTTAGCCAAAGCTTCCCACCTAGTCATGCTCGCCGTAATAGCGCCAGCACCGTAGCGACTACTGGGGCTTAATACCATATTAATAAGATATTTATGCGATTTTTGAATTTTTTGAAGGGACAGGGTAATCTGAAGCAAATTGATGTTAGTGAAGACGATGATTTTGTGGATTTACGATTGACAGTAACAAAATATTGGAAGGACGACGACGAACATCATATCGTTCAGGCAAAGGGGCTTTGGGGTAGAGAGACAGTAGGCCTAGCAATCGCCTTTCGACCCGATATGAAATTGGGAATTGTAGACACAGAAGTTGATAAAAAAAGATTTTACCGTGAAGGAGTTAACTTCTATTCGATAGGTAAAATAAGCGACAATTTTACCAAGGCCTTACATAGCCTATTTCAAATAGATGGTACGCTAGGTAACATGCAAGATAGCGTCGGTTCCACCGCATTTATTGTCAGCGGACGACCAGAGCATTTTGATGAAGATTATATTAAAGCTAAAGTTTTCTTCGACGATGCAAATGAAAAGAACCTTTACGCCGAATGGTATGTCAATGTGGATTTAAAAAACAAGATCCTGGAACTCCGGGAAAAAGACCCCGAATATAGGAAAAACATACTCACTATCTTGACAAATGTTTAAATTTGACCGTGCTTTCCAATCAACTAACCAGCGTTGAAACACAGGAAGCTTTTTGACAACAATGATCACTTAACAAGGGCTATCCTTTTTGAGACATTCAGTTGTTGGATCATCCAGTACATATCGATCATTAAGAAAAATGCAGCAAAAAAGTAACACTATACCACTAAATTCATTTCCGAATGATTTTAATTTAGGAATATTGATAAAAAAGAATGCTGTTAGAAATTTAGAGCTTGACCAAATAAGTCAAGCACATCGCGATGATTTCTACCTATTTTTTATACTCGAAGAGGGAAATGGAATATTTGAAATAGATTTTCAACAGCACAGATTAGGTCCCTCTTCCGTCATGATCATCCAGCCCTATCAGGTACACCGTGGAATAGCAATGGATTACAGTACGTTTAGTGTCCTGATGATCAGTGTAGAAAACCTAAATTCGGATTACATAAATGCATTAAAAGATATCGACACGATCGCTCCGATCAACATTGATCGAGAAACATGCACTATTTTATCGGAAACGGTAGATATCTGTCTCAAGCTCAACGAAAGAAAACACGAAAAACTGTATCCTGCGTTAATGAAAGACAGCTGTAATACGATAGCTGCCCTAATTATTTCACAGTATTTAGTACAATCAAAAAAAAGTGATGCACAGTCCAGAGCAGAGCATATTACAAAACAGTTCAATGCATTGTTGGATAAAGATTTTATCATCAATAAACAGCCAAAAATATATGCCGAGAAATTGAAAATATCAACAGCTTATCTCAATGAATGCATAAAAAAAGCAACTGGAAAGCCCGTTACCTATCATATTCAACAACGTATCGTATTGGAAGCAAAACGGCTGCTATACCATTCAAGTAAATCCGTTAAGGAGGTTGCTGCCGCACTTGGCTACGATGATTATCCTTATTTTTCGCGCTTATTTTCAAAAGTAACAGGCATGACGGCCCTTACATTCCGAAACAAAAACATCGAATAGTCCAATACTTACCACCTTTTATCTCTTTTAAACCCCACTGGATTAATATTTCTTTGTAATATAAAATACGGCGAGCTCCCGATCATTGGTTCTTCATTATAAAAAGGCACAAAATCCTTTTTGACGAATTACTGATCTCCGTTGGGATTAAACTCACTGTAATCAACTGAATTCTAAAAGGTAAAGCAATTAAAAGAGAAAACTAATGAGATATTTCATCGCCGAGCCTGCCGGGCAAGTAAAAAACGATTTATTTTTTGAGGTCGCCAATTTTCTTTGGGACAGCGGAAATGAGGTTTCCCTTGGAAAAAATATCATCTGCAATTGCCAAAAGATGCAACATGCAGATTACGACTATACAATCTCTCTCGTCCCGAACGATGAAGCTGTAGAATCACTTTTTAATACACATTATAAAATCATCAGCAAATATTTCGACAAAATTGACAGCGATGGCCCTATGCTTGTTTTAGCAAATACAGGTATCTATACCAATGCACTGCCCTATCCCCATAAGATTTACAATTTTGAAAAATTAGATACACAGGCTTTGTCCAGCTTCTTTGACTGGTGCAAAAGATTTAATTTATTTGTTAGAAAAAAATAAATTAAATCGAATTCTAAATATCGGAATATGCGGTAGGAAACAATAACACCTTTATACTTTTAGATACGTTATTCTGGTATTGAGGTAAATCCTGCATTGGTTTGTATAAAGGTCCAAAATCTTTCCAATGTGTATTCCTGTCTTCTATACTTTCGAATGCCGTCAAATACATCAGGTTGGGCATCGTACTACCGGCAATTACTTGTCCATAGAAAACAGCATTAAAATTTAGCTTATTAAAAATATCGATTTCACCATTGTTGAACATGTCTATCTTATTCATTGACAGTTTCTCCGTCGCAGCCTCATAGCTCCGTAATTCGTAAATCCGCTTATTTTTCTCAGCAGACAATTTAGGTAGCTTTGCTTTAGGCATCGCGGCAAACGCTTTCATCAATATCGTCTCCACCCTTGTAAAAGGGGGCTTGTTGTAATTTGCTTCCAGATAAATCTTACCTAGCTCCTGGAATCTTTGATCTTTAGCCAGGCGCAACTCCAAATCAACCAATTGATCCAGATCAGAAGCGCTAACAAAAACATATATCAGTCTTTCTTTACCAGCAACATTTTCAACTGGCTTAAAGACACCGACTTTTCCAAATCCCAATTGATGTACTGTAGGTAAATAGGCCGTTTCAAGATATTGATCAATAGCTTTCTCCTGTTCATCAGTTTCATAATGATACACTTTCAACTGAAAATAGTCCTGTTTTACTTTCTTAAACGCAAAAACATAGTTTCCCGCAGCTAAAAGCAATAAAATTAAGATGAAATGACGATAAAGGCTAAAAGTATTCTTTTTCATGAGCAATAAGATGAAAATTGGTTATTGATTATACCATAAAGATAATACTAATTTTGAAAGTTCAAACTCCGGCCGATTGTTGTGATGCTATAACATTATCTTTGATTAAGTCTAAAAATGCGGATTTCTACTTACTAGAATCGGTATTTTACCCATGCTCCTGCTAAGGCTTTTTATTTAATTTAGCTCCACCTTTTTTTAAAACTACAACATGCCAAAGAAAACAATATTGATGTTGGACGATGATAAACATGTCCTTGAAATATGCACAATAATCCTCGAAACAAATGGCTATAATATGGCCGTCTCTGAAACTTCCCATGATATTATCGAGAAAGTAGAAGAGGTACATCCTGATTTAATTTTGATGGACAATTGGATACCCAAAATAGGCGGTGTAGAAGCCACACGATTGCTCAAAAATCATCCCTTATATCGCAACATCCCTGTAATCTATCTATCCGCTAATACCGATATCGAAACGCTAGCCAAGCAAGCCGGAGCAGACAGCTATCTCGCTAAGCCTTTTGATCTAGAAGATTTAGAAAATAGAATAGCTGAACTACTGTAGTTCTATTCTTATATTTCAGCACCATTACGGAAATGCTACTCGCGAAACTTATATTTTGCCCCCCTACTTGCGCATAAGGCCACATTGAAACGAATAGGATCATGTGCTACTTTAATACAATTGTGGCTTACCCAATTGCAGGCATATATCGTTATAGTTGTCGCGGCATAATCATCGGGAATCAGCAATTTGGGATGAATGCAATACCACATTTGAAGTATAAATAATAATACATACTTTCGCATTATAGTATTAGAAATAATCATTAAGACAGCATTAACTACGCTATGTCAGAGTCCGTTTTAACATTTCAATCAGGTTCATTCCATATACGTCAGCTGACAGAGAGCGAGTCCCCACTTTATAAAGCGATGCGTATCGAGTCAATTCAAACCGAACCCACACTTTTTCGACTTAGCACTCCTCCTGAAATAGAACTATCTGATATGGATTGGGCAGAACGCATAAGATATCCACGCATTGTTTTTGGTCTTTTCGAAAGTGAAAAAATGATTGGGATAACCAGCATGCTGTTGCTGAATAAAGAAGAAGCCTACTTTGGTCAGTCTTTCATACAACCACAGTATAGGAAATTAGGTCTATCGAGTCTTTTGTATAAAATAAGAATGGTGTGGGCCACCGCGAATCAATTAAGAAGACTGACTATAAGCCATCGTGAAATAAATATGATTTCAAAAGCCGCTATCCGAAAAGCCGGTTTTCACTATAGCCATAAAGAACTTGTACAATGGCTCGACGGAACAACTGGTTACTCCATGTATTATAGTCTACTCCTATAATCAGTAAAGCGAACTAACTTGACTGTTAATCAATCCCGAGAAATCAAGATAGGGTAAAATAATAGCTTTTCCATCTTGAATGCGTATATTGAATCGATTTATGTTTCATTTAATGCTGTGTTTATACCAGATGAAAAAACTAATCTTGAGCATATTCTTTTTAACTAGTTTAGCCTTATATGGCCAGCAAAAGGCAACAAAAGACAGTTTTACAGCAAAAATTCAAGAACTAGAAGGCGATATAAATCATGATGGTTATCCGGATAAAATTGTTCTTGCCATGGACACTTCAAATACTGCAACACCAATTAAAACCCAAGTATTTCTGTCCAAGCCCAACGGAAAGCTACAGTTGGCCTTATCCTCAACGACGATGATCGAACCCCATTTTCCGCTGCCCAACTTCGCTATCGAAAATGGTCAGCTTCATATATTAGCCGATATCACAGATGGGCATGCCAACTATACATTTCGTTGCAGAAATGGAAATTTTGAATTGATCTACCTAGAAAAAGGAACCTGGGATGGCAAAAACACAACGACTGAAACCCAATTCAACTTATTAACTGGAATAAAAACTGAACAGGTAAAAGCGCTAGGGTCCGAAGAGAATCTACAAGAAAGAAAAACTACGATAAGAATTAATCCCTTACCGTTACTGCAAGAGCTCAAGCAATTTGATGCCCCCTCATTTAGGCTCAATAAAACTCCTTAGCCCAGCAAAAACAATCGATAGGATTCTAAAAGATATACCCCACCAGCCATTTTATTGGCTTTCGAGACTTTCCATAAACGCAATAATATCTTTCATTTCCTTTTCGGTCAGATGCAAATTTTCATCTGACAATGTCTGATTGGATAATTTGATACCCAATCCTGCCCCACCCCCATTATTATAAAATTCCATGACCTCATCCAAGGTCTGATAGATCCCATTGTGCATATAGGGAGCAGTTTTCTTTACATTCCGGACAGAAGGTATTTTAAAGGCATATTTATAAGAATCAACACCAATGATATCATAGTACCCTAAATCTGAATCCAGCACAGAATCTTTCAGGGATTTTGGCACCCCCAGGACTTCGACTTCGCTCTGAATAAATTTGGGCGGTGTAACACCGTTGAATAAAGGCAGGAAATGACAGGTCGCACATTTTCCCTTGCCCATAAATAAATTAAACCCATCCACTTCCGGTTTGGACAATGCATTCTTATCCCCACGCATATAATCATCAAATCGGCTATTGATTTTGGTCAGGCCACGAATATAAGAAGCAAGTGCATTGCTTACCTGCTCAGCTGAGATCGGGCCATCTGCTGTATTGAATGCTTTATTAAATAATGATCGATAGATTTTATCCGAAGAAACGTATTGAACGATATCAGTTACCGAGCCGTCCATTTCCTGCTTATTACCAATGACATCGTGTATCTGATCTTCCAGCGTCAACGAACGCATATCATAGAAGTAGTTGGACTGTAAGGCCGCATTGAGCAAGGTAGGCGTATTACGTTTGAGCAAACGTCCCGAATCATGAATGTCCACTTGCAAGTTCAACCCATCCGTAAATGCGAGGTCCGGATGATGGCATGAAGCGCAACTTCTCGTATGTGTCCCTGACAAAGCAACATCATAAAATAATTTCTCGCCCAATACGGCCTTTTCATTACTGAAGTGAAATTTCGGCCCCGGGCTAAAGGCATCTACATTAAATGCATTCAGATCAAACATCGTATTGACGTCTTGCCGAAGCATCCGATTGTATCTTATTTTAGGGCCTGGAAGATTACGCTCCAACTGTGCTATCTCCGTACTGATGTTGTTGGCAAATTGGGTAATGAATTGCGCCCTATCGAACGATTCAAATTCCGCGTGTTGTTGCAAATATTTGATCGCCCCTATAAGTATCAAAGCTAGCGTTTCTTTTCTACCTTCATATTGCAAAAGAATTTGCTGTAGACTGCCTAACGCAATGGAGGACTCGATCATACTATTTCGAGAAAGCGCATTATCAAAACCAGTAATTCCTAAGGAAATAATCCGAAACACCTCCAATTTTGTTGCATCTAAAATACGCCAGTCTTCCAATTGATGATCTTCAAAATAGGAAATCAAATAATCCGTATTGGTTATCAAATGTTCGATTTCACGAATTAGCTTTTGCCTATTGCTATTATCGTAAGTGGGATAGATAAGCTCTTCAATCACCTGCAATCCAATAGGCTCCACTCCCCTGGCCAAAGAGGGATCCAACAAATCTGCATTTTCAACTTCCTCCACCGGAGGACCATTTAATCTTCTGGATAGATCTGCAGTAAAATATTCGGACGCCCATTCAAACTTTTTAAAAAGTAGCCTCGTCTTCAAAAAGGCTCTTCTGAGCCGTAAAGTATCCACTAAACCTTTCTGTACTTCGGCATTCAGTGTATCCTTGATATATGTCCTAAAAGAAAGCATCTGACCCAGTACTTCTTTCTGAATCAGATGCTCACGGGCATTGCCCTCTTTTTGTTTTGTATAAACAGGCTGCCCTGTAGTAAATCCAAGGGTAAATACTATTGCAACCAATAAGATAAACACGACAACCTTTTTACACATAGTTCAATTTCCTATCTCTCGATATAAAAACCGTCTATTTGAAAACGAGCGCATTTCTAAAGGGATTTGCTTTTCTATCTCTTTCAGCAAGAGGCTCTATTCCCCAGCGTTTTTCTATAAATGAAAGAATGCTCACTGTTTCATACGGCGTATGATCAACTACACCACGCTTAGCAAATGGTCCAATGACAATTGCCGGGATACGGCTCCCTGGTCCCCATCGGTCAACGACGGGTGGGTTAACGTGGTCAAAAAAACCACCAAATTCATCGTAAGTCAAAATCACCAACGCATCTTTTGCATTCGGTCCCTCCAATACAGCATTGATCAAATTAACAGCAAGTTGTTCTGATGAATAGACCGCCGAACTTCCAGGATGCTCATCATTGCCTCCACCCGGTTTAACAAAAGAGACACTAGGAAGCGTTCCTTCTTTTGCGGCTTTAATAAAATCGTTTTGATCCTTCATGTGTTTTCGCCCTTCCTTACCAGCTTCATAATTAGCGAAATATAAAAAAGGCTCATGATTGTAGGCAAAATTATTTTTACGTTCGGCAACAGCGTCATCCCAGCCTTCTGAATACCAAGCCCAACTTACATTTTTCTCTGTCAGGCGATCGCCAATGGTCGGCATAGTCTGAGAAGGTAATAATTTGGAAGTATCAGATTTCGCGGGATAAGGTTTGTTGCGAGAAAGCACATGATTGATCGCATAACCGTCTGGCGTAACTACACCATCTTTAATCATCTTTCCATTTGCATCGAGTTTAGCAACCATTGAGCTTGGTGCATCAGGCCAAACAGGAATAGCTGCCGAAATCATATAAATATGATTTAAATAGGATCCGCCAAATACACTCTGAAAGAAATTATCACACAATGTATACGCTTTGGCAAACGGATACAAAGGTAGCTTCTCTGTATTGTAATAGCCCATCGCTAAACCTTTGGAATCGTTATAGAGTGCAAATTTATCCATTTTTCCACCATTGATCTGCAATTGATTATGATAAAAACGGTGTGTAACATCGGGCGTCGCCTTATCCGAAGGTACATACTGGTCTATATTAAAAAATTGATTGGGTAGATTGGTTGGAAAGGAATTGTTACGTGGAATTTCGGGGAGGTATTGATAGGCTTTACCATTCTCGTCTACCTGTAAAAAATCCCCCTTCTTGACATTCGCTATGCCATTGGCTCCCTTGAATTCGCCATAAAGATTGTCAAAACTATGGTTTTCCATATAAATAACAACCACATGGTTAATTTTTTTGATCCCTTCATCAAAGGAAATCTCTTGGTGTCGGGCGTTTTTGGTAACTCCGCAACTGCTGATACTCAAAACTCCAAGAGACAAATAAAGTAAGTGTTGTAACCGCATCCTGTCTTCTTTTTAGTAGGTTAGACTGTAATTTCTAGAACAAACTTACAATTATTATCGTTTTCATAACCTATAATCAAAGGGATTTGCGACCAACGTATCAGGTTCTTTACAGGCATCCACCCTCTTATCACTAAAAACAAAGGCGTGTTTACATACTAGGTTGTAGCTTCCACTTCCTCATTCTTGGTATAAAGTTTACTCCTGTAGGTTATACCCCACTTGGTAATCTCATCGATGATTGGCCCCAAAGTTTTTCCGCACTCGGTCAATTCATACTCGACCGTCAGGGGTTTGGTATTTAATACTGTTCTCCTGATCAGCTGGTTCATTTCTAAATCCTGCAGTTCTTTAGACAGCATCTTTGCACCTATCCCCTCAACTTCGCGCAGCAGTTCCATAAAACGCAATTTTTCGACCAACAATAAGGTACCTATAATATGAAATTTCCATTTTCCTGCCAAAATCTCCATGGTATCGTTAATGGCCAACACGCGTGTTTTGCATGCACCTGACGACGTTAAAGTTGCTTCCTTTTTCATTTCACTATTTTTTATTCATGTATTGTCCACCCTCACAGACTTCCTTATCCCTATACGATCAACGATAAATGAACACACAAGCAAAGCTTGGACCGCTGACATGATTTCTTTATTCTTACAAAAATAAGCATTTATAAAGTTACAGACCACTATCTTTTTGGAAAGTAGTTTCTTTAAGGAAACTGATACCAAAAATAAACTATCTATCATCTACCTTTGTATCGGCAACACCAGAAGGTGCAAATTGGCACAGTTGATGCTGCAAAATGTAAAGTGTAAATAACATATAAAAAATAAAACGATTAAAAATGAAAAAACAATTAATCTCGGGTTTAGCCCTTATCCTGTTGTTAGCTTCTTGTCAAAATACAAATGGCGACAAAGCAACAACAACAACTGCTCAGGAAGTAACTGAACAAAAAGGACAGACTTACACTGTTGAAGCAGATAAAAGCTCATTAAAATGGACTGGTTACCATAAAGGCGGTTTAAACCCAAGATATGGTGTTTTGAAAAGCGAAGGAACACTTTCAGCTGAAAATAACGCAGTTACTGGTGGTACTTTCACAATCGATGTCAATTCTATTCTGACAGATACAGCTTCTGTAGATCCTGCAACATCCGGTGGTAAAAAATCATCAGATTTGGATGCACATTTAAAAAGTGCTGATTTCTTTGACGTAGCAAAATATCCAACTGCAAAATTCGAAATCACCAAAGTTGGTCCATTCGATGCAGCACAAGGAAAAAGTGTTGTTGCTGATGCGACAAATACGGTCAGTGGCAACTTAACCATCAAAGATAAAACTGTGAATGTAACTTTTCCTGCAAAAATCACGTTCAATGGTGACGAAGTAACATTCTACTCTAAATTTACGATCCAAAGACAAGATTGGGGTCTTACTTACGGTACAGAAGGTAACCCACAAGATTGGATGATCGCACAAAACGTTGACATTGAACTTAATGTCACTGCAAAAAATGCAAAATAGATTTCAATAGCGTTTAGTCGCTCTTAGCAAATAGATTAATCGGGTAGACTCAACTTGATTAATCTATTTGATTTAAATAACCTCCAAATACGAGCTCATCTTCATTCAGGACATGAAGACGTCAACTCAATATCCTAATCTTCGGTTTGCTCCAATTTTTTCTTCAATCGCTGCTTTGCCTTACGAACTGCTTCTACCGAAACACACAGCAGTTCACTCATACTCGCATTACTCAAATCCAATTTGAGCAGCGCTAGTATCTTGAGGTCATTCTCGGTAACCTTTGGATAAGTTTGCCGCATTTGTGTCAGATAAGCTGGATACACTTTATTAAAAACATGTTTGAACTTTTGCCATCGCTCATCTGTCATAATGTGCTGCTGCAAAAGCGCATTCAAATTATCTGTAACTTGTGTCATGTGTGCCGGATCAGATTCAGAAATCTTTATCACTTCCTGTCTAAGTTGCTGGATGACGACATCATTTTGCCGGATGGTGTCTGTAAATTCAGTCAAGGAGTTTCGTAAAATCACAAGCTCCTGATCTAGCAATTGTTTTTCATAAGCAAGCGCAAGTTGGTCTCTTTCCAACAGTGTATTCCGCATCTTCATTTTAATTTTCGACTTATTGACCAACAGGACAACTATGGCAAAAATCAAGATAAGAACAATGCCTATAAACTGATACATCCGTTTTGTCCGAATCCGTTTTTCTTCCGTCGCCTGGATAGTCCGATTGTATTTTTCAGATTCTCTTTGCCAGAGCATTTTCTGGATCTCCTTATCATTCATCCTTTTTTCCAACGAATCTTTCAACGTCAGATATAAATGCAATTGCTTAAGCTCCTCCCCTCCACGTCCCAAACCCCGCATGATGTTGGACTTGGATTTTGCCAATTCCATTTTATATTTTAAAAAATAGGGCTTATCTTCCATCAAACTTTCACAGGCCATTACATATTCCTCCGCCAATTTCCATTCTTTTCGTTCGATATACCAATTTGCCAAATTGAGATTTGCCCGCATCGCATCTCTACGCTCATTATAACGCATAGAAAGTTCAATATTTTTCTTAACCAACGCAATAGCTTTTTCCTTTTCACCTTTTCGCCATGCATGATCCGCTAGATTACCCGAAATTATACCGATCCAAACCGAATCTTTCGCCAATTTAGCCTCATCCATTGCGCGATTCAAATAGGTAAAAGCTTGGTGATTGAGCGAGTCCTTTGCCAGATATACAGCAATTGAATTGATCAGATCGATACGTTCCCGTGAAGCCGGCTTGGTAAAAGGTAGAGCTTCTTCTAAATAAACAACAGCATTTGCCTGATCACCTATATAACTGTAGAAACTCGCCATAAATTGGTAATGCTTGACTACCAAGGGGATTTTTTTGACATTAACTTTAGATTTTAAATCATTCGCTCGTAGAAAGAACGGAAATGCTTCTTTTACCCGTCTATAGATAAAATTGTAATACCCTTCACGCGCACAACCCAACATTTCTAATTCAGCGTCTGGATGTACATGGAGCAACTGCTCAGCCAAACGATAATACCGTTCAGATGATGAATTTATACGATCAAACGCAATAGAGAAACCATCGGCCATACGCATATAATAGACCCATTTTAAAGCAACACTCCTTTTTTTGTCTGCCAATTCCAAAATTGGGGCCAAGGCATTTTTCAACTTTATCGTATCACCGTCAAACCTAATGGGCAACTGAAGGGCAGCTTCCAGTTGGACAACAGGGTTTTCAATAGCAGATATTTCCGCTACAGATTGCCCACATACATGATTAAGGTTGCCTGACAACACCAAAGAAACGAGTACAAAAAAATAAAATAAAATGGTTTTCATGCTTAAAAAAGGTGAATTTCAGCGCTCCGTCTCCCCTATTGGCATAACCGACAAATTAATTTTCAATAATTCTTAAAAATTAACACGAAAAATACTCCAAGAAAATGGTTAATACTGACATATTGCCCGCAAATCGACACGTCTACTTGCGGTTATAAATATAATATTTATAACTTTAACATAATTACACGTTTTTATTAAAATTTCGCCTTCTTTTGACAACACTGCACCCCACTAGATTTGGCATATCAGGTCTTTTATTTAACACTTTTTCCAAAAGATGAACAAAATTCAAACAAAAACAATAGGATTAACTCTCCGAAAAGGAATATTGCAAGATCTACAAGAAATATTAATCCTATTTTCTGAAACGATTGAGACTGTGTGTGCAGATGATTATAATAACGAGCAAATTGTAGCATGGATATCATCCGTCAATAATCATGACCGTTGGCATCGGCTAATCGAAGATCAGTATTTTATTGTAGCTGTGCTCAATCAGAAGATTGTTGGTTTTGCCTCCTTAGCTCATGGAGATTATATTGACGTCTTGTATGTGCATAAAGATTTTCAACGACAAGGAATTGCACAACAGCTTTATAACGCACTGGAAACCGTAGCTAACGCACATAAAAACACTATTTTAACCGCAGACGTAAGCAAAACAGCAAAACCTTTTTTTGAAGCCAATGGATTCAAAGTTATCGCTGAGCAGAACCAAATACGAACTGAAGTCGAAATACCAAACTATAACATGAAAAAAGATCTTTAGATTTACTTCCGAATTTTAGAAATGCTCCCCATAGTCGATTACTTCAGTTTTCAAAATCAGCTTACTTTCAGTATCATTCCTTAATGTCGCTGTTGCTATTTTAGTCTTTGTATCAACATTCAACTCCAGCACAGCCCCAATGTTCTTTTTGTCATAAAAAAATGAAGCAAAGTTTTTAAATGTCTCAGTTTCATCAAACAAAAACCGCGCAGCACATCGGTTATTATGCTGATCATACCATTTGATATAAACATCTTTGGGAATACCTCGAGACGCCATGTCCATATCCCGAAGCCCCTCATCAAAGACAAAACGCTCTGCATTATAAAATTCAAAGTCTGCGTCGAATGTTTTAATATCGGCAGACATAACAAGTTTTGGCTGTAAAGGATACCGTGTACGCAATTTATCCCAATAACCATAGGGAATAGGTTTATTTCCAATAGCTTGTTGAATATCCGAAGGAATAATCGATGTATCGGACAACACCTGTTCGCGCCATTTCTGATTAAAGATATTACCGTACTCTCCATTATCCTTGGATGTATCCGTAGCATGGATCACTACTTTTTCTGCTTGATAACGACCGATTTCGACCTGACGACGTCCTGTTCCAGTGGCCCATATCACAACTACACCCTCCGGAGCAAAGCCCAAAATAATCTTATTATAATGTTCATCAACAGTTTTCGTCGCCCCTTTTTCTTGGTATGGCGTACTGAATAACGTCCGCAATTTATCATAATCGATCGGACCGTTCATGCGATAAAAAACATCTTCAGCAAATGAATACCAAGTAATGTCCAATGCCTTAGGCAATGACATCACTTGCTCATATGTACCACCCCCAGCTTGCCCCCACACCGCATTATAGTTCACGATATTACCCTCACTAAATGTAAATTCATAATCTTCATCTTTCGGAAAGATAAAGCGGCCTTTATACAACTGAACGGGATAAGCTGTTGGATTACTCATCGCACAGAACCATTTATAGCGTCCTTCCCTGATATTATCTTCTTGTGTCAGGCGTTCTTCCCTGAGTTCATTAAACTCACGTATTGTCGTTGAGAACGCGAATATAATCGGTAGCAAAATAAGGTATCCAAGCAAAGTCGGAACCAAATATTTCCAGGATTTTACTGCCCATGTAATAACCACGCCGCTAAAAAATGTCAGGAAAACACTAAGTGTTAAAATCAAGGGAAACATTTCCTTAATCACTCCCCCTAGATCCGCATAAAGTCGATGCTCGTATTCATCATCCAAAGTCGATAAAAAAAGTAATACCGGAAGCAATAAAGAAAATAAGCAATAAAAAAGAAAACCGTAGCCAAGTTCAAAAGCGAATTTTGGTTTCTCTAAGACCTTTAATTTCTTTCGAAAAAAATTAAAATGGAAATAAACCAAGGCGATAACAATAAAATAAGGCGAACAGCAAAATGCAGCATAAACCAAATTTAAATCTGCATTATGTACAAGTAGGGTCGCGATTAGGCTGATGATAGCAACCAAAAAAGCAGAAACTGTAGCTCTTAAAATCATTGTAATTTGTTTTTAATCAAAAAAATTCTGTTGATTTCGCCTAACCAACAACAACAGGTATCAAAAATAACAAGAAATGTTTTAGGAATATAAGCCGATCGATATTCAAATACATTGATCAAATATTCGATACAAAGTAGACAATATATTTTTTTCACAAGAATGTATTTAATTAACTTTTATCGGTTTTCGCCGGGATCGATATCCTGAGCCATTTCAAACACAGTCAATAAAGGTCCAGCTTTCCCCCCCTCTCCAACAAGAGATCGCTCGTTATAGTAAATTTTCTTCGAAAACACTCCAATCAAAGGTCCTCTAAGGAAAGTCGATCAAGTTTACTAACTTCGTTTTTATTCTTCAAATCATGGATATACATAATAAAATTAGAAAAGCCAAAGAAAGTGATTCGCATGTTGTACCTGAAATTATGCTCCAGGCGATGGAGGACATTATATTTCGTTTTATTCAAAAAGAAGATCCAACTGAGGCAGTGCTTTTTCTAACCCAGCTTTTTAGGCAAAAAGGTAATCTCTATAGTTATGAGAATACTTTTGTCTCAATTGACGATAATGAACGTATTGTAGGCTCTTTAACCGGGTACGATGCTGATCAGTTTGTTGAATTAAGACAGCCTATTTTGGATCACATGAAGGAACAGTACAACAATAATTTGATTCCAGAAGCCGAAACAGCTGGTGGCGAATTTTATATCGATTCAATTGCTGTTGCTCCCATTGCACGAGGCAAAGGTATCGGAACACAACTTTTACAGTATGCGATTACACATGCCAAGCAACATGGTTTTAAACAAGTTGGTCTGCTCGTTGACCTAAAGAATCCCAATGCGCAAAAGCTCTATGAAAGGATTGGTTTTAAGCTTGGTAAAAAAACACCTTTCGCAGGAGGCGAATATTACCACATGTATATTTCTCTGGATTAAATACAGTGTTTATCTTATTTATCGCCATTCAGGCCTTATAATCAGTCCACTTAAAACAAAATTCCGAATTAGGAAATGCCGCCATTCGTGTGGTCAAAGATGTACCTCTTGACAGAAGACCTGAAGAGTATTACGCTGATAATGAAGATTGGGACGATTAACAACATGATCAAACTTTTTACGTTTATTTAGAATAATTACTGATAATACTGTATTTTTGCGCTGTTCATCCTATTGACAGCGCATCTATGACAAATAAAAGAGCTAAACAAAATATTCTAAAAAATATACTTGGAAAACTCCATCTTTATTTCGGCTTATTATTTGGTGTAATCTTTTTTGCTGTTTGCGTTACAGGAATGTTATTGAGTTTTGAAAAAGAGCTTACCCCACTTTTATGGCCGAAAGAACAGAAGGTAACCGTACAAACCAATCGTCTTGCTCTTGCACATATTTCCCAAAAAGCCGAATCTATATTTCCGGACAAAAAGTTGTTTCGCATCGAAATTCCAGCAGACCCTTCCCGCAGTGTCCGCATACAGTATGGACAAAAAAAGACCGGATACTGGTATGCATATATGAATCCTTATACTGGAGAACTATTATCCAAAGGTCGGCAGAGTGATCGTTTTTTTCAAAAGACTTTAGATATCCATCGTTTTCTCCTCGTCGAAAAAATCGGAAGTACCCTAACGGGAATCTCAGCTCTAGCGGCTCTCTTTCTTGCCCTAAGTGGTATTTACCTTTGGTGGCCCAAAAATAAATCCATGCTCAGACAACGTGTAACGATGAAAATGGCAGCCTCTCTCAAAAGAAAGGTCTGGGATTTTCACGCAGTGGGCGGTTTCTACGCATCTTTGTTTTTAATTATTTTTACCTTAACAGGATTGACCTGGAGTTTCGATTGGTACAATAAACAATTCTATAAAGTATTGGGTTCAACCCAAAAATCAACAAAAGAGAAGATCAGCAACACCAACAAACTGGCTTTTTCAGATTACCTCGTGCTGGATACGATCTATCAGCAGCTAAACAACCTATACCCTACCTCGGGAAATATAATTGTCACGTTTCCCGAAAAGAAGGATTTAGCTTTTGCCCTAACCAAGGAAAATTTTTCAAATTCAATATTACAGATCAACCAAGCGTTCTTTGACAGCAAATCCGGACAACTGCTTAAAAATAACCCCTTAGAAAAGTTACCATTGGCACAGCAGGTTCAACGCATGATGAAACCCATCCATATGGGATCGATATTTGGACTACCCTCTAAAATTATTGCATTCTTAGCCGTTACCCTAGCAGCGTCTCTCCCCATCACGGGGATATGGATATGGCTGAACAAAAGAAAGAAGAAGAAACCGTCAAAAAGCCAAAAGAAGAAATCAATTCAACTTCAAACCATAGCATAGCCTACCATGCGTATTATCCTTATTTTTCTCATCTTTCTGATAAGTCGAGCAGAAAGCCAAGCCAGTGCCTTCTGGATGGAGGTGATACCACCTGCTAAAAACAGTTCATTGGTAACTGTCCGCGTGTGTTACGGTTATATTGATGACCTTAGTGTAAGACATCGTACAAGTGGCACCGAATTCGAGTCCATAAAATTGTTTGACTTCAAAATACGAGCAACCTCAGGCCAAGAATCACCATTGTTATTGGTAAAAAAAGCGGATTGCTGGGAGGGGACATTTTCCGCCAAAGCAAACACATTTTATCAGGTTATTGGAATCAATACCAAGTTACCCGTCATCGTTAGAAATGCAAAGGATTCCAGTAAAAACATCCGTTCCATTGAATATCTTTACGGTGAATATGGACGCTCCAGCACGCCGGGTACCTTACCTATCATAGCGGAAGGTCCATATATCCAACTCATACCACAAAAAGATTCTTATCAGATATTACCTTACATCTATGGTAAACGCCCGACGAAAGAGTCTACTATCCGAATCTTTAACCCGGAGAATTGGGAGAAAAATATTCCAGTTGACACCGCTGCAAATATAGTTTTTCGGGCAACTCAAAAAGGTATGTATATGATCCGGCTAGATTGGTATGAAAATAGCCCCGGCGAGGATCAGGGCATTCCCTTTATGAGAATCAGACATCGATGCAATTATTGTCTCAATCTGTAAATAGATAAAAAAAAGAGAAGGCTAAGCCTTCTCTTTTTTTTATCTATTTTATCGTTGTTGTCTTCCACTAAAATTTTAGTGTAAAGTTAGCCAAAACACGCGCTGGGCTCTGTGGCGTAAGCCTTACCGACCAAGCTTTCTCACTTGTCAAATTATCTACTTTTATTCCGACCCTAAATTTAGGTTGATCATAATAAACAGTTGCGTCAAATAGCTGATAGGAAGGAATAATAACCTTCGCTGTCTGTGTATTTGTCTGATAAGAGGAACTTCCCATATTTCCTCCAAATCCGGCGCCCAGTCCTTGATATTTTCCAGCTGGTATACGATAACTCAACCAAAAATTCAACATACGCTGTGGCCCCGAAAGTGCAGGTCTCAAACCATTTACCGATGGATCGGCATTACTATATTTACTCTCATTATAAGCATATCCAGCTACAATATTCATTCCGTTAAAAGGATTCGCGGTCAATTCCACTTCAACACCTTTACTTAACTGTGTACCGTCCTGGATGGAATAATTACTATCATCTGGATTCGTGCGTAAAACATTATCCACGCGAATATCGTAATAACTTACAGTTCCAGCCAAGCGGTGGTTGAATAGATCCCCTTTTACACCAAACTCCATCTGATTGGCATATTCGGGTTTGAAAGGATTGCTATTGATATCCACACCACTGATGTTATTAAAACCATTCATATAGTTTCCAAATACCGATAGCTTATCTTTGAGCGCTTCATATACCACACCAAATTTGGGTGACAATGCTGTTTGCCCAAATGGTCCTTTTTGGATTCCCCCAGCACCTATCCCGCCCGTAGTTTCCCCTGTCGTAATATTGTAGACCCCATGATATTGAAAGCGGTCCACACGTAAACTCGCCATAACCATCAATTGATCAGTCAAATTAAATACATCAGAAACGTATGCCGCATAGGTATCGTCACTATTTTTCTCTTTACGATAAGCAGATTTTGCGGTTAAAGAATCAACAATAAAATGATTGATACGATAATCTGCAGGTGGATTTATAAAATTGATTGTCCGGGTGTTGGTATGGTAGCGATCAAAATAATTGGAATTATTATAGTAGTCCAAGCCTATAACCATCCGGTTGCGGAATTTTCCGATATGAAAATCCCCGATAAAATTCTGTTGCAGATCCGTCGCGATAAAGGACGTGGTTCCCACCATAACCTGTGCATTCAACGTCGAATCAGATTTACCATTCAGCGCTGAGATATACCCATTGATAGTTGAATTTGCCCTAGAAATGATAGTCTGTGAAGTCCATTCTTCTGAAATTTTATAGTTCATCTGCGCAAAAATATTGAACATCTGCGTTTGATAGGCTAAATCATTGCTTAGAAAAGTCTTCTTGTAAGGGAATTTCATATCACTGATGGACTGCACTTTGTTACTTCCAGTGTATGGGTTGAAACGTACCACAGATGTTCCTTTGGCCTGTCCGTACTCAAGATCCAAGAGTAATGAAAGCCGGTCTGTAATCTGGTACGAGAAACTTGGTGCCAAGGCAAAGCTATTGGTAAATCCCAGGTCCTGAAAACTTTTTTCTATCGTTCCAGCGGCATTGATTCTGAAAAGAGCTGTCCGGTCCGCATTTATCGGCGTATTTAGATCCAAAGCGACACGGTTATAATTCCAGCTTCCACCTACATAACCAACTTCGCCCCCAAAATCGTTATAAGGCTTTTTGGTAACACGGTTATAAACGCCACCGTAGCTGCTCGATACACTTTTTCCAAACAAGGTAGCTGATGGTCCTTTTATGGCTTCAATGCGCTCCAGATTGACTGGATCGATAAAAGAAAAAGCCGCTCCAGCGACACCATTACGCGCATTTGGCTCAGTTTCAAATCCTCTCGAACGAAACGTTACCCGGCCTTGGTTAGCAATCATTGGTATGCCAGCACCGGGAACATTTTTAGAAATGCTACCGAGGTCCACAGCGATTTGCTCCTGAAAAAGAGCTTTGGGAACTGCATTATACACCTGTGGGTTCTCCAAATTTTTTAAGGGTAAGCGTGCCACGTACACACTTTCTTTTTGAACAAACCTGTTGTTTTTACCGTGCACAACAACTTCCTGCAAAGCAAGTACATTCTCGTCCGACATCTGATAATTCGCTTCCACGTGAATAAGAGGGGATCCGATATGAACGGGAATCTTGATTTCCTTGGCCCCTAATAATTGTACACGAATGGTGTAATTACCTGTATCCAACCCTTTGAAGACGTATTTTCCATCCTCATCTGTAAGGGTCGTTCGCTGAAGTTCTAGCAATGAAATAGCCTTGGAAGCCATAGGTTCACCATCCACCATTGTTAAACGCCCGCGAACGCTGCCCTTGCTCTCCTGCGACAGCAGATTGTGTGAAAGATGTAAAAGGCTAATGATAAAGACAGTGCGTAAAATTGATCGCATTGAAAAAATATATGTTTTCATTTAGACAAAAGAATTTGTAGATGATATTGTCTCTTTGTAGGAGCGCAATGAATAATGGCCCAAAGATATGCTATTTTTAATAATTCTAAATAAAAGAATTATTAAAAATAAATCGACGACGGAAGGACACAAATTGCTAGGGAAATTGTCAGAGACATAGGCGATGACAAAGATAGATAGGCGATGACAAAGAGACATAAAAAACAGCGTCTTTTACTGTTAAGCAAAAGACGCTGTTACAAATCGGCTAAGATTAACAATTAATCTTAATCCTAAAAGGAGTAGCGTAATCCAAATTGCATTTGCCAACGGGATGCAAAGAAATCTTTTGCATAGTTTGTTGTACTGTTTCCATTGAAGCTGTAAGTCGGATATTGTGTCGCTGTACCTGCATTTTCTAATTTTAACCCCATGCTCGAAGTTGAATTGAATGTATTAGGTGCGAAATACTGAATTCCCCAATTTTTCTTCAATAAGTTGGTCAGGTTAAGAATATCAAATGTAAAGGTCAGTGTATTACTTTTTTTATTATCCTTATAGAAGTTGAAGTCTTGTGCAAATCTAAAATCGGCCTGCACATTCCATGGCGTACGCGCAGCATTCCGTTCAGTAAACTGACCTCTTCTTGTTTTCAGGTACGAATCACCATCGATATAAGCATCAAATGCCTTGGCTTGTGCTATCCCCTCATCTGTGTTCGCAAAAAATTTGGTTGTTTCGCCAGCCTTTGGTACATAAAGCAAGCTAACCTGTTGCGCCGAACCATTGATTGTACTACCAACCATACCTAAAGTGTAAGGCAGGCCTGAAGAAGCATTGAAGAATAAACTGAAATGACTCGCATAACGATTTTCATCATCCCAATTTACATGATAATTAACCGTTGAAACAATACGATGACGAACATCAAAATTAGAATAGGATAGCCCCGGATTATTTGGATTCAAGGCCTGATTAAGCTGCCAATTGGACTCCATCGAATTTCGAATGCCATTCGTTAAATCTTTGGATACTCCGTAGGTATAGGCGACTTTAGCGTCAAGGCCAAAAGGCAGTGCCTTACCGACTTGTGCAGTTAAACTATACCGGTATCCTTCTTTTGTATTGGTCAACAAATATGCATTGGTATATTTTGGGTTGATCGCCTGCGTATCATTCACTTTCGTATAAATGGGCTGTTGATGTGCATCATCATAAGGCATGTAAATAGCATTATCAATCAGATTCACATGTTTAAACTGCAAATCGTAGATTACCTTCGTATAAATCCCCTCGATACTGAAACTCCAGCGATCGTCTGTTTTATAGTCCAAAGCCAAACTGCTTCGCCAAACCTGAGGCATCTTAAAATTGTTGTCAATCATATCGACCTGCGTTTTGCCTGTCGCATCATTCACGTTTACCCCTTGTTTTTTGACATAGCCCGCCTCACCAATACCCGTCAGCGCATCTTTTATCGGATCGGAACCATCTGCAGGTTTTACATTTTTCTTATAATCATATTTCGTATCAAAAGCGCCATAAGAATCACCATTGTTGTAAAATGCATAGCCTAACCATGCGAATGGAATGCGTCCGGTAAATACGCCAGTTCCCCCACGAACGATCAGATTCTGATCGCCATACACATCATAACTAAAACCCAATCTTGGCGACACCTGCACCTTACCTAAATAGTTGTTTTTAATATCGCGAGGTAAAGTATAATTATACGTAGTACCATAAAGTGGATCCACCGGAGCATTCGTTGTCTTACTGCTCAGCGGTTGTTTATTGGGGATTGAAGCCATATCAAACCTTATTCCGGGCGATAGTTTCAAGCGATCGCCGACCTGTATATCATCCTGTGCATAAAGGCTATACATATTTGCCTTAAACTGCGCCGGAGGATTTCCGATAATATAATCTCGGCTATTGTCCGCATAATTAAAATTAGCACGTACGCGGTTTGGTCTATTGTTTAGAAAATCGTCGATACTGGAGTATCCAATACGTCCATTCCAGGAGTTCACGAAGCCATAGTTGATATTATAAAATTCATTATGCGTACCAAAAGTCAACGTATGATTACCTTTAACCAAAGTCAGGTTATCGGTCAGTTCCCAGGTTTTTTGACGCATATCAAAAATACTGGCCTCACGATCCGTACCCAGGAAAATCGTACCACCTCTTGAGGAAATCTCTATTTGTGGCAGCGCCGGATTGGATAAAGGATCCCTATAATCATGAACGCTGGAATATCCAGCTACAAAACTATTTGACAGGTTGTTATTAAATCTACTTTTCAATTCAGCAACAGTCGAATTTTGATTATTAACCTGCTTAAAATCGATACTTCCAAATCTAAAATTCTGTTGGTCCCGCTCTAAATTTGTTGCCTGCGAAGTAATGGTATTATTCCGAATGCTCAGGTGATAATTGTCGTTGATATTCCAGTCAAGTCGGTTAAAAAATTTGTTTGACCGTGAATAGATTTTATAATTGTTATAACTGCCAGCACTTTGACCATAATGCGAATCGACATAGTCAGCAATACTCTTCGCTTCATCTGCTGTTATGAGTTTATTGTCGGTTGACCCCGCTGATAATATAACAGGATCTTGTCTTCTCGTAACCTCCTCATTGGTAAACCAAAACAATTTGTCTTTGATGAGTGGCATACCTAAACGGAAACCAGTCTGATATTCGTAAAAATCCTTTGGCATTTTACTGTTATCACCCGCGCGATTTCGACCAGTAATGCTGGCATTTCGACCAAAGGCATAGACCGATCCTTCCACTTTATTGGTTCCCGTACGAGATACCGCATTAATACTTCCTCCAAGAAAATTCCCAATCTTCACATCAAAAGGAGCAAGATACACCTGAACATCCTGAATAGCATCAATGGATACCGGGTTTGTGCGCGTACTACTTCCAGGTTGTCCCGACGTACCTGATTGCCCTCCCAAAGATGGACTAAATCCGATTGCATCATTGTTGATCGCACCATCTATAGTCACATTATTATACCGAAAGTTAGTCCCCAAAAAAGAATTATTATTACTTTGAGGGGTTGTCCGTGTATAATCTTGGAGGCTTCTACTAATAGAAGGCATTGTTTTCAGTTCCTTTTCACCAATATGATTCGCTATCCCCTTCGGCACTTTGGTACCCTTTCCGACCAAAACAACTTCCTGGAGACGGGTACTCTCTTCGTCAAGTTGAAAGTTAAATGTCGCATTGCCCAAATTGAAATTTAAGTTCTCCTGAATATTTTTATTGTAGCCAATATAACTGATCTCAATGGTATAGGGTCCTCCAGGGTTCATATTTGGAATCGTATACCGACCATCAGCATTCGTTGATGTACTATACTTGTTTCCCGTCCCCTTGTTGATCACTAATATGGTTGCACCAGATAGCCCCTTTTGCTGAGCATTAAATACCTTTCCAGAGATAGTTGCCGTTGTAATTTGAGCCAAACTTGTGTTTGCCGTTGCTAAAGAAGCAACAATAGCTAAATACGTAAAGTTGTTTTTCATATTTTACGATTAAAATTTTGCCAAATATTAAGCGTCAACATGAAGTCAATGTTAAATAATTACACAACCAACGTTAAGTCACAAACCAGCATCAGTTCTCCATACAAATAACCAACTGAAAACAAGCGAATTAACATAAAAAACTTAAAAACAAACCGAGTACATTAAAACATAATCGCCTCATTTTTAAGTTTTTTTTAAGTGCTCTCTTATCTCAAAAACACAATTTGGTAACAATAAAAAAGATATATAGACTTTAAAATTAGGTCTTTGAATACAATATCCCGTCCACTCTTCACATTTTTTTCGATATTAGTAGTTATGACAGACCGCAAAGAAAATTCGACGAATGCAATCAATGAAAAAACATTACAACAGTTCTGTAACGCCTCAAAAACGTTGGCATTATTCAGTGGTCGATGGAAACTTTCGATTCTATTCAAACTCCTCGAGCAGGACACAAACTATTCGGAATTCAAAATTCTTCTGCCCCAAGTAAGCGATCGTACACTTGCGAAACAATTGAAAGAATTACAGCTGGATGGACTCATTCAAAAAGACCGAAGTAAAACAGCATCTGTCTATTCACTGACCGACAAAAGTCATCAGCTAAAACCCCTATTGGCAGCCCTTTCTGGGTTTAATAACGACCATCCTTAACTAAAATCAACCTGCTCCAAAAATTCAATCACCTCTCCATTTGGACTATAAACGAGGCTGTTGCGTACAAAAACATCTTTTTTACCTTGACTGAGCCTGAGTTCGAAAACACCGGCACTCAAATCCTCTGCACCATGGGCGAGAGCCTGTATTCGGGCATCTTCGGCATCTTCTACCGTAAAACACAAATGAAGTAGCGCATTCTCGACATACTCCTCCCCTTCTATACGCCTTCTTCCCTGCGTTGGAATAGCAGCATTCTTATCACAAATTTCCAAATAATAGCCTATAGAGGCATTAAAAAGCATGGCACAACGTTCTAAATTGAACTCGGGTAACGACCATTCATGCACGACAATAAAACCAAGATTTCCATAAAAGCCAATCGTTTTATCAAAATCCTGAGCCTTAATCGATAGGTGATGAAAACCCACAATATTATCTTTCAATTCCATAGGGTATAATTTTTGAACAAAACTAATGTGTTTTTCCGGAGACTGGAACAACTTACAAAATTGTAAGTTGCACTGGTCGTATCGAAAACCAACAAATACACGTTGTACTCCACAATGGAACCAGTTTCAACAAACTATCATCCACTTACATATGGCATAAAATGATCCTGAAAGATCGGACAGAAAACTATCCTCCAATCCCTTTGGACGAGAAAAGAGTATACGTTAAAACTAGCGGTATCAAAAGGGAGATTTTAAATTACAGGAGATAGATCTTATTATTTTAGTGTACTTTTGCCCGGTAAATTTTTCGATCTGAACAAGAGCCAAAAGCGTTGTCTACCATGAGTCTATAAAAATGGAGCATCCCTTAGACATCATCTCGATGGACTTTGCTGCCAAAGTATCGTGACATCCAGCATAAGAAATCGAATGTTATAAATTCTTCAAAACTCAAGATAGAATGCGCAAAGTTTAAAGCCTTTGGTCTATATATATTTGCAAATAAAATGAAACAGCATCTTCACAGACAATTACGGATCTATAGATATGTGATCTATAGAGAGACATTAGTCGATCCTTGGGAACATTTTTGGTCATTTATTGGTGCATTTGTTGGGATATTTATTATCGCCTATATCCAATCACTTCATTTACCTTCGCTGGAAAATATCTTTTTGATAGGTTCTTTCGGAGCTTCCTCTGTTTTGGTTTATGGTGCCATACAAAGTCCACTTGCACAGCCACGCAATTTAATCGGCGGCCACGTTGTTTCTGCAATCGCCGGGGTTACCGTTGCACAGCTCCTTCCCGATATTATCTGGCTGACCGCTCCCTTTGCCGTTGCCCTGTCCATTGTTTGTATGCAGCATACACGCACGCTGCATCCTCCTGGTGGAGCAACTGCACTCATTGCAGTCAGCAGCGGAACAAAGATCTCTTCAATGGGATATTGGTATGTATTAAGTCCAGTACTATCAGGTTGCATAATTTTATTCCTGGTGGCTCTAATCTTTAACAATATCACGAAAAAGAGACATTATCCTGTAAAAAAATCACGTTTACGTCGTTCAAGAAGACAGCATTTAAAAACGCGTTTTGATAGCCCCAAGAGCCCGTCAAACCTATAAAGTACTGGAATCCCTCATTCTATCCAAATCTATCGGATAGAATGGGTACTTGATTCATATCCAAGCAAAATCCGCCGAAGATTCAGCTAAAATCAGCTATTTTGAGACTAGAAAGCCGCTATAGTCCATAAAATTACCTTTCCTTTAAATTAAGTAAATTCTCAAAATTAACTTGCGTAAATTTTAACAATTACCTAATTTCACAGACAGAATACATATTAATACACAAAAGTATTTCTATAAGAATAATTATTTAACAAAAAATTATTTAAATCAAAACCATTATTTAAAAAACACGTTAACTATTTTATTAATTACATTTAATTATATACTAACAACCTAAACCAATCATGACCAGATTTACTCAAACAGTGCTGTTGATTCTGTTAATCTTCACAAGTCAACTTGTCGTTAATTGTTCCTCGGATAAGGATCCAATTGATGAAATCGAAAATTCGACCAGTTGGATGGACGACCTCGAAAAATCTTTAGGAACAGGCACAAAAGCCAAATTAAACAATTGGATAGCAAAAGGTTTGGACCAAACCAAACTCAAAGAAGCATTTTCCAAGTCAAAGGATAAGGCTGCTCTGCTGAATAACCTAGAAACAGCACAAAGTATTTATCATCAAAGGGTATACATTGAAGACTGGAACAATATCCCTGGAATAGAAAAATCTGATTATGTACCGAATGGCTTAGCCAATGGAAAAACTAGCCCATGGAATAACCCCGATTTAGATTTACCAGCAGTAGAGGCTGCCAACTTTGTGGACGCTACAGCGACAGAACTACCCCCAGGTACCAAAATATATCGTGTCACTGGAGGAAATCCTGCCGGTGGCTACTGGACCAAAGAGATTCCAAAATCCGTTGGCGAGGTAATCGGCGGTACTGCCGTTCAACCGGCATGGAATAACTTCAGTAAATTTTACCGGTATGAAGTTCCACAAGCAAAAACACTAAAAGTATGGCAGGGCGCCACCGCAAGACAGCCTATTGCCACAGGTATAATCAACCCCCATCTGCCAGGTAAAGCAATTCAGCTATTTATCCCTGCTACTGTCAGAGATGATGCCTTTAAACAACTAGTACAAGAAATTCCTTTACCATGGTAAATATCGAACTCATAAAAGAACATTATTTGCAGCTGTTGACTCTATTGCAACAAGAAATTCCACTCAACCAGTCCGCTCAGGCGTTTTTAGACTATGTTCTTCTTTATAAGAATAAATTTTCAAGCGCAGAAAATGCAGACAATGTACAACAGCTTCGGGAGTTTTTGAGAGGAGCAAACCGATTTGCAGATGAGTTTTCATTTTCAGATCAGAACGGCAGCCAAATACAGTTCTCGCTAAAAAGTCTCTATGACCTATTGAATACCGCTATTTAATAACTTATAAATGAGCGTTTTTGGCTTGTAAACCAAAAACGCTCATTTATAAGTTATCCTTCACATCCTCTAAAACGGATGTCATGGCCCGATAGATTCCATACAATAAGAATAGTAGACTTGTAATTGTAAGCCCCAGATACTCCACCACCCACGCAATAAGTATAGCCACAAGGTGAATTTTACCATTCTCCGGTTTAAATGCCGCTCCCGAATAAACGTAGTAAGCGATGGAACCAAATAACACCAACCATATCACCGCATAAACATAATGAAGTGGGTTTTTGCTGAGCTTTTTATTTTTAAACATGTGTCAAGTTTTATGATTTGTTGGCCATTCGCTTATCTAAACAGCAAACGTATATGTTGTCAAATGTAAGCCGTGGCCCAGCTTTTCGCAAGGCACAACTATAATTCGCATCCTATGGTTTAATATTCGCAGTACCGATAAAAAAATCGGCATCAGCAATGGTCGGCATTTAGCTACTTCGCTACCTTAACAACAAAAGAAAAAGTCCCTTACATTACTGCAAGGGACTTTACGATAACCGATTATTCCGATATGATTTCTATGCCGTTGGAAATTTGCTCATATCCATATAAAATATCTCCCAGGTATGACCGTCAAAATCTTCAATACTTCGCTGTTGCATAAAACCGTAGTCTTTCATTGGCGTTGGTTCAATGCCTCCGGCTTTCAATCCATTATCAACAATTTCGTTCACACGATCCAAACCAGAAACAGAAAGTGAAAGTAGTGCTGCAATCTGTTTTTTTGTATCTGCAAGCGGTTTTTCTGTAAATGTTTTAAATTTATCCGGAGATAAAAGCATCACAAAAATATGCTCACTCCAAACCATACATTTGCCTTGTTCATCGGAAAACTGAGGATTATTCGTAAAGCCCAATTGTGTATAAAAATCCATTGACTTATTCACATCTGCTACGACGAGATTAATAAATATCTGTTTCATCATTTTAAAGTTTAATTGCTATTGATCATGCAAAGTTGAAAATTTTCATCCAAAAAAAACTTGGCCTATGCGAAGATTTTTATGCAGCATCAATGAATAAGCAGCGGAATGACCATACCTTATATGGATAGCTCATTATATAGATCGCTTGTTACTTAGAGAGCTCATTCAATTCGGCCTGTGAAAACACATGATCACCTTTGAGATAACTATTTGCTTCTTTTAAATACGTATAGATCACTTCTCGCCCCTTAGGATTGGGCAATTTATGTAAGTTGTGCACCAAATATTCCTTGTCCCGCAATCGATCTTTACTATAGCTTAAAAAAGAGGGTGCATGTGTCTGCACGCTCCAACGAATAAAACGTAAATCGATATTATCGGGATATTTCATGATCATTTCCTCCAAAAGCTTTTTCCCTTTCTTGAATTGACCTAGTTTTGTAAACGGATTGCCCATATGTTTCGCCCATAATATTTCATAAGCAGCCAGGTATCCTTTCTCCGTTGCGGAATTGGCAGCTCCCTCCAATAATTTCAGATTCGCTTCACAGAGTTTCTTATTTTGAACAGCAGTAGCGTACTCGGCTCGCATTTTATCAACATCAACTTGACCAAAACAACATATCGCACATAATACCAAAGAGACACAGACAAAAAATCGTATAACCATTTTCAATTCAATTAAAGTAAAAAATAGAACGCTGTTCTAGTAATATAACAACATCGACAAGCTTTGAGTTTTCTTATTTTTTAATCCGCTGAGAATGCCGTTTGTTTTGCCATTTTCCCAATACGATCAATAATACTCCTATTAAGACGAAAACCAAGGTTACTCCAAAGCTGTTCAAAAGAACCCTGTCCATTCCCAATTCGGAAACATTGACAAAAGGATACGGATAAAACCCAGAAAATGAACCATGCCACAACGTGTAAAAAAGATAGACTAATGGGAAGATCAACCAATAAAAAATATGGCTCCAACGGATTGTTCCCTTGTCCAAAAAACGCCACCAAAAAAGAAAAAAACTCAAAGGAGTGACCACATGCAATAATTCGTCAACTACCATTGATAAACCCTGTGGATGCGACAGAAAGCGGAGTATGGTATTATAGATAATTCCGACAATAAGAATGTATAATGTTACGGCAGTAATTGTTTCGGGTTTAGTAAAAAATAGGCCCACTCGACTTTTCGACCAGAAAACAGTAAAAAAACAGCATAGCAGAACCATTACATTACCTAGAATCGTAAAATAACTAAAAAACTGGACAATATAGTCCATGCGGCCAAGCTTTGAAACGAGAGCACTTAATACAAATTGCCCAACGACTGCAAACAAGGTAATCAAACCAATGCTACCAGCAAAAACCGATTTTAATGACTTTGAGCTTCCATATTACGAGTGGTCTATACAATACTAAATATAAAAATTTCAATCGCTATTTGGAATTTTAAATGATCAAATCCAATTCACCGCTGTTCGAACCCGGAATCCAGATTGTAAATAATTGCAACGAATTGTAAATGGATTCAGTTTCCTTACTTACAATTATTATTTTTATACGCTATAAAGTATTGATAAATGATTAGAGTAGCCATCATCGAGGATGAACCCGCCGTACGCAAAGAAATCAGCTATTTGGTCCAACAGGAAACTGACGTTGAACTTGTTGGCTGGAGCGATACGGTGACAAATGCTGTAAAATTGATTGAAGAGAAACAACCAGACGTTATACTCATGGATATTCAGCTCCGTGATGGTACAGCATTTGACATCCTAAAAAAGCTAACCGTTATTCCACAGAATATTATTTTCATTACGGCCTACAATCATTTTGCAATCAAAGCCATCAAATACGGTGCTTTGGATTATCTCTTGAAACCGGTCGATCAAACCGAACTAAACGAAGCCTTAGAACGTTACCGGCGTAAAAGCGAAAATAATCCGCAATGGATGCAACGTTTATCAATGGCACAAGAAGCTTTACATGCCAGTGAACTTCCCGAAAGCATTGCCTTGTCTTCCATACACCATGTACGTATCGTCCCTGTTCACAACATCGTATACTGCAAAGGAGACGGTCCCTATACTTTTTTCTTTTTAAATGATGGTACAAAAGAGTTAATCTCTAAACCCCTCAAATATTATGAAGAATTATTGCCACAGCCTTATTTCTTACGCACCCATCAATCGTATCTTGTCAACAGGTCGCATATTTCTGGTGTCAATCGTTCCGAATATATTGTCTTAAAAAACAAAGAGGAAATTCCAATTTCATCACGCAGAAAAAATTCGATCTTAAATCAGCTTTTCCCAGAAAAATGAGCGCACTGAACCGCATTTTCCCTTGGCTACTACTGTCTTTGTTTTTTATCGCTTGCGCTCAAAAGAAAGACGGATTATCGCCCGACCATGATGCTATTGCTGCACAGATTAAAACGCTCGAAGACCAAAAATTAAATGCAGCAAATGGAGATTCCATCAAACAGGCCTGGTTAACGTTAGACCAAAATTCCACCGTAAAAAAAGACACGGTACTCGCTGCCCGTGTAAAATATTACCTGGCACGACTCTATGCTATGAACGGTCAAGATTCGGCTCTTTTTTTTGTTCAACAGGCGCTCGAACTCATTGAACCCACCACTGGAAACGCAAAATACAAAGCACTTATTTACAACGGTATAGGAAACATCCGTAGCATAGAAGCAAAACAACGCGAAGCGGGCTATTATTATAACAAAGCCGCTACGATTGTTTTATCGGACACCGCAGCAGGACTGTCAACCGAAGCGAAATCAGCGATATTACTGTCCGCTGCCCAAAACAACTTGAGCTCCTTCCAGTATAACCTTGCAGAAAAAATGAATCGTTCGGTACTCCCCCTAATTGATTCACTTCCTGAAGGACATATTAACCGACAACGCGTATTGGTACAAATGATACAGACGCTGAACACCTTACAACGGCCAGCAGAAGATATTGCCCCCTTCCTTCATCAACTCGAAGAATTACACGCTAAAAATCCAAACAAATACAACATTAGTTTTCTTTACGATTCGAAGATCCAATACTATGAAACGGCTAAAAAACCGGATTCCATTTTACATTACGAGTTGCTAAAAATAGCAATAGATGAACGCTTGCACCAACAAACAGCGTCCTCTATACTGATGAACAATTTATTTGTAGATTACAGTAATGTAGCCGCAATCTATGTTTCATTAAATAAACCGGCATTGGGAGAAAAATTCATCCAAAAAGCCAGCAAACTTAAAGCGCAGTTTCCCAAATTAATCTTTCCCAACAACGAAATTACATTTCAAAACAGTCTCGCAGCCGTCTATCGCCTGCAAGGAAAAGATAAAGCAGCTATAGACGTATTAAATCACCTTGTGCAATTACAAAGGGGTATTTACCAATCGGAGAATACACAAGCGATCGCAGAAATGAATGCCCTTTATCAACTCCAGGCGAAAGATCAGTCTATTCGTATACTGAACGAAAATATCAAGATCAATAAACTTCAACTACAACAAAATCGTTTAGGACTCATCATTTCCTCGTTAGCAGTAATTTTACTGATCATCGTACTTTTCTTCCTATACTACAGTTTTCGCCAGCGCCGTTCCATACAAGAGAAAGAAAAGGTCTTATTGCAGCAGCAGTTGTTGCGCACACAGATGGAACCACACTTTATTTTCAATACCCTTTCCGCTGTACAGAGCTTCATGCGCCTAGATAAAAAAGAAAATGCTATCAAATATTTGAACCGTTTCAGCCGACTATTACGTAGTAATCTCGAATTAAGCCGTGAAAACCTCGTTCCATTAAATGAGGAACTTGAAACCTTAGAAAACTATTTGATCTTACAGCAAATGCGTTTTGAAGATGCTTTTCATTACCACATCACACAACCTGAAGATCAAGATTTAAGTGCAGTCATGCTACCGCCAATGCTGATACAACCCTATGTTGAAAATGCAATTCTACATGGTATAGATCTCGAAACAGGCAATAGCCGTATCGACATCCAATTTGAACTGTCAGCAGATATCCTAAGAGTGAGCATTCAAGATAGCGGCAAAGTCAATCCAGACATTCCTGAAATATCCCATCGTTCACTTTCTGGAACGATCAGTCGTGAACGCATGCAGCTGTTGGGCAAGAAAGCAAGTGTACAGATCACCAAAAACCCAACTGCAGGCACCACGGTCACACTCCTTATACCAATTACCTATTAACGATTTATATTATTTAAACAAACTACAGCGCATTCAACTTGTCATCTAATATCAAGATAGGATATAAATTGTAGCGCAATTTCATTCGTTATCCATGGAAAATCAATTAAATTAATTAAATTCGTTTATAAACCAACGAAATAGCGTTTTGAACACAATTTTCAAATTTATAGTCGCTTAATTTAGCCTCACAAACCACAGGCTAATTATTCTTTTATTCGGATAACTCCTATCCGAACATGTTTTCATTTCACCCTATTATTCTCGGTATTGTTAGCTCAGGAGAGTATTTTATGCTATTTCAGTATTTAAAATACCACATCCCATCCTTTCCAATATCGTCGATAATATCAAAAATCAAATAAAGAATATTAAGCGCGACTACAACTCATGCGAAAAGAATATATCTGGGAGATCAAAGCACACAACACTCCCCTTCTCAAAAGATCCTGCAGCCATTGCGATAGTGATAGGTTCTACTGCAGTGAAAAGTTCAGAATGAATGCACAGAAAAAAAATATCGACGTTTGGTTGATTTATAGATGTATCAAATGTGATAACACCTACAATATGACCATTATTTCCCGTACAAGCCCCGAATCCATCAACAAGGAACTGTTTCATAGATTTCAGGAAAACAACAGGGAACTAGCATGGCAATATGCTTTTTCAACAGAAATTAGAAAAAAGAACAATCTTGAAGCAGATTTCGATACCATCAAATATGAAATACAGCATGAACAGCTGTTCATTGAAAATTTGCACAGCACAAACGAAGACACCTTATCCTTCAAAGTCATCTATGCATTCGGCTTTCAGCTCAAACTATCCACCGTCATTCGTAACTGTTTAAAACTATCATCCAAGCAGCTTGACCGACTCATCACTATGCAGGCAATTACTGTACATGGAAAATTTCTAGAAAAAAAACATCGCGTCAAACATGAGGATATTGTGAAAATATCATGTGAAGCATTGAAACGCATAACCCAATAAACAAACGGCGAGCAATCCTATAATTGCCCGCCGTCTTATGAACTAAACACAAACTAAATTTCATTGCAGGTTCTCCCCCTGCTCATTGGCATTATTTATTTTTGTTTCATTTTATCCGCTAAAAGTTTCATGTAAAAACCTCCAACAACACTACGCGCCTTAAAGTTTTCACGGATCCCCGTAGTCGAATCATAAAAATCATTTAATGGGACACGGGATTCCGTTTGAATCGCATGATTATAGACTGGTTTCACCAAAGCTTCAAATGCTTCTTTTGATGGAGCAAATGATGCTGTCCAAAGAATCCAGTCATTTTTGGTGTACGCTTTGCGACTATCCAATGGTATGCCAAATCTATTTTGCTTGGTCAGGTAATACTTAATTTCCGTATCATACACTTTTTGCGGAAACAGATTCAATCCCAACACTTTATCCCAGATCAAATTATATTTTTGACTCCAGGTATTTTTATCATCAAATGTCAGCGCGTAATGGTCGCCCGCATCTGCCATTTCCATCCATTTCGGAACCATTTCCTCGGCAATTGCACGGTATTTTTTTGCGATTGCTGTTTCACCAATGGCCTCCGCTAGCTGCGCATAACAGGCAATCCCCACAATAGCTTTAACAGATAAATTGGCATTTCGTGCAAGATGACCAGCAAAATCGTCTGTACAGAGCTGCGTTTTAGGGTCAAAGCCATCTTTAACGAGATAATCTACCCAAGTTGTCAATGTTTTCCAATGCTTCCTGGCATAGTCCCCATTCCCTTGCACTTTCGCGATTGCCGCAGTTAAAATAATCATATTGCCCGATTCCTCCACAGGCATAGGTTCGCCATAGGTTTGACCATTGGCCAATGGATACGTACCCAAATCGTGAGCCGCCCAAGGATATGGATATTTACCGCTCTCGCTAAAATAAAATATTCCAGTTAACATCCCTTTCAACAGCTCCGGATTATAGATCAAATACAATGGTGCTGAAGGATAAGTGACATCCACGGTATTGATAAAACCACCACTATTATTTTCTTTGGAAAGCCATAGCAATTCATTTTGTGGACTTTTCACTAAGGTATGTGCTGCTATACTTTGGCGATAAGCTAGCACACTAAGATGTGCATATTCTTTTCCACCCGATTTTAGCGCATCCGCATAAACTGCTTTGTCGAATGCTACGCACTTATCGAGCACATTACGATACTCATCTGCAGCCAAAGTCAGCTGATTTTCCATCGTTTCTTTGCCAGAATTGTTCCACCATGGTCTCAGGTTATTTTTGAAATACTGAATCGCATAAATTTCATCGTAGCCCACCTCAACAAAACGTTCCTCCGCTTTCGCCCCCACATTGCCAAACGGAATGACCGTGTTCAGCGCAAGTGAGGTACCCTTAACAATTTTTGCAGCGGTCGTTGTTCCCTTTCTAAAGGCGTCGACGGCTCCGCCCCTCGGACTAATAAACTGTTGCGTTTTATCCTGCTTTGGTGAAGCAACATAAAAATACCCCCAGTCTATCCGCATATCATCGGCACCTTTCTGCAAAATAGGCTGTTCGACCGTTCCCGCTTTTAGTACCGACAATTTTGCCGTTTCATATTTTTCGGCAGTTACTTCCTGTGAAGGCTTATACACCGCAATATTTGTGGATGCACTTAGAAAAACCTTAACCGCATGCTGCTTGCCATCGTTTGCTTTTACGTTATACGTGATATAGCTTACCGGTCGAGCCAATAAATTCAGATCATCCATAAGCAAAGGCGACGTAAAGCTTAGTTTCAGATCCACCTTACCGGCCTGAAAATTATAGACCGTACGCGTCGCTGTTATTTCCACATCTTTTTGCACGGCTTCTTGAATCCGTGGCCCACGCTCTTTAAGCCTGTCGACCAAACCAAAATCCAGGTAACGACCGCCAGCACTATTCTTCAAATGGATGGCAATATGATTTTGCCCGGCCTTCAAATTCGCCTTGTCAATCGGTAAATAGTGAAAGCTGTTAGTCCAACCTATCTTTTCGTAAACCTTCTTCCCATTCAAAAATACGTCTATATTATCATCATGATTGAGTTTTAGAAACAGCTCATTGATGCCCTTGGGATCCGCTACGGAAAACTCACGTCTCACCCAGATATCGTCCGATTTCCAAAGCGTCTTTACCTGTTGCGCATCATCACCGATGGGTGCAAGTCCCGATTTCCACGCATTCGTCTTATAAGCGGAAGACTCCCAGCCGCCTTGAGGTTTTGATTCAGTATATTGTACCGTATACGATTTATCTTCCGAAGTCGGTAGAATAACCGCATAACTAGGCTCTTCTTTGCCAAGAAAACGATAAATATTACCATCAACATCAATTAAGCCCAACAGCGAATGATCAGCGTCTGTCCAGTGTTTCGTTGTCGACGCATGAAGCTGATCCGTCATGGACCATATACTAAAATTGGGGTTGTGCGTAATCAATGGATAAGCCGGAGCTTTGCGTTCTTGGGCTTGTCCATCTAAAACAGTAGAAGCACAGGCCAAAACAAAGCAGAGACCTATCTTCCCGAGTTTGTTCATTGCATGAATAGATTTTTGAAAAGGTTTAATCATATTTTTTGGATAAATTAGCTATACAGTTTTCCCCATTGAGCATATGCCCAATCGTTTTAACAAAGAAAGTTGGAATAATTTAAATTCAGCTGTCGCATCGTATCATTTTACCTTCAATTTATATCATATTTGACATGCTGCCATCTAATCAAGATAATTATTATCTTTGAGAACCCGTCCGATCGTTATGTGCAAAATGACCTAATAAACATCGGCATTCAATTTTACCAACAACACAATGAGAAGTATTTACGTTTATTTCTTAATGACCATATCTTGTCTTTTTTCAACGAGCACACAGCTTTATGCACAAGAAACAGATTCGGTCAATAAAAAAGAATTGGATCTGAGTTCCTTACTGAACGGAATCAGACAACAGCAAATTAATGATTCTCTTGAACGGGTAAAGCTTCAGAATGAAATTGCCGATCTTAAAAGTCAAAATAGCCCCAAAAAGGAAAATTTAAAACAGCAGCTGAATGAGTTTGACGAAGAAAATAACCTTCGGAAGCAGCAGCTTAAAGTTAAAGTAGACTCCATCAAAAAAAACACAAAAAGATATGCAGTCGCGCCATTTCAGGATACCCTCTTCTATATCTATAATAAACTTGGATCATCATTAGCCAAAGACCGAGCTTACAATGTGGTCAGCAGAATCCATAATCTATATGAAGACGATTTTGTGAAAGTAGATTCGTTTAAAATCGAAAACAACGAAATCAGTGCCGACATCGTTTATAAAGATCTCGTCATAACTTCCGTCACAGAACTCGATGCTCTTCTTGAAGGAAAAAGCAAAGAAGAGATTGCGGCAAACTACCTAAAAAGAATTCAGGATTCAATCACAACGGAACGTGCAGATAACAGCATTACAAAACTTCTTACCCGTATTGGGCTTGTATTTCTCATTCTCGTCGTTTTTTCAATATTGATTTTATTGATAAACAAATTGAAAAAATATGGTACACAACGTATATTAACGGAAAGAACACAACGGATCAAAGACGTTAAGATCAAAAATTACGTACTTGTCACTTCGGTACAAAAAACACGGATGTTTATTAATGCCATAAATATCTTACGCTGGGGCTTGATCGTCCTCATTGCCTTTATCATGCTGCCGATTGTCTTCAGTGTGTTTCCATTTACACAAAGCTGGGCATCCAATCTCATTGGACTCTTCACAAAACCCCTGAAGACTGCAGTTTTGGCAATTTGGGATTATATTCCCAATCTGATTACCGTATTTGTCATACTCGTTGTCATGCGTTATGCCGTTCGATTCATAAAGTATATTTTTACCGAAATTGACAAAGGCAAATTAGAGGTCAATGGCTTTCATCGCGATTTTGCCATGCCTACCTTTACTATTGTTCGCTTTCTGCTCCAAGCCTTCACACTGGTACTCATATTCCCGTACCTACCTGGCGCAAATTCAGATATCTTTAAAGGAATATCCGTATTTATTGGTGTCCTATTCTCTTTAGGATCATCTTCTGCGATTTCCAATATCATAGCGGGACTTGTGATCACCTATATGCGTCCTTTCCGTATCGGAGACCGTATTACCATCGCCGACAAAACAGGCGTTGTTATCGAAAAATCACCACTGGTAACAAGGCTTCGAACGATAAAAAATGAAGAAATTACCATCCCCAATTCCTCGGTACTTTCCGGAAATACCGTCAATTATTCTACCTTCTCTGAAGATGGAATCTGCTTTCAGGTGGAATTGACAGTCGGTTATGAAGAACCTTGGCAACGTATACACGAATTGCTCCTGAACATCCCACCCCGAATAAAAAGGGTCAACCTTAACCCCGCGCCATTTGTCTTACAAAAAAAATTAGACGACTTCTATGTCCTCTATGAACTGAATGTATACATCGCTAAATCTGGTGAAATTGAACTGGCAAAATCTGAAATTTTTCAATCGATCTTAGATGACTTTCTAGCTGCTGGAATTGAAATGAATGGCCCACACCTATTTGCCAAAGTTGACCATGTAGAACAATATAATCCAAAAATGCCCAACAGCTCGTATAATAACTGATCTGAAAGCACAATTTTTAGCTGATTACTGCAAAGAATATGTGATGCGTTTTGACCGATATGCATATCCTGTTGAATTCATCCACTGTTGTGAGCTTATGAGCTAAAGATGTAAAACGTAGATTAACTCTTCGGCCTCCACCCCGTCAGGCCAGACAACATCCCTGGATTGCGTATATTTAAAATGAAATGACTGATTCGCTGCTTTCGACGCATCGTTCCCCACCCGATGGGATACCGTAATCTGGCCACACCCACGCTCACGTGCCCATGCGATACGCGCTTCATAAAACAAACGGGATAAACCCTGGCCTCTATGACTCTCCTGAATGAAAGAAGCGATCAAAATCGCGTTTGATTCATCTGCCCTATCCAATACAACACCAGTCAGCCCGACCAATATTCCCTGGTTATACAAGCCGAACATCGCACATTTGGGATTATCAAGCAAGGCCATCCATTCTGCATCACTGTACCCGGCTTCTTTTTGATAGTTGCTACCAAAAACCTCAGGGGTAGAAAATAAGGCATCCAGTCTAATTTTTTTATATTCCTGCCATTCTCCTATTTCTAAACGTCTTAGTTCATATTTTTCCATTTCTGGCACCTTTCTTTGCTTATCTTTCAGCGTAAATATACTTAAGCAAGCGCAATAAATGAACACTGGACCAGCTACATTATTCAAATTGGACTAGCTCAGTTGCATCTATTGGCTGTAATTTTGGATAAAATCAAGAAATAGCTATTTGCATGTATGTACCCAAACATTTCCAGTTCGAAGATTACGCAGAAAAGGTTGAATTTATGCAACAATATAGTTTTGCGACCATTGTATCGATTAAAGAGGGGATTCCAATAGCCACACAGCTCCCCTTCCACATCCGTACAGATAAAGATCAGCTGCTTTTAGCATCACACTTCGCTCGCGCAAACGAACAAGCCAATTATATCGAAAATACGCCTTCATTGGTTATTTTCTCCGAACCACATGCTTATATCTCACCACAACACTATGACAAGGAAGAAAGTGTGCCAACCTGGGATTACATCGCTGTACATGCCTATGGCCTTGCATCCATCCTTACAGACGAAAAAGCAAAAAGTAAAGCCTTAGAACAGATGATCCTGAGTTACGACGAAACCTATTTAACACAATGGGAAAGCCTTTCCGATCGTTTTAAAAGTGGTATGATGCGAGGTATCGTCGCCTTCGAACTTGTCGTTACGGATTTACAGGGCCAAAAAAAATTAAGTCAAAATAAAAGTGAAACAGAAAGACAGCGTATCCGTGATTTTCTAAAAAATAGCGACAATGAGCTCGAAAGAAATATTGCCGCAGCAATGAAAAATGGATCAATAAGTAATGAAAAAAAATGAACACACACACTGACATAGCAATCACACAGGTAAAACTAACAGATATTGACCTGCTGCAGCAAATAGGAAAAGCAACATTTATTCAGACCTTTTCAGACACGAATACCGAAGAGAATATGAAGACCTATCTGGCCGAAGGGTTTTCAAAGGAAAAATTATTGTCCGAGCTCTGCGATAACGAATCTGAATTTTACTTCGCTGTCTTGAAAAATGATGTTATTGGCTACCTAAAAGTAAATACCGGCCAGGCCCAGACCGAACAACAGTGCCCCCAGGCATTAGAAATTGAACGCATCTATGTATTACAGGAATTTCAGGGTAGAAAAGTGGGGCAGTTATTGTTTGAAAAAGCGCTAGCCTTAGCCCAAATAAAAGCAGCTTCATTTATCTGGCTTGGTGTTTGGGAAAAAAACTTGCGGGCAATCAATTTCTATCAGAAAAATGGTTTTGTCGCATTCGACCAGCATATTTTTCAACTGGGTGACGATAAACAAATAGATATCATGATGAAAAAAACAGTACAACCACATGCATGAGTTTATAGCAGAAAATATACAGGTCATACAACAACGTATTGATGAAACCTGCAAAGCAAGCCGTCGCGATCCCCGCGAGGTAAAATTATTGCTGGCCACTAAAACCGTACCTGCCGAACGTATAGAAATCGCACTACAAACTGGTCAAACCTTAATTGCTGAAAATAAAGTGCAGGAACTGAAAGACAAATTTGAGTATTTAAACGCTGTTCCCCATGTCAATCATTTTATTGGTCATCTTCAAACCAATAAGATCAAGGATCTGCTCAAATGCAACGTATCCTGCATCCATTCGATCGACCGTATAGATCTCGCCGAAAAATTGCATCAGCGACTTTTAAAGGAAGATAAAACCATGGAAGTGCTCATTCAAGTAAATACTTCCTTCGAAGAGAGCAAGTACGGCGCTGCCCCAGAGGAAGTGATCGGCCTGGTTCAGCAAATAGCGACATTAAGCACACTAAAGATTAAAGGACTGATGACTATCGGTATATTGAGTACCGAGGCCGAACAGGTACGAGCCTGTTTTCAATTGCTCAAACATATTCAACAACAGATTATAGCCCTAGCTATTCCCGGTGTATCGATGCAAGAATTATCGATGGGCATGAGCGGGGATTTAGATATAGCGATAGCGGAGGGCGCTACGATTGTCAGGGTAGGCACGGCAATTTTTGGACAACGTCCTACACCAGATAGTTATTACTGGAATGAGAACCTATAACATAAAAACCAATGCGGATACATTTTATACAACACGAAGTTTTTGAAGCACCCGGGGCCTATTTAACCTGGGCGGAAAAACAACAGCATGAGCTCACCTTTTCCCAGGTCTATCAACAGGACCGTCTGCCGGAAGAAATCGATTCCATCGATATATTGATCATTATGGGCGGACCTCAAAGTCCAGATTCATCCCCGTCCGAATACCCTTATTTTGACGCTAAGGCCGAAATCGCTTTTATCCGCCGATGTATCAATGCAGGCAAGGCGGTTGTTGGTATATGTCTGGGCGCACAATTGATTGGCGAAGCGCTGTCGGCAACGTACAGACATAGTCCGCAAAAGGAAATTGGGGTTTTCCCCATCACGCTCACAGAGGAAGGAATAAACGACAGCAAAATAGCACATTTTGGCAGCCCATTACCGGTCGGACATTGGCACAACGATATGCCTGGACTTACCCCTGAAAGTAAAATCTTAGCAAGCAGCGTCGGCTGCCCTCGACAAATTGTTCGCTATACAAATCTCGTTTACGGATTTCAATGCCATATGGAACTTAATACAGAAGTCGTCCGGCTCTTAATAGATGCAGAAGAAGATCTCTTTCTTCAAAGCCAATCGCAGCAATTTGTGCAATCACCTGACGAAATTCAGACTTATGATTACCGCGAAATGAACAGCAAACTTCATACATTTTTAGATTTACTTGAATGTGCATACACGAAAAGCCTAGTAAATAAATGAAGCGTATCTATCTAAACGAGGAGGGTAAAAATTTACAGTAGTAATTCATTCGTTGGATAAAAAATAGTAGATTTGGTGTAACACAAAAAACTATTGATGGACCTAAGACGCAGTCAACTTTTAAAAATGGGCTATCTAGCCCTTCTGGCACTTCTCCTACACGCCTGTGTTTCCCAAAAAGAAAACAAAAATCTGACTTGGTATCAACATCAAGTTATCGAGCAGCTTGTTCCGGAAACTGATTCCAGTTATAGAGTTCAAATTGGTATTATGGCTGCCACCTTTTGGCTAGACAATCAGGATGGTCAACTGGCCAAAAAATTGAACCTCCTGCAACAGAGCTACACGCAACGAAATAAAGTCGATGTCGCTGTTCAGCAAGGTACCAACAAAATCATTCGCGTCACTAAATCAGAATAAAACAAGCTTATTCAAGGCAACACAAATGATTTTGGTACCCACCAATACTTCAATTATAGTTAATATCTTCTGCCTGTACACATCATCCACTACATGATATTCTTTGCTATCTTTTCAATAAGGTCCCTAGTGGCCACATTGTAAATTAAGCGATTTTATTCATTAATATAATTTGAGGCGCTTCCTGCAATTTTTCAGCGGCAACTTTTCCGAATGCTACAATATAAGGTTGCTGATTATGCACATCCAAGCCCGCCTGATCTTCCCAGATTTCATAAAATATAAACTGGTTTTCATCACTGTTTACCTGGTGCAGATCGTACTGTATACAAGCTTCTTCCTTTCTACTTGCTTCGACCATTTCTAACAATAATGCCAATACTTCTTCCCGATGTGCAGGAACTGCCTTTAAAATTGCGGTTAAATATACCTTCATGTTATTGATTTTTATTTTGGTAATTTACTCTTTTCATCGCAATAACGCCATGGATAAAGCGATTTATCGATCAATAAATTCTTAGTTCAACGTAGTTTCCAAATGGAAGACCTCTTCCAAATATTGTTTATATTCCTTTTCGTAATTGTCGACACGTTCTTGAGACGCACCCTTCTCCATATCATGAAAATGGAAGCTTCCCAGATGTTCCAATCCTGCAAACTGATTCATTTTGTGAAAACCGAATAAAACACCAGCATCAACGGAATGCTGATCAAAAAACTCATTTTCCATTGTAAAGGCTGTCTCAGGAGCATTCCAGCTCGAAGTCACCATGTATTTTTTACCATGCATCAAACCTCCGGTACCATAATTAATGGCCGGATTCTTACGTGAACGACCATCATTTTTATAGATACCGTTGTTGTGACCTGCCGTAAAAACTTCATCGATATAGAGCTTCAGACGGTTCGGAACCTGAAACCACCATACAGGAAAATGGTAAACGATAATGTCTGCCCATTTAAAATTTTCAACTTCAACCATTGGATCAAAATCATCGTTGATATTGGTTACCCTTGTTTCAAGTCCATTTTCAGCCAATGTTTCAACAGTCCAATTTGTTATTGTGGTATTGAAAGAACCACCCGAGTGTGCGAATTTCTGTCCGCCGTTGATAATAAATATTTTCATTTCTATAATTTTTCTTATTGATAACACAAATTTCTATCATATTTTTAAATCATACAAATAATTTAAATTGTATATTTGTATCATAAAAATAATAACTATGAAATGGAACTTAGAATGGCTTCGTACATTTAAGGCAATCTATGAAACCGGAACATTATCTGCAGCTGCACAGGAATTGTTTATTTCTCAACCTGGTGTCAGCCTACATCTGAATTCCCTGGAAGCCTTTACCGGCCACAAGCTTTTTGATCGATCTGCACGAAGAATGGTACCGACCGAAAAGGGGAAAATCTTGTACAACTATGTTATTGACCCGCTTAAAAAACTAGAAACCGGTGAACAGCATTTTCACAAGCGTGCATTGGACGAACGTGTCACAATCAGTATCGGAATGTGTTTTGAGACATTTCAATACACATTGGAAGAACATATTGCGCAGCTCCCCTTTAATTTAATTATCAAATTTGGAGAATATCCTCAGATGCAGCAGGATCTTGATAATGGTTTATTGGATCTTATTATTACGCCTCAAAAAGGAAACCAGCAGAATCTACAATACGAAGCTTTCTCAAAAGAGCGTATTGTCTTGATTGCAGGTTGTCAGACCGACACATCCACACTCGAAGCACTGCTGAACGACAATAAAATTAAGGAAGCAGCCCAGCTTCTAAAAAAACAATTGTGGTATAGCACGGCTGCCGATATGGATCATTTAAAAAACTATTGGTCGACACACTTTGGCGAACATCCGGACTTCAGTCCGAATTATATCGTCCCAAATATCAGCTCAATCATACGCTGCTTGAGCAACAATACTGGTTTTTCCATTGTTCCCGACTTTCTTTGTGCCGAAGCACTTGCATCCGGAAAAATAAAACTAATCTGGGAAGGGACTTCTCCGGTGGAGAATATACTTTACTTTGGAACGAGAAAGAAAACCATGTATCAGGAAGAAATCGGTCAATTGGAAACGCTGTTAAAAGAGAAATGGTAGATCACCGGGCAATTTCTTGCCGATAGCCCGATTTCCGCTACTGATGCAGCATTTTGCTTAAAAATTCGGGCGTAACGCCAATATATGCAGCAACTTGTTTCTGCGGAAGACAGTCGATCAATGTAGGATAACGTGTACAGAACTTTTCGTAACGTTCTTTGGCAGCTAGACGGAGATTCTCCATCGATCGACTTTGATAATAAACCAATGCATTTTCGGCAAGTATCCGAAAATAGACATTCAGTTTCGGAATCTCCTGATAGAGCCGATGCAGATCTACTTTGGAAATCATCCATACCTCAGATTCAAATACCGCATCAATGTATAGGTTGCCCGGTTTTCCGGTCACTAAACTATACATATCGCCGATCCACCAGCCTTCGGGAGCAAACTGTTGAATATACTGAAATCCATTTTCATCCACGCAATAACTTCTTAGACAACCCGAAGCGACAAAAATAGCATACCTGCTCAGATCGCCCTCCAACAGCAAATATTGTTTCTTCTTCACTTTTTTGGATTTCACAACAGCCAATAGGCGTACGATTTCATCTTCCGTGAGGTCGATCTCTTTCTGAATACTGTCCAACAATAACTGTTTGTCCATAAATTAAAGCCTGATACACAACAAACATAGATAAATTGATGTTTGTATCCAAAAAAATAGACAAGCAGCGCCTTTTCTACGAAGGGAATACGCTTAGCTCTTCTAAAAGAAATACGTTTTGTTCTTCACCGAAAAGACGCATACGATACTTATATATTTACGGATGGCCGCCCCGAAGCAATGGTATGCGCTTCCTTCAAGACTTCTGAATAAGTAGGATGTGCATAAGACACCCTTGACATGCTATCGGCGGTGATTTCATATTCCAAGCCCAAAACACCTTGAGCGATCAGATCGGCCGCACGTGCTCCAATGATATGAACTCCCAATAGTTCGCCATATTTTGGATCGGCCAACACTTTTACAAATCCTTGTGTATCCATCCCTGCGCGGGCGCGGGCATTTGCGGAAAATGGGAATTTCCCAATCGTATACGCTATACCCTTTGCTTTGAGCTCCTCTTCTGTTGCGCCAACAGAAGCCACTTCGGGCCAGGTATAAACCACGCTAGGGATCCGATCGTAATGTACCTTTGGTTTTTGGCCGTCCATATGTTCGACAACAAAGATTGCTTCTTCTTCAGCTTTATGAGCCAGCATTGCTCCGCCGATCACATCACCAATAGCATAAATGTGGGGAACGGCCGTCTGCAACTGCTCGTTGGTAACGATCATCCCTCTGGCATCCAGTTGAACAGCCGTATTTTCCAGCCCAAGCCCCGTTGTAAATGCTTTCCGTCCGACAGCGACCAAAATATAATCCGCCTGTAACTGTTGCTCGTTACCAGCTCGATCCCTAAAGAAAACGTTTGCCGCAGTGCCTACATTTTCTGTTTTGTAAACAGCCTGTTCAAGCAAAATTTTAATGCCATCATGCAGCAGTATCTTTTTCAAGGCATCCCCCAATTCATGATCCATATTGGCAAGGAGGCGATCGGCATATTCGATAATCGTGACCTCGCAACCCAATCTATTGAATATGGATGCCATCTCTACCCCAATTACACCGCCACCGATAATAACGATTTTATCTGGCTTCTCTTGCAAAGACAACGCCTCTGTTGAGCTTATGATACGTTTTTTATCTATGGTTACTCCCGGAACTGTCGCTGGCTTGGAACCCGTAGCGATGATAAATTTCTTTGCTCCAAGGGACAGCCGCTCCCCCGCTGATGTAGCAATCTCCACCGTTGAATTATTGACAAAAGAAGCCGTTCCATGGATCACCGTAACCTTATTCTTTTTCATCAGGAAATTCAACCCCTGCGTATTTTGCAACACCACTTTATCTTTACGCGCATACAACCGACCAAAGTCCACCGATAGCCCCGTTACCTGAATCCCGTGTGCAGCAAAATGATGCTGTGCTTCATGATAGTGATGTGTACTATCCAAAATTGCCTTTGTGGGAATACAGCCCACATTGGTGCAGGTACCACCCAATGTATCATATTTCTCTACAAGTGCGGTTTTATACCCCAATTGGGCACTGCGAATCGCCGCAACATAGCCGCCTGGGCCAGACCCAATGACAACCAAATCATATTGTTCCATATACGAACTATTTTTAGTTAACAGAATTATTCACGACCAAAAAAGGTCTTACAAGTACGCCCCGCATAGTTGCCATCCAAAAGGCTACGATAAAAATTTCAATGTATACGCCAATCATAACATAAAATAAAATACCAAAAGGTATATTTAAAAACAACAGAAAACACCGTATTATTCATAAATATTGGATTTAATTAAAATCAGTACAAACCTACAAATAAAATACCAATCAGTATATTATAAATAAAAAATTAGATCAAAAAAAATAATATGAAAGTCAATTCTACGCAGAAGAGATTGTGTTTATGTTTAGGATAAAGGCATATTTTTTTAACTTGCTTCCAGATTAGCACCAACAGTATCAAACGATTATTTTCAAATGAAACAGCATAATTACGTCGCCACAATTACGTGGACAGGAAATCGCGGCAGCGGAACCGATCATTATAAAAACTACGAAAGAAGCCATCGCATTAGCATTGACGGCAAAGCCGAGATTGAAGGTTCTTCGGATCCAGCGTTCCTGGGAGACCCCAGCAAACACAATCCCGAAGAACTATTGCTTGCCTCCCTGTCCTCCTGCCATATGTTATGGTACCTGCATTTCTGCTCGGTCAATAAAATTATTGTAGCAGAATATATTGACCATGCAACAGCGATCATGCTTGAAGAAGAAAGTGGAAAAGGCCGTTTTAAAGAAGTTACGCTAAATCCTTCGGTCCGGGTAAAAGATTCAACGATGATTGCACAAGCCATTGAATTACATAAAAAAGCAAGTGAATATTGTTTTATTGCCAATTCAGTAAACTTCCCGGTCTTGCATAAGCCCAACGTCAGCATCGGCACATCCAGCTAAATGAATGAACTTGCTTCTTCACATGATATGCTGCGACATGATATGCTGTGAATTGACAAGAACGGCGATACCTGATCGAATTACGACATAGCTTAGCGCTATTTATTGGCTAGCCGCTCCTGTAACTCCCGACGGAAAGTAATACCGACCGGTAGGGACGTATTATTGATCTGTACCATTCCATGCTCATATTTTATCACCTTATTGATCGAAGCAATGTAAGATTTGTGGATACGGATAAACTTTGATGCCGGCACCTGTGTTAGAATTTGCTGGGTGGTGCTTGCGGTCAAAAATGTCTGGCCCGGAGTGACAATTTTCACGTAATTGCCGAAGCTCTGGATAAAATCGATCTGCGATAATTTTACGTCAATAATACGGCCATCCATGCGTATACTAATTGATTTGGGCTCTTCTTCCTGGGGCGACACAGCCGTGTTATAGGATAAAAAACGTTGAACAGCCTTAAAAAAACGGGGAAATGAAATAGGTTTTAATAAATAATCAACAACGCCATAATCATAACTCTCCAATGCGTATTCGGAATATGCTGTTGTCAAAATCGTTTTGGGTGGGTTATCCAGCATCTTCAGAAACTCCATCCCATTAATTTCGGGCATTTCAATATCCAGGAAGATTAAATCTACTTTGTTGTCCCGAAGAAACTCCAATGCCTCAAAAGCATTATAACATTGAGCGACCAACTGCAGATCAGTACTTCTTTCAATATAATTTACCAGTACATAATGCGCCGCAGGTTCGTCATCAACCACGATACAGCTATTTTTATTCATTGTTTAAAGATTTATAACCAATGACACCTCATACTCCTCTTTTTTGGAATTTGTCGTTAATGTATACCGATTAGGATACAAAAGCTTTAATCGCGCTATTGTATTTTCCAAACCTATTTTCGCCGAAAAAACATTCCTTTTCTTAACGGGAACAGAATTCCGTACATGCAAATATAAGTTCCCTTTTTCAATCTTGATCGAAATATGTACAAAACAATCTTCAATACTGCAGGTTCCGTGTTTAAAAGCATTTTCTACGAAAGTAATCAATAGCATCGGCGCTATCTGATAATTGATATCTTCTTCTTTTTGATAATCAAATTCAATTTTCGTGCGATAGCCTAACCGTTCACGCTCCAGCTCGATATAACTTGAGATAAAATCGATCTCATCATCCATCGCAACAAATTCCCGATCGCTGCTCTCCATCTGATAACGGAGTAGCTGGGAAACTTTAATGATCAATTCGGAGGTACGTTCCGGGTACTTCAAATTAATACCATAAATGGTATTCAATGTATTGAATAAAAAATGTGGATTGAGCTGTTTTTTTAAATGGGACAATTGCGTCTGATTGGAAAGCAGTTCACGTCGGGTCTTCACACGCTGAAAGCGATAAAATTCAATAAATTGGATACTACCCAATATACAGATCAACGAACCCAATAATACACCAAATTGATAATGGAACGTTTTCTGAACAAGATTCTTGTAAAGAAAACAATTCTTGTAGATCACGTTATCCGTTAGCTCTTTTAATATGAGTGCAAAAACCAGTAGTGTTGCCACCGACGCCAAAATATACAACAGCGGTTTATTCTTCTTAAGGAGCAATGGCAACAGGAAAAAGCGATTCAATTGTGCATGCGCATAAAGGATCAAGAAATAGAACACGCCCATCAAAAATCCCTTCCAGCTCAGGATCAAAATCCAATCGTTCAAAGTAAAGAGGATAAACGAAAAGATCAATAGCACGATCTCCTGTATGATCTTGTTCTCAAAAACCTTTCTCATAATCCTTTTTTTGTTAAAAATCTGTTACAAAGTAAAAGTTTTAAGTTTATAACAGCAGAAAAATAAATGACGAATTAAATTGGTCACTTTTAAACGCTATAGATCATTTTAAAGGGACATCACAGTTCATCTCATCGTTATCTTCGTGTCCATAAAATGATAGATAACCTATGCTGAAATTGAATTTAGTGCTGTCATTGGCTGTATCACTTGCGACCTCCTCTTCCTTCGCTCAGAAGCTTACGCTCCGCGATGCCGTAGAACAGGGTATTGCAAATTATGGAAATATCAAGGCAAAGGAATATTATCTCCAGTCCTCCCTGCAGACCAATGAACAAGTCAAACGCGACTTTTGGCCCAATCTGAACATCGTAGCCCAACAGGACTTTGGAACAGTCAACGGACAAAATGGTCCACTGTATGGATTTGGTGGGCTGGGTGTAGCTTCTTCGGGAGCCGCTCTTCCAGAACAAAATTGGAATGCCGCATTTGGTGCGCTTTACTTAGCCAATGTCAATTGGGACATTTACACCTTTGGACGAAAAAAAGAACGTATCGAATTAGCCAAATCCGATACCAAACGACTACAGGCCGATCTCGGTCAGGAACAGTTCCAGCATAAAATCAAGATCGCTGCGGCTTACCTCAATTTATTGGCTAGTCAACGATTGGAAAAAAATCAACAGATGAATCTGGACCGTGCACTGGTATTTTTAAATATTGCTGCCACCAAAGTAAAAAACGGAATATTGCCCGGAGTAGATTCTACACTTGCTTCAGCGGAAGTATCGCGCGCAAAAATCAGTCTCAATCAGGCCCGTGAAAATGTTAAAGAGCAAAACAATAAGTTGACGGTATTGATGGGGATTCCAGCGAAAAACCTCGAAATAGATACTGTTCTGGTTCAGAAAACACCTATACAGCTAACTCCGCTTTCAGGCAACTTGATTGAAAGTAATCCTATTCTGCAATTTTATAAAAGTAAAATTGAACTTGGCGAACAACAATTGAAACTATCAACCAAAGAGTATCTTCCCACTGTAAGCGCCTTTGGGGTCTTTCAGACAAGGGGATCTGGTTTTAAGAGCGACTACATTACGGATTTACAAGCATATAGCACAAATTATTGGCAAGGGGTTCGTCCCAGTAGGCAAAATTATCTCTTGGGATTGGGCATAAACTGGAATCTGACTTCGATTGCGCGTATCAATAAAAAAATCAGTGCACAGCGCTTTACGAATGATGCCCTAAGAGAAGAATACCAAACTGCCGAAGCCCAATTGACAGCACAGCTGGATGCCGCTGATGTGAAAATCCAATTGGCCCTAAAAAGTGATCTAGAAGCTCCCCGACAAGTGTCGGCAGCTCAGCAAGCTTACAATCAAAAAATGACGATGTATAAAAACGGCCTAGCGACACTTGTCGACGTGACGCAGACCTTTTACACATTAAATAGAGCCGAAACCGATCGAGAGATCGTCCACATCAATCTTTGGCAGTCGCTTTTACTAAAAGCCGCAGCTGCGGGAGATTTTGATATTTTCAACAAAGAACTATAAATAACATTACATGAATTTAATACGTTTTGCCTTACGCAAGCCGATATCCATCCTCGTACTCGTATTGGGACTTATTGTCTTTGGCATAGGTGCCGTTCGATCGATCAAGGTGGATATCCTGCCAAAAATGAACCTTCCGGTTATTTATATTGCCCATCCATTTGGTGGCTATTCGCCGGATCAAATGGAATCTTATTTTGCCAAAAACTACGTCAATATCCTTCTTTTTGCCAATGGGGTCAAGTCTATTGAGACCAAGAATATTCAAGGTCTGACCTTAATGAAAGTATCGTATTACGAAGACACCAACATGGCCCAGGCTGCAGCCGAGCTAAGTGCCCTGGCCAATCGGATCCAGGCCTCCTTTCCTCCAGGCTCACAACCGCCGTTCATCATTCGCTTTGACGCCTCATCCCTCCCTGTAGGCCAACTGGTATTGAGCAGTAACAAGCGTTCTAACAACGAACTACAAGATCTGGCCAACGTCTATGTCCGGGCATCGTTTACGTCAATCCCCGGTCTATTGTCGCCACCTCCTTTTGGGGGAAGTCCACGTACAATTGAGGTCAACGTTGATCCCGATTTAATGCGGAGTCACAATATGACACCCGATCAGGTCGTAGAAGCGCTAAGACTAAACAATCAAACCGCTCCAGCAGGAAACGTACGTATTCAGGACAAAAACTACATTACACCAACGAACAACACCATCAAGGATGTAAAAGATTTTGAAAAAATCCCATTATTTAAAGGTGGGGTACAAAATCTTTACTTAGGCGATATTGCTACCGTAAAAGATGGTGCCGACGTTACCGCAGGCTATGCTTTGGTCAACGGCAAACGTTCCGTGTACGTCAGTATCGCCAAAGCCGGCGATGCCTCAACCTGGGAGGTTGTCCAGAATTTAAAAGCAGCCTTACCAAAAATTCAGGAGAATTTACCCGACGACGTCAAGTTATCTTATGAATTTGATCAATCCGTCTATGTCATCAATTCCGTAAAAAGTTTGATTACTGAAGGTGCAATCGGTGCTATCCTCACCGGACTAATGGTCCTCCTATTTTTAGGTGATCGAAGAGCTGCGCTGATCGTTATCCTAACCATTCCGATATCCGTGATCTCCGGAGTGCTCTTTCTGAAACTCTTCGGGCAGACCATCAACCTCATGTCCCTTAGTGGACTAGCCTTGGCTATTGGTATCCTGGTCGACGAAAGTACGGTAACGATAGAAAATATACACCAGCATCTGGATATGGGTAAACCCAAAGCCTTGGCTATCTGGGATGCCTGTAAAGAGATCGCCTTACCCAAATTATTGATCCTGCTCTGTATACTAGCCGTATTTGCGCCGGCATTTACCATGACAGGTATTCCGGGCTCGTTATTTCTTCCCTTGGCCCTGTCCATTGGATTTTCAATGATCATATCCTTCCTCCTTTCGCAGACATTTGTTCCTATCATGGCCAACTGGCTCATGAAAGATCATGCGCATAAAGCGCCACACGCGACCGAACCAGTGGGTTTAAATACAGATGAAGCTCAATTTGCAGCAACTGGACTGACCATAGAATCCGAGCAAGATACCCTAAATCAGAAGAAACTATTGGTGGAACGGGAAGACTTTAACAACGATGGAAAGATCAGTATTTTTGAACGGTTCAGAAACAGATTCATGAAAATGATCGACCGTTTGTTCAAAAGAAAGAAAACCATTACCGTAGTTTATCTGCTTGGAGCAATAAGTCTTGTTGTCATTTTACTTTCCACAATTGGACAGGATGTATTTCCGAAAGTTAACTCCAGTCAGTTCCAAATGCGCCTCCGTGCAGCTGAAGGTACACGTATCGAACGCACCGAAGAAAAAGCAAAACTAGCGCTGGCCGAACTGGAAAAACTGGTTGGGAAAGAACATATCAGCATATCTTCTGTCTATATCGGTCAACACCCCGGACAGTTTTCAGTATCACCGATCTATCTTTTCATGGCTGGTCCACATGAAGCTGTTTTCCAAATTGCACTGAAAGACTACCATCACGATATGGACAGTTTCCGTGATGAATACCGAAAACGCCTGAAAGCGGCAGTTCCCGATGTACAGGTATCCTTTGAACCGATCGAGCTTACGGATAAAGTATTAAGTCAGGGATCGCCCACTCCTATTGAAGTTCGGATAGCAGGAAAAAACAAAAAGAACAACGAGAAGTACGCCGGTAAATTGATCGAGAAACTAAAAGCCATCCCTTATTTTAGAGATGTGCAATTAGCACAATCCATTAAATACCCTTCTTACGATATTAAGATAGACCGCATCAGGGCTGCACAATTGGGTGTAGATCTCAGCGAAGTCACACGATCGCTAATCGCTTCCACCTCTTCTTCGCGTTATACCGAAAAAAACACCTGGATAGATGAAAAAGCAGGACTGTCATACAACGTGCAAGTTCAGGTTCCCATCGATAAAATGAAAGATGAGAAAGAAATCGGTGAAATCCCTTTATTGAAAAATTCAGCGCGACCAATACTGAGCGACGTTGCAACGATCACACCGTCCTTCACCTATGGCGAAAACGACAATTTAGGTGCAATGCCTTATGTATCAGTTACAGCAAATATTGATCATACCGATTTAAAAACAGCCTCCAAGGATGTACAGCGCAGTATCAAAGCCCTTGGTGAACTTCCTCGTGGTTTATCGATGGAGCAAATAGGACTTGGAAAAGTATTATCAGAGACCATGAGCAGCCTCGAATCTGGTTTGGCCGTAGCCATTATCGTTATATTCCTGATGCTATCAGCCAATTTCCAATCGTTCAAAGTTTCTATGGTTGTGCTCACCACAGTGCCTGCGGTTGTGCTGGGCTCATTGATTCTGCTGTTGTTAACCGGATCTACCCTCAACTTACAATCCTACATGGGGATTATCATGTCGGTGGGTGTATCCATTGCGAACGCTGTTTTACTCATCACCAATGCCGAACATATCCGTCGGCATAATGGAGATGCGCTGGCTGCAGCCCGTGAGGCAGCATCCTTACGGCTTCGCCCAATTATCATGACCAGTTTGGCCATGATTGTGGGTATGCTACCTATGGCCATTGGTCATGGTGAAGGTGGCGAACAAGTTTCACCACTCGGTAGAGCTGTAATTGGAGGATTACTATTTTCGACATTTGCCGTACTCGTCATCTTACCGCTTATATTTGCTTGGGCGCAAGAAAACAGCAGTACACAATCGATCTCATTAGATCCTGAAGACAAAGAAAGTAAACACTATATTGCGGCATTAAAACCTTTATCGTAAAAGCAGTATAATCTATAAAATATGAAAAATAATTTGTTCAAAATATTATCTATCGCCGGTCTGATCGCATCCTTAACAGGATGCCATTCGGCTGCCGAGGAAAATGCAAAAAAAGAAAGTCCGGAAGCTGCAGCTCCGGCAATGGAGACATTTGTACCCACCAAACAGAAATTAACAAATAAAATGCAGATTCCCGGGGAAATCACGGGATTCCAGCAGGTCGAGATTTACGCTAAGGTCAGCAGTTACGTCAAAAGTCTCAACGTGGACATCGGAAGTAAAGTGCATGCCGGTCAGCTATTGGCTGTCCTGGAGGCTCCCGAATTGAGTTCACAGCTGTCAGCAGCCAAATCGCGGCTCAAATCACAGGAGGCGGTCTATATGGCTACAAAAAGCACTTACGACAGACTCTTTGAAACCAGCAAGGTAGAGGGAACGGTGGCTAGACTGGATCTTGAGGTTGCTGAGTCAAAAAAGAATGCTGATTTTGCGCAGTACCAAGCCGCTAAATCGGCCTACGCAGAGGTACAAAACCTGTTGAATTATTTGGAAATCAGGGCACCCTTCGACGGTGTAATCGCAACAAGAAATGTCAATCAGGGTGCCTATGTTGGTCCTGCTGGCCGTGGCTCGGAAATGCCCATCATGACCATTCAACAACAACGCAAACTGAGGTTAGCCGTTGCTGTTCCGGAACAATATTCGGGTTTCCTCACCGAAAACCAGCCCTTACAATTTACTGTCAAATCATTGCCAGGGCAAACCTTCTCGGGTAAGATCGCTCGTAAATCGGGTGCCCTGGACAGCCGATTAAGATCCGAGCGGGTAGAAATTGACATTAACAATACCGACAACAAGCTATTGCCGGGTATGGTCGCAGAGGTCGAATTGCCTTTAACATCTCAAGACAGTACTTTTGTTGTACCGAAATCGGCGGTATTTACTTCAGGCGAAGGAAGTTTTGTGATTGCTGTTATTTCGAACAAAACACAACGTATTCCTGTACAGAAAGGACGCAGCATCGATGGTCAGATCGAAATATTTGGTGACTTAAAACAAGACACCAAATTGGTCAGCAAAGCGGATGAAGAGATTATAGACGGAACGTCAGTCAAATAGGACTTTCTACTAATTCCTAAACAAAAGAAAGACCGAACCCATTATAACTGGGTTCGGTCTTTCTAATTTATTCGGTCTTTCTAATTTAAATGCCCATAAATTTAAAGGGTTGGGCAGCCTTAAACAGGTTATTTGAAATCCCATTTATTGCCATCCCTTGCTTCATGTCCAACTTCATCGTCGGAGCCCCTTTCTTTAAATCAAATTTAGCCAGATCTACCCACAGTGTTCCCGGAACCAATACATTCTCAAAATAATAGATTTTATTCTTCTGATCAGCCACGGATCTCCATCGTGTAGACGAAATATTAGGTTCAGATTCCGAGCTTATTCCAAATGGAACCGAGCAGTTGCGGATCACGCTGAAAACACTGGCAACAGAAAGCCGCACATCGTCTGTTTGCGGGATCGCATTAATATAATAGGAAGCCCTCACAAAACGATCAGCAGCACGGTTTGTTCCCGGCAACATAATGGTTCCCGGAATTCCCTGCCAATACCTGTTTAGCGCCAGTTGATCTTCAAAGATGGGCGAGTTTGTCATAACTGTATAGGCCGCATCGTGATGAATCACCAGTTTACCGTTGATGTATTCAAATATAGCATTATCGCCTGTGGCATCTGAAAGCGATAAATGTATGGTCGTAAATTTGGTAGTTCCCGGGATATAATCACTTACAATTACAAATGGCTCATCCTTTAAGGCAGATACTGCTTCACTGACGGTCGCAAAATTATCCAAAACATATTGGGCCCAAGCCGAGATTGCAAGACCTTTTTTGGGTCCCGCTGGATCAAATTTAGGATAGGTAGATTCGACAAGCCAGAGTACATTGGCCACCAATCCCTTTTCATTTAAACCATCGACGGTAGCAATGTCCCAAGCACTGGAAACTACACTCCCATATTGGGAAGTCCATTTCAAAGACTGAGGTCCTACCTCTCCACTGCGCGCTATTCCACGCGGAAACACCCATAGATTGGCCGCGATATCGTCTCTCCAGTCCATGCTCCTTGCCGTGATAACAGTCTGATTAGGCCCCTTATAAACAACGCGTGTACAGGATCGGCCTTCTTTAACGGCAAAAAGGAATACGATCAACATAAATTGTGCAAGATACTTCATATGTATAGATTTTTTTGCGTGATATGACTTTGTCTTGATAGAGTGCAAAAGCACTCCAATTCCATAAACAATAATTTGAGCTTATTGTTTGTCTAAGCTGTACCCGGCATGATTTAATCCGGTACAGCTTAGACGAGCATAATCTATAGCCATAATATATGGCTCTAGGTACTATTCTGCCGCTTTCGGGTCAATTGCGGCAGCAACTGCAGTTAATGCCAAGGCACCTCCAACAAGCATTGCCCCCTGCCCCTTTTTTTCCTTAACAGCCAGCACGTCTCCGCGCTTATTATACAGTTCAATAATATCATTAAGGGCTACTGAACCGGTCTGCCAAAGCTGGGCAGCATAAAATTTTTGTTCCGTAGTTTTAACAATAGCTTTACCATCTTCTAAAATCGAATAACTTAAATAACTACGTAAACTGTATGGAGACTCAGCGCCTTCAAATCGAGCAAGTTTTACCGCAAAACTCTCGCCACTCATATCATACATATATACTTTTTCTTTTTGGGATGATCGTACAATGGATTTAACATCGTTTTTAAAATCAAAATAATGCCCATCCACATAGGCATGTGGTGGGATAAGTACCACATCTTTAGGCAAACTTACCGATCCTGTAATATAACCGTTCACCCAAGCATCATTAAATATAGTGGATTTACTAGCACCTATATCGTAAACCGAAGCATTCATCTTTCCATTAAAAGCAGCTTGTTCAGCAGAATAACCTTGCGTTTTACCATTAATAACCATGGCCGAATTTTTAAGATCCCATAAGATCGGTTTATCGATTTTATTTTCTATTCGAAGGTAAATTCGACCATCTCTGTCGGCGAAGGAATAATCAATTTGTACTGTATCATTATTAAATGAAAACGTTCCCTTGTCTTCATCTTTTTTTACATTCTCCCCATTGAATGTCATGAGATAGTTGGAAGAACAGGCTGAAAGAAAAACAGCACAATACATTAGCGTGAGAACTTTGAATACTTTTCGCATAATATCAGGATATCTTAGTGTAATTACAACGGCACGAGTACTATTGTACAACAATATAAAAAACTATTATTAAAAAAACAGCGAAACGACATAAAATAATTTCCTAATTAGGGTATTAATCGCAAAGTATCACTGTTTCTATCAAAATAGTAAATGATCGTCATAAAGCAGTAAATGGCCCTCTTTTATCGCCCGATATAGGTTTGAAATTGCTTTATATCAGTTTCCATCATAACAGGGATATTACAGGGGGTTAACAGGGGTATAACAGGGGGTTAGCAGGGATAGGTACCCTGTTAACCCCTTGTTAATACCTTGTAAAAAGACTACTATATCCTTCTTAATGGAGAATAGGATATCCGGCTGATAGTAACCATAAATAAACGCAGGAATATCCTCAACTGTTGGTCAGGTTAGCGCAACGAAAACGGTTAAACGAATAGAAGTTTTTTTAACCGGAAAGCAAAAGCTATATTTACAATCAACTAACCCCAATCCAATGAAAGAGAAATTTATCGACAGAAAAGATCAACAAGCCAATAAGATATTTGAAAGAAGGACATTATCCTCCGATTATAGAACAATTATTCCCTTACTGTCTCCTGGCATAGAAATCTTGGACGTGGGCTGCGGTACCGGAACACTCACGAATGAGGTCGCAAGCTATATCGGCGACGGAACCATAACCGGGCTCGATAACACACCGTCTTTTATCGACAGTGGCAATGAGCTTTATGGTAGCACCCAAAATCTGAACCTGGTCTGCAGCAATATTTTTGATTATCAGCCTCCACATCCGTTCGACCTGATTATAACGGCGCGCACCATGCAATGGTTGAGTGATATTCCCCGGGCATTGGGCTTATTCAAATCCTGGTTAAAACCCGGAGGACAAATTTCTATTTTAGACTACAATCACACCGCCATTGAATGGAACCCCGCCCCTCCGGAAAGCATGCTCACATTTTACCGTACTTTCCTGAAGTGGAGAGCAGATGCAGGTATGAACAATCGTGTTGCTGATGATGTCGCTGCACTGCTCCAGGAAGCAGGTTTCCATTCGGTTCAGGTTATCAATGCCGATCAGACCTACAAAAAAGGAGAAGCAAACTTTGATACCAATCTGGCTATCTGGAACAAAGTCGCCCAATCGCGACAAATGGTTACGGAAGGGTATATCTCCGACGAACTTCGCTTACAGGCTATCGCCGAATACAGCCGATGGATCGAGACAGAAGCGACCACCATGACACTTAAAATGAACGATGTACGGGCTAAAGTATAATCTCCTTTTATCCGTTTTCCTCCTACTGACATTCCCCGGGCTGGCCGTAAAAGCACAGCTCAGGGATACCATGATCAATGTAGGCAACCACAGCCTTCATTTTACTTTAATGGAGGGGAAGGGTATCCCCATTGTCTTTGAATCTGGGGGTGGAAATGATGCTTCCGTTTGGAGAAAGTTATTGGAACCGCTATCGAGCAAATTGGGCGCACCTTTAATTACCTATGACAGGGCTGGCTTGTTGCCCACTCCTTCGGTGGTAACTATACGATGAAATTTATAACGACCAATCCCGGTCAGGTTGTTGGCACAGTAATGATCGATATTGTATCCCCTTATTTCATGACCATGGAGCGATCCAAATCATTGAAGAGCGAATATGCCAGTGAACTTGATAAGATCAAAAAAGAAAGCTTAGGGTTCTATCATCTCGTTTTAAACTACGAAGCATCAACGGCTGTTTTACATGAGGTTGCAGGAAAAATCAATGTCCCCATGACTGTCATTGGTTCAGGAAAATCGCCTTTTGAAGAACCCGATCGCAGTTTATTTATTGCTGCCCTCAAAAAATTTGCAGATCAAAAAACCAATAGACGTTATCTTTTGGCTCAAAATGCGGAGCATCATGTCTTTTATGACGAACCGGATCTGGTCATTGATGAAATCGTCAAACTATATCAAAAAACCGCATTCGAGTAATCAAAAAGTCTATCCGTACAACCGATTTTATTTGTAGCTTAGCAAGGCTGTACAACACACAACAACTTATCTTATGGATCATCAGGCCCAAAATGTCATCGATACACCGAGCAACAATACGGTGTTTATGGTATGGAATTTCCACGAAAATGTGGTCATTAAGGATGTCTTCCAACGCTTATGTGCATTGGTTGTCAATCTCAACAATTCGGCGCAGGTACGTTCAAATCTTGTAAAAGCAAGCGTGGTATTGGGCATAAGCCACCATGCTTGGAAAAAGCTTGAACTCAACGAACCTATGCCAAAGGAATTGGTTCCTTTCGAACCTGTCATTGGTCAAAAACATATTGCTGTGGCTACCCCTGGAGATTTACATTTCCATATTCGCGCTTATGAAAAAAGCTATTGCATTGACATGGCCACCGAAATAGCAGCCTTATTAAGTCCCGTTGCCGATTGCAAGGAGGAAGTTCATGGGTTCAGATATTGGGACGGCCGAAGTATCTTGGGCTTTGTCGACGGAACAGAAAATCCCCTTGGTGAGGATCGTGCTTTCTTTGGTATCGTTGGTGATGAGGATGTAGCCTATACGGGTGGAAGCTATTTATTTGTACAAAAATATATTCACGACATGAACGCCTGGCGTTCTTTACCCGTCCCTGAACAGGAGAAGGTCATCGGCAGAAGCAAAGCAAACGATATTGAGATGGGCGACGATGAAAAACCGACTAATTCACATTCGGCCCTAGCCAATGTCGGTGACGATTTGAAAATTGTTCGCGACAATATGCCTTTTGGGCAAATCGCAACAAATGAAATGGGAACCTACTTTATCGCTTACGCCAGCACATTCAGTACCGTACAATTGATGCTAAAAAGAATGTTTATTGGTGAACCCGAAGGGAATTACGATAGAATACTGGACTTTAGTACGGCGCATACCGGCTCCCTGTTCTTCTGTCCAACAATTAATATGCTGAAAGAATTTGCAGGTTAAAAGCTGTATACCACTATCTCGGATCATTTCCAACAGGATATCCCAACGAAGTGCCATGGATCATGGAATATGGTCCCACAAATTTATTTTTAAAACTACACAACAAAAAAAATGGAAATCACTATTATTCAGCTAGGTGACGAAAACATTGCTGAAGTTAAAGGTTCAGGCGTCTTTATCCATAATCTCGATGATGGTCTACAGATTATGGTCGACTGTGGCGCGCAAGAAGCATACAAAGCAATTATTTATCAAGAGAACATCACAGACGATTTCTTCGAACTTAAAACAAAACTTGCCGGTGAAATTCTTCAAAAATATACGCAGTATGGCTTTGACATTGCCATCGTTGGCGATTTCTCCAGATACAACAGCAAAAGTCTAAACGATTTTATCTACGAAAGCAATAAATCAAAAAGAATCAATTTTGTAGGTACGCGTGAAGAAGCGATAACCAGATTTTCAAAACGTTAAGTCATGCATATTGAATCAGAAAGATTAGCGATTCGGCCCATTATGGCGGAAGACAGTCAGGCAGTATTCGGTTATCGCTCGGATAAAGAAACCAATAAATACCAGGGCTGGATTCCAGAGTCCTTGGCAGAAGTCGATGCATTTATTGCAAAAAATCCAGGCACATTCAATCTTCCAGAGTCCTGGTTTCAGCTCGTTATGACCGACAAAATAGCAAACGCAGTAATCGGCGATATTGGCGTTCATTTTTTTGGTACTGAACATCTACAGGTCGAATTGGGCTGTACCATAAAAAAAGAATTCCAGCAACAGGGTTATGCCAAAGAAGGACTGAAAACAGTTATAGAGGCCCTGTTCCGTCAGTATTATAAACATCGGATCACGGCCTCGGTAGCTCCGGAAAACAAGGCATCCATGCAGCTTTTAACAAGTTTGGGATTCCGAAAGGAAGCTCATTTTGTAAAAAGCTATTTCCATAACGGTCAATGGGAAGATGATGTGGTCTTTGCAATCCTTGCCGAAGAATGGAAACAAGCAGAGTAAGTCACCTTTTGGTGACTTACTCTGTTGTATGATTAATCCAATCGGCATAAGACAGCACGCCCAGTTCGGGCCTACCCTCCCCTTCCAAAACTGCGATAAACTCCAATTGGTTGCCATCCGGATCATTAAAGTAAATGGCCAATGCAGGCATCCACGCAAAGACCATCGGTGCTTCGATCCCATCCTTTAAAAAATTATAGGGTGTCAGGTCACGTGTTTTCAGATAGTCCACAGCGTAATTCAGTATATCTTCTTTATCCGCTCTAAAAGCAAAATGTCTCGGTTGAAAGTTTGTTTCTTCCTGCCACAGGCCCAACATATAGTCTTTGCCGGTTCCAATCCATAAAAAAACAATAGGACGTGTCGGATCGCGATGTGCCACACGTAATCCCAATACCTCCGTATAAAATGCGACCGATTTAGCTAAATCACGCACCTGAATATGCGTTTCGTATAAACCTTGTATCATAAGTTATTTCATTTTAAAATTATTTCAATCCATTGATAGCGCTCTCGTGATGTAAATGCAAGATCGGATAGGATTTGCCCATACCATCTACAGCTGAGCGCCCGATAAGCTGATATCCTTTTTTCAGATAAAAATCAACAGCCTGCTGATTTTGCTCATTGACATCAACTTTATACACCTGTAGCCTATCCAGCACATGCTGTAGTGCCACAGTCCCAATACCTTTTCCCCTGTATGCTGAATCCACAAATAACATTTCCAGATTATCATCAGAGACAGCGAAAAAAGCAGTAGGCTGTCCATCGTCATCGATGACATATACCTTTAATTGTGGTAAATACTCGGTTGGGATCAGTCTCTTATATAACTGAAGATCCTCCTCTTTCAAAAAATCATGTGTTGCCCGAACCGAATTTTCCCAAATGCGCAGGATTGCCGCATAGTCGGCTTCACTTGCCGCTCTTATTTCCATAACCATTATCTCCCTCTAAAAATTCTTATTTACACCGTATCGCTACGGGATAGCATTCTTATAAAAGCTTCCCTTCCGCTTTACAGAAAGGCAATGTAAGTTAAATTGGAGAACTAAAATCATGAAAAAGTTAAATAAGACAGAAAGATGATGATTTAGGTTCCGATAATTTGATTTCAGAGAAAACAACCTTATCTTGTAAATAAACACATTAGCCATGTACAATACACTTCTATTCAAAAAATATCTCCCGGAAGATTTTGGCGCTTTCCACGACTTAGTTAAAGCGGATGATGTCATGAAATACATTACTGGCAAAGGATTGTCCGAAGAGCAGGCCCGGAAAAAGTTCGATTCGATTCTAGAAATTAACCAGGATCCTGATTTAGGCTATTTTAAAGTAATCGAAGCGGATACCCTAAAGCTTTTAGGCGACTGTAAGCTTGTTAATTACAAAAAAGATCCAAGTGTATTCGAAATTGGTTATTTGCTCCGCAAAGAACATTGGGGAAAGGGGCTGGGAACACAGATTTGCGAGTCGATGCTAGCCCTTGCCACAACATTAAATCCAGGTAAAGATGTGATTGGTATTATTGATCCCGATAACACCGCATCGAGACGACTACTGAATAAATTCGGATTCAAAAGTTTCTTCGTCGGGATAGAAGACGATATTGCCACAGAAAAACTCATGCTCAAACGGACAGCATCCGAATAAACAAAGCCCATTCGAATATTAAAAACAATAGGAACTGTATATGCCCAAGCCGAACAAAAAGTCAATGAAGTTTAAGGTAAAAACAACTTATAATACACACGAAAGTCTTCAAGATACCTTATCATTCTTTGGCGTAAATTGCCACCGCCCCTATTATATTTCTTCTGGAAATCCGATTTTTGAATACCCAAGCAATGCTTTTCGTATTGATTATTATGCCATCTGTATCTGCACAGCAGGCGATATAAATATTCAGGTGGACAATCAGGAATACCATATCTCGACAAATCATATCCTCATATCCGCCCCAACAACAATTATCCGTTTTTCGCAGGTCAGCCCCGACTTTAGAATGAAGCTGCTCTTTTTTGACAAAGCATTCCTGCTTAAACATATTGTCAATCCATTCTTTATCGAACAACTGGGGCTTTTCAAAAATTCGACCTTTACCATTGTCAGCTCCCAAGACAAACAAATTGACAAGTTGTTAAAATTAATAGACTACCTCAAAGAAGTTACCTTAAGAACAACGCATTTTACAGCAGATATCATCCGCACGATCATCTTTAATCTCCTGTTAGAGATCGCCGACGAATTGGCCTCTAAAGAACAAAATACAACGGAAAGTGTACAAGAGACCAACAACCTGTTCTATAAGTTTACAGACCTGGTTCAGCGACATAGCAATCAATACAAAGAAGTACAATATTACGCCGATCAGTTATTTATTTCAAACAAATACCTCATTCAGGTTGTTAAAAGAGCATCAGGTAAAACACCACATGAAATTATTGATGAGCGTGTACTTAAAGAAGCCTATGTGCTACTCGGGAATCCCGAAAAGACTATCTCAGAAATTTCTTATGAAATCGGATTTAATTCCATCTCAGCATTTGGTCGTTTTTTCAAAAAATACTCCACCTTATCGCCATCAGAGTACCGAAAGCGACAAAATATGTAGATAGAGGAAATTCGGTAGAACAATAGCGAATTTGAGGGCACAAATGATTAAGGTGATCTTAGTAACTTTACTCAAGAATTAAAAAAACATAAGAATCATGAAAGAAATCACCTCAAAATTCGACAAAGTATTAAATGCATCTGCTGAATATGGAAATGTAAATCATGAACCCGATTCAAGCAAAGAACAACAACGTAACACACCGAAAAAATCGATGCCCTTTTCTGATCAGATCGGAAATTATCAACGCAATAAAGGTATTCCACCAAAATCATATAAAGACAGTAAAATCTACATCGTCGGAAGCGGTATAGCAGGGATGTCTGCAGCCTACTATTTTATCCGTGATGGTCATGTTCCTGCTGAAAACATCACATTCCTCGAACAGCTCCATGTGGAAGGCGGCTCGTTAGATGGCGCCGGTAATGCAACCGACGGCTATGTCATCCGCGGTGGTAGGGAAATGGATATGACCTACGAAAATCTTTGGGATATGTTTCAGGACATTCCTGCATTGGAAATGCCTGCCCCCTACAGTGTTCTGGACGAGTACCGTTTGATCAATGACAACGACTCCAACTACTCCAAAGCAAGGCTTATTCATAAACTTGGTGAGATAAAAGACTTCAGCAAGTTTGGATTGGGCAAAATGGATCAGCTGGCCATCATTCGATTGCTCCTCAAAAATAAAGAAGATCTAGATGACTTAACCATCGAAGACTACTTCAGCGAGTCATTTTTATCCAGTAATTTCTGGACTTTCTGGCGTACCATGTTCGCTTTCGAAAACTGGCATAGTTTACTTGAGCTGAAATTGTACATGCACCGCTTTTTACATGCGATAGACGGATTGAATGATCTTTCATCACTCGTATTCCCGAAATACAATCAATACGACACCTTTGTAACCCCTTTGCGGAAAGTACTCCAAAGCAAAGGTGTAAACATTCGATTCAATGTATTGGTCAAAGACCTGGATATCCAAAGCAATACCGATGGAAAAGTTGTGGAGGCCCTAATTACAGAACAAGATGGCAAAGAAGTAAAAATTCCAATCGGAAAAGACGACTTCGTCATTGTAACAACTGGATCAATGACAGAAGATACCTTCTACGGAGACAACAAAAATGCACCGATCATCGGTATCGACAACAGCAGCAGCGGTCAAAGTGCAGGCTGGAAACTCTGGAAAAATCTGGCTGCCAAATCGACCATATTCGGTAAACCCGAAAAGTTCTGCAGCAACATCGAAAAATCAGCATGGGAGTCTGCAACCCTGACTTGTAAACCTTCGGCTTTAGTCGAAAAACTAAAAGAATATTCCGTCAACGACCCTTATTCCGGCAAAACTGTTACTGGTGGTATTATTACCATTACCGATTCCGATTGGTTGATGAGTTTCACCTGTAATAGACAGCCACATTTCCCTGGCCAACCGGATGATGTTCTTGTCTTATGGGTATATGCCTTATTTATGGATAAAGAAGGAAATTACATCAAAAAGCCAATGCCACAATGTACCGGAGATGAAATTCTAGCCGAACTATGTCACCATTTGGGCATTATTGATCAACTGGACGATGTTATCAAAAATACGATTGTACGTACGACATTCATGCCTTACATCACCTCGATGTTTATGCCAAGAGCAAAAGGCGACCGTCCGAGAGTCGTACCTGAAGGATGTAAAAACCTGGGCTTGATCGGTCAGTTTGTGGAAACCAACAATGACGTTGTCTTTACCATGGAAAGCTCGGTACGTACCGCACGTATTGCGGTATACGAACTGCTGAACTTAAACAAGCAGGTTCCGGATATTAATCCCCTACAATACGACATCCGCCATCTTTTGAAAGCAGCCAAAACATTAAATGATGACAAACCATTTGTGGGCGAAGGCTTACTACGTAAAATTCTAAAAGGCACTTATTTTGAACATATCCTACCTATCGGTTCTGAGGAACAAGAAGACCATGAATCTTTCCTGACAGAGCAGATCACCAAATTCAAAGATTGGTTAAAAGGAATTAAAGGATAGGGATCACAACCTGCGCCATGATTCCGTGGCGCAGATTTTTACGAATTGAAAAAACAATAACATCATGGACTTTAAAAATATAACGATAGCTGGCAGTGGGGTTTTAGGCTATCAAATCGCTTTCCAAACAGCATTTCATGGCTATCATGTCACTGTATACGACATCAACGACGATGTACTTAAAAAAGCTGCAGCAAAATTTGATATTTTGGCGCAGGCATTCGAGAAAGATCTTCATGCGAGTAAAGAACAACTGGCTTCAACCTTTGACAGGCTCAGTTATGGTTCAGATCTGGCCGCGGCTGTAGCAAACGCAGATCTTCTTATCGAAGCTGTTCCCGAAAACCCAGCCATTAAAATTGGTTTCTATCAGGAATTAGCGAAAGTGGCTCCGGAGAAAACCATTTTTGCCACAAACTCCTCAACCTTGCTACCAAGTCAATTTGCCCAAGAAACCGGCCGTCCCGAGAAGTTCCTGGCACTACATTTTGCCAATGAAATCTGGAAGCACAATACAGCAGAAATTATGGGCCATCCGGGTACAGACAAAACGGTATTTGAGCAGGTTGTAAACTTTGCAAAATCCATTGGCATGGTTGCCCTACCACTGCATAAGGAGCAACCTGGCTATATTGTAAACTCCTTACTTGTCCCATTACTTTCGGCGGCAACAGATCTTTTGGTCAACGAAGTGGCGGATGCCCAAACGATCGACAAAACCTGGATGGTTGCCACTGGAGCGCCAACAGGCCCCTTCGGCATACTCGATATCGTTGGCATCACAACAGCCTATAATATCAATAAAATGAGTGCCGAAGCAACAAATGACCCTTTAAAGATCAAAACAGTGGCCTATCTCAAAGAGCATTTTATAGACAAAAACAAATTGGGCGTCGCTACTGGGGAAGGGTTCTATACCTATCCCAATCCGGCCTATCAATCGCCCGACTTTTTAAAGTAGGTCTCTTCATAAACAATAAATCGTCGCAGCTTTACCTGCGACGATTTATTGTTTATGCTTATTTCAATCCGCTTCCCTCTTTCACTCATTCGCATAAACTCCGTTCAACCATGCAAAAGTTGAGCGATGCTGTACATTCAATACCGGTTTGCTGATATCCATTGTTTTAAGGATGGCATCAAAAGCTTCACCGATCATAAAATCATCACGATTGCTAAAAAGTGAAACCACAAGGTCTTTCTGTACATCGATATATACGATATGATGAAACCCGGTAGATTCACCTGAATGAAACAGGATTTTATGGCCTGCATTTTTTTGAATAAACCATCCGAAATGATACGCTATTCCATCCTTTACCGGGTAGGCCATTTGATCGAACAATTGCTCCAGTCCCGGCTGTATTAACCGATCTTTTACCAAAAAATTGGCCCATGTATGATATTCATCCGCAGATAGATAAACACCCCCATCCCCCTGTGTTGCACTTGTCACACTCTGATCGGCAAACAGGTAGGAGCCTCCTGTCGGATGATAACCGTAGACTCGTTCATCAACCGTCTTGCCCGGTTCATATACCAATCCCTTGCTAATGCCTATGGGTTCAAACAATTGACTTTTGACAAATGAAGCAAAGGATTTTTTCGCAACTTGCTCAACAATCAGCGATAAGAGACAATATCCCGTATTGCTATAACGGAATTGACTCCCCGAAGGGAAATATAAACGATCGGTCTGCCGGATATACATCAGCACATCCTTATCCGATACCTGATCTTTCCTTTCTTTCGGTATAAGCTCTTCATAGTCCCAGATTCCGGATGTATGTTGCAGAAGCTGCGCAACAGTAATATCCTTCAGCGCGACTGGCAGATCTTTAAAAAAAAGGGACAATGGGTCGTCTAGTTTTAAACGCTTTTGAATCACTAAGGTATATATCGCTTGTGCAGTCACCTGTTTGCTTACCGATGCCAGGCGAAAATGTGAGCTGGATGTGATTGCACGTTTTTCCTTCAAATCTGCAAGCCCAAATGCATAACGATAAATAAGACGACCATTTTGGCTAACTGCACAGCTAATCCCCGGAGCTGCCGGGTCCTTGTAATAACCTGCAATCGTACTATCCAATTTTGATTTATCCATTTTTTGTCCCATAACAACACTTGTTACACAGATCAAAATAAAACTCAGTTTTAGGTTTATCATATTTTATACCGCACATTTCGGTTTATATTGTCAGCCTACTGAAAGGCACAGCGTATTAAATCAATTTGATCTTATTGCTTTTCAAAAATGTACCCTTCAAAAATCGAAATTTTCTTGCAATGCCCGGGTATTTTTATTGATTTTTATTTATTTCTTTTAATTTTGCTTTTATGCTTCATTTCTCATGAAGTCGAACTGATCCGGAATCCTTCCCTCAGTTCTTCATTAAAAAATCACGACAGACTATGTTTTTTATTTTCAGTATCTACGACTTTGTATTAGCAGAAAAAACGGTAACAGCAACCTTAAAAAAAGAAAACGCGCCAAGAAATTTCACCTTACAGATTATTACGCCAGCCCGTCGGTTTATTGGTCTACCTTTTGGCGGCGGATTTGTCAAACTTTCCAGACTTTACGACGAACAGGGAAAATTGATTCACGCACGGAATTATTCAGATGAATTAAAAGCAGAGATCAAAGCGTTCAAAAGTCAGTATAGCATCCCCTATTTTCAGTTATGGAAAGGATTTCTAATTGTCACAGCGGCAATCCTTATCTGGGCAGTCATTTATGGCGTAAAGAATAAATTGGGAAATCAACAACGGGAAAAAGAAGTCGGTCAGATGATTGATAATTTGAAGCAACTAAAGACAGGCCAGCTCTATGGCGCTACTTTTTTTACCGATCAGGATGGTAACAGTATAAATGGACTTCCTGCAGGTTGGATAAAAATAGATAAAATACTGGGCGACACTATTTTTATACACCGTTCAAAGCAGCTCGACACAAATTCGGCACTTTTTGACATGAAGAACATTGCTTCGTTCAGGCCCCAATCGACCGATGAATGGCAGGAAAAAACAGAAAAAATGGATTTAAATCTATTGAAAAAACAGCTCGAGGATGCTGCGACAAAAAAAGTCGATCTGCTCTATATCGGTACAGACCACGAGAAATATTCAGGTGTTATATTGACGATAAAAGGTAGCGAGTAAGCCTTATCTCTAGGTATAACCAACGTATTGACTTTTTAGCGCAGACAGATCATGCGACTAGGTCGCATACTTAAAAAACTCAAGATCGGACGTTTTAAGCAGCGGCCGATCTTGAGTCTCTATTTTTAGTACTGGATTTTTTCTTTTAGTACTGGATTTTTTCGTCAATATCGTATTTCATACCTGGATAGTGCAGCAACCTTCGCATCAAGGCAATCTGACCGGCCAGATAATCTTCCCGTCCGATACACATCCCAATGAAATTTAGCTTGTCCTCCTCAATAAAAGGGATATTCATATTAATCTTAAATAGTTCAGCCAGCTGCGTATCGTCCACTTGCAGCAAAGCAGCATAGACTTTCGGAGATATCGATTTAAAATTTTCTTTTAATTCCTGCACACTGGGATAGTGATAACTTTCATCGAGTGTCTTTCCCATAAAAAATAGCTCATGGTAAGGATCATTTTCCTGAAGCCCAAGAACATGTGCCATTGCATAACGCACATTTACAAAATTACCTGCCATCCATACGATATGGTTGGTCTGTCCATCAATTCGTTTTAATGCATCTTCTTCCGAAACGCCATCCAACGCGTTCAGAAAAATTTGACTGTGCATGCGATAAGCAGGAATGATGATTTCTAATTTTAATGATTTCGGTTTATCCATATCGTTTTGATTTTTTAAAATACTAAATAACTGATTTATACTAAAATTACAAGTTTCAATAGCGATTACACTTGTCGTAGGACAAGAAATAAAAATGAACAAAATTGATAGATCATTGCGAAATAAATTCTAAATTTCTACTAAATTGAAATTCTATCTTTACCACATGAAGATTTTGATCATAGAAGACGAATTGGAGCTGGCCAAAAGCATCGCAACATACCTTAGCGAGCAACAGTATTTATGCGAATTTGCGCCAACTTTACAGGATGCTCTAGACAAAATTCAGTTATATCAGTACGACTGTATCTTACTGGACATCGGTCTACCAGATGGAAATGGTCTAAAACTACTCGAAGAGTTGAAGACGCAGCGAAAGCAGGACGGTGTGATCATCATTTCTGCAAAAAATGCATTGGACGACAAAATTCATGGACTACAACTGGGGGCCGACGATTATCTGACCAAACCTTTCCATTTATCTGAACTCACAGCACGAATCTATTCCCTGATCCGTCGGAAACAATTCAACAGCTCAAATATTGTTGTGCAAAATGAAATACAGATTGATCTACTTGCAAAAACTGTTATTGTCAATGATCTTCCTGTTGTATTGACCAAAAAAGAGTTCGATCTGCTGATGTTTTTTATCGGCAACAAAAATAAAGTGATTTCAAAAAGCACCTTAGCGGAACACTTGTCTGGCGACATTGCTGATATGCTCGATAACCATGACTTTGTCTATGCCCATGTCAAAAATTTAAAAAAGAAATTACAGGACGCCGGAAGTCAACCCTATATCAAAACGGTATACGGTACGGGCTACAAATGGGAAAATTAAAATAATGAGATGAAACCCCTACTGAGCAAAATAACGACCCCATTTCTACTCTATGTATTGATTGTACTAGGTGTCAGTATTCCTGTTTATTATTTTGTAATCGACGGGATATGGAAAAGTGAATTAGATGAACATAACGAAATTATCGTCAAGAAAACAACCTACGAGCTGAACAGTTTAAAACTGTCCGAAGACAGCCTCCAAGCCAGCATCGCTTTATGGAATAGCATACAACCTGAAACGAATATACATCAAGTAAAACCGGGCGATTTATTGCAAGATAGCGTATATACCATCGAAAAACCGCAGCGTTTTGTCGAGCCAAAGACAATTGACCGATTTAGATGCCTATCATCTGTCATTCAGATCAATGGTGCGCCTTATCGTTTTACCGTACAAACAAATATTGAAGAATCTGTAGAAACAATCGCCGCCATCGCCGCAACAACACTGTTTTTCTTTGTTATCTTGGTCATTGGTTTACTTATTATCTCCAGAAAAATATCACTTAGGCTCTGGAAACCATTTCGAGATACCGTTGATAAATTGAAGGCATTTAATCTCAATAGTCAACAACAGGTTGACTTCCAGCACACGGACACCATAGAGTTCCATGAGCTTAATCAATCCTTATCCAAACTTCTCGAAAAAAACCTGGCCGTATACCGATCACAAAAGGAATTTACTGAAAATGCTTCTCATGAATTGCAAACACCGTTGGCAATCTTAAAAAATAAGTTAGATATCTTATTGCAGTACCCTGATCTAAGCGATGAGCAGTACCAGCTCTTTGAAGATATGCATAAAGCGCTTTCACGTAGCACGCGAATCAACCGCAACCTGCTGCTGCTCGCCAAGATTGACAATAGTCAATTCGATCATTCCGAAAAAATCAGTATGGACTCGCTTGTCACACAAAGTATTGAAGTCATGCAAGAACATCTGGAGCTAAAACAGCTACAGCTGCAACAAGAGATCCAACCGTCGGTGCTGCAGACAGGAAACAGCAGTCTGACCGAAATCCTGATCAACAACCTACTCCTGAACGCCATACGTTACAGCAATGCCAACGATACAATTGCTGTACATCTCAATCAAACTTCTTTAACGGTATATAATCCCGGTTCAATGCCCTTAGATAAAATACTCTTATTCAAACGGTTTTCCAAACTCTCGAAAAACAGCCAAGGCAGCGGTTTAGGATTGGCAATTATTACTGAAATCGCCCGGTATCAAGGCTGGACTGTTGATTATCAATTTGAAAATAATCAACATATTTTTTCCATTCATTTTTAAAATTCCAAAAGTATTCTAATTTGGATGACAGTTTTGTTTTATGATCCACATGAAGCAAAACCAGACAACACACTTATTTGTATGTCAGCTACTGATAAGTGTATTATTTCTTTTGGATGTCAACATGGCCAAAAGTCAGACTATAATCACAAGGGAAGTGCCGACAAACATCGCTCAACCTGAGCGAAATAATAGTGCATTCAGTACAAACTTGACGGCTACCAGGCTAACCGAAGGCATAACAAGCAGCAACTCGTTACTGTCAACAGACAGCACAGGGCTGTCTGCAGTAATCCATCGTCCGAGCAAGAAAACAAAATTAAACCGCTTCTTCCAAACAGCAATTGATGAAACGCCTTACAAACCACATTTAACGAGCTTTATCGTACCGACAGCCTTTATCGGTTTCGGGGTGGCGAGTTTAAGCATCAATGGTTTAAAAAATCTCAATTTATCAACGAAAGACGAGATCAGCGAACATCAGTTAAAGCACAGCAACCTCGACAATTACAGTCAATATGTCCCTGCAGTTATGGTATACGGACTAAATGCTTTGGGCGTGCAGGGCAAACACAATTTTAAGGACAGGACGGTCATTTATTTAACATCACAGCTGATCTCAGGAGCCATGGTTCTTCCATTGAAACATATCGTCAAAGAAGTCCGTCCAGATAGTTCCAATAACCTTTCCTTTCCTTCAGGGCACACCGCGACAGCCTTCTCTTCTGCACAATTTATGTTTCATGAATATCATGACAGCAATTTTTGGTTAAGCATTTCGGGCTATCCATTTGCGATTTTTACAGGTACCTACCGCGCCATCAATAATAAACATTGGGTCGGCGATATCGTTGCCGGAGCTGGATTTGGCATTCTGGCAACAGAACTAGCCTATTGGGTGCATCCGCGGATCAATCATCTATTATTCAACGACAACAAAACAACTTCCGCTACGCTAATGCCCTTCTATCAGCACAAACAATTTGGTTTGAGTTATGCCAAACAGTTTTAACCAGCCCAATTTTTTCAAAGCCTATGCATGCAGAAATTATCAAAAATATTTTTCATCTCGAATAGCCTTCCATTACCAAGCAAGCACTTGCGCAATTAGTTTGGTTTTCAGCTTATCCCTATGTGCAGCCTGATGAAATCCAGAAAGTTTTATTTGCATATCCGTGTAAATTTAGCTTAGTTTGATACATTTGTAGGGACAATGCATGGATAGCCCATGATTTGGTATCATAGATAAACTTCGATTCATCGAAGTTTTTAACGTTTTTCTTTATATGAAGATTCTCCTAGTCGAAGATGACGTACGTGTCGCAGGATTGATCAAACGCGGACTTGATGAAAATGAATTTCAAACAGCTATTGCCTACGACGGCATATCTGGAAAGAAAATGGCCTTACAACACGACTTTGATCTTATCATAACCGATATCGTACTCCCTAAGATGGATGGATTGGATCTCTGCAAAGAAATTCGTCATATCAAACCCGATGTTCCCATTATCATGTTAACAGCATTAGGAACTACAGACGATAAAATTGAGGGGTTTGACGCCGGAGCGGATGACTATCTGGTCAAGCCTTTTGAAATGCGCGAACTGTTAGCCCGCATCAGAGTCCTGCTCAAAAGATATCAAAAACAAGATACACTCACGGGAACAATCTTACGTTATGGGGATCTGGAAATGAACCTCCATACCAAAAGCGTCAAAAGGAATACTGTCGAAATCCATTTGACCCCCAAAGAGTTCAAGTTACTCCATTATTTATTGCAAAATCCCGAGCGTGTCCTTTCCAGAATGGAAATTGCTGAAAAAGTGTGGGAAACGCATTTTGATACCGGAACCAACTTCATTGATGTTTACATCAACTATCTACGTAAAAAAATCGACAAAGATTTTGCGACCAGATATATCCATACCAAATCCGGAATGGGCTTTATTCTAAAACAAGACTAATGCGAATCAGGACACGAATCTCCATATTGTTCACGCTGATTACAGCCACCATATTGCTGGTATTTGCCTGTACAGTATATTTTTCAGCGGTGGAGAATCGGGAAAGAGAATTTTACGCCCTATTGAAAAAAGAAGCTTACACCAAAGCAAACCTTTTTTTGAATGCAAAAGTTGACAAAAAGACCTTAGAAGATATCTACCACAACAACCGAAAAATACTCAACGAAGTCGAGGTTGCAATTTACGATACCCGTTTTGACCTCTTGTATCATGATGCCGTAGATATCGACTTTGTCAAAGAGACACCAGCCATGCTGCAGGATATTCTCAAAAATAAAGAAATACGATTTTATCAGGAAAAATGGCAGGTCATCGGCATAACCTTTCCGTATAAAGACAAAACTTACATCATCACAGCCGCAGCCTATGATCAATACGGCTACAATAAACTCAATAGTCTATTATCTACCATTCTTTTGGTTTTCATTTTGTCTATATTTCTGATCTATGCAGCAGGAATATTCTTTTCCAAAAAGGTCTTTCAACCTATCCTGGAAATGACACAACGTGTAAAAACCATTTCTGCGACAAGTTTGGATGCCAGGCTTACGAGTAGCGGAAATAAAGACGAGCTTTCCGAATTGGCCAGCACATTCAATGCGATGCTCGACCGCCTCGAGAACTCCTTTGATGCCCAAAAGCATTTTGTCTCCAATATCTCGCATGAGCTAAGAACGCCCTTGGCCGCCATGATTGCAGAACTCGAGATTTCTGCCAATAAGGACCGTAGCATAGTGGAGTATAAAACTGTCATCGACAATACGCTAAATGATGCACAGAAACTGAAGAAGTTATTTAATAGCTTACTTGATTTTGCCAAAGCAAGTTACGACAGTTCTGAAATCGCGTTTAAAACCTTACGTATAGACGAAATACTAATTGATGCATGCCAACAGGTTCTCCAGTCAAGTCCAAATTATAAACTCGACATTTTTGTCGATCCGGCGATTGAAGATGAAAAACTTTTATCCATCAATGCAAATGAGTATCTATTGCAGGTCGCCTTTGTCAACCTCATTGAAAATGCCTGTAAATTTTCACCCAATCAAAAATGCCTGATCGCTATCAAGGCGGATGAAAATAGGATTCAGCTGGAATTTAAAGATGACGGAATAGGCATTGCCCCGGTCGATCTGCCCAATATATTCACGCCATTCTATCGTGGAAGCAACAAAGATTATAGCGAGGGAAATGGTATTGGTTTATCGCTTACCCGAAAAATCGTGCTTCTCCATCAAGGCGAGATCAGCGTCCGCTCGGCAAAAGGCGTTGGAAGTGTTTTTAGCATTGATATCCCCCATCGTTCATTATTCTAATAAAATTCTAATTTTTTTCTAAAGCCCCTCTAACCAGCTTATCGGGAGCAGGTGGATAGTTTTGCGGTATGATTAACCGTACAATCAACTATTCGACCCAATCCTTGAGGTACATGAATTGGATCCCTGTGCTGCTGTTGCTGCAAGCTTGCAACAGCCAGCCTCACGAAAGCCCCAACCAATCTCCGACCATCAGCGCAGTTGGAGACACCGTGACCGTCAGTGAAAACACGTCCCTGTTATCGAAACTCAAATTTGTTACGACGACCAATGCACAACATGCGCTGAAACTAAATGCAGCTGCTACAGTGAAGATTATTCCCAGCAGTTATGTGGAGATTCCGGTACCTTTTGCTGGACGAATTGTCAAATCCCACGTGAAACTGGGCCAAAAAGTTGCTATCAACACGCCTTTATTTTCAATTAGTTCATCCGACTATTTTGAGGCACAAAGGGCTTACCTTGACGCCAAACAAGCATTTATGCTTGCCGAGAATATGTTAAAACGCCAAAAAGATCTGATCGCGCATGGTGTTGGCTCTAAAAAAGAACTCGAAGAAGCAGAGACAAATTTTGCAATGAGCAATGCCGCACTCGGAAATGCCACTGCCGCCTTAAAAATATTCGACAGCACCCCGACCCATAGCGTTCTCGGTGAGCCTCTCCTCGTTCGTTCACCTATTCAAGGAGAAATTTTAAGTAGTTCGATTGTATTGGGTCAGTACACGAAAGAAGATGCTCCGGCATTACTCCGCATTGCAGAATTGTCAAAAGTATGGGTTTCGGCCTACATCAAAGAAAAGGACTTGCCGGCAATCGATCAACTTGCGCGTGTTGAAGTGAGCGTAGATGCGCTCCCTGCTAAAAAAATACCCGGAAAAATTATCCATATCAACCAATTTGTCGACGAAGCAAGCCGGAATATTGAGGTCCTCATTGCCTGTGAAAATGCTGATCGTGCCTTAAAACCAGGGATGTATGTCAACGCCGAATTCGAACGGCAAACGACTCCGACACTTTTCATTCCGGCAAAAGCTGTATTTCAATTTAACGATAAGAGTTTTGTTTGGGTCAAAACATCGTCCAATACCTTCGTCAAACGCTTTGTTACTACTGGCGTAACAGAAGGTGATGCGATCCAGATTTTAACAGGCCTGGTTCCGCAGGAGCAGATTGTTGGTGAAGGTGCCTTTTATTTAACACCCGGCCTCTGATGGACTCAGGCTTTCAACTTTTAAAATAGAAACACATGAATATTAAACAATTGATTGGCCATATCATTGCAAAGAGATGGGTAATCGCCGCATCTTTTCTATTGATCGGTTTTTTCGGTTACTATGCCTGGCGACAACTTTCGGTTGAGGCATACCCTGATATCGCTGACGTATCATCACAGGTCGTAACCCAGGTACCCGGCTTAGCTGCCGAAGAAATGGAACAGCAGATCACCATCCCCATCGAACAGGCCATCAATGGATTGCCGGGGATGGAAGTAATGCGCAGTAAAACGACTTTTGGTCTATCCATGGTCACCATTGTCTTCAAAGATGGTGTTGAAGATTATTGGGCGAGAGCCCGTATACAGGAGCGTCTAGCTGATTTATCCCTGCCCTATGGTGCCAGTCCAGGATTGGATCCGCTGACTTCCCCCACAGGTGAGATCTTCCGTTATATTCTTGAAAGTAAAACCCACGATTTACGACAGTTGACGGATCTCCAAAATTTTGTTATTATTCCCAAAATCAAACAGGTTTCGGGCGTTGCTGATGTAACCAATTTTGGTGGAATCACCACACAGTTCCAGGTAGAATTAGATCCCAAAAAGCTTGATCAATATGAAATTTCGCTTGCCGAAGTTGTCGCCAAGATCGAAAGCAATAATGCCAATGCCGGTGGCAGTGTGATGAACCGTGGAGATCAGTCGTACGTCATCCGTGGCATCGGTCTGGTCAAGACATTGGAAGATTTGGGGAACATCGTCGTAAAATCCACCAACGGAAACCGCATCTATATGCGTGACCTCGGTCAGATCAAACTTGGAAATCTAGCGCGGAAAGGGGCTTTAGGATATTCGGATAAACGCGGGGCCAATTATTCGGACAATATCGAAGGTATTGTGCTCCTATTAAAAAATGAGAATCCTTCTGATGTTTTGGCGGGTGTAAATGCGACGGTCCGCGAACTAAACGAAAAGATTCTTCCGGAAGGCGTAAAAATACATGTCGTGCTCGATAGAACCAGTTTGGTCGACAATACTCTACATACCGTTTCCAAAACCCTTCTCGAAGGTATGATCTTGGTTATTTTTGTCCTTATTATTTTCCTGGGCAGCTGGCGTGGTGCACTCTTGGTGGCCATAACAATTCCATTATCCTTGTTGATTGCCTTTATTCTGATGCATTTCACCCATATTCCCGCCAACTTGCTATCCTTAGGCGCAATCGATTTTGGGATTATTGTAGATGGGGCCATTGTTATACTCGAAACCATTCTTAAAAAAAGAGAAGATGAACCGGAAGGTCTCCTGCAGGAAAAAACTATTGCGCAGAAAATTGCTGAAGTCGCCAAACCCATATTCTTTGCGACACTGATCATTATTACAGCCTATCTTCCCCTGTTCGCATTTGAGCGCGTCGAGAAAAAACTTTTTACGCCGATGGCCTATACCGTGGGTTATGCCCTCTTCGGTGCCTTGGCTGTCGCTCTTGTGCTTATACCCGGGTTGGCCTATTTGATCTATCGCAAACCTCAAAAAATCTTTCACAACAAATGGTTGGCAAAATTGACTGCGGCTTATCAGTCGGCGATAGAAAAGGTTATGCAGGCTCCCAAACAAGTTTTCATTCCATTGGCAATTGTATTGCTTGCCACAGGTTTGCTCACGGCCTCCGTTGGGAAGGACTTTCTTCCGTCATTGGATGAAGGTTCGATTTGGCTTCAAGTGTCGCTTCCCCCAGGCATCACGGTAGAAAAGTCCAAAGAAATGAGTGATACCCTACGTGCCCGCACACTTAAACACGATGAGATCTCCTATGTCATGGTTCAGGCGGGGCGTAACGACGATGGTACCGACGCCTGGACACCCTCCCATTTCGAAGTTAGTGTGGGATTAAAACCTTACAAAACATGGAAATGGGGAAAAACCAAGGAAGACCTGATCAATGAACTTGCTGCAGAATATGCGAAAATGCCGGGCTTCAATGTTGCTTTTTCCCAACCCATGATCGACGGTGTCATGGATAAAATCGCCGGTGCCCATAGTGAGCTCGTTGTCAAAATATTCGGCGATGATTTAAAAGAAACCCGACGGGTCGCCGAGGAACTGATCACAACACTCCAACAAGTGAAGGGAGCTGTCGATCTGGCCATTGATCAGGAACCACCACTCCCCCAATTGCAAATTATCGCCGATCGCGATAAAATAGCACAATACGGACTGAACATCGCTGATGTGACTGACCTGATCCAGATCGCTATCGGGGGAAAAGCAGTAGCACAGGTTTATCAAGGAATCAAAGTGTATGATATTACCTGTCAATATCAGGAGGAAAACAGGAATTCGCCCGAAAAAATCGGCAATTTAATGCTGTATCCCGAAAACGGAAACCGTATTCCACTAGCCCAGGTGGCCACTATTAAACTCAATACGGGAGAAAGTATGATTTCACGCGAGCGCAACAACCGACAGTTGACAGTTCGTCTAAATGTTCGCGGTCGCGATCTAGGGACATTCCTCACTGAAGCACAGCAGGCCATTGCCAAAAATATACCGTATGACCAACATAAAATTACGTTAAAATGGGGCGGACAATTTGAAAATCAACAACGTGCCTATACGCGTCTTGCCATTATCGTCCCATTGACATTAGCCATTATATTTATCCTATTGTATGGCACATTTGGTTCATTTAGGCAAGCCGGTCTATTAATGGGCATCGTACCCTTGGCACTTTTTGGCGGTATGCTCGCACTCCATGTTCGCGGGATGACGCTAAACGTTTCCTCGGCAGTCGGTTTTATTGCCTTATTCGGTGTTGCCATACAAAACGGTGTCTTGATGCTTTCACAGATGAATGTACTACGTAAAAATGGGCTGCCGCTGCATAAAGCGGTAACACAGGGAGCCTTTAGTCGTTTTCGCCCCGTTTTGATGACCGCTACGGTAGCTATTCTTGGTTTGCTTCCGGCTTCACTAGCAACAGGGATTGGATCGGATGTGCAACGCCCTTTGGCAACGGTAATCGTTTATGGCCTACTATTTTCGACTATCCTGACACTATTTGTGCTCCCCCCACTCTATTATCTTTTAGAACGTAACAGCACCAAACAAAAAGACCCCGTAGAATAAATACAAATTCATCCATTCGAAACAGCTTGCTTTCTGCTGTTTCGAATGGATATAACCTGAACATGGAATGGATTCAACCTGAACATGGAATGGATTCAACCTGAACATGGAGTGGATACAACCTGAACATGGAATGGATACAACCTGAACATTGAAAAGCCTTTAGCCAAACCTACACAGCTATTAGATCCGCTGAGGGTTTGCTCAATCCAGGAAGCAGGGGATCCAAACGGAAGGCGCTTACGAATAGCCCGGGCGACTTATTTCATGTGTCAAGGAGCGCCCTGGTGCTTTAATAAAAGAATCACTAAAACAGAACATTCAGAAGAAGTCGATGATCATGAACAAACAACAGATTTTAACAAAGAAAAGCTTTACCTTTTTTCTTTTTATACTCGCGCTATACCATACAGCAATCGCTCAGGATAGGAATAGCAGCGTGTCAGAAGCGACAGGGCAGCAACTCGATTATTCAAAATTTATACATACAGTCGCTAAAAATAATTTGGGCTACGCCGCCGAAAAATTCAACCTCAGCATTGCTGAAGCCAATATCATTAGCGCCAGGGTGTTTCCTGACCCTGAATTTAGTATGGGCATTTTTGATAATAGTGAACGTACAAAACAACTGGGGCGGGGCTATAATGCGGGAATTGCATGGACACTGGAATTGGGGGCTAAACGAAAAGCCCGGATAAACCTGGCCAAAGATGAAGCCGAGGTAACCCGTTTATTGCTAGCAGACTATTTCCGAAATTTACGTGCCGACGCTACACTCGCATTTTTAACAGCAAAACAGCAGGCATTATTGGTGAAAATAAACCAAAATTCCTATCAGCAACTTAGGCAATTGGCCACATCGGATAGTATCCGTTATAAACTGGGGAGCATCCCTGAAATAGATTTCCGCCAATCTAAATTGGAGGCCGCCAATATGCACAATACGTTGCTGGCAACAGAAGCAACCTGGAAATCCGCCCTTGTAAACCTTTCCTTATTTATGGCAGATAACTCCCTTACGACAACGGCAGTACCCCCAGATGCTTTCGATCATTTGGACCGGGCATACCGCTTAGATGAGCTCGTCAGAGTAGCCCAAAATGACCGCAGCGATCTAAAAGTCGCCCTGCAAAACAAACAGCTTTCACAGCGCCTGCTCCAATTGGCTCAAGCCAACCGGGTAGTAGACCTCGGACTTTCATTTGGCGTCACTCATAATGGAGAAGCACGAAATGAAACTGCCCCAACGCCTCAGTTTACGGCTATAAATGCAGGTATTTCAATTCCGCTAAAGTTCTCGAATTTTAAAACAGGCGATCTTAAAGCCGCAAAATTTAAGATCGATCAGGATGAGATTACCTATCAGGACGTGCTCCTACGCATTCAGATCGAAGTTACGCAAGCGTTCCTCTCCTACCAGGCCGCTCAAAAACAGGTACAGCTATTTGATCGTGCTATGCTATCGGAAGCAAAAGCAATTTTGGAAGGAAAGGTTTACAGCTATAAAAGAGGAGAAACATCCCTACTGGAAGTTTTAAATGCCCAACGGACCTACAATGAAACACAGCTTAGCTATTATGAAGCCCGTTACAATTATGCGATCGCCTTGGTCGAACTCCAACGTACAGCTGGAATATGGGATATTCAGGAGATCTAAGCTGGAGAAATTCTGTTTTTTCCTAGTTTCTTATACATGCTTTTCAAGGAAGGCGAAATCAGTATCAGCAAAAGTATGCTGATACTGATCATGGACATGATCTCATAATAATCCATGGCATACCGCACAAAGGATTGGATCTTGACCCGGTCAGCAACGAGCTTTAAGGCAGCTGTATGTTCCTTATACTGCAGTCCATGCTGCAAGATGCTGACAGATTCCTGCTGCAGATACTCCCGAAATAAGGGATTGCCCACTTCCGTTTGGTCCCTAAAAACCTGCTGGTGCTGGGCATATTCAAACAACTTGAAAAAATTCTGCAAACCGATACTGCTCGTGTAGCCCAGGTATCGGATAGCAAGACATACCGCAGCCGCAGAAGCCCCCAATTGAGGGCTGACACTGGTAATGCAAAATAAGATTGTAGGTACCATAATAAGCCCTACTCCGAGTCCGTGTAAAACTAAGGGTATCCAAAAATGCGCATCATTACCCTGCCCCTCAAAGGAGAAAAACATCCATTGGTGAAACAGCAGCAAGCAACAATAGCCCGAAATCCAGATCCATTTTACGGGGCGTTGCCCAAGCATCCAATACAATGAGCCTAGAACACCAGCGACAATACCAGCGATATTAAACCACTGGATATAGGACAAATGAATAGGATCAAGTTGAATAACCTGTACGAGATATTGATTTGAGATGGTCAAGGAGAAGCGCTCGATATACATCATGTACAAAATCAATAAGCCCAAGAGAAAGTTCCTGTTTTTAAAAATCGCCAAATGAACATACACACGCCTGAGCACCATTTGCCGAACAATAAAAAGAATAAGCAACGCTAGACCTACCCCTAATATGATCAGCATATGCTGATCGTTAAACCAATAAACTTCTTGTCCATACACCATTAAATAGCCAAAACTGACAATCACAAGACTATAGAAAATGCAGCTTGCCCAGTCTAATGAAAACAAAGGGTAAGGGCGTATATGTCGTATGGAGCGCATCGACAGCATAATGAGCAATAAACCTGGTACAAATGATAATGCAGCGTATAGATAGAGCTGATCAAAATTGAATGAATCGATAAATTCAGCCGTGACGAAAGTATTAAATGGGGAGCTGCAGAGTAACATACCAAAAAAGACAGCATAACTTACTTCCTTAGCCCGATCGCTTTTCAACCGTGAGAATATCATGGATATCGATAAGTTTACGGCAGAAGCAAACAACATCCCTTGGAAAAAGCGCAGGCCATATACCCAGCTGATATCGGTGATGCTGTACATCAAAAAGCAATTCAATAGCTGTAGAAGATTAAAAATAATGTAGTACTGCTTGATTGGAAAGTATAAAAAAAAGCGTCGTTCTAAAACGTAGAATCCAACAAAACCAGCATAAAACAAAATGATCAGGAACTGGACATCACTGGGTTGGGCACCGTAAAATCCAGCGGTGACATTTGTATTTGCACCTGGCAGGAAAAATAAGACCATACTCGGCATCAAGCTACTAAACAGGATAAGCTTGATCAACCACTCCGGTACCCATTCTTTAAAAATTCCTTTCACTATTTCTGCTTTTTTGATACCGACACATTCACATTCATTCCCGAAAGAAGCTGTTGCGCTCCCCTTTGCTTATCCAGCTCGATGCGCACAGGTACGCGTTGAACAATCTTCACAAAGTTGCCCGTTGCATTATCTGGCGGCAAAAGGGAGAATGCAGATCCTGTAGCCGGGGAGATGGAAATAATTTTTCCATAAAATTTTTGATCCGGATACGCGTCAGCAACCACCTCAACCCTATTGCCAAGATGCAAATAACGGAGTTGCGTTTCCTTAAAATTAGCCGTTACCCAGGTTGGGGTTTCTCTATTAACGATAAAGCCCAAAACTTCGCCAGCACTTATCATTTGACCTTTTTCAATCGTGCGTTTGCCAATCTGCCCATCGTAAGGTGCGCGAATAACGGTATAGCCGACATCAAGCCTTTTACGGCCGACAGCTGCCGTTAAACGAACACGTTCGGCATCGACCACACCTTTTTTCATATCCACATCATGCACACGTTCCTGTGAAGCCTGTAATTTATGCTTTAACGAAGCCAGCTCACTCTTATACACATCCAACGTCGCTTTTACATCCTCCAGCTGCTGTGCCGTTGCAGACTTTTCCTGAAACAAATAATTATATCGATCATATTCCAACTGTTGCTTGGTTACCCGAGCCTCCCCGGCAGCAATGGAGGTGCGTAAAGATTCATGTTCCGCCTGAAGAATTTCCTTTTGACTATGAAGAACATTGATCTCTGCAGCTTCCTTATTGACGGATGCCGCTACCTGATCAGCCTCATATTTATATTCCTTATTATCAATAAGCAACAAGGTATCACCCCGTTTAACCAATTGATGATCGTGATAATGCACAGAAACCACATATCCTCCCACCCGAGAAACAATGGGATTGATATATTGCGTTACCTGTGCATCATTTGTGTAGATATACCGCAGTCGCATCCATAATGCTTGAGCGCCCCATAACAACAAGGCCAACAAGACAATTCCAGCCAACCAGTTGGTAATTCGAGTGAGTTGTGCCTCCACAACTGTTCTTCGTGATTTAGGTTTCATTAGATAGTACCCTTCAAAAATTCGATAAAATAATAGTGTTTCTGTATCGCAATATGTGCGGTTTCAAGATCAAAAAGTGTTTTTAGGTATTGCATATCAGCATCCAAGAGATCTGTAATCAAAGCCGATGATTTAAAATACCTGTTTTTTATAATTCGTGCATTTTCCTGCGCCAACGCCTTATTGTTTTGACAGACCTCCTGCTGCTTAATAGCCAATTGATAATCCAACAAGGCCTGTAACAGCTGATTTTCCAGAATCTCCTCTTCATGATGGTGTTTTACCTCTTGTCGATCCAATGCGATCTGTGCTCCGCGCACCACGTTTTTATTGAGATAGATAGCCGAGATCGGTATGTTTAATTTGAGTCCTGTGATACTCAGATTATACCAGCTGGGATTATAGGGATACAAGAAAACCTGTGGATTGGCAAAGGTGAATGTACTGGTCAATCCCAACTCAGGAAGATAATTTGATCGTGCCTGTTTGACCGACAACTTCTTCAAAACCACTTCCTGTTCGGATTTTAGGAGGGAAAAAGCATGGCTTCGCGCTTCGGCAACAAGCGCTTCATAGCTGGGGTTTTCCACTTGAAACTGCTCGGGCAGGGGCACAATCTCCGCTGTAATGCCGCCAATAAGCTGCAGCTTCTGATTTGCAGCCTGAATATCATGACCGATCTGCACGAGCAACAGTTCCCGCTTCGAAAGCTCCAACGAAATACGCAAGACGTCACTGTGTAATACCACGCCCGCCTTATACAGATGCTCAATCTCTTTGAGCTGTACCCGTTGATCAGCAATATCCTGTTCAATTAAAGATCGGTTACTATACGACAGTTCCAAATCCAAAAAAAGATTGCAAACCTCCAATTTCGTCTGCGCTGCGGCATTCTTCCAATCGATTCTGGCCAGCTCATTTTCCAATTTTTTGGACTCAATTTTCATTAGGTCCCGATGCCCATTGTAGAGGTTCAGATAAAAATCCAGGCCGCTATCGTACAAGTAATGAATGATATCATGCTGGGAAGGTTTATTTAAAAGACCCTGGTCATACACAGGCATATTACTTGCATAACTAGCAGAAGCTCTGGCGGAAATCTTAGGGAGCAACTCCATGCGTTGCTGCTGTACTGCCACCTCAGTTTCTTTGAGCTGCAAATAGGACTGCTCAATGTATTTACTGTTCTGTAGCGCTTTGTTGATCATGTCTTTCAGGGACATGCGCAAAGAATCGAGGGCGAAGGTGTCCGAAATAGCGAATACTAACAATCCCATGGTTAGTATGCCTTTTGCCCAATAGGGAGGAAAAAAGTTCACGTGTGCTATGTAATTTTTTTGCGTTGCAAACTTAGACACTTATTGGAACTTGGATTTCTTCACAAACGCCAATATGTTATGAAAAAAAGACATTTTTTCATCAATTCAAACAAAAAGACCAATATCTGCCAAGAAGCCCTTACAATATCCTTTTTTACAGCACATAAAAAAGGCCTTTCAAATCATGATTTGAAAGGCCTTTCTCGACGGTATAATAATAGATTATCCGTATAAGGAATCTTCTATTGCATTCCACAACTGTATTCTTTTTTGTAGCGCAATTTTACTGATCTCTTTCATTTCTGTCCATTTAACCTCATCGTCCTTCCCGAGATCTGTGATCATCTGCATCGCCAAAGGCCCGTGCTCATCGCCATCAAGGTCAATATGACGTTGAAAATAATAGATAAAGCTGTCCAGATTGGCTGTAGGGAAGTTTGTTTTAATTTCTTCCAAAATAGAGGTAAACATTCCCGGGATAAGATCTTCGCGTCCAAATGTAAATGCAGCAGCAATTTTATGCACCTCGCCCTCAGCAATCACTTCGAATGTAAAATTCAAAAAGTCTTTGATCCGCTTGTCCAATGTGGTCGTTGCAATGACATCGAATATGTTGTTCGATTTTTTTGCGTGAGCAATAAATTTGTTGACCAGATGAAGGTCGGCACCCATGGCATCCATGGCGTCCAGATACATCTCAAAATGGCTCAAACGGCGGCCATCAATATATTCATCCGACTCCTCAGCCAATACAATTTCGTTGATTAGATAGCGTGTTGATGGATGCTCACTCGCAAACCAAGGTAAAGTCGTACAGGTCAATTTAATCTGTAAAGCTTTTAGTAAAGACATAAAATCCCATACAGCGTACACATGCCCTTCTGTAAAAGAACGTAGATTCTTGATCGTTTTGATCTTACGATACAAAGGGTGTTGCAATAATACCTCGCGTTCGGCAGCAATGTATTCGTTAATTTCCGCAATTCTATTCATGGCGCAAAAGTATTGTCTTATCTCTGTTTTTAAAAGTATTTTCGATGAGATTACAGTAACATGATAAATTTTTCGTCCAGCTATCCGCTTCATAACCAAATCACAGCCAACAACGCGCCTCGCTTTTGACCGCCCTATTCCTGTTGCTAACGTTCATTTACCCTTAAAAACAAAAATATTTTTTATTATAAAAAATAATCTACTATATTTGTAGAGTATTCAGAATTGCATGATGCAATACCAACCGAGTGCAGGCACCGCGGTGGTAAATTAATACGGGTTTCGACCAAAATAAACGTCGCTGAACGATTATTTTCCCAACAAGATCTGGATACAGTTTATGGTTTAATCCTTTAAATTTTTAAATTGTATGGCTACTACAACAAATCTTTACCAACACTTACTGGAAAAATTCAGTTATTACTCAACAGATGAACTGATACAGCTCAACAATGACACCATCTTGGGACAAGGCTGGGGTTCAGCCAAGGCAACCTTTAGAACAGCTTTGATCAGTACGTTCTCCAAAAGAGGACTGGATCTTTCCAACATCATTTCCAAGGAAGACGGTTTTACCTCGGTGAAGCATGTCCCTGTACGCTTGGAACAGAATGTCCTGATTCCTTTACAATAATCGTTATCGGCAAAAAAAGCGCGCATCGAAAGGACTTCGTGCGCGCTGCTGTGGTTGGTTTAGGAAATTGCCGATTTAAAAGAAGGCGATAATCTTATTATTTATAGTTTGGATTCTGAATTAACACACCTGCGCTTTTCTCAATTTCTGTTTGTGGTAATGGCCAGCGGTAAAATTTGTCTTCAAAATGATAGGGCACTTTACTGTCTTTGACCGCATTGAGTACTTCGCCTGCGATATGCCAACGAATCAGGTCGTAATGCCGTAGTCCTTCGAAAGCAAGTTCAACCCTTCTTTCGTGGCGGATACGGTCGCGCATTTTTTCCTTGGTATAACCGGCAGGGAACCCGGGCATCTGAACGCGGCTCCTCAGGGTATTCATGGCATCGTAAACCGATGGGTCTGGTCCGGCGATTTCATTTTGTGCTTCGGCATACATCAATAACACCTCCCCAAACCGCAGTACAACCGCATCCTGTTGGCTCAATGTTGAAAAGCCAAAAGGTAAGTTGGCCGGATCCAAAAATTTCAACACCCCATAACCTGTAGGCCGCGGATTGGACGGTGTATGGATCTTACCGCCGCCAAAGTCAGGATGATCCACGAAAATTGTTTTGCTCAAGCGCGGATCCCTATCTTTGAAGGGATTGGCTCGGTCAGTCAAGGGTGATTCACCATAAGGCAGACCATCTTTGCATTCATAGGTATCCACCAGGTTTTGTAAAGGTGAAGCAGCGATCCAATCGCCTAAATACATGTCCCAGGGGGCTGTATTATTCGGTGCCAGAAAATTGACCGAAAAGATAATCTCGGTATTGTTCTTCTGTGTTGCATCGCGAAAGACATTTTCAAAAGCCGTACTCAGAGTATACTCTTTCATGACATCGGTGCATAAGTCTTTTACCTCTTTCAAGATTGCTAAATCGGGCAGCCCTTTGTCGCCATAAGCCGCAAACAGTAAAACCCGTGCTTTCAAGGCTTTTGCTGAACTTGCGGTCGCATGCCCCCCATTATTGAAATACGGCTTAGCCGCTAAGTTGGCGATCCCAAAATCCAGATCGGCCCGAATCTGTTTTAGGATATTCTCTGCAGTTTCCTTTGGCTGACGCTGATTCTCCAGACTGAGGGAAGTCAGCACAAGCGGCACCTCACCATAAATACTGTACAATTGGAAGTAAACAAAAGCACGGATAAAGCGGGCTTCGGCTTCCATGTTCTTCTTCTCCCCATCGTTCATATCGGAGCCGTTATAGCTCTGAAGCTTCTCGATCAGGCGATTGGCACGTCCTATTCCCACATAAGCATCGTTATAAATTCCGGTTTCATACCCCCCTGTGGTCGGATTTAAATTCCCACCTACGATTTCATTGACGCTACCTGAGTTGAACTGATTGTAGCCATTGTCGGTCAGACAGTCCCGGAAAGGCATCCCATAGGAGAAAGCCTCACTCTGCAACGAGGCATATACCCCCGCCAAGGCATTATCAAAATCCGATTTTTTGCTAAAATAGTTGTCCGAAGCGATCTGATCCAAAGGATTGAGGTCCAAGGCACTGTTACAGGAACCCAAAAATAGTCCGGATAGCATCAACGCTGTTATAAATTTCTTTTTCATAGCACTTAAAAGTTAACTTGTACACCAAATGAATAAATCTTGTTTTGTGGATACTGCACCAGATCACCATTTCCATAGCGTTCAGGGTCCAAGCCCTTAAATTTGGTCGCAGTAAGGAGGTTATCACCCGAAAAATAAACCCTTAGGCGGTCAATTTTATATTTTTTCAACAGCCCTTCAGGTAAAGTGTATCCGAACACAAGATTTTTCAACCTGAAGTATGAAGCATCCTGTATAAAATAGCTGGAAGCACGGCTGAATTTCTCTGGAGCACTCCAACCCCAATAAATACGGGGCATCGTTGTCGAAGGGTTTTCAGGTGTCCAACGGTCTAACCAATCTTTTGTCGGCGGGCTACCCTGTACAAATGGCGTTACGCCCCAGCCCGAAACATAGGATTTGACGCCATATACTCCTTGTAAAAGAGCCGAAAAGTCAAAGCCCTTAAAACTTGCACTTAGATTAAAACTATAGTTCAGTTTTGGATCTACACCGGAAATAATTGTTCTGTCGTTCGCATCTATTTTTCCGTCCCCATTGACATCCCGATACTTAAGATCTCCTGGTAGTGTATTATCATTAAACTGCTTAGGCGCGCCCGCTACTTCGGCATCGGATTGAAATATGCCGATGACTTCGTAGGTGTAAAAGCTGTCCATCGCATAGCCATTTTTTTTGATCGTATAGCCGCCGATTTCAGGCTCGCCAAATTTGACCAGCTTGTTTTTGAAACGATCGAGGTTTGCACCGAGCTGATAGCGTAAACCTTCCAATGCTCCCGTAGTAATCTGATTACGATAAGTAATTCCCAACTCAACACCTTTATTCTCGACAATTCCATCATTTACGTAAGGTGCTCCCAAACCAACGATTGCAGTAATCTGTGACTGCCTTAGAATATCAGTCGTCCTCTTTTTATACCAGTCAAAGGTGATATCTAAATTTTTAAACAGACTCAGGTCCAATCCCACATCGGTCATCGTTGTTGTTTCCCATTTAATAATCGGGTTGTTTAACCCTTGTTGAGCGACACCTGAATTTAGCGTACTATTATCAAAAGAATAATTTCCGGTAAGTCCCAATACGGGTTGATACGGATAGTTGCCGGTATTCTGATTTCCGAGTTGGCCCCAAGATCCACGGATCTTCAAATTATCCAGCCAACCGGAAGCGAATTCCTTAACAAAAGATTCTTCCGATACACGCCAGCCTGCAGAGAAAGAAGGAAACGCTGCCCAACGGTTTTTACCGTAAAACTTGGAACTACCATCGTAGCGCATATTGGCTTCCAAGAGGTATTTCCCCTGATAATCATAGTTCAATCGGCCGAAATAAGAGATCAGCGCCCATTGGTTGGCGGTTCCGTTTGCCCGTTGAATATCCGATCCCCCCGCATTTAATTCCGTTAGCGTATCGTCGACAAAATTCTGTCTGAAGCCCTGGAGGTAGGTATACTTACTTTTTTCAATGCTATATCCGGCCTGAGCTTTGAAATGGTGTGCGCCAAACGCGCGATCATAGTTGAGGTAAGTAAATAAATTGGTGTATATCGTTTGCTGATCCTGATCCGTAAGGCCCTTTCCAAGATCCAGTGTTGTTCCCAGCGTGCCCGTATGGTAGTAATATTCATCCAACGTTGATTTATAATCCTTGTACTTGTCCATATTGAAATTATAGGCACCTTTGGTATACCAGGAAAGACCTTTAAACAGCTGTACCTCCATCCAAGCCTGTAAATTGGCTGCATAGTCATCGGTATTGTACGTGAATTTCCGATCCAATACGGCCATAGGATTTTTATTGTTGTACTCCCAGTCGTAAGCTTTGTAAGTATATCGCCCGCTACCATCCGGCAAAAATGGGCCATAGGTTGGTGCCTGCGACATGGCCGAAAGGAACAGGTCTTTGGATCCGCCTGGAATAGATTCGGTATGTCCTGTTTTGAGCAAGATATTTGTTCCGAATTTAATACCTTCCGAGATTTTGGTCGTCAGATTGAGACGGGCGGAATAACGGTCGTAGTTAAAACCTTTGATCATTCCATCCTGATTGACATAACCCAAGCCAACATTAAAGGTTGTCTTCTCGTTTCCGCCCTGGATACCAAGATTATGGGTATAAGTGGGTTTCGTTTGGAAAATAAGCCCCAGCCAGTCCGTATTTGGATATTTTACAGGATCGTTGCTATTGCGATAGGCAGCAATCACATCGGCGGGATATAGGCCATCGTTGAGATTGGAATTCTTACGTGCTTCGTTGTATAATTCCATATACTGCGCCGAATTGGTGATCAGATCAAACATTTTCGTGGGCTTATAGATACCCACATTTCCGTCATACTGAACGGTTGTTTTTCCCGATTTCCCTTGTTTTGTCGTAATCAGAATAACGCCATTGGCTGCACGCGAACCGTAGATTGCTGCGGAGGCTGCATCTTTCAGCACACTGACATTTTCGATATCATTGGGATTGACGTCGGAGAATTTGCCCTGCACACCATCGATGAGCACCAGGGGATCTGATCCGGCGCCGCTAAAGGTGCCCTTACCACGAATGCGGATGGATACGCCTTCATTGCCCGGTTCTCCCGAGCCCTGATTGATTTGTACGCCCGGGATTGCCCCCTGCAGCATGGAAGCCGTATTGACAACGGGCCTTTTGATCATATCTTTGCCACTCACTGTAGCCACAGCACCAGTTAGGTTTACTTTCTTTTGCGTACCGTAACCGACCACAACGACCTCTTCCAAACTCGACGAAGCGTCGTTCAGCTGCACATTCACGGTTCCCTCATTGGCAGCAACAGCCATTTCCCTGGTTTCAAATCCCAGTGAAGAGAACGTCAGTACGGCAGTTCCACCCGTCAGGCTGAGCTCGAATTGCCCCTGCTGATCCGTTTGCGTTTCCTGGCTTGTATTTTTGACCCGTACTGTCACACCGGGTAGCGGGCGCCCTGTATTGTCCAGCACTTTTCCTTTTATCGTACGCTGTTGACCTATCCTATCGAGGACGGTGTAAGGGGCTTTTTCTGTTGATGCAAAACGACGGTCTGTCGTCCTTAGTGATGCTGCTGAGCCCGTGTAGGGTACAGCTATCGAAAGACAGAGTGCCATTATACTGGCCTCAGGACCGAAGGACAGGCCCTTGATCAAAGGCCATTGTCTTGTCTTTTCTGTTTTCATATTTACTTTTTTTGTTTATAAGGTGCTTTTATCTTGAAATTTTTGGCACAGAGCATCCCCTATCATGCAAAAAATTGCATGATCCAATTCTCTTGAGGACGCTATGTTTTGTTATTTTTCTTTTGTACGATAGGCGATCCAGTTATGATCTATACATACGTTAAGTTGTTGTGATTTGGCTGAATAAATCTGATAGTTCAGTATCTTACCATCTTTCCATTCCATATCTAGTGTGTGATTTCCCTTGATGCGCATGCCCCTCACCCGGCCTTCTTTTTTCCAGGCCTGAGGCACCGCCGGTAGAAGATACACCGTATCCTGATGGGACTGTACCAGCATCTCAGCAATGCCAGCTGCTCCACCAAAATTACCATCGATCTGAAATGGGGGGCCTGCTGTTAGCAAATTGGCGTAAACACCACCACCGGCGCCATAATTGATATGTGTATCGACACGTGGGGTCATGAGTTGCCGAAATAATTTATAAGCCCGTTCGCCTTCATGCAATCTGGTCCAAAAGAGTAGTTTATGGGCAATGGCCCAACTCGGTCCATCATCCCCCCGCACATCTAAGCTTTTTTTAGCGGCAAGCTGCCAGTCTGGATGTTCGTCATAACGAATCAGATAGCCTGGATACAAACCGTACAAATGCGAGATATGCCGATGCTGCGGATCCACCTCTTCATAATCTTCGATCCATTCCATGATGCGGCCATCTTTGGCGAGCTGCACAGCTGGTGCTAAACGTTTCAGTTGCGCCGCAACCTGCGTTAAAAAAGGATCCGATTGTTTGCCCAATAATCCCGCTGCATGGATGATATTTTCAAATAATTCGCGTACGATCTGATTATCTATCGTTGGCCCCATCGTAACATTTGCCTGCTGCCCATTGGGGAGCTTGAAGGAATTTTCGGGAGATACAGAGGGCGAAGTCAACAGCCAGCCCTTGGTTGGATGTTCGGTCAGGGCACTGGAATAAAACTGTGCTGCCCCATAGAGAATCGGGTATATCCGCCGTAGATAGTCGATATCTTCGGTATAGAGGTAATGTTCCCAAAGGTTATTGCAGAGCCAGCCCGAGCCCGCATTGGCAATGCCCCAGGAAGCAGACTCTCCGGGTTCGGTATAGCCCCATACATTGGTGATCACATGGGCCACCCATCCCGGTGCGTTATAATACGCTTTCGCGGTTTTTGCCCCCGGAGCCATAAGGCCTTCCACAAGCCCCACTAAGGGCTCATTGAGCTCGCCCAGATTGGCCGCCCCGAGGTGCCAATGGTTCATCTGCACATTGATATCCAGGTGGTAGTCCCCATTCCAGGGCGTCTGAATCTGATTTGCCCATAAGCCCTGTAAGTTTGGTGGTAGCAAGCCTAAGCGCGTACTGCTGATACTAAGGTAGCGACCATACTGATAGAATAGAGCTGCTAATCCTGGATCCTGATCCGGTTCTTTACCGAAGGCCACCAAACGCTGATCGGTCGGCAAGTCATCTTTCGACTGCCCTAACTGGAGCGACAAGCGGTTGAACTTTGCCAAGTAGTTTCGTAAATGTTCGGCATACTGCTGGCTATAGGATTTTTTCAACGCCTTTGCTAGCGTTTCAGCTGTCGTACGCTCAAAATCCTTACCTTTAAAATCAGTATCTGTTGCCACGTAAATCAGCACTTCGTCAGCCTGTTGAATAACAATAGATTGTCCTTTTACCAGCTGTTTCCCTCCTTTTATCTGCGCGCGGACACGTGTTTTAAACTGCATTCCTTTACCATCTACACCATTGTCCAATTGTCCTACTAAAACAAGCTCGCCATCCTCGGTCTTGGCAGTAGCCCTTTCGGGACGGTCAATCTTGATTTCCAGGCTTAGCTGTCCTTTTTTACTGCTCTGTAAACGAATAACGCCCAGGTCATCAGCAAAGCTTGTCCAATATTCGCGGCTATACCTGACGCCTTTGAGCTCATAGCTTGTTTTTGCCATCGCCTTATCGAGATCCAATTCCCGGCGATAGTTCTGCACTGCGGTGAGATCCGTTTGTCCGTCAAAGGCAAGCATCAGATTGCCGAGCACTTGATAACAGCCCCATTGCTTGCCGCCCGATCCGGGGCCTTTGCAGATAAAATGCTGGTCTATCAGACGCTGAGCGAGGTCGTTTTTCCCACTTTTGATCAGATTTCGAATACTATCCAAATACCTGCTGGCCTCATAATTATTGGCATCCTGAGGACTTCCCGACCATAGGGTGATATCATTGAGTACAATATGGTCATTCTTCAATCCACCATCGGGCATCATACCAATTTTTCCATTGCCCAGGGGTAAGGTCTCCTCCCATTGTTTTGCCGGCTGCCGATACCAAAGTTTGCCGCCCTGCACCTGCCCAAATAAGTTGCCCGAAAGAAAGAAAACCACAAGCGTGCAGAGTAACTGACCTTTCCGATGATTTATTTTTGATGATCTACTCATGTGGTTTTAGTTTTTTGTCCAGTCATCAGTTCGGAAGGGAGATCCGGGTATCCCGGCTTCGTTGTATAAAGTCAGGTCCGGGTTATCGGCCCAGCCGTAACGCACTGCGACGGGCGACGGTACTTCTTTGGCAGATACGATCAGCTTATTTCCGACCTGATTGACTTCAGCAGGATAAAAGACCTGATCGGCACCAGCAATTGTGAAACTACCGTTGCGGTTATCCGCTCCTTTCAGCACAAGCTTTTTGCCCATGGGGTTAAAGCTAAGTTCCATTTCTGCAGCTTTTGTCGTCCAATGCTGAAGAACAGGACCCGAATAAGGGATCTTCTTGCCATAGAGTTGCGCTGTTGCGATCCAACCAAGCCTTCTACCGACATCCTGCTTGTTTTTCGGATGAATATCCTGTGCATCGCCGATATCCGTTATAACAGCCATACCTGTATAAGGCAATTTGAGTGTTTGGCGCTGCGCTTCCCGTAATCTCGCCCAGGAAGAAGGCTGTGGTGTTACACTTTTCGCCTTAAAGTTGGCCAGTTGAACAAAATAAAAAGGCATCTTTTCATTGTTCCACTGCTGGCGCCAGTCCTGAATCAATGCGGGCAGCAGTTGCTGATAAGGAGCGTCTTTTGAATCCGCATTACTTTCACCCTGGTACCAAATGGCGCCTTTTATTTTAAAATCCACAAAAGGCTTAACCATGGCATTGTAGAGCACAGTAGGTCTGTTGGGTCCCTCCATCGCATTAGGTTTTGCGGGCAGCTTCGCCAGATCATAACCTACTTTGCATTTCCAGTCTCCAACGAGAGATAGCTGTTCGCCATTTGGCCCTTCCAGTCGCGGCTGTTCTGTTCCGCCATATATTCCGCCATCGCCGGCTCCATCAAATACGCGAACGGCGATATGCAATAGGCTGCCGTTGTTGGCCGTTGCAGGAACAGTATACTTCCGAATCTGGTCGTAACCGACAGTTTCACCCACTTTTGTACCATTGACATAAGTGATGTCGTTGTCATCAATCGCTCCCAAAATCAACTTGAGGGGTTTACCTTGCCAATGTGCCGGTAGTTCAACGTCTTTGCCAAAATAAACGACACCATCCATTCCCGGAAATAGGTTCTTGTCAAAAAAGCTCGGAATAGTAATCGTAGACCAGCTGCTTTTATCCAATTGTGGCGCAAACCACTCGCCCTGCGTTATTGTCTTCACTTGATCCTGCTGTTCGGCGACGCGATTCCAATCGGCCAGATCTTTCGCATAGATTTCCTGTGCATCCGGACGTTGGATTTTCTCAATGGCAGACGTATAGGTTGAAAAAGGTGTAAGTGCCTCCCGGCTCATCCAGGCTTCAATGATTGTTCCGCCCCAGGAGGAATGGATCAGGCCAATGGGAATGCCTGTTTTCTCGTAGATCTCGCGTGCAAAAAAATAGGCCGTCGCCGAAAACTCCGGAATACTTTGTGGCGTCACCGGATTCCATCCACCGGACTCCTCCTTCACTGCGGTGGTAGGTTGATTGGCGGTTGCTTTTGGAATCTGCAAAATACGAATATTGGGAAAGTTGGCTGCTTTGATTTCCTGCTCAAAGTTATTGATCTTACCCCAGCCCGCCAGGGGCATTTCCATATTTGACTGTCCTGAACAAAACCAGACTTCACCGATCAGAATATTTTTTAGGATCAATTGATCACCATCGTTGATGGTAATTTGGTAGGGTCCACCGTATTTCGGTGTCTCCAGATAGACTTGCCAGGCTCCTTGCTGATCGACCTCAACCTGATAGCTCTTGTTGTTCCAGCTGGTGTTTACGCTAAGTTCCTTGCCGACTGCGGTACTGGTTCCCCAGATCTTGACCTTTTCTTGCTGCTGCAGCACCATATTGTCGCCAATAAAAGCCGGCAGCTGTACTTTGGCCTGTAGGGCAGAAAACCCACTGGCAACGCTGAGTAGCAGGGCCAACAAAGTCCGTTTATACTGTTTAGGTTTTATCATGATTTTTGAGTTTGTTGCTCAATTGGGTTTATACATTTGGCGCATCCAAAGTCCCGGCTGTTGGAGTCGGAGCTTCGGATGTACCACAGTTATTTTTTAAAGTGCCGATATTTTTAGTAAAACACTGGTACGGTTGCTATTCAGGTCTGGATTTACGCCAACTTTCATCAGGTAGTCGCCCGAATAGGTTTGTCCCTGACCTAAGCTCGACTTGGTTCCCGGATACAGGTTGATTTCCTCCACCCGGTATTGCTTTTGGGCATCCAATCCTTTTAAACGAACAGGATCGGTTGTTCCGATACCATAGCGGTTATTGACCAGGTAGTTGAAGATGACAGCCTCAGTTTTTTGACTATTCACGTAGCTGAGGGCGGCAAAGTCACCTTCACGTGGATCGGCCAAACGATACTGCTCCCCATGCCAGATTGTTCCTTTAAGCGCGTCGTAATTCTTTACCGCCTGCTGGCAGAATAACAGATCCTGTTCTTTCAGGTGGCTCACTACAATATCAAAACCCAGTTTACCCATCATCGCTACATCCGTACGGAATTTGAGAGACTGTTTTCCCCAGTCTGTCACATGGTTTGAGGTGCTGATTGCCGGGAAAAAGTACGAATACTCGTACTGCATAAAAATACGTTCCAAAGGGTCTGTATTGTCCGAAGGCCAAAATTCGGTAAAGTACCGAAGTGCCGCATAGTCCACACGACCACCACCGCCCGAACATAACATCATCGGCACTTTCGGATACTTCGAACGAATGCGCTCCAACACTTTATAAAGGCCTTCCACATAAGAAACATAGAAAGCACCCTGGTCTTTTAGAAATGCGGAATGCGCATTGTAAATGACCGCATTACAGTCCCATTTGATATAGGCCAATGCCGGATTTTTGGTAAACAGATCGTCCAGAATCTGGAAAACAAAATCCTGCACCTTGGGATTTGTCAGATCCAGGATCAACTGATTACGGAAGTAATGTTCTTCGCGCTGTGGCTGTTTGACGACCCAATCCGGATGTTGCTCGTAGAGTTCGGATTTGGGGCTAACCATTTCGGGTTCTACCCAGATTCCAAATTTAACGCCCTGCTTGGTCGCTTCTTCCACAAGTGTCGCGATACCATTGGGTAGTTTTGTCCGGTTCGGTTGCCAATCTCCTAGACTGGAGTGATCGCTGTTACGCGGATATTTATTTCCAAACCAGCCGTCATCCAATAAAAATAGATCTACGCCTAGTTTTTTGGTATCCTGGAGCAAACCTTTTAATTTTTGTTCATTAAAATCAAAGTAGGTCGCCTCCCAATTGTTGAGTAAAGTCAGGCGCTCGCCATTTCCATCCAGCAGTTGATATTTACGGGCCCAATTGTGCAGATTTCGGGAGGCGGTGCCTTTTCCCTTTGTCGACAAGGTATAGATCAATTTGGGTGTTGTAAACTCCTGGTTGCTGGCTAATTTTACATTGGAAGCATAGTTATTTATTCCGGCAATGATACGCAGGTTATTGAGGTAATCCACTTCAAAATCCACCTTAAAATTCCCACTATACCCAAGGCTTGCCATCAGTACTGTTCCTTCATCTTCGGATGCCGCCTTGCCCAGTGACACCATAAAGGAAGGTGGCTGGAATAAATTCGCGCGCGTTCCGAGCTTACTGTCCAGCACTTTAATGCCATGTGTTAACGGAGCCTCGTCCACCTGCATTTCTTTTGCCCAGTCGCCATGGTACTGCCGTAGCCAATACGCGTTGGAGCGCAGGGTCAGATTGGCCGAAGCAAATTTTTCCAGCGTGACGACTTTCTTTTCCTTATTCTGAATCGTTGCCCACTGCTCGATGATATCCTCATTCAAAAACGATTTGTAGTGTAAAACGACATAAATATCGTATACCGGATCTTTTAGGGTGATATCAAGCTGTTTGACATTAGCATCCAGGTTTTTCACCGCATGCTTTTCATAGCGCAGGTCCAGGGAGCGGTTACCATCGGCATGAACGACACTAATAGCCGGTTCCAGTAGGTTTTTCGAACCTGAGGGGGTATACGCCGCATTGGAGAGGCCACTATAATCGGTCAATTGCTTATAACCGCTTGCAATAGTCGAGTACTCTTTAGAATCACTCAATTTTTCACCGTAATAGAGCATTTTCAGTGTTTTCGTGGAATCGTACTCCAACACTAAGGCATTCGATCTGGTTTCAATAGGAATCTGTTTGGACTGCGCCTGTGCCTCCAGATGGACAAGCCCCTGGGTCATCAAAAGCCCGAGTACAACATGTTTAAAATGATGGGTTGGCATATATAAATAGATTTAGGATTTGTTAACGAACTTGACTATTTTGTTTGCTTTCAATTGAATCTTATAAAGGTATTTACCATTGATTTCCTGCTGTGGGCTTAGACCTGCCAATTGGGAAGGACTTAACACCTGAATCGTTTGATCCTGCGGGGAAGAAAGAATAAGCTGCCTAATACTGCTGTTGTTCCATTCCATCTTTTCGATGTGTACATTGCCACGGGCTTTGAGTCCTTTAACTGTTCCGGCCGACCAGCGATCAGGCAGAGCAGGAAGTAATTCCAGCACATCCGTCTGCGACTGCAGCAACATTTCACTCACCGCAGCCACATAACCCAGGTTACCATCTATCTGAAAAGGTGGATGCGCGCAGAGCAAGTTGGCGTAAACGCCACCGCCATTGTTGTAATCAATACCATCGCCTCCGACGAGGTTAATGAAATTAGTTAGGATTTTATAGGCGTGATTCCCATCCTGCAAGCGGGCCCAAAAAGCCACCTTCCAGGCCATGGACCAACCTGTCGATTCATCGCCTCGCGCTGTAAGGGTAACTCGTGCAGCTTTGGCCAGTTCCGGTGTTTTTAAAACAGAGAATTGGTTGCCGGGATACAAACCAAACAGATGCGAAACATGGCGGTGCTTGTCCTGTGGATCATCACGATCCGTTTCCCACTCCTGCAGCTGTCCCCATGTACCGATTTTGGGTTTGAGCAGCGCATCGCGAAGTGCCGTGATATGCTTACGGTAATCGTCGTCCAACTTTAAAATTGTGCTCGCCTGGATGTAGTTGCTAAAGAGATCGTAAATAATCTGGTGGTCATAGCTCACGGCATCCTCTGTGGGGCCGTGTTCCGGCGACCAGCCCTTTGGCGCCACCACAGTTCCGTCTGCTCTTCGAACCAGACGATCATCCCAAAACTCACTTATTTCTTTTAAAATCGGATACGCAAATTCGCGTAGGTATTTCTCGTCCTTGTTAAAGGCATAATGCTCCCAGAGCGCCTGTGCATACCAGGCACTTCCGGGGGTATTCCAAAGGAAGCTCTCACCACCGAAGATATTATTTTCGGTCTTTACGGTCCAGCCCCTTACGCCCGGAAATTCCTTTTGTGTATTTATTTTTTTCACCTCACGCATGCTATTGATATAATCGAGGTAAGGCCAGGCCGATTCACGCAGATTAGCGACTTCTGCAGGCCAATAGTTCATCTGTACATTGATATTGGAATGGTAATCTGAGCGCCATGGTGGATTGTTACTGTTGTTCCAAAGCCCTTGCAGATTTGCAGGCAAACCACCTTTCCGTGAGGAACTGATCAGCAGGTAACGTCCATATTGGTATACCAAAGCTTCCAGAGCCGGGATCGGCTGTTTTTTATAGGCTTCCAACAGCGCTTTTGTTGTTTGCTTGCTGTCCAGCTGGCTATGGTCGAGATCAAGCTCCACGCGGTTGAACAGCGCTGTATAATCTGCAACGTGCCGTGCCAGCAGCTTATTTACACCATATTTTTCCGCTTGCTGCAGATAACGTTCATTAACCTTCATCGGTTCTTCGGCCGACTTCCATTTGGTAGCCCGTGTATTGGCGTAATCTGTTGCGGCACTCAGCAGCAGAACAATTCGATCGGCAGATTTTACGGTAAGGACAGCCTGTCCTTTTTCATCTGTCGTTTTGGAAAGTGAACCACCTACGACCTGTACGCGTACCTGTGCGGCATACCGCATGCCGTTGTCGAGCGTTCCCTGAAACCACAGATGACCATCTTCTGCCTGTACCGCCTGCCCATGTGCATCCTGAAGTGCGATCTGGGCATTGAGTTTCCCTTTTTTACTGTTCGCATACTCAAATACCATGACCTGATCGGGCTGACTCGCAAAATACCGACGGTTGATTTGCTGTCCATCCTGCTGATAGGCTATTTCATGCAGCCCTTTATCCAAATTCAATTTCCGGCTATAGGCGGTAAAGGATTTATTAACGTCGGAGTCAAAGCGAACAAAAAGATCACCAAAAGCCTGATAGGCACCTGTTTCCTGTTCATCACCTGTCCATAGGCTATTTTCATTAAATTGAATATGTTCCTGATTTACGCCCGCGAAGATCATCGCGCCAATTCGTCCATTTCCGATAGGGTATGCTTCGGTCATCCAATCTTTGGCAGGTCGATCATCCCAGAGATAATACCGTTGGGCCTGGGAAGTGCCAAAACAAATGATCAAGAGTGTTAAGAGAACGTATTTCATTTTTGTGTGCATCAACATAGCGGTTTATACAATTTTATTGGGCAATGCCCAAGGGTGAAAAAACAAGGTATATGACAATCATCAGGACAATCAAAATTGCGCCCACACCATAGCGGCCTTTCCAATAAGCTTCTTTATCCTGGCCCGAAAACTCAAATTGATACTCCGATAGATAGTTTGGCTGGCTCAGTTTACTTCCCGCCCAGATGACCAGCGCCACAGCAATAAACAACAGCGCGAACAGGTGCAGATAGTGTAGCTCTGTTTTCCAGACAAACACCAGAAAAAAATAACTGAACATGTATAAAAACAATCCAATCTGTGCCATGCGCGGTGTCACACGGCGGGATAAAATCCCCAAGATCATAATCGTGAAAATGGGCATATTAAATAAGCCCGATACGGTCTGTAAATAGGTATAAAATCCATCGTGGGCAAAAAGGATAAAAGGGGCAATAAACATCGCTGAAATTGAAATAATCAATTCGAACAATTTTCCTTTTCGTACCAATTCCTTTTCACTGTATGGTCTCTTTTTATAAGCCAGATAGGGTTTGTAAATATTAAAAATAAATAAACTGCCGCAGCTCTGCAGTCCTGCGGTATATGTTGTCATCGCAGCGCCAAAGACCAAGGCCAAGGAAAAACCGATCAGGATATCGGGAAAAATTAAAACGATAAGTTTCGGAAAAACAGAAGCCGTAGGCTGTACATGCGGCAACAGATGCACAGCCAAAAGCCCCGGCAGATTGATCAGCAAGGGCATAAGGAGCTTACCTCCCGCAGCCAAAGTCATCCCTTTTTGGGCCTCCTTTAAATTCTTAGCACTCAGGGCCTGCTGTGCAATATAGGGTTCCATCCCCCAGTAATAGAAATTGATCAGCAGCATTCCGGTAAATAAGGTCGAAAATGGGACCGCATCATGCTTTCCGCCGACAGCATTGAGGTGCTCTTTTTTTTCATGCAGTAACTGCGCTAGACCAGACCAGATATCGCCACCTCCAAGGTGCCAGAGCGCAAAGACAGGAATGAGCACAGCAAGTAAAAACAGGCATAAACCCAAACTTAAATCCGATAAGGAAATCAGCTTGAGACCACCCAAAATACTATATAAACTACCTATCACGCCTAAAGCCCATACCAGCAACCAGATGCTCTGCCAATAGGTAATATGCAATAACGCCGGGACATCAAACATGGTCGCAAGGCTCAATGCTCCGCCATACAATACAGGAGGCAGCAAATTGACAATATATCCAATCAAGATGAGGATAGAAACCAGCATTTTTGTTTTGGTGTCAAATCGCAGCGCCAAGAAATCCGGAACCGTCCGAAAGCCATGCTTAAAATAAATAGGTAGCAGAAACTCCGATACCAAAAGCATGGCAACAACAGAACTAATGCCCCAGCCGATAACTGAAAGATTATTGATATAAACCGATTCGTTTTCACCTATAAACTGGTTGGCGCTCAAGTTTGTCAACAGCAAGGCTGAACCAACCATCCAAAAGCTATTGCTCTTTCCAGCCAGAAAGAAGCCGTTGAGCGTCGTGGAATAGGTGGTCTTAAATTTCCATAAGGACCATAACGCAACCAAACCGGTAAAAAGACAAAAACTAAAAATTATCATCGTAAAACTTCCTTTTTTTATACAGAGCCGCGATCTGCCAACGTTGTCGGCACCACTTCCCGGATCAATGTTCTTTCGAGTACAAACTTGGCTGCTTCCGATCCGATACGTGCAAAACTTGTCGAAAAGGTGGTAATACCACCGCTGATAATCTCTTTGATAACATCATCATTATGCGATAAAATCCCCAGATCCTCACCCAAAGTCCAACCCTTTTGCAGCACCTCTTTTAACATCTGGTAGAGCTCCGGATTATGAATGGTAAAATACAGTTTCCCCTTTTTTAGATCGCCTACATGGTATTGCTTTTCGATATGCCCTTTTACCTTATACTCCTTCAAAAAGCGCAAGAACGCATCTTTGATTTCATTGGGTTCGGCTGTATTTTCCCTAAAATAGAAGATCACTTCTTTATACTTTTTGATCTTTGGATAAAGCTCCTGAAACACGGCATAGGTGGCTGCTTCAAATTCCTGAGAAACATAAGAATATTCCGCCCCTAAATCCATCAGCCGGTCGATAATCAATAGTTTTGACACAGGAATATTTCGCAATAAACGCTCAGAATCGGCATTTTCAATCGGAGCGACAATATATACCGTATAGCGTCCCTGAATACGATTGAAAATATCTTCAAAGGTTTCCATATTGTTGTGATGGAAAAAAAGATCGACCGTCACTTCCTCCGGAAGATTCGCCCGCAATTCGGATACCAAGGTATCCTGAAAAGTATCGTAAGCATACAGCAGGACCGCAACTTTCTGTTTCAACTGCGTATTGTTGCTCACCACAAAATATCCTTTTCTGTTTTTGGATTCCACGACTCCGTGGGCAATCAGATCGCGGTACGCCTTAGCGAAGGTTTCGCGTGCATACCCCAGGTATTGGATCAAGTTATTGACAGAAGGTAAACTGGCATGTACCTCCAGTTCATTGGCATCAATGGCATCCAACACGCCCTGCACAATACATTCATGTTTAGAGAGTGTATTCAATGCCTCCAGGCGTTTGATCCGATCGATCAATACTTTAAAATTTTCTTCTTTGCTTATCTTCATATGTTGTGATTAAAACAGGGCAATCTTAAATAATTTTGCACCTGCCTGCTCAAAGGCAATGGATTTATCAGCGACAAATTCCTGCGCTGTTTTTTCAAACAGTTCCACCGCCTTATAGGTTGTATTTGGCGCTAGGCCAATCTGTTTAAAATCTATGTTTATTGCTGCCGGGGCTGTATTGTAATTAAATATGGCCACATACAGCGTTGTTCCAATCTTTTTGTAATAATACGTATTTGCGGCTTTTCCTTCTACAAATCCTGCCGGACGGAAGCTTTTACCGTCGGCTATAATTTTTAGAATTTCGGGATCCTGCAGATATTGATTCATCTTTGGCTGCCAGTTTTCTTTTTTCGACAGGTCATCACCAAGGATAATGGTCCCCGTTACCACACCGGAAAGCAATCTTGCCTTATTGACCTCAGGGCTTTCATCATGAAAGACCAGGTGGTCGGCATCGATAAAATCGTAGAGATAAGTTTGCCACCAGCCGTAACTAACGCTGTTTAGCGTATATTGAGTTTGGTCGATCGTCTTCCAGGCATCGCAGGCTATTCTGCGCATGTGTGCAAATTGGGCTGTCGCCAAGGATGGCGAAATTGCGGCATAGATCAACATTTTACCCTGCAGCACGTCGACGAGATGTTTCATCCCCACAGCATAAGCCTGCATACCTGTCTGAATTTTCTTATCGTAAAAACCTGTGGATTCGATTGCCGCGTGAGAGAGGAAATCGACCTTGATCATTCGGAAGCCACAGTCGACCAATTTGCCCAGGATCACATCCATACGGGCCAACGTACCGGGATGTGTCGGGTCAAGAGCCCGACCACCATCTAAATTGTGGTAGCCTTTTTGGGTTTTGGTCCAAAGCTGGCCAAAGGTAAACTGGCTTCCCTCCGCCTTGCGGTCGGGTCCACTTCCATGCCCCCAGTCTGTAAAAGGGGCCCAATACACACCGGGCTTGAGGCCCAAAGAATCACAATAGCGAACAAATTGCTTCAGCTGCGTGTAGTCACCTGACATACCTCCGGGCGTCATATTATCCCAGAAAGAGTCAAGATCTATAAAAGCCTCGCCATCTGCATTCCGGAAATAAGGAATATCTTTTGCGAAATAGTCTGCTGTGCCTGTGGCATTCTGAAAATTAAGTTTTTCCTGTATCACACCCCAGCTGTTCCAGCCGACAGGTGTGGCTCCTTGCCACGATTTCACATAGGCCGGCGATAGCTTCCGGTGGATTTTAGCATAGTTTTCGAGCCCAATGCGCCAATCCTTGTCGTAAGACACGAGGTACTTTGGAGAGTGAATGACATCCCCCTTCACCGTCCCGTGCGCCATGGAATCGCGTGTGATAGTTACATCTGTAAATCCCGCCTGTGCTGCCAGGTGGCTATATTGGCCTTGATCTCCTTTGATTGCGATACCCGATTTCCAGACGGATTGATCCAATGAACCTATCAACAGACCTTTTCCGCTGTCCTTATCGTATACAACGCCGACCTCGGCGCTGCGCTTACTATTCATTGCAAGGACATTGTTTTCATACGAAATAAACGTATCGTTATCAAAAGGAACAGCCAGCTGGTACAAGGATTTTCCCAAGCCGGCAATTGAAGCATTTGACCAGATCGGCACAAGTTCATTACTGGCTATATTTTTACCCCTAACTTCCAGTTCAAGGATGACACCATCTATTGTGTCGTAGAAATAAAAATGCTGCAGCAATGTGATGCCCTGTTGGGTTTTAACAGAAATGGTATACTGTATACCTTTGCCCAAATTGTCCTGAATGAGCTTTTCTGTGACGCCGCGGGTTCCTTTCAGTTTATCTGTACTAACTTTCTGTCCATTAGCAAGTGCCAGATAGGCACTTGCTTGTTGGATATAGGCGACTTGATCTTTACATAGTGAATATGTTCCCTCTTGTTTGTTATAGGTCAACGTTAGGCCATTTTTCTTGACCTGAAAAGGCTGTGCGTATAACATGAAGGTACATAGCATAAAACTTAGCGCGAAAATAACTGTCTTCATTCTGCTTGATATTATTGTAAATTGATTTGAAAAGCGTTGATCTTCATGTAATGGTCAGGTTGAAAATTGACCAACATCCCCATATTGACAGTAACCTTTTCTTTGATTTCAAAATAAACACCATCTGATTTAACATCAGCATGGGCCATTGCCTGTTGAATCTGCTCAAGATCTGGAATTCCACTGTTTGCTTTGCTAACAACCAGTTTTGCTGGTGGTTGATCATAATTTGTCCAGGATAAGTTACAAAAAAAACGATACTTACCGGGCAATAAGGTTACTTTTTGCTCTATTTTACCATTTACGATAGCCGGAGCTCCCCAGCCTGCTTCAATGTTGACCACTCCGCCATCGTCCGATCCAAAACCACCGTAACCGTTATGGTTTTTCATGGCGGCGTTTGTCATCCAGTTGTCCAAAACTCCCCAGCGATTACCGTCATAGACCGTCGCTGTAAATGGTGTTTTATAATTCTGGAGGTACCAAGGTGTGATATTGTCTTTTTTCACAGCCAATTTGGTCGATTTGACCATAAAGGTATCGATGGCCGAACTATCGGGTCTGAACACGGTACGATAGGAAACTTCAGCACCAGGAAGATAGCGTTGAAGGCCAATCTTTTCATCCTGATTTTTAGTACGCACCACGGTATCTGTGGTACCACCATCCCAATTTCTATACGCGATACGCAGTCCATCAAAGCCCATGGTTTCCGATACATTTTGCAAACCCAATTGCAGTTGCTGTCCAGCAATAAAATTCTGTTCGAGTACCACACGTTGGTAAAGTCCTTCGCGATAACGATCGCCATATACGTTCCCCACCAGATAGGTCGGAACAGAAAAGCGTCCTGCGGCATCCACACTGCGAATTTCTAAATTCATAGGCCCTTCAGGCAGTTTGTCGATTAAATAACGTACGGTATCCACCTTACCCGTCAGTTTGACCGGTATTTTCATCGAATCCTGCTTACTGTTCCAATAGATCCGTAGCTCAGACACACCCGAGGAAGCTCTATAGACACCTTCTACTTGTATACGGTACTTTCCCGAACGAACTCTAATCGAGTCGAGCTTTGCCGGGTAGATAATTGCTTTCCCGTCTGTGTGCTCGGTAAACTCGTCCATTTTGGAACAAGCCGCCAACAGCGCCACGATAAACAGGGACAGCAATACGATATATCTTTTCATAACTTTGCTTTTTAAATTGATTAATAAACGCCCCATACCTGAATCTGGTTAATCTGCATAAAATAACTACCCCGCCAATTGCGCAGATTGCGAATGCGCAGGTATTTGTATTTCGGAGCATCTTCCGGTAGATCGAATGACCAGCCAGAGGTACCATACACTTCATCTGCATTGGTATTTGTTCCCGACGGTGTTCCTGATGGTTTACGTACCGTGCAGGTAGCCAGTTTGGCCCAGGACTCCCAAGAGCCATCCAAATTCGGCGTATTACTTCCCCAGATCTCAAAATCACGTAAATTGCCCTTATCGTAGAAGCCGTTTTCCCGTCTTGGAAAGATCACCACGCGGCTTAGTTTTGCTTCTCTACCGATCGAGAAAGTGACCGATTGCGGTACCCCTGCATTCTCTACCGTATAAAAGCTTGGCCATTTGCCCGTATTGAGATTGCCATCCCATAGATTATCCATAGAACCGTAGAGGATTTGCGCATCTCCAGGCAAGCGCAATGGCGTAAACAATTGCCGGTTAAACAGATTTTCCTCCAATGGCGTAATCGAAGTGTACAGCGTATCGGATTTATTTAACCAGCGATCACGGACATAAAATGCGAACTTCATTTCTTTGGATTTCAATCCACGGACATTATATAGGATGATGGAATCCTGTCCATAGTAATTGTCCAAGGGCAGGTACTCCCCATTGTTGAGCGAGTCTACCATCGGTACGATTACCACATTTCCTTTTTCCTTATTGGTCGAGGTAATGCGGATACCGCCAAAGGCAGCCGTTACTTTCATCTCCCCAAACACCAGATTAAAGATTGGCGTCTTCGGTTCAACAATCACGTCTACGGGATCCGACACAACCTCAGCCTTGCTTACCGCGTATAATTTAACGGTTTGCGGCTTGGTATCGGGGAATCCATCAATTAAGATCTCATTGGTGTACGTCGATGATTTGACAACACGGGTGGCGCCACTCGCCATCACGTATTCGGCTTTGACATAAAGTATGTTGTCATTCTCCGGAAGGCTATAATGTATGGTTGCCTGTCCATAACCATTCACGACGGAGGGATGCTGTACCAGTCCCGGTTTGGTCTGGTCGTCCTCCATTAAGGTCCAGCCTTTTTCCTCTTTACAGCCGAGCAGCAGAAACAGCAAACCAGCCATGACATAGATACTATTGCGATATATTCGTTTTTTCATGATTTTCTTCAATTTAATACGCTAATTACCAGCCTGGATTTTGTACCAAATTCGGGTTGACCAACAGATCGCTTTCTTTAATCGGCCAAAAATAGTCCCTTGGTGCCACGAATCGCTGTTGATAGAAGGTCTGTTCCTGATAGAAAAGCTCTGGATGGTCCTTATCCTGATTGCGATCCCAGCCCGTGATATTTTTGTTGAGTTCCTGCGCGGCAAGCTTCCAGCGTCTCAAATCCCAAAAGCGGGAACCTTCAAAGCTCATCTCAATATTACGTTCACGTTGTATGATAGCACGGAGTCCTTCTTTTGTCGTTGGTTTGGCGCTATTAAAAGCATACTTTGCCCAGGATTCTTTCACCCCTTCCAGACCGGCGCGCTTGCGAATTTTATCGAGATAGAGGAATACATCTGCTGTCGGTCCTTCACTTTCGTTCAGCGCCTCGGCATACATCAGATACAGGTCGGCAAGCCGTAGCATAGGCCAAGGATATTCTTCGATATGCGAGCTGTTTCCATCCTTAAAGGCAAATTTCCAGTTGACCAGTTTCTTTGGGTAATAGGTTGTGATCGGCACGGAAACACCACTACCAAATAGACCTAAACGAAGCTGTGTTGTCCAGGTATTTTCGTCTGTCTGACTTGGGCTGTTTTCCATGTACCAAACTCCACCGTCAAAGCCCACATTGGCGTAGAAACGATTTTCACGGTCAAAATGTAAACGCGCTGTTCGGTAATTTTCGATATTGTTGAAGCGTTCGTCATGCGTTCCGGCACGCAATTGGTTTTTATTGCTAAAATCAAGGGTTTTGTCTTCATCCATTGGCACCCCGTTTTTCGTATAAAACTGTTCAATGATTTTGATTGTCGGGGCCAAGGTACCGTTGACGCTGTTGTTGCCTGCATTATTCGGATCGATATGCGCCATGGACGAGTACTGCAGCTGCCATGTCCGCGAATTCGAATTCCCCCAGATGATCTCGCGGTTCCATTTTTCCGTCACAGCGTTACGAATGCTCATCTGAATCATTGTGGTATTGGACAGTGGACGTACCGGTGTTGGAAATTCGTATAGATTCATACCCAGCTCCTCACAGGCAGCAATAGCTTCTTTTGCAGCCTGCGCTGCTTTACGCCATTTCTCGGCTTGGAAGCTCTGATTAAAAAATAAGGTGCCGTCTACATTTTTGAAGGTTGCATAATCCGTATTACCATTGAATAACGGGCTCGCTGCATATAATAGGACTTTCGCCTTGATGCCTAAGGCAATTGGTTTTGTGATATGCCCCAGATCAGTTACTGGCGACTGCACCGCACTTGGCAGCTTACTTGCGGCCTCATCCAGTACCTTCACGATATAATCCGCTACTTGGTCGATCGGCTGACGCTTTACCTGCGTCTCCTCAATTGGTGCTGTGACAGGAACGTTGACATCCATAATGGGAATAGGGCCATAGTGACGCATCAGCATAAAATGATAATAGGCTTTTAAGAACAATACCTCACCCTCCCAGGTGGTACGTTCGTCTTGCGTCATATCGCGTACCTTTTCGGGATTTTGAATATTTTCCAAAAAGATATTACAGTCGCGAATGGCATTGAACATCGACCGTTCGCGAACATTATTGATTATATGCCCATCCCAATAGTTGACATAAGGATCGGTGACACTTTGATTGCCACGGGCGATGTTCCAGTTTGTCCCGTTGATACTCCGCGTTGGGTAATCCAGCCAGAGCTCATCTCCTGCCATAAAAGCAGGATTTATAGTCGGTTCACCATCATTGGGCAAATAAGAATAACAGGTTGCCAGATATTTGATCGCTTCGCTACGCATGGTAAAGGCATTATCTATTGTGGGGGCATTGTCGGGTACGACATCCAAATAGTTGCAGGATTGAAAAAACAATAGACCTGATACCACCATCGATTTAAATACAGTTAACTTTTTCATGATACATTGTTTTTTATAATCCTACATTGATTCCGATATTATATACCGCCTGAACCGGGTAACCCAAACCATCACCACCCATTTCAGGATCCCACATTTTAAATTTGCTCCATACAGCAAGATTCAGGGCATTGGTATAAATGCGGATATTGGACATCTTCCAGCGATCGAGGATCTTCTTTGGTACTGTATAGCCCAATTCAACAGATTTTAGGCGAAGGAATGCACCATTGCGCATCCACCAGGTCGAGAATTGATTATTGTTATTATTGAATCCATCGGTCAATCGTGGCCAAAATGCACGGATATCCTGATTATCTTCCGACCAGTGACTATCGGCCACCTGTTTTAACAGCCCATTTTGATAGGGGCCATTGATGGCGAAAGGCGTAATATTTCCGGGATTGATAAAAAACGATGAACGTGCAGAGCCCTGTAGGAAAGCACTGACATCAAATCCTTTGAAACCGACGGTGAATCCCATACCGTAGATAATTTCAGGATCCGTTGGAAAACCGATGGGCACTTTATCCAGATCAGTTATTTTGCCATCACCGTTAATGTCACGGTATTTGATATCACCGCCCATTGTTTTCAATGCTCCACCAAAATTTTGCAATGGCGAATTATCGGCTTCAATATCATCGACAAATAAGCGTTCGGCGATCAAACCATATTGTTGTTTAATCGGATACCCTAAGTGTGTCAGGTAAGATAAATTTGCCGGATAGTTTGGCTCTTCGTTGGTCAGCAAGCGATTGGTCGCATAGGTCATATTACCGCGCAACTGCGTCCACCAGGTATTTGCAAAGGATTTGTTGTAATCCAAAGCCAGGTCAAATCCCTTGCTTTCCGCTTTGCCCATATTGGATTGAATATCGGCCTGAAAACCTGCAGTCGTCGGAATCGTTGAGCGTACCATTAAGATATCACTTCGCTTGGAGTTGTAGTAGTCAAAGACAACACCCAATCCATTTTTAAGATTCAGATCAAAACCTGCATCAAATGTTTTGGCACGCTCCCAGGTAATATTGGGATTGGCGTAACGCGATATGGAATAACCCGGTCGGTTATAATCCCAAAGATTTCCCCAGGAAAATCCTTTTCCATTATCATTTGGATTAACCTGCGATAAATAGAAAAAGCGGTCGCGGTCGTTACCGATCTGGTCATTACCCACCAAACCATAGGTTGCCCGTAGTTTTAAACGAGATACCACCGGTGTCATAAACTCAAACATCGGCTCTTCCTGGAGGTTCCAGCCTACCCCAAAAGAGGGGAAAAAGCCAAATCGTTTATCTTTAGAAAAGCGCTCGGAACCGTTGTAACCAAAGTTTGCTTCAAAAAGGTATTTATTTTTATATGCATACGTTGCGCGTCCAGACACACCAATGTTACGTGCTGGCAGAGAGGCCTGTAAATTGCCTCCATTTGCTGTCTGATAATTGCGCATGATACCGATGAGCATACCCGTGATGTCGTGATCCTTTCCGATGGTTCGGTTATAATTGACCGCAAATTCGCCATAGGTCGTTGTATTCTGTATCCTATCGCCTTGACTGTAGTCCAGGTATTCCGTTCCCTGGTTTTCATTCAGCAAACTCAATACGGTATTGTTTGTACCCGGTATTTTCAGCAGATTATAGTAGAAGGGCTCAAAGCTTCTGCGTACTGAAAAATACGAGTACCGTTGTGTATAAGCCATCAAACGGGCCGACAAGCCTTTTGTGATAAAATCAAAGTTCTGTTTCAGCTCCAATTGTACATTGACTGTTGAACTATTGTATTCCTGAAAACCGTTGACCATCTTGGCATAAGGGTTATTGTACAAAGTCTTTGTCGTCGGTATAAAGCTATTTCCGAAGAGCGGATGAGTTGTAAACGGTGCGTAAGAAGCTGGATAGACTGCCGGGAACATCACCGGATTAGACCAGATGGCCTCTTTGAATACCCGTTGCCCCCCATTGATCAAATTACCCCAATCATCATAACCACCGATGGGTCCCTTATAATCGTCAAACTGAGCCGAAGTACGGATAATTCCTATGGTTGTCGGGGTTACATTTAAAGTGATATTGGAACGTATCGAATAATTTTTGAGGTTAATGTTATTGTCAAAATTATTGCCGCTTTCCGATTTCAAAATTCCCCTGTCATTGTTGAAAGTACCCGCGACGTAGTATTGCGCCAGATTTCCCCCGCCAGTTACGTTGAAATTGAAACGCTGGTTGTTTGTATAATCTTTAATCAATTGATCGATCCAGTTATTATTTGGATAAAGTAGCGGATCGTCGCCCCTTGCGGTATGATCGATTTTATTTTGGTCATAAGGCAAAGCCCCTTTGGGATTGCGCGTCAATACCGCTTCATTTGCCAGGTTCATGTAGGTAATGTTATCGGCAAATTGGAAATTTCGGGTATTGGTAGAAATGGAGTTTTCGAAACGCGCATTAAATTTTGCTTTTCCCACGATACCACTTTTGGTATTCACCAGAACCACACCATTTGCACCTCTGGCGCCATACAATGCAGAGGCGGCCGCATCTTTCAGTACCGAAAAACCAGCAATATCATCGGGCTGTAGCCGCGCTAAAGCTGTTGTATTCGATTCCATCCCATCGATGAGAATCAAAGGGTCTTTCTTTCCGGCACCAAAGGTCCCGACACCACGAATAAAGAACGAGGCATTATCATTTCCGGGTTCACCACTGCGCTGATACGCAATTAAACCCGCTACCCGACCTGCCAGCATGGTGGTCAGATTGGAGGTAGGGCCTTTAATTTCTTTTGGATTGATCGAGGTGATCGAAGCGACCATACTCGTTTTCTTCTGTGTGCCATAAGCGACGACAGTTACTTCATCCAGGTTTGAACTTGATGAAGACAGAAAGATGGTCATCCGGTTGGTACTGGTGACCTGAACAGTTTTTCGGTCGAATCCGACCGAAGTCAGGACAAGCTGATCATTGAGGTGTACATCTTTGATCAGGAACTGCCCCTGTGCATCCGTTGATACAGCAGCGCTTTTTCCCACAAAAGCGATTGTAACATTGGAAATGGGTAAATGTCCGACACTATCTAATACAACTCCTCTTAATTCAAATGATTTGGACTGTGCGTTTACAAGGCCCGTTAGCAGAAGAAAAAGGAAGACAAGACTACATCGCTGCCATTTACAGATTCGGTAATACATGTGGTAGATCATAAATTGGTCTTCTTATAGATTGGTTATTAGTTTATAGTATAGCGGCTAGTAATCTATACTATTCTATACTACTTTACAATAGTAAAAACATTTTCTGACATGGGCAAATATTTTTTTCAATAATAGGTTCAGGCTGTGTGTCATAACTAGGCTAGCGAGCCACTATTTACCACGAGGAAATAAGGAAAAAATAAAGCGGGATGTACAATCATGGCTGATCATACATCCCGCTTAGTAAATAATTTAAAAAATTTTGATCACAAAAAAAGGTAGGCCTAGCCTACCCTTTTGTCAATGAGTGATGATATTTTAACGTATGATTGAGTGAATGTGCGGTCTGCCGGGCATCGTCCTGATAGGACGATAAATCTTGGCAGGCCCTGATATCTGCTACATCCACCTTGTTTCTTACTTTGCTGATGACCTGATTTAATTCCGATTTCCAGTTGCCCGGATCGCCAAAATCGTCCACCCAATTTTTGTTAATAAACCTTTTATAGTTCAAAAGCAAAATATACAATTCCTCACCACTACCGGCGCGATTGATTGACGTGCGCCAGTTCTCTAATTTTTCTTTAAAACTCATAACCAGCAATATACAAAAAAAATATTACTTTTTCAAATTAAGGAGCTTATACAGCCTTTCATTGACCTGGATATGACATGACTCGTATTTTTTTGACCGGTAGCCCTTGCATTTCACGGATGGGGCCTCAATTCCCTGTCAAGCAATATTCAGAAAAACTATTATATTTATTCATTGCGATTTTAACGCTTAGGCGTTTCCTATTGGTTTGAAGACACTATTATGCGTTATTTTGATTTTGACGACAGCAAATACGGCTTTCCCTTAGCGATGGATGCCCATCGGTTCGAGGATAATACCGATCTGATTTTTGAGGCCGGTCCGCACACCATCAACTTTTTTGAGATCATGTTTTTTGAAAAGGGAAACGGAGTGGCATACACCAATGAAAAGCGTATCGAATTATGCCCAGGCACCATCTTATTTGCTTCGCCCAATCAGATTAAGCAATGTGACTTTGATAAAAACGGTGTCAAAGGATTTCATTTAATCTTTAAGCCCGAGTTTTTGGAATCTTTCTTTCAGGATAAAACACTGGTTTACAAACTTCCCTATTTTTACAATTATTCGTTTGCACCTTATATTGTCGCTATGGACGGTGATTTTGGGTTGTTCAAATCTATGCTCTCCGAAATTGTTTTTGAAGTCGGTGCGTTCCGATCCGACAGCCTCAATATGATCCGCGCATTGCTTGCCAGTATTTTACTTCGACTGGACCGGCTATTTCGTGCATTTCATCATATAGCCAGCGAAAGCGCGAACAACAATTTGCTCACTCGATTTAAAATGCTCATGGAAGAGCATGTCAATTCTAACCTGAACTGCAACCAATATGCTAGTTTACTAAAAATACACCGCAATGAGCTGAATCGCAAAATCAAAGCCTACACCGGACATAGTCCAATTACCCTCCTCCAACACCGAAAAATACAAGAAATCAAACAGCGGCTTCTATTGGACGAACAGTCTATCGCCCAAATTGCCTTTGAACTTCATTTCAGCGATCCTAATAATCTTTCCAGATTTTTCAAAAAACTGACGGGTTTATCTCCTTCCGCATACAAGCAGAAAATGCAAAATGATAGTTTTTCATAAACTTGTGATATTTATTCAATGACGCAGCAGGCTACCTTTGCATAGATCGTCATTCCAATCGTGAGGTGAGGATCTCCGTTTTAAGATTCATCAGCTGGATACCTGTATGTTATCGAGCTACACAATGGAAAAATATGCTGAAACTACTGCTACTCTCTTGTTCACTGTATGGGCTATTTACTACTCCACCTTACCGTATTACCGGCCGGTTGGTTGACCATCAGTATAACCCCGTTGGGTATTTTATTATTGAAACCTATGCGTCCAATAAGGAAAGGGAACCCTTGGCTTTATTAGGTCGGGATACCGTTAGAAATAGCAATGGCGAATTTAAAATACAGGTGATAAAAAAGGGCAGCTATCTCCTGCGAATAGCCGTTCCCGATTACACCGATTATTCCCTGTTTACCACGATCCAGGATTCCAGTTACTCCTTTCCCGAAATACACTTACAGCCGACCAAATAAGTGCCATCTATGCAACCTTGTGTTCAGCCTTTCGCTGTTAGGCAGGTTAACTTACCAATCGCCCCTGTTTTTGCGATCGCATTAGCCTTCTCTAGGGTGATTGGTCGTAATCGCGTAAGGTATGCTAGGGGCTTACTAGCCCCCTTGCTTGCTTATTCTTTGCCTATTCTTTGCCGATTGGTTGCTATTTAATTACCATTTTAGCAGAGAAACAGCGAAGAAACACCAAAGAAACGGCAAACGAATAGCAAACCATTCTCGAAGCAGATACGAAGAAGACCCGAAGAATAAGCAAAGAAACGGTAAACAAACAGCAGAGAAACAGCAAAGAATCAGCAAACCGATCTCCGAACAAGTGCAAGGTAACAGTTCAAAAAAATTTAATTAATGACTAAACTTTACTGGTATTACCGGGTCTCATTAACAAGAGTACAACAAGATTATTTGCTTTTTGCTTTCAAATTTAACCCGATGCCCTATATGATGACAAAAGTCCCATTTAAAACCATGCTCGTTCTTCTTTTGCTGACTACTGCCACACAGGCTATTTGTGCAAATATTGCGCAATATAACCGTACTGCCCTTTTCCTTCAGGACCATCTGGGCGATGGTTACAGCAAAATCGGATCACGCGTTTATTATCGCGGTAAAGAAATTCCGAACGCCAATGCCGGTTCATTTCAATTTTTAGGTTCGGGTTATGCAAAAGATACCTGGAAGGTTTATTTTCGAGGAGCAATAATAACTGATGCAAGCCCGTCTACTTTTCAGTTCCTGGGAGACGGTTATGCCAGCGATGCCTGGAAGGTTTATTTTTATGGCAAGCCATTGTCAAATGCAACAGCGTCTTCCTTCAAGATATTGGGAAATGGTTACAGCAAAGACCCCTGGAAAGCTTATTATTTAGGCAAAGAAATTAATGGGGCCAATGCTTCAAGCTTTGAAAATCTCGGCCGGGGTTATGCAAAAGATAATTGGTCGAGCTATTATAGGGGTGAAAAGAATGATAAATTTGCAGGTCCTAACACACAGCCCCTTGGCGGTCAATACACCAAGGACAATTGGTCTGTTTTTTACAAAAATCAGAAAGTGGAAGAGGCTTCAGCTTCAACCTTTGAATACCTTGATGATGGCTATGCCAAAGATGCCTGGAATCTTTTTTATCGCGGAGTCAAAGTCGAGGGTGGCAGCCCCAACTCGTTCAAATTAATCGGAAACGGCTATGCAGCAGATCCCTGGGTAGTTTATTATCAGGGGGTAAAAGTTAAGGGTGCCTCGCCATCTACATTTAAAGCGCTTGGAGGAGGTTATGCAAAAGACTCCTGGGCAGTTTTCTATCGCGGCCAGGAGTTAAAGGGAGCCGGTGCTAGCACGTTTGAGTACTTAGACAACGGTTATGCACAAGATGCATATACGAAGTTTTATCGCGGCGAAAAATTGGATTAATTCATTCTATAATAATGTTAATACCGACCATTTTGGCCTTGTATTTAATTTTTTCGATAAGGCCATAGTAGCTCCAGTTACGCAACAGGAATTCATTGAACAATAGCCAATCCACAGAAAGATAGTATAGCTTCAGCAAACGAAGATCAGAGGGTTACCAAGTTCGGCATTTTTACAGTGCTTATTCAGTGCTCGTTCAGTGATTGTTCAGTGCTTGCTCAGTGATGACTGAACAAACACTGAATGAGTACTGTCTAAAAACTGATTGAAAATTGTTTTTAGGTATAATTTAGTAGCAGTATGTTTCCATTGATCCCAAAATTATATGCGGTAAATACACGTATTGTTTACCACAAAAAAAACGGGGAATAAACGATTTATTCCCCGCATAAAATAGTACTTAAGGTCATTTAAGGATTAATAACCAAACTATTTCCCAGGCCGGTCATAAATACAGGACCTATATTTTGGGCTTTCAGCAGATCGCGATGTTTTGTATCCAGTTTAGGCGCTCCAGCATCTGCTGCTGCCGCAAAAGGATAATTCCCTACAAAGGCACCCAATACCGGGCTGCTACTCGTTGGCTCATAGATGCCATCTGTTGTTAGCGTATACTGTGGATTAACTCGGGTAAATCCAGCAGGCAGTTGTTGACTTGTCGGTACATCAAAAACGATGTTTCCCTGATACACAAAATTGACCGGTTGATCGGTAAAGGTCAACATGGTAGATTGGGCAGATTGAGAAACCACGTTATTTGCGATATGCCCATCCGTTGGCGGCAATGTCCGGCTATTGCCACCTTTGCCTGAACCTATATCAAATGACTGCTTACACTTGATCATTGTATTGGCAACAACTTTCACGCGTTTTACCTGAAAGTAACCGCTTAAAGGTGAATTTGGTACACCGTCCATAATGGCCAACGCAGCCTTTTGCCCCGTGCCGGCCATATTCTGGAAGTAATTGTTGTAGACAAGATGATCTTCACCTATGATACGAATACCGCCAGCGGCGCTATTGCCATTACCAACAAAATAGTTGCCATAAACGGCAGATCCATTGCCATGCCGCAGACATAGGGTTCCTTGGCTTTCATAGAAATAGTTGTTGCGGATCGTATCGGCCCCCATCTTATTGGATATAATTTCCGTTTCGCCGTTACAGCGCTGAAAAATATTATCTTCAATGGTTGTCAGTGCATTTGTCATCGACCAGTCGCTGGTTCCGACACGGATGGTTTCCCCACCATTGTCCGGTACCGCAGCACGCTCACCAAAGAAGTTGTGATCAATTCGGTGTTTCATTGGTTTACTGGTTCCCCATACGACCATGGTGGGTCCCTGATGGGTCTTTCCTTTTAAATAGCAGTGGTCAATGCGATGATAGGAACCATTGATGGAAACCCAACGGTAGTCGGTCGTTGCTGCCGGTGGATTATAGTCCACAATTGACGTATTGGTAAGGCGGCAGTTTGAAGAGGAAGAGGTGAAATCCACCACATTTTTGCCTGTCGTATACCCTTCCTGAAATACAAGTCCATCCACAACTAACCATTGTCCCGTGATACTAACGGAAGAAGTACCTTTCATGATAACTGCCCCCCGCTGCTCTGCCATCAATACAATAGGCTGCTGTTTTGTTCCCTGAGCACTGAAGGTTAGGTCCTGATTGGTCCATTGGCCAGACTTCATGATGACCGTGTCTCCGGGCTGTAAGCTCAGTGCCTGAAGATCCGCTGCCGACTGAATGGTGTGGCATTGCACACAGGCAATACTGTTTAAAGTGAGTTTTTCGGCTGGCGATTTCTCACAGCTAGTTCCTACCGCCAATAGCAGCAGAAGTGAAGCAATAACTGAATTCTTTTTGATCATATTTAAATTTGTTTAAAAGGTTCTTTCGTTAAAGTGCTCCCGAAAAAGGATAAACTGTTGTATTGCCCTTGCTTCCAAAGACATGAACCACGCCATTCGTCACAATATACCCCCCGGACCGATTGGTTGTTTTATTGTTAATCTGAATCGGCGCCAAATCGCTGTTATTAACCAGCCGTAACACCATCAGCCCTTCCTGATCAAAACCTTTGCCTTCATTCATGTATCCCAATAAAGAACTTTTGCTGGCAACCGTATTGGCTGGAAGCATGGTTTTCGCTTTGGTGTTTTCAATGGTCAGCTTATCGAAGTTGTAATTCCCTTGCAGCATGAGGTAAAGAAAATAGTTACGGACATCATCTTTATTGTATTCTTCCCATTTTGTTGCCGGCCTCGTAATCGGTTTGCCTGTTCCATCCACTCCGGTCACAATTGGGAAGTCAAAAAACAGGCCTGCTGTCACCTTCTTCGTTTTAGTATCCCAAGTCTTTATGGCTTCGTTATGTAAGAAAATAAAGGTTCTATCGTTTTTCTCAAATTCTTCCAAAGGAATTCCTGCGTATTCTAAGCCCTTCCGCATCCATTTGAAAACTGTATCCGTTGGGTTTTCTACCGTCTCATACGATCGGTTCTCCAAAAATTTCCGCGCACTTATCCCAATATTGGGATCTAAAGTTTTATGTTCGTAGTCGTAATCTTTTTGCAGTTCCAAATCGAAAAGTGAACAACTTGTCATTAATAGACTTGCTACGATGATAGCGCTATATGTCCATTTGGTCTTAAACATTCTTTTCATGACTCTCTGATTTAAATTCTTCTGTTAATCTGTATATCCTGGGTTTTGAACCAATGATTTATTGGAGTTTAAAACATTCCGATGAATAGGCCAATACACTCTGTTTGTTGGATCTAGGAATCCAGGTTTATCTAAATTACCCGCTTCTTCCTGTCTACGTTTCAAGATTGGATCCATCACGTCCTTCACACGTCCGGTGCGTACCAGATCAAACCACCTCTTACCTTCACCAAAAAGTTCCAGACGACGTTCATCCAAAATTGCCGTTTCCAACTGGTAGCTTGTAGCAATAGATGCATCATTCGCATCATATTGTGGCAGACGTGCACGCTTGCGGACAAAGTTTAAATATTTGAGGGCATTGGTTCGGTCCCCGAGGCCATTCAACGCTTCAGCGTATAAGAGATACATATCACTCAGTCGGTACATGGTCAAATAAACCGGTAGGGCCTGATTTGTCACCGGCCATGGATCCGCTTTGGTTGGGTTGGCATCAGTGGGATACCACTTGATAAAGCGATCTCTCTTGTTGCTTGGTAATCCAAAATAGACATCCAATGTTTGCTGAGGTCGAATATCAGGACTTGGCGAGGTTGTCGTTTGTGGCTGAAACCAGGTTGCCCACACTCCTTCATCGACTATGATCTGCTTATTATTGGGAGACCACGACGTTTGCATACAGGCACAGCCATTTTTTAAGTAGTCCCAATGGATACTCCAAATCGTTTCTTTACTGGAAGTTGGATTGACAAAAATAGTTTTCCAGTTTGCGCCATCCTGCAAATTGGTTTCATTGGTTCCGGAATAGCTCACTCCTGTAGGAGACTTTGTCAAAAACAGGCGTGTGATCCATTTTGTTGCATTTTGATAATCCTTTTTCCACATATACACATCAGACATGATCGCGCATATTCCTGCCCCGCCGATTGTCCATAGGGCGTTTTTCGCATCTTTGTCGACCAAAGAATAGGCTTTTTCCAGATCTGGAATAATGACCTCGTTCAATATCTTATCTTTCGGTTCACGTGCGCTGGCAGCGGGCTGCTGTACATCCTCATAAGGTTCAAGCCATATCGGAGCATCACCCCATACACGAACGAGATAGAAATAACACATCGCTCGAAGCGCATAACACTGCGCGAGATAATCCTTAAGCATCTCCGGGGTAATACGACTATCCAACTCGGCTGCCTTTGGAATATACTTGATATTGTTATTGATACGCCCGATGGCGGTATAGAGCCCGCTCCAGTCTGAAAACTGGTTGGTTGGCGTAAGGCTATTTAATACGATCTCGTCCACATAGTCTTTGGTGTAACTAATTGCACGGTCAAAATTATCGGCACGATACTCGCCCCAATACAGGTATTTTTCGAGATAATTGTCTTTGTTGTCCTGATAATTTCCCTTACCGACCATTTCAAGCTGAAAGGCGCTATACATTCCGGCTATTGCAGCCTGCACATCGTATAAGTTTTTATAATGCTGGTCCAGCGCAACTTCGGCCAACGGTTTCTCTTCCAAAAATTTGTTACAGCCCCCCAATGTAGCTGACAGCAGTAACAGTGCTAAGATCTTTGTTTTCATGTCAAAAATATTTTTTCTGTCCCATCCTTCAGACGGAACTTACCCTAATCGATAAATGCTAAAAATTGATATTTACACCAAATCCAAACTCCCGTCTCCTCGGATAACGGCCATCATCCTCGCCCGGTGTCAGCGGATTGTTTGTACTGAATTCGGGATCGTAGCCCCTATAATTGGTCCATGTCAACAGGTTGCTTCCATAAACGAAGGCTGTAAGCCCTTTCATTTTTAATCTGTTGATCAACTGCGGATCGAAGGTATAGGCCAACCGTGCACTTGACAGACGAACAAATGTTGCATCTTCGATATAAAGGCTATTTTGGTTTGTTTTTAGGTTTCCACGGTTGTTTCTCTCCACATAATTTGGATATTTGGCCACATCGCCGGGTTTGCGCCATACATTATAGACCATATCCGGGGAGCCTGCTCCTGTGTTGGTCGGATAATTTTGACGTTGCAGCAGCGCATTGTAAACTTCACCACCAAAGGAACCATTAAAGAGTACATTTAGGGTAAATCGTTTGTACCTAAAGGTCTGCATAAAACCAAAGTAGAAATTTGGTGTCGCATTGCCGAGGATCATACGGTCTTCGTCATTGATCAAACTATCTTTCTTATTGTTAAGCCATTCAGCATCTCCACCTTTCAGTTTACCATCGGGCGCATATAGCTGATGTACTGTACCCTGGTAATCGCTACCATTGAAGGTATAGACTGCTTTTCCATCACGATACATTGGTCTGCCCTGATCGTCAAGTACGAGTGTCAGTTTATCCCAATTGTCATTGTAGGCATTGGACTCGTCCCAGGCATAAACCCCTAAATTGCGCCAGCCGTAGAAATTTCCGATACGGCCGCCTTCTTCCGCGTACCATTTATTGCCCGGGAAAAATGGAATTCCATCGGCCAGCTTCACGATCTTACCGCGTTCAAAAGAAATATTACCATTCACTTCCCAGCTGAAATCAGGTGTTACGATTGGTTTTCCACTAATTACAAACTCCATTCCGCGGTTGCGAATCGTTCCCAGATTGACATTCACTTTTGCATAACCAGTTTCCTTGGCAAGCTCCCGTGGATACAGTAGATCTGTGGTGGTCTTGACATAGTAATCTGCCGTAAATCCTAATCGGCCATTTAAGAAAGTCAGGTCTAAGCCCACATTGTTCTGGGTGGTTGTTTCCCATTTGATCCGATTATTTCCAAATGTACTTGTCAATGCAGCTCCGCCGACACCATTATAAGACCCGCCAAAGGCTACTTTTGTATACGATTCATAATCGCCTACTTTATCGTTTCCAAGCTGTCCAATGCTGTATCGCAGTTTAGCATCTACCAATGCCGGCTTCGCCCATTTCATAAAATTCTCGTCCGAAAAACGCCAGGCAGCAGATGCTGAGAGAAAGTTCCCCCATTTATTTGCTGCGCCGAACCGCGATGAGCCATCCCTTCTGTAGGATCCCTGAACGAGATAACGTCCTTTGTAATTGTAGCCAATCCGACTAAAAACAGAGGCAGAAGCGTTGGCCGTTGCTGTGGTATAGGTTTTTGATGGCGTGAGGTAATCCGGAAAAGTCACCAGAACTTCCTCATTGACGCTATTCATATATTCAGAATGAAAACGATCATAGCGTCTGCGATCCGAACTGAATCCCAATAAGGCCGTGACATTATGGTCCTGTGCAAAAGTCTTATTATAATTCAGGTAGGATTGAAACTCCCAAGTGAACGTTTTATTAAACTCGTTTGTTCCGCTATTCTGATCCTTGTTTGCCGATAAAAAACGTGGTGAGAATTGGGTATTCTGTAAATTGTCCAACCGCACATTAAACAAGGTCGTAAATTTCAGGTCGTCCCGAATTTGATAATCCAACTGATTGTTAAATTGCCCGGAATAGGTTTCATCCATATTTTTTTCAAACAAGGCGTTGGCGACAGGATTCCGCTTCGAACCGATGTAACTTGTTAAAGAGCCATCAGGATAGTAAATCAAGGAATAAGCCGGACGGTCCATCACGACGCGGATCGTATTGCCGATTGGAATCGTATTGCCTTTTTGCCAGGAAAAAGAAATATTGTTGGAATACCTCAATTTGGATGAAAACTGATATTCAACATTGATACGTGACTGTAAACGCTTGGCGTAACTATTCAAGATGATCGATTTATCATCCAGGTAATTCAAACTGCTGTAGTAACGGAGATTTTTCTGACCACCTGATACGCTCATCTTGATTTCCTTCTTTTGAGCAAGATTTCCCAACAAGATTCTTTGTAAATCGTTGTCGGAATTGAAACTTGGGTTGATGGAATCCGTATTGGTATTGAGGCCTTGAATATACCGGAAAGCCCTTACCTCAGCAGAGTTACTTACCGGGATATAATGAGCTAGACGGCCGAAAAGATGATTGTAATTGACATTCACCATGGGTCTTCCCTCTGATCCGCGCTTGGTTGTGATGAGGATTACGCCATTGGCTGCACGCGATCCATAAATAGATGCAGAAGCAGCATCTTTGAGGACCTCGATATTCTCGATATCTGTTGGATTTATGGTGGCACCATCGGGGTTAATTACTCCATCGACCAGGTATAAGGGACCATTTCCCCCATTCAATGTGGAGGTACCACGCACCTGAATAGAGCCTGTCGCCCCAGGTGCCCCACCACCGTCATTGACAATAAGGACTCCGGCAGCCTGCCCCTGTAAGGCATCGAAAAGGTTAATGGGCTGACGTTCTTCAATTTTCTTTGCGTTGACGGAAGATATAGCGCCCGTAAGGTCACGTTTCTTTGCAACACCACCATAACCCGTAACAACAATCTCATCTAGCGCATTGTCACTATCTTCCAACGTGACATCAAGTTGCCGCTGGTTACCGACAGCGCGCTCCTGCTCTTTCATGCCTACTTGACTAAAGACAACGGTACTGGATGATGCAACATCAAGCTGATACTTCCCCGTGGCATCTGTACTTGTTCCCTGACTTTTCCCTTTGATACGAACAGTGACTCCCTGCAATGCCTCTCCTTTTTTGTTGGTCACCTTTCCTGAAAGCCGAATGTTTTGTTGGGCAAAGACCGGTAAGCCTATACTCCCCAAGGCTAGTAATAGGAAGAGTACAAAGCACCCCATTTTTGTGATACTTTTTATCATAATAAATCAGTTTTTATGGCGATTGTCTATCATGAGAAGATGATCGATAACCCGGCCATGCATTTAATAAATTGGTTATTTTTTATAATCAGTTACCTCAAATATCAGTCAATCTGCGAGGTTAAACAGTGTAATTTTTGGTCTTTTTAGCAGTAAAAAATGGTTTTTAGGCGCTTAAAACCATAGATTATTGTTCAAAACAATATCATTGCCCCATAAATTCAAACTTTACTGTACCTATCGTATTTGGTTTATTTTTGGCTGGTGCCGAGATATCGCCTTCCAGTTTCCCGGACGCATTTCTTTTCAGGACTATCCTACGCCAAGAATAGGCCCCTTTCTCATAATCGAAACTCAGACCATCATCGTCATACAGGTTATACATCCCCTCCTTCTCCCCATAATGTCGGATAATCAGGTTCACTTTTTCTCCTGCTGCAGGCGCATGAAGCCGTGCTGTCGTCATTGGAATGATGCCACCATCTTTTACATAGACGGGTATCCGATCGTCTTCGGGTTTGGCGACGATTTCCTCGCCGTTACCGACATAACGGCCCGAATAGAAATCGTACCAGTTACCCTTAGGCAAAAGCACCTTTCTAGTAGATTCGCCTGTAAATAAAGGTGCCACCAACAGATATTCACCACACATGTACTGATCTTTTACCTCCTTGTTTACCGCTTCCAGATAAGGATTTGTTTCTAGATCCTGGTTGCTCAGGCTTGCGTTTGTTTGCCCCTGAAATCCCTCTTCCAGCACCATGGCTCGAAAGGGAGGTGTTCCTTCAAAATGATATTTTGCAAATTCAGAATAGAGGTAAGGCATCAATTCCATCCGCAACTGCGCATAGTACTTCACTTTTTCGGCGACTTCAGGAAAAGACCAGGGTTTTGTTCCACTCGACCAAGCATTGATCATGGCCATTGGTGAGAATACAACAGTCTGGAAACGGCGCAACCACTCCTCGCCTGTTTTGGAGCCCCTTACCTCCGGTGTCCACAGTACGCCGCAAAACCCGCTATTGACCAGTGCAGTGATAAAGTCCTGATGACTATAATAGTCGTTATAGATCACATAGGGCATATTGTTGGCTCCGGCGTTGGATGCACGCACCAGTCCAAACGTCCGTTTGTTGTGCTGGCGGTATAGACTGTCGGTCAATTTTTGTGCAAGTACACCATAGGTTTGCCGCATTTGTATCCCACTGATGCCTGAGGGAAATTTAGCCATATCGGGCCAAAGGTAGTAGTCGTAACCATCGACTTCATCAATCTTATATCCGCTGATGCCAATATCGATCTGCGAACGGCTCAGTTGGCCTGCAAGGATGCGTTTTGCGTCTGGATGATTCAGATCAGGAACAGTTCCATTCCACACCGTATGCGAGCCGGTAAAAGGTTCAATCGCTTTACTGATAGGAGATTCTGGAGAGATATAAGGGTTTGTCCATAGGTTTAGGCGCACACCTTTATCGGCCAGTTTCTTTATCAAGGCTGCCGGGTTTGGAAAACGTCCCTTATCCCATTCAAATGAGCAAGGGTAAGCCTTGGACTGCCATCCGGGTTCGAGACCAATAAAATCAAGCGGGAAGCCATGTTCCTCAAATTCCGCCACCTCCTTGATCACCTCATCAGCCGTATAAAGCTTTTGTACACGTTGCGTAAAACCAAGCCCCCATTTCGGCGGCAGGGCACCACCACCACAAAAGAGGTTATAGCGTTTTATGGCATCGAGCGGATTGATGCCTGCAAATACATAAACTTCCGCTCCTTCTGTAGGTACATATACTTCCACCGCATCGGAGTAAGGCCGGGAGTTCCAACTTTTATCGGTATTGCGATCTTTTACCTCTGCAGGAACTTTAGCATCTTTCCGTACGCCTGTCCCTACATAATACGTTAAATATTGTGCTGAGTTGACCAATACACCATATCCTCTGGAAGAGACGTAGAACGGAACAGGTGCATGGGTGCGCCCATTATCTTTGCCACCATAATGGTCGACATGCAGATTAAGAATCTTGCCCCGCTGATGTACCGTCTGAAAATTAAGTCCCAGTCCGTAGATCTGTTCGTTTTTTTGCAGCGGGAACCGCAGGTATGTTTTACCATCGATCAGTTCGGCATGCACCTCCATCTTGGGTAAAGGAAAATCGACAGACTGCAACCGTTCGAGGGTCGCAGCTTGAGGTGTAGCCCCTGCTGCAGACAGCAGCGTATAATTATCGGGTTTGCCAAATGTTCCTTTCCATACACCCGGGTATTGTTCCTGCCAACGAATAGGTTGTGCCGATGCTCCAATAGCCAACAAAAGCAGCAAAATTGTCCATAATCTCATCATAGCTGGTTATTTTTTTAATAAAGCGTACACACACCAAAGTATGGGCGCCTGGCCGTGCATATCCCCTGTTTTCTGTTTTCGATCGAGGTAGTACTGATAATCATTTTTTCGGTTGGTACCTTCACAGACGTTGCTGATATCGCCATCTTTGTTGATGTAGCCCGTCAGAGCAATCCATGCCTTGCGTGCGATCGGCGTATATTCCTTAGCATCGAGCCATCCCTGTCTTATGCCCATAATAATGGCATAAGTGAACATGGCGGAACCCGAAGTTTCTACCCAGGATTCAGGTTTATCAATCAATTGCCCCCAAAGGCCGTCCGGACGCTGATACTTCTTTAGGCTTGTGATCATTTTGCGGTAAGCAGCCAATATTTTGGGTCTATTGGGGTTATCTTTCTTTAATGAAGAGAGCAATTCGCTCATTCCCGCGGCCATCCAGCCATTACCGCGGCCCCAAAAGAAAGGCGCATCAGGTGCGTGATAAAAAAGACCATTTTCCTTTTGAATGGTATCGAGGTAGACAACCATTTCATGGGCTGCGCGATCAATATAGTGCTGATCTCCGGTTACCTGAAAGGCCTTGGATTGAATCATGGTAATCATATACATATCGTCAATCCAGTAGCGGGTCTGCCAGGTAAGTCCTTTATCGAGAAATTTCTGATAACTATCTTTTACAACCTGAGGGGAGTCAATCGGAATGGACCATTGTGCATTTGCAAAACGCATTCCCATGGTATAGCATTTCTTGTTTTTCGTTTGCAAATAGATTTCCAGCGGAACCGTTCCAAAGACGGAAAAGTCCACATGCCAAGGTCGCGGAACAAGGTGCTTTTCCGTGTCAAACAAGGGCATAAAGCGTTGTGTCAATTGCGTCAACAATTTCTGATCATTGCTCACTTCGGCATACTTCAATGCTCCATACCAGGCGCAGACTTCGGGATAAGTAATGTTTTTTGGTGGAGCTGGCGGTTTAAAACTGTTATGCGGACTCGCCACAAAACGTTGAGCCACGAGATCACCTATTAATCTGGGGTCAGCCTGCGCTGGCCAATTAACCAGGTCTGTGCTTTGCGCAAATGCACAAAGAGACATGCAGACGCCAATACCCAGGAGTATGGACATACAGAACTGCTTCATCATCAGTTGGGTTTATAATTAAGTTATAAGCCAAATATCAGCAAGCCAGTCTGTTTTAAGGGGGTAGTTTTTGTTCGTTTAGGTGGAGAAATTGGTAATGGATCCCATCCGCATGGCGTCACTCTACTTGTGCAGTGTACACCGAAAGTTAGCAGAATTCTTTTCCGCAGTTTAGTTGTACGGAATAAGTACTCCTATTGTACTTTTCTCTTTTGTCAATATACTTAGCAACCGTTGCGTAAACAATGCTATTACTGTGCTATATTTCTGCTTAGGGAGTGCTAATACCGTGCTTAGTGAGTGCTTTATCTATAACGATGGGTAGTGGGCAAAAAGCGCTACTTCTTTATCAGCTTTTTTTATAATAAAAACACCCCAAAAGCTTTCATCAAGCTTCTGGGGTGTCTTAGATTAATTTACTATATATTATTCTTAGTTAAATTTAAATTTAACACCGAATTGCATATAATATGTTGAGCTAATCGATTCATTTGGTCTATTCAATGCCTTAATTGCATCTCCGTTTGCATAGCCCAAGTTAAATGTTGGAACTGTAGTGCCATTTGCTTCCACTTTAGCAATATTTGTTGGAGTCAATAAGATATTATTATTTATCTTATAGGTACCCCAAGAAGAATTAAACAGGTTACCAATATTCATCACGTCCCAGAAGAATTCTAACGAATTATTTCCGCCACCAATTCCTCTAAATACTTCTTGTGACAAATGGAAGTCAAACTGATGTCTCCATGGTGCAACAGCGCCATTACGTTCAACGTATTTTCCTTTGTGCTCGCTAAGGTATTTATCACCATCCACTAAGCCCCAAAAAATATCAGATTGTTCTTGAGCAGTGTAGGCTTTTTTACCATAGTTACTGTTACCAGCTGCGATATCACTAAATTTCAATTCAGAAGCATCTTTAGGGATGTAGATTAAGTCATTATTTTGACCGTCACGATTGAAATCAGAACCATAATAGTAAGAGAATCTACCCATTGAACTTCCACTATAGAATAATGTCATTGAAGTATTCAATTTGCCAATCCAATTGTTGGTATAAGTCACAGATCCCATTAAACGATGAGGAACAATATTGGTTGTATAGCCCAACTCTGGATTATTGGAATTACCATTTGCTTGTAATGGGATAGACCATAAGTTTTGAATCTGATCTCCAGCACCATCACCATAATTTTTAGCACCACTATAAGTGTAGGCAATCATTCCAGAAAATCCTTTATCGAAGCTTTTTTGCAATTGAGCAGTCACCGAGTAATAATGACCACCTTTCGCATTGGTCATGTACGTTGGAATAAATTGTCCCGTAGATCCTTTTACCGGTTGTCCTTTTGAGTCAATTGTATATAGGTATTTATCTGCGTTTGCATTCGGGAAGATAAATCTATTATCTCCGTATCCAGCAATATTCATCGCTGTTGGATCAACTAAGTTTACATTTTTTGCAACTACAGCATTAATATCTTTATTATAGATCGCCTCTACTGTACCGACCACTCCCCAAGGTAATTTGTAATCAACTGCTACACTTGATTTCCAAGTTGAAGGGAATTTCAGGTTCACATCCATCGCTGACATATTTCCTGGCAATGAAGTACCGGCTGCATCAGGTGTTGCAGGGTAATTTGCTTTAATATCTGGGCTAAACGCTGGCATATTAGCATCACCTGCAGCATAAGTCTTCGTATATTGAAGCATACCCGAGTCTCCAGATTGAGCAATAATCCAAACAAAAGGAATACGTCCGGTAAATACTCCAGTTCCCCCACGAACAATAAATGAGCGGTCACCTCTAACATCATAGTTAAATCCAAGACGCGGAGATACCATCACACGTGTTTTAGGCATTGCACCTGTATTTAGATGTAATCCATTCGCAAATTCCAGGGTCTGCAACAGTGGGTGAGTTTTCATTTCCGATACATCAGGATATGTTGGAAGCTCAAAGCGGATCCCCCCTGTCAATTTCAATTTTTCATTTACTGTAAACTGATCTTGCAGATAAAGTGACCATTGGTTAAACTTGAAGCTTGGCATAGCCTGTGAGCCATCTGCGGTCAACGGGTAAGTCAATGCATAGTTTACAGCAGGTTTACCACCAATAAAGTCTTGCCAAGAGTTATACATATAATACCCGGCTCCAAAACGTTGGAATCCATTTACTGTACGCGATGTCTCAAACTGAAGACCTCCAGTAAAGTAATGATCATTCACAGTATAGTTTGCATCATAGTTTGCCGTCCAAGTTTTTACAGAACGAAGGTTTCCGTATGTAAATGGATCTGTTCCAAAAGAAGTCAGAATATTACCTCCTGTACCAGCAATACCATCACGTATATCTACTAAAGGAAATACACTTCCTGAAACACTTCTAGGCTCATCTTGGTTTACATAAGAGAGACGAGCAGAATGATTCAAATTACCAATCTTTCCATTATATTCAGCTGTCGCAGAATATAAATTTGTTTCTTGGAAATAATTTGAGTTTTGAAAACTTAAAGCATTATTTCCAGTTCTGTTCATTGGATACACTTTTGTATCAATATTAGAACCACTAAACGATGAGCTCAAATTAGAAGGAGATTTCCCTTTAACTTGGTTGTATCTAAAATTGATTTTGTGATTATCAGAAATGTTCCAATCGATACGAGCAAAAATCTTATCATTATTACTTTTCGAAGAATATCCTTGGTAAGCACCAGGGTCATAACCGTAAGTGTTTTTCAAATAATTACTTACTTCATCCATGAAAGCAACTGTAGGTCTTGCAAAATAACTTGTAGTTCCATAGTCTGATTCTTTTACAGAAGCAACTTTGGTCGGTCCTGGTTCAGTTTGCTTCAATTGTTCAACATTCACAAAGAAGAATAACTTGTTCTTAATAATAGGACCACCTAAACTTACACCATACTGTTTTACGCTTAGATCATTTGGTGTAAACACCACATCATTTACACGGCTTCCCTGTTGTTTATCGGAACGACCACTATAAAAAGCTGATCCAAAGAAATCGTTACGACCAGAACGTGTTACAGCATTAATAGACGCTCCTGTAAAACCTGATTGACGAACATCAAACGGAGTTACATTCACTGAGATCTGCTCTATCGCGTCAATAGAAATTGGAGAACCATTTGCTGGAATATTTTGGCCAATACCAAATTGGTTATTGAAATTCGCACCGTCAACAGTGAAATTATTGGCACGGTAATTTCCACCACCAATTGCAGTTCCATTAGCCTGCGGAGTTAAACGGGTTAAATCATTTACACTTCTAGTAATTGTAGGCAAATTTTCGATCTGACGACGCCCAACAATGGTAGATGCTCCATTTCGCTCTCCTTTTAAAACACCAGCTCTTGTAACAACTACTTCTTCAAGATTAGTCGCTGAATCGCCGAAAACAGGATTTACTACGAATGGTTCACCTAATTGCAAATAAACATCTTCATACACGATAGGCTGTTGTCCTACATAGGTTACTTCAATTTTGTATGGTCCGCCAACACGCATATTAGCTAAGTTGAACCGACCTGCAGCGTTAGCCGAGCCAGAATAAACAGTTCCTGATGGCACGTGCGTAGCTTTAATTGTTGCTCCCGATGTGAACTGTCCGTTTGACTCTTTTACAATACCTGTAACGCTACTTGTCGTAACCTGAGCTTGTACAGCACCGTAACTAGCCATAACAAGAGCGAAAAAGAGTAAAGATCTTTTCATATAATGTGATTTGTTAAAAAATGTTAAGCAAAATTACTAAGAGATTTCAAATTACAAAGGACTTAATATAAACTTAACACACTAAACCACACATACTTCATGAAATACAGACGAAATTTACTACATTAATATACAATTTAACAACAAAAAAAACGTTGTAACATGTTTTAAACCAGCATTCCCCTCCGCACAAACCGATCGAAAATAATTTTCCACATCAAATCCGCATTTTTTTTTTGTAACAACATTCTTCCAATCGGTATTTTACTTTTTAAAAATTTTTAACTAATTTCCTTTCAATCGAGACTTTTATTAAACAACTCAGTTTCTTGTCGAATTTGAGCCACTGTAACCTATTCTAATCGAAAAAATCAAAACGATTGTATAGACGTGATGGTTTATATAAAAACTTGTTTCAAAAGCCGAGAACTTTTCAGAAATTCGCGCACCTAATAATTTATGCTTCATGGAAGACGGTATTCAAAATTCTTCTTTTCAAGAACCTGCAGACATTAAATTGTCTCCGGCAGGACTCTCCTTCTTGGCTTCAGCGGCCAGATGGGCCAATTTTTTGGCCATTGTCTGTTTTATTTTCATCGGCATTTCTGCCATAACCATGGTCAGTCTAATCTTCGGAGCCAGTGCATTATCACTCGGGGCCGACGAATATGTAACAGCAGGGGCTTTATCCACATTCGGTGTACTTTATCTCTTATTTCTTGCTTTTTTCTGCCTTCCCATCTATTACCTTTATAATTTTGGATCTAAAGCAAAAAAAGCAATAGAAAATCGCGACAGCATTCAACTCGAATTATGCTTAGATGCCCTCAAAAAACATTATAAGTTTATTGGAATCATGGTCATCATAACCATCGCCTTTAATTTTATGGGGCTAGTCGTTGGAATAGTGCTCGGTATTAGTGATGCTTTTGCGGGCGTATAATACAGCCATAAATAAGGCTTATAAAAAAAGCGGAGTATGCAAGGTGCATTCTCCGCTTTTTCAATTGTATTGACTCTTTATTTTTTATAATATTTCATCGCATTTGGAATCAATCTCTGAATATCAGCTATACGTCGCTCATCACTCGGGTGCGTACTCAAAAACTCAGGCTGCCCTTTTTGACTACCCGATGCCATACGTTTCCAGAAATCTACAGCCTCATTTGGATTATAACCTGCCAAAGCCATAATAATCAAACCTGCTGCATCCGCATCAGATTCATCACTTCTCGAAAATTTTAATTGCGCCAGGTTGCCACCTAAACCATACAGATTGTTAAAAACACCAAGCGTACTGTTTCCAGATACCCCTGCAGCTGAACCTAAAATCTGTCCTCCCAGCTGTAAAGCGATCTGATTCGAAGCCTGAGCTACAGAATGCTCCTCAATAGCATGTGCGATCTCATGTCCCATAACTGTTGCTAAACCCGCTTCTGTACGTGTTACCGGCAATATTCCGGTATATACCGCAACTTTACCTCCAGGCATACACCATGCATTCACATCATCGCTCTTCACCAAATTAAACTCCCAGTTGAAGTTAAATTGATTTGCGCGGCCTGTACTTTGCAAATACTGGTTAACCGCCGTTGCAAGCTTGTTACCAACGCGTTTCACCATAGCTGCATCTGCAGTTCCGGTTACTACTTTAGCGTTATTTTTCGATAAGAAATCTTTATAAGCCAATGCAGCTTGTTGGTTCACTTGATCTGCGCTGACCAATTTCAAATATTTTTTACCCGTAACAGCTGAAGTTGCGCAACCTGACAACCCCGATGCCAGTGTTACACACGCTAATACCATAGCCGAATACTTAAACACTCCGTTCATATGTATATATTTTCTTTCAATGGCCATATGGAATATCCGAGCGATGGTGATCGGCTTTCAGCTTTTCCAACATGGATATTTCACAATCAATTATTAAATACGTTTTAGAGGATGCAATTATTGTGCCTATTCTTTTTCCTTCGGCTTTTTCTTAAAGAGGTAAATTTTGGATTCATGTCCCTTTAACAGACGCTCTATATTCTTTTGATGGGTAATTAACAACAAGATACAAATGGCTATCCCATAAAGCAGCACAGAAGGTATGGTTGTTTTAAAAATAAAGGCCAAACTAAAAGGAAATGCAAAACCTGCTGAAATGGAACCCAGCGAAACATAATGGGTTGTCAGCAGAATGATGATAAACACTGAAACACAGACCAAAGCGGCAGGTGTATGTATAGCGAGGATCATACCACACAGTGTGGCCACCCCTTTTCCACCTCTAAATCCCGCAAATACAGGAAACAAGTGCCCTAATACCGCAATAACGCCAAGTGCCAACTGAAAGTTAACAAATTGGACATCGCTCGTATTTTGCCCCAGTTCTATTAAATAAGCCAGGTTTGTTGCTGTCCAGCCTTTAAATATATCTACAAACATCACGATCGACCCCGCTTTAGGGCCCAAGACGCGAAAGGTGTTAGTCGCCCCAGCATTACCGCTACCATACTCACGAACATCTACCCCATAAAATGCCTGTCCCAACCAAACTGCTGTAGGTATGGATCCAAACAAATAAGCTAGTAATACTGCAGTTACTAAATAAATTGATATCATTAATTAAATCAGTTCTTATATTAATTTGGCCTTCAGACTAAGATCCAGGCTCCTTACACTGTGTGTCAAAGCACCTACTGAAATATAATCTACCCCGGCCTCCGCATACGATCGAATCGTGTCGAAAGTTATTCCCCCAGAGGCCTCTGTCTTGAATCGATGGTCAATAATCTGAACAGCTTTGGCTACATCCTGCGGCGAAAAATTATCTAACATGATTCGGTCCACTTCGCCAAAGTTAAGAACTTCATCAAGCTCCGCAAAATTTCGGACTTCAATTTCTATTTCTATTGGTTTATTTAGGTTCTTTCTGTAATCATTTGCGCGCTTTAGAGCAGGTACAATACCGCCACTATAGTCCACATGGTTGTCCTTAATTAAAATCATATCAAAAAGACCAAAACGATGATTGATTCCACCTCCTATACGAACGGCTTCTTTCTCCAATACACGCAACAATGGCGTCGTTTTCCGTGTGTCCAAAACTTTCGTATCTGTACCTTTGAGAAGGTCTACATATTTTCGGGTAGTTGTCGCAATGCCACTCATACGCTGCATGACATTCAGCACCAAACGCTCTGCCAGCAAAATACTTTGGATATTTCCCCTCACATAAAAAGCAATGTCACCTACTTTAACCTGACTTCCATCCTGGATAAACACCTCACAGGTCAAACTATCGTCAATATAAGCAATAATCGCCTGCGCTACTTCAACCCCTGCTAAAATACCATTATCCTTAACAATCAATTTTGCTTCACCTTGTGCCCCAGTTTCAATCGTAGAAAGTGAGGTATGATCTCCATCGCCCAAATCCTCTGCGACAGCCTGTTTTACAAAATGGGCCAGATAGTCCTTGATTTCCTTCTCCATAAATACTATTTATTGGGCTAAGATGTGGAATAATTTTTTAATCGAAAAATAGATTTTTAAAAAAAGCATCGCTAGCTTTAATTTTTGTCGATTCTTAGCTCTTCAATAGATTGGTTATTATTTCCTACGCCGATCTTAATAAAGACACGATAGTTTGTTTGTTCGGTAGCTAATGTAAATGTAAAATATTGATAGCCATTGTTTGCATTGCTGGCTTGCGTCAATTTAACAGTCTTGGGTTTATGCTGATTAAAAAATGCCGCCAACATGATTTCCGACTGATACTTTGTGTAGACACCATTCTCCCCCAAAATAGATAAGGTTAAGTTTGAACCAAAATACTTGGCCATATTTTTTGCGTTACCTTCTTTTAAATACGATTTTAGCTCCTCTGAAATACTTCCTAAAGAATCATCATCACCTGGCAAAGCTACCTTTACCACTGTATTCACTTCTCTTAAATAATGCCCGAAGGCCGCAGTGTGTACAAAAAGACTATTAATAAGTATAAATGCGCAATAGCTTAAAAATTTCATATAGCTCAACATATTATAGAACAGCTTCTATCATCCATATCAATCATTAGGTAGCTCCGTTTTTTACCAAACATAAACTATGCCACAAACCTATAAAATTATTAGGGATTAACAAGGGAACTTTTTAAGATGCGTTGATAGATTCTAAAATTAAGATTATCTTTGTTATACGATGAATAAGAAAAAAGTTGCACTCATGATCCTAGACGGACTAGGATATGGAAAACATGATAAATCAAATGCAGTTGAAGCTGCAAACACCCCATTTTTAGATCATTTATTAGAAGCTTATCCAAACTCGAGCTTAGAGGCCTCTGGTGAAGCTGTAGGTTTACCTGCTGGACAAATGGGTAACTCGGAGGTTGGTCACATGAATCTTGGCGCCGGAAGAATCGTCTACCAAGAATTGGGTCGTATTCACAAAGCTGTCAATGACGGCGTATTCAATTCGGATCCTATCATTCAAGACGCATTTAAATATGCATTGGAAAATAACAAAAAGGTACATTTAATCGGATTACTTTCTGATGGTGGTGTACACGCACATACAAAGCATTTAAAAGGCTTATGTGATGCTGCAAAACATGCTGGCTTGACAAGTGACCAAGTTTTTATACATGCATTTTTAGATGGCCGTGATACGGATCCAAACTCCGGCATCGGTTATGTTAGGGACTTACAAGACTATTTAAAGACGACAACAGGTACTTTTGCCTCTGCAATCGGCCGATATTATGCAATGGACCGCGATAACAGATGGGAACGTGTAAAATTAGCATACGATCTTTTAGTAAAAGCGGAAGGTGAAAAATCCAATGACCTTGTTGCATCGATCCAAAAATCATACGACGAAGGTGTAACCGATGAGTTTGTGAAACCAATCGCATTGGTAGACGCCAACGGTACACCTGTAGCAACAGTCCAAGAAGGTGATGTAGTATTCTGTTACAACTTCAGAACGGATCGCGGCCGCGAGATTACAATCGCGTTGACACAAAAGGCATTTCCAGAATATGATCTACAACCATTGGATCTATATTATGTGACAATGACCTCTTACGATGAAACATTCCAAAATGTCAGCGTTGTTTTCCAAAAAGACAACTTGTCCAATACTTTGGGTGAAGTGTTGGAAGCAAACCATAAAACACAAACACGTATTGCCGAAACAGAGAAATATCCGCACGTGACATTTTTCTTTTCAGGAGGTCGTGAACAACAGTTTGAAGGTGAAAACCGCTTGTTGGTTCCCTCCCCAAAAGTAGCGACTTACGATCTTCAACCGGAGATGTCTGCCAAAGGAATTACAGAAGCTATCGTCAATGACATGGAGACCCTTCAACCAGATTTTATCTGTCTGAATTTTGCAAACCCAGATATGGTAGGTCACACAGGTGTTTTTGACGCTGTCATAAAAGCGGTAGAAACTGTTGATCAATGTACAAAAACGGTTGTTGAAACAGGCCTTAAAAATGGTTACTCCTTTATTATTTTGGCCGATCATGGTAACTCCGAGTTTATGCTCAATGAAGATGGATCGCCAAATACGGCACACACAACCAATTTGGTTCCGTGTATCTTAATTGACGATCAGTATAAGAAAATAGCAGATGGTAAATTAGGTGATATTGCCCCAACCGTCTTACAACTTTTAGGCGTCAATATCCCCGTTGAAATGACAGGAAATGTATTGGTATCAGAATAATAATTTACATAAAAATAGTAACAGAGCACTTTCCCTTCTTATGGGCAGTGCTCTGCTTTTTTGGAGCTGTGGATCTCCATCCGCGACAAAAAAAACACAAAAATCTTCAGCTATATTTTCTGTCGATTCGTTTTTTAATGCCGAAGTCAATCGCTTGCAGCAGCTCAATCCCGCAGTTCTAAAATCTGTCAGCAAAGACGGTGAGAAAGAACAACGCGAACTGAAAATTGGCAACTGGAAAAATGAACTTTCCGCTTTTCAAGCTGCCGATATCAGCAAAAACTTCGACCCATCACTGTATGAAGTCAAAGCTGTAGACTGTGTAACAGAATTTACAGCTAAAAAGAAAGAACTACAGATACAGAAACTGCGCATCGAATTTGACAAAAACGAAAAGGTAAAACACATCCATATCGATAAAAAGATAACAAATACCTTATACGATAGTCAAGAAAAATTAGACTATTACAGCGACTCGCTGTATCGAATTGTCAAACTGCAGGATGTCCAAGGTTTGGATGCCAATCAATATGAAATTGAAGGCAAGTTTATTCCTTCCAAAAAATAGACAGCCTGATCAGTACCATACACAGCCCTCAAGAATAGCATCCATTTTTGAGGGCTTTTCTGTAAATTCAGTTTATCTTTTAAGCGGACATTTATACAGTGTCACAACAATAATAAATGCAACACAATTGCTTTATATTTTATTTTCCTTATCTTTGACCAGATTAACAAAATAACTCAACGGATAAATGGGTTTAAACGTAGTGATTTTAGCGTGAAAGATATCTCATTGAACAAATTCGCAGCATTAATGCTCTTAATGACCTTCTTAATTGGTCAGTTCATTGTGTATACCCATGCGCATCCGCAAACTGCACTCAGTATCGTAGACAGTCCTGCAAAAAAAAATCATGCAGACCATCCGAAGTGTTCTATTTGTGATCAAAATTCACATCCACAAATTGTTTTTCATTTTACGCTACGCGAATTAATACTCCCGACACGTCAGGTCGAATTTGGCCTGTTTATCACCGGAGATCAAATTATTCGATCACTGCTTTCTGGCAATCGCGGTCCCCCCATCGCTTAATTTTTACATAAGTCCAATAATGTCACTCCTATATTCTTCTCATTATTGCGACAAACGACTTCATAAAAGTTTTTAGAACTCGACAATCTCAAGAATTCATACGATGAATTATTGGGTTGCTGTTATCCTTGATGTTATATATACGTAAAAATTATTCGTACAGATGAAACTTAAAATTATAGGCTGCATTTTTATGCTTGTCTCCTATTTCTCCATATTTCCAGCTCTCGCCGCAACAATCAGCGGTAAAGTAACGGATGCAAAAACAAATCTTCCCATTGCTGGCGCTACAATATCACTGCAACAGCTTCGTTCGAGCACCGCATCAGACCAACAAGGTCATTATAGCTTTAAATCACTTCCTTCAAGTGGACGCTACTTGGTTGAGGTCCGTTTCTTGGGCTATCAGTCCGTTGTCAAGACCGTTGATTTAACTTCGGAAAATCTTTCCCTTGATTTCGCCCTAACCGAAAGTATTATTGAAACCAATGAAGTCGTCGTTACAGGTACATTGGTCACCTCACAGAGCCGTCGCAGCAGTACCTCGGTTGCTGTAATCTCCAAAGATGAACTGCAGGGAAATGCAACGAATCTTATTGATGCTCTTGCCCGACAAGTTCCCGGACTAAGCCAGATCACAACGGGACAAGGTATTTCAAAACCTGTTATACGGGGTCTAGGTTATAATCGTGTCGTTACGGTAAGTGATGGTGTTAAACAGATGGGACAGCAATGGGGTGACGAACATGGTATTGAAATCGACCAAAATCAACCGGATCGTGTGGAGGTCCTGCGTGGTGCAGCCTCTTTGATGTACGGATCTGATGCTATTGGCGGTGTAATCAATGTGCTTGAACCAAATGTTCCTACAGCTGGGCAAATTAAAGGTGAAGTATTGAGCAGCTACTCCACCAACAACGGACTAACCAATAGTTCTGTTATGCTTACCGGTAATGAAAATGGCTTCGTATGGCGTGGGCGTGGTTCTTATCAAAACGCCTATTCTTATAATACGCCCGCAGGCCGATATGGCAATAGTGGTTTTAACAACAGTAATTTCAGTGGTATGCTCGGGCTAAACAAGCAATGGGGCTACTCTCATCTGAATTTTTCATACCTGAAAAATAATATCGGCTTTTACGATGCCGAACCTGGTGACCCGCTTTACATAAACTCAAAAAGCCGTACCTTAGATTTCCCTAAACAGGATATCCGCCATTACAAACTGGCCCTCAACAATAACTTTATCATCGGTTCCGGTAGTTTAAAACTTGATCTGGGCTATCAAAAAAATCAACGTCGGGAGCTTGAAGAAGCAACACCTTCCTTATTCTTTGACCTGAATACGTATTCACTTGACGCAAAATATTCGTTAAGTGAAAAAAATGGCTGGCAACATGTCTTTGGTATCAGTGCTAGCCAGGAACACAGTTTAAATAAAGGTGTTGAATTCTTAATTCCGGCCTATGATCAGTTGGAATTGGGCGCTTTTGGCTATGCGAAGAAAACCTGGGGCGAAAATACCTTTAACGTTGGATTACGCTATGACTACGTCAACAACAAAGGCAAGCAACTCTTTATTGAAGACGAAGAGCAGTTCGCTGGTTTTAAAAATAGTTTCAGCAATGTTAGCGGAGCGCTTGGATATACACATATTTTCAGCGAAGACCTCAATTTCAAAGCAAATGCCGGTTCGGCTTTTAGAGCGCCTAATCCGGCAGAATTAGGTTCCAACGGTGTACACGAAGGAACTTACCGGTATGAAGTTGGTAATGAAAACCTAAAACCTGAACGAAGTTACCAAGCGGATGCAACCCTCGAGTTTGGACATAGCATCGTTACAGGAAGTATCGGAATCTATGAAAACTATATCCACAATTTTATCTATGCCTCAACAACAAAAGGCGACACGAAAACCGTTGTGGGTGAAGATGGCGATTCGCATACCTACGACGTATATCGCTATGGCCAGGTAAATGCCAATCTTTACGGTGTTGAAGGAAGCCTGAATTTTCATTTGCTAAACTGGATACACCTGGATAATACATTTAGCTATACCCATGCACAGAACAATACCTTTAACAGACCCTTGGCATTGATTCCAGCTGGCGTTGTACACAATACATTGCGGCTTGAGCCCAAGATTAGCGGCTTGAATGCTTTCTACGTTTCTGTGGGGCTGGACAATTATTTCAAACAGAACCGCATTGATGAAACCTTCGAAACGCCAGCAAACTCTTATACTTTATTGAACGCAGGAATCGGTACGACATTACATCTCGGATCGCAGCAACTGAAAGTATTTGCAGCAGCTTCAAACTTGACCAACAAACGTTATTACGATGCGTTGAGCAGATTGCGCCCAGGACGTCTTTCACAGGAAGACACGAGCTTTGGTGTCTACAATATGGGTAGAAACATCACCTTCGGTGTGTATCTGCCATTGAGCATCAAGTAAATTAATCTTGGTAATAAATGATCGTAAGATCGATTAAGATTAGTACACGGCAAAATAAAAAAGCGGGATCTTGAAGATTCCGCTTTTTTATTTTATAATTATTTGGGGTCATCTGCTGTCGCTTCCCTTGCCAAGGCTACTTCGTCGGGCATGGCTTCCAGGGAGGAATCCAACGCAAACAAGGATTCATCTGAAGCTCGGTCACCACCGGCAATCTTCAGTTTATCCATCAATTCCAGCGCCAATTTCTCTTCTTCAATCTGTTCCTTAACAAACCACTGTGCAAAGTTCCATGTTGCCCAGTCCTTCTCCGCCATCGCTAAATTGACAATGTTATAGATCGCTTCGGTATTATCTACTTCATGTTTAAAAACGCGATTAAAGCATTCGGTCAGCGATTTTGGGTCAGCTGGCGGAGCTGCAATAGCCTGTATTCTGGGGCGTCCACCTCTTTCCAAAATATAACCCATAATTTTAGTCATGTGATTACGCTCTTCCTGGGCATGTCTATACAGAAAATTGGCGATTCCGCCATAACCCTGATCATCTGCCCATACCCCCAACGCCAAATAAATCTGTGCAGCTTCAGCCTCTTTTGTCATCTGACTGATTAAAATTTGCTGCATTTCCTTTGACAATCGATTCGTTTCCATAATATTCATTTTGATTTAGGAAAAGAACAGTTTCAGTGCGTATTTCGTTTGAAATTTATCAAAGTAAAAACGGTAAAGGTGATCCCGTTAAAATGAAAAGCAGCTCATTTGTGACCAACTGTTACATTCCAATAAGTACATTTCAACCGGCACAAATCAATAGGTACAAAATCAACAAGCACAAAAAAAGGGAATACCATTGGCATTCCCTTTTTTCGTGCTTTTATAGCGATACTATTTCAAGTTATCTCTATATACCTTCGCTTTTTTGATTTCTGTTTGGATATCTTTTTTCGATGCATCAAAGCTCAACACTTTTTCGTAATCCTTGATTGCATTGTTATAAGCGTCAGTTGCCATTGCCTTATTGTAGTTAGGCGTACCCTCCGTTCCGATCAAGATACCTAAATCGCGATTAGCGATCGCTCTATTTTGATAGAATTTCGAATCAGTCGGCGTAATAGCAATTGCTTTTGAATAATCCTCAATAGCAACTTTCAACAACTGCTCTTTGTTGGCAACAGATGTTTTATTTGTGGCCTGAGTAGCAAGATTGTTTGTTGCTTTCGCTTTGAAGTATAAAGCATTTGCATTTTTACCGTTCAATGCAACTACTTTTCCAAAAGTTTCAGCTGATTTTTTATAGTCACCATTTTGAAATTGAGAATATCCCAACATATATAATACATCCGGATCTTTCCCTTCTTGAGGGAGGGCTTTAGTCAAGTATGACTCCGCATTCTTGAAATCACCATCCAAAAGAGCTTTTTGCCCCATTCTCACATTAGCGTTGCTATGCTCAGCCTGTTTAGGTTGTTGTGCATTCGCGCTAAAAGCAACTAAAGCAAAAACCCCAGTAAACAAACCCAATTTAAATGATTTTAAATTCATATCTAAATAGTTACGTTTTTATATTCACTCTTTAATGATCACTTGTGATCGTTTCTACATCTGTAAAAAAGCATCCGATTGATTTCTTTAAACTTAAAAACTGCCATCGTCGCCCTTTCACATTCCAATATTACAATTATTATGCCTATTTCTCCAACAAATGGCAGATAAATTTTATTTAACCTGCCTTTTTTTCCTATTCTAGAAAATAGATTTGTAATTTTGCTCACTTTTAGCAATTGGCACTTCCCTTGCAATATAGGGGAAACAATAATAGAAGCTTAAAATTTGAAAGTCAGCCGTCAACATGTCAGCGACTGCCAAATACACAAAATAAATACTATGAGCAAATTCGAAACTTTTGATTTCAGTCAAGCAATTCCAATCGTTGCAGAGGATACCGAATTCTTCCCCCTACTTACACAAGAGGATGAAGATAATATGGCGAATGCTGAAATTCCAGAAGCATTGTCTATTTTGCCTTTACGTAATACCGTATTATTCCCCGGTGTTGTCATTCCGATTACCGTAGGTAGAGATAAATCCATCAAACTGGTCAAAGAAGCCTATAAAGGCAGCAAGACCATTGGTGTTGTTTCTCAAAAGGACATGACTGTAGAGGACCCAGGATTTGAAGAACTAAATAAAGTGGGCACCGTAGCTCATATCATTAAGGTACTCCAAATGCCTGATGGTAATACCACCGTCATCATCCAGGGAAAACAACGGTTCAACTTGTTGGAAATTGTCGATACTGAGCCTTATTTAAAGGCACGTGTGGAGAAATTCAATGAAGCGAAGCCGAAGATGACCAAGCACTTTAAAGCGACAATTTCTACCTTAAAAGAAATGGCGCTGCAGATCATCCAGCTTTCGCCAAACTTACCTAGTGAAGCTGGTATCGCGATTAAAAATATTGAAAGCCCTTCGTTTCTGATCAACTTTATTTCGTCGAACATCAATGTCGAAATGATCAAAAAACAGGAACTACTTCAAATACCTAAAGTAGAGAATCGTGCCAAACTTTTATTGGAGCTGCTGACAACAGAAATCCAGATGCTGGAACTAAAGCACCAGATTCAGAATAAAGTACGTGTCGACCTTGACAAGCAACAACGTGATTATTTCTTGAACCAACAGCTCAAAACAATCCAGGAAGAGCTGGGTGGAAACACGCCCGATCTTGAGCTGGAAGAGCTTAAAAAACGGGGCAAGAAAAAGAAATGGAATGTTGATGTAGAAAAACATTTCACAAAAGAACTCGAAAAGCTATCGCGTATCAATCCTGCGGCTGCAGATTATTCGGTACAGCTCAATTACCTTGAGCTACTACTTGATCTACCCTGGAATGAAACAACAAAAGACAATTTTGATTTAAACAAAGCACAAAAAGTGCTCGATAAAGATCATTATGGGCTTGAGAAAGTAAAAAAACGTATCATTGAATACCTTGCGGTATTGAAATTAAAAAATGATATGAAAGTACCTATTCTTTGTTTAGTAGGCCCTCCTGGAGTCGGTAAAACCTCTTTGGGAAGATCTATTGCCAAAGCATTGGGGCGTAAATATACCCGTATGGCCTTGGGTGGTGTACGCGATGAAGCAGAAATCAGAGGACACCGCAAAACTTATATCGGCGCAATGCCGGGCCGTATCATCCAGTCCCTGAAAAAAGCAGGAGCAGCAAATCCGGTTTTTATTTTGGACGAAATCGATAAAATGAGCGCGGACTTCAAAGGAGATCCTTCGTCGGCCTTATTGGAGGTATTAGATCCGGAACAAAACACACATTTCTATGATCATTATGTCGAAATGGAGTTTGACCTTTCCAAAGTGATGTTTATTGCGACAGCCAATTCCTTGAGCGCTATTCAACCTGCGTTATTGGATCGGATGGAAATTATCGAAGTGAATGGTTATACCATCGAGGAGAAAATCGAAATCGCGAAAAAACACCTCTTGCCAAAACAACGCGAAATGCATGGAATGGCAGCCAAAGATGTCTCGTTAAAAGCTAAGATCATCGAACAGATTATCGAGGATTACACACGTGAATCTGGTGTGCGTGGATTAGAAAAAAAGATCGGCTCTGTCGTACGTGGTATTGCAACACGCATTGTCATGGAAAAGGATTACAGTCCGAGCATCAACGAACAAGATCTGCTCGATATCCTAGGTGCTCCAATATTTGACAAGGACATCTACGAAAATAACAATGTTGCCGGCGTCGTAACGGGCTTAGCCTGGACTTCCGTAGGTGGCGATATCTTATTTATAGAATCCTCGCTGAGCCCAGGAAAAGGACGTTTGAGCCTGACAGGTAATTTGGGTGATGTCATGAAAGAATCTGCGTCGATAGCACTAGCCTACCTGAAAGCCCACGCTTCGGATTTCGGCATTAACTACCGCGTTTTCGACCATTGGGATATCCATATTCACGTTCCTGCGGGTGCCATTCCAAAAGATGGCCCTTCGGCTGGTATAACAATGCTCACAGCACTGACATCGCTATTTACCCAACGTAAAGTGAAGGAGAAATTAGCCATGACAGGTGAAATTACCTTACGTGGAAAAGTATTGCCTGTTGGCGGTATTAAGGAGAAAATCCTTGCCGCAAAACGTGCGAACATCAAAGATATTATCCTTTGTAAATCCAATGAAAAAGACATCTTGGAAATCAAGGAAGATTATATCAAAGACATGCAGTTCCACTATGTGACTGAAATGTCGCAGGTGATCAAACTCGCGTTATTGGAAGAAAAAGTAATTGGCGCCATCGATCTGACACAAGATTTAGAAAATACCAAAAAAGAGAATTAATAGGTACCCGAAAGGTCTTGAATAGAAATGGGCTATCCAAATGCAGTGCCCCCAAAAAGTTAGACACTTTCTGGGGGCATTTTTTATGAATAAGAAAAAGAAGCACAGTTTTGAATTTAAGCTGAGCTGTGTTAAACAGATGGATGAGCATTATCGCTCACAGAACCTTATCAGCTATTCTTAAACGGTTTGAGCTGACTTCTCAAACACCTTCTTTGTTGGAGCGAAGCGTCTTTTATCCTTAGCTTTTGATTGCGGAAATCATCGTTTAGACCCTAACTTTTCATGTAGGAGCTCCTCGTCCAAACTATCTTCATATTTTGAAATCACCAGCGTTGCCGCTGAATTTCCGATCAAATTGGTTATCGCCCTTGCTTCACTCATAAAACGATCTACACCAAAGATCAAAGCGACAGATTCTACCGGTACATGGCCAACAACAGGCAAGGTCGCAGCAAGGGTAACGAAACCACTTCCTGTTACGCCTGCAGCACCTTTGGAGGTCAATAGCAATACCAACAATAAGGTAATTTCCTGCTCCAAGCTGAGATGCATATTGAGGGCCTGCGAAATAAAGACCGCTGCCATAGTCAAATAGATACTTGTCCCATCCAGATTGAAAGAATAGCCCGTGGGGATAACTAAGCCCACAACAGGCTTGGCACAACCCGCATCTTCCATCTTCTGCATGATACCTGGCAACGCCGACTCGGAAGAGGAAGTCCCCAAAACGATTAAAATCTCTTCTTTGATATATTTTAGAAACTTAAAAACATTCACCTTGAGATAAAAATACAATACGGCCCCGATCACGATGATCACGAAGATAAAACAGGTCAGGTAGAAGCTCAACATCAACATACCGAGTTTAGATAAGGCCTGGATTCCAAACTTACCGATCGTAAAACCCATTGCTCCCATTGCCCCGATTGGAGCCAGATACATGATCATTTTGATAATGGAGAAGAGAACCTTCAGAAAAGATTGCAATACATTGAGCACAGGCTCGGAAGCTTTCTGCCCTATTTTTGTCATACCGATCCCAAATAGCACTGCAAAAACGAGTACCTGCAACATGTTGTCCGAAGCTACCGCAGCAATCACATTATCTGGAATGATCCCGATGATAAAATCCATAAAACTATGTGGCTCTTTGGATTCTGAAATATAATGGGATACTGAAGATACATCAAGACTAGCTGGATCGGCGTTCATGCCAGTACCCGGCTGTATCCAATTAACAAAGACCAAACCGATAATAAGGGCTATTGTTGTCATGATCTCGAAATAGATAATGGAAGTTAAACCGATTTTCCCCACTTTTTTCGTATCCTGCATTCCCGCTATCCCGATCACAATGGAGCTAAAAATCAATGGTGCAATAACCATCTTGATCAGTTTAATAAAAGCATCTCCTAATGGTTTTAGCTTAACAGCAAAATCGGGGTAATAGATACCACAGATGATCCCCACAAGTATACCCACGATGACTTGAAAATAGAGGCTCTTAAAAATATGCTTCATGATAGATTTATTTACGGACAGCAATTCCCTTGCTTTAATCGGTTTTTTAATTTAGGATATTGAAATTAATTGGTACGAATATAAAAAAAAAAGGGATGCATAAATGCATCCCTTCCTATTATAATTTTGAACTTAGCTGCTGAAATATGCTCTTACATTCTTTCCTTCAATCCAGTTCATATAAGCTTTATTGACAACCTTGTTTCCTCCAGGTGTTGGGTAATCACCGGAGAAATACCAATCACCCTTATGGTCTGGACAAGCTTGGTGTAAATTATCCAAAGTTTGGTAAATTACTTCGAGCTCTGCTTTCAGGTGGTGAGGTCTTACGATACGGGCAATTTCTTCCGAAATCTCTTCATCAGTAAAAGGTGCATAGATCGCTTTGACATAATTATCGATATCATTAACATCCTGGGTCATTGATAACACACATTTTTGATAAACTTCATCGATAATATGTGCCATACCACGTTGTTTCAAGAGATTAATTGCTGCTTCGAATGCGACAAATTCACCCATACGAGACATATCGATACCATAACAATCTGGGTAACGAATCTGAGGTGCTGATGAAACAATCACGATTTTTTTCGGATTCAAACGATCCAAGATCGTTAAAATACTTTGTTTCAATGTTGTTCCCCTAACAATAGAGTCATCAATGGCAACGATCGTATCTTCGTGATCCTTTACAATACCGTAAGTTGTATCATATACGTGCTGTACCATGTCTGTACGGTCCGCATCTTGCGTAATGAACGTACGCAGTTTAGCGTCCTTCACGTTGAGTTTTTCAAAACGAGGTTTAATACTCAAGATTTCATCCAATTCTTCATCAGAGATTTTTTCTGAGCGATTTAATAGGGTCTCTTTTTGAAAATCCCGAACGTAGGCATTGATACCATCCATTAGGCCATAGTAAGATACTTCAGCTGTATTTGGAATAAACGAGAATACGGTATTTTTGATGTTATTTTTGACAGATTCCAATACCTGAGGTACCAGTAATCTTCCTAATTCTTTACGTTCTTGATAGATATCAGCATCTGATCCACGTGAGAAGTAAATCCGTTCGAAAGAACAAGAACGTTGTTCTACGGGTTGTCTAAACATCTCTTGGGATACTGTACCGTCTTTTTTAGCGATCAGGGCATGGCCTGGTTTAATTTCCTTCACAGCACCAATAGGAATATTGAATGCCGTTTGGATGACCGGTCTTTCCGATGCTACAACCAGGATCTCCTCATCCTGATAATAAAACGCCGGACGGATACCAGCTGGGTCGCGCATAACAAAAGCATCACCGTGACCAAAGATACCTGCGATGGTGTAACCGCCATCCCAAGTTTTGGCCGAACGCTTCAATATTTTGGTAACATCAATATTTTTAGCAATCAGCGAGCTGATCTCAATATTAGAATGACCTTCTTTTTTGAATTGATCGAAAAGATCCTGGTTCTCATCATCTAAGAAATGGCCAATTTTTTCCAAAACGGTTACGGTATCCGCTTTTTCCTTTGGATGTTGTCCCAACTCATATAATTGTTGCAACAATTCGTCCACATTAGTCATGTTGAAGTTACCCGCTACCACCAAATTACGAGACATCCAATTGTTTTGTCTTAAAAATGGGTGACAGCTTTCGATACTGTTCTTTCCATGCGTTCCATAGCGCAAATGTCCTAAAAGTACTTCTCCCGTAAAACTTACGTTATCTTTTAACCATTGCGTATCTTTTGACTCCTCTGGAAATGCTTTCTGAACAGAAGCAAATTTTTTCTGTACATATTCGAATATGTCTGCCACGGCAGTTGAGCCCATAGCTCTGTAACGCGAAATGTAACGATTTCCAGGTTTTACATCAAATTTAATGGTTGCAATTCCAGCCCCGTCTTGTCCACGGTTGTGCTGTTTTTCCATTAATAGGTACAATTTGTTGATGCCATAAAATGGCGTACCATATTTTTCCTGATAATAAGATAAGGGTTTTAACAGGCGAATTAGTGCGATTCCGCACTCGTGTTTAATAGCGTCGCTCATATCTTGATTTGATGTCGCAAAAGTACGAATTATTTAGCACTTACCGACCCCTCCCTTCACTTTTTCAGCAATAAAATTACAGTGAATAGACAGACGCTCTTTAGGATAGCTCCTTAAGACCTATTGGGCGATAAAAACAGGTACTTTCACCGCATGCCGCAGCTTGTTAACTGTCTCACCAAACACAAAATCCTTCACACCACTGTGCCCATGGCTTCCAACGACCAATAGATCGGCGCCGTATTTTTCACAGACTTCTGCGATACTCTTGATCCGGTTATTGTATCCCAGTTCATATGCTGTTTGATGTCCTTTCGACAATAGAAAATCAGCATACAATTTCAGCCGTTCCAAATCCTGACGCGATTCATAATCATCCGTCGAATCTCCGGTATATTTCACCGATGCACTTTCAACAATATGTACTACGACAAAAGTCGTGTCGTCATGCGACAGCTGTAAAGCATATTGGATTACTTTCTGATCAGAATTTGAGAAATCCAACGCGATCACAACTTTCTTAAAAGAGCCTTTATGTTCAAAATGCAATGCCTCGAATGGTGGGTGAACCTCCAGCTCCGTTGGTTTCGATTTGAGTAAAATGGGGTATAATACCGTCATCATTAATAAGGCAAACAAACCCACAGCGCCCAAGATCAATAATACGGTTACCAAAATATTATTGGCTTCACCAATCCAGCCGGCCACTTCGTCGTATACCAATTTAAAATTCAGAACAGCGATAATGGCCGCTATCAACCAGGCCGCAATTTTTGTTATCGGTTTAATGGCAAAAATACCCATCTTGACTTTATCGCTCACAAAATGGATCAACGGGATGACTGCAAAAGCAAGCTGCATACTCAAGATCACCTGACTAAAGATCAGCAGCTGTCCAACGCGACCTTCACCCGAAATCAGAATCACCAATACAGCCGGGATAATCGCCAAAAGCCGGGTTATAATTCTTCGTAAGGTCGGGCTAATCCGCAATCGAAGGTACCCCTCCATCACAATCTGACCGGCTAGGGTTCCCGTCACCGTTGAGCTCTGTCCGGCAAGAATCAAGGCAACAGCAAACAATTTTGAGGCCCATTCCGTTCCAAGAAGATTGCCCAATAAGTGATAAGCATCTTCAAGTTCGGCAACGTCATGCATACCGTTTTTGTGAAAAACAGAGGCTGCAAGAATCAATATCGCGGCATTTACCAAAAAGGCCAGGTTCAAGGCAATCGCACTATCCCAAAAGTTATACTTGAGCGATTTTCGGATCGAAACCTCATTCCGGTCAATCTTCCGTGTCTGTACAAGAGCCGAGTGCAAATATAGATTATGAGGCATGACGGTTGCGCCAATAATTCCTATGGCAATATATAGTGCGGCACTATTCGGGATACTGGGTATAAATCCAGTGGCCACCTCTGCAAAATCCGGTTTCGCCAAAAACATTTCTACCATGAAACACATGCCAATAAGCGCGATCAGTCCAATGATAAAAAGTTCCATTTTCCGCATCCCCAGCTTCTGAAGATAGAGCAATAAGAAGGTATCTGCAAAACTGATCATTACCCCCCAAAGCAGATCAATGCCGAAAAGAAGGTTAAGACCGATTGCCATACCCAAAACCTCCGCCAGGTCACAGGCTGCTATTGCAATTTCAGCAAGCACATAGAGTACAAAATTCATCCGTTTAGGATAGGTCTCCCTATTACACTGCGCAAGGTCCTTACCGCGTACAATACCTAGACGGGCACATAGATTCTGTAGCACTAGCGCCATGATATTACTCATCAACAGCACCCAAATCAGGGTATAGCCAAATTGGCTTCCTCCAGCAAGATCGGTAGCCCAGTTACCTGGATCCATATACCCCACACTAATGAGATAAGCTGGACCAAAGAAACTAAGTATCTTCTTAAATTTGGATTTCCCTTGATTGACATCTACACTTTCATGGATATCAGATAGGGATTTATGATGAGATTCGTCGTAATGCATAAAGTGCTGTAAGTGCAATATCGTCTATTGTCAGCCTTAAAGATAAAAAGCTTTACATTATTAGGCAATTAAACCGCGATATTATTAGAATTTAAATGCCAGCTGGCCAGAATTTTCCTTCGATAGGTTGCCAAACTGTATAAAATCGATGATCTCATACTGACCTAAATCAGGTTTAAACTGCCGCACATGAACGCCCTTGCACATAAAGCTCAGGTCGACAGACCGCAACTGTTCTTTTGCAATTTCAAGCTGTTCTGGCTCCAGACGTCGTCCAATCGAAATATGGGGTTCGTCGCTAATCTCGATCAAATCAAACTCCGATAAAGTTTGAACAACCTTCCGCGCCCGGTCCTTGAGATAACTGCGGGCATGTACTGTCGGTGCAATATAGAAAGCACCACCGGCAAATGATGCAAAATGATCGAAATAAACATACTGACTCCGCTCATAGACCAAAGTCTCCTGCAAAGCCTCAATAGCCATTGTCAGTTTATTCCCATCTGCTTCAAAAGCACATATCGTTACATGGGCTTTGGAATTGCAACTGGGATACCAGCCTTTGTTTTTGTCGGGAAACAGCTCGGCTAACGATGCACGTAATCGCCGCTTCAAGCCATCTACCAAGACAATCCCAGCTTCATCAGGCTGAAAAACAAACGAATATTTATTGACACTACCCTCCATAACAAAAATCAGTTTCCGATCAGTAGGTAAGATAACAAATACCGCGGAGATAACAAAACCAAAACCGAGCAGCAGGCAAATGACAAACTACCACCCGATGCCATAGTCCTCCCCATTGTTGCTACTGCCGCCCCAAAGTGTATTGTGCTGCTGGTCGAAATAAATGGCATTGATAGGTCCACTGGTGCGGTCACCGAGCTGTATGCTATACCCCATTTTCTTTAATTCTTCAATAATTGTTGGTGCTGTATTTTTGTCCAATAGAAGGCTACCTGAGCGCGGTTTTCGATCGTCGGTCTTCGTTCCTCCAAGCGATAGCCAAAGCTGGTTACTGTTGATATTGGCCGCCTCGCTGGCTTGTTGTGGCGTCATACCAAACTCGACCATATTCAAGAAAAACTGCAATAGGTTTTGATCCTGTGTATCTCCTCCCTGCACAGCAAAAGAAAGGTAAGGTTTTCCGTTTTTCAATGCCATCGAAGGGGTAAGTGTTACACGTGGTCTTTTGCCTGGCTCAACCACATTGAACGGGTTTATCAATGAATCTAAGACAAAACTCTGTAAGCGCTGACTCATGCCCACCCCGGTATTCCCGGCAATACAGGCAGGGAGCCAACCACCACTCGGTGTGATCGAAACGACCCAACCTTCTTCATCCGCAGCTTCAACGCTTGTGGTTCCCCGTAATAAACGGTCGACATAAGCACTATCCACCGTTAAAGATGCCAAAAGAGCTGTTTTTGGCAATTCCGTCAGCGACGAACTTGAGCGTGCGTCATGTTTAGGGACAAAATCATTTTTCAGCTCCGTATGTGGCGTAAACTCTTTCCTACGCTGCTCCAGTAACGAAAGATACGGATTCTGCTTACCTTCGTAGGGATAAGGGTCTCCTGGAAGTACATTCGGGTTATTTTGCTTAAGATCAATGGTTGCGGCCCTCGCCTTGGCATAAGACTCATGCAAAAGACCTTGAATAGGTGTCTTTGGTTTACCGTAGGGATCACCGTAATAAAAATCCCGATCGGCAAAGGCTAAGTTCATAACCTGATAGAGTGTATGAATATAAGAAGCAGAATTATAACCCATTGCCTTTAGATCAAAGTTTTTCAGCAGCTGCAAACTCTGTAGCATGGCTGGTCCCTGTGTCCATTCTTGTAATTTATACACGTCAACGCCCTTATAATTGACATGCAATGGTTCCTCCTCAATAGGTTTCCAATTGGCTAAGTCTGCTTTCGTGATTAAGCCACCTTGCTCCTTACTACCACGGACAAATTCATCTGCTATATCGCCGGTATAAAACCGGTCATAAGCAGCCATGATTGCCGCTTTCCGGTCTTTTCCCGCTGCAAGAGCCTGCTTTTCGGCTTCTATCAATTTGGACAGGGTATTATGCAGATCCTGCTGCACGAAAACCTCTCCCGCTTCGGGAGCTTCCCAGGATTTACCTTCATGTACTAAAAACACCTTTTTACTGTAAGGCCATTCTTTAATACGGTCTTTACCTCGCTCAATACTCGTTGCAGTTTGTGCGTCAATCGGGTAACCTGCAGCCATTTCAAGAGCAGGAGCTAATACCTCTGCTAGACTTTTCGTTCCATAATGAGCCAACATATAGCACAATCCGCCGGGTGTACCCGGTGTGACAGCAGCAAGAGGGCCGTATTCCGGTGGAAATTCGTAGCCCTTTGATCTAAAAAAATCGACTGTCGCTCCACTGGGTGCTACCCCCAAGGCATTTATGGCAATGACCTTTTTTAGTTTCGGATGATAAATTAACGCTTGCGTCTCTCCGCCCCAACTCAGTACATCCCACATCGTACAGGTTGCTGCGAGCATTGCACAAGCAGCGTCCACCGCATTTCCGCCTTGTTGGAATAGCTGGGCACCCGCTGTTGCCGCCAAGGGTTTACCCGTAATAGCCATCCAATGTTTTCCATGTAAAGGTGGTTTCTGTGTACGCTGGGCGGAACTCAGCATCGGCGTACAGGTAGTAAGCAATCCAAACAGCGTCATCAGTAGCGAGGGGGATCTTCTTTTCATAGCAGCAATCTTTCGTTAAGTAGTCTTTCTTTAAGTAATCTTTCGTTAAGCAAAGGTTTTAGTAAAACCAAGATAGGTATTTTTAAAACAAACAAAAAACTCCCATCAACCGAGATTGATAGGAGTTTTTAAAATCTTATTTGCTATTGGATTACCAATAAATAGAATATAATGCTGTAACCAATAGCGCTACGATCAATGCAATGACCAAAAACGCCCGGTGTGGTTTAAACATCGTGGTATCAACTTCCAATCCTGCTGGCACGACACCACGCTTATTGTCGACAATACTGATGAGAATCATACCGATAATACAGATGATGAAGACGAATCCCATTCTATCCAAAAATGGAATTTCGTAGACTCCTGTTGTTGGATTTGGAACGGAGAAACCTGTCGATGACAAGAATGACAGATCGACCCAATCCGGCAATTTTTTGAAGATGATGGAGAAAATAAAACCTCCAATTGTTGCAAATAAAGCCGCATTTGAAGTTGCTTTCTTCCAGAAGAATCCTAAAATGAACATCGCAAAAATACCTGGAGATACAAAACCCGTATATTCTTGAATATATTGGAATCCACCTTTTTTATCAATACCCAAATGTGGAGCAATCAGCACACCCAAAATCATGGCAACCACAACAGTTAGCTTGCCGATATTGACCAATTTCTTGTCCGATGCTTCTGTATTGAATACTTTTTTATAGATATCCAAGGAGAAGATTGTAGCGATACTGTTTGCTTTACCTGCCAAAGAAGCGACCACTGCAGCTGTTAATGCCGCAAAAGACAAGCCTTTTAAACCTGCTGGCAATAAATTCAACAAAACTGGATAAGCGTGGTCAGGGTTTACCTCACCATGTTGCATCATTTCATTTTGGAACAAACCATCTTTCCACATTACATAGGCTGCAATACCCGGCAACACGACAATGATAGGCATTAATAACTTCAGAAATGCTGCAAACAAGATACCGTTTCTCGCGGTTTTCAAATCTGCTCCAAGCGCGCGTTGCGTGATGTATTGATTACATCCCCAGTAATTCAAATTAACGATCCACATACCGCCAATCAATACGGTTAGCCCCGGTAAATCGAGATAGTTCTCATTTTTACGATCCAGAATCATATGGAAGTGGTCGGAAGCTTTTTCGGTCATCAAGTGATAGCCTTCCAATACTCCTGAGCCACCATAGTGCTCTGAAACGAGGTTCAAGGCCAGGTAAGTGGTAGCCAAACCACCCAATACCAAAAAGAAAACCTGAATAATATCCGTATAACCGATTACTTTCATTCCTCCCAATGTAATGATCACAGCAAAAATCGCAATGGCATACATACAGGCATCCAGACTGATACCGGAAATACTACTTACCGCAATGGCTCCCAAATAGAGGATGGATGTCAAATTGACGACAACATACAACAGTAACCAGAAAACGGCCATGATCATCGCAACAGTTCCATTATATCGTTTATGGAGAAACTGTGGCATCGTAAAGATCTTGTTCTTTAAATATACCGGGATAAAAAATACCGCAACGACAATCAGTGTAATGGCAGCCATCCACTCATAAGTCGCAATAGCCAATCCCATCTTAAATCCGGAACCGCTCATACCGATAAATTGCTCGGCCGAAATATTGGACGCAATAAGTGAAGCTCCGATAGCCCACCAAGTCAATGACCCCTCAGCCAAAAAATAGTCTTTGGAACCTACAGATTCAGATTTCTTGCGATAATACACCCATAATCCGTAACCTGCTACAATAACAAAGTATATCAGGAAAACGATGTAATCTTTTGTGCTTAAATAATTATTCATGTATTGGTAATTGGTTTAATTTGATCGCCTAATATAGAAATATTTTTAGAACTATATATATCTATTAACCAAATTTTCTAAATACTCCTGTTTACCACTAATTGTTTTTGGCTCACCTAATTCCGCTGCTAAATCCCTTAAGTTCTCCAGGGTCAATGTCCGTTCTTCAAATGATGCGCCATGGCCTGTATCAAAAGAGGCATAACGATCGGCCCGTATTTTTTTGTAATCCGAGTCTTGAAGGATATGATCTGCCGTAATAAGCGCGCGTGCAAAAAGATCCATACCACCGATATGTGCATAAAACAAATCTTCAGGATCTGTCGAGTTCCGACGGATTTTGGCATCAAAATTCACACCTCCACCTTGGAATCCACCACCTTCTAAAATAATCAACATGGCTTCGGTCAATTCATTGATATCATTCGGAAATTGATCTGTATCCCATCCATTTTGATAATCACCGCGGTTAGCATCAATGGAGCCCAATTTACCTGCATCTACAGCAACCTGTAGCTCATGCTGGAACGTATGTCCGGCCAATGTCGCATGGTTTACCTCTAAATTTAATTTAAAATCTTCCAAAAGATTATACTGACCCAGGAAGCCCAGCACGGTAGCCGCATCATAATCGTATTGATGTTTTGTAGGCTCACATGGTTTCGGCTCGATAAAGAAAGTTCCTTTAAAACCATTTTTGCGGGCATAATCCTTGGCCATGTGTAAAAACTGTGCAAGATGTTCCTGCTCACGCTTCATATTGGTATTTAAAAGGCTCATATACCCCTCTCTTCCACCCCAGAACACATAATTTTCACCACCAAGAGCAATCGTTGCGTCTAAGGCTGCTTTGACCTGTGCGCCACCATGTGCAAGAACATGAAAATCTGGGTTAGTTGCTGCTCCATTCATGTACCGTTTATGGCTAAAAAGGTTGGCTGTTCCCCAAAGCAATTTTATACCGCTTTCCTGTTGTTTCTCCTTCGCATAATCAACGATAGTTGACAGACGCTTTTCATTTTCAACAACATTATCCGAATAATCAACTAAGTCCACATCATGGAAGCAATAATAGGGTATATTTATTTTACTGATAAATTCGAATGCTGCATCCATTTTATCTTTTGCCCTAGTGATTACATCGTTGCTTTCATCCCATGGAAATTGATGTGTCGGTCCGCCAAATGGATCAGATCCGTTACCATTGAAAGAATGCCAATACGAACAGGCAAACTTAAAATACTCCTCCATCGTCTTGCCACCAACAATTTGTTTTGGATTATAATAACGGAAAGCCAATGGATTTGTACTGTCCTTTCCTTCGAATTGAATTTGGCCAACGCCTTTGAAAAATTCTTTTTTCGCTTTGATAATATTCATCTTATTTGCTATTTATTTGTTTGTTTAATAATTCCTTCCATTGCTGATAATGCTCCTCATATTGCGCTACAAATTGAGGTTCCACTGTATACACAGGTTTCAAAGAACGAAAAGCTTCTGTAGAATCTGCATAATACCCACTTCCTATACCTGCTCCAAGAGCGGCTCCAATACTGCCATCATGATTAAAGATTTCAACTGGAACGTCAGTGGCCCCCACAAATGACTCCCTGAAAACAGCGCTCAGGAATAAATTCGCATAACCTGCACGAATCATATTTGGATACAGATTGTTTTCGCGCATGATATCCAAGCCATAGCGAAAAGCATATGCAATCCCTTCCTGTATAGCGCGCAGCATATCACTTGTCTCATGCCTATTCAAATCTATCGCTGAAATTGAAGCTCCAACCGTTTGGTTGTTGAGCATCCGTTCGGCACCGTTGCCAAATGGGATAACCTGCAGACCTTTGCTACCGATAGGAGATGCACCAGCCATGGCATTAATCTGTTCGTAAGACAAATCGCGTCCCAACAATCGTCTACCCCAGCTATTCATAATGCCTGTTCCATTGATACAGAGCAATACCCCTGTCCGGATATCATTCTCTTGATAATTCACATGGGCAAATGTATTTACGCGCGATTCGCGGTCGGCGATCAGCTTGTCGCTGACGCCATAGATCACCCCTGAAGTACCTGCGGTCGCAGCGACTTCGCCAGGTTGAAGGACATTCAGCGAAAGTGCATTGTTGGGCTGGTCGCCGGCTTTATAATTGATGGTCACTGTATTAGATAACCCAAGTTCTTCAGCAACAGCGGCTTTAATTTGACCATGCGTTGAAAACACAGGTAAGATCTCAGGAATAAGATGATCATCAAAGCCATAATAATCCATAATCGTACGCGACAATACATTGTCCTTGAAATCCCAGAATATCCCCTCAGATAAGGCTGAGATGGAAGTCGTCACCTGCCCCGAAAGTTTCATGGCGATGAAATCCCCAGGCAACATGATCTTATCTATTTTTTCATAAATTTCCGGCTCGTTTGCTTTTACCCAGGCCAACTTTGACGCTGTAAAATTACCTGGTGAATTCAGATGATGACTCAGATTAAAAGACCTTCCGATTTCTTCAAAAGCGATATTTCCCAATTCAACAGCCCTACTGTCGCACCAGATAATGGCATTTCGCAGCACATGCTGATCTTTATCGACCACGACTAAGCCGTGCATCTGGTATGCAATGCCAATGGCCGAAATTGCTTTGGGGTCATACAGGCCCAGCCTGTTTGCCTTCAACAGAGCCTGTTTAAAGTAGTCCCACCAATCGAGCGGGTTCTGTTCAGCCCAATTGGGCTCCAAAGTAATTATGGGAGCTTCTACGTCCGGATATTGCACCGAGCAAACCTTACGTTGTGAAGATGCCTCAACAATCGAAACTTTTACAGAAGAAGTACCTACGTCTATACCTAATAAATACATGGTAATCAATTCTAATTGGTTATAAAAAACAACATCGGCCTTACACTGCAACCGGTTGCATAAAAGTAGGGTATGTTTCTGAATTATCAAAATATTAAATAAAATTATTTACTTTGGAGCGTGAATAAAAAAACGACAATTTATGATATCGCCCGTGCGCTTGGAGTGACAGTCTCTACCGTATCGCGCGCATTGAATAATGTGCCTACGATCAGCGAGGCGACACGAAAACTGGTGCTCGACAAAGCAAAGGAATTGAATTACAGTGTCAATAAGTTGGCCTCTTCTCTTTCCTCGGGCAAGTCCAATACCATCGGTGTCATTGTTCCTACCATGCAAATTCATTTTTTTGCGGAAGCCGTGCATAGCATTGAAAAAGAGTTAAAAAAACACAACTACAGCCTATTGCTTTATCAATCGAATGAATCTTTTGAAGATGAAGTCAATGGCGTGAAGACTTTACTTGAAGCTCAGGTAGACGGCATCATTGCTTCGTTGTCGCTGGAGACGCAAGAAACCCAGCATTTTCAGGAAGTGATCAATCAGCGCAAATGCCTGGTCATTTTTGACCGTACCCATAAAGATATTCCTGCTCCTATGGTCAAACTTGACGATTTTAAAGCAGGCTACCTTGCCACACAACATCTGCTCGAACAGGGTTATAAAAACATTGCCTTTATCACAACGGACAAAGAAATCGCTATTTTCCAGGATCGTTTCCATGGTTTCGAAGCGGCCTTAAAAGATGCGCAGATTTCCCCACGGGAAGACTTTATCATTCGCGGCGACTTATCTATTGAAGCCGGCATCAAAGGAACCGAACAGATTCTAAAATCTGCAATCCAACCGGACGCCTTTATTGGTGGTGATGACTTTACAGCTGTCGGGATTATACAGGCCTTAAAAACTGCAAATATTGCCATTCCAGCCACAGGAGTGATCGGTTTTGCAAACCAGACCTTTTCTTCCTTTATCAGCCCTACGCTATCAAGTATTGATCAACAGGCCAACAAAATGGGGGAAGAATGTGCAAAACTCTTTCTGAAAATGGTTAAACAAAAAAGTCCGTACGAAGCAATCGAACAGATTGTTCTTGATCCCATATTGATAAAAAGAAAATCTACCAATAGAATAGACAAATAATCAGTACCTTTGCCTAAATTTGTTTAAATGCAAGCCCGGCAGAAATTTAGGATAATAAGCATCTGCTTATTATTTGTCATTCAGGCCCTTTTTTTAGTGGCCATCTTTGTAGAAAATACACATTCTTATATTGTATTGGCTTTTATCGGCCTATTGTCCTTACTGATTTTATACAGTTACCTCAGGTCGCCCATTCATCATCACAGGCATGAATATGAATCGATCAAAATTGCCCTTTGGGTACCTGTAGGAGCGATTGCATCCTACTATTTCAATCAGATCTTCGGCTTGGGCCCTGTATTGGGCGCTGCGCTGACAGGTACCATAGCCTCTTTCATTCCCAATATCAACAAAAATTCAACTTATCTGCCCCACCTCCCTGCAGCAATTTATTGCGGTGCATTTGTAGGAATGTCCAATGCGCAGGTGGCTCATGGATTCTCTTTTATTTTAGCCGCCAGTATTTTTACAGCGATCTTTCTGATTGTATCGAAAAGTCTATTGAATGGTGTCGGCGGTAAACTAGGCACATTGGCCTTTCTTGGTGTTTCATTGACATACCTGCTGTTATATATTTTTAAGTAATATGGAAACATTCATTTTATACCTAGTTGGCATCATCGGGAGCACGGCGACATACTATGTCAACACCAAATTTCACCAAGGGGCAGTGCGCTCATCCGCAATGCTGACCTTACTTGTCGCAGGTTTCCTTCACTTCTTCCCACAAAGTGTTTCTCCTTATCTCGCACAGTACATCCCCCCTATTTTTATAGGCGCGTCATTTATAGGCATGGTCTCAAAAAACCAGTTATCAACCTATTTCGGTTTGGCTCTAGCTGGTGTTATTTTTACGACAATTCTGCTCAATACCAGTAAATTTTTTACTGGTTATGGTGGAGCCCTCGGCACTTCTGCCTGTATCGCGCTGTTGGTCGTATTGAGCATTCCTTATTTTAAATCACCGAGAAAAATGACGGTTGGATTTCTTCAACTCCGCAAAACAATCTTAAAAAAACAAGGAAAAGTTTCAAAAAGACGAGTAGATTTGTTTAAATAAAAAGTATAACCACATGAAACCTTTATTTCTGATTTTTATTACCCACATCTTGTTCCTGGGCCATCTGAACGCTCAACAAGCGACCATTAACCTGGTAAATCAAGAGCGAAACAGCAGCTACAGAGGCCTAAGCGTGGTCGATGATACAACTGTATGGGTAAGCGGAAGCAATGGTACCGTCGGGCTCAGCACCGATGCCGGAAAAAACTGGCAGTGGGTCAATCCAATTGGCTACGAAAAAACAGATTTTAGGGATATCGAAGCATTTGATGAGAATGAAGCTTTAATTATTTCGGCAGGTTCCCCTGCCATCATCTTAAGTACCCATGACGGCGGTCGAAGCTGGAAAGAAGTATTCATAGATAAGCGACCCGAAATATTTTATGACGGTTTTGCTTTTACCCCAAAAGGGGTCGGCATTGCCTTTGGCGACGCCATTCAGGGGAAAATGCCACTATTAAAAAGCATCGATTTAGGAAGGTCCTGGAAAGATATATCCGCGAATATGCACTTTACAATTACCGAAGGAGAGGCTGGTTTTGCGGCCAGTGGAACATCCATATACTGCGATAATAAAGGGGCATACTGGATTGCCACTGGTGGAACAGCAGCCAATATTTACAGCAGCAAAGATCAGGGGGACACATGGCAACGTTACAGCTGCCCCATCATTCAGGGAAAAAATAGCACCGGTCCTTTTTCCGTAGCATTTTACTCGTCGAAAACGGGCATTGTAGTCGGTGGCGATTACAAAGAGGATAAAAACAAAGAAAAAAATAGCCTACTAACCAACGATGGCGGTAAAACATGGTTTGCACCAGAAACAGCTCCCGCTGGCTTTAAGTCGGCCGTTATTTATCTTTCCAAAAAACAGCTGATCAGCACGGGTACCTCGGGTACAGACCTCTCGAATGACGGCGGAAAAAACTGGACGTCTATCGGAAAGGAAAGCTTCAATGCCGTACAAAAGGCAAAAAAAGGCCGAGCGATATTTTTAGTGGGTGATAAAGGAAAAATAGCGAATTTAGCATTATAAGCTAAATTCGCTATTTTTTGCACCTCCGCGCACTATTTCTTACAACAACGGCGCACTATTTTTTGCAACACTGGCGCTAGGTTTCGCAGTGCAAAAACCAAGATTTACTCGTTTATAAACAACTACTTGCGCGACAAACGCGATTCTTCCAAATCCAGGGAATACTCCATCTCTTTAATAACATCACTGTCAAAAGCCTTGCTTTCCTTGATCTTGTACAGGCCGTCACGACGTAGCGCCAAAAGTTCCAACATAATTTTATTATAGAGCCCCCTTACTGCAGAAAGCTGTGCACGTGTGTCTTCTTCCTTCGCTCGTTCGGATGCATTTACGCTCCGGATGATCTGCTCTTTAACACGGGCAATTGTCTCATGCTCCAGCATTTCCTTTGCGTAATGTTTATCCAGATACGCAATAGATTCTTTGCCAAGACGTACCCGAATCTCATCGATTTGCTCTTCCATTGAAGCTTGCTCATCGACCTCTTCAATTTTTATCAATTTAATCAACAAAGGCAATGTAAGCCCCTGAAAAACAAGCGTCACTAAAATAACCACAAAGGTAATGAACAAAATCAGATTTCGGTGTGGGAAGGCCGTTCCATCATATAACGTCAATGGTATTGCTAATGCTGATGCCAAAGAAACCACTCCGCGCATACCGGCCCAGCCAACGACCAGGGGCAATTTCCATCCTGGACTCTTTTCCTTGATGCGGACCCGTTTGAATATTATCCTGGGAACAAAAGCCGAAAGATAAACGGCGATTAATCGCAGAACAATAACAATTACACAGATCGCCAATGCATAATCAATAGCTTCCTCCATGGAGTATTCTCCCAAACCATTGATGATCACCGGGAGTTCAAGTCCAATGAGGATAAAGACAAATCCATTTAAGAGAAAACCTACTGTTGCCCACACTTCTTTGGTTTGGATCCGCGTATGATAGTTGAGGTAATCCCCTGCCCGGAAAGAAAGAAACAATCCGCCACTAACCACGGCCAAGACCCCCGACCACTCAAAATGCTCCGCAACAATATACATCAGGTAAGGCGCAATGAGCGTTATGGGTGTTGAAATGCTCGACGACTTAGCTACATAACGTAAGAATATATAGAGGATGTGACCGATGACCAGACCAACGACAACACCCATGACCGATAACATCAGAAACTGCGTCGTCGCAGTGCTCATCACAAACTGGCCGGTAAGAATCGCAATGGATGCAAATCTAAATACCGTCAATGAGGCTGCATCATTCACCAGGCTTTCCCCTTCCAATATCGCAATTCCACGTTTAGGAATACTTACCCCTTTCAGGACAGAACTAGCAGCCACGGCATCTGGGGGAGAGATAATCCCACCCAGTAAAAAGCCCAGCGCCAAGGTAAATCCCGGAATAATACTGACCGAAAAGTAGGCAATCGCCAGCGATGTGAAGAAGACTAAACCAAAGCCCATGATAAAAATAGACCGTCGCCACTTTAGAAAATTCCCCCAATTGGTATACCAGGCTGCTTCAAAAAGCAAGGGTGGCAAAAATACCATAAACACGATATCGGGATCAACACTTATGACAGGTGCCCCGGGGATCAACGAGATCACCAGTCCGCCAATAACCAACAGAATGGGGTAAGAGATCTTGAGGCGTTGACTCAGCACAAATAACATGGCCATAAAGAAAAACAGCACCATAACCAATAACAGGTTACTGTGAATTTTCTGACCTGCCTTTCCACCTACGGCCGCTTTCACATCCGCATAAGGTGCCGACATGGACATGCTGTATTGACGAAGCTTCCATTCATTGTCCAGCTTACTTAATACGCCCACGCCACGAAAAGACTTGGTATTGATCTTAAACGTTTCATCAAACCAGGCCGTCGTGCTATCGGCATTAAAGCTGATATGCCGCTTGTCATAGGTGTAAGTCCAAGCATTTTTTGGATTGAAATATTGATCGCTGAACTTCTCCGCATGGGCTTTATCCCACCTTTCATCATGATCGGGACCCAAAATAACTCCATCCGAAGCAATAACATTCAAAAATGGGCCATACTTTACCTCACCAGAAGTTTTGTGCCAACGATCCAGTAGCCCATTGATTTCGTCCATAGGCTGCTGGGCACTTGTCGGAAAGACAAATAAAATTAAACTAATAAAACAATACGTACCTAAAATGATCTTTCTAATCATACATTATAAAACTTCGTAATAGCTAAGACAATCCTCTTCCGATGAGATCAGTCTTAAAACAAAAAGCTGCATATGCAGCTTTTGTCTTTATTTAATTATTTCTTCAATTTCGCGGATAATCTTCTGCGCGATCTGCTCAGCAGCTTCAGGCGTAGGTCCCTCCGAGTAAATCCGAATAATCGGTTCGGTATTCGATTTACGTAAATGAACCCATTCATTTTCAAAGTCTATTTTCAATCCATCGATTGTTGAATGATCTTCATTTTTATATTTTTCCTCCATTTTGGCCAATAGGTTGTCAATGTCCAATTCCGGAGTCAGTGTAATCTTGTTTTTTGACATAAAGTACTGCGGTAAAGAGGCGCGGTATTCGGAGGCTTTTTTACCAAGTTTCGCCAGATGTGTCAAGAAGATCGCTACCCCTACTAGCGCATCACGGCCATAATGAGATGCCGGATAAATAACACCACCGTTTCCTTCTCCGCCAATTACCGCATCTACTTCCTTCATCTTTGTAACCACGTTGACTTCACCAACAGCAGCGGCATAATATTCGCCACCATGTGCTTTAGTCACATCACGCAGTGCGCGTGTGGAAGATAAATTAGAAACTGTATTTCCTTTTTTATGCTGCAATAAGTAGTCCGCTACTGCCACTAAGGTATATTCTTCACCAAATAACTCACCATCTTCCATCATAAAGACCAATCGATCTACATCTGGATCCACAGCAATTCCTAAATCAGCTTTGTTCTCGATAACCGCAGCCGATAGATCCGTCAAATTCTCTTTTAATGGTTCGGGATTATGCGGAAACTGACCATTCGGTTCACAATGGATTTTATAGATTGTCTGCACACCAAGCGCATCCAATAATGCAGGTATAAATGTACCACCGGTACTGTTAACGGCATCCAAAGCAACTTTAAAATTAGCGGCTTTAATAGCTTCCTTATCAACATATTCCAACGCCAATACAGCGTCTACATGTTTTTGTAAATAGGAATAGTCTTTATGAACCTGTCCTAGTGCTTCAACTTCTGAAAAATCAAAGTCTAAGGATTCACCAAGTGCCAATACTTCTTGCCCTTCGGCATCTGAAATAAATTCGCCCTTTGCATTCAATAACTTTAGCGCGTTCCATTGACCTGGATTGTGTGAAGCAGTCAAAATGATACCACCAGCAGCTTTTTCCATAGGTACGGCAATCTCTACCGTTGGTGTCGTTGAAAGGCCTAGATCAACCACATCAACACCGATGCTTTGCAGGGTTCCAATCACCAAATTACTTACCATCTCACCAGAAACACGCGCATCTCTTCCAACAACAATTTTTTTGATACCACTCTGCTTAACAATTATTTTGCCGTAAGCAGCTGTAAACTTAACGATATCTATCGGGGTAAGTGCCTCTCCAGCACGCCCGCCTATCGTACCTCGTATTCCTGATATTGATTTAATTAAAGTCATTTCTTTTGAATTGATTAACGTGTAAATTTAGTACAATGGCAATAAAATATCGAATTAAAATTATAATTAATGAATATTTAACGTATATTTGTTGCAACAAAGTTGTTTTTAAAAGAAACAACCGTTTGCAATGAAATTATTTTTACTTTTGAAAAGTGAGTTTTTAAAGTTTGGGAATTTCATTGTCATCAGCAACATTTATGATTCAACAATTAGTACACATCGATCAAGAGATTTTTCTGGCCATTAATCAGGGCTTGAGTAACCCCGTGTTTGATTGGTTATTGCCTATATTACGCAATCCATACACTTGGGCACCCTTGTATTTATTTCTGATCATATTTTTCATAAAGACCTATGGAAAAACAGGAATTCTAATTGTTGCCATGACCTTGGTTACCTTCGGAGTTTCCGATGGTATATCATCTCATTTGATCAAAAAGACTGTAAAAAGAATTAGACCATGTAACGACGTGGAGTTTAAAGAAAATGTCAACATCCGGGTGCGATGTGGCTCTGGCTTTAGCTTTACCTCCTCTCATGCGGCCAATCATTTTTCCCTTGCTTTTTTCTGGATTGTACTTTTCCGGAGAAGATGGAAACATGCACTTTGGCTTTGTATTACCTGGGCAACCCTAATTTCAGTCTCTCAAATTTATGTTGGTGTCCATTACCCGTTTGATGTCCTCTGTGGTTCAGCCTTAGGTATACTAGTTGGTTTGGCGACAGGCTATCTATTCAAACGGTTTGTACCTAGCTTTTTTAAAACTGAACACGTATAATGAATTCAATTTTATTGATTTTAATTTTATTCATACCTGCATTTGCAAGTGGAATTGCCGTATTTTTTGTACAAAAGAAAGGAACCAGTTTTCTCAAACTCATCCTTTCTTTCAGTGGAGCCTATTTGTTCTCCATTACCGTGCTTCATCTCATTCCGCATGTCTATCAGTCCACCAATACTTCACCTGAGGTATTGGGTATTTATGTACTTGCTGGATTTCTTTTCCAGCTCTTTCTTGAACAGTTCTCCCAAGGGATCGAGCATGGCCATATCCATACCGAAAATGATCACGACCACCACAACCATCGTTTTCCAATCGGTATTATGTTCAGTCTATGTCTTCATGCTTTCCTTGAGGGCATGCCACTTGCAGCAACACATCAGACTGAACTTGCCCTAGGCATATCCATCCACCACATTCCGGCGGCATTTGCATTGGGGAGTATTCTAATAAGCACGCATTTAAAGAAAAACACCATTCTCATTACACTAGCTTTATTTGCGGCAATGACCCCTTTTGGCTTTTTACTGAGCAAAGCCATCAGTGCAGGTGAAGTGGGCAATATCCAGCAATATTTTGATAAAATCATGGCCGTGGTTATTGGTATCTTCTTGCATATATCTACAACGATACTTTTTGAATCGGGCTCAATTGACCATCATAAATTCAATAAAAAGAAAATGATTGCTGTGATAGCTGGCGTTGCCATTGCACTCGGAAGTTTCTTATTTGTCGGAGAACATGATCATGGGCACGATCAACACCAACAATCGCATGATCATGAACATCATGACCATGCGCATTAATTTTTTTAGCCGCGAAGTTTATCCAGCAGTGTACTTAAGGTCACAGCTTCTTCTTCGCTAATTCGATCGGGTAAAAGATCCTTCATCAGCATATCCTCATCTAAACTCTTAAGAATCGCGAGGCCCTTCTCAGTGATAACCAAATCCACTGCCCTTTTATCACCACCCGATTGACAACGTGAAACCAATTCTTTGGAAACCATGCGATCAATCATACGCGAAATATCCGGTGTAGTGCTCAACATTCTTGATTTAATCAGATTATTGGTTGCAGGCTCGGGATATTGACCCCTTAATATACGCAAGACATTAAACTGTTTCAAAGTGATTCCTTCTTTGGCAGCACGCTGTTCAAGCTCATTGTTAATCCAATTGTACGTATATAGAATATTTACCGTACAACGATGCCATTCATTGCTGAATTTACTTACTTTGATTTCGTCCTCAATCTTCATTCTGGTTGATAATTAATCGTTCTGAATAGTAAAGATAGCTGTTTTTTACTAAATACATAACTATGACATTAGAATCATTCTAAATGGTAGAAATTCTGTATATTTGAAGAATTCAAAAAAAACAGGCAGATGCGTAATAGAACTAGCTTAGATAAGCTAAAAAAAGGGGAAAAAGCAGTAATTATAGATTTTGATTCACACGAAATTCCAGCTAAATTTTTCGAATTGGGGTTTATTCCCGGTACTGAAATAGAGGTGAAACATATCGCACCTTTGGACGGCCCTATATGTCTAAATATCAGTGCTAATAACGCCTTAATTGCTATCCGCAAATCAGAAGCCAAAGTCATCCTTATTGATCAGAAATAATGAATAACCCGATTATTGCACTTTTGGGTAATCCAAATGTGGGTAAAACATCTCTATTTAACCGGATTACAAAATTAAATCAGAAAGTAGGAAATTATCCCGGTATTACGGTCGAAAAACGTGAGGGGCAAGTTAAAGCCAACAACAAAGTTTATCGCATTATTGACTTACCGGGCACATACACCCTGTTCCCAAGTTCACTGGACGAAGAAGTTGTTTTCAACACTTTAGTCAATAAAGAGAGTAGTTTCAGACCGAACCTCGTCGTTGTCGTCGCTGAACCTACGAACCTAAAACGGTCTATTATTCTTTATCAACAAGCCCGGGAGCTCGGTCTGCCGGCCATCTTTGTCATCAATATGATCGATGAAGCCAAAGAAAAAGGAATTACAATCGATGTTCAGAAACTTGAACACCTATTAAATACAAAAGTATACGAAACCAATGCGCGTACGGGGCAAGGTATCGATCAGCTGATCAAAAACTTTGATGCTGTTCCGCCCATGTATATCAGCAAATTCAGTCTACCAACGGAAGCTGATGCGGCGTTAGAGGAAACCAAACGTCTCTTTCCATTAGATACGGAATACCACACCTGGCAATACCTGGCCAAAGGCGAAGTATCCTTTTTATCGAAGGAAAAAAATCAGGCTATTCAGCAAATCCGTGAAAAATATCAATTGCGGGCCGAAAAGCTGCAAAAGGATGAAGCTATATTGCGCAGTAAATCCCTAGATAGCAGCCTTACTGAAATCTATGTAAAGGATGAATCCTCGAATAAAAACAAAACCAATACGATCGATAGCATCCTGCTTCACCCAATCTTTGGTTACGTCATCTTCTTTGGCATCCTCTTTTTAATCTTCCAGGCAATTTATACCTGGTCTGGACCAGCCATGGATTTTATCGACGGTTTATTTGGTGATCTTGCAGCCTATACACAAACAACACTTCCTGCAGGACCTCTGACCGATTTGCTCAGCAATGGTATTATCAAAGGTATTGGCGGGATTGTAATCTTCATCCCACAGATCGTTATTTTATACATCTTTATCTCGATCATGGAAGAAACAGGCTATATGAGCCGTGTTGTTTTCCTGATGGACCGCTGGCTTCGTCCCTTTGGTCTGAATGGAAAATCAGTGATTCCATTGATTTCGGGCGTAGCCTGTGCTGTTCCTGCAGTCATGTCTGCACGTAACATCGAAAATAGCAAAGAAAGACTGGTTACTATTCTGGTAACACCTTTTATGACCTGCTCAGCACGACTTCCTATTTATATCGTTCTGATCGGACTGGTGATACCGGACACGAAATTAGGAGGATTTCAAATACAAGGGATTGTATTGTTTGTGATGTACCTGCTTGGCATATTCGCAGCTTTGCTATCCGCGATTATCCTGACCAAAGTCATCAAATCAAAACACAAATCATTTCTCATCTTTGAACTCCCCACCTATAAGACTCCGGATTGGAAAAATGTAGCCTTAAATGTTTGGGAAAAAGCATCAAGCTTTGTCTTCGGCGCAGGTAAAATTATTTTAGCCATTTCCGTTATACTCTGGGCATTAGGTAGTTTTGGTCCAAACGACAAATTTAGCCAAGCAGAAGAATATGTAACAAAAAATAACCCCAACCTGTCCGAAGCAGATTTGGAGCATGAAGTTTCATCTTATCGTCTGGAACACTCCTTCCTTGGTTATCTTGGCATGGCTATTGAACCTGTTGTTGAACCATTGGGCTATGACTGGAAGATGGGCATAGGTCTCATTTCTTCCTTTGCTGCCCGAGAAGTGTTTGTGGGCACAATGGCAACAGTATATAGCCTTGGTGACGAAGTGGATATCGAAGATGAAGCATCTAAAACAACGGTATTAGGCAAAATGAAAAGCGAAATTAACCGGAATACCGGTTTACCGGCTTACAATTTAGCTTCCGGTGTATCCTTATTACTGTTCTATGCTTTTGCTATGCAATGTATGAGTACAATTGCGGCAGTAAAAAGGGAAACAGGCTCATGGAAATGGACTTTAATACAACTTGGTTTTATGACAGGTTTGGCCTATTTCAGTGCCTTAATTGCTTATCAACTTTTAAAATAAAAAGCTATGGATAATTTAACAGTACAATATCTCATCGTAGGAATTCTCGTTTTGGCGGCTGTATGGTATGTCGTTAAAAATGTCCGAAAATCATTAAAGGGCAAGTCGAGCTGCTCGAAAGGCTGTGGATGCGACTGCAGCGTAGAAAAAACACAAAAAGCAAATTAATTTATCTTTTTGAGTAGCATTTGCAAATAAGATTTCGTTATTAGCTAGAGTGGCCAAAAATCACACTAGCTACTAATTCATAAAGCGCCGTATTTCCAAATTACGGCGCTTTCTATTTCTTAACCAAACATGGCTCCCGCCATTGTTTATAAAAAAACTACGAAATACATTAAAACCACAACAGAATGTGCACAAATACCTAAGTGTTTTATTAACTTTATGCGCTTAGGGCAAAAGATGCACTGGGAGCCACGTTATTCGTCGGCACATCATACAGCGGCAGCAATTTTGACCAATTCGATTCTTGTACGGAGTAAATGTCTTCACAGGTTTCCCCTGCAAAGGATCGGTCAAAACAAACTAGTAACCGTATTAACCATACACATGGAGAAACAGAACAATAAGGAAGAATTAAAAAGAGGACTTCAAAATAGACATATTCAATTAATTGCCCTGGGTGGTGCAATTGGTACGGGTTTATTTCTAGGTATCGGAAAGGCTGCCACACTTGCTGGGCCGGCAGTTATACTCGGCTATGCTTTCGCTGGAATTATTGCTTTTTTTATTATGCGCCAATTGGGCGAGATGGTCGTTGAGGAACCTGTTTCAGGAAGTTTTAGCTACTTCGCCAATAAATATTGGGGTTCTTTTGCAGGTTATGCTTCGGGCTGGAACTATTGGGTCCTTTATATCTTGGTGAGCATGGCCGAACTCACAGCAATAGGTGTTTATGTGCAGTTCTGGTGGCCAGAAATACCCCTATGGGCATCAAGTTTATTTTTCTTCTTTGCAATCAACGCCCTTAATCTTGCCTCTGTCAAAATTTATGGCGAGACGGAATTTTGGTTTTCCATTATTAAGGTTGTTGCGATCATCGCAATGATCGTTTTTGGTGTATACTTACTGGTAAGCGGTACTGGAGGTGAGCAGGCAAGTCTCAGCAACCTGACTTCACATGGTGGTTTTTTCCCAAAAGGCTGGTTTAACGAAACATCGGATGGCAACTTTGAAGGTCTCCTTTCTGCCATGGCATTGATTATGTTTTCTTTCGGTGGCCTAGAGTTGGTTGGCATTACTGCTGCAGAAGCCGAACATCCCGAAAAGAACATCCCCAAAGCGACCAACCAGGTGATCTATCGGATCTTAATCTTTTATGTAGGCGCACTCATTATTCTTTTCTCTTTGACACCGTGGACAAATATCACAGCCGATACAAGTCCCTTTGTACTGGTATTTGACAAACTTAATGGATTTGAATTTACCCTCTTTGGAAAGACTTTTTATTTTACAAAAATTATCGCAAATGCGCTAAATCTCATTGTCCTTACCGCCGCATTATCTGTTTATAATAGTAGCGTCTACAGCAACAGCAGAATGTTATATGGACTGGCAGAACAGGGGAATGCCCCTCGTTTTCTTTCGAAACTCAACAAGAATCATGCGCCTATTAACGCAATTTTAGTCTCGGCACTGTTCGCTGCGATCTGTGTATTTATCAACTATGTTGCGCCGAAAAATGCCTTAGAGATCTTGATGTCACTGGTGGTATCTTCACTGATTATAAACTGGGTGATGATTTCCATTACACACTTGTATTTCAGAAAGAATAAACTCGATACCCACTTGCGGACCAAGTTCCCATCCTTTCTATATCCCCTAAGTAACTATATCTGTCTGATCTTTTTGATCGCTGTACTTGGCATCATGTGGATAACAGGAATGAAACTTCCTGTAGAATTGATCCCTGCTTGGCTTATATTACTCTATGTGAGTTATGTTTTGATCAAAAGAAAGAAATCTTAGTTCACTGAACCTCGTTCTTATCTATAAAAAAAGCCTGATTCATACAATGAATCAGGCTTTTTTGCTAAAATTTAAAGCGGGTATTCCTCATCGAGAACAGCAAATTCATAGTTGTCGCTCCAACCATCTTTTAACGGCAAAATTTTCCGTCTGCGAGCCTCTTTGACCATGCCGACTTTCTCCATTACTTTAGCGGAAGCGATATTTTCAACAGCACAACCGCCCTCAATTCTATGAAAATTAAGTTCCTTGAAACCAAATGTCAGGATTCGGTTCAATGCCTCTGTAGCATAGCCCTTATTCCACATTTTCGGAACAAGCTTAAACCATACTTCTGCATTTCGATAGCGTAGCTTGACAACGCTGATATTAATTAGACCAATAAACTCCTTTCCTTCTAGAGTTTCTATGTAAAACGTATAATCCTTTCGGACATCGGATTCATTGATTTGCGCTGACCAAGCTTCCACCATTTGCGCCGTATGGGCTATTCCATCCGGAAATCCACTCGGATTAAATAATGCAGATTCAGGGTACATTAATAGGGAATGGATATTTTCCAAATCTATTTTCTCTACGGATCTGAGTTTGAGCCGTTCTGTTCTAATTTCCATTTTTAAAATTACACAAATGGCTTAATTTTCTGCTGCCATTTGACAATAATAACTAAAACAAGCCCAGCTGCGTGCCTGCATCGGGTAAGCGGAAAAGATCCCTTCTCAAGGATGGAAGCGTCCCATTATTCATATATTTCTTGACGGAAAGCTTGAATAAATGCTGTAAGCTCTCGGCCATATGGCCATCCCCTTTTATCCTCCGTCCAAAATCGGTATCGTTAATTTTTCCACCATGGCAGGCTTCAATCCAATGTAATACCTTTTCAGCACGGTCAGGATAATTCTGATAGAGCCAATCCTTAAAGATACCACCGATCTGTCCATTGAGCCTTACGATGGTATAAGAGGCTGTAATTGCTCCCGCATCTGCTCCCGAACGGATCAAATCTGAAATCTCATCACTATTAATCCCCGGAACGATGGGCGCCATCATCAGCATGACGGGTACACCTATCCCTGCCAATCCCTCGATCAGTTTCAACCGGGCCGATGCCGTTGCAGTACGTGGTTCCATTTTCTGACGTACCTCCTCGCGCAACGAATTGATGGTTACTGCAACGGAAACCAGATTGCGTGCTGCAAGCTCACGCAAAAGATCAAAATCCCGCCGCATCAGTACATTTTTGCTGATGATAGAGACCGGATGCTGGTATTTGACCATCAATTCTAAAAGCGAACGTGTGATACCCAGCTTCCGTTCAATAGGTTGGTAACAGTCTGTATTGCCTGAAAGCATAATCAAATCGGGCTGATAGCTCGATTTTCTAAACTCCTGTTCGAGAAGCTGAGCGGCATTATGTTTTACCAAGATCTTACGCTCAAAATCCAATCCTGCACTAAAACCCCAATACTCATGCGAATTGCGTGCATAACAATAAATACAACCATGTTCACAGCCCTGATAGGGATTAATGGATCTTTCAAAACGGAGATCCGGGCTATTTGATTTGGATATAATGGATTTTGGATGAGTCGGAATAAATTGTGTTTTTTCGGTCCCCAAAAACTCCTCATCCAGCCCTTCAACATGCTCCTGCACGTATTGGTTAGAAAAAAATTTATTATTGGGATTGATCTGTGCCCCTCTACCCTTAAAATATTCTGACGAATTCATAAGTTAAAATTACTAAAATTATTAGTAATAACAAATTAAGATTTCTCAATTTTCACAAAGGCGGAAAGCGAATATCTTCTAGTTTGAAGCTCAACTAAATCGCATTTTAAACCAAATAAAAATCCCTATACTGTCGTTACAGTATAGGGATTGAAATTCTTATGCTAGATCTCAGTCCAGCTTCTTCTTATTTCATTAAGAAACCACCACCGAGTAGATCATTGCCTTCATAAAAAACGGCCGATTGTCCAGGAGCAATACCTTTCACATTGTGTACAAAATCAATGCGCACTTTATCACCTTCTTGGGAGATGGTCGACAAAGCACCAGAATCTTTATAACGTACCTTTGAAATTGCTTCCATCGGTTGATCCAGTCCTGCGTATTTCACAAAGTTCACATTGCGAACATAGGCATGTGACTTTTCAAGTTCGTGTTCTTCACCCAATACCACCGTATTACTTTCTGGAAGGATTTCGATCACAAACATCGGTTTACCCAAGGCAATACCTAAGCCTTTACGTTGACCGATGGTGAAATAAGGGTAGCCAATATGTTTACCGACGACGGTACCATCGGAAAGGATAAAATTACCCGGACCAATTTGTTGATCCAATGTTGGCACCTTATGTCTCAAAAACGCACGGTAGTCGTTGTCAGGAACGAAACAGATCTCGTAGCTTTCAGATTTATTGGCCAATTCTTTTTGTCCCATATCCAAAGCCATCTGACGAATTTCCTTTTTCGTGAAAGATCCTAAAGGAAACTGGGTCCGAGCAAGGTTTTCTTGTGACACGCCCCATAGAACGTAAGATTGATCTTTGTTTTCATCCTTACCTTTTGATATCACATAGCGACCATTGTCGTGCATACGGATATTGGCATAGTGCCCGGTAGCGATAAATTCGCAGTCCAATTTGTCAGCACGTTTCATTAAAGCCTCCCACTTGATGTGGGTATTACACAAAACGCATGGGTTAGGCGTGCGCCCAGCAATATATTCTTCTACAAAATTATCAATCACAAAATCTCCAAACTCATCACGTATATCTAATATATAATGAGGGAAACCATAGTTTACGGCTAATGTACGAGCGTCATTGATACTATCAAGGCTACAACATCCGGTCTCTTTCGACGAACCACCTGCGGATGCATAATCCCATGTCTTCATCGTGATACCGATAACTTCATATCCTTGTTCGTGGAGCATGACAGAAGCAACGGAGCTATCTACCCCTCCACTCATTGCAACTAAAACTCTTCCTCTTTTACTCATCTCTAATTATTGAAATGCAAAGATACAGCTTATTCCTTTTTCTCTATGTTAGTTTCTTGTAATTTTATCTCGATCAAAATCAACACGTTCGAAAAAAGTATAAAAATAATCTCCATAAAAGTTTTAGAATTCAAATTATCGGACTATATTTGCATCGCAATAGGGGAACAAACCCATAGCAAAAAAGCGGTGCCATAGCTCAGCTGGTAGAGCAAAGGACTGAAAATCCTTGTGTCCCTGGTTCGAACCCAGGTGGCACCACGCTTCAATCTGATGATCACAGATTTAAATAAAAGGTCAACTGGTGCCATAGCTCAGCTGGTAGAGCAAAGGACTGAAAATCCTTGTGTCCCTGGTTCGAACCCAGGTGGCACCACAAAAAAAGCTTGTTCATTGAACAGGCTTTTTTTGTTTTATCTAACTGCATTTCATACAACTTCCCCTTCATCTATGCTGTGTAGAACATTCACCATACCACTACTACCCGAGTTCGATGGGAGATGTTTTCATTGATTGAAGGGCAATATCAAAAAACGATTATGGATTTTGGAAATGAACCGGAGTTGTTACTTTAAAAACCACACAAGTTTAATTCCCAAAATCCAACCGCTTTTCTGCTACGATTCAGCAATAATAGAGCGATCTAGATGCACATAGCCACCGTCCACATGAATCAACTGACCTGTCGTATGGCTTGATTTGCTCGATAAAAGAAATACAGTTGTATCGGCGATTTCTTCTGCTGTCGTCATGCGATGCTCCAATGGAATGCGGTCCGTAATTTTCTTCAAGGTCTCCTCCGGATTTGATAAGGTTTGAATCCAGGTATCGTATTGCGGAGTGGCACATTCTGCCACAATAATAGCATTTACACGAATCGAGTAAGGTAACAATTCTACAGCCCACTCACGTGTAAGCGCATTACGTCCACCATTGGATGCCGCATAAGCCGAGGTATTCCCCTGTCCTGTTTCGCCAGTTTTGGACGAAATATTCACAATACTACCTTTAGAAGCTTTCAATGCATCCAAGGCATGATGTGCCATCAGATAGTAGTGGATTAAGTTCTTGTGCAGAGAAGCAACAAATTTTTCATAATTACCTGATGCTAATCCAACACCATCATTTTGCCCAGCATTATTCACCAAACCATCGATACGGCCATATACTTCCAATGTCTTTTGGACTGCTCGTTCACAATCTTCGGGTTTAGATAGCTCTGCTTCAATACAGAGTGCATCCACACCAAATTGCTTGATTTCTTCCTTGACTTTTTCATTATCCGCCTGTTTACGACCAACAATGACCGGAATAGCCTGTTCTTTAGCTAACGCATGAACTACGGCCCGCCCGATTCCTTTTGCTCCGCCGGTAACAATAACAACTTTATCTCTTAAATGAAGATCCATAATACTTTTATTGAATGGTTTGTTTCATTGATTGTGCTTAACATTAGCAACAATGAACTCGTTCTCTGGTTATTGATTAATTTATATTGACGTTATTCAGCCCGATTATCCTGCTTCATGGCCAATAGAAAACTTCAGCATGCTATTTTTCCCTTTCATAACATACTGAAGTTCTTCCTCTTAAAGATTATACACGCGTATAGCGTTCTCTGCCCAAAATGCGTTCTTCTCTGCAGCTGTAAATTGCCCTAGTTTATCTTCAACTATGGCAATACTTTCTTCGTAAGATGCCGCCAATAGACATACCGGCCAATCTGACCCATACATAATGCGCTCCTTTCCAAAACGTGCAAAGATATGTTCCAGATATTGTTTAAAATCATCAAGCTTCCATCCCTCCCAATCGGCCTCTGTGGCAAGTCCAGAAACTTTACAGACAACATTCGGAAAAGCCGATAGCGCATCGATAAACGCTGCCCACTCATCAAATGCTTTCGATTTGATTGGCGGTTTGGCAATATGATCCAGCACAAATTGTAGATTTGGATTTTGCTGCACACAATCTAGTGTTGCTGCATAATGACGTGGACGGATGAGCAGATCATAAGTATAACCATAATCTGCCAATGCCTTCAGTCCATTTAGTACGGCAGGGCGGATAAGAAAATCAGGATCCGCTTCTCCTTCAACAATGTGACGAAATCCTTTGATGACCTTATCTGATTGATAGGCATCCAACTGTTGTCGAATATCTGCTGCTTGAAGATCAATCCAGCCCACAACGCCTTTAATAAAAGGATAATCATTAGCCAGCTGAACCAAATAAGCAGTCTCTTCTTTGGATTGATCTGCCTGAACAGCAACACTCCCTCCGAATCCATTTCGTTCAAGCACAAACTGAATATCCAAAGGGCTGAAATCACGTCTTATGACTTGCATTTCTTCGGTAATCCAACTATCTCTAATTGGATCGAATTTCCAGAAATGCTGATGGGTATCTATACGCATAATGAAATGAAAACCTGATGAGCAATTAATTTTTTGAATACGCTACAACAGTCTGACGGGACTCCCCAAGACCATCTGCTCCTAACTCGATAACATCGCCAGGTTTCAAGTAAATCGGTGGATTAAATCCTAACCCAACACCTGCAGGTGTACCTGTTGAAATAACGTCGCCAGGCAACAAGGTCATAAATTTAGACACATACGATACCACATGTGCTACCGAGAAGATCAAATCCTTGGTATTGCCATCCTGATAGGTTTTTCCGTTTACCTTTAACCATAGGCGCACATTGTTGATATCTTTGATTTCTTCTTTTGTAGCCATGAAAGGTCCCATTGGCGCAAAAGTATCACATCCTTTTCCTTTATCCCAAGTACCGCCACGTTCCAACTGATACTCACGTTCGGAAACATCATTGTGCAACACATATCCAACCACATAATCTAAGGCCTCATGCTCTTCTACATAAGAGGCTTTTTTACCGATCACGATACAGAATTCCACTTCCCAATCTGTTTTTACAGAATCTTTAGGAATCATCACATTATCGTATGGACCTACCAACGAAGTGGTCGATTTCATAAAGATGATCGGTTCAGCAGGAATAGGTGCATTGGTTTCCTTTGCATGGTCTAAATAGTTCAATCCAATACAAACAATTTTGGATGGACGGGCAAAAGGTGCTCCGATACGCTCGCCTTGAGGAACTTCAATCAACTTACCTTCATTTGCCTTGACAAATTCTTCTAAACGAGCTACACCATCCTCAGCAAAGAATTGCTCATTGTAGTCACCACCAAATGCGCTTACATCGTAATTTACGCCATCGATCTGAACACCGATTTTCTCTTTGCCTTGAGCTCCAAAACGTATTAATTTCATTTTTATAGTATTGAGATAATAGATATTTTATTTTTAGCTTTTTAATTGTTCAATTTAATAAAACCACCATCAATTGGATAGTCATTTCCAGTAATAAATCCCGCGTCGTCACTACACAGGAAAAGTGCTAATTTGGCAATTTCCTCCGGTTGTGCCATGCGGCCTATTGGCTGACTTGCTGATAATTTTTCAAACATTTCTTCCTCTTTTCCAGGATAGTTTTTTGCGATAAATCCATCCACAAATGGCGTATGTACACGCGCAGGCGAAATGCTATTGCAACGAATACCGTATGCCATGTAATCCCTTGCAACAGACATTGACATCGCGTAAATAGCACCTTTGCTCATCGAATAAGCAAAACGATCCGTGATACCAACCCATGCAGCGATGGATGCTAGATTAAGGATTGCTCCAGAACCCTGCGCTTTCATCATCGGCACGATAGCATGCAATGCATTATAAGCTCCCTTAACATTCACATTAAAAACACGCTCAAAATCTTCTGATTGACAATTTTCCAAATTACCAACATGAGCAATACCTGCATTATTTACTAAAATATCAATTTTTCCGATATTTTGTGCTATAGCAGTAATTTCTTGCTGGTCAGTTACATTACAACGATTAAACGCAGCCTGACCACCCAAAGCCAAGATCTCATCAACCACAGCATTACCACCGTCTTCATTCAAATCCAGAATATGAACTTTTGCTCCTTCTGCAGCAAATTGCAGACTGATCGCACGGCCTATCCCACTACCACCACCGGTAATTACAGCTACTTTTTGTTCTAATTTTCCCATTGTTATTTAATTGTTAATGTCAATACCAAATCTGCTTCATCTGTCGATGTTGGCAAATCCACGCGTAGACTATTGTTCTTATGACTAAACTTAATCTCTTTCTTTCCGATAAATGTGCTTACTTTTTTCACTTGATAAGGCAGGTTATTGATCAACAATTCCTTTTTATCGGTTTTAAACACATGTAGATACACCTGGTTTCCTTTTTTCGTCAACGCATAATCGTCTGTTGGCGGCACCGCTCCCCCCTCTGTTCCATAGATTGTTTCACCATACACCGATAGCCATTTTCCAAGTTCTTTCAAACGCTCCTGTTGATAGTCCTGAATCTCACCGTTCGGCATCGGACCTACATTGAGCAATAAATTGGAACCATGACCAGCTGCCTTGACCAGGTATTTCAGTACTTCCTGAAAAGATTTACGTGTCCGATCTTTCAGCTCAAATCCCCACGATCCAGCAATTGTTCCACATACTTCCTTCGGTAATTTCCCGACATCATGTGCATTCGTACCGAACCCAGTGGTATTCTCCCCAGGCAAATCACGTTCGAACATCTGAAAATCTTCACCTTCAAATGGTGCCAAATGGTGATTGTTACCCACCAAACATTGTGGCTGTAACTTATGAATCAATTCATAGATTTCTTTGAAATGCCAATCTTCATTGGGCTTGTCCCAATGACCATCGAACCAGATCCCATCGATCTTACCATAATTGCTCAAAAGTTCGGTCAATTGGCTTTTCATAAACTGAACATAATGATTCCAATCCCCTTTTGTTGAATCACGGCCCGCAATGCCACCGCCCGTTTTACCAACGGGTAGATAATCATCCCGGTGCCAATCTAAAAGTGAATAGTAGAACATCACTTTTATCCCTTCAGCATGGCAAGCTTCCACCAACTCTTTCACAATATCGCGTTTGAAGGGAGATTTCTTCACCACGTTATAGTCCGAAATCTGGCTATCCCACATCGAAAATCCATCATGATGTCTGGTGGTAAAGGTGATATACTTTGCTCCGGCCTGTTTAAATAACTTCGCCCATTCTTTCGCATTGAAGGAAATTGGATTGAAAAATTTAGGCAGCAATGCATATTCATCCAAACTGATATTTTGGTTGTTCATGACCCATTCACCATCTCCCAGCACACTATATACCCCCCAATGGATAAAAACTCCAAACCGAGATTGTTCAAACCATTCCCTATTTTTTAAATTTTCGGGACTGGGCTGATAATGTTGCTGGCTATAGCTCGCGGATACAGATCCCATCAGCAAGGCCAAACCACAGATTACATGTTTAAGTTTCATATGTAAATAATTAGTTGTCATGGATTTTCAATAAACTCATTATACTCAACTACAATGAAACACCTCTACGCCATGGAATGAAATCGTCTTGCCCCAACAACACCGCTTTTGGTTTCACTTCACCAGAAGCAACTTCTATCACATAATCCAAAATACGATGTGCAGCCTCCTCAATAGTCTCTGTACCTTCGATAATGGTACCACAGTTCAGATCCAGGATATCGGGCATTTTCTCAAAAGTTTTGGTATTTGTTGAAAGTTTCACCACCGGTGTAATCGGGTTACCCGTGGGTGTACCTAGGCCAGTCGTAAACAAGACGATATTGGCACCAGCTGCCACCTCTGCAGTGGTACTTTCCACATCATTACCTGGAGTACATAATAAGTTTAACCCCGGACCGTTGGCCAATTCAGGATAATCAATCACCGCTGCAACAGGAGAGGTTCCTCCTTTTTTGGCTGCCCCTGCAGACTTAATCGCGTCAGTAATTAAGCCATCACGAATATTTCCCGGAGAAGGATTCATATAGAAACCCGAGCCATCAGCCTCGGCTTTTGCATTATAAGTACGCATCAGCGACATAAAACGCTCCGCAGTTGACTCATCAATACAACGATCACTCAACTCCTGTTCAACGCCACATAATTCAGGGAACTCCGCGAGAATCACCGATCCGCCTAAAGTCACCAAAATATCCGACACAAAACCGAGTGCTGGATTAGCAGAGATACCTGAGAATCCGTCCGAGCCACCACATTCCAGTCCAATACACAATTTGTCCAATGTGGCTGGTTTGCGCTCATTTTTATCAGCTTGCATCATCCCCGCAAAAGTTGCCTTAATAGCCTTTTGCATAAGCTCTTTTTCAGTTCCTTCTTTCTGCTGTTCGAAAATATACAGCGGGCGATCAAAACCCGGGCTTCGCTTTTCAATTTCCGCCTTCAGAATAGAAGCCTGCGCATGCTGGCATCCTAAACTCAACACCGTTGCCCCCGCAACATTCGGATGGGTAATATAGCCAGCCAAAAGACCACATAAAGCATCCGAATCCATACGTGTTCCACCGCATCCCATCTCATGATTCAAAAACTTGATTCCATCGACATTTTTGAATAGGCGTTCCTGCTCACTGGAAGTCGAATTAGCAAGTAGATCCTGACTAAGGATCGCATTTACATCAGCACCAGACTTATATAAGCCAATGAGATCGTCAACTTCTGAGATGTAATTATTCGCTTTTACTTTATAGCCGAGCTTTTCCTCAAAAGCAGCCTTCAAGGTCAATACATTTCTGTTTTCGCAAAAAACCAATGGAATAACCAACCAGTAATTGGCCGTTCCAACAGTCCCATTTGAACGGTGAAATCCATTGAACGTTTTATCTCTAAATGCAGCAACATCAGGTTTTGTCCAAGCTGTCTTACGGTTGCCCATTCTAAAATCTTCCGACGCATGGCGCAAGTTTTCGGTGGTAATGAGTTCCCCTTCAGCTAAGGGAGTATTCAATTTCCCAACCAGAACACCATACATCAATATCTCCGTATCTTGTTCCATTGGCTGGATCGTGAATTTATGCTTGGCAGCAACAGCTTGCTTTAATGTAAATTCCTTACCTTCAAAAACAATCGTTGTTCCCTCAGCCAAGTCCTGTAATGCAACAAGGACATTATCCATTGGATGGATCTGTAAATAGCGCTGTATAGCCATAATTATACTAATTCAAATATTTTTGTCATCATTACCCATTTCTCTCCTGGATTTGCCCCCGGAATAGCCGCCTGATATTTCCACATCAGCTGTTCCCATTCCTGAACTTTTTCATTGGCAGCATCCATAGCTGATTTTTTCTCAAATGAAAAATCCTCACCTACCTCCATGTTCATAAACAATCTATTTTCAAAACGATAGATCTCCATCTGCAGAATACCTGCATCCAGAATCGAGCGTTTTATTTCCGGCCACACTTCACGGTGGTAATCCTCATATTCCTTGATCAATTGTGGATCGTCCACAAGATCCAAGGCCATGACATATCTTTTCATTACTAACTAATTAATGTGATTTAAGATTTTCCGTTTCCGCAATACTGACATTTCTATTTTGGAAAGCAAACAACAAGACAACAATAAAACAAACCAATGGTACAAAATAGCCATATTGGAAATGTCCCGTTTTATCGGAGATAAAACCCAATATTGGAGGCAATAAAGCACCACCAACAATAGACATGACGATCAAACTAGAAGCAGATTTGGTATCGGCACCGATACCTTGTACACCAAATGCGAATATCGTCGGAAACATAATGGACATAAAAAATGCAATGCCAATCAGCGCATATAGGGTCTGAATACCTGATCCGAAGATGACAAATAGGGATAGAACGATCGCTATAGCGGAATAAATGATCAGGAGCTTGGATGCTGACACAAAACGCATAAAAAATGTACCGATAAACCGGCCCAACATAAAAGCCAATCCAGCGAACCCAGCATAATCGGCGCCATCCTTACCTGATATGCCGGCAGCTTCTGTTGCACATAATACAAGGAAGCTTAAAATACAAACTTGCGCTCCGACATAGAAAAATTGAGCCACCACTGCCCAACGCACATTTTTATGACGCAATGCATGGAAAAAACCGGCTCTACCTTCTTCCTCTGCATCTTTGATATCAGGTAATCTGGTAAAGAAAAACAAAGCAGCAATCAATAAGATCAATATCCCTAGTACCACATAAGGCAATTTCACAGCAGCTGTTTCCGACTGAATATATGCCATCTTTGCCTGCTCAGCCATTTGAGCCAGTTCCTCCTGTGTTTTAGGTTCATGGGATAAAATAAATTTTCCCCCAAAAATCGGAGCAACAAAGGCAGCAAGCCCATTAAAAGACTGCGCAAAATTTAGTCTTTGCGCCGACGAAGCTGGATCTCCCAAAATAGCGACATACGGATTTGCTGCAGTTTCCAGAATGGTAAGACCACAGGCAACAACGAACAAGGCCCCTAAAAAGAAAACATAACTTATCGTATTGGCCGCAGGTACAAATAGAAAACAGCCAATGGCAAAAAAGATCAATCCGATCAGAATACCAGCTTTATAGCCGTATCTTTTCATAATAATTCCAGCAGGAATCGCCATCACAAAATAAGCGATAAATACAGCCGAATCGACTAAGGAAGCCTGGAAATGTGTTAAACTAAACGCATTCCTCAAATGCGGAATTAAGATTGGATCAAGGTTATGAATAAATCCCCAAAAAAAGAACAAGGATGTCACCAAAATCAAGGCAAATGCGTAACTCTTTTTATTCGTCATATTTTTCAAATGGTTATAAGTAGTTATTTAATGTAAAATAAGCTTAAAAATGCTAGACAATATTCAAGTATATTATCAAATTATTAAGCTATATTACCATAGCTAAACTGAATTATGTAACTTTACTGCATATATTTCATAATTATGAAAGCACAGCTGCTTCATTTAAATAGCAATCTTGAGCATTCGTTCAACGCGAGAAGAGACGATACGCCCCAATACCATAATCTTTGGCATTACCATGAAGAACTGGAATTAATTTATTTTGCCAAAGGCTCAGGCACCCAATTTATTGGCGATAGCGTCCGGCGCTTTGAATCAGGCGATATTACCCTTGTTGGTTCAAACCTTCCTCACTATTGGTTATTTGACGAAATTTATCTTCAAGAGGAAGGAGCAGAAAGTGCAGATATTCGTGTAATTCATTTTAAGGAAAACTTTTGGGGAAATAATTTCATTAATTTACCTGAAAATAAATCCATCAAAGACCTTATACGTGTAGCCAAAAGAGGCATTTCATTATTGGAGAGCAGCCGACTAAAAACTGTGCAATTAATTGACGCTATCTTGGCAGCAACAGGTACCACACGTATTATTCATTTATTAGAAATCTTACAATTTATTTCGGCCGAAGAACAACATGACCTGTTAACGAGCCCCACTTTTACCATCCAGCTGCAAGATCAGGACGCCAACCGAATGCAGATTGCCATGCAATATATCGGTGAAAATTATCGCGACCAGATACGACTGCAGGAACTTGCTTCCCTAACGGGAATGACCCCCAATTCGTTCTGCCGTTATTTCAAATCACAAATCGGAAAAACACTCTTTCAGTTTCTGATCGAAATGCGTGTGAAGACAGCCTGCAATTTATTAATAGAAAACAAACAGACGGTGAAGCAGATCTGCTTTGAGTCAGGTTTTCAAAACTTTTCGAGCTTCCATAAATACTTCAAAAATGTAACTGGCACTACACCGCTCAGCTTTCAGCGATCAAAAACTTAAAACGATTTTACCCAATAAGCTTGAATCTTCCATCAATCGATGGGCTTCAGCAGCTTCCGCAAAAGGAAGCACACGGTATAAAGTAGGCTTGAAATGGCCAGCGCTAAGCTTCGGCCATACTTGAGACCAGATATCATCCCGTAGCACTTGCTTAAAATCACGGTCTCTCGCCCGCAGTGTACTTCCCGTTAAAACAATCCGTTTCTGCATTAATTTGAGCAAATTTAACTCGACTCTTGCGCTTTCCATCGCATTAATGTAAACCAACCGGCCATCAGGGTTCAATAGATTGATATTTTTCTCAAAATATGATCCGCCAATACTGTCTAAAATAACATCAACCCCCAAAGGCTTCAGCACCTCCAGAAAATCCTCCGTTTTATAATTTATTGTTTTGCTGGCTCCCAATGATTTACAAAAGCTAGCCTTTTCAGCTGAGCTGACTGTCGTATATACTATCGCACCAAACAAGGTCGCTAACTGAATGGCCGTACTGCCAATCCCACCAGCACCACCATGTACCAAAAAATGATCGTCGGCCTGCAACTTTCCCCTTCGAAAGACATTGTCCCAGACCGTAAAAACGGTCTCGGGCAGCGAGGCTGCCTCCGCAAAACCCAAATGGTCGGGAATAGGTAAACAATGTCCCTGATAGACTTTCGCATAGGAAGCATAGCCTCCACCGGCAACAAGTGCACATACACGATCACCAATAGCCCAATCGACCACATCCTTCCCTTTAGCGACTACAATCCCTGCTATTTCCAATCCCGGTATTCGCGCATCCACACCGGCTGGTGCCGGATAGTTGCCTTTACGCTGAAAGACATCAGGTCTATTTACTCCCGCAGCCTTTACTTCCACCAAAACTTCAAGTTCACCGATCTGCGGCATCTCTACATCGCGGACTTCCAAAACTTCCGGTCCACCCGGTTCAGTAATAATGACGGCTTTCATCATGATTTTTTTGGGTATTTCTGTAATCTTATATTGAGCGAAAGCATAAAATAACGAGCCAAACGATTGTTCCGAACATCTAAAATATCATTTCCCACCACGGCACGTGAAATACCAGTATTCTGATTCATCAGATCGAATCCCTGAAATCTCAACATACCCAAGTTATTCCTTCCAAAAGTATATTCCATATAGGCATTAATTATCGTCGGATTAATATTGTTCCATGAGCTCGAATAACCCGCATTAAATTTTTGAGAAAGCTCAAGGCCCATGGTAAAATGTTTCCCTAAATAAGCTTTAGATCCCAAACCAACAATTCCTGAATGCGCCGTGATATTATCTTGTACAGGCCAGTCAAATGTCGCCCTGTTTAAAGAATAGTTTCCATTTAATTCAGCTTCAAAGATATCACTCCAGGTATAGCGGAATTGAAGAGCTTGTGTAAACAAAAAGTGTCCACCAAAGCTCTTTTTATCATTGACATAGGAAATATTGTTGTAATAATCTGCATTACCATTCAAGCTCATCTGCAAATTATCCGACAATAAAGAAGCTGTAAACAAATAATAGCTCTTAATATCATAATAACCTTCTGTATTGCGATAGGTCGTTTTCTGTATCGTTGAATTGGGTTCAATTGTCCGGTTTGCTACAATCTTGTCATTTACCAAGTTAAAAGCCAGACTGGCTTCTAAATATTGCCCCCTTCGTGTAATGGACTTCCGATACTTTGAAACAATACTATGTGCAAATTCGGATTTCAAATCCTTATTTCCGATCACAATATTTTGTGTGTTGGTATTATCCACCACAGGCTGTATCTGATAGAAGCTAGGCTGGTTATTACGTCCATAATAGTCCATGGAAAGATCCTCTTCTTTGGTAAACTTCCATTTCAATCCAGCAGAAGGCACGAGGTTAACATTTGAATAGGAGGTTTTTATCAGTTTGTCCGTTGAGCTTCCCGTTAATTCGGAAGGCTGAACAGCAAAACCGAAGTTCACTTTCACTTTCTCGCTTAAATCTTGCCGGTAAATCATGCCGACTTTATTGCTAGCAAAGGAATAGTCGTACTTCAAACTAAGGGAGTCTACCAGTATGGGGCCGTTGTTAAAATTATTGTTATTATCAAAAGTGGAGCGGCGAGCATCAATTTTGGTATAGTCGAAATCGTAATTGATCTCCAAGGTACCACCTAAATCAACGGGCTCTACCAACGACAACCGACTTTGGATATTTTTATTCTCATTGCTGGAACGGACCATTTGATTCAGATAAGTCTCCGTTATTTTTGGCACGTTCGTACTGCTGTCGATCGCCCTATTAAAATCGCGCACTTCCTCATCTTTATCCAGGGAATTAAAATCCGTATGCAATGTATAAAGCACTTTCCGCCCCGGTTTAGTAAAACTTCGCACGTAAAAAAGATCTAAAGCTGCTGCAGGACTTTCTGTACTATTGGCCGCGCCATAGTTTCCCGTGCTACTCAACCGATTATTTTGGATCCTTCTATCTTTTAACGTATTGCTGGTCGAATTGGTCCAAGATAGTTTGGGCGATATTTTAAGCTGATCTTTGGGCGACAGCTTCATATCAAAATCCCAGTCCATTTTATGTATACGATCGATTGATTTTATCTTGTAGTCTTCATAATTACTAATCAAATTATTCGCTGCTTTGCCGTATCCATATATCGATTGTAATAAGGAATTTCCCTGGATATAATTATTGCGCTGCGTAAAGGAATACTTACCGCTTGCTGTTACCGTTTTAGAAAGCGGACTAGAGAAACTCCCCCCGACAGATCCGATTTTATTGACCCCATCTGTTGGATCCGCAAAGTCGGCTAGCTCGCCCATTTCCCTTTCCCGCTCCCCTCCATTGGGAGAACCGAAGGAAAAGAGATTGGTATTCGTATTATTCACCGATGCGATAACAGAGTACTCTTTACCGTCATTGAAACGATTCAGTCCAGCACTCCCCAAATAACGATCTACCGAACCACCGCCAAGCGTGGCTTGACCAAAAGTAATTTTCTTCTTATCATCTTTGAGCACGATATTCAGGACTTTTTCGGATTCAGCACTTTTAATTCCTTTTGCCGTCGCCTCATCACCATAAAAATCAATAACCTGTACACTTTTCACAAAATCTGCAGGAAGGTTACGTGTAGCGGTGAGCACATCGCCACCAAAGAATTTTTTTCCATCCACCTTAACAGAGGATATGGGCTTACCGAAGGCATAGACAGAACCATCACGGGACACCTGTATATTGGGCAATGCTTTAAGAGCCTCTTCTAAGAGTGCCCGACGATCAAATTGAAAGGCATCTAGGTTAAATTGAACAGTATCCTGCTTATATACAATGGGTTTATATTTTAGTACAACAACTTCTTTTAAAAGAGATACATGGGGAAACATGGTCAATTTTCCGACATCCAATTTAGCTGTCGTGCTATTATACAACGGATAACTACGCTCCAATATACTTAAGCCCAGCTGGCTACAGCTAATACGAATATCATTACCGAGTACACGATTAAAATGAAAATAACCTGATGCGGAAGTCGATGAGAACAAGGTATCGCGAGAACTCGTCAGATGAACACTAACGCCATTTAAGGGCCGTCCTGCAGTATCTACAACAATTCCATAAACTTCTTTTTTTGACACCTGCCCTAAAGCGCTTTTGGGTAAAAAAAACAAGTTCGTTATAGCTAAAAAAAGTACTAACCGGATAATATTCCCGCCCCTTAGTTCCATCAAATAGACTTTGCAATAATACAATTCAATATAAGAATTCTTAAGCTATTAACGTAAAAAGTTGTGATTTTGTATATAAAAAAACGAGCTGTTTTCTCAACAGCTCGTTTTTTACACTATTTTTTACAATTTATTATTCACCCGCAAAGGCAACCTTAACGAGGTGTTTGTCAATTTCCCAACGACCAGTACCGTCTTCGCCAATTACATCGAACAACTCAAGGATACGTCTTGCAACAAACTCCTCTTCTACTTGCTCTTCCAAGAACCATTGTACAAAATTAAAAGTAACATAATCCTTCGCTTTAGCACATTTATCGGCGATGTTGTTGAACTGTTCAGTAACAAACATCTCTTGTTCCAATGTTTGTTCAAAAACGCCACGGAACGATTCAAAATCTTGAGGGATACCTGTAACTTCCGGAGAAATTGCACGACCACCGCGGTTGTTGATATAATTGAAAAGCTTCAACATGTGCTCGCGCTCTTCGTTGGATTGCTTCGCAAAAAATTCTGAAGCATTTTCCAAACCTTGATCATCACACCATGAAGACATTGCCAAATATAACGCTGAAGAATGAGCTTCAACTTTAATCTGTGCATTCAATATATTTTCGATCTCTTCTTTCAAAGAAGATTTTAATTTCAATAAATCTTTCATATTTACCTTAAGTTTAATTTCTAAAACATCAACAGGTGAAACACATTATCACCTGATTACATTACAAAGATACAGTAGATCTTCAAAATCTGTATCAAGAATATGCAATACAAATTCAGTCTAAATTAGACATGAAAACCGCAACTTGTTTAGAATCAATACAATTACAAATACGTGATATTGATACTTTCAATAAGCGATAAATTAAAACAATAAGTGGCTTAAAGGCCTAAAAATCATTGAATGTCAATAAAACCAGAGGACGGCCTCATTGACACTTATTTAAATTAAAATTAAATAAGGTCTTTCCAAACAAAAAGCGGTGTACATCACAGACGTACACCGCTTTTTTCAATTCTTTTATATGTATAGCCTTATGCAAAAACTGCAAATGGCGAAACCTGTAAACAAGTTCTGACGACGCTATTCAATTCCATCATAAATTTAGCGCCATCTAACAATTCGCGCAACTGAAGTACTTCCTCTACAGCTAAGATGAAACATCTTTCCGTACGGAAAGGCATGATGATTTCAAAATCCGATGAACGTGTTGTATCGTGAAGCATGTGCTCAACATCAATCCCATCGATACGTTTCTTAAACTTCAAAAAATCCGATACCGAGAAAGAGGTGGTTTCATTATTATATTCCAACCAGAAACAATTTTTGCGGCTACATTGATAGACTGTACCTGCTGTGGTTGAAAAAACTTCCTCAACATTTGCTAACGGGCAAACCAATTCTGACATTTCTATTTCCCTTATCATTTAAATCGATCAAAAATAAATATTATTTATAATCAATCCAAGTAAAACAGAAGATTATTTTGATTTAATATAAATAAGCCTTTCAGCGAGTCGTGCGAAATGAATTTATCATGATTGGCAGACACCATTAGCGCTGAAAACCCACCGAAGTTTCCTTTTGGTCAATAACAAGAGCCAGTTATAAAAAAGGAGGTCAGTTGCTACTGACCTCCTATATTTACATCTATATTTTAATAGTTATTAATCGTATTCTTCTTCCTCTTCTTCTTCCTCTACGGCAAGAACTTCATTACGTCCATTGACAACTGTATTTTTCGTCTTTGTTTTATGTTTGTTAATCTGCCTACGCAAGGATTCTACAGCAATATCTGTCGCCTCCTCAAAGCTTTTCGCTTGCCCTTTCGCAAAAAGCTGGCTTCCGGGGATATTCAATTTAATTTCTGAAATTTTATTTGCCTCATCATCGACATTTTCCAATCGCAGGTAGCATTCGCCACCAATGATGGAATCCAAAAACTGTTCCAATTTTCCTGTTTTCTTTTTGATAAACTCGATTAGCTTTTGATCAGCAGTAAATCGAATGGATTGCACAGTAATGTTCATTTTTCCTCCTTTTTTTAAGCTTTTGGATGAGCTTGTTTATAAATTGACTTCAATCGTTCTGCTGAGTTATGCGTGTACACTTGTGTTGCCGCAAGCCCTGCATGCCCCAGCAGCTCTTTAATTGCATTTAAATCCGCCCCATTGTCCAACAGGGCCGTTGCGAAAGTATGTCTCAAAATATGAGGACTTCTCTTACCCTGAGTAGAAATCAGCGTCAATTGCCGATGTACAATATCATAGATCAGCTTGGCATATGCCGGCTTTCCTTCTTTCGTAACGATTAGTAAGCTGTTATTAGTATCAACAAATTGCGTCGCCTTTTGTTGCAAATAGTTTTTCAATTCTTTCAATAAAAGATTATTGATCGGAACCAAGCGTTCTTTGTTCCTTTTACCTAATATAAGAATATTTTTATTAAAAAAATCGATATCCTGCTCCTTAATTTTCAACAATTCGGCCAAGCGAATCCCGGTACCGAACAACAATTCCATAACCATATAATCGCGACAGGATTCAAATCCATCCTGCTCCTGTCCCATCTGATCCAATAAACGCACCAGCTTTTCCTTTTCAACGACTACAGGTAATTTTTTAGCAGTTTTTAACGCTTTAATGAGCGTCATGGGATTTTTCGCGATACACTCTTCTCTTTGCAAAAATTTAAAATAAGTCCGCATTGAAGACATACTCCGGTTGACTGAACTTGCATTTTTTCCAGACTCTACCATTTGTGCGAAATAGTGGCGTAAATCACGGTATACAATATCCGGCACAGTCAGTCCCTCACGACCCAAAAAAGACTGGAACATCTCCAGCTCATGCTTATAGGCAATAACCGTATGTTCTGAATACCTTTTTTCAATCTGCAAAAACCGAATAAACTCCTTTTCCAACATATTTTCCCTTGCTATATAGCTTAAATTACAAACTTAAAAGCACAAAAAAAAGGGAAAAGCAATGCTTTTCCCTTTATATTTTAAAATTCTCAGCGAATCAATTAGTTAGCTACATCTTGATTCAAAGATTGTTTGTAAATCGCTTTTTTCACTTGAATGCGACGAGTTACAGATCTCTTTTCGTAAGCTTGACGTGAACGCAACTCTCTTAAAACTCCAGTTTTTTCGAATTTCTTTTTGAAACGTTTCAATGCTCTATCTAAAGATTCTCCTTCTTTTACATTTACGATAATCATGCGTTATATATACCTCCTTTCGCCGCTTTTAAATTTAAAGTGGGACAAAGGTAAGCTATTTATTTTTAAAAAGGAAAACAAAATTATTTTTTATAACAATTCGAATTCTTCCAACAAAATTCTTAGCGGTTTCTCCTTCGTACACAATGCCGTATGCCAACCCAATTGTTTTGCTGTCGCCAGATGTTGAGGACTATCATCAATAAATAAAGTCTCCGCCGGATTCAATTGCTGCTCTTGCATGACCAATTCAAAAATCTCCGCATCTGGTTTGCGCATCCCTACTAAATGGGAGTAATAGGTTTTTTCAAAAAAACCTTCATTGTCGGCAACACCATATTTCTCATGAATATCATTCATACAATAGGCATAATGAATTGCATTGTTGTTACTTAACAAAAAGGTACGGTATCGATCTTTCAACTGGACTAAAATCTCATGATTACCCTGTGGTACACCGATCAGTAAACTGTTCCAGGCCGTATCAATCTGTGCGTCCGTCAGTGCTGGATTTTGGGTTAATTCTCTTATCCCCTCACGAAATTGCGTCGAATCAATTTTTCCTTTATCAAAATTATCAAAAAGTGCACTTTGACCATGATGTCCAAATACGGCATCAACATTTTCTATACCTAACTGAGTAAAAGCATCTTTCAATTTTACAAAGTCGATCATAAAGATCACATTCCCATAATCAAGAACAATATTTTTAATTTTTTCCATCGAATTATTTTGAAATATCGATACAAATATCGATAATTGCATCGTCAAAACGGCACAACGGCTGTTTAAATTGACAAAACAAAAGACCTGCTCCTATAGCTCAGTCGGTTAGAGTAGAAGACTCATAATCTAACTGGTTAAGGCGTTGAAAGTCAGGATTACATAATAAAAAAAGTGTTCTGATTGACATTGAAAAGTTAGAGTTTGAAAAAACTCAACAAGTTTAAAAAAAATACCTGTTTGACGACAGGCAAAACAACATAAGCGCCTATAGCTCAGTTGGTTAGAGTAGGAGACTCATAATCTCTTGGTCGCTGGTTCGAGCCCAGCTGGGCGCACAAAAAGCCGTTTCAGAAGAAATTTTGAAGCGGTTTTTTTTCATTTCTTTGAGCCGATTTCTTCGGCGAGACGGTCACGGGTAAATCGCCCCTATGGCTGGTTTTACATAGTTTTTTGTTGAACTTCACGCAAAACCGTAACAAATAGGTAACGGAAATTTTTGCGTGCTAATTGAAAAAATTATGGCAACCGTAAGCGCAAAGGTTTATGAACACCACAAGAAAGCAGATGGAACTTACAATGTAAAAATTTGTGTCCATCACAAAAGCGAAAGAAAGTTTATTGACACCAATCACTTTGTTGTCAAGAAGCAACTGACAAAGGATTTTAAAATCAAAGATCCTTTTATTGCAGACAAGGTCGAACAGCAGCTGAGAGATTATCGGAAGATGATAAGCGACCTCGACGACCGACTTGATTATTTTACAGCTACGTCACTGCGAGATTACTTGCGTGATAAGGACGAGGACATCGACTTCATTAAGTTTTGTAATCAACACATCGAACGCCTAAAAAAAGAGGGACGCGGTGGATCGGCCAAAAATCAAGCAGTAATCCGTAACAGCCTTGTCGATTATTTTAAACGGGCATCCGTTTCCATTAAGGAGATCAACTCCAATATGCTAATGGCCTACGAACGTTATCTAAGATCCGAGCGAACAATGACACGCTACAATCAAGATAACAAGCCAGTAGTTACCACCGAAAAAGGTTTATCGGATAGTGGATTGCATAATCACATGCGTGACTTACGGACATTATTCAATGCTGCACGAGAACTTTATAATAACGAAGACCTCGGAATATACCGTATCAAGCACTATCCATTCAAGAAATATAAGGTTGGTTCCCCACCCCTCACCAAAAAAAGGAATAATACGCTTGAACAGGTGTTGATTATTCGGGATTGTGTCACTAAACCCGGAAGCCGTGCAGAATTGGCTAAAGAACTTTATATGCTTTCGTTCTACCTCTGCGGAATGAATGCTGTAGACCTTTATCAAATAACAAAACGTGATATTAGGAACGGTCGTGTAGATTATAATCGCTCCAAGACGGAGGGTAAACGCAAAGACAATGCCTTTATCAGTATCAAGATTGTTGATGAGGCAAAACCTTTATTGGAGAAATATTTAGGAAAATTGCGTGAGCGTTATTCAAGTGCCAATTGCCTTAATTGGGCATTGTCAAAAGGCATGGAGCAATTGCGTAAGTTGACGGGAATACCCGAACTCACTTTATATTGGGCAAGGCACACTTTTGCGAATACGGCTCGTAACGATTGCCGAATGAGCAAGGACGATGTGGCTCTTGCGCTCAACCATGTCGACGAGGGCAACCGTACGACGGATATTTATATTGCCAAAGACTGGAAGATTGTGGATGACGTACAACGCAAAGTCATTGCACAGCTAAGAAAAGTCGAAATCAAGGTGATGAAGAAAATACAAGCAATGGACGAAACGGAAAGCATCGCCGCTTAATTATAATAACCGGATTACATGAGGTTAACTCCTCATGTAATTCTTTGTAATATTTTAAAATTGTAAATTTGATTGATTATGAAAAATGTAATTTGGTTTTTTATTACCTGCATCATTGCAACGATAGGCTTCTTTGCTGCTTTGTCTATGAAAACACCGTGGATTGGATTTGGCGTGGCTTTTGGTGTATGGTTGATCTTTTTATGGACGACAACAAAGCCGAGACGACAATGAAAGGGATTTGTTTGGAATCAAATTAAGCGTTAAGAATGTAAAGGAAATAAAGATTTTAAGCCACCATTCTTCCAATACTTTATAATTTCTATAATTATCTTTTCCGAACTTTTTATATCTTTGCTGTAATGTTGCGTAAGTACTCTGCCATATTATTTTTAATAGTTGCCCAAATTGTTATTCTGGGTCATGGCATTGTATCGCATCATCATCACACCGATATTGTCAATGATGGACATCATAAAGACAATGATAATCATCATAAAAACAGTAAGGAAACTCCTTTAGAGATTGCGTTTTCGGGTTTTATGCACACTGGTGAACATGCAGCATTTACCACTGCTGATGCCACTAAAATTGTAGTTTCCAAAGATGCAGAAAAATCAATAAAGGCATTGCCTGCCGATTTCACGGCTCCGGTTGCATATATTGTCATCTATCAAAAACATACCTTTCCACCGGATAGGCATACTGTTTACCAATCACCGCTCTACGGCGCATATTCCCTCCGAGGTCCTCCCTCTATCATCGTTGCTTAACTTTCATCCTCGAAAGTTAAAATTTGACTTTTGCTCTTGATATCACAGGGCAAATAATTTCTTTTTTACAACAAATTTTTAAAACGATGAAAAAATCATTCATAATAGCAGCATTCGCTGCCCTTACTCTTACGGCTTGCAATAACAGCGAAAAGTCTTCGACCGACAACAATTCCAATTCAGCACCATCTTCAACCGCTCCTACGATTAATCAGGATAGTATTGATAAGGCTCATGGACACTCCCATGACGCACCTGCTGTAAATCAGGATAGTATTGACAAAGCTCACGGGCATAAACATTAATAATTCCCGGAACATTCTTCTACCACTTATATTATGGCATTCCATCGCTATAATATAGGTGTGTGCATTCTTATAAGCAGTTCCTTGAAGTTTGTGCCGATTTAAATTCACTGTTCTAAATGAGATATATAAAAATAGTCTTATCAATAACCTTGTTGTTATTGATAACCGGGTCGGTGTATGCTCACGGCGTTGATGAGGATACCCAGACCTTTCTAAGCGGAAATTCGGGAGTAGCCTTTGTGCCGTTCCTCTATATCGGGGCAAAGCACATGCTTACCGGATATGACCACCTGTTGTTTCTTGTTGGGGTCATCTTTTTCCTTTATCGACCAAAAGAAGTATTGCTTTATGTGAGCTTTTTCACCATTGGGCACAGTATAACCCTTTTGTTGGGCGTACTGGCAGATATGGCAATCAACGCTTATCTGATTGATGCAATCATTGCACTGTCCATTGTATATAAAGGCTTTGACAATTTGGGTGGCTTCCAACGTTTTTTAGGTTATCAGCCTAATACAAAAGCAGCCGTTCTAATTTTTGGTCTTTTTCATGGTTTTGGGTTAGCCAGTAAATTGCAGGAATTAAGTTTTGACAGGACGGGACTTCTGACAAACCTCATCGGCTTTAATATCGGCGTAGAAATAGGTCAATTTATAGCCTTAGCCCTTGTACTTTTCATCATAACCAATTGGAGACGGTCGCCAAGTTTCATGAAGTTTTCAACCCTCACCAATACCCTGCTTATGGCAGCAGGTTTCTTATTGTTCGGCTATCAGTTAGTCGGTTATTTTAACTCTTAAAAAAAAATCAAAATGGCAGAAATAACGCATCAAATATTAGACAAAAAATCCATAGTCAAGCAGATACTAATTGCTTTGGTCGTAGGAACGATACTCTTGGTCGGTGCCGTACTTCCGGCAGAATATGGTATAGACCCTTTGGGTATAGGCAAAGCAACAGGATTTAGCAAGTTGTATGTTGGAGAGGCAAACACGGAGATGTTGGCTTCGGGGCCACATAAAATATTGCAACTTGAAAACGTCGGTTCAGGCGCAGAGGTACCCAAACCTGCTGCCGCAGGCAATCCTGCTCCTGCTACGCAACTTGCAGAACGCACAGACGAAGTTAATGTGGTCATACCAGCAGGAAAAGGACTGGAATATAAGGTGGACATGCTGAAACACGGAAATCTTCGCTATGAGTGGATTACGGACAAAGGAGAACTGTACTTTGATTTTCACGGTGAAGTCAAGAATAACAGCAACTACTTCGAAAGCTATACCATTGCCTATTCAAACAATATGGTGGGGTCATTGCTTGCACCGTTCGAGGGTCCACAGGGATGGTATTTCAAAAACAATTCAAATGAGGACATAACTGTCAAAATCAGAATGAAAGGACAGTATCTCCTTAAACAATAAATTCTAACAACATTATGACATGTTAAATAAAATCATTCATTTTTCAATTAAGAATAAGTTGGTAGTAGGACTATTTACCCTGGCATTGATATGCTGGGGTACATATTCCCTTACCAAACTTCCGATAGATGCCACACCTGATATCACAGACAATCAGGTCATGGTCATCACGGTGTCGCCTACGTTGGCGGCACAGGAAGTAGAACAACTGGTAACCTTTCCCGTGGAGCAAACGATGGTCAGTATTCCGGGGATTAAGGATATGCGTTCCTTTTCACGTTTCGGACTATCCATTGTCACCATCGTATTTGAAGAAAAGGTGGACATCTATTGGGGCAGACAACAGGTGCAGGAACGTCTGACCATAGCCTCAAAGAATATTCCAGAGGGGGTTGGGACACCTGAAATGGCACCTGTTACAACAGGTTTGGGCGAAATATTCCAATATGTAGTCCACCCCAAGAAAGGCTATGAAGATAAGTACGATGCAACGGAATTGAGAACCATTCAGGACTGGATTATCAAAAGGCAGTTATTGGGAACACCCGGGGTTGCCGAAGTGAGCGGTTTCGGTGGTTTCGTAAAACAATATCAGATAACCTTTGACCCCGATAAGCTGGCAAGTCAAAGTATAACCATATCCGATATATTCACTGCACTGGAAAAAAATAACCAGAATACAGGGGGAGCTTATATTGACAAAGGTCCGAATGCCTATTTTATTCGGAGTGAGGGTTTGGTAAAGAACATTGACGAAATTAAAAGCATCGTTGTCAAAAAAGAGAGCGGTACACCCGTGTATATCCGTGATGTCGCCGAGGTGGGTTTTGGCAATGGCCCACGCTACGGTGCGGCCACCAGAAACGGACAGGGTGAAACGGTTACGGGTATCGTTATGATGCTGAAAGGAGCCAATTCATCGGAAGTTATTTCCAATGTAAAGGATAAAATCGAGGAAATACAGAAAGGTCTTCCAGAGGGTGTTGAAATCGAACCATTCCTTGACCGTAAAAAATTAGTAGACGGGGCTATTTCAACGGTTTCTACCAATCTTATCGAGGGAGCTTTGATTGTAATCTTTGTGCTGATTGTATTTCTTGGCAATCTTCGAGGTGGGCTTGTCGTAGCATCGGTCATCCCTTTGGCAATGCTGTTCGCTATTTGCATGATGAACCTTTTTGGCGTTTCCGGTAACCTGATGAGCCTTGGCGCGATTGACTTCGGAATTATTGTCGATGGAACGGTCATTATAGTGGAGGCAGTCATGCACCGTATAACGGGAAGCAGAGCCCGATATGGCGGGGTGGAAAAACTTACACAAGACCAAATGGATGAGGAAGTGTATGAAAGCTCACGCAAAATCCGAACAGCCGCCGCTTTTGGCGAAATCATTATCCTCATCGTTTACCTCCCACTGTTGGCTTTGGTTGGTGTTGAGGGCAAGATGTTCACGCCTATGGCGCAGACGGTATCCTTTGCCATTTTAGGAGCATTTATTCTTTCTTTTACCTACGTACCGATGATGTCGGCTTTGGTATTGAGCAAGAAGACATCGCATAAGGAAAATTTTTCTGATAGGATGATGAACGCTATACAAAGAGTGTATTCCCCTATTATCAACGGTGCGATGAAACGAAAACTTTTAGTGGTATCGGTTGCGGCAGTATTATTCATCATCACGCTTATTACATTCAATAAAATGGGAGCTGAATTTATCCCGCAATTAGACGAGGGCGATTTTGCCGTGGAAACAAGGGTTCCCGTCGGAAGTTCCATAAACCAAATGATAGACGTTTCCCAAAAAGCACAAACTATTTTATTGAAGAATTATCCCGAAGTAAAACAGGTGGTTAACAAAATCGGTTCGGGTGAAATACCTACTGACCCGATGCCTATTGAAGCGGGTGACATGATGGTGGTTTTGAAACCTAAGAAAGAATGGACAAGTGCAGAAACAAGGGAAGAACTTATTGAAAAGATGCAACAATCCCTCTCTGTTATTCCAAATGCAACATTCAGCTTCCAACAGCCTATCCAGATGCGTTTCAACGAGCTTCTTACCGGAGCAAAGCAGGATGTGGTATTAAAAATTTATGGGGAGGACTTAGATATACTTTCCGATTTGGCTTCGGATGTTGGCAGGAAAATCAAATCCATTGATGGCGTTGAAGACCTGTATGTGGAAGAAATAACAGGTTTGCCACAAATCAATATTCAATTTAACCGTGACAAAATTGGTCAATACGGCATGAATATAGAAGATGTAAACAGTGCCATTTCAGCAGGGTTTGCAGGCGAGGTTGCAGGTCTGGTTTATGAGGGCGAACGCCGATTTGATTTGGTGGTCAGGCTTGACAGTGCTTCCCGTGTAGATATTACCGATGTACAGAACCTGTTTGTAAGTACACCGGAGGGGCAACAAATTCCGTTGAGCGAGGTTGCAGAAATCAGCTATAAGCCGGGTCCTGTTCAGATACAGCGAGATAACGCAAAAAGACGGATTACGGTAGGCTTCAATGTCCGTAATCGGGATGTTAAGAGTATCGTAAATGACATTCAGGATATTATCGCCGCTAAAGTAAAAATGCCTGCGGGTTATTATGTTACCTATGGCGGTCAATTCAAAAACCTTGAAGAAGCCAATGCCCGGCTCGCAGTAGCGTTACCTGTAGCCCTATTGCTGATTTTGGTGCTTTTATATTTTACGTTCCATTCATTAAAACAGGGACTACTGATATTCAGTGCCATCCCACTGTCGGCTATCGGTGGAGTGTTCGCTTTACTGATAAGGGATATGCCATTCAGTATATCTGCCGGAGTTGGGTTTATCGCACTTTTTGGCGTTGCCGTATTGAATGGGATTGTATTGATTGCAGAGTTCAACCGATTGGAGAAAGAGGGTGTATCGGATATTTACGAACGGGTGCGTATTGGTACACGGGTAAGACTAAGACCCGTGTTGATGACAGCAAGCGTAGCTTCGTTAGGCTTTCTGCCAATGGCGTTATCATCCTCATCCGGGGCCGAAGTACAACGTCCTTTGGCAACGGTGGTAATCGGTGGATTGGTTACGGCAACGGTTTTGACTTTGGTCGTACTGCCTGTACTCTATATCTATTTTACCCGACCATCAAAAAAAGTTAAAAGTTTACCTGCCGCTATCCTGATTTTAGGCTTTTTCCTATTACCATCATTGGGCAATGCTCAAAATATTGGCGGTCAATCTACGAGGACACTTACCTTGCAGCAATCTATTGATGAAGCCTTGAAGAGCAATGCACAGGTAAAAATTGCCGATTATGACATCAGCTTGCAGCAGACGCTCAAAAAAGGAAGCATTACCATGCCCAAGACGGAATTTTCTTATACGCAGGGCGTAGTCAGTAATCCTACCATAACGGATAACCTGCTCGTCGTCGGACAACGGATAGATTTCCCGACCGTGTACGGCAACCAGTCGAGACTGGCACAGGAGAAAATAAAGAGTAGCGAAGCCTATAAAGCCGTGACAAAAAATGACCTTGTACGTAGTGTAAAACTGGCTTACGTTCAGTACCAGTATGCGTTGGAACGAAAAGCACTTTGGGTGGGGCTTGACAGTATTTATGTAAAACTAAGCAAGGCAAGCAATATAAGATATAGAACCGGAGAAGCGACCAGTTTGGAAAACATCACTTCATCGGTGCAGTCAAAGCAGATACAAAATGAACTTGAAAAGAGTAATGCCGATATAAGAATCGCCAAACAACTTCTTCAGACACTTTTGAATACATCGGATGATATTACTATTAAGAACACATCATTGGTGGAGAGAGAGCTTTTATTGTCTCAACAAGTTGTGTCATCTACGGATAATCCATTGCTAAGCTATCTGCGACAGGAAATAGCAGTAAACCGACAGACTACCTCTTTAGAGAGAAGCAAAATGTTGCCCGACATCATTCTTGGATTTAACAGCCAAACCTACAAAGGGTTACAAACCATAAATGGCGTTGACCGTACCTACACGGGCAAAGACAGGTTCAACTTTTTTCAGATTGGAGTAGCTATCCCTTTATTTCCGGGCGGTTATCGGTCGAGAATAAATGCGTCGAAAATCAACGAGCAGAAATCACAGGCAGAGGTTGAACTTGCGACCACGAACCTAAACGGCAGACTGAAAGAACTTGTACAGGAATATACCAAATTCCAGAAATCGCTTAGCTATTATCAGCAAGAGGCATTGCCACAGGCTAATCTGATTATAAATAACTCGGATAAAAGTTTCAGGAGCGGTGATATATCTTATACCCAGCATTTACAGAACCTCACCCTATCGAGCAATATCCATTCGGAATATCTGGATAACCTGTACAACTATAACCGGGTAGTGATTTCAATAGAAGCGATTTTAGGCAACAAGTAATTAAAAATTTTAAAGAAATGACAAAATTATCAATTAAATATTTACCGTTACTGCTCGTTGCGATGATGGCAGTATCTTCTTGTAAAGACAAAAAAGACGGTGATACGGAAAGTCAAGAAGTCCCTGAACAGGCTACGACCGACACTGCGGCAAATGGTACCAAAACCATGACGTTTACGGACGACCAATATAAGCTATCTGATATTCAGACAGGCAAAATAGAAAGCCGTAACCTAAGCAGCATTATAAAAATGACGGGGGTCATCGATGCCGAGCCAGAAAGCGAAGCCTCCGTATCCGCACCTTTGGGCGGATACATCAAGACAGCCGGACTGTTACCGGGGCAACAGGTGAAAAAAGGACAGCTATTAGCTACATTGGAAAACCCTGAATTTATTGTTATCCAACAACAATATCTGGAGAGCCTCGGTCGACTTGAATATTTGGAAGAAGAATATAAAAGACAGCAAGAGTTAAGAGATGAAGATATCAACGCTACCAAAACTTTTCAGCAGGTCAGTGCTGACCTGAAAGTGATGAAAGCCCAAATTTCAGGTTTGGAGCAGCAGATGGCATTGATAGGGATTAGCAGCTCGGCTTTGAAGAAAAGCGGAAGCATTTCCAGAACAGCAAATATCTATGCCCCTATAGGTGGATACATAAAAGCCAGCAATGTTAATATCGGGAAATACGTGGCAGCCACCGATGTGCTTTTCGAAATCATGGGGACAAATAACCTGCATCTTGCATTGAATGCCTTTGAGAAAGATTTAGGCAAAATCCGTCCGGGACAATCGGTTAAGTTCTCATTATCCAATGAAAACAGGTACGACAGGACAGCCAAAGTATTTCTGGTCGGACAGGCTGCGGACAATAACAAAATGATACCCGTACTTTGTCGTTTTTCCCAAGAAACCGGTTTGCTTCCGGGTATGTATGTGAAAGCACTACTTGAAACCGGAGCGGAACAACAGAATGCTGTCCCAACTAATGCCCTCGTTCAGTTAGAGGGAATGGACTATATTATTGTTCAGACAAATCAGGCAAAAGAAAGCTATACGTTCCAATTAATTCCGGTTTCAAAAGGTGTTGAGCAGGCAGGCTACACAGCTATTGAATTGCCATCAACGGTTAATGAAGATGAGCTTACGGTCGTTACCAAGAATGCTTATACCATTCTTTCAGCAATTAGAAACGCCGAAGAGGAAGAATAAGACCATTCATTATCTCTACTGTATGAAATCAGGAAGAAATAGAAGCAGGAAAACAAGAAAGAGAAAGAAATTTGTACCTCCTCCAAAAATGAAAGGAGGTACAAATAATAAACGCTTATCAACGATGACAAAGTGTTTGCTGATTGCTTTTGGAGTACTCGTGTTTATCGTATTGCTCATGCTATCGACGGTGTTGTCAAACATGGGGGTATCGAAAGAACATGTCCCTTAATAGCACAACAATATGAACTATTTACAAATATTTTTTCCCGGCAATTCTTTGGCTTCCTGTCATGTTGATAAAGGCTTTCCCTTTTCGGGAAACTGCTATCGTAGAATTTAATTTAATATAATCAATGAAAAAATATTTGAAAGAAACACAAATTCTTGATTACAATCACCCATCGATACAGCGTATTGTTAACCAAAGGTATTGGAAAGATTTTGATACAATTTTTAGAATTAAAGCAATATATAACTATGTAAGGGATGAAATAAAGTTTGCTTATGAAAGCCATTCAACATCAAGTTCCTCCCAAGTGATTTTGAACGGGTATGGAGACAACAATACAAAATCAATTCTATTGATGTCATTTTTAAGGGCAGTCGGCGTACCAACTCGTGTACATGGATTTATTGTCAGCAAATCGCTAATAGCGAGTGTGCCGAAAGACATCTGGTATAAAGTTCTGCCAAACAAATTCAGACATAGCTTGGTGGAAATATATGTTGAAAGTGATTGGTACATTTTAGAGGGGATAATGTTAGACAAGGATTATTTGGACGGACTAACTAAAGTATATAATGAACCAGAATGCGAAAACCTGTTCTTGGGTTTAAAGGCGAGCCAAGAGGATATAGATTTCGAAAATCTAAAAGTCAACCCGTTATTGAAGAAATCCATTATCAAACAAGAATACATATTGGAAGACTTGGGCGTATTCGAATCTCCTGATAAATTCTATTTTCGGTATCCAAAACAGAGTAATACCATTAAGATTTTTTTTTTCAAAAACCTTGTACGACACTTACTAAACAAACAGATTGATAAGATAAGAAAACGATAATGTTCAAAGAACCTAAACCTTTAAATCTGATAGAAGGTAGTAAAATGTAAAAACATTAGCTACTGCCTGTTTTAATTCGAATATCCAATGTCAATATTTATTATAAAAAGTATCGTCCACTATTCATTACACTTCCTCTTTCCGGGGTTGGTCGCCTTTGTGTTTTACAAAAGGGAATGGAAAACCGTTTGGATAATTCTACTACTGACAATGATTGTTGACGTTGACCACTTGATTGCAAAACCGATATTCGACCCAAATAGATGCAGTATTGGTTTTCATTTTCTGCATTCGTATTATGCAATAGCTGTATATGCTTTAGCATTCCTATTCGGCACTAAAACAATCAGAATTATTGCACTTGGACTATTACTACACATGGCAACCGATTTTCAGGATTGCCTTTGGTAATAAAAAACAATATTCCAATATATGAAAACAATATTCTCAATAAAAATAGCTACAGGGCCTTTTAAGACCTTGCGAAATGCGACATTCGCAAGGCTTTATTTTGCGCAAATCGCAAGCCTGTTTGGTGATGCTTTTACGTGGTTGGGCTTAGCGTTGCTAACGTATGAAATTAGCCCCGATAATGCAGCCGCCATATTGGCATCGGCTCTTACACTACGGGTAACGGCGTATATCATTTTCTCGCCCTTTGCAGGTGTGGTATCTGAAAAGTTTCAGCGGAAACAAATACTATTAATAACACAGTTTGCAAGAATGGCAATCGTATGTATGCTTCCCTTTGTTAATGCCGAATGGCAATTGTACGGATTGATATTTGCATTGAACCTATTTGCTGCATTCTTCACGCCAACATACAGGGCTATTATTCCGCAGATAGTGGACAAAAAAATATATAGGGAAGCCAACGGATTATCAATGGCTACGTTTCAGTTGTTGAGTGTTTTCGGACCTGCATTGGCAGGTATATTTGCTGTATGGTTAGGAGCCAAACAGATATTCTTCGTAAACGGTACAACCCTGTTAGTCGCCATACTTTTTATTATCTCTATTCCTAAAGCATCGTTGCAGAAAGGTGTAAGCACCGATAATACAGCATCCCAAAAAACGTGGAGCGAAGTATTAAAAGGCATACGGCTACTGTTTGCAAATAAGATTGTGCGTTTTGCACTGAGCATTGAATTTATATCAGCTATTGCAGGTGCAATGGTATTGGTCAACACCGTTGGCTTGGTAAAAACATCCCTGCAATTGGATGATAAGCATTACGGATGGATAATGTCAATATTTGGGGTGGGCGCAGCTATTACGGCATTTCTGTTGGGCAGTTTAGATAAGACCAAAACACGCAGTATATCCCTGATAAGCGGTGCTGTTCTGATAGGCATAGCCATAAGCCTTGCCAACTTCGTTCCGTACAACGGATTGCTATTTTTATGGGTTTTGGCAGGTATCGGGCAAACACTTGCCGATATGCCCTCTGAAACGTTGATAGGTGAAAATATAGAACCCCGAGACCAAGGCAAGGTATATGGTGCGCATTTCGCATTTTCCCATTTATGGTGGGCAATAGCTTATCCAATAGCTGGTTTTTTCGGTACAAAATTTCCCGATAAAGAGTTTTTATATGGGGGTATCCTTACCCTAATCTTAGCTATGATAGCTTTTGTTCTTTTTAGGGTATCAGCAAAATCTCGAAGCGAAATAGAGATAGAAAAAGGATTAAACAAAAAACAAAGTTAATACAGTTGAAAAAAGAGTATAAGAATACTACTGTACAAAAAGAAGCCCAAAAACAAATATCTCCCTAAAGATGAAAGGTATAGATATGACTAGCTAATAGTAAAAAATAAACTAATGCAAAACAAATATCAGATAAAATCAACGGTTCAATTTCCAGAACAAACAACTATACCGAAAGATCAATCGGATAATATCATGTTTGATATTTTGCAGGAGAACGTTGTTGGTAACAAAGCTTATTGTGAGGAATTGATAAACAAAATTATTAAACTTCCTTATGCTAAACTGCCCGATTTTTTTTCACACCATTGCTTTTTTGTAGCAGACCCCATCAAATGGCTTAATAAATTTGAAAAACTTATAGCAGAAAACGAGGAACTGTTTGTCAGCACTACCAACCGAAGTAGAATGATAAAATGCTACACCATCATTGAAAGTAAGCGGAAAGAAATAGAACAGACAGACTATAGACATAAGGCGGCTAAATTACCAATGCAATATGTAAATGCTGAATGTGAAGCACGATACTTTTCATTTAAAGAAACCAAAAACAGATTGACCGAATTGCAGGACTATACCGAAAAAATTATGTTCCTCACCAAAGAAAAATTTGATTACGAACAAGCCAGTATTGACTTTATTAATCCCAAATTACCCGATTATTCGGATCAATGTCAAAAGGAAATAGATCAAATCCAACACATCAACCGTCTAACAAACGAATTTTCCATTGCGCAAATGCAGAAAAAAAAAGATATGCTTCCATTCAGCAAACTAAAAATAAATTGTAACATCAATCAGTTGGTGGATATTTTCTATCAATTGAACAGAGAATTGTATACCAATGGTAAACCAGTCATAGATGGCAATGTAAACGACTTTGTTGCTATCCTTGTAAATTCATTTGTAGACAAGAATGGTAAAGAACTAAGTCCTCAAACCATCAAAACAATATTTACTCCATCCAAAGCCGATAAACGGCCTAAATCTTATAAGAGAATAGATATTGACAAGATGCTGTAAAGCAAAAGTGTCCTATAAGACCATTTCGGGACTTTTTGACTTTTTAATGTTTCTGATTTTTGTTTCTCGTATGTACAAAATTAATTTGATTTCAACGCTATTCAATATCATGGTCGCATTAAGAAGTATTAATTATGAGGGGAAATTTTATAAGTTGGCTTTATGTATTGGAAAAGAACTTACATCCAAATGTACTAATCAAGACTGCCGAGCATCATTTAGGATTCACTCGCTATTTTGATGACCTAAAGGAAAGCACACAACGATTTAGACCCTATTTTTTAAGTTTGGTCGGTAGTTCTAAATCCGAAAAAAAAGCAATTCTATTGCAGTTGACAATCGTTAGTAACACTATACATAATTATATGGTTGGTATGACAGGATCGTGGAATGAATATTCATTTTCTACCGAAGTACACCAGCTTTACCGCCAAACGCTCACCATACTGGAATCACTTTTGGAAGCCAGCGAGAGGATCGACAGGCATATTTTATCTGGTCTGCCTTTGACGGCCTATTCCATTCCAAGTATCCGTATGGAACTAAGAATAAGATTACGTGATTTACACAGTCTGGTTTCCAGATCAGATGTTGATCCCGTATTGGGAGAATTGGTATTAAATAAACTAAAGTTATTAATCGAACGAAAGGGAATGAACCGATCGGATGCGGAGTACGCATCACTGATTTTGGAAGAACTGAAAAAGTTACAGCCCTTTACCACAGTTGAGGTGGAAAACCTATTGTATCAGTACGATTTCAATACCCCGGCTTTTTTCAACTATTGCGCAAAATGCTGTAACCGCCTAATGGTGGACACACCAAGTTTACATGAACAATTAGAAATACTAATTGGATTGGAAGACAGAATCAGCAGCCTACCGGCACGGTGTACATCAAGATGGATGGCAGAAGATGAATCCATTAGAGAACAAATAAGGACACTCCTTGCAGAGAAGAAACAATATATCCAACAGCGAATTGAATTACGACGATTGGAAATACAAGATAGTAAACTTAGTGAACAAACAGACCGGATGCAGGTTAATCTACCCGTGGCTCAATTTGGACTTTTTATAAGGTTGTTTATGGAGAAAGGATTATTACCCAAAGAAGAAGTAGGTAAGACTTTTGCCTATTATGCCCGACATTTCAGTACGCCAAAGACACCTTTTATTTCTGCCGAAAGTTTACAAAAGAAATCAACCGATGTGGAATTTTCCACTGCAAAGAAAATGAAAGGTCATCTTATCGGTATGGTCAATTGGCTGAACGAGCATTACAACGTTTCCAATCACAGAGATTCATAACTGCCTGCGCTCAAACTCGTCAAGAAGTCCTTGCTTTTCCAGTATCTCCAATAAAGTAGCATACCAGATATAGTTGAAGCCTTTTTTCTTTCGTAAATCGGGCAATTTCATATCCATAATGTCTCCGAGCGTTTCCAAGCCCATACCTTTAGCTTGCTTAACGAAATCGGTATCTATGTTCAATGCCGTAAGGGATATGTCAGAGGATGTCATCTGTTGATCTGAATTATAAGGTGAAAATTAATCATAAATATTCTTATCCCCACAAATTTAATATACCAAATCTTAAATATGAAATATACTTCATAACATAGCAGGTAATTATGTCGCAATTTCGTTATGTGAAGCACATACGAAATGACGATATAATTAAAGCTCTTGGCCAACGGGTCAGAGACCTTAGGTCGGAAAGAAAGCTAACGATGGAAAAGTTAGCCGAATTTTCCGGTATCGACTATCGTCAACTTTCCTACATCGAATTAGGCCAGACCGACCCTGGTTTAAGTACCCTATATGCCATAGCTAAAGGGCTCAATATTTCTCTCTCCTTTTTGATGGATACGGAATCTCTCCGCTAAAATCCACTCTTCTTATTTTTCAAAAAAACACACTTTATTTTTAATCACGCATACATTTTGACATGGGGGTGAAACGTTTCTTTCACCCCTCTTCACTGTTTTTGCCTTATGCCGTTTTCGTGCTTTGTACCTGAATGGGAGAATAACCCCATCTGGAAGTATGAGGTACATGGAATTGGCAACGCTGCTAAAAAATGCAGCCGAACAAGGAACAGCAAATGCAATCAAAGATGAACGCCCCGTTCCAGATCAGTTGACCAAAGCCGATGCTTACCGCCTGTACGGTCGGAGCAATGTGGATAGATGGCTCCGTGAGGGGCTGATCTTTGCCCAACAACCCACCGACACTTCCCAAATCTTTCTTGACAGATCAGAACTCGAAGCCGTTGCGGCTTCGAGCAATCGGATCACCTACCTACCCGTAGCGGACAGGTAAACGCATCCGCTGCGATAGCGGAGCATGGACGGTCTTTGACATTGAGGAGTGAAACATTATCCCATGAGGAACGGGAAATTTTGCGAAAGTGAGGTAAGCCAATACTTGGCGATACCAATATACTGAAAGCGCATTGGCAGGCGATAGCCCGGTCCGTACGGACTGACGTGAGTAGCTCCGACAACTTACCCTAATCGGCAAGAGCGGATCATTTCGGGTTCGTTGCCCGTTGCCGGTTCCGACATGGGAAGACCCAATTCCCTTTATCAGTAAACCATCAAACCCCAAGAAGCTATGAATATACTATTGACACCGCTGCAATTGCAGACATTGCTTTCTTATGCCGCCGAAATGGGCGCAAAACTGGCCCTGTCCAAAACTGGCCATATCAGGCCATACCTCAAAAAATCAGAAGCATTCAAACGGTACGGACGAAAAAATGTAGAGCATTGGATCGGTCTGGGACTGATTACCCCACGCAAGGACGGCGACCACTCCGCAGCATGGCGGATCGACCGCATGGAGATCGAAGCCGTAAGCAAATCCCGCGAAGCCATGCGCTACCTGTAAAACCTATCCATCACATCAAAAACATTTCTTATGACATCTTACAAAAGCCACACACCATCCAACGAACCGTTGACCCTCGTTTCCCTGCTCAAAGGATTGGGGCATGAACCCATATCGATCAATGGCGATGAATTTCAATACGCCAGCGTATTCGGAAAGCGAACCAATAACAAAGTAGTCCTAACGGTCAATCAACAATTTAAAAGCTGGTTTGACAGCTCACTTGGCAAAGGTGGAAATCTTATGGATTTTGCCCGTACCTATTGGCCCAATCTTTCCCCCGAACGGATCGAAGAAAAACTTAGTGACATACAAACCCAATCAGCTAAAAAAGATAGACCCCTGCGCAAACGGAAAGCAACCAAGATACCCGATTACCATGTCGCCCATACCCGCCCATTGGGATACAACAATGAGGTTACCGATTTTCTGATGGAAAGCGGCCTTTGGGAACTCGCCGATCTGAACATCCGGGAAGTCTATTATTATGTCACTGACCAAAAGGGTAAGCGCAAGGACTTTTGTGCCGCAGGTTGGATGAATGAAAATGGAGGTTGGGAAGTGCGCGCCCAAAATTATACGGGCTGTATCGGTACAAAGGGAATGACCTTTATTTCGGTAAGCGGGTCCGTGCTTGCCATATTCTCCGAATATGTGGACTATCTGAAAAGACGGAATGACAAGCATCTGCACTACGCATCGGTACTGATATTAAACCATCCCGATTTTTTGTCCGCAGCGCTGAAACGTGCCAGCCATTTTGAAAAGGTACTGCTCTATATCGATGAAACGAGGAACGGCTACCAATCGGCGACGGAAGCATTCATTGAAAAACTACCACATATCGAAGTTATACCCATTTAATTATCCAATCCCTGCTTATGTCAAAATATGTAAACGTGGACGATCTCCGAGAAATCCCAATTTCGGATTTTTTGGCTCGGCTCGGTCACCATCCGGCACGAAAATCCGGCAAGGAACTTTTCTACCACAGTATGTTAAGGGAGACCAAGCAAGATACGCCATCCCTCACGGTGTGGGACGAGGGAGGAAAATGGATCGACCGAGGTGGGCCGAACTCGACAGGCATACAGGGCGGTAGTATCGTCCAGCTCGGCCTTGCCTATTGGCCACAGCTTTCCTTTGTCGAGGTACTTGGCAAGATAAAGGAAACCTGCGATATGCAAGTCTCCATGATACCAGCCTATAAACCCGTCCGATCCACTACGGAACAGGAACAAAAAGGATACACCTTTGAACTTGTCCGAACGCAACCCATCGGCAGAAACTTTGTCTTGACCAAATACCTTGAAGCACGTGGGATATTGGACGTTGCAAATGGACACCTGCATGAAATCTATTACAGAAATCGTCTTGACAACGAAAATAAAAGCATTTTCTACGCTATTGGTTGGAAGAACGATTTAGGGAACTGGGAATTTAGCAATGCCAAAGGATTCAAGAGCAGCATCGGTAAAAAGGGAATTTCTGTTATACCCGGCAATCCAAGCCATGCCGTTCTATTTGAGGGATATATGGACTACCTAAGTTGGCTCAAAGTAAACCGCCCAGATCCTGCACCCACCGCCATTGTCCTAAATTCGATTGTTCAATTAAAGAATGCCATTGAACGGATCAAGGGCATACCCATCGTGGACGTGTATTTCGACAATGATGATCCCGGCCGTAACTGTACCCAAAGGTTGATCGAAGCCGTACCACAAGCTAAAGACCGATCCGGTGTATATCAAGGGTACAAGGATTACAACGATATGTTAAGGGATGCCATAAATGAGCATGAAATCCATCACCAACGGGCAGGCCCCGGACGGTGAATTTCGGATGGGCTGAAAACGGTTATTCCGATATATTGATAACCACATATACACATAAATGGATATACCGACAGCTATCTATGTAACTATCCGAATATACAGTTATACGGATAGACCTATATACCGATATTTCGATAGCAACCTATACAGATATTCATATATCCCGATATATGTATATCCAAACAGGTAGCGATACGGATATATGTATAGGTACGTATCGGTTTATCCGTATAGGCACATATACAGTTATTCACATAGATACTTATACCGACATACAGCTATCCGTATAGATAGCTGTATTTATAGCCATACAGCCGATCAGATATATAGATCATCAATTGCTATCCCCAAACCTATGTGCTAAAAACACGCCCCAATCCACTTTTTTGCCCGTTGCGGTATAACCCCTCTTTTTTGTTTCGTATTGTGCAAGTTGTGTTTTTGTACGTACGGCTCTCGTACCTCGATGCCGTACCCACAAAAACCAACTTGCCCCGGAACAGACCAACTCCGATGGAGCAGGGCTGCACCAGGGTAGGAATAAGGTCGCAACTCCCTTTTTCTCCTTCCAAGCGCACCACATCCGCCGACAACGGCGAAACATCCATAAACCTTTAAAACTATTACCATGCTAAGACACGTTAGCCTTTTTTCAGGCATCGGCGGTTTTGACATCGTCGCTTCATGGATGGGTTGGCAGAACGTTTTCTCTTGCGAGAAAGACCCTTTCTGCCGAACTGTTCTCAAACACTATTGGCCAAATACAACACACTATGAAGACATCTACGATTTTAGGGCAACTCACTATCGAGGGCACATCGACATCATCACCGGAGGGTTTCCCTGCCAGCCATTCAGTCAGGCCGGACGGAGAAAGGGGGCGAAAGATAACCGTTACCTCTTCCCGGAGACTATCCGAATTATTAAGGAAGCACGACCGGAGTGGATCGTTCTTGAAAACGTTACTGGTCTGTTCACCATTCTCGAACCCGATAGTCTATCTGAAATGGAGATCAAAGCGATTGAGCTTTTTTGTCAGGACGGTGAACAACCTGCAACAAGCACCATCATCCGACTCCAACGACGAGTTATCGGAAGCATCATTTCAGAAATCGGAGCAGCAGGATATGTACTTCCGACACTTGAAGACGGCACGCCAGTCATTTTGTGTATTCCGGCTGCTGCCGTTGGCGCTCCACACCAACGGGATCGGGTTTGGTTTGTTGCCCACGCCGACCGCCACCGAGATAAGCAACATAAAAACGACAATCGAACAGGCAGAGGACAGGCGACGGCTAAAGGACAGGAAGAACGAGAGAGGCAACGGCGGTCAGGTCTCCTTGACGGATTTTCTGGTGTACCACGCCCTGATCTCCCTGTGGAGCCCGGCAGAGGACTTAGCCGAGAGGATGCCCCAAGAAATACAGAAGCGTTTGCTGAAAGTACTACCAACAGCGGAGCAGATCGATGGTACGAAATTCCCCTATGGACGGGATGGCCAACTGAATCCCCGTTTTGTGGCCGAGATGATGGGCTTTCCGAAAGACTGGACAGAGTTACCTTTCCGACATGGTGTGCCGAAAGCATAAAAGCCTACGGAAATGCCATCGTTCCGCAGGTCGCCCTTGAAATATTCAGGGCGATACAGTCCGTCACCCTCAACCAAAAAGTACCATGAAGAACAGCATAAAAAAGAGGAAGCCCGCATCCCATGAACAACGATCCCGACGTTTTGAACTTCGGTTGAGCGAAGCAGAACGCACGCAGTTTCTTGATCTTGAAAAAGCACTTGGTCTAAGCCGTGCGGACATCGTGCGTATCCGGGTACTCCAACATTCCACAAAGATGCTGGTCAATACTGCCGAAATCATGAAACTACTGGACAGTATCGGTACAGAGATCGGCCGATCCGGCAACAACATCAACCAATTGGCAAAACACGCCAATACCCTGCAACAACAGGGAATGTTACACTCCGCGCTGATCCGTGACCTTGCGCCATTGCTAACAGAATATATCAGATTGCAACGGAGGTTGGAACAGTCCATTCGGCAGCTCATCAGGCATATAAGGGGGCAGACATGATCGTCAAGATACTCGACCCGTCCGCTACGTTCAAAGGGGTGCGCTACAATACGAACAAAGTGGACAAGGATAAGGGCGAACTGATGAAAGTGGCAAATTTCGGTGCTTTGCAAGCCCTGCAAAATCTCCGTCCAAAAGATTACGTCAATTATCTGGAAGCCCAATCCGCAGCCAGTAGCCGCACGAAATACCCACAGCTCCACGCGGTCATTTCCTGCAAAGGACGTTCCCATAGTAAGGAAGAACTAACCACCATCGCAGAGCAATGGTTGAGCGGTATGGGCTACGGTGAACAACCCTATCTCTTGGTATTCCATAAGGATACGGCAAACAACCACATTCATATTGTCTCCACACGGGTAGGCCGAGACGGCAAAAAGATAAACGACAGTTTTGAGAAAATCCGTGCCTACGAAGTGTTAAACCGTGTCGTTGGCGTGGACGAAAAGCAACAGGCCAATAAGGACATCGAAAAGGTTCTGGATTATAGTTTCTCCACACGGGCGCAATTCATGATGGTGCTTGAAGCGCAGGGTTATTCCCTCAAACTGTCAGATGGGAAATATCAGATCAGCCGTTACGGCAAAAGACAAGGCACGGTTTCTTTGGAACAAGTGAACACCAAAATCGGTACTTTCAGCAAAGACATTAATCGGTTGGCACAGCTCCGAGCTGTCTTTGCCAAGTACCGTAACCAGTACGATCCGGCGGTCGTCCATGTTCCGGCCCCACTTCCCGGCAATAGGCCGTCCGCGCCATCCGGCTATACGTCAGCAATGGCGCAAATGCTATCGGACAAATTTGGGGTACAGATCATATTCCACGGTAAGGACGGGAAACCGCCATACGGCTACACGATCATTGACCATTCGAGAAAAATGGTCTACAAAGGAAAAGACCTCATGCCATTGACGGAATTTATCACACCATCGGAAGACAGACACGAAATATCGCCTAAAGCGGATATAAAGAAACCTACTGTAAAAGGATGGGTATCCCAGCCCGAAGAAATAATCACCGAAAACGGTTATGTGCAATCAGCCAAAGACGACTTAACAGAACCAACCGAAAAAGAACGGAAATCGGTATCCCAAGAGACCGCCAAGGTTACGGACTATATACATGAAACGACCGCCCAATGGATAACGAATATCCAAATCGATATTTCCGACGACATCGACGACGAGGCGATCCACGGGCGCAACCGTAGACGTAAGCGCAAAGCCCGGACGAATACCCGTTGACACTCCTTTATCAACAACATCATTAAACCCCATGCACTATGCTCATACTTATAGGAAACCAAAAAGGCGGGGCCGGAAAAAGTACGCTCACCCTGCTGCTCGCCAATTACCTGACCCAGCAACAAGAACGGCGGGTTACGGTACTTGATATGGACTATCAGCAATCCCTTTCCGCCAAAGCCGAGAAAGCAAAAATCTTGGAAAATGAACCGCTGTACGAAATCGTTCCTGCCGACCTCAGCCATTTTCCGGCAATGCAACGGAAGTTGGAAAAATCACGGAATGAAATCGTACTCGTAGACCTGCCGGGCAAGATGGACGATGACGGGTTGATACCCATATTCGCTGCCGCCGATGCGGTACTATGTCCGTTTGCCTTTGACGAATTTTCGGTGGATTCCACATTGCTGTTTGCAATGGTCATCGGCAGGATCAACAAGAGAGCGCCCCTCATTTTTGTACCGAACCGTATCAAGAACACCGTCAAATACGAGACTCGAACGGAAGTCGAAAAGGTACTGCGAGGCTTCGGTACGGTCGCCCCCGGTCTGCCGGATCGCATAGACTTCCAGCGGATAAATACGTTCCAGACACCGATCATCCTGTATCCCGTTGTGCTGCCGCTCTTAGACCTGATCTATGAACAATACATTGCTAAGGAGGAACCATTATGAGCGGAATAAAAAGCCTAGCCGACGAGCTTCGGGATTCCATGCGGAAAGACAGACAGCCGCAGACTAAAGAAATCCCCACGGAACAGCCCCCAAAGGATACGCCAAAGAAAAAAGCGGAAACATTGGAACACCTATTTGAAAATATCCTAAACCATGAACTGACCGGACGGGAAAGATTATTGATCCGCTTGGACGACAAGACCCTTTTCCTGCTCAAACAACTGAAAGTTGCCAAAGGCATCGATATGAACAAGATCATTGCCTACAGCCTGCATCTGTTTTTAAAGACCCACCCCGAAATTTCCCGATACATCAAAGAACACATTAAAACTCTTGATCTATGAACTGGACACAATTCCTGCTCGGCGTTATCGCCGTCTATGGCATCTACTATGCCCTCAACGTACTGTATGACCTGTTTATCCACCGCCGTGCTCCGACTACGGGCGATGGCGGAAACGAATTGGTATTCGATGAAGATTCGCCGCCCGAAAAGGTCATTCCCAAGCCAAGCCCAAAAGAACATGAACCCACGGCAAAAGAGGGAAAAGCCGTTATCTCGTCCGGCCCCCTGCAATCCACGGGAGGCATAACCATAAAGGAGCTTGTTTCGTTCGCCCAAAACAACGTAATCGAGTACACCAAAGCCATCCCTTATTAATCCGTTATGCGACCGATCCGTTTTTTGACAGTATCCCTTACTGTCATTTTTTTTGCCCTGTACGCAACCGCCCAGCCCGGCCTTGCCGAGTTTAGGGAAGTGCGCAAGGAAGTCAATACGTGGTATTACAACTTCTCTGACCTTGCCTTTGTCATCGGTGCCGTGTGCGGACTGCTCGGCGGATTGCGGGTGTACAGCAACTGGCAGTCCGGTAAGCACCATATCGATGCGCAGGTCATGGGGTGGTTCTTTTCCTGCCTGTTCCTGTCGCTCGTCGGTGCCGCACTAAAAGCCCTTTTCGGGGTGAACTAACAGCCCAATCATTTTTCATTCACTTTTTATCCATTATCTCTATGACAGTAAACACTAAAAAACTGTTTGCAATGGCCGCGCTTGGCCTTTCCGCGGTCCAATCAACATTCGCACAAGGCGGTACAGTAGGTATCGATGCCGCCACATCTTCGCTTACCAGCTATGTCGATCCGATTTCAACCCTCATTCTCGCCATTGGCGCGGTCGTCGGTTTGATAGGGGGAATACGGGTGTACATCAAGTGGAACAGCGGAGATCAGGACATCAATAAAGAGTTGATGTCGTGGGGCGGTTCCTGCCTATTCTTGGTACTCGTGTCGGTGGTCATTAAAGCGTTTTTCGGCGTATGACACACGGGCGTTATCCGATTTATAAGGGGCTTCAAAAGCCCCTTATCTACCGAGGTTTCAAAGGAAAGTTTATCTATTGGGGCATAGGTTCCCTAATCGGCGGTCTGGCCATCGGCGGACTTATCGGCGCAATGACCAATCTCTTTCTCGGTGGCTTCGCAACCCTTGCCCTAATGGGTGCAGGACTTGCCTATACATTCATGAAACAAGGTGACGGTCTCCATGACAAAACCCGCCACCGAGGTGTATTTATCCATCCTGCCCATTTATCGATCAGCTATGAAACCGATCCCGATTTATCGGGTGAGCTCTCATCGGCCATTAAAAACAAACAAACTGATGAAAACAGAGAGAAAGACAACCTTTGAAATGCCCTATGTGGGTATTGACCATTATCAGGGAATGTCGGTACTGTACGGCGACCGTGGTGATTTTTCAGTCGTTATGCGATTGACCAATCCCGTCTTACAGTATGGCGCCGATCCCGAAGCCTATACCGTTTTCCAACAAGTCTTGCTGAACGTCATCAAGATACTTGGCGAGGGGCATATCATCCAAAAACACGACGTATTTATCAAACGGAAATACCGCCCCAAACCCGCATCCGAATTTTTGGAACAGAAATACCAGGAACATTTTGAGGGTCGGGAATACACCGAGATCAGAACCTACCTAACGGTGACCCGTCAGGTCAAAAAAGGGGCATTCTATACCTATGACAAAAAAGTGCTGGTCACTTTCGGGCAGAACATGGCCAAAGTCCATGACCTGCTTTCGGGCGCTGCCCTTAACCCCTCATATCTTACGGAAGCCGAAATAAACCGCTTTGTAAACAGGGTGCTCGGAATGGAGTTTGAGCAACCCCACATCACATTGGACAATCTCCGCTGCGAAGACCGTCAATTGCAAATAGGTGACCGAGCCGTTCGCTGTATCAGTATGGTCAACACCGATTCGGTTGACCTGCCCGAAAAGGTCGGATCGTTCACCGCCAGAACCGAAACAAACGGTATGCGTGATTTTCCGGTAGACAACCTTTTTTTCCTGCACCATGTTCCGGGTTACCGCACCATTATCTATAACCAGCTATTGGAGATACCCAGCCAACAGATCACGCTCGGTAAACTTGAAGTAAAGCGTAAAAGGCATTCGGGCGTACCCGATCCGGCCAACCTGATGTGCGTAGAAGATATTGATCGATTACTTGTAGACGTGGCCCGTGATAATCAACTATTGGTACACGCCCATTACTCCATGATCGTATGTGCCGATACGGACAAGATCGACAAGACGGCCAATTTTATTGAAGCCGCACTTTTCCAACAGGGGATCATTCCCTCACGCAATGCTTACAATCAATTGGAGCTGTTCCGGTGTGCTTTACCGGGTGTTGGCGTGGAGCTGAAAAAATACGATTGGTTCCTGACTACCGCCGATGCCGCCCTCTGTTTCTTTTTCAAGGAACGGCTGCCTACAGACGAGCCATCCGAATTTCTGTTAAGGTTTACCGACCGTCAAGGTGTGCCCGTGGCGATAGACCCATCGGATTTGGTTATGAGGACAGGCCGTATAAAAAATCGTAATCGCTTTGTTTTAGGGGCATCAGGTACGGGTAAAAGTTATGCCATAAATACGATCTGTCAGCAGTACCTGCAATACAACATGGACGTGGTGATCGTGGACGTGGGGCATTCCTATTCCGGTCTTTGCAGTACCTACGGGGGCAAGTACATCACCTATTCGGAAGAAAAGCCCATTACGATGAACCCCTTTGCGATCAGCGAGGAAGAATACAACATCGAGAAAAAGGATTTTTTGATAACGTTGATCTGCCTGCTCTGGAAAGGTGCAGAGGGTACGGTTACCACAGTGGAGCGAGATGTAATCTCCAACGTTATTTCAGCCTATTACGCCCATTATTTTGATAAGGCCACCGAAAACCGTATAGACAAACTGGACTTTAATTCCTTTTATGAATTTGCCGTTCGGAAAATCCCCGATATAAGGAATGAAGAAAGCATAGCTTTTGACGTAGAGGAATTTCGGTTTGTACTAAAGAAGTTTTATCGAGGGGGCGAATATGAAGCCATATTGAACGAAGATGCTGACCAATCACTGTTCAACGAGCAATTCATAGTCTATGAAATTGACAATATACAGAATAATAAAACGCTCCTGCCGATTGTCACGCTCATAATTATGGATCTGTTCGTACAAAAGATGCGCCACCGGAAGAACCGCCGGAAAACGCTGATTTTGGAGGAAGCATGGCGGGCCATTTCGTCGCCCATGATGGCGAATTTCCTTTTATACCTGAACAAAACCGTACGGAAATTCTGGGGTGAAATCATCGAGGTGACACAGGAGATCAACGACATCATCGGCAATCCCATTATCAAAGACAGCATCATAAACAATTCGGACACCATCATCCTGCTGCAACAGAACGAAGCCGATTTTAGAAAGGTTGCCGAATTGCTTTCCATCAACGAAGCCGAACAGAAGAAGATTTTCACGATCAACCGTCTGGACAACAAAGACGGACGTGCCCGTTTCAACGAGTTCTATATCCGGCGTGGAAACGTCGGGGAAGTTTACGGCGTAGAAGTCAGCATTTACCACCACTTGGCGTTCACGACCGAAAAGCCCGAAAAAAGTGCAGTAGAGATTTACGCCAAACATCATGGCAGCTACCCAGCCGCCCTAACAGCGTTCGTGTCCGACATGGAAAAAAGCGGTCTTGCATTGGGCGATTTTGTGCAAAAGGTAAACCAAAATAATGCACCTGTTGAAACAACAAGAGAATACTTTAAACCCGATTTTACATGAGACGATTTATTGCAATAACGATCCTGTCCTTTGCTGTATTTTATGCAAGAGGACAGATTTACATCGACCCCGCCGTGGCAGCCGCAACGGGTGTCCATGCCGGAGTAATGAACAGCCAGCTCAACAACGTAAACGACAATCTAACACTAATCCAACGGGGGCAGATGGCGGTAACAGGCCAGCTCCTGATCGTGAACGATTTACAGGATAAGATTTACAAGGGATTGAGCGAAGTATCCGGCGTTGTCCGTTCCCTGCTGACCGTAAAGGACATTGCCAATATTTCCCTTGACATCGTTAACGACGTGGAAAAAGCAATGAACATCGCAAGGGGAAATCCGGCACTCCTATTATTTGCCGAAGCGGGCGCAAGGGAATTTAAGACACGGGCGACCAACCTGTCCGCCGAGGTCAGCGCCTTTGTGCTGAAAGGTGGAAAGGATAACCTGATGGATTCAGGCGAACGGGCAAAATTGCTTAACCGTATAAGAACGGAGCTGACCATCCTGCGGGGCGTAGCATTTGGGATGCACCGAAGTATGTATTGGGCGAAGCAACGCGGTATTCTTAACTCCCTCAATCCATACGCTGGTTTTATCAATATCGACAAACAGATTGCCGATGACATTATCCGTAATTCAAGATTGCTCAAACGATGAGATACGTAATCCTAACCCTATTGCTTTTGGTCATCGCCTTGACCAGAGCAAACGCGCAGCTCAACGTGGAACTGCTCCACCAATTGGTAGCACACAGTAAAGACGAATACGACCGCCAGATCACCGCACGGAACCGACAGGCTATTACCACGGCTAACGAGGAAGTAAACAAAGAAGAAACGGCAAAACTCAAAACCCGTTACCGAGAACTGCACAGCCGTTTTCAGGTTTTGGGAACGGCATTGCAGGGGCTTAGCATGGGGCTGGAATCCGCGCCAATCGTAACCGACATCATAAACCAACAAAAGAGGATTTTCGGCATCGTTTCCGCACACCCCGAATTTCTGTTGCTCGCCATTGATGCGGAAAGGGATATGGCAGAAAAAGCCGTGCAATTGGCCCGTTACCTAACCGGGCTTTTTATCAGTATCGGCGACCTCAACCAGATGAAAGCGAGCGACAGGAGAATACTGTATGGACACGTCCTGCAGGAGCTTAGGGCAATAGCCGGAGCATCACGGGGGCTTGCAGTTACCATGTACTATTCGACACGGAAAAAACTGCTTGATTCCCTAAATCCGTTTTCGGGTTACATCAATGAGGACAAGCGTATAGTCGATAATATTCTAAGGCAATTGGAGGAATTTAAACCATGAAGAAACAACTTATATCCGTGCTGTTTATATGCTTTTCGACACTTGCCTTTGGACAAAGCTATGTAACCATTATCTATGATGCCAAGCACCTCGCCATCGTAAACGAGAACGGTGCGGTCAGGTTGGTTTCCGAACAGGCCCATAACAATATGTTGGGCAATATCCGCGGACGGATCGACGATATTAACGTCAACCTATCTTCGGTGGTATTGGTACAGAACATGATACACCGATCATTGACCGAGGTGGATCGGGCGTTGAAGTCCGGCCGTTCCGTACTCCATATTTCAAGGCTTGTTCAGGACATTGCCACGCACAGCACAAAAATGCTGGAAACCGCCAAAGGAGAACCGTGGTTACTGCTCTTTGCCGAAGACGTTGCCCGACAGCTCAAAGACAGGGGAATAAGCCTTGCTACCGAAGTCTCCGATTTTGTTCTCCAAGAGGGAAAAAACGTATTGATGGACTACGAAAAAAGAGACCACCTCATGCGGAAAATCATTTTGGAACTAAAAGTTATACGGGCATTGGTATTCAGTATGGAAAGATCAATGTATTGGGCGAAAATCAACGGTGTACTGAAAATGGCAAACCCTTACCGCAATTTCATCAACATGGACAAACGCAAAGCAGACTTGATCATACGAAACTATTATCTACTAAAGGACTGAACATGAAAAGAATATTTATCACCGGCTTACTGCTGTGCCTGTTTTCCATCACCGGAACGATGGCGCAGAACGTGAAGCGACAGACCGACAAACATATCGTGCATCAACAGGAGCGCATGGTTCATAAGCAATGGGATCGAAAGAAGTTTACACCAACAAGTGGTTTTCTCGGTCTAAACTATCAATACTGGCTCACCTGGGCGTGGCATCCCAATTACCCCAAGACCGACCGCCGTCCGTTGAGTGGTACAGGCCCGCAAACCCTGCGCATGGGTATGGTACTGGCCATGCAACAGACAGACGAAGCGTATAAAAAACACGCGGACACCATCCGAAATGTAGCGGTCACCGAAGCCCTTAATTATTCCGGTATGGTCACGGATGCCGACCCTTTATGGCTTCTTTATTACCGCAGGGAATTTGGAAATCTGATCGATGATACGGACACCAATCCGCTCGCCGGACTTTCACCGGGCGTGAGTGATTATTTGAGGAACAAAGGTCTGTTGGAATGGTACAACGAAGAACGTGCGGAATTGAAAGAACGATTGGGAGCTGCCCGAACGACCACGCTTGACCGTGGTAGCCGCATCATGGCTTATCATCGTTTACTTGCGGAACACCGGAAACTTCTGTCCGCATGGGAAGCAAAAAAGAACTATGCCAGCAAATTCCTTTTATTGAGCAAAAGCCGTGACCGTCTGCAAAGTGAGAACCCCGATCTGCCGGAGTTTGCAACGGATCGTTCCGATGTACAAATTGCAGAGGACATCCTAAAAAGAACCAAATAACCAAAATCAGATTACTTTATGGACTTTATCAACATGACGGGGCTAATGCCCCGTTTTTTATTGCAGGGAAATCCTGTAAATGTGCCGGACTCTTTTAAAGACACGTTCAACTTTTTGCAAGGGAACGGTGTCTATGAGGAGGGTGTAATGCACTTTCTCAAAGGCATGAAAAACACGATATGGACGCACTTCGACACGTTCATAACCGATGCACAGGCCCTTGCTGCCATTTTCATGCTCATATTCTTTGCCATCAAATCCTACGAAATGATGGCGGGCGACAAGAAAATGGAAATCATGCCGTTATTGCGCCCGTTCGGGCTGGTGATGGTCATCATCTGGTGGGGAACATTTACCCGCGTACTTGCGTATCCGACGGACATCGTTGCCGCCAAAACAGAAAGCCTGTTTGACAGCGGACAGATCGAAGTAAACAACCTGCGCCTGCAACGGGCAAAACTCATGGTCGATGTTGCCGATCAGCTGACCACGATACAGGCCGAGACCGAGGTTGCCGAAAAAGAAGCGGATACGTGGTACGGACAGGCTTGGGATGCGGTCACCTCAACCGTAAAGGAGGGGTTTTCGACCGTATGGAATACGGTTACCCAGATCAGGAACAGGATGCAGGTAGGTTTTCAGCTATTGATGACATATACACTGGAAACGTTGGCGGTTTGGATACTGCGTATTTGCGTTTACATTATATTCATTATCCAGATCATCTATTCGACCGTCCTAATCATATTGGGACCCTTTTCCGTCGCCGTAAGTATCCTGCCCGCCTTTAGGGATTCCTTTGGTACATGGATAGCCCGGTTTATCAGCGTAAACCTGTATTCGGGGATTGCCTACCTCGTCATGCACATAGCGAGCCTGTTTCAACAATATGCGATGGAAGCCGAGATTACCCGGTATCAGCAACTCCTTGACAGCACGGGCGACACGATGGAGAAAATGGGCTGGTTTGCGGGCAACGGACTTTTAAGTTTTGGCATCGTCATCGTGACGTTTCTGATCGGAGGATTAACCATGCTCACCGTGCCGAGTATCAGCACATGGATTGTATCGACAAGTGGTATTACTTCGGCCGCAAGCACAATGGGGCGTGGAGCATCCAATATGGGCCGTGCCGCAAGAAAGATAATCGCCAAGTTTTAACCCCTTTTAAACACGCAATGCTATGATAATAAAAAATATTGAAGCCAAGATCAGGCTTGCCACCTTTATTGCCGGGGCAAGTCTGATTGCCGCCGCGCTCATGGTGATGACAGTATCTTTTTTTGCCTACAAACAGGTAGGCAATGCACGTAAATCCGTGTATATACTTGACGCTAACAACGTTCCCATGTCTGCAAGCCAGACCGATGTTGAAGTAAACAGACCCATCGAGTACCGTACACATATCAACCTTTTCCATTCACTATTTTTTACGCTCGCACCGGACGATAAATTCATCGAATACCAGATGCGAAAAGCCATGTACCTGATCGATGAATCCGGTGCATTGCAGTACAACAACCTGCGGGAAAAGGGATTTTTCAATTCCGTGCTATCGTCCAGTTCCGTCCTCACCATCCAGACCGATTCCATCCATGTCGATCCGTTGAAAAAGTATTTCCGCTATTACGGTAAACAGACCATAGATCGGCGTAGCTCGACGGTGATACGCACATTGGTCACGGAGGGCTATTTGCGAGACCTTGATGTGCGTACGGAGAACAATGGTCACGGTATATTGATAACCAGATGGAAAACGCTCGAAAACAAGGACATCAGCTATGTTCAAAAAAATAACTTCTAACCGACCGCCCGACACAACGGTGTGGACAGCTTTTTACAGGGAGTTTGGCAAGTATATCGATGGAAGCATCGCACGTTCCAAACGGTTCCTTGAAGCCCGACCACGTACGGTATTTTTTGCAATGGTGGTAAGCATCCTCGTTTCCGTTGGATGCTTTCTTTTTCTCCCAAAAGAAATACCGCAAAAAGACACCGCACAGCTTTCCGTACAACAACCCTTAATGGACGGAATGGGCGGTATTGTCACGACCGTTTCAGCTCTAAAGGAACTGCTGGAAATCCGTACCATCCTCGACAGTCTGATGGAAAAAGAAAACTTGGACAGCTCCGACAGCCTGCTAATGGAAAGAGCCATCGACAGGATGCAGATCCTCGAAAAAAGATTGGCCGAAGCAAACAAACACCACAATTCACCTTAATACAATCCAAATATGAAGATTAATTTCAGACAACCACGCTATGTGCTACCCCTCATAGTGTTGCCCTTTCTATGCCTGTTCTTCTATGTCTATCGGACAGGTTTTGCAAAGGATGAAGCTCCCCAGCAAGAGGGCGATCCCTTGCAAGGGCAGATTGCCGATGTATCGGAGGACGTTAAGAACCGTGCGCTATCCGACAAACTTGCCGCCTATCGTGAGCAGTACCGTCGTGGTGACGGCTATACGGCAATAGGCCAGTTACAGGAAGAAAGAGCCGAACAATTCCGTTTTGATGAACTGTACAACGAAGAAGAAAAGCGAAGACTTGATTCCATCGAGCGGGCGCTCAAAAACGGGCGACCTGTTTCCACTAATGGAGATTCGGGAAACGACGACGGAGACAGAGCCTTGCAACAGGCCCTTTCGTCATTACAGCGAAAACCCGAACCGATCAGAGAGACGCCGGATAAAACTGATCCGATGGAACTTTTCCGTAGGCAGATGGCTTATGCGGACAGTATGGCAAGAGCGAACGATCCCGACGAACAGGCAGCCCGCAAGGAACGTGAACGGATGGAAGAAGCAAAAAGAGAACTCGAAAACCAGCCCCGCTTGTCTGTTTCCAAATACGGTACAGATCAAGGAACGTTCAACACCATTCGCTCCGAAAGCGACAACACTTTCATACAAGCCATTGTTGACGAAAATATAACAGGTTATGCCGATTCCCGCTTGCGAATACGGTTAATGGATGACCTATTGGTCGGCCCGCACGTGGTCAAGAAAGGCACACACGTCTTTGCAAAAATTTCGGGTTTTTCGGGGCAACGGGTGCTGCTTACGATTACTTCCATCATGCAGGGGAACAATATATTGCCCGTCCGACTGGAAGTCTATGATAATGACGGCTCCCCCGGACTGTACGTGCCTGCTTCGGCATTTAGGGAGTTTAGCCGAGAGCTCGGCGGTAACACCACACAGGGAATTACCCTGCAACAACAGGCCGAGAACAATAGTCAGTTGGTCATGAGTGCCATTCAACGGATGTTCCAATCCACAACGACTGCCGTATCAAAACATATTCGGAAGAACAGGGCCAAACTGAAATACAATACGATGGTGTACCTCATCGATCCGCAGGCACTCCGCCAAAGCCAACAGAATTACAAATAGTAAAACCATTTAAGATTTCACCATGAAAAAGAAACATCATTTTCTAATCCTTTTCCTTTTGTGCTGTATCGGATATTCCGCCCATAGTCAACAGGCTACGGAAACCCGGTTGGGAACACTTCCCGAATTAAGCCTGCACCGTGGCCATACGGTGCATATACTTTCACCCGAACCTATCCAATACGTTGACATCGCTTCGCATCATGTATCGGGCGACCTACCCCTTGAAAATGTACTACGTATCAAATTGCACGAGGATACCACGCAAACCGAACACCTCGATTACGAGCTTGGAACAGTTACCATTGTCGGCGATAACTTCGTGGCACAATACCGTCTGACGGCCCCATTGTGGATGAACGATGCGAGTATTCCGGCCATGCTCGAAATCAAACCGGAGCACACCCGTCCTTTGGAAATTTCGGAGATCGGGTTGAGCCGTAGCCAGATGAAAAACCTTGCACTTGGTCTGCTTACAAAAAACGTCCATCGGCCTGTACGGAGTACGAGGGATTACGGTGTAGGTATTGCGCTTAACAGCATTAGTACATTGGGCGATTATATCTTTCTTGACGTATCGTTTACCAATACATCAAACCTTTCTTACAATGTAGACGAACTTCGGTTTTTCATTGAAGATAAGAAGATCACCAAAGCAACCAACGTGCAGACCGTTGAAATCAAACCCCTATGGCAATACCAGCCCCTTGCCGAATTTAAGAAAAGACACCGTAACGTGTTCGTGCTGAAAAAGGCAACTTTCCCCGGCATTAAGGTACTTCGGGTAACGCTTACCGAAAAACAGATTTCAGGCCGTACAATAAACCTAAAGATAAAGTACGGAGATATATTGAAAGCCGACACCTTTTAGGTCGGCTTTATCTAACCTCTAATAACAGATACTTATGGAAGAAACCAAAGAGCAACAGGGGCTTTACCGTTCCCTGCAATTTGGCATATACCTGTCCGTTGTCCTTGAAGTCTTTTTGTTTTTCTATGTAGACAGGTTTTTCTTGACGGGAACAGCCCCTAACAGTTTGCTACTGTTTGCGGAAAGACTTTCGAGAGTGCCATTCTATGACGAATTGATAAACAGCAAACTCTTTACACTTGTGTTGATCTGTCTGGTCTCCATCGGAACATTGAGCCGAAAGAAAAAAGACCTCAATCCTAAAACCCAGATCGTATATCCTTTGGCATTGGGGATGCTTATCCTTTTTTCGGGCTTGTGGTTGCAAGGGCGTGAAGCCGCGCCTATATGGGGACAAGTTAATTGGTATGACCTTGCCTACATCACGAGTGCTTTTGCCGGAGCCATTTTGGTACACGTTGCAATGGACAATGTGTCTAAGATTATCAGCTCCAATTTGGGTAAGGATCGCTGGAACGTCGAAGAAGAATCCTTTATGCAACCAACCAAACCTGTGATAAATCCGTACTCGATCAACATCCCGACACTGTTCTATTATAAAGGGAAAGTCCGCAAAGGTTTTCTATCCATCGAAAACATTTTTAGGGGCCTAATTCTGTGCGGAGTTCCGGGAAGTGGAAAATCGTTTGGGGTCATTGCGCCAATCATCCGCCAAATGTTGGCCAATTCTTTCACGTTAGCACTTTATGATCTGAAATACCCTGATCTTGGTAAGATAGCCTATTACCATTATCTGCTTGCCAAGCAGAACGGTCGTTGCAGGGATTACCGTTTCCATGTTATCAATCTCAACGATCCCGCAAAGAGCAGACGGGTAAACCCTTTGAAAAGGGTTTATCTCAATACCCTTGCCGATGCTTCGGAAACAGCCGAAGCACTTGTTGAAGCCTTGAAAAAGGGAGACAAAAGCGGTGGTAGTGACCAATTTTTTACGCAGTCCGCCATCAATTTCCTTGCCGCCTGCATCTTCTTTTTCAGTAGGTATGAAGACGGTCGGTATTCCAGCCTGCCCCATGTGCTTGCCTTTCTCAATCTGTCTTATGAACAGATTTTTACTGTACTGTTCAGTAACCAAGAACTGGCTTCTCTACTATCGCCATTTTTGTCCGCCTACAAGGCAAAGGCATTTGACCAATTGGAGGGGCAGGTTGGAACGCTGAAAATCTTTATCAGCCGGATGGCCACCAAAGAAACATTCTGGGTTTTCGGTGCCGATGATTTCGAGCTCCAGATCAGCAACCCCAAACACCCCGGTATATTGGTGCTCGCCAACGACCCAAGCACGCAAAGCATTAATTCTACCTGTTTGTCGGTGGTACTTAATCGGGTTACGAAACTTATCAATACAAAAGGCAATTTACCCATCGGTTTAGTGGTGGATGAGGCACCCAGCTTATATATCCACCGAGTGGACGTATTGGTGGCACAGGCCAGATCCAATTTATCGGCCGTGGTTTTGGGGCTTCAGGAGTTTCCAATGTTACGCCAACAGTACGGTAAGGAAACAGCAGAAACCATCACGTCCATTATGGGTAATGTACTATCCGGTGCGGTCAGGAGCAAAGAAACTTTGGAGTGGCTGGAACGCCTATTTGGTAAGGTCAAGCAAACGGGTGAAAGCCTAAGCATCGACCGTACAAGAACCTCGCTGTCCTTGAACGAAAAACTCGAACCATTGATTCCAGCCGGAAAGATAGCATCGTTAAAAGCGGGTGAAATCGTTGGTATAGTTGCCCGTGATACGATGGAAACCTACACGGGAAAATACGAGACTACGGCGGTTAACTGCCGTGTCAATCTGGATATGGAAGCCATCAAAAAGGAAGAAGCGAATTATCGGGAACTACCGACCTATTACGACTTCGGAGATCGAAAAGAAGAAATCCTATTGTCCAATTTTTTCCGTATCAACAGAGAAGTACAGGAGATGGTCGAGCAGTTAATGCCGACACAGAACACACCCCAGATTCCCACTCCAACCGAAACCAAAATATCATGAACAACACGGAACGTTCTGCCTATCAGCGGAACATATTAACTATCCCAAGCCTTGTTTTCGGGTGGTTGCTACTTGTACCCTTTGTGCTTTATGGGCAGGGCATCGATTACAGTCCGCCATTGGACAAGCTAAAGGTTACATCACCGTTCGGGTACCGTATTCACCCGATCAATGGTAAGGCATCGCACCATAACGGTGCCGATTTCGCCGCCCGTTCCGATCCTGTATTCAATGTGCTTGACGGTCGGGTCAAAGCAACCGGAAAGCATAAAGTACTTGGTAAATATGTACGGGTACTTCATGGTGACGTGGAAACCATTTACGGACACCTTTCCCGAATACTCGTTTCGCCCAGTAATATGGTAACGGTGGGGCAACCCATTGGTATTACGGGAGCAACGGGCAGGGTGACGGGTGAGCATTTGCATTTCTCGGTGAAATTCAAAGGGAAATACCTTGACCCATTGAAATTCCTGCACAGACTAAGAGAACAATCGGATAAACCTTTAAACATCGAATAATATGGACTATCATTTAAGATCACTACAACAAAAACTAAGTATTCTGGCCAGTGGTGAGGATATTGGTCTAACCCCACAGGAAGCCGCCATTTATGGCGTGGAATACGCCGACGAATGGCCGGAAGACGAATCCCCGGAGGTGGGTGAATATGAGCAGTAAAAATTCAAAATCCCTGCATGAAATAGTAGCCGCAAATATCATCAAGAAACTTGAAGAGGGTACGGCACCGTGGCAAAAACCGTGGAATGACAACGGCCCAGCCTTTGAAATCCCATACAATGCCACAACGGGAAACCGCTATAAAGGGATAAATATTTTCTCCCTCTTGATGGCTGATCGTGAAGACCCCCGATGGATGACCTTTAAGCAAGCATCGGAAAAAGGCTTGCAAGTGCGGAAAGGTGAAAAGGCTTCCCTTATTCAGTATGTCAAACTACACCAATTGGTGCCCAAGAAAGACGAGCAGGGCAAACCAATTTTGGACGAAAAAGGAAAACCCGTAAAGGTTCAAGTAAGGTTGGACAGGCCGATCATTACAACCGCTTGGGTGTTCAATGCGGAGCAGATCAATGGTATCGAACCTTTGGTTAAACCCGATATTAAACAATTCCAATGGGATCCTATCGAAAGGGCAGAAAATCTCATTCAGGCTTCGGGAGCGAACATAACCCACAGTGCGGGCGACCAAGCATTTTATAGCCCACTCCGTGACAGTATTACCATGCCGTTCCGTGAGCAATTCGATGCACCAGATAAATACTATGCCACCGCACTCCATGAACTCGGCCATTGGACAGGACACGAAAACCGTCTTGACAGAAGTCTTATAAATAGATATGGAACAGAGGGGTATGCCCGCGAGGAACTCCGCGCCGAAATTGCATCCATGCTCATAGGTCAAGAACTCCACATTGGTCACGATCCCGGCCAACACGTTGCCTACGTGGACAACTGGATTCAGATATTGCGTGATACACCTTTTGAAATACACGCCGCCGCTGCCGATGCTGAAAAAATACTCAATTACCTATTGGCATTTGAACAAAAAAGGGAAATCAAGGCAGCCGCCGATGTGGCGGTCGAAGAACACACCGCAACACAAGCACAAAAGGCGAAAGAAGCAGCCCTTTCTATGGGTGATGAAATCGCCTATAACAATACGGCGTACAGGGTGCAAGGTCATCTGAAACGTGGACGTATGCGTGTGGAAGACCTGACAACCGGAAATGTATTTTCCCTATCCAAAACAGACCGGCTATATAATTCCCTGCTCCAAGCCAAACAGCATCCCGAAGCTGTCAAAGTGGGTGAAGACCTAAGGCGCCCGGCGCATACAGAAATGGAAGTTGTCGCCGCCTATGGTATCAGAAGATAAAATTATTAAAACCCAAAAAAACAATTACATCATGAAATACCCTATCAACGAACATGAAATGCCCCTAAACGAACTTGAAAAATTAGGGCTTTACAAAGACGGTGGATTTAGCATAAGCCCGGAGAATATCGATGCCCTGCTTGCAGGGAGAAGAACCGATATGTTGAGCATGGCCAATCTGAATATCGATGGGTTTGCCATCCGCCAACTGGATGCAAAGCTATCTCTTAGCCGAGGTGAGGACGGTACTGTCCAACTTAACATACATCCGATCTATCGTGAACCACAATGGCATCCGCTATTGAGCGACGACGAGGAAAAAGCATTGATTGCCGGAGAAAAACACGTAGTGAGTAAAGAACAGGAAATCGGCGGAAACAAAAAGAAGAAAGTCATCATTGAATACGACGATCTCACAAGGGAGTTTGTGACGTATGAACCCGAAGAAGTGCAGACCCCCATTCGAGTAAACGGCGAAGAACTTTCCGAAAAGCAACAAGAGGCTTTCCGTAACGGCGAAGTGGTGGAACTCAAAGACGGAACGAAAATCCAGCACTCGGCAACGGACAATAAGGGTATTCGTTCAGACCGTAAACGGCTTATCCTATCCGTGCTATTGGATGGCGGTATCTCATACTTGGTATTCCGTGGTATCAATAACCTAAGAGGTAGGCTCGAACCACAAAGTGAGGGGTACAGCGAGGGGTATAACCGTGCGTTGGCCGACATGATGATGGCCGACAAAAAGCTAAGGGAAAAAGGGAACGAGAAAACCGTTCAAGACCTTGCGCAAGATCTTCGGGATAAACAAGAGAGCAGGGGTTATACCCGTACCGTTGCGAGGTAATGGTATTTCTCCAATTAAAAGCCGGAGTAAGGAACTTCTTTGCTCCCTATATGGATATGGTCGAAGATAAAATTCTGTTTCCCTATACATTGGGAAATCAGGTCATAGATCATGAACGTTGGAACGAAAACGGTGTTCGTATTCCGGTAAGCAAAGGTGTATGGTTGGCGACGGATAGCATACCCTTATCCGTCACCGACCTTTTTATCGGTCATTCGGCTGGTGATATAATGTGCTTCTGCCATTATTACCCCAATTGGATTATTCCACACCGTCCGAGTGCATTTGCTTCATTGGGGTTATTGCCGATCAAAGAACAGTTTACTTGGCTAAAATCCCTTTTCACCAATGCCAAAATACATACGGTATTTGACGGGGGAATAAGTGGCCGTGTAGCCGATTGTAAAGTGGCAACGTGGCAGATCGGCAAGAGTGCAAGGTTTAGTCTTGTTGATGAACATGGCGAATTTTACTGCAACAAAAAGAAATACCGTATTCCGGTCGGTAATTTTTCATTAAACCGTTTTGAAAGATTGTCCGGCATCCGTGCAGGTATCAGAACCCATAAACCCAAAGCACCATTTGAAACGTTCTACCAATCCTTTGCAAACGGGCTAATCTAAACCAGCCCACCCGCACCCCTGATCCTTTATTGGGTCAGGGGTTTTGTTGTATATAAGGTAATCGGAAAATTTCGATTCCCCTATTTGGTTTATATAAAGTGTTTATCGAGGACTTGTAAATCCAAATCACTTATATATTTAAACCCATCCAGTTTCTTATTTTATTAATTTCTGTAATGTCGAAAAACAGATCAGCATCGGGGTCATAAAAACTCGTGTCCATTTGTAATATACCCTGATTATCCTTGCTCTGATCTATTAATTTTCCATATTCATCTATGGTAACACTCGGTGGCTGTGTAAAACCACCTATAACGGTTTCGGAATAATCTGTTTTTAAAACAAAAATATTAAGAATAGCTTCTAAATTTTTATTTAGAATATAGTATGTTCCCGCCGATTCTTTTTTGAATTGATCTTTAATAAATGGTGTCCACGGAAATATGGATTGACGCGGTTTGAGCAACTGTTCCCTTAATTTGTTATACTGCTCGGACAACAAAAAAATATAACCGAATTTTGCAAACGTGATAATATAATTGGTTTTGACTAAAGCATAATTTATTCGTTGAGGATCAAGTTTTCTGGCAGGAGGTATAATATTTAGTATTGGCCCGATAGTCTTATTTTTTATCCCATATATAAACTTTTCTAATAGGGTTGGATTATTATATTTTATCCTGTGGTAAGCTGTTAGTGTTCCATCCCCTAATGATTCAAGCTCGACTGTAAGTTTCTTGTTTTCGAACTCTATCGTTGCACTTTGCTTAGTACCCTTGTAAAAATAACTATCGTCAATAGCCCTTAATACATTAATTAAATGGCAATCTATCTCTTGCCCACAACTGTTATTACATTCCCGACATGTCAATGCTATTTTAGTACCACCCAACGCCGCTGGTGGAGCATCTTCCGCAGTAAGAAAATTTCTATATTTATTTTCATCCAGATGGTCTTCCGAAAATTCTCTTAAACAAATCGGACATAAATAAGGGTCAGCATATTTGAAAGTCCTGTCAATATATCCGTGTTCTTTCAGTAACAAAAGTTGCCCTGAAAATTTCTTGAATAAACTTCTTCTCCGTTCTAAATTACGCCCCATATAGCACTTTCTATATCAAACAAATGTTACCCAGTAATAGATCATACCCGAAAGGATTGTAGATACTCCGTGACATTCTTTTTTACTTCCTCAAATTTTTCATACGAACCGCCGAACATACCTACTTTAAGTGGAGACCAATTCTCTTTATCAGACGAAGCAAGTTTTTCTAATCCTTTTGTACCCCTATCCTCGTCCATTCTATTATTTCGCCATTTGAACTCACCATAGGGTGTCCAAGTCGATCCATATTTATTGCCGACCAAATAGCAGAAGTTCAGAGCTAATAGATATTCGAATTTATCGAAAGCATCAAGAAAATCACCCTCTGTATCAAACTGTTCATCCAAAAATGGCTTAATTTTTTCTTTTATAAAGGTATTTATGGGTGTCATATAATTTCTTCCAATCAGTTGGTTAACGAAACGGTTATCTATCATTGAAGTATTTGCAATTTCAATCAAATAGTCTTTTGGTCGTGAGCCATCGAAATCTGTGTTGGCTTTTATTTCAAATAACCTTTTAAGGAGAAGATAGTTGTCCATTTTTATAGCAATGATACCTATGGTATAAAATTGCAGTAATACTGGAAAATAATAAAGTTTCTTACTTTCTTCATGCCATTGAGACATTTGTTGGGGTCTCGCAGATCTGGATATGAAATCACAAATAAGTCCGTGGTGTTCTGGCTTGCTCCATAAAGTACAAGTTATAAGTAATGGTAATGTAACTAATGTTGACTCAACAAAACTATCCAATATCGGTGTAAGATTATTGTAATCGGGATGGGCAGCAGGTTGATACCTATTGAGTATCAATTTCATCAACTTTTTGTTTTCTTTTAGTAACAAGTCGTGAAGCTGAATTAGATATTCTGTCTTAGATAAATACTTTTTTGCTCGATTAATAACAATATCTATACTTAAATCATCGTTTCCGTCCATTCTTTCTAAAGCCTCAATACGCTCCAATAACTCAACAAAAAAATCATCTGCATCGGTAACTTTTAATGTTCTTCCTTTCCGCAGGTTTGCAATTTCTTCGAGTTCGATGCTTGAATTGCCAAGATGTGTCCAAAAACTTGAATATCGATGATTAGTGCTTGACCTTAAAGTTTCAATCAATGCATTATCCCATTTACCAGACCATCCACACGAAATTATCCCAAAATCATTCAAAACACTACCGAGATAATCTGAAAGTACACTATCGTATCCGCCAAGTTCTGTTTTGGTGTTTAGAAATCTACTATCTAAGTAATCTCCGTTTATTTTAACCAAAGTAAAGGGGCTATGGACTAAAGGAATTGCTCCATCAATATCGGTGTGGTGCCTTATTACCACAGGTTCGATACCATCACTCCGAAGAGCGGTTTCTAATAGACGATCAAAATTGGTCGTAATCACTACCTTGATATATCCCTTTTTGACCAATTTAGCGATTGCTTTATGCGCTTTAGTTGGTTGTTTTAACTGGACTTCATCGTCCTGTTCGGAAGTTTCGAAATAGGATTTAAGTATATTAAGCCTTTCTGTCGGTGTTAAAGCCAACTTTTCCAGTAAAGCAGAATAATCTGGTTCTTCCCTATATTTAATTCGGTACCATTCATCAGGATGTGCTCCGCAGTCCTCGTTTTCCAATTTTGCGATCTTCTTAATCAAGTCTAATACAATATCCCATCCCGTTGGAATACCTGAATTTCTTGAAATACCAGATCCTAGTAAAAATGCATATACGCCTTTGCTTGAAAAAATTGAAAGGGCTAAAAGGTTTAAGATATTATTCATATTAAAGCCAAAATACAGAAAAAGTCATTCCGTTTGTATTATTTTAATCTTATAGATTATAAAACAGATGGTGTAGTTCAACGTTCTTCATATCGTCACCTGGCAAGCTATGTTGAGATAATAAATGTGTTTGCTTAAGTACTTGAAATCCTCTTCTATATGTAACATGGGATTGAATACTACTGGCAGCCTCTGATAAAATATTAGTGAATTTTTTATTTCTGCCAAAAGTAATCACAATTCCAAAATTTTCACGCCAAGTAAGGTAATTCAACAGTTGATCGATGGTTTCTGCATAATGTTTTTGACCGCCCCAAATTTTACATTCGCAGACCAATATATTCCCTTTCGTTATGTTCAAATAAATATCAGTCTTACCTTTAGCCATGAAGGTTTCACCGGTTGCTTTTCCCTCAAAAAGAGCATTCAATCCCACTAAAATAACATTGCGAAGATCTTCTTCGCCACTATTTTCGAAACTTTTTGGTGTCTTTTCAAATTGAAGCCCTTGATTATCTATAATATGAATAATATCCAATACTTTACCGCGATCTATCACATAGTTTTCGGGTAGTTCAGGCTTAGGCCTTACAGCTTGTACTAACGGTTTTTGGTCAACCTGAATACGCTTAACCGCCACGTCATCCTTTCTTTTCAAAGGAATATTGATCTGCTTAAGTAAGGAATTATATTTACTTTTATCTGCTTCTAACTTGTCTTTTCGCACATTTACCAACTGCGTAAGTGCCGATTTTAAATTTTCATTACATCTCTCTATTTCCGCTGACACTGTATTTATATGGGTATAAATATGCTGTTTTTGTTGATCGATCATATTGGTAATCTGTCTTTCATCTCTATTGAAACCATATCCCTTCATGTCAATTTGAAAAGTCACGGAATCACTTTTCCAATCTACTTCGTCGCTACTCCAACTTAAGGAAAATTGAGATGGTCTCATTTTCAAAATCTCGGAAATCGACTTATTGGGCTTTAGTGCAATTGAAACGGAAATAGATTCGTATTCGAAGTTCAAATCTCCGTCATTTCTGTACATTGCCTCCCGATTGTTTGCACGAATTAGTCTTACTTCATTTTTGATATTTGCTGTCTCTCCAAGTTCTTCATCTAACTCAATCGGCTGAAAGTGTTTGTTTCCATAATAATATTGAACTAACTGGTCTGTAGTAGTACCGATTATGAAAGATTCAGGTTCGCGAAGTATTTGTAATCGAGCCTCCTCTAAGAAGCGTTTATATACGTCTGTTATACTAGGTTTATAAAAATTCATGATTAAAGATACTGATAATTCGCTGTAAGGTTCATTCTAATTTGTTCAAATGGGAAATGATATATGCGAAAGAAATATGATAAACGGTATTACTGCAAATCTGTATAATGACCGTCTATATGAAATAACCTCTTTAAAAAAGCTACAACTGGATTACAAGCAATATTTTTTGGAACCAAAAAATATTATGTTTTTTTCTGCAGTCGGGAGTGTTAATTTCGCAAAATGTAAAAATGATAATCTATTTCTTGCACACATTTAATATTTGGGTTCCTAATCTTAACTTACAAAGGATTAGATGGGTTATGCAGGCTATTGTAAATATCCTTATATGTTTGTTCAGTCATTAAGTAAGGCTGAACCTGGTCAAATCCAAAATTGTATGGAAATTCATTTATAAGACGTGAATTTTTGGCCATGATATACTTGCCATAATATGTTAAGATAACCTTATATACATCTATAATTCCGTAAATATTACGACTTAATAGTTTTGAGAATCGTATTTGCGAATAATGCTGTTTAGTGTGTATCGTTTGATCTCTTAATTCTTGTAATTCTACTAAATCTTGCCACCACTCCTCATTTTCAGGATTCGGTGTTTGATATATGTCGGTTAGAATTGTTTTTAATTTATCTTTTAATGGCCATCTACGCTCAATTTCTTCTCTACCCAACACTTTTGTTCCATTCGGTTTCTTATAAGTATATTCTTCTGGAATAAAACTATTTGTAAAAGCTTCAATAGAGCTATATGCAAAAATCAATGCGGTAGTGATAAGCTCGAAATAATCAAAATATTCCTTTTGTTGTTCTATTAATGGGAAATTTCCTGTATGATACTTGTGCCGGATTAGAATTACATCTTCATAAAACCTTTTTGCCATAGTTAGATTTTTTTCACAGATACTCGAATAGAGACTAACATCATTAGGTCTGTTTAGTAAAGTTGATAATCCATCAAACTCCAATACCCAATTGTCACCGAACGTATGTTTTTGGTTTAATTTATCTTGCTGTAAAATAATATCAGGTTTATGTGCTCTTAAGTCAGCATGTTCCATATATTCCTGATTTAATTGTTCTGCAACATACAATAAAGGATCTATGACGTTCCATGTTGTTTCTTCATAACCAACATAGTAGATAGTGTTGTTGTACGAGTAACTCTGTTCTATTGCTTCTTCAACTTCGGGGCTGTTGCCACTCATCAAGTCTGCAATAAAAGATAATAACTGCAAATGCTGTTTCTTTAATAAATCAGGGGTATCATTCTGCATTTGAAATATTAGAACTTTTCCGTTATTCCCTCTATAGAAGAACGAATATATAGCAGATCTAACAGAATTAGCCGAACGGTCCTTTGTTCGACCTACCATTTCAAAGACATCTCCTAAATAACTGTTGAACGCATGGTAAACGTCCGTTTTCGGTATGAAATGTTGTGTAATAAAATCTTCTGTTAGATAAATATTCATCCACGATGGAAAATATAGGAATCCATCATCAGGTATAATTTCTTTCTTTTCTAAATTTAACAACGTCGAAAGTGTACCAAAATCTATTAGGGGTTTATGGAACTTCTCCTGTAAAATTAATTGAAAGAGTTGTTCCGAACCAGTACATGCTACCGCGGTTTTAAAATCAGGCCAAATCATAATCAAAGTTATGATTCGCAAGACAAAAAAAGAAGACCTTTAGGATAGGACTTTGCTATAGCCTTAGAAAAAACTTAGCTTAAAATCCTACTCCCAAACACTAAAATACATACCGTATTCGATGCAGGAATAAGTGGACGTGTAGGTGATTGAAAAGTGGCAACTCTTTAAAAACGCAAGGTTTAGTCTGGCCAATGACCAAGGAGAGTTTTATTACAACAAAAAGAAGTACCGTATTAAGATCAATATTTTTTCATTGAGCCGTTTTGAAAAATTATTCGGTATCCGTTCGTGTAGCCGAACACATAAACCAAAAATGCCATTTGAAACGTTCTATCAATCCTTTACAAATATGGGCTAATCCGAACCAGCCCACCGAAACCCCTGATCCTTAATTGGGTCAGGGGTTTTTGTCGTGGGTCAAACATTAAGTTTTCAGAAACGACTAAGAACCAGTTCATCACCATTAACGGTGTGCATTATATAAATATTACGGTTTTTATTAAAAAAATACGCGTTTTGTGAAAAATATAACAATAATCGTTATATTTGTAACGCAAAACATTATTTATGTACACAGAGATAATTAAGATAATAGAGGGTGGTTTAGCGAAAGATTCCAGAAAAGTAAGCAGTTACGCCAAGCTTCTTGCTGAAAATTTGGGAAAAAGCGGAGAACCTAAATTGGCAGAAAAGATCATTAAGATTTTAAACAATACAAAAGCACAGGCGGTTTATATGGATCAATTAGTTAATACACCAGTTGATCAAGAAACAAGGATGAATATAGTCGACTTTATACTGCCTGATGAGGAGAATATAAAAGTCGTAATGCCCGAACAATTGGAAAATGCTATCTCTCAATTTATAAAAATCAATATTAATAAAGATCATTTAAGGTCTGCTGGCTTAGAAGTAAACTCTTCTTTATTGCTTTATGGCCCTCCGGGTTGCGGAAAGACAACTATCGCAAAATATATCTCGAAAACCCTCAATCTACCATTGGTTGTTGCAAGATTGGACTCTTTAGTGTCATCATTATTAGGAAACACGTCAAAGAATATAAGGAAAGTTTTTGAATTTGCAAGCAGACAGCCTTGTATATTATTTCTTGATGAATTTGACGCAATCGCAAAGGCAAGGGACGATCATCACGAGCTAGGGGAATTAAAGCGAGTTATAAACAGCTTACTTCAAAACATTGACGAATTTACTCAAAACAATATACTACTTGCGGCCACTAATCATCATGAGCTTTTAGATAAAGCCATTTGGAGAAGATTTAACAGCATTATTGAAGTAGGGCTCCCAGGCAAAGAAGAAATTCATGATCTTATACAGCATTATTTTTCTAAACATCCTACTGACTTTACAGCCGATTCCAGAAAAATGGACAAAATAGTCGCAGCATTAGATAGCTTGTCACCTGCCAATATAAAATCTATTGCACAAAATGCTATCGCCAAAAATATTATAGAGTCTAAGTCTGTCGTGTCATTTGAAGATTTAGTTCTTGAAATATTTTTGTTTCAACATCACGGTTCTTACAACCAAGAACAACTAATTAATTTTTTGACATCTCAAGGAGTCTCTCAAACTAGCATTAAAGAACTTTGCAAGATATCAATCAGACAAGTTAGAAACGCATTAAAATACTAACCATGGAAGATAAAAACCTACCAATTAAACTCTTTAAGAAAAGAGATAACGTTGATGACAGAAGAACAGAAGGCATGTCCAGCGACGAACTCCCTCGCTGGGTTATGACGCGCCAAGAACTTTTAGTTAAAGTTGACGAATTCCAGTCCTCGCTGAATACGGTAAAAAAAATATTGGAAACGAGGGTTAAAAAGGACAATTATCTTCCTGCGGTGCTTAAAGTCAGCTTGCGGGATGTCGCAATAGCAAAATCTCACCGCACACAAGTTGGAAAATTATTTAATGTCAATCATAAGTATAACTTTATTGGGATGTCCGACGATTGTGATCTAATGGTAAAGGTTGACAATGTAAAAGACTTGGATGAAATAAGTAAAAATGTAAACTCTATAGATAAAAATGCATATGGTCTTTCTGCTATTGAAGATCTTGGCGTTTTCAGTCCAGCAATAGAGGAGAAATTGGGGGTTTTGAAAGTTAGGTTAATAAATTACAACGATTATAGTTTAAATTCAGTCGCGGAATCAATCTTTATAAATAAACTGTCCGAAGCCAACATTCAATATAAAAAAACTAGATATGCGGAGGACTTAACGATATTTAAGCTTGAAAAAGTAACAACCGACCAATTTTCTAATATCGAAGATTTTGAGGCGGTATACTCGATAGTTCCGATGCCCAAAGTTGAAGTTGGATTAGATTATGCGCTCGAGGATTATGATATTCCTATCAAGGAGCCAATTGAGAATATAGATTACCCTATCATAGGTGTTTTAGATTCGGGAATAGCAGACATTCCACATTTAAAACCTTGGTTGTTGGACGAGAGTTTTACGTCCTATCCAGAAAGTTTCCTAGATAAATCCCATGGAACTTTTGTTGCAGGAGTAATTGTATATGGTGATGAATTGGAGGGGCATAAATGGACTGGATTTGGAGGATGCAAATTGTTTAGTGCAGCCGTATTTCCAGATCTTCAGATGGAAACAATAGACGAAGATCAGCTGATAGAAAATATCCGAGAAGCTATAAATAGCCGCCCAGACATAAAAATATGGAACTTATCATTAGGGTTAAAATCAGAATGTGACCTGAATGATTTTTCAGATTTTGGAAAATTCCTCGATGATATTCAGCTAACAAATGACATTCTTATTTGCAAATCAGCTGGTAATTGCAAAAACTTTCTAATTCCGGCGGGGGTTCAAAGGATTCCTAAGTCAGCAGACTCCGTCAGGTCTTTAGTTGTGGGGAGTATTGCTCATAAAAAAGGAATAAATGACATCGCGGAAATAAATTGGCCATCACCATTCAGTAGAATTGGATTCGGACCAAATACATTAATAAAGCCTGATATAATTCACTACGGCGGAAACGCTGGTAAAAATACCTCTGGAAAAATATCCGTATCTGGAGTACGTTCATTTTCTATAGGCGGTGCTACTGTTAGCGATGTAGGCACAAGTTTTTCGACTCCAAGAATAACAACCCTAGCTGGTGGTTTAAATTTTAAGATCGAAGACAATTTTAACCCACTATTATTAAAAGCCTTAATAATCCATTCAGCTAAATATCCAGACAACGTAACGTTAGGTCTGGAAGAAAAGATTAAATATATGGGCTATGGTCTTCCTGCTGATGTAGACGAAATAATTTATAATTCACCAAGCGAGATAACTTTAATCTTACAGGATAGCGTTGTTAAAGGAAGTTATTACGAAATTTTAGATTTTCCGTTTCCTACAAATATGATTGAACACGGACGTTTTTACGGGGAAATCACTCTAACTCTGGTTTCTTCCCCAATTGTCGACAATAATAATGCTACTGAATATTGTCAATCTAACATTGACGTTTCTTTTGGAACATACGATAAGGTAAAAGTCCGAGATATTCAAAAGCGTCATATTTTGAATGAGTACGGTACAGACGGTGCAATGAACTTGCTTAATCCAGCATTATATAGCAAAAAACATCTAAAAAATTCGTTAAGCCCATTTGCTGGAGAACGATTGTTGAGAAACTATGGGAAGAAATACCATCCTGTCAAAAAATACTCAATTAATTTGGACGAATTAACAGAGACGAATTCGCTTAATGCACTTACAGCGCCTAAAAGATGGTATTTGCGACTTGAAGGTTTATACGGGTCATTTATTGAATCTCGCGCAGCTATAGATGGTACAATCTTAAGTCAAGAATTCTGCATGGTTGTAACTATTAAAGACAAACGGAATAGCACACAAGTTTACGATAATGTATCAAGACTATTAGATACAAACAATTTCGTACATCAAAATATAAAACTGCGTAACACCGTCGATATAAGATATGGTTCAGGTCGGGGTTCCAATGGATGACCCGTTGCATTCGGATATAAAATCTTTATTGGATGAAGAAACTATTAATATTACCTGAACTCATTAAAGAGGTAAAATTTGGGAAAAATTTACTTAAACAGTTTCTGTTTGCGGAAGCTATTATAAAACCTTCAAGCTTGGAGCTGGGTAACGGTTTTCTTGTTGTAACTGCTGACGAACAACGTTATTGTGTGGTAGGTAAAGGCAAATCAGTGCCGCCGAGTTATAAGTATATATTAGTTTCAGATAAGCAGCCAAACCATCAAAATCTCTATGACATCAATTTAAAATGGTTGAAATTCCCAGGTCTTGACGAGGAATTTGATGCAAACCCGGTTACTGATAGCTGGACTAATACTTTTTCATTTATTGAAGAAGATCAGGAACAAGAAAAGCGGGGGTTAAGAAAGCCACAAATTGCAGCAATTTTTAACGTTTTGTCACACTGGCGAGTAGGCGGAGAAATAGGCACCGTAATTATGCCGACTGGTACAGGTAAAACTGAAACGATGCTTTCCCTTCTAATTGCAGAGAAAATTAGGCGACTATTGGTTATCGTCCCGAGCGACCCTTTAAGAGAACAAATATCAAACAAGTTCCTAACACTCGGACATCTACAAAATCCCGAATTTGGAATCGTTGGAGTCACTGCAAAAAAGCCAATTGTTGGCATTTTAAACGAAAATTTTAAAACAGAGCAAGAATTAACTGATTTCATAACCAAGTGTAATGTTATAGTAAGCACCATGGATCTGATTGCTGCTGGTAGACTCGAAATGCAGAGAACGTTAGCCAATATGGTGACTAAGATATTTATTGACGAAGCTCATCACGTAAAAGCGCCGACTTGGTTGTCCTTTCGGAGGATGTGTGATAAAGAGAAAGTAATACAATTTACAGCTACGCCATTCCGAAATGACGGTCAAAGTTTAGATGGTCAATTTATTTTCAATTATTCTTTGAAAAAGGCTCAAGAAGATGGCTACTTTAAAAAAATATCATTAATTCAAGTCAACGAATGGGATAATTCAAAATCCGACGCTGCTATTGCCGATGCTGCCGTTGACCAACTACGAAAAGATTTAAAGGATTACGATCACATCTTAATGGCTCGATGTAATAAGCAGACTCGAGCTGATCATGTTTTCGAGATTTATAAAAAGCATACTGACCTAAATCCTGTGGTTATTCACCGAGGACGTCCAGTTGAGGAAAGAAAAGAAACCACAAGAAAAATCTTAAGTAAAGAGGCGAAAATCATAGTTTGTGTGGATATGTTAGGCGAGGGTTTTGATTTGCCTAATTTGAAGATTGCTGCATTTCATGACATCCGCCAAAGTTTACCAATTACCGTTCAATTGGCGGGTAGATTTACGAGGACCAAGTACGACGAAAAATTAGGAAATGCCAGTATTGTTGTTAATCTCAAAGATTCAGATGTGCCGAAAGAACTGGAAGAATTTTACGCCTTAGGTGCAGATTGGAATACTCTACTACCACGTGTCAGTATCAACAGTATTAATAAAGAAGTAGATTTTTCCGAATATTTGAATGGATTTGTCGACGTTGATCAAAGCAAGATTCCTTTTCAGAGTCTTAGACCTGCTTTAAGCGCAGTAGTTTACAAAAATCACACTGATACTTGGTTCCCAAGTAACTTTCAAGCAGGAATACCAAATGTTGAGGATTTAGATTATCTGTTCCATTCGATAAATCGTGATAAAAAGACGTTAATCGTAATTACTGGCAAAAAGAACAGTATCGACTGGGGTTATTCAAAAGATATTTACGATATAAACTGGACGCTCTATGTCGTGCATTGGGATACACGTAACAATTTACTATTTATAAATTCTAGTGAAAATGTCGGTGTTTACAAAGACCTAGCCGAAGCAATAATTGGGGATCAAGCTGAAATCGTTAATAAAATCAACATTTTCAAAACATTTTATGGAATTGACCGTGTTCGCTTACAAAATGTCGGGCTAAAAGAATTTCTAGGGAAGAATCGCTCATTTAGTATGCATACTGGTTTTGATATTGAAAAAGCTTTGGATCAGGCAGATAAAGAAGGGGCTGAAAAAGCTTTTGTATTCGGAAGTGGTTTTGAAAGTGGTCAGAAAGTTTCTATTGGTTGCTCTTATAAAGGTCGGGTTTGGTCTCATGCAAAAGGAGATATTCATCAATTTACAGAATGGTGTACCCATATTGGTAATAAATTAGTTAGAACAGATATTGATCCTAATACTATCTTAAAAGAAACCCTTATTCCTAACTCTGTTTCCATGCGTCCGTTAATTACTCCATTTGCCGTGGAGTGGGATGAGTCTGTATATCTTGAACCCGAAACCAGAATTACAGTTACGGTTAATGGTAAACCATACGAGTTCTATAATGTTGAGCTTAGAGTTGTCAACCCCACGGAATCCGAGACCTTATTGTTCGAATTAGTTACTCCTGCAGAAGTCATTACATTCAAACAAGAACTTTTTAATAATGCACGTTATGACGATTACAAGTTTGAGCAAGTAGGATCTACCCACGACATTCGCGTGAATAAGGGAAGGAAACAAGTGTCATTCGAACATTTTCTTTATGAAAATCCTGTGACTTGGTGGTTCGTTGATGGCTCTTCATTAAATGGCAACAGCTTTGTGGAGTTAAAACAGCTCATACCCTTATATCCCCAAGAACAAATATTAGGCTGGGATTGGACAGGAGTCAATTTAAGCTCTGAATCACAACAAGTCGAACCAAAAGTCCTAGACTCAATTCAATTTAAGATTATCCAAGCTTTAAAAGCTGGTGACTATGATATTATCTATGATGACGATTATAGTGGTGAAATAGCAGATGTAATTGCCATCAAACAGTTTGATGAATATATCAATATTCAACTATACCACTTGAAATATGCTAAAGCAGGTATTGTTAGCAGGAGAATCGACGATCTTTATGAAGTATGTGGTCAGGCGATGAAGTCGATCAACTGGAAGTTTAAAGATTCTAAAGAGTTCTTTGAACATATGCTTCGTAGGGAGATTAAAAAGAGTGGTGGGAAAACATGCTCTCGAATAGAATTTGGTGACAAAGATAAAATCAGCTTTTTGAAAGAGCTTGCAAGGAAATCTTATCCAGTAGAGTTTGAAATGTTTATTGTCCAACCAGGATTGTCAAGTATCTCACCATCTATTGAACAGCTCACTTTATTAGGTGTTGTGAGTTCCTATTTGAAAAGTAAAGGTTTAATCAGTTTGACAATTATTGGTTCGTCAACAGAACCTCGATTAAAATAAAAATATTATCATTAAATTGAGCTAACATCATGAACGAATATAACATCAATAATGTCAGAAACTGGATTGGAGATTCTTTGAGAGCACTAATGCTTGTGGACCATATCTTACTCGAAAGAAGAGTGAAAGAGGAGTGTATAAACCATAGATTAGCGAGATTTCTAGAATTATGTTATCCAAGTGTTTTTCTCGATGAGTTTCCAGCTAATTTGGAGATTGATTTAGAATATAATAAAAATCTAGATGAGGGACCAAAATTTCTCGAAGTAGGACACGGTATGATGATATCGATTAGACCGGATATTATCGTTCACCATCGATTAGATAATAATTCAAACATTCTTGCAATTGAAGCAAAACTTGACTACTTAAGATTTGGTGATAGGCAAAAGTTATCCGGTTTGGTTATGGAACCCTATAATTATCGATTTTCGGCCGGAATATCTTATCTGCCTGCAAAAGAATATTCCAGAGTAATGCTCTGTAGTATTGCAAACGATCCTATTTGTTTTGATGTTTATAAAAATGATTATCATTAGTAAAAAACCGTAACAAATACGTAACAGTGGAAAATTTTGCGATTCCAAAAATTGTTCATATATTGCTTCTGTAAAGCAGAAATGGCATTTTTCAACCATTTCCAAGATATATGACCATCAGACTCATAATCTTTTGGTCCCTGGTTCGAGCCCAGGTGGGAGCACAGAACAAAAAAGTCGCTTTTCTATATAGAAAAGCGACTTTTTTGGTTCTTAGACATCCATATTTATTAAGGGAATTGACCTAGGGAATCCCTTCTCTTTTTTGAGCATAATGTAGCAATTAAAAAAGTAACCACACGAAAGATTTATTCAAAAAAACACAAACGAGAATCTTATTTGTAATTATTCTAAATAAAAATGTAGATTTGCGCCATTCTTACCATGAAACAACATTGGACAGCTACATTAAAAGGTTCTTCTGAAGCTTTTGAATCCTTATATGACTTAGTATATCGAGAGCTTTTCGCTTATGGCGTTATGTTGGGGTATTCGCGCGAATCCGTAAAAGACGGTATACAACATCTTTTCTTAGAACTATGGGAAAAACGTGACCGACTACCCGATGTTGATAATATCAAGTCTTATTTAATGACATGGCTACGCCGTGTACTGAATGACCATCGCGTATTGAATGAAAAATTAAATTCGGGAAATTATCAGCCCAATGATAATACACCTTCACATGAAGCTTTACTCATACAACAGGAAACCGTAAACGAAACCACTGCGCGTCTATCAAAAGCATTGGAATCCCTCACACCTAAACAAAGACAGGTGATTGACCTTAGGTTTTTTCAAAATATGTCTTATGAACAGATCGCTTCCAAAACAGGCAATAGTCAGCGTACAATCTATAACATTGTATATGAATCTGTTAAGATTTTAAAAGAAAAAAAATAAAAATAATCCGGTAAAAAAACGGAATTGCTCCCTCTACCTTCATATATACATGAAAAAAATTTATAACGACAGCGTTGATTTGCTCAGTGACGAAAGTTTTGTGTCTTATCATAATGGAACCGCAAATAAACAGGAAATTCATTTTTGGGATACATGGATCGCAGAAAATCCGGATAAATTGGATCTTGTTGCAGATGCGCGAAAGATGCTCGATACACTAAAAATGCATATCACCGAAACGGAATATCAAGTTGAAAAAGACAAACTATTTGCGACACTCGAAAGCAAAGTGCCTACAAAAACTCGAAGACTGACAACGAGGTGGCGCTGGATCGCCGCAGCATCAATCCTGCTCATAGGAACATTTACATTCCGTCAGTTTTTCTACAAAGACTCACCTCAGCGTACTTTAGCTGTAAATACAGTTTCCGCTGAACAATGGCTCAGTGTAGTCGCCCAAAATGGCAAAATGGTTAAAGTCAATCTAACTGATGGCAGCCAGATTACGTTGATGGGTGGTAGCACACTAAAATACCCCAAACATTTCCGTAAGGATACAATGTATGTCCTACTAGATGGCGATGCACGCTTTAACATTGCAAAAAAGCCTGATCGCACATTTGCTGTAAAAACAGGCAATACCTTGGTAACAGTATTGGGAACACAGTTTTTGGTCGAACAAGCTGACACTAAAAATACCAGAGTCAGTTTGTTTTCTGGAAAAATTAAACTAACCAACCACTTAAACAACAAACAAGCCCTACTCAGTCCGGGACAACAGGGGTATGTCACAAATCAGGAGATCCATCTCGATAAATTTACGCCAACAGAGATCAATAATTTTGCAGAAGGTATTTTGCATTTTCAAAATGCTTCTTTTGCTGAAGTCGCGCGAAAAATGGAGCAATATTATGGTGTCCACATCTCTCTCAGCAAACCAAATGCACGATGGCGGTATAGCGGGCATTTTGAGAAGCTGCCTGTTGAGACCGCACTCGCCGCGATTTGTTTTTCAAAAGAATTGTCATTAAAAAAAATAGCAACAGATACCTATGTGCTTTATTAAAAAAACAGTAAGACGAACCTGTTTATTGAATACTTTTTTTCTATTATTCGCTGGCGCTGTTTCAGCTCAAAATGCTTCCAACCAAGGGAGTTTGGAAACTGCTTTTCAATTACTGACGCAGCAACATGCTGTACATTTTTCCTACGATGCATCCATCGGACTGCAGCGACACGTTCCACTTCCCACAGCGAAAGAGAATATTGATACGTATTTGTCGAGACTTGCTTCAACGCTTCAGTTGCGCTTTCAGCGGATTAAGCATTCAAATCTGATAGCCGTCAGCAAGGCGCCAAAACCCATACAATTAAGAGGTGTAGTGAAAGATGCCAAAACAGGCTTGCCTATGGCCGGTGCGACTATTATGCTACGCAAAGAAAACAAAACCTATTTCACCGATAGTTTAGGGCGATATCGCATACTGACAGCAGCCGAAAATCGCGGCGAGGGAATAGGCGTACGTTACTTAGGTTATCAGAATTACGACTTCAAGGTGGATACCGCTGTACAGCAGATCAATCTGTCACCTTTAGATCAACAGCTTGAAGAAGTATTTGTTAGCAGTACCTACGAAGCGCCTAAACTGCGCGAAGAGATGATCGGAAGTGTCTATACCGTCAGCGCAAAGGATTTACAGGCCGATCGCCCTATAGAGAGTGTCGATAAGATGTTGGAAGGATTGGTACCGGGATTATATGTCGAACCCAGCACTTCCTTGGGCACATCCGTTAAGCTCCATATCCGAGGACAGGGAACATTGACAAACCTGACAAGCAATACTGGACGATCAACCTCATCGCAGCCTTTGTACGTGGTGGATGGTGTCGTTGTCCAAGAACAGGAGATTGGCGACGCCAGTTCGCTTTTTAATGGCGAAACATTGCTGAACCCAATTGCAGGAATCAATCCGTTAGATATTGAATCCATTTCGGTACTTAAGGATGCTGCCGCAACCGCAATCTATGGTGCTAATGCAGCAAACGGTGTGATTTTAATCACCACCAAGTCTGGGCGGAGCGGCAAGCCGCAGTTGACAGCGTCATATAATACCGGTGTATCCACATTTATCAATCGGATGAAATTGCTCTCCGGGCCGCAATACTATGAGCTACTACGGGAGTTCCATATCAATACGGGTAAAACCGAGAGCGAAGCAACGCGTCTGGCGGGTAGCAATACCATTGATACAGATTGGTTTGGACTGACTTCACGCAATGCACGCTATGATAATGTAAATCTATCACTTTCGGGCGGAAAAGGTAACGATACGTATTACCTCTCTATGGGCTACCGCAATCAACAAAATGCCAGTCCGGGAAATGGGCTGAAGCAATACACAAGCTCCATGCGTTATTACAATCAGTTTAGTGATAAACTGCAAATGACCACGACTATATCGCCGACACTGATGCAGCGTGAGGGGCTCGACCAATTTGCAAACGCTGCTTACATGCCTCCCAATATAAATCCCTACAAGGAAGACGGAACTTACAGTACCTTCTTAGGGCTCGTGAATCCTGTCGCAGCGCTGGCTGAAAATACAGATAAAGCCTTGGCTTTTACAGGGACTGCACGGATTGAACTGCAATATGCACTGTTACCCTTTTTAAGCCTGCGCGGAGCTATCGGCGGGAATATGCTGCAATCCAAGCAGGAAACTTTTCTTTCAGGCATAGCCGGTGCTTCCACAGCCAAAGATGGGCGCCTCCGCATCAACGATCGCACGACGTACAACTGGACCTCCATGTTACAGCTAACCTATAGCCCAAAATGGCTAAACGGGCATCGTTTTGTTGGTATTGCGGGGATAGAACTAAAAGATCAATACAGCAAATTATTAGTGGGCCAAGGTACCGGCTTTACTTACGATAGGGTCATCTCACTCGGCCTCGCAAGTTCGACACAGTCGTCTTCCTCTAAAATCTCGGATGCGACAGTATCCAACTATGTACAAATGAATTACGACTATGACAAGCGATTTTATGCTTCTCTGAGTGGCCGTGCAGATCAGTCGTCCATGTTTGGTGGTGACAAACAGGTCGCACTCAATGGAGCGCTTGGATTAGGCTGGAATATCAGCAACGAAAAATTCATGCAACCCGTTGCAGCAATTGATTTCTTACGTCTTCGAGCCAGCTTCGGAACCACAGGGAATTCGCGGATCGGATCATATGCTTCCAGAGGGCTTTATGAATTAAACAACGTGACCTATGGTGGACAAATGAGTGCAACTCCCTCTTCTTCCGCTGCCGAAAATACAGATCTAGGTTGGGAAACGAATATCAAATTCAACTTCGGTTTTGACTTGAATGCCTTCAATAGATTACGTCTTGTATTGGACCTTTACCGGAATAATATCCGCAATCTCATTACAGACATCAGTGTGCCATTAGAAACAGGATATGGCAAAATGCCAGTCAATTCGGGCAATATGTACAATCAAGGGCTCGATTTAAGCATTGCCTATCAATGGCTTAAACAGTCTAAGGTAACCTGGAACAGTACCCTTATCGGTGGTTGGAATAGAAATAAGGTGACCTCCTTTAATAATCCACTCATTGAACAATATGCAGCAAACTCCTCCGATAATGTAGGTATAGGTCAGCGTGTGGGATACAGTTCAACTTCGCTCTGGGGTATCAAATGGGGCGGTGTAGATCCAAGCACCGGAGTGGAACAATTCTATACCCCTGATGGAGAGCTGTTAAATCGGACTGAAATACGGGCAATGGGTCAGAACGCTTACCAATTACTAGGCAATTCGATGCCTGATTTTCAAGGAAGTATCATCAACAATCTGGGCTGGAAGGGTTTTCAGTTCACCTTCAATATACAGTATAACCTTGGTGGCAACAAGTTTGCATCGACAACCTACTTACGGGATGGCAATAATCTGGCAAACTCCAATATGTCAGTCAACCTACTGGATCGTTGGCAGAATGCGGGCGATATCACTGCAATCCCCAAACTTAATTCAAGCTCACCACTCAACAATTCCTCCCGCTATTTGTACAGCATGACTTATCTCAAGCTGAGCAACGTATCCTTAAGCTATCGCCTGGCAGATCGATTGACCAAGCGCATCGGCATAGGGCAGACAGCTTTGAGCTTCAATGTTACAAATGTACTTTACTGGTTCAAAGACAAAAGCCCCGCTGGCAGAAACGGTATCCGCGAGTATAGGTTTGTCTATCCCGAGACACGTAATTTTTCGATTGGCCTACGCACCACACTTTAATCCTTTAATAATTTGAGCTATGAACATAAAGACGCTAAGTATTGCTTTTCTTGTCACTTTAGGCACAACGGGCTGTTCAAAATTTTTAGATAAAGAACCGGAAAACAAAGTATCGGTCGACCTGCTTTTTTCAGATATGCAGGGTGCTAAATCGGCTTTGGCGGGAGTTTACGAAGACCTATTTCAGTCAACTTATTACAATGGCTTGCGTATGGTTTACCCAGACCTGCTTGGCGGAAACTTAACGTTTACCGTAGCGAGCAAAACGACACTTTCGGATGTTTATTCCTTTGAGACAGATGCCGAAAATGGCTCGATGAACAGTCTATACAGCTATCAGTATACGCTACTCAATGCGATCAATAATATCATAAAGCGTGTCCCAGCGATGCAGAATGTCAGTGAACTCGAACGTAATAACGTAATGGCCCAGGCCTATGGTCTGCGGGCATTGGTTCATTTCGATCTTGTGCAGTTATATGCGCAGCCTTATCGTTACACCGAAGATGCTTCACATCCGGGCATCATATTGGCCAAAACGACAATTGTACCCAATGAGGCACAGATTGCACGCTCCACAGTGGCAGATGTATATCAATTTATACAGGCTGATTTGTCCCTCGCTGATTCTTTATTTGCCAATAGCAAAGCTGTATTTGAAGGCAATGCCAAAATATATATGAGCTTACAGGCAAGTAAAGCACTCCAAGCCCGATTAGCATTAAATCGCAACGACTGGGAAAAAGCTTACCAGCTAAGTGCCGAACTGCTCAAAGCGAACTATTCGCTATATACCAATGCTGAGTATATCGACAGTTGGAAACAGGCCAACACCAAAGAATCTATATTCGAATTGGCTGTGCCGAGCAATTATTCCAGTAACTCAATCGGTAGTTATTATGTCAATGATTCAGGCAACTCCTACTATCAGTTTGGACCAAGTCAGGATCTACTCCATTTGTATGGGCAAAATGATGTGCGTGCTCAGGGCGGAATATTTAAATATCCAACTATACAAACTGCAGTAACAAGCGTCAAGTTGATCCGTCTTTCCGAAATATATTTGATTCATGCCGAAGCGGCAGCTGAACTTGACTATGCTAATGAAGCTATTTCAGACCTAAATGTCATCAGACTACGCGGGAATCCGCAGCTCGGCGCTTATCTTTTCAACACAAAAGACCTGCTGATCAAGGAGATCCTTGACGAACGTCGTCGTGAGCTCTGTCTTGAAGGCTTCTTATACCTGGATCTGATGCGTAGAGGTCAATCCGTTATGCGCAATGACTGTACTGGTGCAAACTGTAATGTCACTTATCCAAATGATCATATGGTACTGCCTATTCCACAACAGTCTGTACTCTCCAATTCACTGATGAGACAGAATCCCGGCTATTAATCACTCAATAAAACACAAATTAATAAAACAACACATGAACAGTTTAAAAGCAATCCTTAAGTTATCCAAGCTCGTCACTATTTTCAGCATCTTATTTTTTACCATGTCCTGTAGCAAGGACAGTACCGTGACTCCTGAGCCCGAGTATGTCCCTAAACCAGATAATAATGCCGTAGCTGCATTTACCAGTACAGATGCTTATTTCGAACTCTATATCTATCGCTTCGATGATGTCACACAAACATGGGGCAAACGTATCCGATCCCACTACCCAACGGTATCTTCAACAGACCCAACCTATATGGGCTTTACCAATCCTTTTGTGACAGATAGCGGGGTAAACCTTTTCCAGATGGTCACGCTTTACAGCGATAAAATCGGCTCAACAAATATCAAAACGGCGGGTATAAATGTCGATCAGGTATTGCAATTTCTACCAGATGAGAATAATAATAAAATTGGTAAAGTGACTGTAAAAGAACAACAGGTAAAAATCTATAAGAAAACCGAATCCGCAAAAGAACGGAAAGATATGGAGTTCTTTGAGGTTGGTATCAGTGGCTCGGGAACCTATGATCTAAATGAAGGTGTAATCGACTTGGAAGTGAATTTTAACGAGTCTGCGATCGGAGGAGCAAATAAGGTAACCCGTAAATACAAATTGAGTACCAAAGCGTTAGAACTATAAACAACGAATGATACGAAGAGTACTTGTATTTGGTTTATTGGGAGTCGTCCTGATCTTGCTGGCTTTTGTGCAGGATCAGGATATTCCTGATATTGCGCTATGGCGCAGATTGTATGCTTCCGGCGACAGCAGGCAATGGCCGACTCCCCACCTAGATGATGATGTAAAAACAAATTTTGTGGATATCGGCTCACTGCCCGATGTAGAATACCCTTTGGACAATCCCTTTTCCAAGGAAAAGTCAGCGCTGGGAAAATTATTGTTTTTCGATCCCAGACTTTCAGCGACCAAACAGCTGGCCTGCGCAAGCTGCCACGATCCGCAACTGGGCTGGGGCGACGGCAAAAGCTTAGCAAATGGGCACTATCGACGGGTAGGAAAGCGAAATGCAATGACCTTGTATAATGTTGGATACTACCATACTTTCTTTTGGGATGGACGATCTCCCTCCCTGGAAGCCCAGGTATTATTCCCATTGACCGATAGCGTTGAGATGAACACCGCTCCGGAAGTAGCTGTACGTCATATTCAGGCAATAGCCGGTTACAGGCCTTTGTTCAAATCAGCCTTTGGAGACAGTACGATCAGTATCTCGCGTATTCAACAGGCTATTGCAACTTTTGAGCGCGGCATTCGTAGCTACAACAGCAAATTTGACCGCTTTATTAAAGGAAATAAAGATGCCATGACGGATGACGAGGTCTGGGGGCTTCATCTTTTTCGGACTAAAGCACGCTGCATCAACTGCCACAATACACCGTTATTTTCAGATAATCAGTTCCATAATGATGGTCAAACATTATATGGTACCAGGCAGCAGGACTTTGGACATTACCATATCAGTGGCAAGCAGGAAGATATAGGTGCATTTCGAACGCCCTCTTTACGGGAAATCACCCTTACAGGACCTTGGATGCACCATGGTAATTTTCCAACATTACTGGACGTCGTACAACTTTATAATCTAGGTAATCCTGAACCCATACAGCGGAGCGTTACGATAGATCCTAAAACCAAACCCATTCATTCGGCGAAGCTGAAAAAGCTGAACCTCACAAATGAAGAAATTAATGCTGTACTTAAATTTCTAGGGGCTATCAGTAGCAGTACACAACAGCGTATAGCGATGCCAAAATTGCCCGATTAAACCAAAATAAATAAAAAGAGAAATCCAGCATTAATACGAAGATAAATAAGGTGTCAACCTAGTCTTCTTAAAATAACATGTGCTTATCGCTTTAAATGAACAGCGTAAAAAACGAAGGCAGCACAAAGCCATAAAAAATCCCCATCGCATGATGGGGATTTTTCTTACCGGGCTCTCCTTATATTTCCTTTCGATTATCGTCCGATTCAATATCGATCAGTTTATTGTAAGGATCTATACCTACCTGTTCGGGTTTTTGATCAACAATCAGCGTTATCGTATTGTTGATTCGATCGATTTTATGCTTTTTTAGATAAAGCTCCTGACGTTTATTACCGTCTTTGCTTTTCTTATCCGAGAAAACACCTACCTCGATATAGTCTGTCAATGGTAATGATTTCAGAGTCACACGATCTGATTTCTTAAAGGACAGCGGCTGTCCACCTTCGTCATTGTAGCTCTTTTTCCCATTGCCATCTACGCGGTACTTGGACACTTCAAATTGGATATCAACCTGGTATTTACCATCCTTAAGTTTCTTTGAACTTACTTTTTCTATTTTATTGTTATACAGAGTGATCGTTTCAAACATATCTTTAATCAGGTAACGTAATGAGTCAGGTGTCGCCTGTCTAAAACTATCCACAAACTCTGATGAAGTTGTATACGGTGGGTTTTGAAACGCTGTACGTTGTAAATAAGATTGGGCTGTCCTGTTAAAAAGATCCTCGCCCAGATAATCGCTCAAGGCATAAAGCACCAGGGATCCCTTTTGGTAATGGATGTACATTTGATTTTCATTATACATCAACGGCTTTTCACCTAGTTTTTCTGCACTTCGTCCTTGCAAATAGCCATCGAGCGCATCTTTGAGAAACTTACGCATCTGCCCTTTGCCATATCTTTTTTCCAAAACCTTGAGCGATGAATATTCAGACATACTTTCGGACATCAATGTAGCCCCTTGCACATTGGCTCCTACCACTTGATGTGCCCACCACTGATGTGCAATCTCATGGGCTGTTACCGCGTAGGGATAATCGACCGCATCTTCTTTCTTCTCATTGACATCAGCAATAAAACCGATCGCTTCGGAAAAAGGAATTGTATTTGCAAAGGACTGCGCGAAAGTTCCCGCTGTGCGCGGAAATTCAATAATACGCAATTGTCGATGCGGGTAAGCACTGTATTCTTTCGTATAGTAAGCCAAAGAAGCCTTACTGGAAGCCATCATCCGATCGAGGTTATAGGTATGCCCTTTATGGTAATAAATCTCCAAATTAACCCCGTTCCACTTATCTTTTTTGACTTCATATTCGGCCGAATTAAAAGCAAAAAAGTTCAGGATTTCCGAATCCATTTTATATTGATAGTACTTACGACCATCTTTTTCCCATTGTTTTGTGAGATAGCCCGGAGCAATAGCCAACTGATTCTTGGCCGTACTTACTGTAGCTTCAAAACGGATCCAATCGGCATCGTTGGATATATAGTTATTCTGCAGAGCCCTTTTGTCAGTCTGCGGAGCCATCCTATCGCGATACGGAAGTCCATACTTTTTGCGGACATCATTATCTACCAACTCGCCCCGGTCAAGATAGCCTATATTCGGAAACAGCATATTGTTGATAAATGTACCATTGCCCTTCACAGGCGATTTTTCATTTATCCAGGTATTGGCCGGACTAACAGTACTAAATTTCAACACAATAGAATCGCCCGGAGCCATAGGCTTGTCCAGTTTATAAATATTGAAATTATATTTATCGTCGGCAGAGATCAATTTATTTGGTACACTTAAAGAAAATGTATAATCGTAATTATTGTAATTGACAAAAATAGAATCAATAGGTGTATTGGTCTTGTTTTTTAATACATAGTCCGCATGCGCTTTAAAACTTCGCGTATCGGGAAAAATATCCAGATTAAACTTAATATCCACGACACGGGGCTGCGGCCTGTACTGGTATTTCTTATATTTTTTTTCCCATTCTACAGCCTGTTTTTCATGATCTAAACTGGTATAATATGGATTTTTAATGTGGTTTTCGTAATATATTGCAGCACCGATGCCAATAAAGCCCACAAAGGCAAAAATGAGCATTGCCGTTGTTACCGGCCCTAAATTCGCCTTAAAAATACTCCATCGCTCCCGAACTCCCGAAAAACCACCTCTTCGCCATAACAGCAGGGCGATGACAGCAAAAAACACCGCAAAAAGCAGCCAATAAACCCGATACGTTAAAAACGGAAGAACATAGCCGAATCCATCCATATCCGAGTAATCCAGATCTGGCCCCTGGTTAAACTGATAGATCTCCTGTTCTACACCGACCATGGATAAAAATGGTAATCCAATAAAGAGGGTCAATAACACAAAAAATCCAGCCAGGTAATTTTTGAAAAGCGTATGTACAAAAAGTGAAATAAACAGCCAAACCAAATTTGACAGCATACTATACACCATCAGATGCATCACATATTGTCCAATTTCAAAATTATAATAGTGATGGTACACCTGGAAGCCCATGCAGGTCGCAATCACAACGGCTAGCAAAGTCAATTGCATCAAAAGGATTGCGATAATCTTCGATCCCATAAAAGCCCAGTTGGGCGTCGCTGTTGTATCTAACAATCCCCCCATCCGCGTAATGCTTCCGCGGTGGACAAGAAGTCCTGTAAAAAGAAACGTCAGGATCAGCAGGAAAAACTTAAATGTAGTCCCCGGGATCATCAGCATTTTCCAGGTCACCGGATAAGTCGACGTTCCGAATATCGAGCCAATGGTGCTTGCCATCAAGATAATAAACAATACCCCTACTAAACTCAATATTAAAAACACCGGATTTTTGACGATATAGCGATAGTCGTATCGCGCCATTGTCCATGTTGTTTTCAAATAATGAAAGGTCGAAAAATCATAGTTTACTTTAGGTAGATTGATTTTGAAGATACTATCAAAGTTATTTTTGGTTAAACGGGCTCCTTTTTTCGATGATTTAAAGGAAATCGAATGTTGTGAAAAAGAAAACAACATATAAAACCCGCCAATGAATAAGGCTGCGACAGCGAGCCATATTAACCGGTTATAAATAACAGCTCCGGTAAAGGGAAGATTATTGACATTCTTCTCATCTGGAGACCAGTATTGGGTATAGTATGAGATGGCACTATCCCCAAAAGGATCTATCAATGCCCCCACAAAACGATTGTCCATATTGTTCGCCAGATTCTGAACCAGCACCTGAAGAATAATAAGGATCAACACCGCGACAAAACCAACGTATACGTTTCGTGTCAATGTTACCAGCACAAAGATAATTGCACTAAAAATAAGGAGATTCGGGATAACCTGTACAAGATAGGTCTGTAAATACGCCCAAACATGAATTGGCCCCAATAAGGATTGATTGATGCCTGGTACAAATTGTGCGACGATAATCCCCAAGGTTGAAGCAAATACAATAACCAATACAACAGCTACTGATCCAAAGAATTTACCGAGTAGATAGTCCGTTTTTGAGAAAGGGTAACTGAAAAGTATCGTATGCACCTGGTATTGAAAATCCCGGTAGACGCAGGCTCCAACAATGGACGGTATCAAAAAATAGATAATAGTCGACATGCCATTAACCATACCATTAATCGCCCATGGAGAATTCATAATGGTGTTGGATGAGGTCGTTGCCGTTATACCGTCAAAGATGCCGAGCGAAGACAACATAATAAACAGCGAAAGCGCAAAGAAGAGTGCCATATAGATGTAGACGGCAGAACTCTTAAACCAACGCGCAAACTCAAAATGGAAGATGGCTTTAAACATGGCGTTGATCATTTTTTAGCGCTACAAAATAGACATCCTCCAATTGGCCTTGAGCGTTCACAAATGATTCATCGGGACGCACATCGCTGTATACCCGAATATTGAGTGTGTTGTCCTGATTGTAATTGGTTGAAATAACGTTATATTTTTGTGTATACTCATCCAGTTGATCCCGACTGATGATACGTACCCAGATCTTACCATCCAATTGATCGATGGATTCTTTAGGAGTGCCTCTCAAAAGAATCTTTCCCCCATTCAGAATGGCCAACTCATGACACAGTTCACGCACATCATCCACAATATGTGTAGAAAAAATGACGGTATGATCTGTACCTATCTCCCGTAGAACGTTCAAAAAGCGATGTCTTTCCGCGGGGTCAAGCCCTGCAGTCGGTTCATCTACAATGATTAACTTGGGATCATTCAGCAACAATTGCGCAATACCAAAACGTTGCTTCATCCCGCCCGAGTAACCACTTACGCTTTTATTGCGCACGTCCCAAAGATTGGTTACCTCAAGAACACGATTGATAATGGCATCCCGATCGGCTTTCGATTTAATTCCTTTAAGCTTTGCAAAATATTGCAGCAGATCTGATGCAGAGAGATTGGGATAAACACCAAATTCCTGTGGCAAATAACCCAAAACTTTCCGCAAATCGAGCTGATTTTTGAGTACATCAATATCACCAAAAGTAATACGGCCACTGTCGGGTTTCTGAAGTGTCGCAATTGTCCGCATTAAAGAAGACTTACCTGCTCCATTGGGTCCCAACAAGCCAAACATCCCAGGCTTAATTTCTAAGTTTACACTGTCTAAAGCTTTCACCCCATTAGAATAGGTCTTACTAAGGGTTTCTATGGATAAATTCATAATTTATTTTAACTGTTAATAATATGTTAGTATACCAAAACAATGATATGTTACATCAATATAGTAAAAGTTAAAAACAAACGAAAATGAAAGGCTTCCAATAGACACATCTGCAGGCAAAAAAACTGTTTTTGCTTTTGGACAAATACCCTAAAAAGATGAGTCTCCAGGCGGCTCAGATAGCATTAAAAGATCTACTAAAAACTTCGCAATAATGGCTGTGTACTACATCGAAAGGATCCGCCAAAGCTACGGCTGATCTGGAAATCAACGTATTCAACATGGACACCACAAGCGGAGAGCTTATCTCCAATATAGCCAAACACAGGATCTGTCACATAGACTGTCGGATTAATAGGTAGACCATTCGTTGCTAGCAAGCTCGCCTCATTCAAATTGACCACAATTTTGTCCCATGTTTTCAGTTTTTGGGGTATCCCATAGGGTAGCGCTTCCTCACAAACGATCATCAATCCTTCGCGGATCAGTCCTAGTGCACAGTCCAAATGAAGTATATTGGGATGAAGTTTCACTTCTTCAACCTGATAACCATAAGGCTGTAATAGTTTAGCGAGCCACTTAATCCCAAGGCTGTTTGAGGAAAGCCCAGAGTTGCCGACAAAAATATGTTTACCGTATACCAGGATGTCGCCTCCTTCTATAAAAGGGCCATGCCATAATCCCAACTCCTCCTCCGCCGCCATGGCAGGTCTTGGCGCGGCCACATAAAGGCAGTCACTGTGATAAACTTCACGTTCCAACAGATCGCGAATAGGCCATATTTCATTGCGGCGCTGCATAAAACGGATTGACCCCTCAATAACGGCATTTCCGATGGTGAAAAATGGGTCTCGGACAAAGAAATTAGAATACCCGTGTTCTCCTCCGGACACTTTTTCAAGTGTTGTTAGGTTACGTGGCCGCAACACTTCAACCCCATATTTCTCCAACAGCAAAGCAAAATTATGGCGCTCTTGTTCCCATGCCTTTTGCAATTCGGGATGCACTTCTCCAAAATCTTTTCCTGCATTGGCATCGTCACCCTCCAGCGCAGTGGAAGATAAAAACCGAAGATCTTCAACCTTCATCATTTCCGGAAAGCCAAATTCAGAAACCGTAAGAATAACTTTCTTTAAAGGGGCAAACTCATTTTCTACAAAGATCATAGCACTGATTTTAAGTCCAATTTGCTTTTTTTTATCAAAAAAAGCAAATGTATAGGAAAGCGGAATCTAAATTCCTAGAACCCAGCGCACATTGAACAAATCAGTTACTTCAATAAATTTCTGCTGCTTATCAAAATCTATTCTTCTTTTTTGTTGGGATGTAAGTCTTTCAATCAATTCCCCACGCTCGGAAATATCCCGACAGGGCAAAAACACAGCGACGTAGTTTCCCACTCTCCGCCCCTCGTTGTGCACCAAATCAGAGCCGTAAATTGCGATACGCCCGGAAATAAGAGTGGCACTCACTACAGGTATTTCAGCATAGCCCTGCAAGGGTTCGTCGAACATATCAAAATGTAACGTTCCCCCAAAACAGGTCTGATAAAATGTAAGTGCCGCTCTACAATTTCCTGAGAATGTAATGAAAATTCCGCTTTGCAAGCGTTCCATTTGTTGAACTAACATCATATCAATTGGCTATGCATCCGGTATTTCAGGCTCTACAAGTTTTCTCATTTTTTCCAACGATTCTTGCCATCCAAGGTAGCACATCTCGGCAGGAATAACCTCAGGAATTCCAGTCTGTTCAATCTTAAGTTCTGTACCACAGATCACTTTACGCAAGGAAACAGTCGTAATCATTTCACCCGGTAAATTGGGATCATCAAATCGATCCACGTACTTGATAAAGGTATCTTGCTCAATCTCAAGGTACTCACCACCAAAAGAATGGCTATGACCGGTACTAAAATTAATGAAAGTCATTTTGAAAGTTCCGCCTACCTTAAAATCCATTTGCTGTACTGTACAGACAAAACCATAGGGAGGTAGCCAGGTGGCATGTGCTATCGGATCTGCGAAAGCACGGAATACCTTTTCAGGACTTGCCTGAATAATTCGATGTAATGAAACATGATTCGTTTTCATATCTATATTGTTTATAAGTGAATAACCATTGCTTATTTTTTGTTTTACTCGCTATCAGTACATTCTTTCAGTACATTCTTTCAGTACATTCTTTCAGTCCAATACAATCCGGTAAACTTGCTACACTACTGAAGTCTGATGATATGCTCCTGTACCAGCTGTCTCTTTGTTGCTTAAACGAGTAATCTTGGCCTGATAGAAATAAGAAACAGCAAGTATCCCCAATACTAAAATGGGCATCACCATAAATGCTGCATTTTTGTCAACACATGCATGACTAATAAAAGCAAATATTAAATTGAATGTCAATCCAGCATAGGCCCATTCTTTTAATTTGGTCGGAACCTGCGGTACTGCAATTGCGATAACGCCCAACAGCTTACAGATAATTAAAGCATAGGCAAAATAGTCGGGATACCCCAATGGTTTTGTACCTGCATTGATATATTGCGGCGCAAATAACAGTGTTCCAAGTGGCATCAGTCCTTCCCAGAGAACTATAAATACCGTTGCTATCCAAAAAGCAATCTTGTTCTTTTTCATTGTATAAGTCGTTTGTATAAATGTATAATTTCATTGATGATCAGCCCTGAACCCAAGAATTACTAATTCGCAGATTCTACATAGTTTACGAAGTTATTTAGGATAGCCTGCCAGCCCGATTTTTGGAATTCAGGATCATTTTCCTGTTCCGCATCAAAAACTGTAATCACACTGGTTTTTCCTTCCACTTCTGAAAAAAGCGTATTTACAGTTCTTCCATCAGCCATGGTATACGCAATTTCCTTGTATAAATTTACCGTATGGTAGGTTCCTTCGAAGTCAAATCCGAAGCTTCCATCTTTTGCCTCCATTCTATTTTTAAAAGTACCATCCACGCGAAGATCATTTTCACTGCTTGGGCAGTGCCAACTCGGGTCTGCCGAGTTCCATCGCATAATATCCGTCGGACTGTTCCATAATTTCCATACTTTTTCTACAGGAGCATTAATCGTTGCTTCAACTGTAATTTTTGTCTGTCTTTCCATTGTTTTTCTATTGTTTATATTGATATAACAAAGATGCAAAGGATCACAACATTGCGGCTGTTGCAAAGACGACAACTTTAGGGGTAGATTACGACAAAAACTATTTGTACCTTTATATCATAAACCAAAAATGATATGCAAATCTCTGTTTTTGTTCCCGAATACGGCACTATCGAAGGTATTACCCCTGCGTTCAGAACCTTTCATACGGCCAATGAATTTCTAACGGCCTTTGGAAAACAGCCTATTTTTGAAATCGAATATGTAGGTTTAACGACTTACGTTCCGGCCAATAGTGGGGAGTACACCATCAAGACAAACCGGCTACTACAGGACGTTCAGAAAACAGATCTGCTTATCATACCGCCTATTTTTGGCAACATAGAAAAAGGAATACGTGATAATGCCGAAGCGATCCCTTATTTCACAAAACTGTACCACAAAGGGGCTAGTCTTGCCAGTCTATGCGTGGGTGCTTTCCTGCTCGCTGAGACAGGTCTTTTAAATGGAAAAAAATGTTCGACACACTGGGCACATATTGAAGAGTTCAAGGAAAAATACCCCCACATTGAAATTGAGGATGGCGCCGTGATCACTGAACATGAAAATATCTACAGCAGTGGTGGCGCGAGCAGTTTATGGAATCTGATCCTCTATTTAGTGGAAAAGTATTCCGACAGGGAAACAGCCGTACTCATAGCCAAATATTTTGCGCTGGATATCAGCCGGGATAATCAATCGCAATTCGCCATATTCAGAGGTCAGCGTAATCATGCTGATCTGGATATCCAACAAGCTCAAGACTATATCGAGAAGAAGTACGAGGAGAAAATTACAGTCGAAGAACTGGCCAATCATGTCAATATTGGGCGGCGAACATTTGAACGGAGATTCAAAGAAGCAACCAACAACACGCCTGTCGAATACCTGCAACGCGTACGCATCGAAGCTGCAAAAAAATTCTTCGAAGCATCACGAAAAAACGTTTCCGAGGTGATGTTTGATGTAGGCTATACCGATACAAAAGCCTTTCGGGATATTTTTCGAAAAATTACAGGCCTTACACCAATAGATTATCGAAACAAATTTGCCAAAGTGACTGCTGATGTCGCCATTGAGCAATAAGCTGTGATAAACAATAAAGCCACTCCTCAGAGTGGCTTTATCATTGCTCGAATTCCTTATATTTATTTTAACATCATTTCCCGAATATACTTCACGGGTGAATTACCAAAACTTAGGAATTTTTCATTGAACGCCTTCAAATTAAACTGTTTCCCTTCTTTTTGTTTTACAGCTTCCCTAAGGTCATAAATTTCTTTATATCCCGTAAAGTAAGACGTCAGCTGCACACTGCTCACAGACACACGTTTCCATTTACCGGCTGCTTCGGCCTGTTGTTGAAACGCTTCATCAACCAACAAATGCATAGCGTCTTTTTCACTCATATTTTTCACATGGACGCTATAATCGAGTATAGCATTGCACACGGTACGCAGATGCCATTTGTACCACATCAACCACATTTCAGGAGCATTGTCACCGTAACCGTTTTCGAGCATCATTTGTTCGGTATAGACAGCCCAGCCCTCAATCATTGCACCATTACCTAAAATACTCTTGATGAGGCTCGGCGATTGGTTTGCATATACCAATTGGGTATAATGGCCCGGAATAGCTTCGTGGATATTGAGTATTTGCAAGATATAATGGTTATACTCCCGAAGGTAACTTTCCGTTGCCTCTTTGGTCCAGCCTGTCAGACTGCCCACATTGTAATAGGTATTCCCACCTTTATCGTATGGACCAGGTGCACTGATTGAAGCTCCCGCAACACCAGCCATATAAGCAGGCTCTTTGCGCACCACAAGCGGCTTGCTATCATCGATGTACAATAAATCCTTTTGTTTGACAAACGCTACCAGCTTAGGTATCTGTGCTTCGATAGCGGATTGAAACTCTTCTGCTTTAACATGTTTGACAGACAGGGTGTCGATCATTTTTCGAATGACAAGCAAACTATCTGACGGCAAGGATGATTTTCCAAAATATTTAGGCCACAGCTCTTTGCTGATTTTATACATCTCACCATGTAAATAGCTTTTTCTTGCTAGAGCAGCCTGATAAATCTGTTCGGCCGTTGAACCCGATTGGATATCGAAATCAAATTTCTTGTCGTAAAGTTCTTTTCCTAATCTAAAACTTCGCGGAGAAGGATTAGGTGTCACTTTTAAAAATTGCACATATCCGTTGATCGCCGCAATAGCTTGTTGCGAAGCCTTCTGGATGGCATCCTTTTCTGAAGCCGGCAGATCGGACTTTTTCAGTGAATCCCGCAAATCGCTTTCAAAAACAGATAAACCGCCCAAATTCTGTTGAATTGCCAAATCGGTCAATACCAAGGCCGGATTTTTAAGCTGTCCTTTCGCGGCCTCATAATAGGCCGGAATCTTCGTCAAACGTTGATAAATTGCTTTAAGTCGGGTCGATAATGGTGCATAATTCTCGGCAAGCATAAAAGCGATCGTCCCCCCAACATTGTACGAAGAAGGATTCCACTCATACGCGCGCTCTTTCTCAATAGACCAAACATTGGATTCAAGATAGTTTTGAATCAGATGATAATCTGTTTGCTGAGAAAGATTCAAGGTGCTCAGATCAAAACTTTTGAGGCTGTCCAAATGTCGCTTTGAAAACTCCATACGTAGTTTTCGCGTATTGGCATCCGGAATTGTCAACAAGGAATCATACTGATGGAACCCTACTTGGGTAGCCCATTCCGGATTTTCTTTCCAAAGCTGCTGAATAAAGCGGTCCTCATACGATTTAAATTTTTCATTCACAGCAGTATCAGCAGCAGATTGTCTGTTATGAGTTCCCGATCCACAGGAAGCCATCAGGCCCAATCCAGCGATAGCAAGGGTATATGTTATAAGTTTCATTGGAGTAATTTGTCTAAAATTAACATTATTGTTGATGAATTTCAGCATTTTACTCCAATAATTTAAAACTATAACCAGGTATGAAATTTCTGGATAAACCAATTCTTGACCCACTGTGTAAGTAAACAATAGCAGACCAAAATGCCGATAAGCCATGGAAAATAAGTCAGAGGCAGTGCCTCCATTTTTAAGGCAGCGGCAAATGGCGTAAACGGCAAAACGACACCAATAATCATAATTAAACTCGTCAAGGCAACAACCGGTGCAGCGGCCCAGCTTTGAATAAAGGGTATTTTTTTGGTCCTTATCATATGGATAATTAATGTTTGTGAAAGCAATCCCTCTACAAACCAACCAGTCTGAAAGAGTGTTTGATCCGATACCGTATTGGCCTTGAACACGAAAAACAATACCGCAAAAGTGGCGAAATCAAACAATGAACTTATGGGGCCAATAAATAACATAAACTTAGAGACACTACCAGCATCCCATTTCTTTGGCTCGACGATAAATTCCTCATCCATGCTGTCCCAAGGAATAGATACCTGCGATATATCGTAGAGTAGATTTTGAATAAGCAGATGCACCGGCAGCATCGGTAGAAAGGGAAGAAAAGCACTGGCCCCAAGCATACTGAACATATTGCCGAAATTGCTGCTTGCCGTCATCTTGATATATTTAATGATATTTCCAAAAGTTCGACGTCCATAAATAACCCCTTTGCGCAGCACCATAAGATCTTTTTCCAGCAGAATGATATCTGCACTTTCTTTGGTAATGTCAACAGCCGTATCTACACTGATACCCACATCAGCCTCCTTAAGTGCCGCCGCATCATTGATACCATCGCCCATAAAGCCAACCGTATGTCCTTTATCCCGCAATGCTTTTACAACACGAACTTTTTGAAGAGGGCTCAACTTTGCAAATACCGATACCTCATCAACACATTGATTTAACTCGGTGTCCGGAATGCTATCTAATTCATTTCCATTGACAATCCGATCCACCGGAATGCCGACATCCATACAAATTTTGCGTGTGATAATCTCATTATCTCCTGTCAACACTTTGATTCCGATTCCCAATTTTTGTAAGGATTCAATGGCCGGCTGTGAAGACGGTTTGGCCGGATCCAAAAAGCCGATAAATCCCGTCAACGTCAATTTCGCTTCATCTGCAACAGCATAGGTCAAGGGGTGAGCACCTTCAAATTCGCGGATGGCAACCAATAAAACACGTAATCCCTCCTCATTCATCTTTTTCGAGGTTTTCAATACAATTTTACGCATCGTATCGTCCATCGGTACAGTACGGTCATTTTCGACATGCAGACTACGGTCATCTCCCGGATCAAAAGCATGTGTACAAAGCTCAAGCATTTCCTCTACGGCCCCTTTACAGATCAGTAGATGTTTGCCATTATGCTGTTTGAGGACCACAGACATCCGTCGCCGCTGAAAATCAAATGGAATCTCGTCAATTTTCAGATATTGATCCTCCACTTTCAGGTAATCGTGCAATTCGGCATGTTCCAACACAGCCTTATCCATCAAATTCTTGAGACCAGTCTGATGAAAACTATTGAGATAGGCCCATTTGAGCACCTCATCATCTTCGACCCCATACACATTAAGATGTTTTTCCATGACGATCTTGTCCAATGTCAACGTTCCTGTTTTGTCGGTGCACAGAATATCCATGGCACCTATATTCTGGATAGAATTTAACCGCTTGACGATGACTTTACGCTTGCTCATATTGACAGCACCCTTGGCCAAGTTAGCGGTGACAATCATGGGCAGCATTTCGGGAGTTAAACCTACAGCGACAGCAATGGCAAACAGTAGCGCTTCTGTCCAGTTCCCTTTCATCAACCCATTGATCAAGAAGATCAGCGGAACCATGACCAGCATAAAACGGATCAATAAGAAACTCACCTTATTTACACCCTTATCAAAACTTGTTTCGGGACGTTCGCCGGTAATCGATTTGCTGATACTCCCAAAATAGGTGTAACTTCCTGTCGTTACAATCACGGCTATCGCCGATCCACTAACAACATTGGTCCCCATAAAACAAATATTACAAAGTTCAATAGGTGATTTTTCCGCCGCATTCCGGATAGGCAAATAATTCTTCTCTACCGGAAGCGCCTCTCCAGTCAGCATACTTTCACTCACAAAAAGATCCTTACTCTGAACAATACGGCAATCTGCAGGTATCATATCCCCAGCAGAAAGGTATACAATATCTCCCGGCACCAGTTCGACAATAGGAATCTCTCTTTTCCCTTTAAATTTCCGCAATACTGTTGCCGTAGTTTTGACCATACTTTTTAATTTTTCTGCCGCGGCATTACTTCGATACTCCTGTACAAAACGAAGCAGCGCACTGACCAAAATCATAATGGACACCACAACAACTGTTTTATAATCTCGTTCGCCAACCTCTGGAAGCCCTACATCGATGATAAAGGAAACAGTGGCAATCAATAACAGAATATATATAAAGGGGTTGGCAAAAGATTTCAATAGCTGCACATACCACTTTGGGGCCTTTTGATGTTTCACCTCATTTAATCCAAATTTCTGTTGACGTTCCTTAGCCATTTCATCTGTAATCCCCTCTCTGCTCGTTTCTAACATCGCGCAGGCAAGTTTTTCATCCTGACTGGCCACCCCCTGCAACTTGGTCACGGTCCCCACATTCATTCCATTGGAACTGATCATATTGTGCAATGGATTCTTTGTTGTTTTATTGTTCATTTTAATCATAACCCTATAGCCCCTTTCATGTTAATTTCCGTAAATCCCGTTCTTATTATAGATCCGATTCTTATTACAGGTCCGACTCTGTACCTATAATTTCCCAGCTTATTTTTGTTACTCTTTCCTCGATGGTCAATCGACTAGCCATCCGTTCGATAAGACTGTCTTGCTGACCGATGGCTCTAACGATGGCCCTAATGACAACGCCGTTTGTAGCGAGGGTATCGTCACTCGAAAGCGAAGACAACAACAGTTTTTCGTTACTGCTCAGCATCTGCATCAATAAAACACGAATATGATTTTCGATGTCTATCCCACAGCCTATGGTCAGTAGATATTCGGTTTGTGATGCTGCAGATTTATTAAAAGTCAGGAAGGCCATTTTTTGCCCGATTGGACGAAAGATCAGGTGTGTAAGAATAATAGCCAACGCAACCACAAATGCTTGGGCATGCAAACCTAGACCACAGAGCGCCCCTACTGCAGCCGAACACCAAATCGTCGCCGCCGTGTTTAGACCATGCACATTCAAACCGTCCTTCATAATCACACCAGCGCCAAGAAAACCAATTCCGCTGACCACATAAGAAGCAATCCGTCCGGTAGCATCACCGCCAATTTCTATGGAAAGCAGCACAAAAGCTGCTGCTCCCAACGAAACTAAGGTATTTGTCCGAAGCCCCGCATTTTTCTGGCGCCATTGGCGCTCTACTCCCACAGCAGCCCCCAAAAGCAATGCTACAAATAATCGTATGGCAAATTCAAAAACACTCATCTCTTTGTCCTCCTTTGCCTGCAAAGGTCCACATTCCTGCTCCTAGAATCTGTTAGAGATCTTTTAGAAAATTATTAGAATTTTATTAGAGAAATAATCAAATTAAAAAACTGTAATACAGTTACTTATAATTTAAATATAAAATTTACAGATCAAGCTGTCCAATTTCTTTAACTTCAAGCATTGTTGTGGTGTAAATCAGTTACACTAAAAACAATAAAAAAATGGAACAACGCATCAATTTTTTCGCAAAAGGGCAAAACGCCATGAAATCAATGTATGGAATAGGTACATATCTAAGCAAGTGTTCGATAGAACAAGAGCTTTTGCATCTTATTTATTTCCGTGTATCACAAATCAATGGCTGTGCGTATTGTCTTGACATGCATTCAAAAGATCTACTGGCGACCGGAGATCAACCACAACGATTGTTCTTATTGGATGCCTGGCGGGAAGCCCCCCTGTATAGCGAACGTGAACGTGCTGGGCTGGAATGGGCCGAAGCCGTGACGAAAATTACGCATGGTGATGTGTCGGACGAGGTTTATACGAAAGCAACTGCTGTATTTTCGGAAGAAGAACTTATCGACCTGACCTTGGCCATTACAGCAATCAATTCTTATAACAGGATCAATATTTCCTTCCGCACACAAGCAGGAAGCTACAAAGTTGGGCAGCACAAAGTACAGCCAACCTCATAAACACGAGGTCGATATTTATACGATAAATTAAACCATAAAAATGAAAGATTTCATCTTATTATTTCGTCAGGGGGCCAATGAACCAAGTCAACTGACAGAAGAAGAAGCAAAGGCTGTAAACAAAAGATGGTACGACTGGATTAGTGACATCGATGCGCAAGGTAAACTGAAGGATCATGGCTCCCGTCTTGAGCCAGCCGGAAAGGTATTAAAGCCAGGCGGTATCGTTACGGATGGACCTTTTGTGGAGATTAGGGAAAGACTCGGCGGTTTTATTGTCGTCGCAGCAGACGATCTTGACGAAGCAACAACCTTGGCCCATGGCTGTCCTATACTCGAATTTAATGGTAGTGTAGAGATACGTGCACTGCTCAACTAATCATATACGGGGCAGCTGTACACGCGCACAGCCGCCCCTATTTTAGACTTATGGATCCGGATTTTCTAAAACAGCTTTTCCAGCAAGAATTTACCAAAATAGTCGCTGTCATCAGTAAAAGTTTTGGTCTTCAATACATCGAAATCGCCGAAGATATCGTCAGCGAAACTTTCTTATTGGCCACAGAATCTTGGCAGACCAAAGGCGTTCCTGCAAATCCTACGGCTTGGCTGTACACGGTTGCAAAACAAAAGACACTGGCCCACTTTAGAAGAAATAAAATATTTACAGATAAAATCATCCCTGCAGTGCGGCAGAGCGAGCCGGAAGCAGAAAGCATCGACGACTTTAATTTCTCGCAGGAAAATATCAAAGACAGCCAATTAAAAATGCTGTTTGCAATCTGCACGCCAGCAATTGCCAGTGAGGCTCAAATAGGTCTTGCCCTTAGAATCCTCTGTGGTTTTGGTATAGACGAAATTGCCGAGGCATTTCTTTCCAACAAAGAAACCATCAATAAGCGCCTATTCAGAGCAAAGGAAAAACTACGTTCAGAAAAAATCGAACTCGAACTGCCCTCCGAAGCAGAAATTATTAAACGCCTCGATAACGTACTCCATATTATTTACCTCTTATTTAATGAAGGGTATTATTCTAAAACCCAAAATCAAATTTTAAGAAAGGAGCTCTGTATTGAAGCTTTACGCCTTGCGCTAATGCTTTCGACTTATGAGAAAACAAATACACCTAAGACCAATGCGCTTATTGCGCTGATTTGTTTTCATTCCTCCCGTTTCGAGGCAAGGCTGACCAATGAAGGTGATTTCATTTTGTATGAGCAACAGGATGAGGAACGCTGGAATCAAGAACTTATACATCAAGGGCTTCATTTTCTCAAGAACGCTGCATCGGGCGATGAACTCACATCCTACCATCTGGAGGCTAAGATTGCTCAATGCCATTGTATAAAGGAAGACAGTCCAGAAAAATGGGCCGAAATACTGCAATGGTATGACCGTTTATTAGTCGTCAATTATTCCCCGGCAGCTGCATTGAATAGAATATTTGCACTGTATAAAGTAAAAGGTGTTAAAGCTGCATTAGTCGAAGTAAAAACCTTACAACTAGAAGACAATCATTTTTATTTTGTGCTGCTGGGAGAACTCTATAAGGAACTGGATAAAAACAAAGCCATCGCAAACTTTAACAAAGCAAAAATCCTGGCTAAAACAACATTGGAAAAAGAGATCATCCAACAGAAGATTGATGCTATAAAGTCTGCAATGGCCTAATTTGTTTACTACTTATCGATTACTTTTGCTCCTTTCCAATAGGATACAAAAAGTTGGTATAGCTCCGAGGGCTCCAAATCAATAGTTGAGGACGAATACATGATACACAGTTCTTGAGTGGATTCTTGATAAGCCATTTTCCATAACAGCGACGAAAGCTGCTCTTTATATTTAGGGGGATTACCCAATGTAACAATGACCAAAGTATCACCACCGACTTTTTGTAAGTCGATGCTTTTGACATCCTGCCAGTCGCCTTGGCCAAAAGCTTTCGATACCGGTGTTGTCTTTCCAAGAAAATAGCGGTCGTTCAAAACAATTTGCGCTGTTTTATCTCGAAGGCTCAGTAGGCTGGAAAACAATAAAATTAAGAGTACCAGCAATGCTCCTGCAGAGAAAACTGTCGGTTTGGCTTTAAATACACCATCAAATAAACCGATACTGTACAATAAAATGACCAGAAGCAACAAACATAGGCCTCCCGAAATTGACAATAGCTGACTTGTTTTCTTTTTATTTCTGTATAAACTTGTTTCCTTCATCTGCTTAATTTCCCCAGTTAACATTCAGGTTATGTTTTTCAGCATAAGCTTTTCCTAAAGCATATACGTTGTCAAACACCTCGTTAATGGAAGGCATATCGTTTTTTTCGATCTTTTGGAGTAATGCCTGCTTTTCTTCAGCCGAACCTTTACCATCACATAACTTTGCATAAGCGGTATATTCATTTTTATAGACAGGCAACACTTTTTCAAATAATGCAATAGACTGCTCTTTCAATGCTTTTGCATCGGCATCGGAAACATTCAGTTCCTTAATATCCTTTAAGGCCTTTTCGACAACCTGAATTTTGATCCCGACAGATTTTTGAGCTTCATCGCCTACTTTCTTACTGGAGGGCATATCCGCAAATTCAACGGTCTCCTGCTCGAGCTGTTTGCCATAGCGTTCAGGGGCAAAATCTGCTACAAGATTTGTGTTTAAAACAACTTTTCCGAAAAAAGTCTCTGGACTTGGGGATTGACAAGCCGTAAAAAATAAGCTCATCGACATGAAAATAATAAATAGTAAGTGCTTCATATATAAATTCTGTTTGTGACCAAAGTAATTAATTATCATGAAATAGGCAAACATCTTGCCCCCGCCCTCCTGCTCTATAAATTGTCATAAACCCTTCCTTTTAGGCGGAAAAAGCACGATATCGGAGCGATTTATATTGCACAAAATGTTAATTTTTAATATATTAGCAATTACAACATAAGAGATTAAAAACAGTCATTATGGGCTATGATATTAGTTACCACCCCATCTCAGAACAGCAGATAGAAACTTGGTATTTTGACTTGCTCAAAAATCCTGAAAAGATTGAGGAAGTTTCTGCAACTCACCAACTAGAAGACTTCTATAAAACCAAATACCAAGACACCTTAAATGCGGGCCGGGAAACCGACAAAAATGATTATTTTGACAAAACCCATGGTTTTTTCATTGCTGTTGTCCAAGGTTTTTTCGAAAAATACTTCTATGTTCGAGGTGGAGCCCTGTCCTTCTCCAAAAATGACCATTTATCCAGCTATTACAAACAGTGGGAACAATTTGTTCAACAAGAATTTCTAACCAATAATATCGAAAATAGGCTTGTAGAAAATTATTGTTCGGGTGTGTTTATCCCGGCAGAAAAAGTCGCGCAATTGTTGATAGATTACCAAAGTGACCCGACGATCAAGGCTGAATTAGATACGCTATTTTCTGATAACCGTATTTCTATTTTCCTCAATGCACTGCAATATGCCAAAGATCGTAACCTTGGTCTCTTGGAAGCAACAGAAGTTGTAGAACCACAACCTTTTGATCTGAATGAATCAAAAAGTTACTCCAACCTTTTTAACTGCGACAAAGATGGACCGCTTTTATATCAGACAACAGCATTAAAACAGATCCAAGAAATAGAACAACGCAATGGACTTCCAGAAAATGAGATTTTACCAAATGTCAAAACAGAGACAATCCATGCGGACCCTAAACATTTTGAAACCACAGACAGTTCTCAAAGCAGCAAAAAAAAGAATTTTTGGAGCAGATTATTCGGTAAAAATTAGTCGCTGGTCTTTGCTGAACATTGGCACTATAGATACCTTAATAGCATCTACACTGTTGAGAAAATTTTGAATTCCGACCCATTAAACACTTCAATAATTTTGGATTCAATCCGTTATACTGATATATTCCAAAAACAATTGATTGCCTTGTATCTGAATTAAACAAATGATTTGACGATATTCGTCTTAGAATTATAACTGCTCACCCCATTATGATCTTCATTCTTCTCCTTATTATTCTTACGCTGTTCGGGATTTTATATCTGCTTCGTTCGGCTGTCAAAAAACAACAGCGGAAAATAACAATTGTTGAGTATGCCATTATCATCGGCTACCTGATTTCATTAATGATAACTGGGGTAGGGCTATTATTCCACTCGAGTCAATATAATCAAGCCGTAGATCCCGTAGATGGTGATTGTTATATTCCCTTCGGCGGAAAACACCTTGTATCGCTATCATTTTATTTTATTGCATTTAATATTTCAGCAATAGCGATTTGGCTCAAAGGACGAAAAATCCCCCCTATTCCTCTTGTTCTGATGCTGATTATGTTAATGATAGGTAGTATTATCAGTCTGTTTGTGCTCGTTCAGGTCAGTCACCACGATACGTCCACATTGGATATGTATGTTGGCAACGAAGGAACTTTATTCTTTATTTTCACGCCAATATGCTGCTTGATTATGGGCATTGGGCTAATCCGTAAAATCATCGTTGAAGAGCGGGGTTACGCTATGAGCAGAAGCTATGCCAACAGCACGCTCAATAAAATCAATAACCTGCTTTCCTCAAAGCTGAATTATCCGGCATGGGCTCTTATTTTACTTGTTCCGGTCTTTCTCCTACTAACTATCATCCTCATCTTATTGGGGCAGGATCGGGACTCCATGGTGAAAGTTTTCACAGAAACAACTACTTGGGCTTTTTCACAAAAAATGCACCCTCCTATCCTCGATCATCAGGGCCATTACCTCTGTACAGTTGCGGCAAAAGGAGATCCTGCCCTTGTTAAACCCCTACGGCTAGGCACAAGACATGGCAACACGATCATTGTCAATAGACAGCTTCAGGTGGCCAACGCATTCGAAGAAATATTAAGCGATTTATCACCAGCACTACATCGCTATGTCAGATATTGCTACGATAAATATGGTTTTAATATCTCCGTAAAAATTAATTCCAGCAGTGCCTCAAATGTGACTTATATTTTGATGAAACCACTAGAATATATATTTTTATTTTTCTTATATACACTCTACGTCGAACCCGAAAAGAAAATCGCAAAACAATACAGCTAATTTTTAAAATCGTAGCCAACAATCAGTCATTACCTCAATTTTCTCCATTTCGGGAAGCACTTCATTTTAATCATTATGGATCAAACACATTATTTTATCGTTCTGACAGGAGGACCTGGAGTCGGTAAAACTACCTTATTAAATGAATTAAATAAGCAGGGATTCAGCATTGTGGAAGAGGATGCCCGGCGCATCATTCGAGAACAATTGGAAGCTGATGCCGATGGTTTGCCCTGGAAAAATAAAATTCACTATGCCAAACTCATGTTGGCCGCTTCATCAGCCAGCTATTTGATGCAGGTGAGGCAAGATCACCAAAACTACATTTTTTTTGACCGCGGAATTCCAGATACATTGGCATATATTGCGATGGAAGATCTTTCAATCGAAGAAGAACTGCTTCACGAAGCAAAAGGTCGACGTTATCATAAAAAAGTATTTATATTACCGCCTTGGGCTGAGATCTATGCGAATGACAACGAGCGGAAACAAACTTGGCGGGAGGCCGAAAACACTTTCAAGATAATGAAAGAGACCTATACACAACTCGGTTATGAAACCATTGAGGTTCCAAAAACAACGGTAAACGATCGCGTTCAGTTCATCCTGAAAGCCCTGGAACAGCAAAACTATTGATTCCGCATTTCTTTCTCAATACGGCGGTCAGGTATAAGCCACATAATAGCGACTGTTCCATACATGAGCAAACTGATATAGGGATTAATAAAAGACAGCCCTATCCCCAAAAAATACAGCGCTGTAGAAATATTTTCCTTAACCTTCGATTTAACCGCTTTTTTAAGTGCAGATTCTTCCCCTTCGATTTGAATCACAAAATATTCAACGATATTATATGATATGGAACACATGATCAGGACAAAGCCATAAGCGATAATAGGATCCCTTTCAAAATGTGACTCACCAATCCAATTTGTTGTAACCGGCATTAATGATAGCCAAAACAATAAATTCAAATTGCTCCAAAGAACTTTTCCATTTACTTTTCGAACAATTTGAAAGAGATGATGGTGATTATTCCAGTACAGTCCAACGTAAACAAAACTAACGATATAGGAGATAATTTTAGGATATAATGGTTTAAGACTCGCAAAAGTAAATCCTTCAGGTACTTTTAATTCAAGTACCATAATCGTTATAATGATGGCCAAAACGCCATCACTGAATGCTTCTAACCTGCCTTTAGTCATTTTTGAAGATCGGAGTTAATAGCTGATACTGCAGGCCTAAGCGAAATACATTTAATCGTGCCACACCGGGATCAGCACCAAGCATCCCGTTGTTATAATCCTTCACTCCCCATGAATAACCGGCAAACACGGTATAACGGTCATAATTTACATTAAACTGTAAACGAGGGCGTAGATCCAAATCAATAACCTTGCCTCTATCACGATCAAAACTTGTTTTATTCCCCTGTTTATCTTCAATGCTACCATTTTCTTTGATGCTCAGCGTTTTGGCAATATCCATACCCAGCTGAATATCCATTGTCATCGGTTCAAAAAAGACACGATAGCCAACAAAAGGATTAAAATTGATAAATTGTTGATTTAGACGGGTCTGACCACGGCTTCCATTCATAAACTCATTGCCTTCCAAATCAATCTTTGTCTGCAATCGTTCATATGCACCCTCTAAACCTAATATTAGGTTGTTGGCAAAAACATAACGGTAGTTTAAAGCGCCACCAATATTGATTCCATATTTTTTTCCATAAGGATTATTGGTATAATAGTCCTGTTGCGTAGATCCATTCAACGTACTCTTTGCTTCGGTTCCCGATCCCGTAAAATTGGATACACCTGAGGTAACACCCACACGTAGTTCATGAGATTGCGAGAAAGCCATAAAATGGGTTATACCAGCAAAAAGTCCGACAAGTAAAAATCTCTTCATCATAACCGAAATATTAAATTAAAATCCTTTAAAAAATTGAGTGAATTTGATTGTTAAAAGTAAGAAAATTTATGTGATTCAACTTACTCCAATCTTTATTTTTTCTGTAACGATAAGGTGTATTCATCAGCGGAAATCCATCAATCTTATCAACCAATAAAAAAATATCGGGAGACAATATGACTATATTTATTGAACTACATCAATGGAAATGAATCAATTCAGGCTTATTTTTGTTGTATTACAAACAAAAGAATAATCCGTATGAAATATATATTGGAAAACCCTATCCTTGGCCATATTACTGAGCAGAAATATAAGACCACCATACAATGGAGAAATGGAGAGTTTATTACGGATGAACCTGAAAAACTTGGTGGCAAAGATCTTGGTCCTGACCCCTACACCCTTCTTATCTCATCGCTTGTATCTTGTACCTTAGCTACTTTACGCATGTACATCGATAAAAAAGGGCTTGATATTCCAGAAATTTCAGTCAGTTCAAATATGTACCTCAAAATTGAAAAAGGACAAGTGGTTACATATTTTGATCGCGAGATAGCTTTTGGACAAATCTTAGCAGAGGATACCCGAGAACGCCTGCAACAAATTGCCGAAGAATGTCCCATTTCAAAAATTTTAAAGGGTAATGCCATTGTCAATACGCTCATCAGGACAAATCCTTAAACAAGAACATCATGAAAACATTAACCTTTCTCATATTTGGTAAAAATGAAGAAATTCTCCTCACGCTCAAGAGAATCATTGAAAACACGCCCAACTGGAATGCAACGATACAATACGATTTGGATGCCTGTAAAAAACAGCTAATAGATGTCCCTGTAGATGTTTTATTATTGAGTTCGGGACTTTCTCCTCAGGAAGAGCATGAAATAACAGATCACCTTACGCGGCTCACCTATTCGATTGGTCTGATCAAACATTATGGCGGTGGAAGTGGGCTTCTAAAAAATGAAGTCTATAGTCTTTTTCCAGACTTACTCTCCGTTTAATAAAGCATAGGCCATAGCAATAGCGCCCTAGAAAAACAACCGAAAACCGTTAAAACTCTTTCTTTATTGAACTAGATCAATAGAAATCGGCGGCTAATAGGCTAATTTTGGATACTAAATAATAGAATCATGAACAGACAGAACTTTATAAAAAAGGGACTTTTGGGTTCCGGAATATTTGCATCAACAGTGTCTTCAGCTGATATCTTGAAGAATGATATTGACGAGATAGAACCGCTTGAAACGCTGGATGCCGAAGCTGTAAACTATAATTCAGACAAATTGGAAAACCATAGTGTCCTCCACAAAGCGGCTACACGCGGTCATGCAAATCATGGTTGGTTAGATAGCAATCATACGTTTAGCTTCGCCAATTATCACAACCCCGAACGTATGCACTTTGGTGTGTTACGTGTGCTAAATGATGATATGGTGGCTGAAGGAAGAGGTTTTGGCAAACACCCTCACGACAATATGGAAATCATCAGTATCCCTTTGGAAGGTGATTTGCAACATGAAGACAGCATGGGTAACAAAGCTATTATCCGGAAGGGAGATATTCAGGTCATGAGCGCCGGAACGGGCATCATACACAGTGAATATAATAAAAATACCGATCAGGTAGTCAAGTTTCTTCAAATTTGGGTGTATCCTAATCAACGGAATGTGAGCCCCCGATACGATCAAATTACATTGGATATAACACAAAGACAGAATAAATTCCAGCAAATTCTTTCTCCAAATCCAGAAGACGAGGGTGTATGGATCCATCAGGATGCCTGGTTTTCCATGGGGCATTTTGACAAGGACGCCCAAACAAAATACCAAATCAAAAAGGCCGGAAATGGTGTATATGTTTTTGTAATAAAAGGTAGTGTTACTGTCGAAGGACAAGAATTAGAAAGCAGAGATGGCTTTGGAATATGGGATGTCGCTGAAATTAACCTGAAAGTGACCTCAGCAGATACTGAAATCCTACTGATGGATCTCAGTATGATATTGGACTAATTAGCTGCACTATTTAGACATCAATTAACAAAAAAAGGGAGCCTATGAGGCTCCCCTTTTTGTTAAGGCTATTTATTTAGAAAGTAACGGAATTCAGCTTTTTATCAACCAAAATACCATCTATCGCTTTCAGATTGAAATTGACATTACGCTTTGCTTTCAATTTGATCTTAAATAAAACTTCAGATCCATTCAAAGTCTCCTTGTTGCCCAGATTAACAAAAGTAGCATACAGAGCCTTACTTCCATTGGTGTGAAGACGATCGTTGCTATAATTGTTCATCTCTTTTAAATGTAAGGACTCAATACCGACATATTCAAAATCGCCCTGATTGTAAGGAAGAGCAAAACTAAGTGCATTGACAGCTTTAAGATTCTCGCCACTAACACTGATCTCCACAATATCTCCCGATTTTAAGGTCGTTTTTGAAGGAATCAATTTTAATTTACCACTGACCTTTTCTTCTTTATTTGGTTTTGCACCACCTTCAATGACAACAGCAACATTGGAAATATCATAAGCGTCAATCAGATTATTTTTATTGACATCACCATTGCTGACATAACCTTCGAAATCTCCATCTCCCAGTCGCAATCCCGTGTAGTTAATATATGAAGTCAAGTCATTATGATCGATCAATCGGTCATTATTAATATCGCCCGGTAAGTAGCTTGACGATCCTGGTACTTTAAACACATATAATTCTCTTCCTGAACCGAAACCACCAACAGCTTCAGAAACTGAAATTTTGATAAATCGAGCCACCGGATGGGTTCCAAAATCAAAACGTTTCATTTCGCCATCACGTTTCCAGTCAAAACTACCAGCTTCCGTCCAGGTGTCCTTATCGTTGCTATAGAATACTTTTCCTTTTAAAATGATGCCATTTCCGCCATCGGTTCTTGGAAGATACTCAAACTTATCCAATTGATTAACGGATTTTAGATCTAAGGTCATATCAAACGGAACCGCAGTCTGTCCCCATTTTGTATGCCACATATCCCCCTCATCATAATTGAACAATTTATTGATACCATTTCCGCCTTGGTTATCCGCAGAAGTCTCTGCTTTGATTCCTTCGATGGCAAATTCCAATGGGTTTGCCTTTGTCTTTGCGGCAAATGTACTCCAATCTGAAACACCAGATTTATTGACAGCTCTAATTTTAAACTGGTAATCCGTTTCCGCGGCCAATCCTTCGAATAGCAATTGACTGTCTTTGATGGTCGAATAGATCAGATTATTGAATTCAATTTCATAATAATCAGCATTTGCAACCTTTTCCCAGGTTGGCGTTAAGGTATATGCTTGTGTATTTTGATCTGTGATAACAGCTTTGGGCGAAGTCAAAGCACCAGTCTGAGCCAGATAGTTGTCAGCAGGAGCATATTCGAAACCCTCCAATTGTACTTCTATTGCGGTCGATGAGACATCCTGTTTGGCTAGTCGCACCAGCAACATCGGATTTTTAACCAAAGGTACTTTTTCAAATTCAGATCCCTTGGTTGCAAACTGATTCAGGTTTGGTTGTGCGTCATAGAAATATACGTTTTCAGAAGTATTAAATGCATCTATGCTATTCACTTCTTTAAGTTTGCTATTTTTCCCATTGACCTTTACTGTCAATTTCTTCGGTGCTTTGCTAACGTTGAAACGAATTTCCGTAGACTTCATTTTCTCAAAACCGTCAAATTCGCCTTGCGTTGGAGCTATCGCAAAAACAACTCTATTGTTGTTTAACTGTGAAGTTATGGATGTATTTGCCCCCTTACCATAACGATAAGCCTCTGTCTTTCCATCATCATCATATTCCACGAAATTGGAGTTCCCATAAGGATACACCTCATAAATACGTTGATCTTTTTTGATTTCCAGTACATTATTATTTGGGTTGGTCACCGGAATAATGGCTCCATTTTTCACGAAAACAGGCAGCTTCCAAATAGGCACATTAAAGTTATTGATAATACGCCCTCCCTGGTATTTTTCACCCGTAAAATAATCAATCCATTCACCATCCGGCAGGTAGATACCATTGCGCATATCATTTCCTTTCTCATCCACACGTGTTTCCTGGTAAATTGGTGCTACAAGGAAATTTGGACCATAGAGGTACTGGTATTGCGTTGCCTTTCCAAGCGTATAACTATTTGCTTGCTCTAAAAACATAGCACGAATGATGGGCAGTCCATCTACTGCTTGTTTCGCAACACTATAACTATAGGGAACCAATTGAGATTTCAATTTCAGATACAGACGATTGATAGAAGTAGCCGGCTCACCCAAAGCATGTGGGTACTTCTCGTTCGATCCCCAGCCATCCATATTGAGTTCCATTGGTGTCCAGGTCTTCCATTGAAAATCACGAATATTGACCTTAAAGTTTTTACCACCAAAGATCCCGTCCATATCGGAGGTAATATTGGGCTGACCTGAAAGTCCCGAGCCGATATACGTTGGTATATGGAATCGAATGTACTCCCATACGCCTCCAGTCTGGTCGCCCGACCAGATACCGGCATAGCGCTGTGTACCTGCCCAACCATCCAATGAAATAATAAATGGACGAGCGTTGTTACCATAGTAAGGCATGGTATGTCCCACATCAGCGACCCCATTGAGACCGAAGGAGTATCCTGGACCAACCCAGGCCACATCCGTTTTTAGGACTCTTACACCCGCATCCCGAACCTCTTTTACAATATCACGTTGCAGTAATGCACTTATACTATCTTTCGGATGGAGATCGGACTGTGTCCATAAACCGATTTCTACACCATTCTTACGTGCATAATCACCAAACTCTTTCAAATTTTGGATATTTCCATCTAAAGATTCCGTTTGGCCATAGCCAGCACCATAGCCATCATTTGGAAGAATCCAGCCCAAAGGCATATCATGAGCCTTATAACGGTCTATTACTGCGCGAGCCGAAAATTGATAATTGTTTTTCTCACCGTTCAGCGATTCTTTGATTCCGCCATTGTCCTTTTGACTTTCTTTATAGCGTTTGCCGTCTTCAAATAGAATTCCCTTTTCATCTTCTTTCCAAAAATCGCGGTTATAGGCATTAAGATGCCCCTCATACAAACCAAATTTCGGTAGAAGAATTGGGTTGCCCGTCAATTGATAGAAATCATTGAGCAAAGGTACTATCCCGTCATTAATCATAAAAAAGACATCCAGATAATCTGTGTCATGCGCCAATTTTACTGTCCCAGGGGTTTTGGCTCCAAAGGCATAACTTCCCTTTTTAAAGGTATGCCACATAAAACCATACCCTTTGGTTGACCAGTAATAAGGGGTTGGAGAGGCAACACCACCATCGGTCCAGCTGTTCTGATTTTCGATTGCAACCACTTTTCCCTTATGTGAAAAACGCCCATTTTGAACGCCGCCACCAAAAAAGTATTCATCTGCATTTTCCTTCAATTCAACGCTAACTTGTTTCTCTTCGAAAACAATCGGCTTTAAGCTTTCAACTACAATTTTATTGCTTTTCCGATTGAGGATACTAAACTGTGAAGTCTGTTTATCCATTGAAAAAAGAATATCGTTAGTGGAGATACTGACCTTATTACCTTCATCCTTTACTTCGAGCCCAGTGACCGTTTTCCGAGGTTGCTCTACCAATATTTTTGCTTCGGGTTTTGCTTCGGGATCACGGATAATACCGCCATGAACATCCTGGAACATCCTAAAAATATGATTACCGTAGAAATCTAAAGTCAGACGTTGACCATTATCGTATACAATCTCGACTGTTGTCGGATTAATTTTCTGAATCGTGATAATACGGTTGCCTTGATCGCGACCTATTGTATTATAATAATTGATCGTACTTACTTTAGCGTCAACTCGAGAGGGTTGAAAAATAAAAGGAGAAGCCAATCCCATCAGTAAACTGACTTGTGCTTTTGTGCTCCAAAAAGATATCTTCATGCGTATGATTTATAATGCATTAAATTAACATAACAATAATACAATAGTAAATCGAAGTAAAAAAGGGATTATGGAATGCAAACGATTGTCCAATAATAATGTTGCAGGCTAGCCAACCTATTGTAAGCCTTTCATCGCAAAAGGAACGTTTACTTCCATTTGGCTTATGAAATGAGCGGGATGATGAATGCATTGTAAAACCGGAGGGACTGTTACAGCGTAGTTGCAGGACAATGAGAGTTGCGCAACAACTGCCGACGGTCCTATGCTGCGATAACCAATATGCGGAGGATAGGCAATAGCCTGTACATGGAAATACGGAAGTACTTAAACGAAAGAAGCCCTTGACTGTTTCCAGCAAGGGCTTCCGTGTAAAAAAAGGCACCGACCTACTCTCCCACCTGTTACGGCAATACCATCGGCTCTGGCGGGCTTGACTGCTCTGTTCGGAATGGGAAGAGGTAGACACCGCCGATATAGGCACCTAAAAATCTTTATTGGTTGATCTATGATATTCATATCACGTTCATGCCAACTGACATAGCTATTGAAAGAGCTTCGTTTCTGTTTGTTTCAAAAATTAAAGAGGAAGACAACAGTGTCTGTCTGCTTGAGAAAGCTTCGGGCTATTAGTACCACTTGGTAGCGTAGCAACGGCACAGGCGCAGCTTTTGCCAGGGTTTGAGGTGGGTGTAAAAGGAGGCTTGAACTTCTCTAAACTTAAAAGCGATGGAAAATATTTCAATTCTGACACGAAAGCAGGCTACCAAGCAGGTCTTTATGGACGTGTTGGTGTATTGGGATTCCATATTCAGCCGGAGGTTTATTTAACAGGTAAAAACACCACTGTGAAAGGTCAAGGAGAAGACGGGGCTTCAACGACTACCGATGTTAAGTTTACCACAGTTGATATTCCTGTATTATTAGGCAAGCGTTTTGGCTTGGGTCCAATCGGGGCGAGAATCCAAACCGGTCCAATTTTCTCATTTAAAGTAGATGATAATCAGCCCAAGATGATTGACCAATTGAATCCAGGTAACTACAAAAAAAGTGGTACAGCTTGGGCTTTTGGTGTAGGTGCTGATGTTTCAAGCTTACGTGTAGACCTACGTTACGAAATGGGCTTGAACAAGGTCAACAACGAAAGTCAGGCAAATCCCAAAATCAACATGTGGAGTATCGGTTTAGGCTATAGATTATTCAGTATCCTATAGTTCTTTAAACCTTGTTCATATACTGTTTAAAAGTCCGTTTTTATTCAAAACGGACTTTTTATTTCAATAAACTTTAGAACCGTTCTAAATTATTGCTTTTTCTTGTCAAAATGGTATCATATTTAATAGCAAATAGTAGATTTGCCTAATTCAAATTAAATTACAAGGATAATGAGTAAATCAAAGCCAGTTTTCAGTTCTTCGATTGGGAAGAAGCTAATCATGAGCTTAACAGGAATCTTCCTATGTTTATTCCTAGTTGTTCACTTGGTTGGTAACTTGCAATTATTTAAAGATGATGCGGGTCTAGCGTTCAACAAGTACGCCTATTTTATGACTCACTTTACACCAATCAAAGTTGTTTCTTACTTATTGTATGCTTCGGTAATTGTTCACGTCATCTACGCTATTACATTGTCGATGAAAAACAAGGCCGCTCGTCCTATTGGTTATGCCAAATATGATGGTCAAGCAAACAGCAAGTGGAATTCACGCAACATGGGTATCTTAGGTACTGTCATTTTAGTATTCTTAGCTACGCACATGTCTAATTTTTGGTGGAAGTTTCACAATGATGAAGTGCCGTACATCGAATACCGTACTGATTTGGCAACTGGACAAACCACAGCGAGAGAACTTCAAGCTTCTGAATTCCACGACTACCAAGAAACGGTAGAAAACAATGTTCAAATCTTAAAAGCGAGAGATTTGTACAAGCAAGTTGACTTTGCATTCAAAAATGTTGCATTGGTAGCTTTGTATGTTATTGCGATGGCAGCTTTGGCATTCCACTTAATTCATGGTTTCCAATCTGCATTCCAAACTTTAGGTTTTAACCACAGAAGATATATTGGAATCATCAGAGCAATCGGTGTTTGGGTATTTGGGGTATTAATTCCAATTGGCTTTGCAATAATGCCATTGTTTTTCTTCTTTAAATAATTCAGAATCTTTTAAGATAAAGCTCAGGCTTTATCGATCAATATAAAATTAAGAGATATGTTAGATTCAAAAGTACCAGCGGGCCCATTAGCCCAAAAGTGGTCAAATTATAAATTTAATCTTAAGTTGGTTAACCCTGCTAACAAACGTAAATTTACTGTTATTGTTGTTGGTACAGGTCTTGCTGGTGCATCTGCAGCGGCATCTTTAGCCGAATTAGGATATAATGTAATTACCTTCTGTTACCAAGATTCACCTCGTCGTGCGCACTCTATTGCGGCACAAGGTGGTATTAACGCAGCAAAAAGCTACCAAAACGACGGAGACTCTGTTTTCCGTTTATTCTACGATACAATCAAAGGTGGTGACTACCGCTCACGTGAGGCAAACGTTTACCGTTTGGCAGAAGTATCTGTCAACATCATTGACCAATGTGTTGCTCAAGGTGTTCCATTTGCACGTGAATACGGAGGTCTATTGGACAACCGTTCTTTCGGTGGTGCGCAAGTTAGCCGTACCTTCTATGCACGCGGTCAAACGGGACAACAATTGTTGTTGGGCGCTTATTCAGCGTTAAACCGTCAAATCAAAAAAGGAAAAGTAAAATCGTATACTCGTCATGAGATGTTGGACTTAGTAATGATCGATGGTCATGCTAAAGGTATCGTAACACGTGACTTGGTATCCGGTAAAGTTGAAACACATGCTGCACACGCAGTATTGATGTGTACTGGTGGATACGGTAACGTATTCTTCTTGTCTACAAATGCAATGGGTTGTAACGTTACAGCAGCTTGGAGAGCACACAAACGTGGGGCTTACTTTGCTAACCCTTGTTACACACAAATTCACCCAACTTGTATCCCTGTAACAGGAGATCACCAATCTAAATTGACATTGATGTCAGAGTCTTTACGTAATGATGGTCGTGTATGGGTTCCTAAAACTCAGGAAATGGCTGAAAGATTACGTAAAGGTGAGATCAAAGCCAACGATATCAAAGAAGACGACAGAGATTATTTCTTGGAGCGTAAATACCCTTCATTCGGTAACTTGGTACCACGTGACGTGGCATCCCGTAATGCAAAAGAAGCCGTTGATGATGGTCGTGGGGTTGGTAAAACTGGTTTCGCAGTATTCTTGGATTTCAAAGAAGCTATCGGCCGTTTAGGCGAAGATGCTGTACGTGCTAAGTACGGTAACTTATTTGACATGTACTATCAAATCACTGACGAGAACCCTTATAAACAACCAATGCGTATCTACCCAGCTGTTCACTACACAATGGGTGGTGTATGGGTTGATTACAACTTGATGACTACAATCCCTGGTTTGTATGCTTTGGGTGAGTGTAACTTCTCTGACCACGGTGCAAACCGCTTAGGTGCTTCGGCATTGATGCAAGGTCTTGCCGACGGTTATTTCGTAATCCCTTACACTGTGGGTGATTACTTAGCTAAATTAGGCTCATTTGCACCAGTAGATCATAGCCACCCAGCTTTCGAAGCTACGCGTAAGGAAGTTGAAGGCAAAATCAACAAATTATTGTCTTTAAACGGTACAGAAACTGTTGATGATATCCACAAAAAACTAGGTCTCATCATGTGGGAATATTGTGGTATGGCTCGTACGGCTGAAGGATTACAAAAAGCACAAGGTTTGATTCAAGAGTTGAAAAAAGAATTCTGGACAAACGTTAGAGTTCTTGGGGAAAACGAAGAATTAAATCTTTCTTTAGAAAAAGCTGGTCGCGTAGCTGACTTCTTAGAATTGGGTGAGTTAATGGTTGTTGATGCATTGCAACGCGCTGAGTCTTGTGGTGGTCACTTCCGTCTGGAAAGCCAAACTGAAGAAGGTGAAGCAAAACGTAACGATGATGAATTCGCATATGTATCTGCTTGGGAATACAAAGGAGACAATGTACCTGAGGAATTACACAAGGAAGACTTGGTATTCGAGAACGTTCAGTTAACACAAAGAAGTTATAAATAAGAAGGAAAATTATCATGGCACAACATATGAATTTAACGCTGAAAGTTTGGCGTCAAAAAAATGATAAAGATAAAGGTCAATTTGTAACTTATCAGGCAAACGATATCGCTGATGATATGTCTTTCTTAGAGATGCTTGATATTGTCAATGAAGAATTGACTCGTAAAGGAGAAGATCCTGTATATTTCGATCACGACTGTCGTGAAGGTATCTGCGGGATGTGTTCATTAGTAATCAACGGTCGCCCTCATGGTCCTAAAGAAGGTACGACAACATGTCAATTGCACATGCGTAGCTTCCACGATGGACAAACTATCGTGATTGAACCTTGGAGAGCTGCTGCATTCCCTGTCTTGAAAGACCTTGCAACAGACCGTACGGCATTTGACCGCATTCAACAAGCGGGCGGATATGTAAATGTCAATACAGGTGGTGTTCCTGATGCCAATGTTATTCCGATCCCTAAACGTATTGCTGACGAAGCATTCGAATCGGCTACATGTATCGGTTGTGGTGCTTGTGTTGCAGCATGTAAAAATGCTTCTGCAATGTTATTTGTGTCTGCAAAAGTATCTCAATTTGCCTTATTACCTCAAGGCCAAACTGAGCGTTACGAACGTGCACAGGCAATGGTAGATCAAATGGATGCAGAAGGTTTTGGTAACTGTACGAACACTGGAGCTTGCGAAGCAGAATGTCCTGTTGGTATCAAATTAACAAACATTGCTCGTCTAAACCGCGAGTATTTGACTGCCAAAATCTTCCGTCAAGAAGAACCACACGTTTAATTAGCGTATTAAATCCTTCATGTTTTCGCTAGCATCAACAGCTAAAGAAATCTAATGAAGATTCTTTCTGGTCCATGAAAATAGGTAGTTCAGAAAAATAATATAAAAGTCCTTGCCCTAAGAAAGCAAGGACTTTTTTTTATATTTACAATAATGTAAATTGACGAACGTGAATTCTGGTATAAAAATTCGATTACTCCTACTTATCTTGACTTTATGCTTTATAGGAACAGCTATCACCATTAAAGAATCTGTTACCAATAAGGAAATACTAGACATTGATACAAAATCACTCAATGATTATATCGCTCAACAAGAGAAAAAAGTCGACCGAATTTTCAATGATTCACTCCTACTCAAAACATTTAAAAACTACGATCAGTATCCGATAGCAGTTTATCAGGCATTTGAAAAGTTTAAAACCAATGAGAAGGTTTATTTATTTCTCTTTAAGGACCATGAACCGAAGATGTGGAGCACGCATCTATTTGTACCTATTACAGATCAGGGATTTCCAGAAAAATCCAATTTTATTCAGGATGATAACCGTTCTTACGTTGTTCGAAAAAAAACAATTGGCAATATCAGTATACTCGCCTATATTATTGTAAAAGGCTATACAAATAACAACAACCCCTATTTAAATAGCTCTTTGCGGAGAAACTTCTTCGACACCAGAAATATTGACATTGCCTCCTATACAGACACGGTCACCATTAAAAATATCTATAGCAATGAGGGGTCTTATCTGTTCTCCGTTAAGCTGAAAGATGGAGAGCATGAAAATGCCTATACAATTTTGCAATTCTTCTGCTGGCTACTTGCCTGGATCGCATTACTGATCTTCTTCAATAGCCTCTGCTTACATATGGCCAAGACAGGACGGGCCTGGTGGTCTGCAATCCTGCTGTTATCGATATTTAGCCTTGTCAAATTTGCTGATCTTAAATGGAATCTGCTGTCCGAAAATGCGACATTTTCAATTTTCGACTCGCGTAATTATGCTTACAACCGTTTCTTCCCCAATATATGGTCCGTGATGTCCACCACAATATTGGTGCTATGGCTAATTCTGTTCATTTATTCAATTCGCAAAGAGCTCAATTTCGACAAGATAAAAAACATCCGGCTCTTTAGAATTCCTATTGCAATCGGATTTATTCTGAGTATATATCTGTCGTTCGGTCTGTTATATGATATCGCCGGTACATTGATTACCCACTCCAACAATATCTATTTTGATTTTACAAAACTCGTCGATTTACATTTTTTAAGCTGGGTAGACCTCGGCATTGTTGGCATGGGTATTTTGGCCTTAAGTATCTACATTGATCTTGTACTCTTTTTCCTTAAAAAATTAGAATTAAAACCGACGCAGCTACTCAACATTCAACTGGCATGTGTCATCTTTGTCATTCTGATCATTTCCTTCTATATAGAGAAAAATAGCCTAGTCAACTTGCTACTCGCACTGATCATTCTCATTAAGTCATTTGGAGAGAAGTATTTCGACCGACATATATTAACAAATTATATCGCCGTACTGATACTTTGGGCAATCATAAGTGCGATCACGCACGCACGTTTCTATCAGGAACGGAACTTAATCGACATGAAAATCTTGTTGAGTAATCTACAATCAGAAGATGATGTCAATGCTGTTTCATTATTCTCTGATATTGAAAGCAGCATAGCAAACGATCAAGAATTAAAACACTTATTTAATATCAGCCTTCCCTATACCAATACAGAGGGGATCAACGATTTTATCAAGAAAAAGTACTTTAGCGGCTATCTTTCCAAGTATGAGTTCAAAGCATATTATTATGATCAAAATAATATTCCGCTCAATCCGGCCAGTCAGAATAAGATCAATGAATATCGAGAAAAGGTAATCAACAAATCGATAAAAGTCACGCAGAACTTCTACCGTGCAAGTGCGGAACTAGGTACGCATGAATACTTCTCCATCATTCCTGTCACTATTGACCAAAATAGGATTGTCAATGTCATCATCAATCTTTCCAATAAAGACTTTAGTTACACGGTTCCCTATCCCGAAATCCTCACCGATATGCGGATCAACAATTCGCAATATTATAATAAAGGGGATTATTCGATAGCCCTTTATAAAGGAGGTTCTTTAATAACACAGTTTGGGAAATATACCTACGAGAACAATTTAAGAGGGCTGAAAGGTGTTCCAGGAGAATATATTCAAGTACTGGACCGTGATGCATATCTACATATGGCTTATGTTGCCAATAAATTCTCAACATATGTTATCAGTAAACAAAAACCTTCTTTTTGGGATTATCTAGCGACTACGTCATTTCTGTTCCTGGTATTTTTTATGATTTTCATGTTTTTCCATTTCATAAAATCATTCTATATCTTTCTTAAGAATACCAAGCTAACTTTCCGTAATTTAAAATATCAGTTCTACAAAATAGTAAACAAAATACAGTACTCTACACGTATTCAGACCTCCATTATCTCATCGGTAATACTGGCGATCCTCATATCGGCGGTAATTTCGTATATAAGTATCAACAAGCAGCTTTATAATAACAATAAAGCAAGCAAGGAACGTTTTATTATCGAACTAGGCAAACGGATGGAAAATATGTTGACGTACACGGATGAAACATCCACCGAGACGCAGCTTATCAGCATGCTCAAGACATTGTCTGAAACAATTTCCAAAGACTTCAATCTTTATTCCAAATCAGGCCGCCTACTTTATAGCTCTCAGCGTAGGATTTATGACTTGGAGCTATTCTCTACCTTCATTAATCCGGCCGCACTGAAGAATCTTTCTATCTTAAAAAAATCAGAGACGATTGAAGATGAGCGTATAGGTACTTTTCAATTTGAGACCAGTTATGCCACCATCAGGGACAAAAACTATAATACACTGGCTTATATAGGTATACCAAACTTCTCGCTTCAGAAGGAAGAAAACATCAATAAGAATCTTCTTTTAAATACAATAGTGAACATTTATTCGCTGATCATCATAGGCTTTGGTTTTTATGCGACATTTGTGGCCAACAGTGTCACCAATCCATTGAGCATCATCAGTAAGAAGATCTCACAACTACGCCTGGGACAACCCAACGAGCCTCTGTTTTGGCAACGAAATGATGAAATAGGTACATTGATCAAAGAATATAATCTCATGATCATAAAACTTGAGGACTATGCCAATAAAATCAAAGATACTGAGCGAGAATCCACTTGGCGCGAGATGGCTCAACAGATAGCCCATGAAATCAAAAATCCGCTGACACCAATGAAATTAGGCATTCAGCAACTCCGTAGATCGTACAAAGATGAGGACCCTAAATTTCCGGATCGCTTCAATAAATTCTCCACTTCATTTATCGAACAAATCGATGCATTGACACATATTGCCTCAGAATTTTCGCACTTCGCAAAATTCCCAAATACGGTAATGGAAAACATCAATATTGTAGAAAAAATAACAAAGTCCATTTCCTTGTACAACAATACACCAAATGTAAGTATTCGTCTCATTAACAATGCTGATCACAAAACCCTTATTGTCAAGGCTGATGGTAATGAGCTATTGAGAACCTTCAATAATTTAATAAAAAATGCAATTGAAGGCGGTTATGGACGAAAAAACATGAAGATCGAGATTTCCATTGAACGCTACTCAGACAAATTTGTCAAGATAGACATCAAAGACAATGGTTATGGAATTCCCAAAGAGATGCAGGATAAAATTTTCCAGATTAATTTCACGACAAAGAGTTCAGGAAACGGTTTAGGGCTAGTTCTTGTCAAAAAAACAATTGAAGCCAGTAATGGGCAAATTTATTTTGAGACTGTAGAAGGCGAAGGTACGACGTTTCATATACTGCTTCCTTTGCAACAGGTAGAGTCTTAATATGTGCAGATAACAATCAACAAAAATAAGACATCGAAGAAAGCGTATATGAAACCTATCTCCAGTATATCTAATAAGGACCTGCCGCTCCATTTGTGTAAAGAAGGGGCCGTCATGCCAACTAATGTAAATAAAAATATAGCGTTCAATTAGGGCACCTCATAACTCAAACACTGATAGCATAAAACTAACCAGTTAATGGATAGCCTTATTCTTTTGTTTTAAGGATCAGTATAACAAGAACAGTATACTATAAACAAAAAAGCTCTTTGCATGACTGCAAAGAGCTTTTTTGTTTATAGCCTATTTATTTTTAACGCAATACAACAGTAGATCGTCCCATAATTGCATTATCTTCATATAACAAAATCGTATAGGCCCCTTTCGAGAATCCTTCCTCTGCTGCCCAATAGACGATATAATCTTCACCTTTGTTGGTAAATAAAATATTGTGTTTAAAAGTATATTGTAATTTCTCGCCATGCACATAGAAAATATTATCACCTTGCACGACCAGATTTCCCTGTGGATCTATAATTCTGACATAGATATCACGTTCTCCATTTTTTGCTAAGGGGTTATCAGCAATGGTAAAATTGATTTTTAACTTATCAATTTTTTTAGCACGTTCCTCCACAAATTCCTTTCCATTCTTTTTGACTTCAAGGCCATTTATACTGATGCTTGAAACCTTTAATGCTGAAGCAGTCGCAACCTTCTCTTTCAGATCCGAATTTGATGTAACTAATGAAGTAATCTGTTTTTCTTTTTCGACAACAGATTCGCTCAAGTTGGAGTTTTGCTTCGATAAAATCTGATTTTCCTGAATCAGCCGCTGCACATTTACACGATAAGTATCCACCTGCTTCTTAAGCTGATTGATCTTGTGCTGTGCTTCATCGATATCTTTTGGAGTAATACTCTTATTTTCAAGTTTTTTACGAAGCTCTGCGATCTCAGCTCTGGAATCATCCTTCTGCACGGACATCTCTGGAGTCAATTGGACATTTTCTACATCAATTTTATCCAATTCAGCTTCAATACGATCGATTTGTACCTGCAAATTTTCTTTTTCCACTGTAAGTGTATAGACCTTTTCACCATTGGTCTTAAACTTGACATAAAAATATATGTTCGTTGCAAGTAATGCTGCTATCGCAATGATAAAGAAATAAATCTTCGAAGAATCTTTCTTCTTTTCTTCTTCTTTCTTACTCGAAACAACTTCTGAATTTATCATAATATACTGTCATATTCATAGGTATAAATCTATAAATTTATACTATTGAATGTTTAAACAAAAATTATTCCAGTTTTATTTTTTATTATCAATTATGAATTATTCAAAATAATTCAAGGTCTCAAATCCGCCTTGTTTTAAGTATTCTTCCTTTCTCATCAGGTGAAGATCGGATTGTACCATATCTGTTACCAACATCTGAAGATCATATTTTGGCGTCCATCCAAGTTTTGTATTTGCTTTAGTCGGATCACCAATAAGTAAATCGACTTCAGTTGGTCTATAATATGCTGGATCAACTTTGACAACAGTCTGACCGAATTTAATCAGCGACTTATCAATATTTAACTGGGCTAGGCGCTCCTCGTCAATATCGATAATTACCCCCTTCTCCTGCTCTCCCTTTCCACTGAACTCAATCTCGATTCCCAATTCTGCAAAAGCCATGCGAACAAAGTCCCTTACAGTTGTTGTCACACCTGTAGCAATCACAAAATCTTCTGCGGTTTCTTGTTGTAGAATCAACCACATTGCTTCTACATAATCTTTGGCGTGCCCCCAGTCGCGTTGTGCCGACAGATTACCAAGATATAATTTATCCTGTAGCCCTAGCGCGATTTTTGCTACAGCTCTGGTAATTTTACGTGTCACAAAAGTCTCTCCCCTTACAGGGCTCTCGTGATTAAATAAAATTCCATTACAGGCATACATCTTATAGGCTTCACGATAATTGACAGTAATCCAATAACCGTACATTTTTGCTACAGCATAAGGACTTCGCGGATAAAAAGGTGTTGTTTCACTTTGTGGAACCGCTTGCACCAATCCATACAGCTCGGAAGTAGAAGCCTGATAGATACGGGTTTTCTCAATCATTCCCAATAATCTGACTGCTTCAAGAATCCGCAAGGTACCGATACCATCGGCATTTGCAGTATACTCCGGCGTATCAAAACTAACTTTTACGTGAGATTGCGCCGCAAGATTGTAAATCTCGTCAGGCTGTGTTTCCTGTATAATACGGATTAAGTTGGTTGAATCCGTCAAATCACCAAAATGCAATGTGAAATTTCTATTGTCAAGATGGGGATCTTGATAAAGATGATCAATACGATCTGTATTGAATAAAGAACTGCGACGCTTTAAACCGTGTACTTTGTAACCTTTCTTCAATAGGAATTCTGCTAGATAGGCACCATCTTGTCCTGTTATACCTGTTATTAAAGCAGTTTTCGTGTTTTGTTCAGCCATGTTTCTCTCTAGATTAAGCAATACCTGACGAAATCGTTAGGTATATATCCCATTTTCATACTTAAAATAAGCTTATCCGCCCACAAGATTATCATGCATAGTTGGCTTTTTCACTGTATCGGTAAATTCCGCAGCCTATGGCACAAATAAATCATAATGAATTGGGAGTGTAAAAGTATTAAATTTTAAACAAAAAAAGCCATAGGAATTCCTATAGCTTTCTGTTATTCTTCTTTTATCGTTTACGTTTAGTTCGAACGCGTAAAATTAAACACTAAATAGGCTTCTCCGTTAGCAACAGTCAATGGCATGCGCATAACTAATTTATTCCCATCCGAATAAGATAAATCCAAACGGTAACCTGTTGTTACGTTCTTCGCCTTATCGCCTGCATAAATCTTTTTAAATTGAAACTGAGGTTCTCCTAAGCCTTTTCCAGGGTTATAGATAGACCAAAAGATCTCACGTGATGCACCCGGAGCACATAAAGTTCCTTGCGCATTAAAAGTAATAGATCCTTTACCATTTCCAATAAAATTCCATGTACTACCTACGAAACATTCTGCAGGAGCCTCTTCAAATACACTTTTAATCGTGAATGAAGAAGGTAAATTCTCTCTATCGATTGTATTCAATGTCCACGTTCCTTTTACAGCGGATTTCCAATCCGAAGCGCTAGGACCAGAAGCTGCACTCGTATTGGAAGAAGGATTTCCAGTTGATGTACCTTGCTTTTGTGCTCCACAAGAAAATAAGGTCACCGTAGCAAAAACTGTTGCTAATGATAAAACGAATCGATTCATATGTATAAATTTTAATTTCAAATTGTATTTTTGGGGTAAATTAATCCACAAATCATGAAGATTACAGCCAAAAATCATACCATAAGCAAAATAATCGCAAAAACGCTGTTAAGGTTATTTATCATTTTATTGGCCTTTGCTTCTTATCCGCTTTTTTTAGGACAGGAAGCAAAAAGCAAATTGAATCAAATCAGCCTTGCATTTACCAATAAGATCGCGCTTGTCGCTCCTATTTTATTATTTTGCTTCATCATTGGATTGATGATCGCTGTGCTCAAGCACAAATATAACAGAATTGACCTAAATTGGCTATTTTCTCTTGCTACTATCTTTGGTATTTTATATTTGATATTATTGTATTCAAGAATTTACCCAACGATCGCTTAAGCACAATTGCACAATTCGACAAAGTTTCTAACTTTGGATTCGCCAAATCGCTAATTACAGCTGAACAAGATTGGACGTATAATTTCTATGGATAAAAAAAAGGGGCTCAAAATAGCCAAAAATATAGCAAAGATCGTTGTTACTGTGGGAGCCTTATATTGGGTATTCAGCAAGGTATCTCTAAAGGATCTGAAAGAAGCTGTCATCAATTCCAATCCGCTCTATCTATTCTTTGCTTTAGTCGCTTATAGTATCTCCATTTTTATTTCCTCTTCGCGTTTATTAACCTTTTTAAAGGCAATCGGTCTGGATGTCACGGAAAAATATAATTTGAAATTGTACCAACTTGGCCTATTTTATAACCTCATTCTACCTGGGGGTGTTGGCGGAGATGGATATAAGATATTTTTCCTCAGGAAAAGATTCAATATTAAAGGAAGAAAATTATTCACGGCCCTATTTTTAGACAGATTAAGCGGCCTATGGGCACTGTGCCTTATCATTGCAGCGCTGGTTACCTATATGCCACAGCTAGGGATTCCAAACTATCTTACCATCATTTTATTTATTATAGGGAGCGTTCTCTATTACTTTATCGTAACCAAGTTCTTTAAGGAATACAAAGCAACATTTCTAAGAGCACATTTAAAGGCTATTGGTGTACAATCAATGCAGGTTCTCGCAGCAATCCTCATTCTTTATGCCTTAGGTTTTAGCGGTAAGTTCTCTCCGTACCTATTTCTATTCCTTGCATCTTCTTTGGTTTCAATCATTCCGTTTTCTGTTGGGGGATTGGGCATGCGTGAACTTGTGATTATGTGGGGAGCTGGCATATTCCAGGTAGACTCTCACAATGCGGTTTTGATCACATTGTTATTTTATATTATTTCCGCTCTCGTTGCTCTTTCGGGGATTTACTTTATCTTTCATCCGCAAGCAATTGGCGAGGACAAATTACCTTCCGCAGAAGAAGTTGAACAAAGTCAAAAACTAGAAGAATAAACATGGCAAATATTATTATTACAGGTGCAAGCAGTGGTGTTGGATTTGAAGCGGTATTGGATTTGACCTCTAAAAAGGACAACAAAGTAATTGCTTTGGCTAGATCAGCAGACAAACTGAGAAAACTTCATGAAATTGCAGGTCAGCTCAACTATGATGGCGGCACTTTATATCCGGCTCAATTTGATATTGTCTACGATGACTATACTACTCTCGTTCCCTTCATCCAATCAAAATTTGATAAGGTTGATATCTTGATTAACAATGCTGGAGCACTCATCAATAAGCCATTTATGGAAACTGACGGAAAGGATTTTGCTGAAATGCTACAAACCAATGTGATGGGACACGTCAATATGATACAACACGTTGTTCCCATGATGCAATCAGGCTCACATATTGTCAATATTAGCAGTATGGGCGGATTCCAGGGATCCCTAAAGTTTCCCGGACTTTCGGCATATTCAACCAGCAAAGCTGCATTAGCAGTGCTTACAGAATGCTTAGCGGAGGAATTTAAGGAAAAGGGAATCAAAGTGAACTGTCTAGCCTTAGGATCTGCTCAGACTGAAATGTTCGAAGCTGCTTTTCCAGGTGTTGAAGCGGGTACTTTAGCCTTTGAAATGGGACGCTATATCGCAGATTTCGCTCAAAATGGGCATCACTATTTCAATGGGAAAATACTTCCTGTAGCCAATACAACACCCTAATTGGAATAGCGCACTTCAAAGAGATATCCCTTGTTCTAATACACTCAGGTTTATCTAATATAGTCAGGACCATTTAATGTACTATTAAATGGTCCCGATTTTTTTAAGCCTATTTGATCCGGAAAAAATATTAAAATTCGCGGCCTTTAGTTGATTAAATCAATTTGTTTTCAGTTTAAGCCATTTCGTAAGGTCATCCATCAATTGTTCATTAAAGCTCTCTGAGTTTTCAAAATATTCTTCAATTTTTCCTGTTTGCGCATTTTGAAAAAGGTGATTCAAATTAGGATAATCCTTAATAGTGACGTCGGTGGTGTTTAAATGCAGGTGTTGGAGACAATAGATGTTTTCATTCGCCGGGACTTGAACATCCTTTCCCCCGAAGGAAGCGAAAATCGGTACTTTCACCTGCTTCAGATAATAAGCTGGATCGATGCGAAGAAACGTTCTAAACCAGGGGCTCATCATTGGACTAAGTTTAATCTTCATATCAGGAGTCAGTGGATTCCCGTTATTTTGCTGAATAAGTTCTTTTTCCAACGATTCGGCCAATACTTTTGGTGGCTCGTCTTCCAACAGAATATTATACAATTTTCGATTATTTGCTTTATTTACATCCAAAGCCTTTTCAGATAAACCACCGACTTTCCCCAAGGCGTAACTTTGTAAGATCAGTAGGGAATCACCTTTAATCACAGGTCCGGATAGAAGCGCTATGTATTTTACTTTACTATTTTCTGATGCCACTATTTCAGCAATTAAAGCGCCCTCACTATGGCCAATCATCCCGATTTTATCCACATCAACTACAGCTTTTTTGCTTAGAAAATCAACTGCAACATTGGCATCGGAAGCAAAGTCAATCGTTGTTGCCAAATTAACTTCTCCTTTGGAGCCACCTACTCCCCTGTCATCGTAACGTAATACGGCAAAACCATTTTTCGTAAGATGATCAGCAAGTACCTTAAATGGCCTGTGACCAAACACTTCAGAATCTCTATTTTGTTGCCCACTGCCATTGATTAATACTACCGCAGGAAACGGCCCTCCACTTTTGGGATAAGTCAGGGAACCCGTAAGTAGCGCATTGCCCGCGCTATTTTTGAATTCCACTTCCTCTTCCGTATAGCTATAAGGGGGGAAAACATCCTGTTTACGAGAAAGCCCACTCTGTTCGTTCTCGCTTCGTACCAAAATCATAGCAGATTCAAAAGGACCTTGTTTCATCACTCCTTTCATAACATCTTTATCCCGATCTAAAAAGCCAGCATACAGAAGACCTATATTCCTAACGTCCAACCAAATGGAATCGTGCTCTATACGTATTTGATTGATTGCAAATTTCTGCGCTGTTTGCATCGGACTCTCAAAGGTTCCATTCCACTTCCCTGCGCTATCTTTTTGAATGTTGAACACCAGCAGCAACTTCTGCCCCGAAACCTCAACCTCGCCCTTCCATGATCCATCAAATGTCTGTGCATGGGAACATGAAAAGTGGAAACAAATAATAAATAGGTATAAAATTTTTCTCATTGTCGTTTTTTACTAGAAATTAAACTGTATACATAGATCCAGTATAAAATATAATGCCACAAATAGTACACTGATACCAATCTTCTTATTGTTAACCGCTACATTCATGCCCTTGACCAATAAATAGAACTGATAAAACAGCAATAATAAACTGATTATTCCAAACATACCAAATAAAAATAGTTCAGTTTTATCAACTCCAGCCAATGTATGATCGCCTTTTTGCACCGCTTTTAATAGTTGGTCAGTAAATTTGTCCTGATTTAATAGTTTCCCCAAAAATAATGCAAAATAGAGCGGAAATGGTATAATCAAAACGACATTCATGACATCAATGATTCTAGTCTTTCTGTTTAATACCATCCCTGTACCGTAAAGAAGTGTAAAAGGAGCCAAAACCATAAAGGCATGAACGCTCAAGACAGCCCATATGGAAACCCCTATATCTGGTTGATAGAAATGCATAAATCCATTAAACTGCTGGCCCGATAAATAAATAACATAGCTTGATAACAAAAATCCGATAACACCAGCAAAGAATAGTTTCCACTCCGGCAATTCCGCAAATGGATTCTGAAAAATCTGTTTAACTTTCATTTTTTAAGAATTGAGATAAGCTCAGCTTTTCGATTTCTACTGGATTTTGGGTTCCAATAAGTAATATCTTACCAGTTTCCAATGTAAGTTGTAAGCCCATATTACCACGAGCTGAAAAAGCCAGCCCTTTCTGCCCTCTCCGAAAACCCCATCCACCAAACTCACCAATCGGGTTATATTTTCGTACCTCAACAGCACGAATATCTGTCCAACGCGCTCTTTTACGATAGAAATTAAATGGAAAAAAATAGACTTCAATTCCATCTTCACGAATAGTAGTTCTTAATCGTAGAACGCCAAACAATCCCCATAATACCAAATTGATCCAAAACCCCGGTAATTGAAATAATGGAGCAAAATTCAACCGCAAGAGCTCATTCCAGTGCACAGAAAAACTGGCCACACTGACAGATAAAAGGATCAGACAGAGCCACCAGCTAAAAAAAGATTGGCTTTCGGTATAAAGCGTATTATTTTTCATCTTGATATAATTCTTTGTTTATCAATCATTCGATTGTCCAGACTGCTAAATACTTCTATTTCTGCCACCATTGTTTGTATGATCAAGCGATTTCAATTTGCGAATCAGATCATCGAGAATATTACGGACCGTCGGATAGGATTTGCCCATCTGATTTGCCATTTCTTTTAAACTCCCTGAGTGCATCAAAAAATTCAAAACAAGTTCTTGCTCCTCTACAGTAAGCTGCATCAACACAGGTAAAGAAAACTTACCTACAACTTCGGTTTCACAGGAGTCACACACCAATTTGGCGACTTTTAACTTCGACTCACAACAAGGGCAATCAACCGGTATTTTTTTCATTAAATAATAACATTATTAACATTATTAAAGATAATATTAATAATGTTAAAACAAAACATTATAAAATCAATATTTTTCAAAAACCATTGCTTAATGATATATTTGTATCATTAAATAACGTTTATGAAGAAGTTTTTAGGCTATTTCCTATCTATTATATTTTGGTTTTGTTTTGGTTTATCCTTAATTATTTTTCACCCCATACAGTGGCTATGTTTAAAGCTAGGTGGATATGATGCCCACAAAAAAAGTGTCGATATGTTAAATGCCTGCCTCGTTGCCTGCTATTACACGCTATTTAATCGGGTGACATTTATCGACAACAAAAATATTCCAACAAGTCAACCTATCGTGTTCGTTGCCAATCACCAAAGTACTTTTGATATCCCCCCAATGATCTATTTTTTGCGTAGATTTCACGGAAAGTTTATTTCTAAAATAGAACTTGCCAGCGGTATACCTAGTATCTCATTCAACTTAAAACATGGTGGTGCCGCAAATATAGATCGCAATGACCCCAAACAATCTATTGCTGAAATATTAAAACTTGCCAATAATATGAAAACCAAAAACTGGTCCGCGTTTATTTTTCCAGAAGGTACAAGATCAAAGACCGGGAAAATGAAGGCCTTTCATGTTGGTGGGATTGCCACATTATTAAAGAAAAATCCACATGCACTCGTTGTTCCTATTGCGATCACTGGATCATATGAAATGGTACAATATGGGATGTATCCACTGACCCCATTTCTTCACATGACCTGGGAAGTGCTAAATCCGTTGGATACGGAGGGTAAGAATATTGAGGAGATCGTTAAATTAGCTGAAGAAGCGATAAAACTAAAGGTCGAGAAATAGGAATAAGCTACTTAACCTGCCTTCCCTTCCAGTCGTACTTACCCACATTACCCAATATGCCTATATAAGCCAGATAAAGAATATGAGCCAAGCTCAATAAAGGAAGATACCATAAGAGTTCCTTTCTGCTTGCGAACCTGGTCAAAGGTTCAATAAAAAGAAATTCGACGACCATCTTCAATAGCAATGCAAAAAGTACAACCCAAGCAACGAATTTCACGCCGAAAAGAGCAAGAACTGAAGCTACCAAAACCAATAAATTAAAGAACCAAATGGAAATCCCCAATGCGATGACACCTTTATTTTTATATTTGGTACTTTTTGAAGCCCAACGTCTGCGTTGACTAATGAATGACTTCAAATCCGGTTTGGCATCCGTATAAACAACGGCATCTTTTGATTTACAAAACGTTATTCTCTCAGGATATTGTTCTGCTACCTTATGTAAAAAAAGTTCATCATCTCCGGATGCTAGCTCATCAATCCCTTTAAATCCGCCCATTTGTTTAAAAATATCCTTTCGATAGGCCAAATTCGCACCATTACAGGTCGTTGGTTTTTTGTTACCAATACCTGCAGCGCCCAGACCTATCAAATACAAAAATTCCAAGGTTTGCAGTCGTTCAAAAAAACTCTTCTCCTCCGAATACACCACTGGAGAAGATTGTAGATAAGCACCTTCTTTCTCAAATGTGCTGATAACCGTTGCTAACCAGTTCGACCCCATGCGGCAGTCTGCATCAGTGGTAATAATAATTTCACCATGACAACATTCTATTGCTCTTGAAATTGCTAATTTCTTATACGAATTCAAACGGCCATTTTCGTTTAATTGAATCAGCTTGACACCTTTATCTTCATATTCTTTCACAATCAAAGACGTATTGTCGTCTGAATGGTCATCGATAATAATTAGCTCAAGGAGCTCTTTAGGATAATTCTGCCCTAGTATGGATTCAATGGTGCGCCTAATATTTAACTCTTCATTCCGCGCAGCGATAATCACAGATACGGTCATTGTTGGCCTAATAGAATTGTTAGGTTCCAAAATCAAGAACCAGCCCCTACGCATCCATAAAACTAGAATTGCATATACGCAGGTAAAAATGATCAATAAATAGTTAAGAATTTGTATCACCGAAAAAATTAATCTTAAAAACAAAAATAGAACCAAATATAGCTGGAAGAATCAAATTAACGAACCAAATACAGGAAACAATAGCCATTACAGCAATTTCTTGTGTGGTAATATAGCTATATAGATTGCTAGCAACAAAACTTCTAACACTGAAATCAAAAATATCCAATGTAGGTAGAGCTGCCTGAACAAAAAACAGGATAAAAATCATCAGAATCATGGATAAAAGTGGTAACTCAGGCAAAGTTAACTTCATCAAGATGATATACTGAGAAGTAAAAATAACAAATCGCGCCAAAGAATTTAAAAGAACAATACTGAGCTCCCGCATTGAATAATGCTCCAATACTTCAAAGAAGGGCTTAATTCGCGTCAAAAACTTAATTTTACCGACCAATAAATCGATCCATTTTACATTGAAATATAAGATGACAAATCCTCCAGCATAGATAATAGCAAGTAGCCATACCCCAAATTGTACTGTTAAAGGAGTAGAAAGAAATTTACAGATAAACCAAGCGATACTTAGTGATCCCGCAACGCTTGTAAGCACCAATTGCGCAAATAACCCAACGCCCATCGCTACGGCTCCTTTTGCCCGATGTTGGGGCTGTAGAAAAAGTACCCGCCCGCCATATTCTCCAATCCTATTGGGTGTAAAAATAGCCCAGGTAAGCCCGCAGAAAACGGATTGGAAAGCCTTCCAAAATGAAATATGCTCCAGTTTAGATGCAAGATACCGCCATTTCACAACTTCAAGCAACCAATTGACAAGCATTAAAACCACAATTAAAATAAGGGTCCAAACAACCGAATGCTGCTCCAAACCGGCAATTAGGGTTTTGAACTTCTCAATATTGCTTCTATCGGATACCTTCACAACGATATACCAGGTCGCTAGGGCGAAAACCAGTATCTTCAATAAAAGACTGATGTATTTTTTTTGTCTTCCAGTCAACTTTTGATAATTAGAGAGCAATGTTACTAAATTTTAGCCAAATGATTAAGTTTTGTCGAACGCAATCCGCGAATAAAACGCAAAATTTGTATTATTGTATATGCAGAAGGAAAAGGCGAAAGAAAGAATAATTTTAGGTATAGACCCCGGAACAGTAATACTTGGGTATGGCATCATCAAAGAAGTCGGCAATAACATATCCTTGGTCTCAATGGGGGTCATCAAAATGGGACATTTAGATGACCATGCTCTAAAACTACAACGTATATTCAAAAAAACTTCTGCTCTAATGCAGGAATATAATCCCGACTGCGTAGCTCTTGAATCACCATTTTATGGCAAAAACATACAGGTCATGCTCAAATTAGGGCGAGCGCAAGGTGTTGCCATGGCGGCGGCGCTGGCGCAAGATATCCCAATCTTTGAATATTCCCCAAGAAAGATAAAACAATCCGTTACAGGAAATGGAAATGCTACAAAGGAGCAGGTTTCCGCTATGCTAAAAAATCTATTAAAATTTGAGGAAACACCACAATTTTTAGATGCCACCGACGGATTGGCAATCGCTGTCTGCCACTCGTTTCAGAAAAATGCAGTATCAGGCAGCAGCAAGTCGTACACTGGATGGTCCGCCTTTATCAAAGACAACAAAGATCGGATCAAGTAATTACATTTGCACCTGACGAATCACATTCTTCACATTCAACTCAACAATATCCGTCATCGTTTTACACTTGAGGTAGGAGTTATTCTGATAAAATTCAGCATAGCCCTCACGTAACTGTTTGATATTCTCCTGCGTCGAGAGCACCTGCGTTTGCGAAGCATCCCTCAGATCAGCAATGCGGTGTCTTTCACTTCGGACTCTATGCACAATGGAAGAACGTTCCTCCTGTTGGTATTGCAGCACTGTTTTTTCATTTAGATGTTCCATCGCTAGTTTGACATAGGGAAGATTCTCCTTAAAAAATTGTGGCATATATACTTTTGGATTTCCCTCATAAAACTGCTGGTCAAAATCTATTGCCCGAATTCGAAACTGGAAATCATCGAAATCCGGTGTAATCTGCATCACAAAATTGTAGGCTCTCATATCCCCCAACAACGTAATAATACACCGTTCATTAAACTTGACAAATTCTTTGGAAATCCGGGTCAGATTATAATCAGGTGAGAACATACGTGTTTTCGAAAACGTGTCCCCAGGAATTCCAACAATATGTTCTTCAACCAAAGTATCATGGTCTACCATATAATTCACCTGATTGGGCGACAATATTTCTTCTAACTCCAATCCATATATTCTTGACGCATCAGCTTGCTTGATGTAAAAATAATCGTACACATCATTTAAACGGTTTACGATACGAATACGAAATGGTTTAGTATTGCCAAAGCCGCAATACTCGACACGATCAATATATTTATGCTGGACGATTCGCGTATTACCTGATGCTTTCAGTTTAGCATAAATCACCTTCAACCCGTCATACAATTGGTCAATAAGATATTGCGGATACAGTGGAGTCTCCCAAAAAGTATCGTTGCCAAATTTATCCATGACAGGTACTGTCTCCGTAAAATTCAGTAGATCTTTGTATCCTATCGGCAACTTTTCGTCTCGCTGATACAGCTTAAGGTATTTATGAAGTCCTTCCCCTACTTCAAAAATCGGTTTCTTTTTCGAAATCTTTACATCTTGAACCTCTTCCATCTCTATTCCGTATTTGATTTTTCGATTACTAAAACATCACACAGTCTGCTACATTTTTAACCCATCATACGCTAAATACGAACTGATTAGATTTTTAATATGCCAACTGTTTTTCCTACTTCTAAAAAAGGTAATACTAAATTAATCTATCATAATCTTGATATCAAACATGAAAACAATCACTTAACCTATAATAAGATCACCATGAAACAATTATAATCACTTTCAATCAAAAACATATAACATTATCAATATGAATAAGTATTTTTTATTAAATTTACATCTATAAACCGAAAATTCTTAGTAATTTTGAAATAAATTTAATTATTTTAGCTATTGGTCAGATCTTGATGCAACGACCAATTAATGAACACAAAAACCATTGTTAATGGAAAATCAATATGCAAACTATGATCTAGACAATTTGGATATCCAAATCTTGTCTATTCTAATGAACGATGCCTCTATTCCTTATACAGAAATAGCAAAAAAGCTAATTGTATCAGGTGGTACAATTCACGTTAGAATGAAGAAGATGGAAGAACTAGGTATCATTAGAGGGTCAAATCTAATTATCAATCCCCAAAAAGTCGGATTTGATATCACTGCCTTTTTGGGTATCTATCTTGAAAAAGGTTCACAATATGCAGATGCGGTAGATAAATTGAAAGAAATCAAAGAAGTGGTCGAATTACACTATTGTACTGGCCAATACAGTATTTTTGCAAAAATCATCTGTAGAGATACAGTTCACCTGAGAAAAGTATTGAATGAAGATATTCAATCCGTACCAGGAATTCAACGTACCGAGACGATCATCTCTCTCGAGGAGAGTATCAAACGTCAAATCAGCTTAGTCTAGTATAAAAAAAGCTTCCATAAAAATGGAAGCTTTTTTTATACTATCTTTTCTAACATGGCGATATAGAGATCGATCCCTACTCTAATTTCGTCAATATAGATAAACTCATCTGCCATATGCGACCGCGCGCTATCGCCAGGTCCCAGCTTCAGAGAAGGGACAGGAATAAGAGCCTGATCACTCATCGTCGGTGAACCATATACTTTACGTCCCAGTACAATGCCTGCTTTGACGATTGGATGCGTTTCAGGAATAGAAGAAGACTTCAGGCGCGTCGATCTCGCTGTGACCTCTGATTTTACATGAGACTTGATAATATCCAACGTCTCTTCATTCGAATAAGCATCTGTGGTTCTGACATCAACAACAAAGTTACAAGTAGCCGGTACCACATTGTGCTGTGATCCCGCCTGAATTACTGTTACCGACATCTTAATTGGGCCTAAGGTTGACGAAGTTCTTTCAAATGTATAATTTTGAAACCATTCAATATCCTTGATCGCTTTATAGATCGCATTATCACCCTCATTACGTGCAGCATGTCCAGCCGTCCCTAAAGCGGTACAATCCAACACCATGAGCCCCTTTTCTGCAATTGCCAAATCCAATAAGGTAGGTTCACCCACAATTGCAAAATCAATTGGACCGATAGCATCCAAAACAGATTCTACACCATTCTTACCTGAGATCTCTTCTTCGGCACTGGCGACAAGACAGAAGTTATACTTCAATTCCGTCTGCTGGTAAAAATACAAAAATGTAGCTATCAATGATACCAAACAGCCTCCAGCATCATTGCTCCCCAATCCGAACAATTTACCTTCCTCTACAGTTGCCGCCAAAGGATCCCTTATATAACCCGTATTTGGTTTTACTGTATCGTGATGGGAGTTAAGCAATATCGTAGGTTTAGTGATATCATAATGGGCGTTATACACCCAGACATTATTGCCTTTCCGATGTGTTTTGATATCACGCTCCCGAAAGAAGCGATCAATTAAATCTGCTGTGAACTCTTCCTCTTTACTTAAAGACGACAGTCCAATTAATTGTTTTAAAAGGGCCAGAGCATCTTCAAATAGATGCTGTTTATCCTTCATGGTATAGTCCTCCTGCTTTATCCGCAGACAGTTTAATTCCCTTTATAAAAGCAGAACTAAAACCGTTATGTTCCATTTCGTTCAATCCCGCTATTGTACATCCCTTTGGTGATGTTACCTTATCAATCTCTCCTTCTGGATGAGCATTGGTATGCAATAACAAATCAGCAGCGCCTTTTGCAGTTTGAACCGCCATTTTTAATGCGTCGTGCGCATGAAATCCGATTTCAACTCCACCTTGTGAAGCAGCACGAATAGCACGCAGGAAGAATGCGATACCGCAAGCACACAATGCCGTTGCCGATGTCATAAGGTCTTCATTAATAACAACCACTGAACCAACAGTTTCAAACATCTTCTCAACCTCCTTCAAACTATCGTCTGAAGCACTGTCGCTGGCGATACAAGTCATTGATTGAGCGATTGCTATTGCTGTGTTGGGCATTGCCCGTATAACTGTAGCATCTGCACCCAACTCTGCTTTTAAATCGGTACAAGAGACTCCTGACACGATGGAGACAAAAATCTGATTTGTCTTTTCAATTACAGGGGCCACTTCCATCAATACCTTTTTTAGTTGTTGAGGTAGAATTGCGAAAACAACAATATCAGCCCCCTTTACAGCGAGCTTATTATCATTACTTACTGAGAAGCCCTGGCTCGCTTCTTCGGCCAGTGCATTCAAATTTCTCCTCGTCAATGTAATATCGGCAGCATGGGCAAATTCACTTTTTACAAGTCCTTTTGCCAAAGAAAGACCGATATTACCACTTCCGATAATGGTGACCTTTTTCATAGCGATCGTTGGGTTTAGGTTAGATTTTTATTTTAATGTCAAGCAAGTTCCAAATTGTCCTTGTTGAAACAAATGCAAATTATTAGCATTTCCAATATAGACCTCTTGAACACCTTTATTTATAGCATTGAATGCATTTTGCAACTTAGGGATCATCCCGTCATTCACCACGCCGGATTCCTTAAGATGTTCAAACTCTTCTGACTTAATCGTTGGAATTACTGAATTCTCATCTGTTACATCGCGTAAAACGCCGTTCTTCTCGAAACAATAAACCAAAGAAGTTTCATATAATGAAGCCAAAGACACCGCCAATGAAGAAGCTATAGTATCCGCGTTGGTATTGAGCAATTGTCCAAGGCCATTGTGTGTAATAGCCGAAAACACCGGAACAAACCCAGCTTCTAGAAATTTCTTGATAGCCAGCGTATTTACAGAGTCATGCAACAAATCACCTACAAAGCCGTAATCGATATCTTTAACCGGACGCTTTATCGCTTTAATGACATCACCATCGGCTCCAGTCAATCCAACAGCATCACATTTCAAATTTTGTAACTTAGCAACGATTGTCTTATTTGTCAATCCAGCATATACCATTGTTACAATGCGTAACATTTCCTCATTTGTCACACGACGCCCTTCTACCATTTGGGCTTCAATTCCCAGTTCACTAGCCAAACGAGTTGCAATTTTACCCCCACCATGTACAAGAATCTTTTTCCCTGATAATGCGGAGAACTTTTCTAAAAAAGAATCCAATTGGCGCTCATCATCAATAATATTCCCGCCAATTTTAATTATATTTAATACACTATTAGCCATTACGCAACTTTTCCCAATAAAAATAGTTTTTCAATAATCTATAGGATTGGACTATGCCAAATCCTCTAACATACGTTTTAAAACAACCTGAGCAGCCCATACACGGTTGCTAGCCTCTTTAATCACGAGTGAGTTTGGTCCATCTAAAATCTCAGAAGACAATTCAAGATCTCTTCTTACTGGCAAACAATGCATTACTTTGGCATCGTTCGTCAAATTGAGCTTCTTGTTATCCATCATCCAATCTTCATCAACACCATATACCTCGCCATATTCTTGATAAGAAGACCAGTTTTTCACATAGACAAAATCAGCATTCTTTAAACTTTCCTCAAGATTATTAGATATGGTTGCTCCAGCAGTAAATTCTTCACTTAACTCATACCCCATAGGTTGAGCTATCGTAAAATCGACCAATCCCTCTTCTTGTGCTTTGCACATCCATTCTGCAAAAGAATTAGGTACTGCCTGAGGTAATGCCTTAACATGCGGAGCCCAAGCCAATACCACTTTCGGCTTTTCAGTCTTCTTGTACTCAGTGATGGTAATCATATCTGTCAAACTCTGCAATGGATGGCGTGTTGCACTCTCTAAGGAAACAACAGGAACACCACAGTACTTAATGAATTTGTTGAACAGGTCCTCACTATAATCCTCTTCACGATCTTTCAATTTTGGAAAGGAACGAAGTCCCAAAATATCACAATACTCGCCCATAACAGCGGCGGCTTCACGAATATGTTCAACAGTTGTCCCGTTCATCACAACACCATCTTGTGTCTCAAGAGCCCAACCATCTTTATCCATATTCATAACCATCACATTCATGCCCAAATTCATCGCCGCTTTTTGTGTGCTCAAACGCGTACGTAAACTCGGATTCAAAAATACAAGTCCCAAGGTTTTATGTTGGCCAAGGTCCTGATTGTCATATGGTGCAGCTTTCAAAGCTAACGCTTCTTGAACAACGTCCGCTACACTGGAAACATCCTTAACAGAGAAAAACTTTTTCATCTATATTTATTTATTCGAGTGCATTTTCAACGGCAATAAATAGGCGCCTCACACTCAGTATATATTTTAACTACTATGTCGCAATCAAATTTGTATTAGCCGATGTGTGGCTATTGGATAATTTGATCGACAGCCTTAAGGTTATGCAACCGTTACTGCTTTGATATGTGCTTTCAATGCTTCTAAAAACTGATCAGCATGATCTTTCGTAATATTCAAAGCAGGCAATAAGCGAATCACAAAAGGCTTAGCCTCTCCTGTAAAGATACGGTTCTTTAGCAAGAGATCTTTCTTCACATGGGCCAAATATTCAGGTAGTTCTATACCGATCATTAATCCTCGGCCTCTCACTTCTATAATCTCATCGAGTTGCTTAAGCTCATCAATAAGATATTGTCCGACTTGAGCCGCATTTTCCATCAGTTTATCTTGTTGGATAATCTCTAATACAGCCAGTGCGGCAGCACATGCGAGATGATTGCCACCAAATGTCGTTCCCAAGCTACCGTAAGTCGCTTTAAATTTGGGCGATATACTGATTGCACCAATTGGGAAACCATTGCCCATACCTTTTGCCATGGTGTAAATATCGGCCTCAACGCCCGAATAGTCCTGCGCATAGAATAAGCCTGTTCTTCCGTACCCACATTGTACTTCGTCTGCAATAAACACCGCATTATATTGATCGCAAAGAGACCGAATCAATCGAAGAAACGATACTGACGCTTCTCTGATTCCACCTACCCCTTGGATACTTTCCACGATAACAGATGAAATTTCATCACCATATGATGCGAAAGCCTCAGTCAAAGCCTCTTCATCATTGAAAGGAATAAATACAATATTATCAGTTTCATTGACAGGAGCAACTATACTCGGATTGTCTGTAGCCGCTACGGCCAATGAAGTCCTTCCATGAAAAGCTTTTGAAAACGCTATGACTTTTTTACGCTTATTGTAAAAAGAAGCCAGCTTCAATGCGTTTTCATTTGCTTCTGCGCCAGAATTGCAAAGAAATAAATCGTAATCAACCTTTCCCGAAACTTCCCCTAACAATCGGGCAAGTTCACGCTGAATTGGAATCTCGACAGAGTTGGAATAGAACCCAATACGGTTCAATTGTTCTGTGACGCGTTGTACATAATGTGGGTGCGTGTGTCCTATCGATATCACAGCATGGCCACCATACAAGTCCAAGTAAGCATTTCCTTCGGCATCCCACACCGTTGATCCATTAGCTTTTACTATGTTAATGGGATTAATGGGATAAACATCAAATGGTTTCATCTTAATGAATTATAGATTGATAAACGAAATAGCTAGTAATAGAAAAAGCTATCAGATTTTAGCATTACAAATATATTAGTTATAACGGTAGGAATGGTCATAAAATAAAAAAAGTCCCCTTAAAAAGAGGACTTTTTTATGCTAGATCAGAAGAAGACTATTCTCCGTCTACTTTTTCTTCACCTTCTACTTCAGCTTTAACTTCTGCAGGAGCTTCAGTTTCGGCAGCTGTAGTTTTCTTAGCACCACCACGACGACGAGTAGCTTTTTTATCAGCAGCAGCAGCTTTTTTACCATAGATTTCGTTGTAATCAACTAATTCGATGAAAGCCATTTCTGCGTTATCACCTAAACGGTTTTCCATTTTGATGATACGAGTATAACCACCTGGACGGTTAGCTACTTTTTCAGAAATTTCGCGGAATAAGATAGAAACTGCGTCTTTATCTTTCAAATAAGCGAATACTGTACGACGAGAGTGTGTTGTGTCGTTTTTAGATTTAGTAATCAAAGGCTCTACATATGTACGCAATGCTTTAGCTTTAGCTAAAGTAGTCGTAATACGTTTGTGTAGGATTAATGATGTTGCCATGTTAGCCAACATTGCTTTTCTATGGCTATCCGTACGGCCTAAGTGATTTACTTTTTTTCCGTGTCTCATTTTGATTTTATTATACTATATATACCGTTCTTGCTTTACTTAAATTGCGAAATCTATCAAAAGGCAAAAGCCTATCTTGTTCAGCAATCAGCTTGAAGAGGAATTACATATAGTGGTCGCTTAATAAATTATTATTCTTCGTCTAATTTGTATTTTGCTAAGTTCATTCCGAATGACAAACCTTTTGATTTAACCAATTCTTGAATTTCACTTAACGATTTTTTACCGAAGTTTCTGAATTTCAACATATCAGCCACGTCGTAAGTTACTAACTCAGCTAATGTGCGAATATCAGCAGCTTTCAAACAGTTCAATGCACGAACTGAAAGATCAAGATCTACTAATTCTGTTTTCAAGATCTTACGCATGTGTAAGATTTCTTCATCAACAACTTTAGTTTCTTCTTTCGTTTGAGACTCAAGAAGCATATTCTCATCAGAGAATAAAATAAAGTGTTGAATTAAGATCTTAGCAGCTTCTTTCAAAGCTTCTTCGGGGTGAATTGAGCCATCAGTAGAGATATCCAACAACAATTTCTCGTAGTCAGTTTTTTGCTCTACACGGTAATTCTCAATGGTATATTTAACATTCTTGATCGGAGTAAAGATCGAATCGATTGCGATAACACCTACTGGCGCATCAACAACTTTATTCTCATCAGCATTTACGTATCCACGACCTTTGGCAATACTCAATTCCAATTCAATTGTCACTGAATTATCCATGTTACAGATTACCATGTCTGGGTTTAAGACCGTAAAGTTATTAGAGAACTTTGTGATATCACCAGCTAAGAATTGTTCTTGACCATTGATTACTACAAATACCTTTTCGTTGTCGCCAATCTCACCTGTTTTTTTGAAACGAACTTGTTTCAAGTTCAAGATAATTTCAGTTACGTCTTCAACAACACCTTTGATCGTTGAAAATTCGTGCGAAACGCCAGAAAACCTTATCGACGTAATTGCATATCCTTCTAAAGAGGACAATAGAATACGGCGCAAAGCATTACCAATGGTTACACCAAAACCAGGCTCCAATGGACGAAATTCAAACGTACCATCAAAATCCGTAGATTTTTGCATGATAACTTTATCCGGTCTTTGAAATGCTAAAATTGCCATTTATTTTCTTTTAATGTTTTATTTGTAATAATAATTATAATACAATAGAAGATGCATACCCCAAAATTGGACTATGCATTCTTCTATTTTATTTATTATTTAGAGTATAACTCAACGATTAAGTTCTCTTTGATGTTTTCAGGAATATCAGCTCTTTCTGGATAGCTTAAGAAAGTACCTGTCAATTCTTTCGCATTCCACTCTAACCAAGAAAATTTGTTTACAGTACGACCTGCAACTGAATTTGTGATGGCTTCAAGTGTTTGAGAACGTTCACGAACTGCTATAACGTCACCTGGACGTAAGCTATATGATGGAATGTTAACAACTTCGCCGTTAACAGTAACGTGTTTATGGGATACCAACTGACGAGCAGCGGCACGAGAAGTAGCGATACCTAAACGGTAAACTACGTTATCCAAGCGAGCTTCTAACAATTTTAAGAAGATCTCACCTGTAATACCTTGTTTAGAGGCAGCTTTAACAAATAAGTTTGCGAACTGGCGCTCCAATACACCATAAGTGTATTTTGCTTTTTGTTTTTCTAACAACTGAATAGCATATTCAGATTGTTTACCTCTGCGTTTAGAAGCTCCATGTTGTCCAGGAGGGTAGTTTTTCTTTTCTAACGCTTTATCTGGGCCGAAGATCGGCTCTCTAAATTTACGGGCAATTTTGGACTTAGGTCCTGTATATCTAGCCATTTTCTTTTACAATTAAAGTATCTATCAGCCTATTGCCGATGAATCTTATCTTTAAATTAATTAAACTCTTCTGCGTTTTGGAGGACGACAACCGTTGTGAGGAAGTGGAGTGATATCTTTGATAGTAGTCACATCGATTCCTACTGTTTGCAATGTTCTGATTGCCGATTCACGACCAGCACCAGGTCCTTTAACAAACACTTCAACTTTACGTAAACCCAAGTCGTGAGCAACTTTTCCACAGTCTTGTGCAGCTTGACCAGCAGCGTATGGAGTGTTCTTTTTAGAACCACGGAAACCCATTTTACCAGCACTAGACCAAGAAATAGTTTGACCTTGATTATTTGTCAAAGTTACAATGATATTGTTAAACGTTGCGTTAATGTGAGCCTGACCTACAGGTTCGATAACAACGATACGCTTTTTTGCAGCTTTTTTAGTTTTAGCCATTTCTTATTTATTATTTAGTAGCTTTTTTCTTGTTTGCAACTGTCTTACGTTTACCTTTACGAGTACGTGAGTTGTTTTTAGTACGTTGACCACGAACTGGTAAGTGTTTACGGTGACGCAATCCACGGTAACAACCGATATCCATTAAACGTTTGATGTTTAATTGAATTTCAGAACGCAATGCACCTTCCACTTTCAATTCGTCGTTAATGATGGTACGAATTGCTGCCAATTGCTCATCATTCCACTCTTGTACCTTCACATCTTCGCTGATACCAGCTTTTTCCAAGATATATTCAGCTCTTGTACGACCGATACCAAAAATATAGGTAAGGCCGATCACACCTCTTTTGTTTTTAGGTAAATCAATACCTGCTATCCTTGCCATATAATATTAAGCTATTATTTTTTTAATGAATTAACCCTGACGTTGTTTAAACTTTGGGTTCTTTTTGTTGATTACAAAAACTTTACCTTTACGACGGATGATCTTACAGTCCGCGCTACGTTTTTTTATTGATGCTCTTACTTTCATGATATTTATTTTTTCAAAAGCTTGCGCTAATACAAGGGCTTACAGCTATTTATAGCGATAAGTAATCCTTCCTTTAGTCAAATCATACGGAGACATTTCCAATTTAACTTTATCACCAGGTAAAATTTTGATATAGTGCATGCGCATTTTACCAGAAATATGGGCAATGATTTCATGTCCATTTTCCAACTCTACCCTAAACATAGCATTAGAAAGTGCCTCTCTAATTATACCGTCTTGTTCTATTGAGGCTTGTTTAGCCATATATTCTCGATTAAATTTAATTTAAAAGCCTGCGAACAGGAGTGCAAAGATAAATAAAAATAATTGAAAACCAACTACTTTTTGTTCAAAACTTTCTCTACATGTTCGAATGTCAGCAACACATCTGGTTCTCCTTTTCGGATTGCAACCATCTGTTCGAAGTGCGCCGATAATTTCCCATCCACTGTACTTACTGTCCAACCATCATCCCAAAAACGAACACCCGCACGCCCCGCATTGATCATCGGTTCGATACAAATAACCAAACCTTCTTCCAATTTAGGACCAGCACCTCGTTTTCCATAATTAGGAACCTCAGGTTTTTCATGTAAGTGATAACCAACTCCGTGTCCAACCAGCTCGCGAACAATTCCGAATCCGAATTTGCTCACATACTCCTGAACAGCTGAAGAAATATCCCCAACACGTTTACCAGCCACCGCCTGTTCAACACCTTTGTACAATGATTCCTTTGTTACATCCAATAACAACTGTGCTTCCTCAGATATTTCACCTACACCAAAGGTGTATGCGGAATCACTGATAAAGCCGTTCAGATTGACACCACCATCGACCGAAACAAGATCTCCATCTTTAATTTCATAATCACTTGGAAAGCCGTGTACAATTTGATCGTTGACAGATATACACAAAGAATATGGAAATCCCTGATAATTTAAGAACGCAGGCGTCCCGCCGTTATCATGAATATACTCATAAGCTAATTTATCAAGAGATATAGTCTTTACCCCAGGTTTAATCACTTTTGCGATTTCACCAAGCAATTGCGAAAGCACATCTGCTGACTTCCGCAATTGCTCTATATCTTCTGCTGACTTATAAAATACTTTAGACATCTAAAGAAATTAAATTGCCGAATGATCCATTCCCTCAACAGACGCGGCCGAACGACCTTTAATACGACCTGTTTTCATTAATCCATCGTAATGACGCATCAATAAATGAGATTCGATCTGTTGCAAAGTATCCAACACCACACCTACTAAAATCAATAATGACGTACCACCGTAGAAGTGCGCAAATTGATTATTAATACCAAACAAACTTGCAATAGCAGGTAGAATAGCAATGATCGCTAAGAAAATTGCACCTGGAAATGTAATATTCGATATTACGCGGTCTATAAAATTACTAGTTTCCAATCCCGGTTTAATACCCGGTACAAAACCTCCGTTCTTCTTCATGTCGTCCGACATCTGTTGTGGGTTCACCATAATCGCTGTATAGAAAAACGTAAATGCGATAATTAACACCGCAAATGTCACGTTATATGCTACAGACGTATAGTTACTCAACGAAGTCAAAAATTCCGACTGAAGATTTGGGAAGAACTGTCCTAAACTCATTGGCACAAACATGATTGCCTGCGCAAAAATGATAGGCATTACACCTGCAGCATTTACCTTTAACGGTATATACTGACGTACTCCACCGACTTGCTTGTTTCCAACGATTTTCTTCGCGTATTGTACAGGGATCTTACGAACACCTTGTACGATCAAGATCGTAAAGATCACAACAAAGAACAAAGCTACAAATTCAAGCAACAATGGAATTGGACCACCACCACCTTTCGCCATTCTAGAAACCCATTCCGCAGTGATACCACTTGGCAATTGAGCGATAATACCAGTCATGATGATCAAAGAAATACCATTACCGATACCTTTATCAGTAATTTTTTCCCCTAACCACATCACAAATAAAGTACCGCCTGTCAAAACTATAGCAGTTAGAATAGTGAATAATGGGTCAGCTATTGTCTTAGCACTTGGCTCGATTTGAGTACGTACATAAGCAAAAGCCTGAAGCAAAGTAATCCCTAAAGTTAAATAGCGAGTAATTTGATTCATTTTTTGACGACCACTTTCCCCTTCCTTCTGCATCTTTTGGAAGTAAGGAACCGCGATGCCCAGCAATTGAACAACAATGGATGCCGAGATATATGGCATTACCCCTAAAGCAAAGATAGCCGAACGAGAGAAAGATCCCCCCGCAAACATATCCAGTAAGCCCAATAAACCCTCTTTTTGACCAGAGGCCAAAGCATGAGGATTTACACCTGGTAATACCACGTGACATCCAATACGGTAAATCAAAAGAAAAAGTAAGGTATTTAGAATACGCGTACGTAAATCATCGATTTTCCAAATATTGGTTAAGGTTGTGATTAGTTTCTTCATTTATTAAATTTTAACGATAGAACCGCCTGCAGCTTCAATAGCTTTTTGAGCAGAAGCAGTAAACGCGTGCGCTGTTACTTCAACTTTAGCTTTCAATTCACCGCGACCCAAGATTTTAACTTTGTCATTTTTAGACACTAAACCATGAGCTTTCAATGCGTCGAAATCTACAGCTGTTAAATTGTGTTTCTCGATCAACGCTTGTAAAGTATCTAGGTTTACACCATTGTACTCAACACGGTTGATGTTTTTGAAACCAAATTTAGGCACACGACGTTGCAAAGGCATTTGACCACCTTCGAAACCGATTTTCGTAGAGTGACCTGAACGAGAACCAGCACCTTTGTGACCACGCGTTGAAGTACCACCACGACCAGAACCAGTACCACGGCCAATACGTTTGCTACTTTTTACTGCACCTTTTGCAGGTTTTAAATTACTTAAGTTCATTTTTAAACTAAATTGTGCTAGCCCTTCGCTCTCACTAAACAGGTACTAGCGATTAAAAAATAATGATTATTAATAACAAGTAATGGAAGAAGCCCAAAGACCTCTTCCATATGCTAATATTAAATAGTTTCGATAGCTACTAAATGGTTTACTTTACGTACCATTCCAATAATTGATGGAGTAGCTTCAACTTCTACTGAGTGGTTGATTCTTTTCAAACCCAATGCCTCAATAGTTTTCTTTTGGCGCTCGCTTCTGTCGATAACGCTCTTTATCTGGGTGATTTTGATTTTTGCCATGATAATTAACCGTTAAATACTTTATTCAAATCGACACCGCGGTGTTGTGCTACTGTATACGCATCACGCATTTCTGCTAAAGCAGTTACAGTTGCTTTTACCACGTTGTGTGGGTTAGAAGAACCTAATGATTTAGCCAATACATCTTTGATACCAGCAGACTCCAATACTGCACGCATTGCACCACCTGCTAAAACTCCCGTACCACCTACAGCTGGTTTAATCAAAACTGAACCACCAGAATATTTACCATATTGCGCGTGAGGAACAGTACCTTTGATAATAGGAACTTTTACCAAATTTTTCTTTGCGTCATCGATACCTTTCGTGATTGCTTCAGTTACCTCTTTAGCTTTACCTAAACCGTAACCTACGATACCGTTTTCATCACCTACTACAACAATTGCAGAGAAGCTGAAAGTACGACCACCTTTAGTAACTTTAGCTACACGTTGGATACTTACTAAGCGATCTTTTAATTCAATTTCGCTTGATTTTACTCTTTTTATATTGCTTAATGCCATTTCTTTCTATGATTAAAAGTCTAAACCGCCTTCGCGAGCACCTTCAGCCAAAGATTTGATACGGCCATGGTATAAGTACCCATTACGGTCAAAAACTACTTTATTAATACCTGCTGCTACTGCTTTTTCAGCCACCAATTTACCTACAGCTTTAGATTGATCAACCTTGTTACCAGATGCAACAAACTCTTTTGACAAGCTAGATGCAGCAACTAATGTTTTACCTGCATTGTCATCAATGATTTGCGCATAGATACCTTTGTTACTTCTAAAAACCGATAAACGTGGACGTTCAGACGTTCCAGCAAGGTTTTTTCTGATTCCTTTTTTGATTCTCTCTCTACGAGATGCTTTTTGTCCTGCCATGATTATTATTTTTTAGCTGATTTACCTGCTTTTCTTCTCAATACTTCACCTGCAAACTTAACACCTTTTCCTTTGTAAGGTTCTGGTTTACGGAAGCCACGGATTTTAGCCGCTACCTGACCGATCAATTGTTTGTCAGCACACTCTAAAGTGATTGTAGGGTTTTTACCTTTGTCAGCAGTAGTTGATACTTTAACCTCGTTTGGCAATACAAAAACAATCTGGTGAGAGAAACCTAAAGTTAACTCTAATACATTACCAGTACTTGAAGCACGGTAACCTACACCGACTAACTCTTGCGTAGTTTTGTAACCTTCAGTCACACCGTGAACCATGTTAGCCAACAGGGAGCGGTATAGACCGTGTAATGCTTTGTGTTTCTTTTGATCAGTTGGACGTGTTACAACGATATTACCCTCTTCTTGAGCAATCGTGATGTCACGGTCAACTTGTTGTGTTAATTCGCCTTTAGGACCTTTTACTGAAACTAAGTTTTTGTCCGAAATAGTAACAGTTACCCCAGCAGGGATAGCGATAGGCGCTTTTCCAATTCTTGACATTTCTTTGTGCTTTTACCTAGATTAATAAACGTAACATAAAACTTCACCACCAACATTTTGAAGTCTAGCTTCTTTATCTGTCATTACACCTTTCGATGTTGACAAGATAGCAATACCTAAACCGTTCAAAACACGAGGCATAGTATCAACGCTTGCATACTTTCTTAAACCAGGTTTACTCACACGTGTCAACGTACGAATAGCCGGAATTTTGCTAATTGGATTATATTTCAATGCGATTTTGATCGTACCCTGTACGCCATTCTCATCGAATTTGTAATTAGCAATGTAACCTTTATCAAAAAGAACTTTAGTGATCTCTTTTTTTAGGTTCGATGCAGGAATTTCAACAACCCTGTGGTTGGCCTTGATGGCATTCCTTACTCGTGTAAGGTAATCCGCAATTGGATCTGTAGTCATTATATATGAAAATTTGTGACAGCGGTTTCCCTCCCAACCATTGGTATGGGACCTTCTATCTGTTAAACAATTTTAAAATGCAAAAACCCCGGCAATCCTCAGTTGAATTGCCCGGGCAAAATTAAGTATTTTTTTTTAATTACCAAGAAGCTTTTTTCACCCCTGGGATTTTGCCATCTAAAGCCATCTCACGGAAAGTTACACGAGAGATACCGAATTGACGCATATATCCTTTAGGACGGCCAGTCAATTTACAACGATTGTGTAAACGTACTGGAGAAGCATTTTTAGGTAATTTATCTAATGCAACGTAATCGCCAGCAGCTTTTAATTCTGCACGTTTTGCCGCATATTTAGCTACCAATTTAGCGCGTTTTACTTCGCGTGCTTTTAATCCTTCTTTAGCCATTGTTATTAGTATTTTGATTTTTAAATGGTAAACCGAATTGTTTCAACAATTCTAAAGCCTCAACATCATTTTGAGCGGAAGTCACGAAAGTGATATCCATACCTTGGATCTTGTTGATTTTATCAATGTTGATCTCAGGGAAAATGATTTGCTCAGTGATACCTAAGTTATAGTTACCACGTCCGTCGAAACCTTTATCGTTGATACCGCGGAAGTCACGAATACGTGGAAGCGATACTGCTACCAAACGATCCAAGAATTCAAACATATTGTTGTCACGTAAAGTAACACGTGCCCCTACAGGCATACCTTTACGTAATTTAAAGTTTGAAATATCTTTTTTCGATTTTGTAGCAACGGCTTGTTGACCTGTGATTAAAGTCAACTCAGCGATAGCGTTATCGATTAATTTTTTGTCAGCTGTTGCAGCTCCTACGCCTTGTGAAACAACGATTTTCTCAAGTTTAGGAACCTGCATAATACTTTTATACTGAAATTTTTCTTGAAGTGCTTTACGGATTTCTTCCGCATATTTCACTTTTAATCTTGGTACGTAAGTCATTATTTAATTTCCTCCCCTGATTTTTTAGCGTAACGAACTAATTTACCATCTGCATTTAACTTACGACCTACACGTGTAGTTGCACCTGTTTTAGGATCGATAACAGCTAAATTAGAGATGTGAATACCAGCTTCTTTCTCAATGATACCACCATTAGGATTAGCTGCACTTGGTTTAGTGTGTTTTTTTACGATGTTAGCGCCCTCAACGATAGCTCTATTTTTATCCACTAAAACAGTTAATACTTTTCCTTGAACACCTTTAGAGTTACCAGCGATAACTTTCACTAAATCACCTTTTTTAATTTTGATTTTGTGCGTAGTTGTTTTTGTTTTCTGTGCCATAATTATAAAACCTCCGGTGCTAATGATACAATTTTCATGAACTGTTTCTCACGCAACTCTCTGGCAACAGGGCCAAAGATACGTGTACCACGTGGTTCATCATTATTATTTAATAATACAGCGGCGTTGTCATCGAAACGGATATATGAACCATCTTTACGACGGATTTCCTTTTTCGTTCTAACCACTACTGCTTTAGAAACGGAACCTTTTTTCACGTTTCCTGAAGGCATAGCGCTTTTCACCGATACAACAATCTTATCTCCGATTGATGCATAACGCTTGCGCGTACCGCCCAATACACGGATTACTAAAACTTGTTTAGCACCGCTATTGTCAGCTACATTAAGTCTTGATTCTTGTTGTACCATGTTATTTAGCTCTTTCTATAATTTCTACTAATCTCCAGTTTTTTGTTTTACTCAGCGGACGAGTTTCCATGATTAATACCGTATCGCCGATACCGCAGGTATTAGTTTCGTCATGAGCTTTAAATTTAGTAGTTTTTTTAACGAACTTACCATAGATCGGGTGTTTCACTTTACGTTCCACTGATACCACGATAGATTTGTCCATCTTGTTGCTAACTACTAAGCCGATTCTTGTTTTTCTTAAATTTCTTTCCATTTCGACTTTAAATTTTACGCCTCAGAGGCTGTTTCATTTTTAGCTGCAGCTTTGCGTGCACTGATCTCTGTACTGATACGAGCGATAGTTTTGCGTGCTGCTTTGATCACGTTAGGGTTCTCAATAGCTGAAACAGCATGTGCAAATTTCAATTTTGTAAGGGCTGTTTTCTCTTCTACAAGACGAGCTTTTAAGTCCTCATTAGATAATTCTAAAATTTCTGAATTTTTCATGTTTTTTCAGTTGTTATTTGGGTTATCATCGCTTTATATATAGCGTTAGGGGTAACGGCCCTAACGCTTAAATGATGACATTACCAAGATTTTTATGCTTCAACGTAGTCTCTACGAATCACAAACTTAGTTTGAACCGGAAGTTTTTGCGCTGCAAGGCGTAAAGCTTCTTTGGCAATTTCCAAAGGCACACCTTCTGCTTCAAATAACATACGGCCTGGGCGTACTACTGCTACCCAGTATTCTGGAGCACCCTTACCTTTACCCATACGTACCTCTGCAGGTTTTTTCGTAACAGGTTTGTCAGGGAAAATACGAATCCAAACTTGACCTTCACGTTTCATATAACGTGTAACCGCAATACGAGCTGCCTCGATTTGACGACTAGTGATCCATGCTTGCTCCATTGTTTTGATACCGAAAGAACCGAAAGCTAACTCCGCTCCACGAGAAGCGTTACCTTTCATGCGGCCTTTCTGCATCTTTCTGAACTTCGTTCTTTTTGGCTGTAACATGTTCGTATACTTTTTAAATCTGCTTTTTCAGCAGGTTTTTGTTGTAATCTAAATAACTATTAATCTTTTTTCGGACCACGGTTGTTTCCACCACGGTTTCCACCACGGTTGTTTCCACCGCGACCACCTTTGTTGTTACGGTTGTCACGACGCTCGCCACCACCTTCGTGGTTGCCACGTGATTTTACACCAGATGCTTGACCAATGTTTGGAGATAAGTCACGTTTACCGTAAACCTCACCTTTACAGATCCAAACTTTGATACCGATTTTACCGTATGTAGTCAATGCTTCAGCTAAAGCGTAGTCGATATCAGCACGCAATGTGTGTAAAGGAGTTCTTCCTTCTTTGTATTGTTCAGTACGCGCCATTTCAGCACCACCTAAACGACCAGAACACATGATTTTGATACCTTCTGCACCCATACGCATGGTAGAAGCGATTGAAGTTTTCATTGCACGACGGAATGAAATACGTGCCTCTAATTGTTTAGCGACACCTTCAGCTACTAACTTAGCATCTAACTCAGGGCGTTTGATCTCGAAAATGTTGATTTGAACATCCTTTTTAGTCAGTTTTTTCAACTCTTCTTTGATCTTGTCAACTTCTTGACCACCTTTACCGATAACGATACCTGGACGAGCAGTGTGAATTGTAACAGTGATACGTTTTAAAGTTCTTTCGATAACAACTTTAGCTACACCACCTTTTGCAATACGAACAGAAAGATATTTTCTGATTTTTTCGTCTTCAACTAATTTATCGGAATAGTTTTTACCTCCGAACCAGTTAGAATCCCAACCTTTGATGATTCCTAATCTGCTACCTATTGGATTTGCTTTTTGTCCCATTTCTCAATAAATTAGTTTTGTTCAACGTTTAATTTGCTATCAACTACCAACGTAACGTGATTTGAACGTTTACGAACTCTGTATCCGCGACCTTGAGGAGCTGGACGCAATCTTTTCAATTGACGACCGCCACCTACTGATACTTCTTTTACAATTAGTTCGCTTTCTTCCACTGATTTACCTTCGTTTTTGGCTTCCCAGTTTTTGATTGCAGATAATAATAATTTTTCTACACGAGCAGCAGCTTCTTTACTTGAGTGTTTCAAAATGTATAATGCATTTTCAACACGTTGACCGCGAATTAAGTCTACCACTAAACGCATCTTACGAGGCGAAGTAGGGCAGTTCAATAATTTGGCATCCGAAGCTCCTCCTTTTTGAGCTTTCTCTTGCTCTTTGCGTTGTCTAATTAAGACAGACTTTTTAAGTTTTTTTGTTGCTTCCATTACCTATTATTTTTTCTTTTCTGCGTGGCCTCTGAATGTACGCGTAGGCGCGAATTCACCAAGCTTGTGACCTACCATATTCTCTGTTACATAAACAGGGATAAATTTATTCCCGTTGTGCACTGCGAAGGTATGGCCAACAAAATCAGGTGAAATCATTGATCTACGAGACCATGTTTTGATAACTGACTTTTTGTTAGTTTCATTCATAGAAAGAACTTTTCTTTCTAAGTTGTGATCGATATAAGGACCTTTTTTAATTGAACGAGCCATTATTTTTTCCTTCTCTCAATGATGTAACGATTCGATGTTTTCTTCTTGTAACGTGTTTTGAAGCCTTTAGCTAATACACCTGTACGTGAGCGTGGGTGACCTCCTGAAGTACGGCCTTCACCACCACCCATAGGGTGATCTACTGGGTTCATCGCAACACCACGAACTCTTGGACGACGACCTAACCAACGTTTGCGACCTGCTTTACCTAACACTTGGTTAGATCTTTCATGGTTCGATACTGAACCAATTGTAGCAACACAAGTCAATAAGATCATACGTGTTTCGCTCGAAGGCAATTTGATGATGGCATATTTACCATCACGAGCAGACAATTGAGCATAAGTACCAGCCGAACGAGCAATTGAACCACCTTGACCAGGATTTAATTCAATGTTGTGGATGATAGAACCCAATGGAATGTTTGCTAATGGTAATGTATTACCAACTTCTGGGGCAACTTTATCACCTGCGATTACAGTTTGACCAACTACTAAACCAGCTGGAGCAAGGATGTAACGTTTTTCACCATCAGCGTAATGCAACAAGGCAATACGAGCAGTACGGTTTGGATCGTACTCGATAGTAGCTACTTTTGCAGGGATATCTTTTTTATCGCGTTTGAAATCAATTAATCGGTATACTTTTTTATGTCCCCCACCGAGATAACGCATAGTCATTTTACCGGAGTTATTACGACCGCCTGATTTCTTGTTGATTTTTACTACTAACGATTTTTCAGGAACGTTTGTAGTAACATCAGAGTAGTCAGCGCCTACTCTAAAACGAGTACCAGGGGTTACCGGTTTGAATCTTTTAACTGCCATTTTTTATTATATAGTACTGTAAAAGTCAATAGTTTCGCCGTCTTTAATAGTAATGACAGCCTTTTTATACTTAGGAGCTCTACCAGATACGAAACCTGCTTTTGTGTAACGGCTTTTTGCTTTACCAGCTACTACTGCAGTGTTTACAGCAAGAACTGTAACACCAAACATAGCCTCAACAGCTGCTTTAATCTGGATTTTGTTTGCTCTGTGATCTACTTTGAAAGCGTAACGGTTTAATTTCTCCGTTAACATAGAAGCTTTCTCAGTCAAGATAGGTTTTTTAATAATTTCCATATTACTTAGCTAATGCTTCCTCCAAAGATTTAACAGAATCTGTAGTCAACAATAATTTTGTTGCGTTCAATACATCATATGTATTTAAATCAGATGCAACAATAACTTTTGCTTTTTTCAAGTTTCTGCTTGATTTATAAACAATTTCATCGTAAGCTGGCAATACCAACAATGTTTTCTCATCAGCTACATTCAACGCATTGATTAAAGCAACATAGTTTTTAGTTTTGATAGCATCGAATTTTACTTCATCCAATACCACAATGTTATTATCTTTTGCTTTGTAAGACAATGCTGATTTACGTGCTACTTGTTTCAATTTTTTGTTCAATTTGAACGAGTAGTCACGAGGTTGAGGACCGAATACACGACCACCACCATTAAACAATGGAGATTTGATAGAACCCGCACGAGCACCACCAGTACCTTTTTGTTTGTGTAATTTACGAGTAGAACCCGCGATTTCGTTACGTTGTTTAGATTTGTGAGTTCCTTGGCGTTGGTTCGCTAAGTATTGTTTCACATCCAAATAGATCGCATGATCGTTAGGCTCTAACCCAAATACCGACTCAGGAAGTTGCACCTTGGCACCTGTTTCTTTACCTGATAAATTTAAAACTTTAACTTCCATCTCTACTATTTGTCTACGATTACATAAGAACCTTTAGCTCCTGGAATGGAACCACTAACAACGATAAGGTTTTGCTCAGCGTAAACTTTCAACACCTGTAAGTTTTGAACTTTAACTCTGTCACCACCTGTACGACCAGCCATGCGCATACCTTTGAATACGCGTGAAGGCCATGATGAAGCACCTAATGAACCTGGAGCACGTAATCTGTTGTGCTGACCGTGAGTCGCACCACCTACACCACCAAATCCATGACGTTTCATTACACCTTGGAAACCTTTACCTTTTGAAGTACCGACTACATCTACGTACTCACCTTCTTCAAAAAGAGTAACGTCAACTACGTCACCAAGTTGTTTTGCATCTGGGAAAGTTTTAAACTCTACCAACTTACGCTTAGGCGTTGTGTTTGCTTTCGCAAAGTGCCCTTTCAAAGGAGCTGTCGTGTTTTTCTCCTTAGCTTCGTCGAAACCAAGTTGAATTGCCGAGTAGCCATCCTTTTCTTCCGTACGTATCTGCGTAACCACGCACGGCCCGGCCTGAATCACTGTACAAGGAATATTTTTCCCATCAGCGTTAAACAGGCTCGTCATTCCTACTTTTTTTCCAATAATACCTGACATGTTGTAAATTAATTAATTAAAAGTCCTTCGAAGCAGTAGGGCTTCGCTCAAGACATACTATTCCCATTAAGGGACTGCAAAGTTACAAACATTTTTATAACTGTCAAATAATTAGTGAATTATTTTTTTTATTTTCTAGATCTTTTCTTTATCCGCGTCAAATTTCCGAATAATACCTATCCAGCTCTCCGCTCCGATTAAATCACCTCCAGAAAAATAAAATTACTTGCATTTATTTCTGCTGCCATACAGTTGTCACAGATCACCCTAATTTTGAACTATCGTACAACGCAGAAGGCGATGTATTGCTTACTATAAAAACTTTAAAATACGAGAATCATGAAAACAGAAATCATTTCCAAAAACGAGCTACTTCAGCATTGGTTAGGCCACAGAAACCTGACAAGACAGACTATTGAAAAATTTCCAGAAGAAGGATTGTTCAATTACAAAGTAGAAGGCATGCGCACTTTTGCAGATATGATTAAGGAGCTATTAGGTATTGCTGCGCCAGGTCTCCAAGAAATTGTCACCAACAAGAGCGGCGAACTCAATGAGAATCTCAGTTATTCGACCAAAGCACAATTGCTTCAGGCCTGGGATGAAGCTACTCCTCAGATCAGTGAATTGTTCAATCAAATTCCAGAAGAACGCTTTGCCGAAGAATTCAACCTATTCGGCCAGTACAAATCGCCAGTCATTCACAGCATCCTTTATTTTATCGATAATGAAATCCACCACCGTGGCCAAGGATTTGTTTATCTAAGATTACTTGGTATAGAACCTCCATTTTTTTGGGAAAGAGGGTAGTTAGTCACCTCCTCAAAAACTCATACTCGCACCGATTATCCATTGCGCCGATCTTGAGTCCGTGTTATTCCCACTATTTGAGCATCCTTCGATTTCTATTCGCCCCTCTTTCTGGTCTGATTCGTGCCCTATCGCACATAAATGCGGGGTGAGAAATGTCCATTCCTGAAAAAGGTTTACAAAAACCGAATATTAAAATCTTAAATTTAATATTATGAAAAAGCGTATGACAAAACGTAAATCAGGGGGACAGCAAGTTTACAGTGATAGCTTCAAGATCCTCGTTTCCAGAGAATACCTTGCCGGCAAGCTGAGTTATTCGCAACTTGCCCAGAAGTACAATCTTCCGGGGGAAGCCACTCCGCGGTATTTTATGAAATGGTACCAGCAGTGGGAAAACAATCTGGAGCTGGAAGTTTCCCAGACTGTTGAGCCAGAAGACACTGGGGTGAAAAATGAGCAGGATCTCAGGGATGAACTCTTCCAGGCGAACCTCAAAATTACTGCCCTGGAGATGTTGATCAAAAAAGCGGAGGAGCTCCATGGGGCTGATTTTGTAAAAAAGTCTGGGGCCAAATCGTCCAAGAAATGAAGTCGTGTTACCAGAATGTTTCGGTCTCCAGACTTTGTGGACTATTTGGCAGAACAAGGCAATCCTACTATAAATATATGGGCAGAGAACAGGAATACTCCGTTCGCAGCGGGCTTGTGCTGGCGCGGGTACGTGAAATTCGGAAGGACTCCCATCGCATGGGTACCCTTAAACTCCGCAGCATATTGGTCAAAGAAATGGGTAGTGCGATGGTTGGACTGGGAAGGGACGCTTTCTTCAGGCTGTTGCGCGAAAATGACCTTTTGGTCAAATGCAAACGCAGGTATGCCATCACCACCCAGTCCGACCACCGTTTCAAAAAGTGGCCCGACATTGTGCAGCGCAGGCAGGCCCTGCGTCCCGAGCAGATATGGGTAAGTGACATCACCTACATCCGCATCCGGGACAAATGGATCTACCTGTGCCTGGTCACAGATGCCTATTCCCGAAAGATCGTGGGCTACAAACTTACGCACAGGCCAACAGCACAGGCCTGTATATCAGCGCTCAGGATGGCAATATCACATAGAATGTATCCACAGAGCGATCTGACCCACCACTCCGATCGCGGCATCCAGTATTGCAGTACAAATTATGTCACTATATTGCAGGAAAATAGGATTACAATAAGCATGACACAATCCGGAAGCCCGTACGACAATGCCGTGGCAGAAAGGCTAAATGGCATCCTAAAAAGCGAATATCGCATGGCTGAGACCTTTCCAGACTACAAAACGGCACTTGCACAGCTGGTCAAGGCAGTCAATATATACAATCATTTTAGGCCACATATGTCCTGCAATATGATGTCTCCCCAGCAGGCACATCAGCAATTGCAGAACCAAAAAGTTCCCAAAATGTTTCAAAGACGTAACGCTGAGTCAAAAAAGTTCCGCAGCAAAACTAGGGAAACTGTGGTTAGGGAAAGGACAACCGATAACAGTCAGAAAACGGACAATGACAACCAAATCCAGTAGAAAAAATAGGATGTAAAATCTATATAGTAATCTGTTCGGTAAATGTAAACCTATTTCAGTATAAGACAAAAGAAGTACAACCGTGGTGACTCCGAGTTTAACTCGGAGTCACCACGGACTCATGTCAGACTCACCACGGATACAAGCTGACTCTGACACGAAGCAGGCTCGAACAGATACCGAAGGCATATCGAATCTCTGCATCCGCAGTTGCTCAAAAAACAACTGTAAATTAGGTTATGGATAGTATCTTTTAGATTTGTTCCAAAGCCGATGAAAGCAGACGCTTTACGACCTCTTTTAACGATTCGGGTTCAATAATTGTTCCTTTATCAGCAAACATCAGATACCAGCGCGCAAAGCCGTTCTCCATATTAATGCATTCGAAATGCATCTCTACATAATTATCGGTGACAGTTTCCTTTTGGAAACCAAAATAGTGACGATCCCATTCCATATAGCGGGCCATATCCTTATCTACTTGCACAACGACTTTTGTCGTGGGAACGTCATGACGTTTATTCAGAAAGAAAGATAACTCGGGATGCTCTTTTCCAAAATCTTCGGCAAGTATTCTAATATTGTTTATTCTGTCCAAACGGAATTGCCTGTAATCTTGTCGTAATCTACAAAAAGCGAGGACATACCAAAACTTGCTCTCCACAAAAATACCCACAGCTTCGATTTCACGCCTTTCTGGAGTTTTATCCGAAGGTTTGGAATAATAGATTTCCACACATTTTTTAGCAGCGATGCTTTCGATCAGTATATTGGTGCCATGGGTTAGCTTCTCATTGAATTGATGACGCCCACCGCGCACCAGAAAGTTATCCCCAACTAAGGCTACCTGTTCTTTTTCGTTACCCCGTAATATGGCTTTCATTTTTAGCAATGCTGTTGTAAAATGATGCGCAAGATTCCGATCTGTATACTTTTCCACCAGTTTCTCCGCTGCCACAAAACTCAATGCCTCCTCTCGGGTAAATTGCAGAGGTGGCATTTTATATCCCTCCACCAAAGAATAACCGCTTCCCGCTTCACCGTAAATCGGAATCCCTGCTTGCATCAGGGATCTGATATCACGATAAATCGTACGCGGACTTACTTCATAGCGTTCTGCCAAAGCAGCAGCAGTGACCACAGGTTTAGCCTGTAGATGCATATAAATAGCAAGTATGCGGTCGAATCTCTTTTGAATATCGGTCATTGGGATAAAAGTACAACAAAAAATACACCGATTTAAGCTTTAAAGTGCAAAGTTAGCTCTCAAACATAATGATAATTCGCTATTCGAAAACTACAATTACAACTATCATATTCTAAATTCATATCCATAGTCCAATCTTAATTTAACCAGGTATTTTTTTCCGATCGTGTAACTTCCAGTAACCATGAGCTCTTCTTAAGGTTCCAACTAGCTTCTGTTTAAATTTGGGTGTACCTGAGAAGTCTAATTTCTCTAAAAAGCTAATAAAAATTGTATTCTGTACCTTCTTATCAACCAAAGGCAAATTTTCGTTAAGAAAAGCTACCACAGCATCAAATAGATCTGAGTTGTCATCATCTATAGCTTTCTGAATATACCGTTTAAGACTTCCCATTTGTAAAGTAATAGAAAAACTATAATCTTCATCCAGAATTTCTTCTTCTAAATTTGGAAATATCCTAATCAAATCGGCGATAAATAAATCTTTATTTTTCATAGCACAATATCAAAACATATTATTCATATCTCTTCTAGCTCTATTTAAGTTGAATAATCTCAAAAATGGCAAAGCTTTAAATTATAAAGCCTTGCCACTAATCTTATCTTTGCACATAACATCTTTCTAAGCCAGCTTATGGATTCCGTCGAAAACAACTATATAACCCCACAATAGATGGAATTCGAGAAGTCTCCCTCCAGTGTATCCCACACACCAACATAAACATGGAGATCACCTGTTTTTCTGCTTATCTCCTCAAATTGCAACGAGCAGGTGCCCTGATTGACATTGGCAATAGAGGTTCTTAGATGCGACTCGGCATCTAAGCTTATCAATCCCAGATTGATTTTATATATGCTACTTTTATACTGATCATCTACAGTCCAGCTAAGATCAATCTGGTCGCCATCCAAGCTTACTTGACAGTTGGCTAATGGGGTAAGCGGACCCGAAAACAGCAATAGCTTTTCAAGGTTAACAAAAGGCTTATTCTCTTCATCTAATTCAAGAGTTTCTTTAAAAATGTGGCGCTGTGCCAATTGGAAAGCACCTACACGACTTCCCTTTTTCGCTAGAGACTGATAGCCAAACTCAAGAATTCTTTTATTCCATGCGGCAAACTTACCTGCAATTTTCTGTTTTTCTCTATTTAATAGCTCGGCCTCGCTAGGCGGAGACGTTCGTTTTCTTTTACCGCCGCGTATGATATTTTGGCCATTCAATAGGTAAGCATTCACCGAACCAAATTTCCCAACAATAGGGCCGTTCGGACCATTTTGTAAAATTGCCATAAAGTTTCTCTCCTTTTGTTTATAATTAATTGGTATATAAATTATTACCAAGATAACACCAAATTCCCTATTAAAAGAGGAGTAACACTATTTTTACTAGGGGTTAGCAGGGGGTTAACAGGGGTATTACCCCTGTTAACCCCCTGTTATACCCCTATAAAAGCCCTGTTAATATAGAAATTGATATAAGCTAGATATTGTTATGTGCACTAGATGAAAGAGCCTGTATTTGACAGAGAATAGGATCAAATACGACATGAAGAAACATGTCGTAAGATAGAGCGGGTTCAATCCTATAAAACAAAAAAAGTGAAGTACCTTACATACTTCACTTTTCCACATCGTGTTAATAACTTTGTTGAAAACTCAAAAAAAATAGCTCTTATTGCTTGATTACCTTTTCTCCAAGGGGCAACCGGTCATATCGCACCAATGTTTCTACATAGAAGAAATGGACATAGGTCAAGCACACACTATAATTACAAAAAACACCTTTTCATTTAGATAAATTGACTAAAGATATTCAATCAACAGCGAAGATGTCTTATCGTTAAAGTTTAAGATTGACAAATCAATGGTATGTCCAGTTAATAGCGCAGAATCTCCTGTAAAATCTCCATTTTCATAGAGTGTAACCTTAAAACCTTTTGGAATACTAATACTGCTCAGTTGGTCGTTCGTAACACCCAGTCCTTGCAAATCAGTAAGACTGTAACTTCCAATGCCAAGCTGTTTATACCAGCCACGGAAAGGAGTATCACCATACAATGTCACATCGGTCATAGGCGAAGTACTTAAAGATGGCCCATAAGAGTTAATATAGTAACGCAAATCAGTATATCTGTTGAAACTAGGATTTAACTTTTTCAGGAAACCGAACATCTCGCCTTTCATAATGGATGCCATCTGGACAAAAGCATAGCTGGATCCTGCCGCATTAAACGGTTTATTATAATCAGCTCTAGTTTTGTCAGGAGCCCATTCGGTGTTGACAAATTCAAGATGAATATTATTGTCAGGATCCAAGACATAAGGGGCCATAAAAGAGACCGCATCCCTAATAGATCCACCCAAGACTGGCGTATCATTGGGATTAATTCTTAAATTAACCCATTTTGTAGCACGGTGATTTACCAAACTATCAAGCATATGCCGGCCTCGTTTGATATAAAAAGTGCGACCAATCTGTCCGATAAACTCTAGATCATACACATGATAGGCAAAGGCATCCCTGCCAAGAAAATCTACGCTAGCCCCATCCGCACGATAATTTTTATTATGATGAGTACTAAAATCTGACGTCGCTTGGTTGATAAGCGCTCCATCATTCAGTATATAAGCGATATCAATCATCAACAGATTACGGATAGTTTCCCAATTATTGGTTCTGACCGATTGAGTTTTGTAAAAGTTATATCTTGTCCGTAACCAATTGTCGATCGTCATCCTGCTGTTAGCATCAATTTTTGCACGAATAAGTGAATATCCTGTAAGAAATGGAAGATATATACTTTCATCGGGAGTTTGGCTTGTTGCTGCGTTAACGGCTGCCCAAGAAAGAAGAAATTCCTTCGCCTTATCAACATATTGCCCTGCATTTGCCTGCTCCTGAAACAAAAAATATTGTAGCGCCAACGAATACACCTTAGCTGCATCAGTCTGCACTTTATTCTTGCCATCGGGATCTGAAATTTTTGCAACCGGAACAGGAACTGTATTCAATGCATCATTTGCTTTAACAGTAACTTGATTGTTTATTAGCGTTTGGGCGGCGGATAATGTTGCTAGATCAAGCTGAATGGAGTCAAAGGTTACTTTATCCATGACTAGGTTGCTATAAAAGTTTGGCCCCGATGCTGTATAATCAATTTTCAATTTTGGTCGAAGTCCCACATCCTGTGCTTCTTTAGACTGAAAGTCGGAATAAAATGAAGTAGAACCGGAGGTTTTTCGCTGTGCGACAATCTTAATAGACAATTTTCTGTCCGAATCCAAAGCTTCTTGAATCACTGAGGAGGGAATATCGAGATAGACAATTCCATTTGTAACTTTTAGTTTTCCATTGACTTCTCCAAGCTTTGTCCCTGTCGCTGGCGCATTATTCCAATTGATCGTTTTCTCACCCCAATCTTTTTCAAGCGTTGTGTAGTACAGCCACTTGGCATTTGCTGTATCCGCAGCACTGGAAACCCCACCAGCCAATTCAACACGTGCTGACTGTACACTAGCAACATTGCTGGGCAATGCGGTCAGATCAAAACGCAGATAGATATCCCTTCGATAACCTGGAGCATCATCTTTGGCAATCAGCCAACTATTATCACCATAATTGGTACTGGCGTTAGTCCCATCCTGAACATACGCATCTGCGACGGGCAAAAGGCTGACCTCATTTGCGGAATCAAAAGTAGCTGCTTTTTTTTGCAGCTGAGCAATAGAGCTTTCGGGCTTTAGCATATCCTTATGACAGGCCATCATTGCCGAAAGTGTGCTCATCAGTGCGACTGCAATGAATCTGAGTTTACTGTTTGTTGTTCTCATTCTTTGTTAGATTTATGATATTGGTAGTTTATAATTGGAACAATATGCCTCTAATACATCCGGGAGATGTAGATCATATTGTTTATCTATTGCTACTAATGGAACAGCCCTGAACAAGAGATCCTCCCAATGAAAATTTCTCTTGGCTATTTACCTCTTTTTAGCTCGCTCTGAAATGGATAGTTCTTTCCACGGCTACGTCCTTTAAAAACGATAAGAACTGAACCATCTTTCCATATCAAAGGAGCAGGATTTGATATATGTTTATGGTTCATGATCTATTGTGACCTAATAAAAAATTCGCTCTAAAAATTGTAGTATTCAATAGAATTATTATCATGTCTTTGAAACAATAAATCAAACATTGTTTCAAAGACTAGGCACTTATGATAGTTTCTATGGCTTGATTACCTTTTCTCCTTGGAGCAACCGATCATACCGAACCAATGCCTCTACATAATAGTAATCAGCATAGGTTAAAGGAACATCAACCTCTGTTTTATGTGGAATCGAACCAACACTATGTTTTAAAATATAGCCACCGGCTTCTTTATAATCTGCTTTGTAGGGTTTAGATGATAAAGACCGCAACATCTGCTCAGCCTTTGAGATATACAGCTGGCTTTCACCACCTGTTGTGTATTGCGCCAGTTCCAGCAAAGCCGAAGCGGTCACCGAAGCGGTCGACACATCACGAAGATCTTTCTGGCTATAATATTTACTATCCGGAGTAAGCTTGTTCTGGTCCATATCCCAATAAGGTATCAGATCTTTTGGAAGATTGGGATGATTCAGATAAAACTGTGCAATATGTCGAGCTTGCTCCAAATATTTCTTGTCGCCGGTCTCGCGGTACATCATCGTATAACCATACAGTCCCCAAGACTGTCCCCTAGCCCATGCAGACTCATCAAACGCACCTTGAGCAGTCTTTCTCGAAATAATGCTTCCATCCTTTGGATTGTAATCCACGACATGGTAGGAACTGTAATCTTTTCGGTAGTGATTGACCATCGTTGTATTGGCATGTTGCACCGCAATATCACGATAACGCTTATCACCTGTCATTTTGGAAACTTCCGTCAGAAACTCCAGGTTCATCATGTTGTCAATAATCACTGGGTAAGTCCAAGGCTGGCCATCCCAGTTTTTGCCCCCATCCCATGAACGGATAGTTTTGGGTGCTTCGTGGAAACGGGTCGCCAATGAGGCTGCTCCGGTACTTAAAATTTCCTTATAAGCAGCCGAATCTCCCGTCAAGCGTAATGCATTACCAAAGCTGCAGTACAACATAAAACCCAAATCATGTGTCCCCTTATTGTTCTTTTCCTTCTCGAGTTCCTTCAACTTACTTTTTGCTTCCGTTAATAGCTTCTCATCTTTGGTATATTCATAGAGATAGAGCACTGTACCGGGATAAAATCCAGAACACCACCAGCTTGAACCCCAATTCACATATTTACCATCTTTATAGGTTGTAGGCATATCCGATTCATCGATCGATGCTGCGAGGTAGGCGATCTGCTTGTGTGCATCTTCTAAATTGGTACGGACAAATTCTTTGTCAAGCCCCAATTTCACTGTCCCTAAGTTTCGCTGACTGGAACAGGAAATTCCCTGCATTCCTAGTCCGATCATTAAAGCCCCCGTAATATAGTGTTGTATCTTCATTTTATCCAGTCCTTAATCTTTTGCTTTTTTATTCTTTTTTCGTTTAATAACTTACATAATAGTCCTTGGGAAATTGCTCAGCATTCCAGCATTTTTGGGAAGTCCAGGGTTGTGGAGCACAGGTCCAGAACTCATCGTCTGCCGGTAACCCCAATGGCAAGAATGACAGAGAGGCCACATACATCGAGCCTGCGTTTGTATAGTAATCTGCGAGATTGGATTGTTTATCACCCACTACGCCCATACGCAGCCATCCTGAGGGTGCAAAGGTTTTGTCAATATAAATATGGCGGAGTATCGTGGTCAATGCGGCTCTGACCTGACCCTTCGAAATATCTTCGGGCAGCTTATTTTCTAGAGCAACAGTCGCTAGAGGCTGGAATGCGGCATTTTTATAAGTTGAGGAGCGTCCAACAACGACATAATGCCCTTCCGGAGAGATCATGCGTTCCAGGTGATGCGCATAACGCTGCATTCGTTTATAAGCTCGCTCATACATTTCCTTGTATTTTCCTCCCGCTGAAATGTTATGACGCAGTGACTCCACCTGCATACAATGGATCACATAACCATTGTAGTGGTCAAAACTAAAATGGGCACCATCACTATACCAGCCATCCCCCACATACCATTCCTGATCAAATTTATTGACCGCATAATCGATCTTTTCCCGTGCACATTCCTCTCCTATGCTGTAAAGAAATGTTTCTGTCATTGCCGCAAAAAGCAGCCAATTGCTCTCATTCGGTTTAATTTTGCGCAATAGTTTAAACTCTTCGACGACTCTTTGCTTAGTGGCCTGGTCCAAAGGCTGCCATAAAGCTTTTGGGGCTCTCAGAAAAGCCAGTGCAAGATGCGCTGCATCCACAAGGGTCTGAGATGAAGGTCCTCGCCAAGTAAAATAATCCGGCGATTTTGGATCTACACCATATTGTATACCCAATAATGCTTGGTCACGTAATTTTTTACGCAATTTACCTTCCTCGGTTGCGTCATCCGCTAATTCCAGCCAAGGTGCCATTCCAGCCAACAAACGCCCAAAGGCTTCCAGGTATCCAACGCCGGGATCCCTACTATCAAAAGTCGGGCTCACCTCCATCGGCATATTTTTACGCCATTGTTCCTTACTGATATTGCTCAATATGGGAGCTGCCATCTTGTGTAAGATAGATACCCAATAGGCCCGATCGTTCTCGCGGTAATTATTTCTTTCCGACGCGGTAACATTGGCTTTCGCTTCACCAGCAAAAGATGTCGCCAGGGCTCCCATCCCGGCACCGCCCAATAGTTTTAATAAGAGTCTTCTTTTCATTGACATTGGTTTATAACGAACACAATCGAAGTGTTACACAAAACATTAAAAATCTTTATTTTAACTAAAAAAAACAAACAAAAAGAAATCAATCGCTCGAGCAAACGATTGCATGAGCGATTGATAACAACTTCTTTACGAGGGAAGTCATTTAGTTTTCTTTTACCAACCTGTATTTTGTGTTAAACTGGTATTTCGTTGCCTTTCCAATTCAGGAATAGGCCATGTATAAAGCTGATCTCCTAAATAGGTGTATTTGTCTACTATAGCACCCCAAGGTTGTTTGTTTCCAGCGTTACCACTAAATACCTGCTCCTTCCAGGATTTCCATCTTAACTCATCAAAATAGATAACACCTTCTCCAAAAAGCTCTCTCCTACGTTCGTTACGAATTCGCCTGGTTAAATCGACTTTGCCACTCACAGTCGTCGCTGCAGAACTATTCAACAGCCCTACTTTAGCACGGGCGCGAACCTCATTGACTTTATCGACGGCAGGTCCTGTTTGTCCTTTTTCATTTAAGGCTTCGGCCCATAATAATAACACATCTGCGTAACGTATCACCGGATAATCAATATCACCTGCAACCCTGCTTGGAATAGGAGGTTTACCGCCTTCATATACAAATTTACGCGGCAGGTAGAAAAACTGACTTTCAATATCGGTCCTTAGGTCAAAAACATTGTTCAATTGCTCAATATGTGGCCATCTAGACGTGAACGTTTGATCTGCCGTACCATTCATTCCTACGAAAGTAGAGTAGGGTAAAATGACATTGGCACTTAAACGTGGGTCTCGATTTTCGAAGGCTTTCTTTAAGCGGGCCTCATTTCCATTTTGTAGATACAGCCCAAAATCAAGTCCTCGTTTTGGATCGATCAAATCTGTGTATTTAGCGGGTTTGTTATTGGCCTGCGCTACTTGCTGTACATTGTCACGTACGAAATAGATTTCTCTCTTCGCTGGTGCCATAGCGTTATAGCCCGGGATTACATCATCCCAGTTAAATTTACTGCCATCTTTGTTCTCGTATAAGTCAACAAAATCCGGACTAACCAAATAGCTGTCCCAATTGGAACCAAACGCTGAACGGCTACCAAAGTAGAATTGCATGGTCGATCCATAATTATCTAATGCAATGTTCTGAATGGAAAAAATCATCTCGTCAGATTTTTCGTTGGCGGCAGTGAATAAGGTCTTATAATCTGAAAATAGTTGATGACCGGAATCTTTAACCGCCTGAAAATCTGCTATCGCCTTATCCCAGTCCTGCAGATACATATACACTTTACCACGCAACGCATAAGCGGCAGACTTCGTGATACGACCAAAATCTTTACTTCCAGCCGGAAATTTAGTTGGCAAATTAGTTTCGGCAATACAATCACTCAGATCTTTTAGTATAAAATCCCAAACCTCTTTTTCAGTATTTCTAGGTTTAGTAGCCTCATTGTAATTTATCGGAGCGTCATATATAGGCACCCCTCTATACAATTGATTTAATCTGTAGTAATAAAATGCCCTTAAAAACTTCACTTCCGCCAATAGACGTGCTTTCTTCTCAGGTGCAGAAGGGGAAATGTTACTTATTCCATAAATTGCATCATTCGAACGATGTACACTTTCATATAACTCCTTCCAGACATCAGCAAAAAGTCCTGTTGAAGTATTGGCGGTAGCATTCAACAAGGGATCTCCTCCCCTAGGTATCAGCGTATTGGATAGACGATCATATTGGTAAAGCTCCCGATTATTTGTTCCGCCGGTTGAATATCCAAAACGCAATGCCTGATAAACTCCATTTACACCAAGATCGGTGTAGTTATCTGTTGTCCACATTTTGTCCTCAGGGACTTGCGTGTTTGAGGTGATATCCAATAAATCCTTTTTACAGGAACCCATTGTCCCTAAAACGATAGCCAACATGGATATACGCCCCAAGCACTTATTATATTGTTTGTAATGCGTAAATAATCTTCGCATACCTATAGTTAATATTTTCTTCATTTGTTCTTAGTATTAGAATCCAAAATTCAAACCGAATGCATATTGTTTCATCGTTGGATATTTAGCTCCAGCTCCGATTTCTGGATCAGCTCCAGGGAATTTTGTAAACATCAGTAGATTCTCACCAGAGAAGTATACGCGTAGATTACGTACATGCAGACGCTCGGTAAGCCTATTATTAAATGTATAACCGATTTGTAAATTCCTCAGTTTAATGAAGTCTGCATCGTAGAGGTAATAGTTGTTCGCTACGTTATTGATTGTTTCACCGTTATATTTTAAGCGCGCATAAGATCCGGTCAGATTTGTACGGGAGTCGCTCGGATTAGCAGGATCATAAAAATAATGGTCATCCGCCACCCGTTTTGAAATGCCATTTCCATCACGAACAATATTGTTGCTATAACCTTCATCATTCCAATAATATTGCAATTTACCTTCACCGGACCACAACATTTGTAAATCAAACCCTTTATAGGAAAATCCCAAATTAAATCCATAGATATATTTCGGAATATCGGAGGTTCCTGTGAAATCAAGATCGTTCTCATTGCCATAGATCTTATCTCTATTTAAATCTGCATAAAGAAAATCACCATAATAAAGTTGTTCTTTACCCAAAGTATTTACTGGAGAAAAACTATAACCCGCCGTTTTCATATCCTGAGCCCACTTGTAATCCGCTTCGGTACGGATCATACCATCCCGAGGTCCACCATTCGGATTTACCGATCCATCACTAGAATAGTAACTACCATCCCCTTTATAGCGCTGTCTTACATAAAACTCTCTATATGTATGCCCTTCCAAATTACGTTGGTTTGTACCAACAGCGTTGGATACCTGTCCAATATTGGTACTGTAGCTATTCGTACCATTGACATCATTCCAACCTCTTACCAACTGGCCTTTAAGTTTGGTCACCCGGCTTTTATTGTAAGCAAAATTACCACCGATATTGTAGCTCACTTCACCTATTTTATCCTTCCAAGTCAGATTGAGTTCTATACCACTATTACGCATAGCCGCCGAGTTGACAATTGGAGCAGAAGTATTGCCGGTTGTTAGCGGTAATTGTTCAGGAACCAATATTCCGGAGGTTAGTTTGTTATAGTAATTCACCTCGACATAAGCTTTATTCTTGAAAGTAGAGAATTCAAGTCCCACCTCTTTATTTTCACTTTCTTCCCAAGCTCACATCCTATTTCCAAATTTGCTCCGTTCCAAACCACTTACTTGTGACCCGCCGTAGGAGTAACCTACATTTCCATAAAAAGCAAGTGCCGGGAAATAATTCTCACTGTTTGGATCCCCGTTATTCCGGTCATTACCCAATTTACCCCAAGACCCACGCAACTTAACGTTCTGAACGTAAGGATCTAGGCCTTTCATAAACGATTCTTTAGAAAGCAACCAGCCCAAACCTACAGAAGGAAAATAACCGACCTGTTTATCCTTTCCGAATTTGGAGGATGCATCTCGACGCAAATTGAATTCTACCAGATATTTTCCATCAAAGTCATAATTCACCCGTCCGAAGAAAGACCGCATACTGGTTTCATATTCGTTACCATCAATGCTATTCATTTCATTTGCTGTACTGATATTAGAAATTGTTGGATCGATAACTCCTCTTTTTGATGCAGAGAACGTATACCATTTGGTTTGGAACTCATTATGCCCCAATAATGCGCCTATATTATGCTTACCTATAGTTGTTTCATAACGAAGCACATTGTCAAAAGTCAACGTACGAAGATTTTCATAGCTTTGAGAAAGCGTAAGATTAGCTGCCACACCGGCAGGGAAAACAATTGCACCAGTTGCAAAATTGTACTTATCTACAGGAATACTGCTACCAGTCTGCTCTCTGAAGCGTGTCAAATAGTTGAATTTGGTTTCAAAAGTTAATCCTTTGATAATTTTAACATTGGCAAAAATAGTGGAGTTAAAATTTGATACTTTATCCATTCCCTGAGGTTCATATAGATACTGCATCAGATTGTTCAATTGAACGGACTCTTCAGCGGCTACCGCTCCTCCAAATTTCCCATCATACATCGGATATACACCCGGGGTTGACTGCCTTAAGAAATTATACAGATTATCAACGTTTGCTTTTTTCCGATCTTCTGTTGATGCAAAAGTGTTTGTCCCAATTGTTAAACGGTCTCCAATTTTAGTGCTCAGATTCGTTCTTAATTCATACTTTTTGGCACCAGTGTTTTGCATAATACCTGGATTGTCCAAAATCCGTCCGGAAATCATATAATTGGTAGACTCCGATCCCCCAGTTGCGGAAATATTATGGCTCTGCAGCCAGCTCGAGTTATAGATCCAATCTGTCCAATCTGTATTTGGATAAGCAATATAATTTGGTAAACCCGAAGGAGCCATAATACCATTTGGATCCGCATTTGCTTTTCGCCATTGCTCTATTGTAGATTCTGCATACTTATTCGGTTTTCCCAGATTGAAGGTTCCTTCATTCATTAACTCCATGTGACGCACGTAATCCGACACAAACTCAGGTGTTCCCATCGGTTTGGTCTTGGAAAGAATTCCTGAATAAGTCAATTGAGTCTTTTGATTTGCCTTACCTTTTTTAGTTGTGATTAATATAACCCCGTTTGCCGCACGTGTACCATAGATTGAAGCAGAAGACGCATCTTTCAAAACAGAAATTGTTTCAATATCATTTGGATTTACCGCATCCATTGTTCCAACAATCCCATCAATAACAACCAATGCTTCAGCATTATTCATTGTACCGATACCACGTACGCGAATGGTAGCGCCATCGGCGCCTGGTCGACCAGTACCTTGTTTTACCTGAACACCAGCAGCAACACCGCTTAATGCCGTAGAAACATTTGTGACAGGCCTATTTTCAATTTGCTTTGCATCAATTGTACTTACAGAACCCAATAGCTTTTCCTTTTTTTGCTTTCCATAACCGACAACAACAACCTCATCAATAACCGAACTTGTACCATCCATAGTTACATTGACGACATTACGTCCATTGACAACAACTTCCTGATTTTGATAACCGATATAGGAAACGACAATTGTTGCATTGGAGCCAACTGACAATGAATAGGTACCGTTTGCATTTGTAGAAGTAGAAACACTTCCACCCTTTTCTCGAATCGTTACACCCGATAAAGGTGCTCCTTGACTGTCTGTAATCCGCCCCGTAATTGAAATTTTCTGTTGTGCCATACTCGCACCCACAGTAAACATCATCATAGCAGACAGTCCAACTTTGTAAAACTTTGCCATACTTTAGGAAATTAGTTTTATAATAAAAATTGGTTGTTTAATAGGTCAAAGATGAGTCTATAAGCAAATTAAGAGGGGTGAAATTCATAAATATTTGGGGGTAAAATCTTAAATTTGACACAAATACCCCATAACCATGAGCATACTACCTATTTTATCGAGACATTTTTTACTGCTGATATCCATCATTTCCATTGGTCATGCCCAGAATCTGAAATTTGAGACACTGAGCCAGGAGAACGTATTGGATAAACAGGCGGTATTAACAATTGCTCAAGATAAACAAGGTAAACTGTGGTTCGGTGGCGGAGCCAACCTTTTTGTCTATGACTCCCAAAATATCACCAATATCCTCGTACAGGATACGGTATTTAAAAAGGTAGATTACATTAACAAGATTGCCATCAACGCAAATAATGCCCTTTTTATTGCTACAGCAACGCAGTTATTTATTTTCGACATCGACAAACGTAAAGCCGTATTTAAACAGGGAAAACCTTTTCAGGAAAAAATTGCTGTTACCGACATTCAGTTTCTTTCAGACCAGATATTTTTGTGCACTGACAAAGGACTCTATCAGGCTGTCCCGACAGCTGGAACCTACAATCTCAAGAAAATTCTTGACCGTCCGCGGGTGCAATCCATTATTCAAACTAGCCCCAACAACTATATAATAGCCAGTTACAATGGCATAGAATCTTTTTCATTGCAAAATAATCAGGTCCTCCATATCCAGAATCTGATACTGCCTGCGCTCCCTTTAAAAGAACGTATTTTCTGTGCCCTATATCTCCATAAAAACATCCTGTGGGTTGGCACAAAATTGCATGGAATATTCCAATATAACTTCGCTGATAAAAAATGGAATAACTTAACAGAAACAAATAGCAATCTGCTCAGCAATAACATCCGGAAAATTGTCCCAACTAAACAGGGAGACCTGCTGATCGGTACATTAAAAGGACTCTCCATCTTTAATGGGGCACCACATTTCTTAAACTATAAACATAATACCTCCGTCAAAAACTCATTGAGTCAAAATTCAATCTATGATATTTTTATTGATCGACAACAGATCACCTGGATAGGAACTTATTTCGGCGGAATCAATGCCATCTACCCCGAACTGATCCCCATACAGCATTACTCAACACGTTCGCGTCCTGGTCTCAGCCTGAATAGTGATATCACCGGTAGCTTCGCCGAATCAGACAATGCCTATTGGATAGGAACGGAGGAAGAGGGAATCAACAAAATTGACAAAAGAACAGAAACGACCTCTCCTTTGTCAAAATTGACCCGGTCAAACCTGATCAAGGATCTATATGTTAGAGATAACAAAATTTATGCGGCACAGTATGGCGGGGGCTACTCCATTATCGATGCACAATCTGGAAACACACAACACTTTTACCTGGAAAAAGATGTCTTGAATCTCAAAAACAATATTTATAGCATTTACGTCGATCCCGTACATCGCATTTACCTCGGAACCAATAAAGGGCTTTACATCGTCGATCCTGGAAAACCTGCAGCGTATAACGCTGCATTAAAAACAGGTACAATTGATGATATCCAAGCGGACAATAAACAGCAGACTTATTTTCTCAGAGGAGGTACACTTTTTCGCAAAAAACCAAATGAATCAAACATAAACCCAATAAAACAGCTGGATACATTAACGCTAGGTGGGTTTTATGTTCACCCGAACGGGGACATCTGGCTGACATCCAAAGAATACTTATATCATTTTGATCAGCATGATCAATTAACCAAGGTCTCTCGCTTTCCGAACAATTCGCTAGGCTGGCCCATCTTTGTGAACAATCAGGTATGGCTTACCAGTAAAAATGGATTAATATGCTATAATCCCAAAACAAAACATAGCTACCTCCTGAATCAGTATGACGGTTTACCGGTCAAAAATCTACTTGGAGCCAAAGTCTTTGCCAGCAAAACAGGAACACTATTCGTCACAACACTCAATGGCGTAGTTGCCATGGATACCCGAACAATAATTTTCAATCAGACTATCCCCGAGGTACTCTTCCGGAATATCTTTCTCGAAGAGACACCATTAAACTACGGACGGCTTCAGAAAACGACCGATCACAACAGCTATCAGCTCAAACTCCGACATGATGAAAACTTTGTTACGATTAATTTCTCAGGTTCTAATTTCATCAAACCACAAAAGAATAGATACCGATATAAGCTTGATGGCTTTGACAAGGATTGGGTTGAAACAAGTACTCCGTCAATACGATATACCAATATTCCAGTCGGAATTGCATACTTTGACCATATTCGCCAGTAACAACGATGGCATTTGGAGCAGTATCCCCCTACGGATCAACATCGATATTAAACCTCCCTTTTGGAGAACCTGGTGGGCCTATCTGTTGTATGTGGGCTTGTTCACCTTGGGTGTACATTTTGTCATCAAGTTTGTTGTCGAACGTGAGATGTTGATCAATTCAGAACGGGAACAGGAAAAGAAAATAAAATTCTTTACACAGATATCGCACGAAATTCGCACACCGTTGACGTTGATTACAGCTCCATTAGACGAAATTATCTCCGAAACGGCCAATCTGACTTCTACACAAAACAAAGTAAAACGGATAAAAAAGAATGCCAGTAAACTGCTTGGTGTAATCAACGAGTTGCTGGACTTTAAAAAATTCGATGATAAACACTTTGTACTGAAGAAAACCGACATCTCTTTTAGAGAATACATAGAAGATACGTTCTACTTACTGAATGACCTTGCCAAAACAAAACATCTCAACTATTATATACGTCAGTTGGATGCAGTAGGATTACAATCCATCGATACCGTGCAATTTGATAAAGTGATGTTTAATCTACTGTCCAATGCTATCAAATACACACCCGATTATGGTACAGTTTACTTGGAGTTGATCGAAAGTGATGACTCGTTTTCCATAAACATAGTTGATAACGGCATTGGCATTGCTACAGACAATCAGTTTAAAATATTTGAAGAATACTATCGTGAAGAACAAGCTAATGATGCGATCGGCACAGGCATTGGATTGGCACTTACCAAACAAATTGTGCTGCAACACAAGGGAGACATTCGTTGTTTTTCACAGGACGATGAAAAAGGAAAATGGACGGTATTTACGGTAACCTTACCGAAACAAGCTGGCGAGAAAGTAGAGCTGCAAGCAATAGGCCTCCTTGGAAAGGAAACAGAAGACGTTAGCACACCTGTACCAAGCACGCTTGATACTTCCTTACAACAAACTATTTTAATTGTAGAAGACAATAAAGAATTATTAGCAACAGTTGTCAATCTATTTCAGGATACCTACACGATCATTACAGCAAACAATGGTGAAGAGGCTCTTTCCAAAGCATTGGAATATATCCCTGATCTGATTATTTCAGACCTCATGATGCCTTACATGGACGGTGCTCAATTGTGTCAGGCCATTAAAACAAATATGGTAACAAGCCACATTCCGTTCATTTTGCTGACGGCCGTAACAGACAGCCATTCACAAACCTTAGCACTAGAACTGGGCGCCAATATCTATTTGACAAAACCCTTCGACAATAAACAACTATTTCTCTCCGCTCAGAATCTCATGGCTATCAGCCAGAAAAAGAGTAGAGAATTTCAGGTCAAAACAGCTTCATTCGACAATGAGCTTGATGCACAATTCATCTTATCCCTAAATGAATTGATCGAAGCTAATATCCAGTCAGATGGCTTTGATGTTAATTTTATATCACGTAAAATGGGAATGAGCGCTCCAATTCTCTATCGTAAACTGAAGGCAATATCCAATTTATCGCTCAATAATTATGTTAAAACGTATAGGCTAAACAAAGCGAAAGAACTACTGAATTCTGACATGAACATCAGTGAGATCGCCTATACTGTCGGGTTTTCGGACAGGAAGTACTTTAGTAAGGAATTTAAAAAACAGTTTGGATACAATCCGTCGGAACAAACCGCTACGCCCAACCAGAATAGCTAAACCCTGTTATATCGAACTGTGGTCCCCGTAATGCTCAATAAACGCTGTAATTCCCAATAAAAAGACAGAGGTGGCTATGCCACCTCTGTCTTTTAGCTTTAACTACGTTTTTAATCAAGTTTGAGCCTTACTTAAAACAAATCATTTTTTAAACGATCTGATCCCACTAAAATAAGCTTTTAACTGTTGACAACCTTATTTAGCGATCTCTTTGATCATAGGTTCTCCGGACAATAGGCGCTGATAACGAACCAAGGCCTCCACATAATAATAATCGGCATAGGTCAACGGCACATCGATTTCCGAATTTAATGGCAGCGCTCCAACACTGTGTTGTAAGATATACCCACCATTTTGACCATAAGGTGCCAGATAAGGTGCCTTCGACAGGTTCTTAAGAATCGTTTCTGCTTTATCAAAATAATTCAAAGCTTCACTTCCCTTTGTGTATTGTGAGAGCTCTAACAAAGCAGATGCATATAATGCCGCCGCAGATACATCCCGCAGATCCTTATTCGGATACATTTTATCTGACTGCGCAATTTTATCTTTATCAAAATCCCAGTAAGGAACCAGATCAGCAGGCAAATTCGGATTGCTTAGGATATACTTTGCGATTTGCTGGGCCTGCTTCAAAAATTCTTTCTTCTTTGTCTCGCGGTACATCATGGTATAACCATACAGCGCCCATCCTTGTCCTCTTGACCATGCCGATTCATCAAATGCGCCCTGATGGGTCTTTTTACCAATCGCCTTACCTGTGTTTTTATCATAATCGATCACATGGTATGAGCTATAATCTTTTCTGAAGTGATTTTTCAAGGTTGTTTCAGCATGAGATACCGCAATATCATAGAATTTTTTATCTCCAGTCATTTTAGACACCTGTGTCAAAAACTCCAGGTTCATCATATTATCGATTATAACCGGATACTGCCATGATCCGTGATCCCAAGAACGAATCGTTTTGGTAGTTGGACTATAGCGCGATGCTAAGGAATTGGCGCCGGTGCTGAGTACTGGTCCATACTTTTGGTTATCACCCGTGAGACGCAGTGCGTTTCCAAAACTACAGAATAACATAAACCCTAAATCATGTGTACCCTTGTTGTTCTTTTCTTTTTCTAGATAGGTCAATTTCTCGGTTGCTTTCTTTAATAACCCTTCATCTTTGGTGCCTTCATATAAATACAACAATGTCCCTGGATAAAACCCCGAACACCACCAGCTCGACGAAGAAAATACCTCTTTGCCATTTTCGAAAGTTTTTGGAAACTTTTCTGTCGGAGTTTCGTTCGCCAGGACTTTTATTTGCTTCGCTGCAGCATCTAGCTGCTGCTGAATAAACGCTTTGGATAGATTCGGTTTTGCCGTTTGCGCCTGAACGACAGTCGAAGTACCCAAAATGGCCAATAATAACACGGAAAGTTGTTTTAATTTCATTATTTTCTATTCTTTTATTTTTATTTGGTCAGCGCATTAGCGCTTTAATGCTATACCTAAATAATCCGCTCTTTTTCTTTATTTCAATTGATCGAGGAATATTAAGCAATTGGCTCAAGGAGCTTGAATATTCAGTTTCAACGTAATTTCTTTAACTTACTTTTATCAATGTACATTAATCAAAGCGATCGCTCCCTTATCAAGCTTCAGATCAATTGTTCCATCTCTCCTTATATCAAACGTACCTTTTCCCTGTATCTTTACCTCTGGTATTCCGATATCGGATTTTAAACGTAGACGACCTCCATATTGACTTTTGATCCGGATGTTGGCCGTTTTTCCATTTTTCCGCTCTGCTGATACGAGATTTCCACCATCTGTCAAAAAATTGGTAAAGGAAACATCCTTCCATTTATGAGGAATAGCAGGAAACACGCGTAATACACCATTCCAATACTGCATACACAATTCTTGAATACTGGCCATCGCTGCCAGTGGGGTTTCTATCACCGGACCGCTTTCAGCATATAGTGTATTGGCTTTAATATATTTCTGCAATAGCACATCCAGCGAAGCCAAAGCCGAGTCTCCTCTTCCCATCATGGCATACATAGAGGCAGCCCCCGTAAATGAATAGCCCTGCAACAATTGCTTTTTGCTCTGCCAATGTGCAATAGAGCGCTCAATAAGAGCTTGATTATTTACCTGATCCCAGTTTATATCGTAAAAAGGATAAATCATCATTAGATGCGAATAGTGACGATGCGACTCGCCATAGGGTAGATCTTTTGCGATCATAAAGCCATCGACATCTTGTGGATAATCAATCAAGTTGGCCAATACGTCTGTCCAGACAGCATGAAGTTTATCCTTGCCGCCTCTTTCTTGATCCAGCTCAATAAGCGTCTTGAGCCCCCATTTGAAAATAGAAAGATCATAATTTGTATCATAAGCATACCCTTTTGAATATTCTGGTGAATAGGTTTTCACACCGATATGGTATTTTCCTGCTTGATTCTTTTCCAATAAGTGCAAATGATAATTTATCGCTTCCTTCAGTAGCGGAAATAAGCGATCATATACTTCCTGCGACAGGGTCGCTCGATAATATTGATAATAACTATGCAACAGCCATACGAGATTACCTAGCTCCTTTTCACCATCGGAAGCCGCATCCAATGAAACATTTTTTGCCAGAAGAACAGGACTCCATAAGCTTGGCCCCGAGGAGCGACCTACAGCCAAACTGTTATAGCGATAAGGCTCGGGAACATTTTGTCTTAAATTATCTTTATTCCGATCAATCATCTGGATCAACGAGTTTGCAATACCGAGCTGGTTCGCTTTGAAAACAGGGGAATAAGCAAGTTGCATATTAAGATTAAGCCAGTACGCTGGCCACGGAGTTGGACTTGTCCAGGGCCCCTGTAAATCCATAGCGGGTTTATCTGACCTTGTTGCACTGGCAAGCTTATACAGTTGCATTTCATAAAACTGCTGGTAAACCGTATCTGGCAGCTCCAGTGTAGATGCTACAAAATAGTCTGTCCACCACTTGCGATGGGACGCCAGTCCCTTCGTTAACTTTTGTTCTTTAAAATTCTGAACATAATTGATCGCCTTTTTGACATAAGCGGTTCCCTGCTGGTTATAATCTACGGTAATTAAATAGGTATCCACTTCTTTGCCGGATCTGCCACAATAAGCCGTCACATACCCTCCCCCGGCTAGAAGAGGCTGATCAAAATATTTTATTTCGCCTTGGGTGCCAAAACTTCCTTTTGGATTTGTCGGATAGTTTTTCGGTTTTTGCGTATAGCTGAATCCCATCCTTGGGCTGATGGCTTCGTCGGGTTTCCATGTAAGATGGTAATTCCCGTTAAAATCTTTTTTAAATACCTCTAGCAAAATAATGTTGTCATTTGATAAGGTGGTCGTCCGAATTCTCACCATCCCTTGGTCTGTGCCGACTTTCGCCTCAGCATAGGCATCTTTTAAATGAATTTCTCCTTGTGCCTGCACAATCGGGCGTTCAAATTCTATTTCAAAATGACCTAACGACATACGCGCCTGATCAAACAATTTATCGGCCGAATTCGCTCGATGATCATAAATATCAGTTCTTCCAATATCCACACGCATCGAATTCTTACCGGCTAAGTAAGTCATCGTTCCCAGGAGACCATTGCCAGTAAACACACCTTCATAAATCGTATGGCCCAACACTGGAATTCTAAATTGAGCTGATCCTTCAAATGGCTGGCATAGGATGCAAACGAGTAAAAACAGTATTCTTAGATTCATCATTAGGATTTAATGCTATCAGAGCGACCATAAAGATGCTGGATTATTCTCCTGAAATCAAGCCTCTTTTACGAAAACGATTGAGGAAAACCTAGATTCAAGCTCTTCTCTGTCCATCACATCGAATAGCTACATCACTGAAATGTAACAATTTAATAGATAAAACAACAAAGCATAGGCAATAATGGGGGTAGCTATATATGAAAGAAATGAATTCAACAGTATTCTTTTGTTATTTTTTAACAAAACACAAATAAACAATACGTAAAATTTTAGTTATCAGTTTACATTTATCAGTTTTTTATCTATTTTTAAGATTAAATATCCAATGCCGTTATTTTTAACAGCCTAATAGTGGATCAATTATAAAACAACTAATCCAACCAAAATGAAAGAACAGAATTCATCAAGGCGTGATTTCATAAAAAAATCCGTGGTCGGTGCTGCGGCATTTTCTATTGTACCACGCTTTGTACTCGGAGGACAGGGCTATCTTGCTCCGAGCGACCATCTAACCAAAGGTGTAATTGGTGTCGGCAATATGGGCCGTGGACACTTTGGCTACGCCGGAACTAAAACAGTAGCCATTTGTGATGTGGACAAAACCCATCTAGCGGCAGCACAAGCAGACTTAGGCGGTGGTGTGAAGGAATACCATGACTTTAGGGAGTTGATTAAATCTCCGGAAGTAGATATTGTGCATATTGCTACTCCGCCACATTGGCATGGACTGATGTCCATTGAAGCGGCAAAAGCAGGAAAAGATATCTGGTGTGAAAAACCAATGACACGTACTATCGGTGAGGGTAAAAAAGTAAAAGAAGCCATTGCACAACATGGCAATATCTTCCGTTTAAATACCTGGTTTCGTTTCAAGGATGACTTTTATGGAATGAATGTTCCGGTAAGCAAAATCAAAAAATTAGTTGATACTGGCATGTTAGGTTGGCCTTTGAAAGTTACGATAAGCAAACATACCGGCTTTGACTGGAAGTTCTATTGGGTAGGAAAAGAAAATTTACCAGAGGAGAAAGTACCGGCTGAACTTGACTACGATTTTTGGTTAGGTCCGGCGCCGTACAAGCCTTACAATAAACACCGCGTACATACCACTTTTAGAGGATATTGGGATTATGATGGTGGCGGTCTAGGAGATATGGGGCAACATTATATGGATCCTGTTCAATACTTCTTAGGTAAAGACAACGAAAGCCCGATTACCGTCGACGTTGATGCTCCGCAGCAACATCCGGATGCCGTGGGCACATGGAGACGAATTACATTTACCTATGCCGATGGTTGTCAGATCATTCTAGATGGTGAAGCGAAAGATGAAAAGGCAGCCTATATTGAAGGTCCAAAAGGTAAATTATATCGAGGGTTTCAGTCAGATATACCAGATTTGGAGAGAAAACTTGCACAGTACCCTGAACCTGCACCACAGATTACTGACTTCTTGGAATCCGTTCGCACAAGAGAAAAGTTTGCACTGAATGAAATCAATGGACACCGTTCTTGTACATTGGTCAACATGGGATTAGCAGCATTGCGACTGAACAGATCACTAAAATATGACTCCCAAAATGAGCTATTTATTAATGACGACGCCGCAAATAGATTAATTCACCAACCAATGAGAGGCCCTTGGTCTATTTAAAAAGATATCCTAATGAAAAGAATATTCAATTCGCTGACCGTATTGCTTCTTATATCTAGTGCAACCTACGCTCAGCAACCACAAAATAGAACGACTGCAACTAAAATAGCAGACGTATTGGCACAACAGCCGGCTGAAGAAAAAGAAAAGTTTTTACTTGCCATGCATGAGCTGGAAGGTTTTTCTTCTGATGACGTCGTTACGTTCCTCAAAGGACTTAAAGCACCAGGTAGCAACAATGCTCCGATAGAATTTGCGGCAAACAGCTATTCGTTCTATGTAAATCAGCCTGGTAAAGAACAACAAAAAAGAGTTTTCGTTGAAGGATTGGCAAAATCCATAGCGCAATTGAGTGAACCAACAAATCAGGTCTTTGCCCTACGCCTGTTACGTCAATGCGCCGATAATACAGCTATACCAGCTGTCGCTACTTGTTTGACAAACGATTATCTCGCCGATGCAGCAGCGAGAACCCTAGTTTCTATTCGTACCCCTGAATCGACAGCAGCCTTAGGAAAAGCTTTAGCAGCATCCACAACAGAGAAAACTGCCATTGCCCTGGTTACAGCACTCGGAGATCTAAAAGATAAAAATGCTGAAAGTGCCATTTTAGGATTAACGCAAAAATATAATTCGGATGGCTTCCAACGAACAGCATTGATCGCGCTGAGCAAAATCGGGGGCACAGCTTCTGAATCGCTATTCCAGGAAAAACTAAATGCCGCCGGCTATAGCTATGACAAATTGGATGCAGTAGGACTTGGTATCGACTATGCTCAAGCATTGATCGACAATAAACACGACCAAGATGCGGTTAAGTTCCTAAACAAGTTTTTCCAGGAATCACAAAAAGCAAAATCGATCAACGGCCAAATTGCATCGCTTAAATTATTGACAACCATCGACCCAGCGAAACAACAAAAGAATTTGTTAGCAGCTGTTAAGAGCGATAATGGTGCTTACCGTAACATTGCATTACAATTACTCGGAAAATATGGAAAAGGCGCCGACGCAAAAAGCTTGCTTGCTTTAGCAAGCAAGGGTACTCCTGAAGTGCAAGAAAGTGTATTGAACTACTTAGCCCACAATGGTTCGGCAAGCAGCTTAAAACTAATCCAGGCATTAGTAAATAAAACACAGTCTCCCGTAACTAAATTAGCTGGATTAAGTGCACTAAATACACTATCTCAGGGTAAAGAAACCAATACCTTAATCCAGGCGCTCAACGCTGATCAACAATTCAACAATTCGGTAAAAGCATTGATACTTTCTTCGAAAGATGCAAATGTCGTTACTGACGTCAACAATGCACTTGCCACTGTAGACGACGACAAAAAGATTCAATTGCTGGATATTTTAAGTAAACGTTCCAACAATGCATCATCCAAAGCTGTATTAGCCATAAAGAGTGCAAACCCTGCTGTCGAAGAAGCGATCAACAAAGCACTCCCAAATGTAGCTCAGGAATCGGACTTAGAAGAACTATTCAGTAGGTTAAACAATACGACAGACAATAAATCTGCCGTGCTATTGCAACGTTCCATTGTCAATGTGGTTCAGTCAAGCACAAATTCAAAAGGATTAACAGAAAAACTAGCAGCAAATATATCGAAGTCTGCAGCGCCTAATACCGCTAAGTATTTCCCTATTTTTGCTGGGCTTGGTGACGCCCAGTCATTGAAAGCTGTAACTGCATACCTTAACAACAATAATACAGGTCTACGGTCCGCAGCAATTGAGTCTTTGGCTGGCTGGTCTACCTCCAACGCACTACCAGAATTGGTATCTCTTTCCCGAACAGAAAAAGACGATAATCTTTTCAATACGGTATACAGAGGATTAATTAAATCAATTTCTTCTTCTTCGAATACGCCTGAACAGAAAACTTTGTTATTAAGAGATGCATTCAACGTTGCCAAAACAACAGATCAGAAAAAAGCAGCATTATCGGCATTACAACCTACAGGAACATACCAGTCTTTAGTTTTTTCCGCCGATTTAATGAACGACGCTCAACTTGGCGGAACTGCGGCCAATGTAGCGATGAACATTGCAATGGACAACAAGTTCTATGGCAAAAAGGTTAGAGAGGTTCTTGAACAGGTAATCGGTAAATTGTCGGGTAGTGAAAGTGGATACCTTAAAGAAGCTGTTGTTCGCTATCTCGCTGAAATGCCAATCAAAGAAGGTTATGTTTCGATGTTCAACGGTAAAGACCTAAGTGGCTGGAAAGGTTTGGTAGCGGATCCGATCAAACGCAGTAAAATGAACGAGAAAACTTTAGCAGCAGAACAAGCTAAAGCCGACGATATCATGCGCAAAGGCTGGACAGCATCCAACGGTGAAATTGCCTTCAGTGGTAAAGGAGATAATCTGGCTACCGTAAAGAAATATGGCGATTTTGAAATGCTCGTAGATTGGAAATTGGAAAACTATGGCGGTATAGAAGGTGATGCCGGTATCTACTTGAGAGGTACTCCACAAGTACAAATTTGGGATATTGCAAATACAAGAGTCGGCGCCCAAGTTGGCTCTGGCGGATTATATAACAACCAGAAAAATGAAAGCAAACCATTAAAGGTTGCCGACAATGCTACTGGCGAATGGAACACGTTTAAAATCAAAATGGTAGACGATAAAGTCACAGTTTGGTTAAATGGACAGTTAGTAACCGATAATATTCCTCTTGAAAACTATTGGGATAGGAACCAATCAATTTTCCCTACCGAACAAATTGAGTTACAAGCGCATGGTTCAGTTGTTTATTATAGAGATCTTTTTATCAAGGAATTTCCAAGAAAACAAATCTCTAAATTGAGCGATCAAGAGAAAAAAGAAGGTTTTGAAGTACTTTTTGATGGAACAAACCTCGACAAGTGGACAGAAAACCAAGCTTATGTCGTCAATGACGAAGGTTATATCTGGGTGTATCCAAATGCAAAATTTGGTGGAAACCTTTACACAAAAGAAGAATATGCAGACTTCATTTATCGCTTCGACTTCAAATTAACTCCTGGTGCCAACAATGGTGTGGGAATACGCGCTCCTCTGGAAGGAGATGCCGCATATGAGGCTATGGAAATCCAGGTACTTGATGATGGTGCAGATGTTTATAAAGACTTGAAGCAATACCAATATCACGGTTCAATTTATGGAGTTGTTCCTGCCAAAAAAGGTCATTTAAAACCTGTAGGTGAATGGAACTCCGAGGAAATAGTGGTGAAAGGAAATCGCATCAAAGTTACACTGAATGGCGCGGTTATCGTGGATGCGGATATCGCAGAGGCAAGCAAAAATGGAACCCTGGATGGCAAACAACATCCCGGGCTTAAAAGAACCTCTGGTCATATCGGGTTTCTAGGACACGGTACCGAAGTATTCTTTAAAGATATTCGAGTGAAAAAACTCAAATAGTCTAAACTTATACGTAGAAAGGGGATAAGGAATCTTATCCCCTTTTTGCTAATTAGCCCACTTGCTTGTCAAGTGAGAAAAATAACCAAATGATTCCAAAACTTTTGCTAAATTAAAGCCCTGAGGATTCTATTTCAAAATATGATGTTTTATGACTAAAGCCGTAAACTTACTGATTAACAAAAAATTGGAGAGTAAACCTGAAAAGAAAAATCTGTTCAATAAAATCTCCATTATAAAATTAATAGCCGAATTAGGATCTGTATCGGTAAATGACATTGTAAAAAACCTCTATTTAAGCCTGCCTACGGTAAATAGCCTCATTGCAGAATTGCTGGAAGATGATTTTATCCGTCAATTTGACAAAGGAGAATCTATTGGTGGACGTAAACCCAATTTATATAAGCTATGTGATGGATTATTTCAGGTGCTATCGATTGAACTCCAACGTTTCTCCATCACACTGAGCATAATGGACAACAACCAGAACATTATTGCTGAAACTATTGAGCTTGATAATGAATTATCTCGCAATGGAGAAAATCTAGCTATTATCACACAAATCGTTGATCAATATCTCATCGATAAATCAGTTGATACCGAGAACCTAACAGGGATTATTATTGGCATGCCAGGACTAATCAACGCTGAAGAAGGTACCAACGAGACTTTTTTACATGAGGACAATCAATCCATAACAAACTATTTTGAGCGCATATATAAAAAACCGGTCTTCATTCTGAATGACGTCAAAGGTGCAGCTTATGCTGAATTGAAATTTGGATTGGCAAAAAACACAAAAAACAGTTTAATTATCCTAATGGATTGGGGGATAGGTTTAGGAATCGTGTCCAATGGCGAAGTCTACCTAGGCCGTGATGGCTACTCCGGGGAAGTAGGACACATGCCCTTTATCGACAACGGTGAACTTTGCTACTGTGGGAAAAGGGGCTGTTTGGAAACCGTAGCTTCCGGAATTGCTTTGGTCAACAATGCTAAACAGGAAATTCAAAAAGGAGAGCTGACTAAATTAAATGAATTGCAACCCGATGAATTACAACATTTAACACCGACACATATTATTGAAGCGGCAAACAAGGGTGATCAATTTGCAATAAACCAGATTTCAAAACTAGGGACAAATCTAGGAAAAGCTTTTGCATCCTTAATACAGCTACTCAATCCCGAATTGATCGTGTTGGGTGGAAAAATTGCAAAAGCAAATGAATTGATCACGATTCCGATACAGCAAGCCATAAATTCCTATACCATGGCCATTTTGAAGGAACATTGTGACATAAAAGTGTCAAGTCTAAATCTCGACAGCAATACCGTGGGTCTGACAAATTATTTTATCACGAAGTACCTATCGGTTGAATTGCTTCATAAATCCAAAATCTAGAACTGCCCTGTACTCAACAAGACAAGAGTACAGGCTCTTTCTGTCTTAATACCGTGCTCCATAGCGAGCTGTTCCAATTCTGCATTCTCCGCACCAGGATTAAATATTATTCGTTTTGGCTTCGTCGCTAATATATAATCGTAATATTCTTTCTGATTAGGCTCACTAAGATACATTGTCACAGTATCAATATCCGTATAGATCTCACCTTTCTTTTCAATAGGAACTCCGGCGGCTTCCCCTCCACTCAAGCCAATATTGACGATAGCATGCCCATGTTTATGCAACATATTTGCAGCTTTATTCGAATAACGTGAAGGATTGGTACTAGCACCTAAAATCAATGTTTTTTTCATCCCTTTTTATATCTTTTGTGTTTACCTGTTGTATGCATACTCAGTGCATGTAGATTATCTTCTTTGCCTTCTCGTTACAATAGGATAAAGAAGATAATCTAAATTCTCAAAGTAGCATCGCCCAAAAATTACTCATCGATGATAAAATCACCATGGTTGCTATACGCATTTTTACGCAATACTGGCATTCCCATGATTTTATAAAGCTCGTCCAATTTGACCAAGCTTCCATTTGTCATATTAGAAAGTAAAACAATAACTATGTTTCTCTTTAAATCTCTTACATAAATATGTCTAAAACCGTGCCACCAACCTGTATGGTATACGATATGATCATTACCATGCTCAAACGTACGCCAACCATAACCATAGCTAAAAATTCCCTTTTTGGCATCCGGATATCCTCGGTATGCCGAATCCAATGTTGACTGCTTTAACAATCGTCCATCTCTCAAAGCAAGATCAAAACGATAAAGGTCACGCACTGTACTATAAATTCCTTTGTCACCAAGCGGTCCATCCTGAAAATTTTGCACGACCGATCTTCGCCATACCTTGTCATGCCCAATAACGTTAGTCGGAATTTTATCATACACTGCCTTAGAAAGTGCAGCTGTATTTGTCATTCCTGCAACATTAAATACGCTATCTTTCATATACGTAGCGTAATCTTGCTTTGATATCTTTTCAATAATGGCCCCTAAGACCATAAAGTTGGAGTTATTGTAAAAGAAACGCCCTCCTGGCGCACCATAGCGATTGGGTTTAAATTCAGTCAACATTTTCATCACATCCTGATTCGTCATTCCTTTCTTACGATCAGGCCAATGTTCCTCGGAAAAATAAACGTAATTAGGTAATCCCGAACGGTGTGTCAATAACATTTTTATGGTAATACCAGGATAAGGAAAATCTGGATAGAAGTCATTGATCGTTTGATCGAGCCGTAACTTTCCTGCCTCCACTAACTTTAAAATTCCGACAGCTGTAAGCGGTTTAGAAACGGAAGCGAGTTCAAATTTGTCATCAATTTTTAGACTATCCCGTTTTAAGTAATTGGCCCAGCCGAATGTATTCTGATATAAAATTTTACCATCTTTAGCAACAAGAACATTCCCATTGAATGCAGCTTTTGAATGAAGATTTTTCATAAAAGCATCGATCTTCTGATCTGCATTATTTGGATTATAGATGAGCCTTGTGCTATCCACTTTTGCCTGCGCTATCGCTGCTTCCTTCTGTTTTTTCTCTTTTGAACTACAAGCCACTGTAGATACAAACAAAAGAGCGACTATTCCCTTTAAAAAAAATAATTTCACTATACTAAGTCTCCCGGATTTTTGTGTTTTCTGTATTGTATATCAATAAATACCTCCTATTTCCTGTGTCCTAAATAATGTCAAATTATTGAAGCTCGTAATAGAAGGACCAGCATACTGATAATAATGCTAAAATGAAGATTTTAGTATAAAAAAACGAATTTTTCCCCACAATAATTGTTATTCATCGTATATGTTACCTTTTTTACGCACAGAGTCTCCTTTACTATAGCGTTGGACAACGTGTACTTACTTCAACCAAACAGATAACGATAGAAACTATCGGTAAAAAAAGCTTTCCCGTGGAATGAGCTTAATCAATTAAGGCCATAAAAAAAGCCACTTTATTACTAAAGTGGCTTTTAATTCCTCTATTAAAGGATTATGCTAATAATCTTACTGGATTTTCAACCAAAGATTTTAATGTTTGCAAAAATGCAGCTCCAGTTGCACCATCAACCACGCGGTGATCACAACCCAAAGTCACTTTCATTACATTACCAGGAACTACAGCACCGTTTTTAACAACAGGAACTGCTTGAATAGCACCAACAGAAAGAATAGCTCCATCTGGTGAGTTGATAATGGATGTAAATTCGTCAATTCCAAACATACCTAAGTTGGAAACTGTAAATGTAGATCCTTCCCAATCCGCAGGCTGTAATTTTTTAGCTTTCGCCTTTTGGGCGAAGTCTTTCACCTCTGCAGAGATATGTGACAATGATTTACCGTCTGCAAAACGCACAACAGGAACTAATAAACCATCTTCAACAGCCATTGCAACACCAATGTTGGTATGCTCATTGAAACGGATTTTATCGCCTTGCCATGAAGAGTTTACAGCAGGATGTTTTTTCAAGGCAACAGCAACAGCTTTTACAACGATATCATTGAAAGAAACTTTTACTGGAGCAATCTCATTGATCTGTGCACGAGCAGCCATTGCATTGTCCATGTCAATAGATACAGTCAAATAAAAGTGTGGAGCTGTAAACAATGACTCTGCTAGACGACGCGCAATAGTTTTGCGCATTTGGTTAACTGGTTTTTCAGTATAACGCTCTTCACCAACAAATGTAGGCAAAGTAATTGCTTTTGCTTCGGTTGCAGGAGCAGCTGCAGCTTTTGTCTCCGCAGGTTGTGCAGCAACAGGAACAAATGATTCAACGTCTTTCTTCACAATACGGCCACCATCTGCAGAACCTTTGATATCACCTAAGTTGATCCCTTTTTCTTGTGCAATTTTACGTGCTAAAGGAGAAGCTTTCACACGAGAATCATCGCTTGAAGACGATGCTACCGGTGCAGCAGTTACAGCAGCAGTTGAATCAGCTTTAGGAGCTTCAGCACTTTCCGCCTTTGCAGGTGCAGATTTTTGATTTAACAAAGGTGTGATATCAGTTCCAGCAGGACCAACGATCGCGATGATATCGTTAACCTTTGCAGCTTGTCCAGCTTCAAGACCAACATATAACAAGGTGCCATCAGCATAAGCTGTAACTTCCATAGTCGCTTTATCAGTTTCTACATCAGCAATAGCATCGTCAGATTTAATCGTATCACCAACTTTGAAGTTCCATTGCGCAATGACGCCCTCTTTCATGGTATCACTTAACAAAGGCATTGTAATAACCGTACATCCCAATTCTTCAGGAGTTACAGTACTAGCCGAAGATTCTGATCCAGAAACTTCTTCTGCTTTTTTCTCTTCAGTTTTTTCTGGTGCTTTTTCAGCAGCAGGTGCATCACCACTCAACAATGCTTGAAAATCTTCACCCGGCTCTCCTAAAACAGCAATAACAGCATCAATAGCTACTGCTTCGCCTTCTTTGGGACCAATATATAAAAGAGTTCCTTCTTGGTAAGACTCAAAGTCCATCGTAGCTTTATCTGTTTCAATCTCAGCTACTAAATCACCAGAATTTACTTTATCACCAACTTTTTTGTGCCATTTCGCGATGACCCCTTCGGTCATTGTATCGCTCATTTTCGGCATTCTTACTACTTCAGCCATTCTTTATTATATTATCAAGTTAAAGAGTATTAATCTAAAATAAATGGATAGTCTTGTTGTACATATACATCTTTGTACAATTCATCTGCAGTTGGATAAGGAGATTCCTCTGCAAATTTCACCGACTCCTCAACGACCTTTTTCACATCAGCCTCAACTTCTGCAAACCAAGCGTCATCTGCATAGTTGTTTTCTAAAATAGCATGTTTAGTCGACAACAATGGGTCACGGTCTTTATACGCTTCTAGTTCTTCTTTCGTACGATATTTAGCTGGATCAGACATCGAGTGTCCTTTGTAACGGTATGTACGAATTTCTAGGAATGTTGGACCTTCTCCTGCACGAGCACGTTGAACAGCTTCGTCCATCGCATTATGTACAGCAACAACATCCATTCCATCAACCGGAGCAGAAGGCATATCGAAACCTAAGCCCATTTTGTAAATATCCTGCATGTTCGTTGTACGTTGTACAGAAGTACCCATTGCATAACCGTTGTTTTCACACACGAAGATAACCGGAAGTTTCCACAACATCGCCATGTTCAATGTCTCATTGAATGCACCTTGACGCACAGCTCCATCACCCATATAACAGATATTTACATTATCTGTACCAAGATATTTTTCAGCAAATGCAATACCAGCACCTAAAGGAATCTGACCACCAACAATACCATGGCCACCCATGAATTTGTGTTCTTTGGAGAAGAAGTGCATAGAACCTCCCTTACCTTTTGAACAACCAGTGATCTTTCCATATAATTCAGCCATACAAGCATTTGCAGAAACGCCTTTAGCCAAAGCGTGGGCGTGATCACGATAAGCAGTGATTAAAGAATCTTCAGGTTTGATTACTGACATCGTTCCAGCGACTACAGCCTCTTGTCCTATGTACAAGTGACAGAAACCACGAATCTTTTGCTGTCCGTAAAGTTGACCTGCTTTTTCTTCAAACTTACGCATAAGTAACATAGACTTATACCACTCCAAATATGTCTCTTTTGTTATAGGTGTTGAACTCATTTCAAAGTTTTGATTTTCTTACTATTCTAGACTACAAATCTAATAATTTTGGACGAATTTCCTTGCCCAAAAATCAATTTTATTTATACTTTAAGACACTTCTAAGACATTTGATTTAAAGTATATAGCATTTGATTGCAAATAAATGAACGGCACAATCAAATAAATCAAAAACTTATGAAAATAAAAAAGCCAAAGGACTTAATAATCATTTGGCTTAATCTATTTTATGCAAACTGTTTGCTATCGAAGTTTTTGTATCAGCTCACTTTCAGTTACCTTTACCTGTTCCCCGCTTTCCATGTCCTTTAAAGACAATTGCCCTGAAGTAGCCTCTTCGTCACCCACTAATAATACGTAGGGAATTCCTTTCCCATCCGCATAACCCATTTGTTTTTTCAATTTTACAGGAGAAGCATAGAGTTCCGAAGCGATATTTTCCTTCCGAAGCTTATTGAGTAAATTCAGGGTATAACTTTCCAGTTGCTTATCAAAATTTATAATCAGGAGCTTGGTAGAATCGGCCTTACCGATAGGAAATAACTCCAGCTCTTCCAACACATCATAGATGCGATCCGCACCAAAGGAAACACCGACTCCTGTCAGCCCCTTCAGCCCAAACATACCTGTTAGATCATCGTAACGACCACCGCCACCTATACTTCCCATGGCAACCTCATTCGTCTTGACCTCAAAGATACAACCTGTATAATAATTAAGACCTCGAGCCAATGTAATATCCAGATCTATGATTTGATTAAGCAACTTTTCTTCAGCACCTAATTTGCCGACATAGTCAAACACTTCTTCAATCTCAGCAATACCATTTAAACCGACAGCAGAAGTTGCTAAAATCGTTTTTAAGGAAAACAGTTTCTCATCATTCGAGCCTTCCAATAAAATTATAGGTTTCAAAATAGCAAGATCTGCTTCTGTAAAACCTCTTTCCAACAGCTCTTTGTTGACACCTTCCAACCCGATTTTATCCAATTTATCGATCGCGACGGTCATATCCACAATCAGTTCCGGTTTTCCGATGATTTCAGCAATACCTGAAAGAATTTTCCGGTTGTTGATTTTGATATTAAAATCTTTCAGTCCAAAACGTTCGAAGGCTTCTTGATAAATCAAAATAAACTCAGCTTCATTCAATAGACTTTCTGACCCGACCACGTCGACATCACATTGATAAAACTCACGGTATCTTCCGCGCTGCGGACGATCTGCACGCCACACAGGTTGTACCTGAAAACGCTTAAATGGTAAAGTAATATCATTTTGGTGCATCACAACATAGCGTGCAAACGGCACCGTAAGATCATATCGTAGTGCTTTCTCTGATATATGAGGAATGAGCTTATTGGAATTTTTATCGTGAAGCAGGTTATCTGGCGCTTTCGCCAAGTAATCACCCGAATTAAGAATCTTAAAGATCAATTTATCACCCTCGTCACCGTATTTACCGGTAAGGGTTGTCAAATTTTCAAATGAAGGGGTCTGTATTTCATTATAGCCATATTTTCTGAATACCGTTTTCAGTGTATCGAAAATATAGTTACGTTTGATCATTTCGGAAGGTGAAAAATCACGCGTTCCTTTTGCCAAAGAAGGTTTTACTACTGCCATATTTGGCAAAGTTAATAAAATCCTTTATTCTACTTCCAGAATTTTAAGGAATTCACAGGCTTTTTCGGCAGCAGATTTCTCTGCAGATTTCTTATTAAAATCACGGCCAAGCCCACAAACAACGCCATCAACGACCGCTTCAATACTAAACATTTTAGAAGACTCCCCTTCTGGGTTGTCTGTTTGCCGAAATACGATCTCTTTGCCAGTATGTTGACACCACTCAATCAATCGACTCTTAAAGTTTGTTTCCGTCTGTTCCAATAGATGAATATCGACGTGCGGTTTAATAATTCGATTCAACAAAAAGCTCTTTGTAAAAACATAGCCCCTGTCCAGATAGACTGCCCCTACCAATGCCTCAAAAGCATCTCCCAATAAGGATCCTTGTTTATTCGGAAAACTGATCATTCGCGCATCAAACTGGATAAGCTCATTAAACCCCAACTTTCTGGAAAGCTGGTTTAGGTTTGCTCTACTGACAATTTTTGAGCGCATTTCAGTAAGGAACCCTTCATCTTTATAAGGATACTTCTTAAATAACAGTTCAGCCACAACCGAACCCAAAACAGCATCACCCAAGAATTCTAAACGTTCGTTGCTATTCTTTGCGCCCTCCTTAATTGTAACGGCGACAGACTTGTGTCTGAACGCCATCTTGTACAGATGTACATTTCCGGGAACAAATCCAAGCAGGTTTTTTAGTTTTCTAACGTATTCCCGATCTGGCGAAAAATATAATTTATATATCCTTGCAAAAGGCATCTCTTCTAAAAATAAGGCGACAAGTCCTAGTTAAAGAACCTGTCGCTAGCTCATATTATCAAACCATGTTTGAAGGATCAAACATTAAGCTTTATATTTTTTCACAATAACGGTAGCATTATGCCCACCGAAACCGAATGTGTTGCTCAACGCCGCATTAACGGTACGTTTTTGCGCTTTGTTGAATGTAAAATTCAAGTTATTATCAATTTCCGGATCGTCTGTAAAGTGATTGATTGTCGGAGGGACAATATCATTTTGAACAGCCAATATAGAAGCGATAGTTTCTATGGCCCCTGCAGCACCCAAAAGGTGTCCTGTCATTGATTTAGTTGAACTGATATTCAATTTATAGGCGTGTTCACCAAACAGGTCAACAATAGCCTTCGTTTCACTAATATCACCGACCGGTGTAGAAGTCCCATGAACATTGATATAATCAATATCTGAAAAATCCATCTCTGCATCATTTACAGCCATTGTCATAGCCAGTTTTGCGCCCAATCCTTCAGGATGCGATGCTGTGATATGATGTGCATCAGCACTCATTCCACCCCCTGCAATCTCTGCATAGATTTTTGCTCCACGTGCTAAGGCATGCTCCAAACTTTCTAAGATCAAGGCACCTGAACCCTCTCCCGAAACAAAACCATCTCTATCTTTATCAAAAGGACGTGAGGCTGTTTTAGGATCGTCATTTCTGGTTGACAAAGCATGCATAGCATTGAACCCACCAATTCCAGCTTCATTGACTGTAGCTTCTGATCCACCCGTAACAATCACATCAGCTTTGCCCATACGAATATAGTTAAAAGCATCTATCATTGCATTGGTAGCTGAGGCACAAGCCGATACGGCAGAAAAGTTGGGACCACGAAGACCATGACGCATTGAAATATGTCCTGGAGCAATATCAACGAGCATCTTAGGAATGAAGAAAGGATTGAAACGAGGTGTTCCATCTCCTTTTGCAAAATTTGCAACTTCTTCAGTGAAAGTTGTTAAACCCCCAATTCCTGAACCCCAAATTACTCCGATACGATTTGTATCTAATTTTTCAAAATCTAAGCCAGCATCTTTAATTGCCTCATCTGTTGACGCAATTGCATACTGTACAAAAGGATCGACTTTACGAGCTTCCTTACGATCCATAAATTCATGCGGATCAAACCCTTTTACCTCACATGCAAACTGAGTCTTGAATTTTGACGCATCAAAATGCGTAATAGGAGCAGCTCCGCTTACACCATTTATTAACGCCTCCCAGTAAGCTGAGACGGTATTTCCAATTGGTGTAAGGGCGCCTAATCCTGTTACTACTACTCTTTTAAGCTCCATTTATTACGATTAGCCTAATTAAATTAGTTAGTTAACGTTTTTTTCTAAATAAGCGATTGCTTGACCAACAGTACCAATAGTCTCTGCTTGATCATCAGGAATAGCAACGTTGAATTCTTTTTCAAACTCCATGATCAACTCAACAGTGTCAAGTGAATCAGCACCTAAATCATTAGTGAATGAAGCTTCTGGTGTTACTTCGTTTTCGTCAACACCTAATTTTTCAACGATAATTGCTTTTACTCTTGAAGCGATATCTGACATGATTTTATAGTTTAATTGTTTAATAAATCTGTGCAAAGAAAAATAAATTTCATCAAAATTCAAACCTAAATTGATATTTAGATGAAAGTCACCACGTTAGGCGACCGAACTTATTCGCGTCTTATACTAGCTAACCCACTCTATATTAACTTAGTTCAAGTATAACAAAAAATATTTTGTATTCCAAACGCTCAGCTAATTAACTCAAATTTTACACAAAAAGTATATTCCAACCTTGAAATTATTAGTACCTTCGTTAGCAGAGGAACATATATTTAAGCATTAAAGTGGTCAATAAGTTAGTAGCAAGATTAGATATGGATATGGACGAAGAGTTGGATTTTACCCTACTCGCCATTACCTGTTCTTTGAAAGATTACCGACTCTGCCATTTCATCAACAAGGAGACTAATCTGAATTTTTCCAGAGGAAAAGAAAGCAAATACGACCACGATGGTCGACAAAAAAACAAACCCGAAGAAGAACTTGAATATCATATTATCTTTGACACAAAGAAAAAAATAAGCTACCACTTCACTGCTTTTCATCACCTTATCCCCGATGCCGATACCGAATATTTTCTTATCAACAATAAGAGCATCGAAGGAACTTATTTAATTCCTGAAAACCCCCACTTTGATTTTTTTATCATTATAAAAAACTACATCTGTGAGGATGACGTGGAACATATTATCAAAAGGATCAGCAAATTACCCGAAGTCGTCATTGCAAAAGAAATATCGCCAAAAATATTGAAATCTAAAGAAAATCTCATATTTTAGCAAACTGTAGGTTAGTGTAGCAAATACACCCCAGTTTAGATCTAAATTAATTCGATTTAGTTTTGACAGAACACAACAATATAGTTTGCTATTTGTTGTGATTAATGAAGAACATTTAAAATACAAAATAACAGATGGAAAAAGTTCAAAAAAGGACTAAAATTGTCGCAACATTAGGCCCTGCCTCGGCAGACAAACAAGTTTTGACCAACATGATTGCCAAAGGGGTTGATGTGTGCCGGTTGAATTTCTCTCATGGCAGCCAGGAAGATCACCTTAAGGTAATCGAAACTATAAATGCAATAAATAATGAAACAGGATTCAATGTTGCCATCTTAGCCGATTTACAAGGTCCAAAAATTAGGATCGGAAAAATGAAAGAAGGTGGCGCTGTTCTCGTGAATGGTTCAAAAGTTGAAATCACGACACACGAGCTTATCGGAGACGAAAACAGAATCTACATTACATACGAAAACTTTCCAAACGATGTTGAAGCCAACGAAATCATTTTACTTGACGACGGAAAACTTCAACTTCGTGTTTTAGAGACCAATCATAAAGACACTGTTGCCTGTGAAGTTGTACATGGAGGTGTTCTTACTTCACGTAAAGGCGTTAACTTACCAAATACCAAAGTATCTATCCCTTCGTTGACCGAAGAAGATTTAGACAACTTGAATTTTGCCTTGGATCATGGTGCAGACTGGATCGCTATGTCTTTCGTCCGTTCGGCAGAAGATATTTTTCAATGTAAAAAAATCATTGAGGCAAAAGGAAGCCATGCACGTGTAATCGCAAAAGTTGAAAAACCAGAAGCGATTGAAAATATTGATGCAATTATTGAAGCTACAGATGCTGTTATGGTTGCTCGTGGAGACTTGGGTGTTGAGCTTCCAATGGAAGAGGTACCAGGACTTCAAAAGATCATCGTACAGAAATGTAGAGATCTTTCAAAACCAGTGATCATTGCGACACAGATGTTGGAAAGTATGATCACTACACCACGTCCTACACGTGCTGAAGTAAATGACGTAGCCAACTCCGTATTGGATGGAGCGGATGCTGTGATGTTAAGTGGCGAGACTTCAGTTGGTGAATTCCCTGAAATCGTTATCGAAACAATGAGCAAAATCATTATCCACGTGGAACAAACTTCTTATCCTTATTATAATGAGAAAGTTAGTGAAATCCACGACGGAACACTTATTCCGGACGCGATTTGTGCTTCTTCAGTTTACCTTGCTCAAAAAACAAATGCATCAGCAATTGCGGTATTGACATCATCTGGAGCAACAGCGTTTGAAATTACAAGTTATAGACCAAATGTAGATATCTTAGTTTTCACAGGAACACAAAAATTGCTGAAACAACTCAGCCTACTTTGGGGAGTAAAAACATTTATCTACGACAAGTTCGAAAGCACGGATGGATCTATCCATGATGTTAACAAATTTATTGTAAAAAATAACTACGTTAAACCTGGATCTATCATTATCAATACAGCTTCGACGCCGTTAATCGAAAAAGGTAAAACAAATACAATCCGTGTTTCCCAGCTATAATGGACAATAAGGATTAAAGCAAAAAAAATAGCGTTCTAGATAGAACGCTATTTTTTTTGCTTGTTTGGATACAAGGAGTCGATTTTTAATTTAAAGTCCTTCACCTTTAACGAATCATTCAAGCGCCTAAACGGAAGATTGTTTTCTTTCTCATCACCTTTGGGCATTTTTTCTGTTCCTGGCATCGGAGCTAAACCATCCACACGATTTGGCTTCTTAATGGGCATATGATATTTTTCATCTGAAGAATCCAATTTTAGGACAGGCATCTTTGATTCTTTTTCCTCCATTAAAGGAATCTGCGGCTTTACCTTCACCTGCCCCAAAGCAATGGTCCCTATGGAAGATAATACCAATAATAATACATAACTTTTCATCTCTATATAGTTGTTAAAGAGTATCTGCACTCATTTGCACCAATGAACACGTTATACTCGGCTTATTCACTTCTACAGCAGCCAGACTCGACCGCGTAGATTAAATTTATCAAATAGACCAATTCAGCATATAATTCATTTCTATTCACTAATTTACAAACAACAGCACCTATATTTAAACAGATTGCTGTTAAACATTGTTAAAACAGCATCAAAACACATTAGCATCTTTATATTTGTAACAATTTAAGAAAATATGAGCTACCGGACCTTAAATGGCCACTCACATGGTATAAGGGATGGATACGCAAATGGTAAATAAACTGAGTGCTATAAACTTTGTTATATATTCAAAATACATTTATTTAATACCCAATTCTAATGAAGAAAAATAGCATTGTATTAATCATTGGACTGATGTCTCTAGCTCTAATTGGGGTATTGGCTATGCAATTCTATTTTCTGAGAGATTCCTATCGTCAAAAATCCCAATTATTTGATGAGTCCGTCAATGCTGCGATTACAGCTGTTGCCGGAAAGCTTGAACGACGGGAAGTGGTCGACTTTGCTAAAGTTCAACAGGAACGTAACATTGAAAAATCCAAGCAGGAACAAGCCAAACAACGTCTTTTGGCCGAGCAACTCGAAATACAGTATAGAATTGAAGAATTAAAAAACAAACAACATGTTGTTTTCTCAAACTTTAAAGAGCAAGAAGACCAATTACGCGCATTGTATCCAAATGTAATTGAAATCAAGAATTCTTTTTACGAAACATACATCAAAAGACCGGAGTACCAGAAATTCATCAAATTTTCTGTTTCAAATGAGCTTACCGACGATAATCTTGTACAGGCTTTTATCATGTTAAATGCATCAAAGGTAGATGATCAGATTAGTGGAAAAGACGATAGCACACGGTTTGTTATCCCCCTTATGGACCCACTGGTCAATCAACAGACAAAATTCAGGGTAGCCACATTACCACCTAGAGAGAACACGAAACTTGCAAAAACAATTTCTGATTTGGAAAAAAGATTGGATATTCTCAACAGAAAAAATGCTTGGAGTGGTTTTAATGTATACGATTCCGTTGCCATGCTGGGGGGCAAAAAAGCAGACTACATCGAAGATGTTGCTATTGGAATGGAGCTGGCTAAACGTCCGTTAAAAGATCGATTGAATGTTATTATCGTCCAAGAACTTATCAAAGAAGAGTTGGCTCAACGCGACATTAAAGCTCCTTTTAATATTGAAATATGGAGTACAAACAATATATTACTGAATAATATTTTAAACGAAGCCGCTTTAAATAACCCGACAAATACAACAAAATACTCGACCGCACTTTTTAAAGGTGATATCGGTGCTGCGCCAGGGAAATTAACAATCTATTTCCCCAATAAAAAGGCAATAATCGCAGATAATATGGGCTATCTGTTACTACCTATGCTGGCACTACTTTTCTTGCTGGTGGGTTGTTTTGCTTATACACTGATTATCATCTTCAGACAAAAGAAAGTTTCGGAAATGAAAACAGATTTCATCAACAACATGACGCATGAGTTTAAAACACCTGTTGCAACAATTATGATTGCCAGTGAGTCACTTAAAGATCCAGACATCAATGCCGACCACAAGCGCGTTCAGAAATTGGCTAATATCATCTACGACGAAAATGTTAGACTCGGAAATCATATTGAACGTGTACTCGATTTGGCAAGACTAGAAAAAGAAACGCTAAAACTCGACCAGGTAGAAGTAAGCATCAATGATCTTGTTTCTGCAGTAACGGACAGTATGCAGCTACGCATGCAGAATATCGGCGGAAAATTCAGTATAGATCTTGCAGCGACCAAGGATATTGTTATTGGTGATGAGTTACATTTTTCGAATGTATTTTACAATTTATTGGATAATGCCATCAAGTACAGCAAAGGAGATTTACATGTCAACATCAATTCAAAAAATGTTGGCGATACCATTGTCGTCACCATTGCCGACAACGGCATTGGGATGAGCCGGGATCACCTGCAAAAGATTTTCGACCAGTTCTACCGTATTCCAACTGGAAATGTTCATAATGTCAAAGGATTTGGTCTTGGCTTAAGTTATGTACAGGACATCCTGAGAAGGCTGAACGGAAAAATTACAGTTAAAAGTGAAAAAGATAAGGGCACGACCTTTGAAGTAATTTTGCCTATTAAAAAATAAAACGTTCCTTTTTTGTATATTTCCTCTTTAAAAAATTTCAAAGGTTGAGGAAAGCTGATTTATCAGCATCAAGGGACATTGGTGAAAATTAATATAATCATTATGCAAAAGATATTATTAGCAGAAGATGATCCTAATTTGGGGGATCTTTTAAAAGACTATCTCGAATTAAAGGGAAAATTTGACGTCACATTATGCACGGATGGAGATGAAGCGATTTCTCAATTCAAAAAAAATAACTACGACCTCTGTATTTTCGATGTCATGATGCCAAAAAAGGACGGATTTACAGTTGGACGTGAAATCAGAAAAACAAACAATACTGTTCCTATTATCTTTGCCACAGCAAAGGGGATGATGGAAGATAAAACCGAAGCCTTTGAACTAGGGGGAGATGATTATATCACCAAGCCTTTTCGAGTTGAAGAATTATTGCTCCGCATCAATGCTTTATTGAAACGCAGTGTTCGAGACAAAGAAGAGGAAGTGGTTGCTGATAAATTTGAAATTGGCGATTATTTCTTTGATTATACAAGTCAGCAAATTTCTTACAAAGGACAGATGCAAAAACTATCCACTAAAGAAGCGGAACTACTACGCTTGCTTTGTTTAAAGAAAAATGACGTGCTGACCCGGGAAGAAGCTTTATTAAAAATATGGCATGATGACAACTACTTTACGGGTAGAAGTATGGATGTATTTCTCAGTAAACTTCGTAAATATCTAAAAGAAGATAGTAAGGTTGAAATTGTCAATGTGCACGGAAAAGGTTACAAACTTTTGGTGAGCTAAAAGAATGGGGAATGAGAAATACAGTCATTCCCCATTTTTTATGCTACACAGTGTATTGAAACATAGCATACACTAATTCATGGATGAAAAGAAAAGAACAAAACAATTTCATCTTTAGTAGAATATAAAAAATTGACGCACTTTTATAAAAAATTTGCATTTCAAAAAGAAATGTTCTAACTTAGCGTCGCTTATAGAGAAAGGCAGAGGGAATAGACCCGATGAAGCCTTAGCAACCTGTCCCTTGACAAGGTGCTAAATTCTACCCTACTTGATATGGGAATGATAAGCCGAAGTCACCGAATTCTAGTGTGTCCTTCTCTCTCTAGCAAGAAATATAGTTGAAAAAGAAATATTAAAAACATTCATTATGTTATTGACTAACAATTTAGGTTACCCTCGTGTGGGCGCGTTCCGCGAATTGAAAAAAGCCAATGAGGCCTATTGGGCTAAAAAATCTTCTGTTGAGGAATTATTGGACACAGCAAAAAAAATTCGTGAAGGCAATTGGAAAACACAAAAAGATGCTGGAATAGATTTGATCCCTTCCAATGATTTCTCTTTTTACGATCAAGTATTGGATTTAACCCTTACTGTTGGTGCAATTCCTGCTCGTTACCATTCTTTATTGAATAAAGTAGACAACAATTACAGCTTAGATCTATATTTTGCCATGGCGCGTGGTTTCCAACAAGAAGGAATCGACGTGACGGCAATGGAAATGACCAAGTGGTTGGATACCAACTACCACTACATGGTACCAGAATTCACAAAAGATCAAGAATTCAAATTGACGTCCGAAAAATTCTTAAATGAATATAACGAAGCAAAATCATTAGGCATCGATACTAAACCAGTTCTACTAGGTCCTATCACTTATCTTTTGATCGGTAAAGAAAAAGAAGCTGGCTTCGACCGCATCGATTTATTGGATAAACTTGTTCCAGTATATGAGCAAATATTAGCTAAACTAGCTGAGGCTGGTGCCCAATATGTTCAGATTGACGAGCCTTTCTTAGCATTGGATTTAGATGCTAAAGTAAAAGCTTTATATCAACCTACTTTCGAAAAATTAGCTGCAGCAGCAAAAAATATCAAATTAATCGCGACGACTTACTTCGAAGCTTTAAAAGACAACGAAGATATCGCAGTTAACCTACCTATCCATGCTTTACATTTGGATCTGGTACGCGGTGAAAACCAATTGGATACGGTACTAGCTAAAGTTCCTGCTTCATTAACATTATCTTTGGGTATTGTTGAAGGCCGTAACATCTGGAAAAATGATTACGAAAAATCATTGGTTAAAATCAAACAGGCTGTTGATGCATTAGGAAAAGACCGTGTATGGGTAGCTCCTTCTTCATCATTGTTGCACGTTCCTTTTGACTTAGACAATGAGCACAATGAGCAATCGCTACCAGCTGAAGTAAAAAACTGGTTAGCATTTGCTAAACAAAAATTAGCTGAGGTAAAAGACTTAGCCGTACTAGCGGAAGGTGAAGTTGATGCTGAAACAGCAAAACGCTTCGAAGCTAACAAAGCTGCTGCTGAAAGCCGTCGTACTTCTCCATTGATCCACAAACCAGAGGTTAAAACACGTACAAGCAATATCACTGATAACGATGCAAAACGTACTTCAGCATTTGCTGACCGTAAAGCAGCGCAACAAGCGAAATTCAACTTGCCGGCATTCCCTACTACAACTATTGGTTCATTCCCACAAACGAAAGATGTTCGTAAATGGAGAGCAGACTTGAAAAAAGGTGCTATCACGCAGGCAGAGTACGATAAAGCAATCGCAGAAGAAACTGAGAACACAATCCGTCTTCAAGAGCAATTAGATATCGACGTATTAGTACACGGCGAATTCGAACGTAACGACATGGTTGAATACTTCGGTGAACAATTGGCTGGTTACGCTTTCACACAAAACGGTTGGGTACAATCTTACGGTTCACGTTGTGTAAAACCTCCAATTATCTATGGTGATGTATACCGTCCTGAAGATATGACTGTCCGTTGGTCTTCATACGCGCAATCATTGACAAATCGTCCGGTTAAAGGTATGTTGACTGGCCCAGTAACAATTTTACAATGGTCTTTCGTACGTAATGATCAACCGCGTTCAACAACGACTTACCAAATTGCATTGGCGATCTTGGATGAAGTACAAGCGTTGGAAAAAGCAGGTATCAAAATCATACAAATCGATGAACCAGCTATCCGTGAAGGATTACCGCTACGTAAAGCTGATCAAAAAGATTACTTGAACTGGGCAGTACGTGCTTTCCGTGTTTCTTCATCAAATGTAGAAGACGATACACAGATTCACACACACATGTGTTACTCTGAGTTCAATAATGTAATCGAAGATATCGCTGCAATGGATGCTGACGTCATCACGATTGAGACTTCACGTTCTCAAATGAAATTGTTGAATGCTTTCGCCGGTGATTTCAAATATCCAAATGATATTGGTCCAGGTGTCTATGACATTCACTCACCACGTGTTCCAAGCAAAGATGAGATGGTAGATCTATTGCGTAAAGCAAAAGCAGTAGTTCCAGCAGAACAGCTTTGGGTTAACCCTGACTGTGGTTTAAAAACTCGTGCTTGGCCAGAAACCAAAGCGGCTTTAGAGTCGATGGTTGAGGCTGCGAAAATCTTAAGAGCAGAATAATTCTTAAACTATATTGATAAAGCCCTAGATGAAATTTCATCTAGGGCTTCTTTATGGGACCTTGGTTCGAAACAAAAACTGTTATCGGGATAGTGTAAGACTATTTTCGGGTGTTCTTCTTTTCTTTCTTATTTTCCTTTTCTCTCCCGTTCTTAATTTCCTGTTTCCCTTTAATCCGATCTTCAATCGACTTCAGGCTTGACGAAAAATCAAGATCAACATTTTCAAGTTTTGCCATCTTTAACGCCTTCAATGCCTTTTTGTATTTTCTTAATTTTTCAAATAGAAGTGCTTTCTTGATCCAAATCCCTGTCAAGGGCATCGCCGGAAGTGTCAAAGCAAATTTAATCGTCTTTTTTGCAGCTTCATAATCCCCCATATCAATCAATGTCTGAATGAAATAAGGATATACTTCCAGTGCCTGCACATTATGCACCAAAGCTTCCTGGAAATACCTTTTTGCCTGCTCATAGTCCAATAGCTGTTCGGCATGAACTCTTCCCATCAAACAAAGCGCCATTGTATTGGACTCATCATAAGACAGTGCATAGGATAAGGATTCCATGGTCTCCTCCAAATACATAGGATAATTATCCAGTGCCTGAAGGACATATTTATTTACTGAATTCATAAAATTTTCTAAAACATAACATTCATATCCAGCTTTCACAATAACCTTGAAAGTAACTGGATTTTTAAAACTCCATAATAAGCTAAGCATATTGGAACAGTGGACCACCATTTAGAGAGCCAAGTTTTAGCCAATATCAACATAGGTTACTTAACGTATTAAGAAAGAAGATTAGGAAAGGGCCGTATTCCGAAGAATATTCCCGAGAATCTTCTCTGTGGACGAAGCGGGATTTTCTGATATTACAAACATATTCTTCCGTTTTTATTAATTACTCTATTAAATTGCAAAGATTCAAAATATTTACCAAATTCCCAAAAACTTTTGATTATTAATCCGTTATATCTTACAGCACGATATTGGCATATTATTGTCGCATCAATTTCGCTGAAATTCAACGACTATTTCCCCATCTTTGGACTATGGAAAGTCAATCAGCTAATCAATTAATCAAACTATCAAGAAAACGTAAGGGACTAACGCAGCAGGAACTCGCCGATCAGGCGGGTGTATCGCTAAGAACAGTGCAACGCATAGAAAAAGGCACTGAAGAAATCAGTGGATTTAGTCTCAAACAGATCAGTCAAATCTTGGAAATACCTTTAGAACAACTCATTATGCCAAATGTAAATCAAATCAGTATCGACAACAATCAAACAGGAAGTATTAAAGCTTTATATTTAGCATCGCTCACCTTTTTGGTCAATCCGTTATTAGGATTATTGGTCCCAGCAATTATGGGCTATACAAAGCAAAACAAAGACGCCTTATACAGTAAACACCTAAAAAAAATAATTGTAATACATGCTGTTGGACTATTTTTTCTCGGAAGTTTCATAGGCTATATTATTATTGCAGATTTTTTTAAGATTTCACTACCGCCTTTTTTAAGCGATATCTTTAATAGCGCCTATTTTTTACTCATCCCAGTATGCTACTACATATTGATTCTAACCTTCACTATTTTTAATTATACCGCAATAAGGAAGGCCAAGCTCAGTTCTGCAAACTAAACCAATACTAATGAATCTGTTGCGTTCAAAATCACAGTGGTTTCTTTTGAACGATCAATATCCAATCATTCTCCAGCAACAGATAGCCTGTTTCATAAATAAAGTTATAGGTCTGTCCTTTGTTATTGGAAAAAGTATGTGTATGAAACTTAAAATCAAATCCCAACCGCTTTAACTTTTCCCGTTGTATCTTGATCATACCCTCCCCACTCAACGCATCCAATAAAATACGGCGGTTTTTTCGTAGGATATTATTCACATTGCGCACCATATTGGTCTGGTCGCTATTTAATTTATTGTTATAGGCGTTCCGGCAAGCATCATCACAAAATCGCTTGTCAGAACGGCCATATATATCCTTGCCACATTCAAGGCAGACTTTCTCGACAGAACTCATAACGGAAGATTAAACGACAACAAACGGTTACAATCGACTATAGTCGAATACAAATGGTAAATAGACGACTATATTCTTTTCCCCGCCCCACCTTTGCTTAAGATCATTTGGCATCGATAGCCAATGACCGTCAACTAAAATAAGAATTATTAAAAACATTTAAAAATTAGACACATGAGCACATTACGCAACAAAGTACAATTGGTTGGGCATTTAGGAAACGACCCATTAATCAAAACAACTTCCACCGGTACAAATTATTCCGTATTACGTCTCGCCACCAATGATCTTTTCAAGAACAAAGCCGGCGAGTGGGTTGAAGAAGTTCAATGGCATACACTCGTGGTTTGGGGTAATCAAAACAATACCATTGAAAAGAAATGCCAACGTGGAACCAAACTCATGGTTGAAGGCAAACTCACCTATCGTAACTATGAGAACGCAGATGGGGTAAAACAATATGTCACAGAAATTAAAGTAGATAATTTCATGGTTTTATCGGAGTCCAACGGTGCCAAAGAAGACAGCCCAGCACTTCCGGATGAAACTGAAGATGACCTCCCCTTCTAGTATGATCGACGAGGTAGATTTTTCAAGTCTCTACCTCGTCGATTGTTCCCAACTTATTTTGTTAGGCTTGCTGTCAACGCTCTTCCTAGGTTCTCAGCATAAGCCTTCCATAATTTGGCATCTTCCGGTGTAAACTTAGAAACAGCTTCATTTTCTTTGGTCGCCCATTCCTGACGCTTGGACGCAAGCTCCTTGAGCTTAACAACATCGCCACTTTTAGCAACAGCGATAAATTCTTTGATATATTTTGTGTAATCCTCCGCCAATTTTTGTGTCTCAACAGAACTAAATTTAGGTATTGGCACTTCGCCGCCTCTATTTTCCAACAGCGTTTTGGCCGTATCTTTTTTAATGTCAATAGCGGCAGTCGTATCTTTTACTTCGACTTTTTTAGTCGTGGAATTATTACAGGAAATAACAAAAAATCCAGCAATTAATGCTAATAAGGTTACTTTCTTCATCTATTTAAATTTAGTTTTTTATCCATGGTAATTTAGCCGTTTATGCATGTTGTACTGAAACTAAATAAATCACACTACTTTTAGCGGATCGACCCGCTCGTCATTATTTATCTTACTTATAACACTACCGATTTATAACATTAACGTCCTTGAGATTTATTCTTACCAATAAAAACCAACTCGCTGTTGATGATACATTATCCTACTATCCAGGTGTTGACTCCTGATCTTGGATCGAATCCTGCACAAATTTCCATTTTTATTGTGAGATAACAGTTTAGAATAATCTCTCATGAACCAAAGACGCGAATCAACAGCGCAAAAGTTTTACTTTATTATCGAACTAATTTAATTACAATGCCCGACTTCACAAAATTTTTTGTGGGCATTCACATTTGCAGACCTGATTTAGTAGTCTTCTTTTCTTGCCTGAAAGTCAGCATCAGATCAATTTCAAGGCCGCTTTTAGTAGGGGTATTACAAGGGGTTAACAGGGGTATAGCAGGGGTAAATCCCTGCAAACCCCTTGTTAACCCCCTGTAAGTAGAGTACAATGACACCATTAACCTAGAATATGGTAACAATATGTAAATAAACTCGATACCGGCAATACCAAATAAACAGCAGGAAAAAGTTCCACGCAATTAGATTCGCTCAAACTTGGCATACAATTTCCAGAAATATGCTTTCTCTCCCAAAGTGAAATCAACCTTTTTCCAGACATTTAAGGCTAAACTAATCTCCTTTTCCTGCAAACTGTATTTTCCAATAAAGAACTCTTCCTCGGAAAAATACAAACCAAAGGCCTTATCCAAAGTATGTAAGCTCTGAACATCAACTTCTTCAAAAAACAAAATGGATTGAGGGCTAGCCAAAAAATCGCTCGGTACCGGAATAGCATCAGCATATTCGATTGCGATGAGACGGTTCCTACTTTGCAAAGGAAATTCTATTATTGGAAGCTCATCTAATTTCGAAAAATGAGTACTCGCTTCAAAAATAGCATCCCGTTCCAGCAGCGGGATTTGTAACAATCTTTTACGTCCAATAATAGAAACATTTGGCTCAAAATAATCATTGAAATTAAGAATTTCATTGACAGATAGATTTTTTTCAATAAGATGCTGCACAGGAATGCCAAAATAATTTGCAATCTTAAGAACAATCTCAATTTTTGGTTCCGCACGCATTTCTTCGTAAGACGAAATATTACCTCTAGTAAGATTAAAAATATCCCCAAATGCCTGTTGGCTCATTCCTTTCACTTTTCTTAGTTTCTTAATATTGTTCCCTACGTTACTCATTTTAAAAAAAATTGAATTTTTATTGCAAAATATTTTTGCATTTTTATTACCTTTATGCAAAGAATATGTGCAATATATAAAAAACTTGATTATGTACTTCTCAAAAATTGAAAATTATATCGCCAACATCGGTTACACCATTACCCATAAGGATACAAAAGAAGGAATCTTTGTCATCGAAAATGAAGACGACGGAATTCGTAACCTCATTGTAGGCATTGCCCAACCCATCCTGATTTTTGAGCAATACCTTTTTACAATCAGCAATGACACCATGGATATGTTCAAATCACTATTGATAAAAAATAGAGATATTATCCACGGCGGATTTGCGTTAACGGAAGATGGTACCAAAGTTATATTTCGGTATACGTTACAAATACATAATCTCGACCAGAACGAATTTGATGCAGCCATCAATTCGCTGAGTCTGTTGATGAGTGAATATTATAATCAGTTAATAAGTTTTTCAAAATTATAGAATAATGAATATTTTTAAGAGAATTTTCAGAATCGGTCAAGCAGAGATCCACGCAGTCGTGGACAAAATGGAAGACCCCATCAAAATGACGGAACAGGGTATCCGTGAGATGAAAGAGGACCTGGAACAATCGTTGGAAGCCTATGCTAAAGTGAAGGCCTTAGCCATACGTACCCAAAACAATTGTGAAAAGAAAAAAGAAGAAGCCAATGAATTTGAGAACAAAGCTATTCTATTACTCCAAAAGGCACAAAAGGGAGAGCTAACGGCAGAAAAGGCCGAAGGTCTGGCAAAGGAAGCGCTGTTGCTGAAAAAACAGTTATTAATTGAAGCTAGTGAATTGGAGAAACAAGCCGTGATTCATCAAAGTTCAGCCGATGAGCTACACAAAAATGTAGACATTCTCAAATTCAATATATCGAAATGGGAAGGTGAACTCTCCACATTAAAGGCACGTGTAAAGGTCTCTAACGCAGCTAAAATGGTCAATCGGCAGCTCGCTAATATCGATTCCAATAGTACGATTTCCATGTTAGAACGTATGAAAGAGAAAGTCGAGGAAGACGAGGCACTAGCGAAGGCCTATGGCGAGATTGCACTAGGTAATAAAAGTAAAGTTGATGAGATTAACGAGACCATCGGCGGGTCTGAAGCTGTCAACAACGAATTAGAAGAACTAAAAAGAAAATTAAATAGTGATGAAAAGATTTGAGTATAAAACGCTAAAAATTGAACCTAAGGGTTTCTGGGGAACAAAGTTGGATCCCGAAAAAATTGATGAAATCTTAAATGATCTTGGAAATCAAGGCTGGGAACTGGTAACCATGCAGGACCTTGAGGTCAATGGCAGTTCCTGGTCGTTCCATTACACATTCAAAAGGGAGAAAATTTAAACAATAATACGATGACAGAACTAATCAATATCTTATTCAATCCATTATCCAATGGAATTATGACAGTCTTAACTGGCATGTCTGTAGTGTATTGGTTATTTATGTTTCTGATGGGTGATGGAGTACATCTCTTTGATGCCGATGCAGATATAGACCTCCATCCCACACCTGATGTCACGGACGTTGATGGATCACATGATATCGCAACCGAGGGGGGCGACCATGCTCACCATCATCATACGGATACGGACGCTAATACAGAACCTGGTTTCTTTGCAAAAGCAATGGATTACATCAATGTTGGCAAAGTACCCATCATGCTTATTGTAACACTATTCAAATTTATTGGCTGGATAATTACCATTATTTCTTCGCTCTTTATCGACGTTGCTTCATGGGGAATAAAGTCTGTTTTAATCCTAATCCCCGTTTTCATTGTTACATTTATATTAATGCATTTTCTGACCAAACCCTTAGCTAAAATGTTTAAAACTATAGGTTACAATGGCGAAGAAAGTCACGATTTTCTTGGTCGCATGGGTAAAATGAGAGCCAGTATTGAAGGCAAGAAAATAGGTTCTGCCGAATTTATCATTCAACAGGATCCTATTCGCCTCAATGTTGTCAGCCACAATGGAGAGAAAATAGGCTACGGAGACGATGTCATTATTGTTGACGAATCCAGGGACAAGAAATATTATTATGTGACCAAAGAAATCACGATAGACAATATTTAATGAAAAAAGAATAAAAGAAAAGAATCGACACCTAAACAACTGTCCTAAAAGAACGGATATTTATTCTTTTAAATCCTAATCGTAAACCCAAATATTAAAATCTAAATAAATACAAATCATATGCTATATCAACCTCTTTTATTTTTAAGTGGCTTAAACGGAATTATACTTTTAATTGTCGGATTGGCTGTCTTTTTAATTTTTGCATTCTTTGTTGTATTGAGTGCATTCTATAAGAAAATTCCACAAGGGAAAGCAATTGTCCGGACTGGTGTTGGTGGTACAAAGGTAGCATTCAACAAAGGAATGTATGTTGTACCTGTATTTCACAAGATGGAGATCATGGACATCTCTATCAAAAAAATTGAGATCGCCCGTATGCAAGGTGAGGGTTTGATCTGCAAGGACAATATTCGTGCAGATATCAAAGTTGCTTTCTTTGTTCGCGTCAATAAAAGTGTAGATGATGTGATCAATGTTGCCCAAAATTTAGGTTGCGACCGTGCAAGTGAGCCGGAAACATTAAAAAGCATTTTTGAATCTAAATTCTCCGAGGCCTTAAAAACAGTCGGTAAGAAATTTGATTTCATCGAATTGTATGAAGCGCGTCGGGAGTTTCGCGACGAAATTTTGGATATCATCGGAACAGACCTGAACGGTTATATTCTAGATGACTGTGCAATCGACTATCTTGAGCAGACAGATATTGAGCATCTCAATCCAAACAATATCTTAGACAGTGAGGGCATTAAAAAAATAACGGAGCTAACGGCGAAGCAAAATATCAATGCCAATTTTATCCGTCGTGACGAAGAGAAGTTGATCAGAAAGCAAAACGTGGAAGCTCGTGAAGCGATTTTGGAACTTGATCGTCAACTTGCTGAAAAAGAAGAAAAGCAAAAACGTGAAATTGATAACATCAAGGCCCGCGAAGAAGCAGAAATAGCAAAGGTCCGTGAAGAAGAGCGCTTAAAATATGAAAGTGTCCGTATTTCTACCGAAGAGCAGCTGGCAGTACAGGAAGAAAATAAGCTGCGTCAGATCATCATTGCTGAGAAAAACAAGCAGCGCACGGATGCTGTGGAAGCAGAACGCGTAGAGAAAGACCGTGCTTTGGAACAAACTGAACGTGAACGCATTGTTACCTTGGCCCAAATCGACAAAGAACGCTCAATCGAGACTGAAAAGAAAAGTATCCAAGGTGTTATCAAGGAACGCGTACAATTGGAGAAAGGTGTTATTGAAGAGCAACAAGGCGTCAAAGACATCGAAGTATTCCGTGAAGTAGAACGAAAGAAACAAGCTGGTGTTATCGCTGCGTCACAAGAAGCAGAAGAAAAATTAATATCCACTGTTAAGGCGGCCGAAGCTGCAAAAATTGCTGCAGAGCAGGAAGCGGAGAAAAAAGTAATCGACGCAGAGGCGGCTCGTAAAATTGCCGAAAAGCGTGCTCAGGAATTATTGATCGATGCTGAAGCGAAAAAAGAGGCATCACTGAAGGAAGCCGAAAGTCGTAAAATTATTGCTGAAGCACAAGCCAAAGAAGAAGCCGCGCTTGGCTTATCCGAAGCTGAAGTGATGGTTGCAAAAGCCGAAGCCGAAGAAAAACAAGGTACCGTTGAAGCTAATGTGATCGAGAAGAAAGCGGAAGCGATGCGTAAAGAGGGCTTAGCACAAGCGGAAGTTGTGCGTGAGAAAGCGCTTGCTGAAGCTAAAGGTATCGAAGAGAAAGCAGAGGCGATGAAGAAATTAGATGGTGTAGGCAGAGATCACGAAGAGTTCAAATTGCAATTGCAAAAAGAACGTGATATTGAACTCGCACACATCAATATCCAAAAAGACATTGCTCAAGCACAAGCTGGCGTATTGTCGGAAGCACTTAAAACGGCAAAAATCGACATCGTTGGCGGTGAAACGATGTTCTTTGAGAATATCGTCCGTCAAGTTTCCAATTCCAAAGGTTTTGACCATCTGATCAACAACTCCAAACATGCGACCGATATCAAAAATTCCCTGATAGGTCCAGATGGACAAGGAGACCTTGCAGAGAAAGTGCGTGGATTAGCCGATAAATATGGAATTTCCACAAACGATATAAAGAACCTCACAGTTTCAGCAGCATTGATAAAACTTCAACAAGCGGCGACTGACGCTGAAAATGGCGAAGACACCGGTTTTATCAATTCTTTGTTCGGATTAGCAAAAAACTTAGGCATATCCAATAAAAAGCTGTCTTAGTTAATACCTACTCCATTATTGCCTGCAGATGAATGCTATTTATCACTGCAGGTAATAAACAAAAGATTTCACCACATATACAAAGTCGATAAAGCTCATTTTATGCCAGAAGAAAACGTAATAAACCAGAACGACTCCCTTGATCAAGGTGCATATGAGATTATTCGAAAGCGACTCCTTACACAAAAAGAAGAGCTTTCTTCCAAACTCCTGCAGCTAAATGATGCCCGCAAGGAAGTATTTAATGCGACAAGTTTTATACTCAAGGCCAATCAACGGATCACCACAGAAAACAACTGTGTTGCCCGTGGTATTTTAGCCCTCGACAATCTATGTATATTTGGCTATAATGTCCATTTTGGCTTACGCTCTGAAATTAAACTCGAAGATGTTTTTAGTGTATATGCATTTGAAAACAACCAGTTTATACCACAATCACTCGATCTGATCAATGATCACAATTTCATTAGTGATTATCAAAATCTATATAAATACTATCGCGACTCGATCTTTTCCAAGTTTCGACGTACGGAAAACTATCTTTACATGATCTTTCAGACCAGCAAAAATCCTGCTGACCTGAAAGCTTTCAAGTGGTTGATCAAAGACGGAACGCTTCAATATCAGGACGACCGCAGCATTCATGAGGTCAAATTGCCTAACCAGTTTGAGTTTGATTGGACAAAAACAACACTGGAAGATCGTCGTCTTGGGAAACATCCACACATATCCATTAAGGACAAAATCTTTATTGAAGCAATCAATGGCGATATTACTTTCAAAATCGAAAATAATACCGATACGGGGAAAGGGATCTTCTCCGAAAAAGTTTCAAACACCGACCAACAATTGGACGATGCGGATTACTATTATGCAGACCTTGGCAATTTGATAGCCGTTCGCATCAAACCCTATCAAGAAGATTTCCGCGCATTTGTCTTTAACCAACGGACAAAAGAAGTTGTCAATCTTAAATCGCTTAATGAATCAGCCATTCTACTTCCCGATAATCAAGGAATCATTTTTTCTAACGGATACTACCTGCAGAATGGTACCCATAAAATCTTTGACGTCCAGTTTGACCAGGTTAGCTTCCTTAGACGCATAGCATCACCAAACGGCGAAGACTTTCTCTATATCTTTTGTCAGGAGGAGACGAATACCTACATATTACTGTCTTATAATATCATTCAGCAGCATGTCGAAACTCCGATCATCTGCAATGGCTTCACACTTTTCAAAGACGGTAGTTTAATTTACTTTCACACAGAGGCTGAAGCAACAAGGCATCATCAGGTTCAGATCTGGGAAACCCCTTACTTGGCCATACTCAAAGAAAATGAGCTAAAAAAAGACGATCCGCTTTATAAGGTTGGTAATAAACAGATCGTACAAGCCATGGCCGAGGCACAAGAAGTCATACAGCTCATTAACAAAGAAGACAGTTATGAAGGTCTTTACGAGGATATACTCAAAAAATCGACTGTCCTGCTTGACTCCTATTTTTGGATAAAGGATGAAGCCTTGTCAAATCTTGGGCAGCCACTGGCACAGATCAAGGAGGTCGCCAATACGGCGATTGACGAATTTGTTAAGGTCCAAGCTCAACGTAAATACGCCACAGAGCTCAATAGCAGTGCCGAGAAGAAAATGGAAGAGCTTACCTTTTCCATCAATAGTACAGTAGTCGAAAAGCTTGATCAACTTGTTCATCAACTGGCAGATTCACGTCGTTTACAGGGCGAAATCATTGACCTTAAAAATGTCAAATATATCGATATAGTCCGCATCGATGCTTTACTCGATAAACTACAGTCAATCACCACCGAACTCGCCGAAAAGACAATTGCCTTCTTGCTTCGCGACGAGGCATTGCAGTCCTATGAGCAAAAAGTTGAACAACAGAAGAACAACGTCGCTGCAATTATCAAAGTTTATGATGCCAAAGCGATCGAGGAAACGAATTCGGCAATATCCAGTGAGCTCGAGCTCCTAATTGACATACTAAACAGCTTAAAAATAGACGATTCCACCCAGACGACTAAAATAATTGAAAAGATAGCTGTAATTTTCTCGTCCCTGAATGAAGTCCGGGCGCAGCTTACACGCAAACTCAATTCATTAAAAAGTACGGAAGCCATTGCAGAATTTTCTGCCCAACTTACGCTACTGGAGCAGTCTGTCACCAACTACCTTGAACTCTCTACGACAACAGAAAAAGTAGACGAGTATTATACCAAGGTCATTGTTCAACTGGAAGAACTTGAAAGTAAGTTCTCAGAATTTGAGGACTTCGCCCTGAAGATCGCAGATAAACGCGATGAAGTTATCAAAGCATTCAATTCCCGCAGAGAGCAAATCGTTGAACAGATCAACAAACGAAGCTCTTCACTCGAACAAATTGGCCTTCGTGTATTAAAGAATATCGAAAACAAGTCAAAGACATTTGCAACGCGTGAGGAAATCCTAAGTTTCTTTGCTTCAGATTTGATGATTGACAAAATCAGACAACTTGTGCAAGAACTGCAAACGCTCAGTGATGTTTCAAAAGCCGAAAATCTTGAAAACCTACTCAAAAAATCTCAAGAGGATACATTGCGCATTTTACGTGACAAGAATGATCTTTTTGTAGATGGAGAGAACATTATTGCGCTTGGTAAGCATAAATTTGCCGTCAATAGTCAGTCACTTAGTTTAACGCTCTTGCGCAAAAATGACGAAATATACTTCCATCTTACCGGAACAAGCTTCTATCAAAAAGTCAAAGGCTCCGAAATAGAAAACTTTAGAGATATTTGGGATCAGGAACTGATTTCCGAAAACAAAGACGTATACCGGGCTGAATACCTCGCCTATAAAACATTTCTTGCTTCCAAAGGACAGCAAGATTTTGATGCCAACCTGTTTATCAATCAGACTGTCGAGCAAAGTTATTCGGAAGGTTATGTCAAAGGAGTGCATAATTTTGATGCCCTGGTAATCTATGATACCATCAAACAGCTAGACAGCAAGCTTGATCTTTTACGTTACGATGCTCATTTGCGTGCTATGGCGCAGTTGTTTTGGCATTCACTGGCCCAAGACCAACAGGAAAAACAGAAAGCGTTGATCCAGTCTACACACGCCGTATTAAAAGCATTTCCAAATTCCACACGCTACCAATCTGTCGTTGACGAACTCACAAAATTATTCAACAATTGGGACACTCATTTGGATCGCTCGACAATTAATGGAGAGGAGATCGCGAGCTATCTTTTCCAGACTTTCACAAGCTACAGCAAGTTTGTCGTCAGTGAGCAATCGGATGAACTGAAGAAGGCTTTCATCAGGTTATTGGAAAACAAAAAGAGTTTCAAACTCTTTGAAGCAGATATTCAGCATACACAATTTAGTCTCGTAGACCGTTTCTATTTGACTTTAAATTGGCTAAATTCTTTTATCGACGAGAACAGTGACTACCAGGCTTTCCACAAGTACATTGAGGAAACTGCAGTCACACTTCTTTATCCAAAAGATGAATACCAATTGATCATCGCCAAAGACAATGCGCTCATCCAGGGATTAAAGGGAAATCATCCTATCTTGAACAATGGAGAAGAACAGATTCAATACCATCAATTTCTGAGTAGGTTGAAGACATTTGCCGAATTGAATGCCCCTCGTTTTCAAGAATTCGCTTCTTTGAAGGAACAGCTTGGAAAAACATACGCCAAGGAGCTGAAAATCGGAGAATTTGAACCAAAAGTCTTAACATCTTTTGTCCGAAATAAGTTGATCAACGAGGTTTACTTTCCATTGATCGGAAATAACCTGGCTAAACAACTTGGAGCAGCTGGCGACAATAAACGTACCGCCAGAATGGGTATGCTTCTCCTCATTTCTCCGCCAGGTTACGGAAAGACAACATTAATGGAATATCTCGCGAAAACCATGGGTTTACATTTCGTAAAAATCAACGGACCTACAATTGGGCATTCCATTACTTCAATTGATCCTGTGGAGGCGAAAACTTCTGGTGAACGTGAGGAACTTAAGAAGATTAATCTTGCCTTCGAAATGGCCGACAATGTGATGCTCTACCTCGATGATATCCAACATTTGAATCCGGAATTCTTACAGAAATTTATTTCATTGGCAGACGGGCAACGTAAGATCGACGGTATTTTCGAAGGCGAGAGTAAAACATATGATTTGCGTGGGAAAAGGTTCTGCATCGTGATGGCTGGAAACCCCTATACAGAAAGCGGGTCTAAATTTCAGATTCCAGATATGCTTGCCAACCGTGCCGACGTCTACAATCTGGGGGATGTGATCGGTGATACCGAAGCACTATTCAATCTAAGCTTGATCGAAAATGCGGCAATTGAAAACAGCTACCTTGAAAAAATAGCAAGCAAATCCTTCAACGATTTTTATGCTTTAGTGAACTACGCGCAATCAGTGGTAGACCAACTTCCCGATTTAGAAGGCAATTACCTGAAGCAAGATATCGATGATTTTATAACGGTATTAAAACATGTATTAAAGATCAGAAATGTTGTCATCAAGGTCAATCAAAATTATATTCAAAGTGCGGCCATGCAAGACAATTACCGAACAGAACCGCCGTTCAAAATGCAAGGATCCTACCGGAATATGAGCAAGCTCATTGCGCAGATCGTGCCCATGATGAACGATGAGGAGATTGATCAGGTTCTCCTCGCACATTATGAAAGCGAGTCACAAACCCTTACTGCCGATACAGAAAGTAATCTTCTAAAATTGAAAGAACTCGCTGGATTGATAAACAATGTGGAACAAGAGCGCTGGGAACACATCAAACAAATCTTCCGCAAGAACAATAAACATGGTGGTTTGGCCAAAGATGATAAGGTGTTTGCACAAATGCAGGACTTTAACGAAAACCTAGAGGGTATCATACAGGCCATTCGTGCTTATAAGAACTAATATTTAACATTGCTATTCCAGTGGACTTTACCTGTCTATTCAGCTGGAATAGCAGTATTTCTGATACGACTACTGTCAAATATTTTTTAAGCATTAGCTATTTTTAGGTTAATTAATGATTACCTTTGATAGTATCAAATGATAGTATCATCATAATGAAACCACCGTATATTATTACAAGTGAAACTTTAAAATTAATTAGTTCTATTTCAGAAAGAATAGGAGAAATTAATGCTGCTCATTTATATAAACCCACCACGGAGCTACGAAAAAAGAACCGTATAAAAACGATTCAATCGTCTTTAGAAATCGAAGGTAACACGTTAACTGAGGAACAAATTACCGCATTATTAGAAAATAAAAGAATTATTGCACCCAAAAAGGATATTTTAGAGGTACAAAATGCTATAAAAGTTTATGACAAATTAAATGATTTTAATCCTTATGAATTAAAAAATTTAGAAAAGGCTCATTCTGTCCTGATGAATGGGTTGATCGATAATGCAGGAAAATTAAGAACTACGAATGTGGGTATTGTAAAAGGTTCAAAAGTAAAACATATTGCCCCAAGTGGGACAGTGGTTAAAGGTTTGATGAAAGATCTTTTTGCTTATCTAAAAAAAGACGCAGATTTAATTCTCATCAAAAGTTGTGTATTCCATTATGAATTTGAATTTATACATCCGTTTATCGACGGCAACGGCAGAATGGGGAGATTATGGCAAACATTGATTTTAATGCAGCAATATCCTGTTTTTGAGTTTTTACCCATTGAGAGCCTAATCAAACAAAAACAAGATGCGTATTACGCAAAGCTCTCAGAGTCGGACAAAGAGGGTAGCTCAACACCATTTATTGAGTTCATGCTTGGGATTATTCTGACCGCTTTAGAAGAACTTTTACAAGCTCAAAATAAAACACTTCGTTTAGAAGACAGAATAAGTCTGTTTAAAGAGAAAATCGGTCAAAATAAATTTCATCGAAAAGACTATCTACAAAATTTTAAGAATATTTCTGCTCCCACTGCAAGCAGGGATCTAAAATGGGCTGTTGAACAAAATATTTTAAAGAAGTTTGGAGAGCAGCGATTGACAGAATATCAATTCAAGTAATTTACTATATAATGAAAACAGCAAATCTATATTTAACATTCGGCTATACATTTAGTTCTTCTTGCTGATCGGACAGCTACTGGACTTCAATGGAAATTTGGAACATATTGTTCAGGAGATCAGAAAATATAAGAACTGGATATCCATTTTACTTACCTCCATTTTAAAAAACCTGAGATAAGCAAAATCAAAGCTATTTCAATAAAAAGTTCCCGAAATGGGAACTTTTTATTGAGTTTGTTTTAAGATTAAAAAATATTGAGAGTAAGATTAAAGAAAACATTACTAGGCTATGAGCTTTTCAATCTTTTACGATTATCCGCCCTTCACAGCCCCCGAAGAGACTGTAAATATACCAAAGTCGTCGATCAGCATACGTTCCTTAACGACTCCATTGTAGGCCATCAGACGGTCTAATTCTTTCTGCGAACGGCGGCGCATCACCCAGTCTTTTTTCTGATGACTGTTTAATACGTAAGCAATCATCTTTAACTGTGGATGCCATGGCTGTCCAGTATAAACCAAATGACTGCTTTCTTCACAAATCGAAGTTGCACCTTTTACAGCTCTACTTGCCATTTCGTTATCACCAAAAAGTTCAAAGATACCTGAGATAATAACAATGTTAGGCTCGAATTCCAGTTTGGAATAGGTAGCTGGATCAAAACAATCGTAGTTGGTAAATCGTATTCCCTGCAATCCGTTTCTACGGATAATCTTCTCTCCTACCGCAATATTTGACAACAGGAATTCATTAATCACGATTTCGGCCTCGGGATATTTTTCTTTAATATCAAATAAGTAATTTCCGGTCCCACCCGCAATGTCCAATATCTTAACGGTTTTTCCAGCAGCTTTAACTTTTGTTATATGCTCTTCCAGCAACTGTAACAAGTGTTGTTTTCGAATGCGAATTCCTTTCCAGCCGATGGCCTCCAGATAACCACGGTCGAGGATACGCCCAAAGCGATTTTTACCCTGCGATTCATTGCGATAGACGTAGTCCAGCGATATCCCAGAATCAAATCCAAACTGCAGGCCTAAATTCATTCCTTTACTTAAGGAACCTATTTTACCCAATGCCCATTTTTGGACCGCATAATTCAATTTTTCACCCGCAGGAAGTAACTTATGGTATAATTGTTCATACTCTTTCACCGAAAACTCATCGGGTTCAAGCGTCAACTCAGGACTTTGTCGGGCATAGGCCTTGTCGATAAAGTTTCGCAGATACTGGTAAACTTTCTGCCGGTTTGTTTCAAATAGAATCCCATGGTAGAAATTACGTAATGTAATAAAGGTCTTCAACTTTGAAGCAATTGTCACAAAGAATTTTTTCTGTACCGAATTTTTGACCACATAATCTTTTTCAGCAGAAAGGACAATCACAGGAATATCAATCGCCGCAGCGTCTTCAACGATACGCTCGCCAGCTTTTAATAGATCAACCAACAAAGCGCCATTGATAGATTTGGATATCAAAGGATCGGCATCGTAAGCCTTCTGCTGATCGATATCGTGAGTCAACACTTTAGATTTGACATAACTCTGTATAATCAGATCTTTTTTAAGCTTTGTTCCCAAAGCAATCATCTGATTTGCCAAGGGCACATATAATTTAATTTCAAATGCAGGTGCCAACAATGCAATACCTGCGACTTTAGGAGCAAAATCATGTACCCAGGCACTGACAACAACTCCTGCAATACTATTGGCGATAACGAAAATGTCTTTCGAATCAACCAAATATTCTCGGCCTATATAATGAACGAAACTATCTAGATCCCGTACATAATCCATAAAGATCGGTGAAACTGGCTCTTTCGTATAACCATGTCCGCGCAAATCAAATGCAAAGATTGAATGATTGGCAAACTGTGGATCCGTAGCCATCTCCTGCAGACGTTCCGAATGCTCATGCCCACGGTGCAGTACGATCAATGCCCGCTGTCCGGCCTGATAATTCCAAACGCGATATAATAACTCCCCTTGATCAAAACTCTTGAAGTAACCTGATTTCATGTATAATTTTATTGACTAATATCAAATAGTATAGTTAACAACAAAGATCATGCAAATGACTGTCTAGCTATTTCTCTCGACCAGCACCTCCATCAACTTAAGTGTATGTCTATGCAATACAAGATGCTTATTATGAGATTTAACCAAATCTATAGCATCCATTAAATCTAAAGATAATATTTTTTGTGACAATAGAACAGCAAAAATCATACTCCTGTTGTAGCCCATTGTACAATGTATAATCATATTTTCACCTCGCTTCAATTGCTGATAACTGATGACAAGCGCAGCCAATATCCTTTCGGCATCAGCCAGCGTAATTGCCGCTATATCCAACAATGGAAATGAATGATAATTTTCCTGCACATGTAGGATCGCTATTTCTTCCAATTCTGCAGCCAGGTCAAAAACAACCAGATGCTTATTCAGACCAAGCACATGGAGATCTCCTGCTGTCGTCCTCGGGCCTACATAACAACGCGGTAAAATCTCAAGCAATGGCGGATTATTACGACGTCTTACGAATCGCCACAACAACCAATAAATCCATTGGTATGGGCTATAAAACAATTTCTTAAAGCCGGATATCCAACCTTTTTCATTTTTCAGAAACTTTGGATTATTGATAACATAATTTCTTCCTACCGCAATACAGACTAAGGATGGCCAACACAAAAGATATAATCCAAATGCATGAGTCCCGCCCCACAATGCCAGTAACAGTAAACACCAGCCGATGGCGTAGTAAACGTTGCCAATTCCCTGGTTTCTACGACAAACCTCCGCTTCCAAGTCTAATTTCGCCCTTTCGTCTAATTTCGCCTTTTCGGTACCGGCCAAAAAGGGCAATTCCCCCGCCTTTAGCCTAGATAATGCGCTGTCATGAAGCAATCCCGATGGAGATGGGAATAGGACAAATCCAACATGAACCAGAATCAACGCGGTCAAAACATCCACCAGATGGTGCTGATAAACGGTGAGTGTAGCAATCCCCATGAATAGCAGCCAAATCCCCACTATCCAGCGTGTCCAGCCTTTTAGCTGCCTACCGAGCACAGACCAAAACAGACATGCATACGCCACATGCAGCGAAGGGGCTTGATTAAATGGAGAGTCATGCTTATTTAAAAAGGTGAAGAAGAATTTAAAAACAGGATGCTCAACGCTAGGCCTATCAAAAGAAAATCGCAAGGGAAAAATAAAAAAACAACAAATAGAGACGATGGTAATGAAACTGAAACGCTTCGTATAGACCCAAAGCTCTTCTCGACTTCGACAACAGAAAGGAACCAAAGCGAAGAACAAACCGCTACTCATGTAGGGGATAATCATCCAAGAAACGAACGGCATAAAGTGTTCAAAAGGAAACACAAACGAAGATACAGTAGCCTGATTTGCAGCATGGAGCGCAGCAGCAGAATAAGTCAACTGAAAAAATAGCGCACAATAAAGGAAAATAGCAAATTGCAGTCCCCTATTTTTCAGTCGTTTTTCATCCATTTGGCCTTCCTTGACATAATTTTATTCAACACGATATTTGGAAGTAGTCCCAGAGATGCCATCAACCACTTCATACGCTTAGGAAAAACGACTTGCTTCTTCTTCTGTTCGATAGCTGTCATTATACGCTGTGCCGCATCGTCTACAGCGATTAAGAATGGCTTTTTAGACAAATCTTGCTTATTGAGCGCTCTCAGTTTATCCGTATCAACATAGCCCGGAGCAATAACAGTAACCGCAATTCCATACGGATGGAGTGCCCTACGATACGCATCTGCCACTTGGATTGCAGCACGCTTTGTCTTACTATATAGGCTTGAATTGGGAAAATGAAGCGTTCCCGAAACTGATGCAACGATTGCAATTTGTCCTTCCGACTGACTTTGCATAACAGTTCTTGCCGCTTCAAAACAATTTAAAGTGCCCATCATATTGACCTGGAGCATAGCCACCGCCTCCTGATAGCTTATTTGTTGAGCAACGTCATCCGCGTAACTCCCTGTACAATTAATAAAGAGATCTAAAGGCATATGTGCACAAAATGAACTGACCGCATTTTGCAGGCTGCTCAATTGACATACATCGACTTCAAAACTTCTGATGCTATGTCCCAGGGAATATGCTGACATTTTCGTCAGATCACGCCCACATACCGCTACCTCCGCTCCTTCCTCAAGATAACGCTTGGCCAAAGCAAGGCCTATTCCACTTGTACCACCGGCAATAAATACTTTCATTTCAATGAATTTAATGTCACCTCATAGCCATAGTTCCATTGCGCTTCCATCGCTTCAGCAAATTCTTGTTGATCAATCGGGAAAGACAGCGTAACTTCAAATTTAGACCAATCGATTCCTTTTTTACAGTATTTCCCAGCTAATTGTTCCGCGGCATCCTGTGTATCAATCCAATGTGCATACGGAAACTGCTGTTTCAAATCTGTTAATCGTTTATTTCCGCTAAAGCCTAATACCGCCCGAACCAACGCTTCTTCTTGCGGTTTATAAGGTTGTTTTCGCTCACATATGATGTTTTGAGCAAGCGCCTTTGCTAGCTCCATTGGTACAAGATCAATTGCTCCACCCGTATAATAGGTTTTATTGGAGCATACAGGTTCAATATAAAACATATCGGACATCGAAATACGGGCCGCCTGTAGCATAGAAAACTCAGCACTCAAATGAACTGCTTTAGCCACTGCACTATGCTCGTAATTACTATCCGAAATTCCTATTGCCTCAACGGGCACGTTTGCCAATACATCCTGAGTTCCCATCAACATCTTTTGATAGAGTTTCCGATCCCCACGCCGCTGCCCAACTTCAGACGGACTGAACAGCACTTTAGCGCCGACCACAAGTGCTGGAATTGCTGCTGAGAATGGTCTATCCAATGTAGGCAATAGTAAGGAAAGATCCTGTTCCATATGGACAAGATAGCGATTAAAAACATCCTCAATAAAGGGCGCCCGTTTTCTGTTAAACTGTTTTTTCAAAACATACACGCCCAGCCTCCCCAAACGACGCTGTTCTGTAAGCCGATGATGCAAGAAAAACTGATAAAACTCATCTGATTGCAGATAGGACTTGCGAGCTTCATGTGTATCAAAGGCTTGTATAACAGCCACTGCCATTGAACCACCACAGCTCGCGATAAGCAGATCTGGTTTTAAACCCAGCTCATCCAGCGCAGCATACATACCAAGATATAGACTGAACCGAGTTCCACCCCCCGAAAATAAAACAGCACGTTGATAAGCCATCAGATTGAAATTTTAGTTAGCCTTCTCACTACCACATTCATCAAATCCTATTAATTCTCCAACAACAGGATAATCAAAGCATAAAACAGGGGCGCATTGAAGATCAGACTATCGATACGATCCAATAAACCACCATGCCCAGGAATCAATGTTCCAGTATCTTTTACTCCTGTCTTTCTTTTCAGATAGGAAAAAAGGACATCTCCCCAGAATCCCAAAATACCGAAAAACAAACCGAACAACGAAAAGTATAGAAAATTCTGAAATGGCAGTAAAAAATAACCCAATAAATTACTCAATATAATTGTTAAGCTGATACCGCCCACACATCCCGCAATTGTCTTATTTGGACTAATACGCGGAACGATTTTACGTTTGCCAAAAAACTTACCCATCAGGTATTGAAAGACATCATTCAGTTCCGTTAGCACAACAATATATCCGATTAATTTTAGTCCTAGGAACGCGTTGCCATCCACTTTAATGGATCGGATAAAAGCTAAATGGCTAAATGCAAGCAAACAAGCTACCGCGCCCAAAAACAGCCCAAATACAGCTCCCTTCTTAACCTTTAAACCATATTTAAAAAACAAAGCAGTCCCCAAACACAAGAAGCTAGCCAACAATAGATATGCTCGATAGGAACAAAAGTATAGGAGCAACGCTTGCAACAATGCCATGCAAAGAAACACCAATGGATGCGTCTTACATTCAGGGATAAACATACGAGCAAACTCGCGCATCCCCTGAAAGGTTATCCAGGCCACAAACAAGGGTGATAGTGTCGCTGGAACGAAGGCAACCGCCAACACCAAGACAATATACCCCCAGCTTCTAACACGAACAGGAACATCTGCGAATTTGCCGTTGGCATCAGCCATGTGCCAAAGCCTTTCTCAATCGAGTTACCGAACTCAAAAGTAAGAGTAAGCACAAAACACCAAAAATATAACCTGAAACAGTAACCATTGAAATATGCAATAATGCTAAAATTCCATATACCCCCAACAGCAAAGCACGATCACTTTTACCCATCGGCCCATCGTAACGACGATCATTGGCAATCACCTTCCCGATCAATCCACAAAATTCATTCACAACACTTAATACAATAAAAGCGACGATCAGATATATGCTTTCCGGATGAAACTTCAGCAAAGGAAAAAATAGCACGACATCCGAAACAATATCTCCGACTTCGTTCAAGACTTCGCCCGTCTTGCTAGTCTGATTAAAAAGTCGTGCCATCATGCCATCCAAGGCATTCAAAGCCATTCGTAATAACAATCCGATTGGCAGGGCCAAAAAGAAAATCGGGAAACGATCAGCATACCAAAACAGTAAAGCAATGATCAAAGACAATACAATAGATCCGATCGTAATCTGGTTTGCCGTTACCTTTTTTCGATGCAAAAAGTTCAAGATCGGCATCAGCAACTGCTGAAATTTTGGTTTTAATTTATAAACAGAAATCATCTCGCGCTAGCTGTAATTTATTTTTTCATTTTTTTAAAAAAAAAATTTGCATAGTGTAATATATACACTATATTTGTGTCATCATAATTTAGGTTTATAATTGGTTATTTAAGGTTTTCATTCTCCCCGTTTGGAAACCTTTTTTTTTGCCCTAAATTATGGATTACCATCGTCCACCGGCACCACCACCGCCAGAAGATCCGCCGCCAAAACTTCCACCGCCACCACTACTACTAGATCCTCCGCCAGAGCTACTCGATGTTGAGCGCACTTTAACTGGAGTCGAGTGTTCACCATGAGATACCCGATGTCCACAATTCTTACATAAGTCAAAGCGTTCCTCCAATCCCTGCGAACTATAAGTTGCTGCACGTATTGTCTTGGTACGCCCAGTCTCAAAAGTTCTATAATGACATGCAGGACATTCACTGAACCCAACATTCTCGTCCCAGGGAACCAGCTTTGTTTCATTGTTCGCCTGATCTATCCAGATTTCGTACGAACGGCTACCAATTTTTTCCTCCAAAAGCTGCCCCTTATCCAGGTACGCACTTTCACGGGTAGATACATCATCCTTATTCAGACGCAACCAGCGACCAGATTGATCTGGCGGCATCAATCGAAGTTGATTCTTCCGAATGCGGTTGTTTAATCCAATGAGATCAAATAGAGCCAATGGACTCAGTAATAGCGGAACCAAACCCCAGACACGAAATTTACGCAGAGCCTTTTGAATATTTTCCTCATCCTGATAGGAATTAACAATTTGCGTGCGGCTTGCATTGTATTTCATAGCCAGGGTAATACTACCAAAAACAACTATAAAATAAGGTAGATTTTTCCACTGATAGACCTCCTCAAAATTATTGAGGGCAAATGCACAGATAAATACCGAGATAAACATTAATATCCCCATACATCCGCATCCACTGACTAAAGGCGGAAAATATTTACTTTTTTTGGTCAACTTTCCTTTGATCGCTCGCGTCACCTCGCCCAACCAGATATAACAGATCGCAAATAAACCTAAAACCAACAGTGAATTTCGCAGGATAGGACTTTTAAAGCTCCAGACCGGCGTTGCCTCTGGCATCAAGCGTTCCAGCTCGGCCTTACTATCCGGTGAGGTAAGTATTGTCTTAATAAATTCTGCGGCCTCCGTAACACCGCGGTCGTAATCTTCATTCCTAAAATTGGGTACGAGATATTTTTCGCCAATACGTTTTAAATAGGCATCGGGCAAAATACTTTCCATACCATACCCTGTAATAAAACGGTATTCATGTCGGTCTTTAGCAATAAACAACAAAAGCCCATTGTTACTTTCCCTCTTACCGATACCCCAGGTATTGAATAATTTTAAAGCAAATTCGAAATCACTGTCGCCAACATAATCATTCACAACAACGATTGCAAATTCACCTTTTGTAGCAGCCTCAATCTGTGTCGATAAGCCATCTAATTCGGCCACTGTACCCGAGGATAGAATCCCATCAGGATTGGAGACAAAATAATCCTGTCCCTGTAATTTGGGGCTTGGCAAATTGTCGACGGTATAGGCGATAAATTGCCCGAAAGCTGACAGCGCGGGGAGGCAGCTTCCTACCCAAATCAATAAAAAAATATAAAAACGATGTAATCTCTGCATAGTTTTAGAACAACAAAATTTGGCTCATTGTCACGATATTAAGAAAAAAAAATCAAACAAAGGTTTTCATCAAAAAAAAGCCCATAATCAACCGATTATGGGCCTATATAATTCAATATTCGTTTAAGACGCTCTGTCCTATTCATGTATCCTAGCAATATGAAACTTTCCCATTCGCTGTCAATGACCAAGCCAGTGTAAAATCAAGACACCGATCAATCCAATAACAGAAACGAGCGTTTCCATCACCGTCCATGAGCGAAACGTATCCTTCATGCTCACTCCAAAATAAGATTTAAACATCCAAAACCCCGGATCGTTGACGTGTGAGAACATAAGACTACCCGCTCCCGTCGCTAGCACCATTAATTCAGGCGTAACCTCTCCTGCCTGCACAATGGGAAGCATAATGCCCGCTGCCGTGAGCCCAGCAACACTAGCCGAACCGATAACTAGGCGAATGATACCGGCTATTAACCAGGCAAGCACAAGAGGCGACAAGTTAAGGTCTGCGGTTAGGTCAGCGATGTAGTTCGCTACACCACTATCTACCAAAATTTGCTTGAAAGCGCCTGATGCTGCAATGATAAAAAGGATCATCATTATCCCGCGGATTGCTTCTTCCACACTTGCTGACTGCTCCCGCAAACTTTTGCCTTGGCGGATACCCATTGTGTACATCGCCATTAGCGATGCAATCATTAAAGCCACCACCGGGTCACCCAAGAAACGTAGTGCCTTCAGCCAAGAGGAGCCTTCTGGAAATATTAGATGGGAAAATGAACCAAAAGCAATTAAAATTATTGGAAAAAGCCCCGTAAATATACTAATTGCAAATCCGGGAAGCTCTTTTCGATCTGCTTGATTGTGTTCAGGAAAAAACTCCGTGGGTGGGTTGGTCGGAATACGCTTAAGCATCCTGCCAAAGAGCGGTCCACCGATAATTATGGCAGGAATTGCCACAATAATGCCATACACCATTGTTAAACCTATATCCGCTTTGTAGGTAAGCGCTATGGCCGTAGCTCCCGGATGTGGAGGCAAATAACCGTGTGTCACGGACAGCGCTGCCAGCAACGGAATAGCGACGTAAAGCAAGGGCATTTTATTGGAAGCACATACCATGAAAACGAATGGTACTAAGACGATAAAACCGACATTGTAGAATAAGGGAATTCCTACTAAAAAGCCCGTGAGAACCATTGCCCAAGGTAAGTTCTTTTTGCCAAATACAGCCGTTAGTACCGTTGTAATCTTTTCTGCAGCACCACCCTCCGCCATCAATTTCCCCAGTAGAGACCCGAAAGCCAACAATAGTGCCAACTGGCCCATAGTGGTACTCACTCCAGTTTCAACAGATTTAAGGATATCGACGGCACTCATATTCATCGCAAAACCGACCGCAACAGAGGTTATCAGTAATGAAAAGATCGTGTTTAACCTGACGACAGTGACTAAAAGAAGTAGTAAAGCTACTCCTAAAATAACGATGATTAGAGGCATAATAATTTATATCTAGTTAAAACTCACCTTCCAATATATGGTACAGGTGTTCAAATTTCTGGAAGTTTTTAATATATACAGCGTGATGCTCCGCACTCGGTTTATAACAGTGCTCGGTATCTTGCTTTTCTTCCGTTTGTTTGTTTTTTATAGTAGGCTCACCTCCCTGTATACCCAATGCTTCCAAGCCTATCAATGCTGCTCCCCAAGCAGAGCTTTCTACTGTATTTTTGGTAAATACAGGTTTATTGAAAATGTCTGCAAGCATCTGCACCAACAACGATGAACGTGCTAAGCCGCCGCTTGCAAAAATCGTATGAATGGGACCGGTATTCTCCTCTAATGCGAGTCCTACACTGTAAATTGCAAACAACATCCCTTCCATCATGGCACGTGCAAAGTGCGCCCTGCCATGATGCAACTGTATTCCAAAATAAACGCCTTTTGCATTGGAATTCCAATGTGGTGCCCGTTCGCCAGTTAGATAGGGCAAGAATATCAAGCCCTCTGCCCCTGGAACGACGGAGTCGACCAAAGCATTTAACGCCGCAGAAGGATCTCCATCTGCTTCCATTTGGGTAAATTCGCACAAAAAGTTGTCTCGAAACCAGTTGCGTAATACACCGCCATTGTTAACCGCACCACCAATTATATATTCATTTGGTCTAAGTAGATATGTAAATAGTCTTTGTTTTTTTTCTTGATTTGCCTGCGAACTTGCTACGCGAATAGCCCCACTGGTACCGACTGTTACCGAAGCCACTCCAGGACTTATAGCCCCTACCCCGAGATTAGCCAAACAACCATCGCTACCACCTATAACAAAAGGTGTATCTTCAGGGATGTGCATCAAGGCCGCAATTTCTCGGCTAGGCATATTTAAAATATAATCGACCGGAACTGGAGATGCTAGTTGCTCTTCCGATATACCCGCCAAGCTTAACGCCTGATCAGACCATGTTAGGTGATGTATGTCGAAAAGCCCTGTTGCAGATGCGATGGAATGATCGACCATGTAAACTCCAAAGAGCCGGTAAAAAAGAAATTCTTTGATACCGATAAACTTGTGCGACTGAGCAAATAATTTTTGATCGTTGGACTTTATCCACATTAATTTGCAAAGCAAAGACATGGGATGTATTGGTGTACCAGTCTGCTGATAAAGTAGCCTGCCCGTCTCACTTGCCTCCAAGGCAACCGCAATATTCTCGCTTCTGCGATCTGCCCATATTATGCAATTGCTAAGTGGCTGTCCCGCCGAGTCAACAGCGATCAGTCCGTGCATAGCACTGCTCACCGAAATACATACGGGTTTCGGTATCTCAGCACTAGATTGCCTTAAGCTAATCATTACATACCGAATAGACTCAATACATGCAGCATAAACAATCTCCGGATCTTGCTCGTACCAGCCTTCAGACGGGTTTAATATAGGATAAGGTACACTATACTGGGATAAGATGTTCCCTTCGTAGTCAAATGCAACAGCTTTCGCAGATGATGTCCCAATGTCTAATCCAATGATCATAAATAAAATTGATGTTTAGGAAAGCTCAATATACGGATTATCTGTTGGTTTACAACAAAAGGCTCAATACCAGCAGACTAATTGGAACGAGAAAAGCGCCGCATACCGATCTGCTGATAATTGTCTTTCATAGTATCAACAAAAATGGTAAATTTCAACTTAGAAAAACGGTATTAAACGATGAGTATAGATAAAAAGAATAACTACGATTTTGGAATAGTTGGACTCGGCGTAATGGGGCGTAATTTATTGCTGAACATCGCCGACAACGGTTTCGCAGTAGCAGGACTAGACCTAGATCCACAGAAAGCGGAGTCATTGGAAGCTGAAGCAAGCGAAGGACATCGCATCAAAGTGACGACCCAAGTAGAAGAGTTTATCGGGGCTTTGCAACAACCCAGAGCAATTATGCTATTGGTGCCAGCCGGAAAGCCGGTTGATATGGCAATTGCCAGTCTTGTTCCGCTTTTGAATAAAGGAGATATCATCATCGACGGCGGAAACACGTACTTCGCGGATACAGACAGAAGGTTTAATGAGCTTTCCGTTATGGGTATACATTTCTTCGGAATGGGCATATCGGGAGGAGAAAGTGGCGCTCGTCGCGGGCCAAGCTTGATGCCCGGTGGCGATAGAAAGGCATACGAAAGACTAAGGCCAATATTTGAGGCCGTTTCGGCCAAGGTAATCGGCGAACCCTGTGTAGAATTTTTAGGCAACGGGTCGGCCGGAAATTATGTAAAGATGGTGCATAACGGTATCGAATATGGTATCATGCAGTTAATTGCAGAGACCTATGATCTGATGAAAAGATTATATGGTTTTGACACCCAAACCATACAGCAGACCTTCGAAGAATGGAACAAGGGCGAACTAAACTCATTCTTGCTTGAGATTACCGCTCAGATTCTAAAGAAAAAAGAAGGTGACCAGTATCTGGTGGACCTGATTTCAGATTGGGCAAGATCAAAAGGAACGGGTAAATGGACTTCGCAAAATGCAATGGATCTACAGGTGCCAGTGCCAGTGATTGATGCAGCGGTCAATATGCGCGATATGTCCAAATACAAACCTGAACGTTTGGAGGCGGCAAAATTACTTCAATGGGATGGACAAGCGGTTGATCTCCCCGCAGCAACACTCATTTCTCGCTTAAAAAATGCATTGTACTTTGTGATCATCACGACCTATGCGCAAGGTTTGGCACAGCTTACTGTTGCATCGGAAAGCTATAGCTATGAGTTAGATTTACAGGTGGTAACCAAAGTCTGGCGAGGCGGCTGCATTATTCGCGCGGCTTTGCTCGAGGATTTTAGAAAAGCCTATGCAGCTAATCCTGACTTGCGCAATATCCTACTCGATAGCACCATTGCACAAAAGTTGCTCAGCACGCAGGCCAGCCTTCGCGAGGTATTGAAAGATGCTATCGCAAATGGGATACCCGTATCCGGATACGTAAACGCACTCTCTTATTTTGATGCCTATCGATCGGAAAAATTACCTACAAATATTATACAAGCGCAACGAGACTATTTTGGTGCACATACCTATGAACGTATTGATCGGGAAGGTATCTTTCACACACTTTGGGATTAAGAAAAAAAGCCTGAAGATTCGATTAATCTTAATTTAAAACGCAAAAAAGCGGCTTTTATATAAAAAAGCCGCTTTTTATAACTGAGCCCCCTACCGGGTTTTATACTACGTTTATTTAGATGCTAACGTTCAATATCCTTCAAGCTACTCATCTTCTTGTATTCCAAGAAACCTTTAATATCTTCAAAATGCTCCCTTACGCGTTTATTTCCGAATTCAAAGACTTTCTCTGCCAAACCATCCAAAAAGTCACGGTCGTGTGAAACAAGGATCAGCGTACCATCGAAATCTTTCAAAGCATCTTTGATAATGTCCTTTGTCTTCATGTCCAAATGGTTTGTCGGCTCATCGAGAATCAATACATTTACCGGTTCCAACAACAATTTTATCATCGCCAGACGTGTTCTTTCTCCTCCGGACAATACTTTCACCTTTTTAGTTGTATCATCGCCACTAAACATAAAGGCTCCTAAAAGATCTTTCATTTTAACTCGCACTTCACCTACAGCGATTTGATCAATGGTATCAAAAACGGTCATCTCTCCATCAAGCAACGCGGCCTGATTTTGTGCAAAGTAGCCAATTTTTGCATTGTGCCCTACTTTCAGCGTGCCTTCGAAATCGATTTCCCCCATAATTGCTTTGATCATAGTCGATTTACCCTCACCGTTCTTCCCGACAAAAGCGACCTTTTCACCACGTTCGATGACCATATTTGCTTTTTGAAATACGACGTGTTCATCATAAACCTTGGTTAGATCCTCAACGATAACAGGATATTGACCCGAGCGCGGGGATGGTGGGAATTTAAGACGCAGTGCGGAAGTATCTACCTCGTCGATCTCAATGATTTCCAATTTCTCCAGCATTTTTACCCGTGATTGCACCTGCAATGTTTTAGAATAGGTACCTCTGAAACGATCAATAAACTCCTGATTGTCCGCAATAAAGCGTTGCTGCTCTTCATACGCTTTTAGCTGATGCTGGCGACGTTCCTGACGTAATTCCAAGTAATGACTATACTTGGCACGATAATCATAAATCCTTCCCATCGTCACCTCGATGGTCCGATTGGTGATATTGTCGACAAATGCCCTGTCGTGCGAAATAACGATAACTGCTTTAGCCGAATTGACCAAGAAATCTTCCAGCCATTGGATACTCTCGATATCCATGTGGTTGGTTGGCTCATCCAATAAAATCAAATCGGGCTTTTTCAATAATATTTTAGCTAATTCGATACGCATCCGCCAACCACCGGAAAACTCAGAAGTCTGTCTTGTAAAATCCGAACGCTCAAAACCGAGCCCTTTCAGGACCTTTTCAACTTCTGCATCATAGTTAACTTCCTCAATCGAATAGAACTTTTCACTTAATTCGGATACACGTTCGATCAATTGCATATAATCGTCAGACTCATAGTCTGTACGGATATTTAATTGCTCATTCAGGTTTTCCAACTCATCACGCATACCATAGACTTCTTCGAAAGCCTTTGATGTTTCTTCAAAAACAGTCACGTTATCCTCTGTTAACAAATGTTGCGGTAAATAGGCTATAATGGCATCTTTCGGACCAGCAACATTACCTGTAGTAGGTTTACCCACTCCAGCGATAATTTTCAGTAAGGTGGATTTACCGGCACCATTTTTACCCATCAATGCGATCTTATCATTCTCATTGATGGAGAAAGATACATCTGAAAAAAGAGTTGTTCCCCCAAAGGAAACAGAAATATTATTTACGTCAATCACTGTATATACACTTAATTTTGGCACAAAGATAAGCGAATCAATCTTATAAATAGACAATGGTGCATTTTTGTGTATCTTTGCCCCATGCGTTTTGATATTATTACGGTCTTACCTGACCTCTTGGAAAGTCCATTTGCACACTCTATTTTGCAACGAGCAAAGAACAAAGGCTTGGCTGAAATATATGTCCACAATTTAAGAGACTATTCAACAAATAAACACAAAAGTGTCGATGATTATCCGTACGGGGGCGGATCGGGCATGGTCCTTCAAATAGAACCCTTTGCCAAGTGTATAGAGCAATTGCAAGCTGAACGGGAATACGATGAGATCATTTACATGACTCCCGACGGTGAAACATTCAATCAGGATATTGCGAATGGATTATCTACAAAAGGAAATATGATGATTCTCTGTGGGCATTACAAGGGAATAGATCAACGTATCCGTGATATTTATGTAACAAAAGAGATCTCAGTCGGTGATTATGTACTGTCCGGAGGTGAGCTTCCAGCGGCGATTGTTACAGATGCTGTTATCCGTCTGATTCCCGGAGTTTTGTCAGATGAGACATCCGCGCTTTCAGATTCTTTTCAGGATGGATTACTAGATGCGCCTATCTATACACGCCCTGCAGACTGGAAAGGCCACAAAGTACCTGATATTCTCCTTAGTGGTCATGAGGCAAAAATCGCCGCATGGAAAGATGAACAACAGTTAAAAAGAACGCAAGAAAGACGTCCTGATTTATTAAATGATTAAGAAATAAGGTGAATTTTTGTTTTTTTGTCACAAAAAGTTTGCTTATTTATTTTTTTTTATAAATTTGTGTAATAATGACACGAAGATATACAAATACAAATTGGTGGTGGCCTGAAGCAATAAGCATCGGGAACTAATTGGTATTGTCATAATATTTCATAATCAACCAAAACCATTTATGGAAATTCCAACCCCGATGCTGACCAGTATCGGGGTTTTTTTATGCATAGTTTACAACAAGAAGATAAGACACAAAAAATGAAGTATACATTCAAAACACAAACCAGAAAGTTGCTTGCGGATACAACTACACCAGTGAGCATCTATCTTCGCCTAAGAGATATCTTTCCAAACTCATTGTTACTGGAAAGCTCCGACTACCATAGTCGCGACAACAACATAAGTTACATCTGTTGTCAACCAATTGCCGGAATCCAGCTCGATGAGAAAGAGCTGACGCTCACTTATCCGGGTAGAGAACGTATCGTAAAAAATGCGCACGAAATCGAATTACGTCAAGAAGTTTCCGATTTTAGAAATTCCTTCGAAGATCATACAATTGCTGAACTTAACTTGATCTCCAATGGCCTATTTGGTTACTTCACCTTCGATTGTATTGAACACTTTGAGGACATCAAACTAACAACAACGGTAGATCCGGCACGGAAAATACCGTTTATGCAATATCATGTTTACAAATATGTCATTGCCATCGACCACTTCCGTAATCAACTCTATATTTTTGAACATCTGCTGGATGACGAAGAATCAGAACTTGAAAGAATGCAGTTCCTTATTCAGAACAAAAACTTTCCTGAATATACCTTCAAACTAGCTGGCGAGGAAAGCTCCAATCGTACCGATGAAGAACACCGTCAGTTGGTTAAGAAGATGAAAGAGCATATCCAACGTGGTGATGTATTCCAGATCGTTCCATCCAGAGGCTTTAAGACACCGTTCTCCGGTGATGAATTCAATGTCTATCGTGCGCTCCGCTCCATCAACCCTTCGCCCTATCTTTTCTATTTTGATTATGGTGACTTTAAACTTTTCGGATCATCGCCTGAGGCTCAATTGCGTATTCACGGGAAACAAGCGACAATTTTCCCTATTGCAGGAACATTCAAACGGACAGGCAACATGGATGAAGATCAAAAGATAGCCACCAAGCTCAAAGAAGACCCAAAAGAGACTTCAGAACATGTTATGCTCGTCGATCTTGCCCGCAATGACTTAAGTAGACATTGCACCCAAGTTAAAGTTGAGTCCTACATGGAACCACAATATTACTCGCATATTATCCACTTGGTCTCCAAAGTAACGGGCACATTAAAAGATAATATCAACCCATTTGACATCGTAGGTGATACATATCCAGCGGGTACGCTTTCAGGAGCTCCAAAACATATGGCGTTGACATTGATTGATCGTTATGAAGGATTACAACGCTCATTTTATTCGGGTGCAATCGGATTCATGGGTTTTAACGGAGACTTTAATCATGCCATTATGATTCGTTCCTTCCTAAGTAAGCAAAACACCTTACATTATCAGGCCGGCGGCGGTATCGTATTAGATTCAGACCCCGAAATGGAGCTACAAGAAGTAAATAACAAAATTGCTGCGCTACGAAAAGCATTACAATTAGCAGAAACATTATGATCAGACCATTGGAATACTGTGTCAACAAGCAACATATCCATGATTCGGTAGACACCATTGACAACCGCATCGTTGAGCTATTGGCATTACGAAAAACCTATATCGGCAAAGGCAAGTCCTTCGAGGATGAGCAAAACGAAGAGCAGAATGTCATTCGGAACCTGGACAGTAATTATGTCGTACTGGCAAAAAGATTTCATTTGCCAATCGAATTTATTCAGTCCATATTCCAGGAAATTGAAAATTATATTAATCAAGATTTTATAGCAAAAGGTTATGAGCAACAATAAAATAGTCGTTATAGACAACTACGATTCGTTCACCTACAACTTGGTCCATTTGTTACAGGAATTAGATCAAGAATATGTTGTATGGAGAAATGATAAATTTAAACTGGAAGATATTGATGCTTTCGATAAAATACTTCTTTCGCCGGGCCCAGGTATTCCAGAAGAAGCTGGATTATTACTTGATGTTATCCGTACCTACGCTCCACATAAAAGTATATTGGGTATTTGCTTAGGCCAACAGGCTATTGCAGAAGTCTTTGGTGGTACACTATTCAATATGGAAAAACCTTTGCATGGCGTAGCAACAAATATTACTGTTGTTGATGAGTCAGAGAAATTGTTTCGGGACTTCCCAAAAGATTCCAAAATTGGACGCTACCATTCTTGGGCTGTAAACAAAGACAGCCTACCAGCTAGCCTCAAGGTAACGGCGATCGACGAGAATGGCATCATTATGGCCTTAACCCATACCGAATACGATGTAAGGGGTATGCAGTTCCACCCAGAGTCGGTATTGACCACAAATGGTAAAAAATTAATTGAAAACTGGTTGGAAATCTAACATCTAAAAAAATGACTATACTTGATAAAATCATTGAACGAAAAAAAATAGAAGTAGAAAAAGCAAAAGCTTTAGTTCCTTTTGAGGAACTATTAAACTATCCCTATTTCAGTATGGCTTGTCTATCGTTGAGAGAATCTATTCTTGATCCTGAAAAAACAGGAATTATAGCGGAATACAAAAGAGCATCGCCATCAAAAGGAGACATCAATAGTACTTCAGCAGTGGAAGATGTTGTAAAGGCATACGAGGAGGCAGGTGCTTCGGCAGTCTCAGTTCTTACTGATAGCGAATTTTTCAAAGGCAATTTAGAAGATCTATCGAAAGCACGCGAGGCTATTAGCATTCCTATCTTAAGAAAAGAATTCATCGTGGATAAATATCAGATCATCGAAGCGAAAGCTTATGGAGCAGATATCATCCTCTTAATTGCAGCATGTCTGAAAAAGGAGGAAATACAGGAATTTGCAGCCTATGCACACCAATTGGGTTTAAATGTTTTACTTGAGGTGCACAATGAACAGGAACTGTTGGATAATCTTTTCGATGACATTGACGCCATTGGTGTCAATAATAGAAACCTTAAAGATTTTTCAGTCGACATTCAGCATTCTTATGATCTCCTGAACAAAATACCAACAGAATATATTAAAGTATCTGAGAGCGGTATATCTGATCCTTCGACAATTAAAGCCTTAAAAAAAGCCGGATTCCAGGGATTTTTAATTGGTGAAAATTTCATGAAGACAGCCGATCCTGGACAAGCTATCAAAGACTTTGTAAAAGAAATATAAAAAGTTATTTAAAATCAATCTAAATAAGATTATATTTGCCAAGGTATAAGCTAAGGTCAGTGTATTTTGGAAACGGATTTTTTTATTATAGATCGAGAGAGTTTTGAGCAAATATATCTTCGTCATTGGGAAGGTATGTTTGCTTTCTGTCTTAGTAATATCCAAGATGAAGAGCATGCAAAAGAAATCGTTCAAGATGTTTTCAAATCACTTTGGGAAAGACGAAATGAGCTTCGACTGAAAGAAGTGGAACGTTATCTGATCCGCTCGGTAAAACTCAAAGCTTTTGAATACATTCGCAACAAGGTCTCCCGTCAACAACACCTAAGCAATATTTCAAATACCAGCGAATCCCACTATACGGACAATACGTTGATTGCTGAGGAACTCGCAAACAAAATTTCCCACCTGGTCAACACACTGCCTAACCAATGTCGAAAAGTATTTCGGATGAGCAGGGAACAGGGACTTACCAACAAGCAAATTGCCCAGGAACTGGTGATCTCTGAAAGAGCTGTAGAATACCATATTTCGCGGGCACTTAAAACATTAAAAACAGAATTAACAGAATATATATCCTAAATTTAGCTATACAAAAGAAATCCTGTACTTTTGTCAGGAAGTATATCATATGAAAATAGACCATAAACTCATAGAGAAATATCATTTAGGCCAATGCTCTCCCGCAGAACAACTTCTTGTGGAGGAATGGTTATTGGATGACACCCTCGAGTCGGAGCCCTTGTCTATTTCCATCACTAAAAAAACAAAATTAGAAACGGATATCTGGGCCGAGCTGAGCAGCCATATTGATCAGTCCGAAGTCCCAACAATAGTTCCTCCCAGAAAATACAACTTTAAATATATTGGAATAGCAGCCAGTATTGTACTTTTACTCTGTTTTGGTTTTTATCAATTCAGTAAGGATGCCGAAAACACTGCCGCCATCTTTGATAACAAAACAAGTGCTGGACTGAAGTATATTAACCAGAATACTTATAATATCGTCCTCGGTAAAAATGCACGGGCTGAGATCAATACGGATACTGGGGAATTCAAAACTTCAGGCAATATGATGTTCATTCCCAAAAAAAACTTTGCATTTAGCTTTTCTGGAACAGATAAAAAGAAGGAACTCAAACATGGAGAAACATATTTTGTATTAAAACCACAAAAAAATGGCAAGCAGGTAATAATCTCCAAATCGGAACTTACCTTTTTAGCCCCTACCATCCAACACGAACTGAAAATACAATTTAATATCATCTAAATAAGAAGAACTTCAATTAGTCCATACACTTATGCTATCCAACCGCTTCACGCTATTCTTATCCTTGTTATTACTCCATTTAGTAATAAGCTGCAGAACGGAAGATGGGGGCAGAAATATCGACGGGAAGTACAGTCTCTATACGATGAATAAAGATCTCGGAAACACCATCATCACCTCAAATACCGTTGATAATGGAAATCTGACCATTTCAAAAAATGGCATCGACATTCCGACACAACAATTCGACCGAAGCATCATCGTTAAGGACAAGCATTTTTATTTTCTAAGAGCGGGAAAATTCAGAAAATATACACTTGAATCAAATGGATTAAAGGAAATTGCACAGTTGGCTATGCAAGATCAGCATGTTGAAAATATAAACTGGCTTGATCGAGATACATTACTCCTATTTACTTCGGACAACAAAACAAACCGTCGGCTATGGGTCTATAAAATTACGGTCAACGATTTCAAAATCAATCAACAGCAAGAAGTAAAACTACCTTCAGCCTCAGCAGACTTTAAGATTCTTTCTGTCGGCTTTGGTACCATACATCAACAACGGTTATTGATCGGTTATACCTTTAATAAAGTGATTAATGAGACTGACTTTACCACAATAGATACAATGTATATTGCGACACTGGATAAGACGACTTTACAATTAGAAAATATACAAAAAGATACTCGTTCCTCTTACCCCGGAGGAGTAAATACGGTTCAATCTTATAGCTTCCACGACGAAAATGGCAATTTCTATTTTATGTCCTGCCCAGGTATAGCACTAGGCAACAGCCCATCAAAACCTACCGCAATTTTTAGAATTGACAGCAATTCCACCCACGTCACCCCTACCTATTTTCTCAATCTAACAGCCAAAACACACAATCATGCTTATGGCATGTGGTATTTGGGCAACAATCAGGCTATCGTCCGAAGTGAACGTAAAGATCGCTACACCGACTTTAGCGATCATCATTCCACCTTTCAATTTGAGTACTATCTCATTGATCTTATCAGTCAAACTACGACAAAATTAAACCTACCTTTCGACAAGGGGACACGCAAAGAATCCGTTCTCGTCGAAAATGGGAAAGCCTATATCACAATAGATGATGCAAAGGATCAGCATCAAGTCTGGATCTATGATATCAAATCAAAAAATATTCAGGTTGGTCTTACCCTAGATCAAGCGACCGATTTTATTGTCAGAATAGACCGACTACATTAAATTTCTAACTGATATTCAGTACATTAAAAAATAATAATTTTTATTTACTTTTTTGACCTTCGGTAGATTTAGAGTTACGCAACTTCTCTATGTGTAATTAATCTAAATAAAGTAATGTCAAAATTTAAAGTAGTATGGTTATTCTTTTTTCTAATCATATCATTTCCTTCACATTCCCAACAACTAGCCGAAGTCAAAGGTAGTGTTACCAATACATCAAACGAGCCTATTCATGGGGCAACAATTGTCCTATCAGGTACAAATAAAGGAGCCAAAGCAGACAAAAATGGTTTTTTCAAAATAAACGGAATTCCTTTCGGTAATCATCAGGTTACAATTTCCGCTGTCGGATATCAGACTATAAATCGGTCAGTAACCTGCAGTAAAAATGTTATTGATCTATCCGGAATACAAATGACCCCAGATCAAAAAATCATGGCGGAAGTTGAAGTTATAGGTCGATCCACGACAAGTGAGGTAACACGACAACCCTACAACGTCTCTGCAATAGATGCAAAAAAACTGTATAATACGACTTTAGATATCGGCCAGGCACTTAATAGAGTCTCGGGCGTACGCTTGAGAGAGTCCGGTGGTGTCGGATCAAATATGTCTTTTAGTATTAATGGATTCTCCGGCAATCAGGTCAAGTTATTTTTGGATGGTATTCCGATGGACAATTTTGGTTCATCCTTTCAATTGAATAATATCCCGATCAATTTTGCCGAGCGTGTGGAAGTGTATAAAGGTGTTGTTCCGGTATGGCTGGGTGGCGATGCTTTAGGTGGTGCTGTGAATATTGTCACCAAAAATGACCCTGGTAAGTACCTTGATGCTTCTTATTCTTATGGTTCCTTCAATACACATAAAACTGCGGTAAACGCGGGATACATCTCGAATAACGGATTAACGATGACCTTATCGGCCTTCCAAAACTATTCGGACAACAATTACTGGGTGAATGTGCGGACGGCTGATTTTGAAACCGGAAAATATACCAAAGGAAGAAGAAGGCGTTTCCACGACGCCTACCGAAATGAAACAATGGTTTATAATATCGGAGTCTCCAACAAGAAATATGCAGATCAGCTACTTTTTGGAATAACACTGGGTGAAAATAAAAAAGAAATCCAGACCGGAAACCACATGGACGATGTTTATGGAGGCCGGGAAGCTTTGGGAAATATCATCCAACCCAGTGTAAAATACATCAAAAAAGATCTATTTGTAAAGGGACTAGATGTCAACATATTTGGTCGATACAATCTTGGTAAAGAACGCAGCCTGGATACAGTGAATAGAAGATTTACCTGGTCTGGAGAAAGTGAACCCAAAGACAAAAAGAACCCTAATGCTCCCGGAGGTGAAAACGAACTACGCGACTATCGTTTCAACAATAACAATGGCAACTTCATTGCCAACCTCTCTTATGCGATCAATGAAAAACACCATTTTATGGTCAATCACCTATTGACAACTTTTGACCGCAAAGGAAAAGATAAATATTACCCCGATCTCGAAATCAATAAGTTGCCACGAAAAACTACAAAAAATATTACTGCATTAGGTTATCGTACCAACATAGCCGATCAATGGGATTTAAATGTATTTGTAAAAAATTACAATCAAAAAGGTAAGTACTTTGAAGAAGTCAAGAAAAATGAAATCTACAAAAATGTAGAAACGACGGTCAATAAATTAGGCTATGGCTTTGCGGCTTCCTACTTTGTCAATCCAACCCTACAATTGAAAGCTTCCTATGAGAAAGCTTCCAGATTACCTGAAAACAACGAATTATTTGGCGATGCTCAAGACCTGAGCGCAAATCCAACACTTAAACCAGAGAATAGCCATAACATCAATATCGGCCTCTCCTACACAAAAAAATGGAATGAGCATAATCATATCATCATAGATGCTAACTATACCTATAGAAATGCAACTGATTTTATAAGACTCTACATCAGCCCATTAAGCTCAAACAACAAAAGAGAGAGTAAATACCTCAATTTAAGGAGTGTACTCAATAATGGAGTAGATCTTAATCTAAAATATTTCTATAAAAATCAATTTTCAATCGGTGGTAATCTAACCTACCAAAATATAATCAATAATACGAAGTATGAACCCGGTCAACTCGTAGAAAGCAGTGTTTACAGGGATCGCATGCCCAATATTCCATATTTATACGGGAATGCAGATGCTGCCTATTATTTACACCACTTCGGAGGTAAACATAATACATTGACGATCGGTTACAACCTTCAATATATCCATGCGTTCTTTTTGGATTTTCCAAGTTTGGGTACACCAGCACAGCGTTTCATTATTCCCGAACAGCTATCTCACGATGTCAACATTGTCTATGCAATGGCTTCGGGAAAATACAATGTTGCGCTGGAATGTAATAACCTAACTGACGCAACACGATACGACAACTTTGAGATGCAGAAACCAAGTCGGTCTTTCAATGTCAAATTCAGATACTTTATCCGTAAAAAATAACACACAATTTATTAAATAACTCAAAATGAAAAAGTCAAATTACTTAAGATTGCTTACAGTAGCCTGTGGCGTGTTAACAATTACCGCTTGTTCAAAGGACAAGCCCGTTGAAGGAGGAGAAGATTCAGGAAACTCGAAAAAGAAGGAAAAATTCGTCTTTATCGTAACTGGTCAAGGGAGTTCGGAATCAGGTTCATCAGGCACTTATATTGTTACCACGGATGATGTTACACAAGGTAATTTAAGCATAGTGGGTAACGGTCTGCCGGCAACTGAGGCTTCTTTTATCAATCAAAACAACCATGTTTTTGGTCTGACATACGGTGGCCAAGGTCCGATAACTCCTTATGCTATTGATGCCAAAGGCGATCTGCAAAGACTTAAAGATGATCAGGTAAACGCCGAAACCGCAGGTATCTATGGTAATTTCGGTGATAAAAATATTATTTTGGGAACGACCAACAGAAGCATTGTAAACCCGGTCGCGACGCTAAGAAACTATGATGCACAAAATTTCTCCATCGCCAACAAAAACACGGTCGATCTTTCCAAAGTATTGGGCGGTAAACGCATGGCAATCTGGACAGGCGTATTCCAAGTAGGTAACAAGGTCTATATTCCTTTCCAATCCGGAGATGGTTCAAGTAACTGGGGCGGAGATTTTACGACAACAGATACGACCTATATCGGTATCTTCTCTTATCCGGAACTTAAATTTGAAAAAACAATCCGTGACGGAAGAGGTTCCCATATCGGGAATTGGTGGGCTCAGCAAGGTCTAGCCGTGGATGACAAAGGCGATGCGTATGTTTGGTTCTCCGCAAATGAAGCGTCACTGGCATCTAAAAATAAATCTGGATTCCTACGAATCAAGAAAGGAACAGATGAATTTGATAAAGACTATTATTTCGATATCGAATCCCTTGGAAACGGTAAGATCGCAAGAGGCAGTTATCTTAAAGACGAGAAATTTTTAATGACGGTCTATAATAAAGGCGAACAAGCTGAAGGTGTAGGTGGTGGACTTGTCAAACTATATATCGTAGATATCCAAACCAAAAAAATGACAGAAATCAAAGAGATTCCTGCACATGAACAACAGGGATATAAAGATGTTGTATTTGTTGACAAAGGTAGCTCAAAAGCTTACTACACCTGTCAAAATAAAGACGACAAGCAATATTACACTTACATCATTGATATCAACAACGCTACCGCAAAAAGAGGGTTGAAATTTACAGGGATCTCCCATGTATCATCAATGAGCAAAATCAATTACTAATCACCTACAATGATCCGATCTGCCGACCAACAAGTGCAGATCGGATTATAAAAATCGTTTCCCATTATGCTCAGTAAAATTAATGCCTGGCTACACCTTTGGTTAGGAATCGCTGCGGGTATTCCTGTTATCATCTTAGGAATTACAGGCTGCGTACTTGTCTTTGAACATGATATCAAAGAATTAACCACAAACTATATTCAGGTCACAGCTCAAAAATCAGAAGAACAGCTTCCCCCATCCGCGATCTATAAATCTGTTAAAGCGACGCTTCCTGATTATGAAATTGCGAGTTCCTGGTATTATGGTTTGGACAAATCAGTTAAAGTAAGTCTAGATCACTCCGACAGTCTTGTCTATGTAAATCCTTATACAGCCGAAGTCCTCGCGATTGTCAACCATGAGGATTTTTTCCATTTCATGGATGAGGGGCATCGTCATCTTTGGATGCCCGCAAAAATAGGCAGGCAGGTCGTTGGCTGGAGCACCTTTATCTTTTTCATACTACTGATCACAGGCCTGGTATTATGGTGGCCAAAGAAATGGAACCGTAGATCGAGAGAACAGAGTTTTACCATCAAATGGAAAGCAAAATTTAAACGTGTCAATTATGACCTCCACAACGTACTGGGTTTTTATGCGCTAACAATCGCATTCGTCATGTGCTTTACAGGGCTCATCATGAGTTTTCCCTGGATTCGAAGTTCTGTCGTTTGGATGACGGGAGGCTATCCCAACAAACCAAAAACGGAAAAGAATAATAAACCCGAGCTTCCGGATCAGCCGCTAAATGATGCGTTGGTAGTTGCTGATCAGATCTGGTATAAAGTGCGTCATGAATATGCAAAATTCAACAAAGAAGCTGTTATTGTCCACTATCCCGAAAAAGAAGATAAAGCGGTATATGCCTGCACGGACATGGCCAACGGAAGCTGGAGAGACCTTAATTTTGACCGAAATACACTGGAATTAACAGGCCGCAAACAGGGACCAATTGATGAAGCCAATACCACGGAATGGCTCATGCGTTCCAATTACGCCCTGCATACCGGTTTTATCGGTGGAATGACCACCAAAATAATTTACTTCATCGCATCGCTTATCTGTGCGACTTTGCCTATAACAGGGTTCTACATCTGGTGGGGAAAGAAAAAAAAGTCAACCAAAAAAACAAGACGTCCACAATTAGCAACAACTTAATTATATAATCATGCCTTATATCCTCCGTTATCTCTTAAGTCTCCTTTGGATCTGTACCCTATTTACAAGCCAAGCTCAAAAAGCAAATCATATCAAGGGACAGACTGTGGGCGAAGATAAACAGGCCATTCCTTATGTAAGTATTTCGCTTTATCACGTCAATGATGGTACACTGGCTAGTACGGCACACTCAGATAGTACCGGAAATTTCAGGTTTACCAATACCAAAGCGGGCAGCTATTTTATTAAAGTCAAAAGCCTTACCCATCAGGATACTTTCAGTCCCCATTTCAGGTTGGACGAACATTTTGAGGAGTATGATCTTGGCAAGATCCTATTATTGCAAAACAATGCCTATTTAGCTGAGGTCGTCGTCGAAAGAAAAAAACAATTTATCGAACAGCAACAGGACAAGCTGGTCTTCAATATTGAAAACTCAATGCTCGCAGACGGCAACAACGGACTGGAATTACTCAGCAAGATTCCAGGTGTCGCTGTCGATGAAAGTGGTTCACTAAGTATTAAAGGTAAATCCGGAGCGACGGTCATGATCAATGGGAAAATTACATACCTGTCCGCCGATCAATTGGCCAATCTCCTACGGAGCACCTCCTCAATGGACATCAATAAAATCGAGGTCATGTCCAATCCAAATGCAAAACAGGATGCTGCTGGATCTGCAGGTATCATCAACATTGTGTTAAAGAAAGGACTCAAACAAGGGTTTAATGGTTCCGTATCGGCTAATGCCGGTGCCGGTAGAGGAGCACATCTTGGCGGGAGTCTAAACCTTAATTATCGTACAGAAAAAATCAACGTATTCGGGATTTATAATCAGTATTTCCAAAATCTGAAATATTATAACTCACTTACACGCTATTTTTACACTGATCAGGGATCAGTCCCTGAATCGTATTCACAGCAGGAGAACACCATACAGCCCAAACTCCGATCTAATAATTTTAGAGTCGGCATGGACTACAGTATAAATCCCAAACAGACGATAGGTTTCTTAATTAATGGAGGATTCGGGAAATTTCCAAAGTACGAGCCTACCACGAATAATTTCCGAAACTTTAATACCGATAATTTAGTATGGTCATCCACGACCATCACGGAGGGCAAGGAGCGTTGGCGAGATATGCTGTACAATGTCAATTATAATTTAAAGCTCAATGATAAAGGCCATGAATTAAAAATAGATCTTGACCTTGTTGACCACTATTCAAAAATGGATCAGCAGCTGAATACGGCATACAACAATGTCGGAGCTTCAACACCGCCTGCAAGTTCCTCCAGAATAGGTGATATCCCCTCAGACAATAAGGTATATGTCGCCAAGCTAGATTATACACTCCCTCTTCCAAGAGAATATAAACTGGAAGCCGGCTGGAAGAGCAGTTACGTACGCACTGAAAACGATCTACATTATGATACATTACAAAATGATCAATATGTTCCGGATCTGGGTACAAGTAATCACTTTATCTACAAAGAGACTATTCATGCGGGTTATCTAAATCTATCAAAAAGCTGGCACAAGTTTTCAACGCAAATAGGCGTTCGTGGTGAACATACCCGTACACGTAGTCATCAAATTACATTGAACGAACAATTTGAAAGATCCTATTTCAAACTATTCCCAGCAGCGTTTTTCACTTATACAGCCAATGACAATCATAAAGTACAGACCAGCTACAGTTATCGTGTACAACGACCTTCGTTTTGGGATTTAAATCCATTCAGGGTATATACGGATCCTTTTTCCTATGCTGAGGGAAATTCGAACTTAAACCCAGCATACGAACACTCCTTTGAACTAGGTTATACTTACGCAAGCAAATACGTCTTAACGCTGAATTATGCACAGCGGTCAAATGTTGTCAACGAAATATTGGGCAGAGATCCACTTAATCCCTATATTACTTTTGAAAGGCCCGAAAATATAGGTTCTTTTAAAAATTATGGAATCTCCTTTATTGCTCCGACCCAATTTACCAGCTGGTGGTCGGCAACCCATTTTGCGAACTATTATTGGAATGAATATGAATTGCCACAAGAAGATGGGCTAATTGTCCGCAAGGGCAATACATTAAGTCTAAATAGCCAAAATTCGTTCAAATTGCCTAAGGATTGGTCTATCGAATTGGGGGGCAACTATGTATCTGGCTTGACGGTAGGGATCAGTCATATCAAGAGCTACGGACAGGTATATTCTGGCATCCAAAAAAACTTCCTCAATAAAAAAGCCACGCTGAAATTAGTCGTTAATGACATTTTCAGAACCAACAATAGACGATATGAAACGATCTCCCCGACCATCAGGCTAATCGGTAGATCTAACCCCGACAGTAGAACCGCCATCTTATCTTTCAGCTACCGTTTTGGTGGTTCTCAAAACGCGACAGCACAACGCGCTACGGGTTCTGAAGACATAAAAAGTAGGCTCTAAACTCATGACAGTTAGCTAACTTTATACTAATTCCAAATTTTGTACCTTTGTAAAAAAAAAATTGAAGATGTCGGTCAAGATTGGTGAAAATATTGAATTGGGAGAATTCCCTTTGTTACTTGCTCCGATGGAGGATGTCAGCGATCCCCCATTTCGGTATGTTTGCAAACAAAATGGTGTTGATTTAATGTATACTGAATTCATTTCCTCTGAAGGACTGATTCGTGATGCGGCTAAATCTGTTCAAAAACTAGATATTTTTGAATATGAACGGCCCATCGGTATCCAGATATTCGGTGGAGATATTGAAAGTATGCGTCAATCAGCTGAAATCTGCACAAAAGCAAATCCAAATCTAATCGACATCAATTACGGTTGCCCTGTTAAGAAAGTGGTCTGCAAAGGAGCTGGTTCATCCCTGCTACAGGACATCGATAAAATGGTTGCAATGACAAAAGCTGTCGTTGAGGCTACGGATTTACCCGTAACGGTGAAAACACGTCTTGGCTGGGATGACAACACAAAAAATGTATACGAAGTTGCCGAAAGGTTACAAGATGTGGGGATCAAAGCACTTGCTATTCATGGACGTACGCGTGCCCAGCTGTATAAAGGTCAGGCGGACTGGTCTATGATTCGTGATATCAAACGCAATCCGCGCATCAAGATTCCAATTTTTGGCAATGGCGATGTAGACTCTGTCGAAAAAGCTGCGGCATGGCGGCAGGAGTTTGAAGTGGATGGCATTATGATTGGCCGTGCAGCAATCGGATACCCCTGGATTTTTAGAGAAATAAAACATTTTTTCAATACTGGTGAGCGTTTAGAAGGACCAACTATTGCCGAACGTGTCGAGGTATGTAAAACACACTTAAACAAATCCATTGAGTGGAAAGGTGATAAATTAGGGATCTTTGAAATGCGCAGGCATTATGCGAATTACTTCAAAGGAATCCCTAACTTTAAGGAACACCGAATGAAGTTGGTCAGCTTACAAAACCAAGCTGAGATTCTTGAAGTACTTCATGAAATTGAACACAATTTCTCAGCAGAAATGGTATAATCCTGAAGTCTACGATTTATAAAGAAAAAGGTCGTGCTAAATTAACATTAGCACGACCTTTTTTCGTTTAAGCTTCTTTCTTTATGAATCGCTTGAGCTGATTTCGTTCCATCAGAAATACACCTCCAATGTAAGCAACTAAAAGCCCATTACCAACGAAGGCATTATGATTAAATACAAAGTAGGATAGATAGGAGAAACATATCCCTACAAATATATACATCAGGATCTTGCCCAATTTATAGGGTATAGGATAATGTTTTTGCCCCCATACATAAGATAGCACCACCATAGAAAAGTAGGCTAGAAATGTGACTATTGATGCTCCAACATAACTGTACCTCGGGATCAGGTAATAATTTGCAACGATGGTTATTCCTGCCCCTACCAATGAAATATACAATGCGTACCGCGTTTGATCGGAAAGCTTATACCATACCGAAAGATTCATATAAATACCCAGCAGGACATAATTGAATAGTAATAGCGGAACGATAAAAAGTCCAGACCAATATAAGTCACGAGTTTCCACATTTCCTTTAATAAAATACTTCAGCCAGTCAATATTCGCTGTAATCCCCAGCATAACTAACATCATGGCAATTACGAAATATTCCATAATCAACGCATAGGTCTTCTTTGCATTGGCATTTTTTGCATAAGAAAAGAAAAATGGTTCGGCCCCCAATCGAAAAGCCTGAACAAAAATGCTCAGAAACATTGCTAATTTTCCAACGGCTCCATAGATCCCCAAATCGCGATCCCCAATATCCTTAGGCAGGTAGATTGGCAACACAATTTTATCTAAATTTTCGTTGATGATATAAGAAATATTAGCTATTAAAATCGGAAAGCTATACGATAGCATCTTTAAGATTAGCTGCTTTTCCGGTTTAAAATAGAAACCCCTCATTTCAGGAAGGAGCAATAGAAAGGTTGCTGCACTTGCCACAATATTAGAAATAAATACATAACCTATCCATTCATTTCTATACCAACCGGAACACCAAGTACCCAAAACACCACCATCTTTTATCAGATAGGGAACTAGCGCAATAAAGAATAGGTTAAGAATAACCATAATACCGATGTTGGCCAATTTAATAGCACCAAATCGAATAGGCCTTCCCTCCGATCTCAATTTCGCAAAAGGAACAATAGCTAAAGCATCCAATGCCAATATGAGGGCGAAATACTTCACATAGCTCTCGTAATCGGCATTGTAAGTTCCCTTATTCAACCAGCTACCAATAGTGCCAGCAAAGACTATGGCCGTAATAAAAAATAATGCTGCCAAAGAGGCAATGACGATAAAACTGTTATTGAAAACCTGCTTTTTATCCTTTTCTTCGACTTTTTGGAGAAACCTAAAAAAAGTTGTTTCCATTCCAAATGCCAAAACGGCATTGATCATGGATGCCCAGGCGTACATATTAGTAAATATTCCGTAGGACGCAGGTGGATATTTGAGGACATACAATGGCGTCATGACGAAATACAGCATACGGGCTATAATCGTACTCAGGCCATAGATCATGGTCTGTCCGGCGAATTTTTTAAGTACTGACAAGGCGAAACGGCTTAAGATTGAACTCTTTTAACTACTTCAAAATTGGAAAAGCCCTTCATTTCGCCTTCCTTTACCTCAACACTTTCAACGATTGCACCCTCGGGTCCTTCTTGGCAGAACTCCAACAGTGAATCTAGTGCAAAATCGTCGCCCTCGCCCTCTATATAGACAGAACCATCTTTTAAATTGACAACAAAGCCTCTAACACCGACTTGATCTGCAACCGCCTTGGTTGTCAATCTAAAAAAGACCCCTTGTACTTTACCTCTTATTGAAATATTCAAATGTTTCATCTGTAACTTATTTTTTCTTCCATCGGTCAGATGGAACTTACCATGACTATAGTTTCGTTATTATAGTCATGGACGGTTCAATAAGAGCAAAAGTACAGAAGTTTTGGGGAATTAAATACTACGCTAAACGTTTTACCTTAACATCTTCATTTAGGCGCATGTGTTCCATACCTTGCAACAACACAATCCCAGGTTTTTTACCCACTTCAAGTGAGCCAAATTCATTCTCAATGTTCAACGCGATAGCACCATTGATTGTAGCCCATTGAATAGTCTGCAAGAAATCGAGATCCTCAAAGTGCGCATGCAATACCTTTAGCTCCTCCAAAATGGACAATGTATCGTTTGAAGCTAAACTGTCCGTTCCGATTACTAAACGCTGTCCGGCATTCATAAAATTCTGAACCTTTGGTAATGTTCCCTCAATATAAAGGTTGGCTTTTGGACAGAGACACCACATCACATCACGATCCATACGCTCTACAAAATCCAAATCTTTAAGAGAGGTATAGGTGTTATGAACCAACAATAATTTATTTGGATAAGGCAAATAAGGAAGATAAGACTGAATCGAATTTCTTGCCTGCGCCTTAATCGCATCAGCATTTTTTCCTATACTTTTATAAAAGTCCAAGAACTCACCCATTTTATAACGGAACAGTTTATTCTCCTCTTCACTTTCTTGATTGTGAATACTGATAATATTTGTTTCCGGAACCATCTTCTTGAATTTCTTAAAAAGGACCTTCGAACAAGAATAGGGAGCGTGCGGAGTAATGGATACATGCCCATTCCTAAACTCTTGGGTCAACGATTTAGCCTCCTTTAACTTAAAGTCAGCTTCTTCAGGTTCAATTCCGAGCACCTCCACAAATGTGTGATATAATATCTGTGAATCTTCCTTCAATTTTGAAGAATTATCAGTGTTGGCGTGATCTCCGACTGCGACAATACCATTTTCGTACATATCTCGATCGGCTTTGGCCATAGCGTCATCTATTTTTTTCATCGATGCCGACCGCGTTGTCATCACCTTACTGAGAAAGCTCGGAAGCCCCGTACCTTTAGGAACAATACCTTTCATATGCGACAATTCAATGTGGCAATGTGCATTGATAAAACCTGGAATTATCACTCCTTCATATCTCTCAACCTTCGTTTTATCTGAAGGTGTAAATGAAGTTGGGTCATAGATACCTTGAATTACCCCCTCCTCATCTACCGAAACAATACCGTCTTTTATTGGCATTGAAGTAATCGGCAGAATATAATTAGCGCTTAAATATTTTAACATTTTATCTCCTCACTATCAATTTAGTAACTAAAATTTTTTGACCTGTATGAATACATACCTCTAGTAGAAAAATTCATGCCAAGGTACCTAAAAAGAACAATAAATACCAAAAACAACAATTTGCACAAATTTTTAACCAAAAAGAAATAATACCGCAAATCCACTCTTTTCCATTTGTCATAAATTACTTCTTTATACTTCATTTCAATTTTAAATTTATATATTCGCAGCATCGAATAGGGGTGCCTTGTTTTGTCAGGAACACAAATAAAGGCTGAGATTATACCCAACAGATTAAATTCTGTACACCTGATCCAGATAATGCTGGCGTAGGGAGAGGTTAGTTAAATAGTGCGGTCATAGTAACCCCTTGCTATGATTTGTTTAACTCAAACAAAATACATTACCATGATCAAATTTTTGATTTGTAGCTCCTTAGCTACTATTTCAAGCCAAATTGCCATTGCGCAACAAAATCTGACAATTAAAGCTGTAGACAATACCAATCAGACCCCCTTACAGTATGTTTCCATATCCATAGATGGACAAGCATCCTTCGCTGGCCAATCGGACAAAAATGGACTGATTAAACTATATCGTATCAATACAGGTAAGCACCAGATCCAGGTATCTTCTCTTGGATATAAAACATGGAGCCAAAATGTGGATGTTAAAGACAATTTGGAGCTTACGGTAGCGTTAGAACCTAGTACAATTCAAATGGAAGAGGTGCTTGTTCAATCTACCCGTGCCAAAAGAAATGCTCCTACAACCTTTAAAAACATCTCCAAAGAAGAAATAACGCGTAATAACCTCGGCCAGGATATTCCATTCCTTTTAAATCAGACTCCATCCGTGCAGGTCAATTCCGATGCCGGTGCAGGCATAGGTTATACCGGAATGACAATCAGGGGATCGGATAATCAACGAATCAACGTAACATTAAATGGAATCCCTTTAAATGATGCGGAGAGCATGGGTTCATTTTTTGTAAACCTTCCCGACTTTGCCTCTTCTACCGAGAGCATCCAAGTTCAGCGTGGTATTGGGACTTCGACGAATGGTGCCGGATCATTTGGAGCCTCATTAAATATTCAGTCCAATACGTTAGTCGAAACCCCTTACGCAGAGCTCAACAATTCATTTGGCTCCTACAATACCTGGAAAAATACAGTCAAGGTAGGTACCGGGCTAATTAACGACAAATTTGCCTTCAATGCCAGATTATCTCGAATCAGTAGCGATGGTTATATCGAAAGAGGTAGTTCAGACTTACAGTCTTTTTATGTGGACGGAGGTTATTATGGCAAGAAACATATTTTAAAAGGAATTGTATTCTGGGGAAAAGAAAAGACATATCAAGCCTGGAATGGCGTTCCCGAACCATTGATTACTGGCGATCGATCACGCATGGATGACTATGCAGATAATGCACTCGAAATCTCGGGCGCAGAGAAAGATCGTTTCATGAACGCCGGCCGGAATTATAATCTATATACGTATCAAAATCAAACAGATAATTATACGCAGAAACATCATCAACTTCATTATACCAATATCCTGAACGACAAATTGACGCTCAATACAGCCCTACACTATACAAGAGGTTATGGTTACTATGAAGAAATGAGACCCGGAGATAAACTAAGTAAATACGGTTTGCCTAACGTCATCATTGGTAAAGATACCATACAAAAAACAGATCTCGTCCGCAGGAGATGGCTTGATAATTATTTTTATGGCATGACCTATGCACTAAATTACAGACCGAATGATCAGCTTGAAATTACTTGGGGTGGAGCTTATAATCAATACAAAGGAAAACATTATGGCCAGGTGATTTGGGCACAATATGCATCAACAGGTTTTCTTGACGATAAATATTACTTCGGGAAATCACAAAAAAATGATTTCAGTAATTTCTTAAAGGTCGATTATAAACTAGATAAGTGGATATTAATGGCCGATATTCAATATCGGAATGTAGATTACCACATGTATGGTGATGATGATAAGGTGAAAAATTATAATTATCATCCTAAGTTTAATTTCTTAAACCCTAAAGCTGGTGCAACTTATTTGCTAAATGACCATTCAAATGTATACGCTTCTTATGCCTTTGCACAAAAAGAACCTGTTCGCAAGGATTTTATAGAGAAAAATAGCGCCTTACCCGATCCGACCCCGGAGAAAATGCAGGACATCGAATTTGGCTATCGCTTTACAAATGAAAAATTCAACATCGGATTGAATGGGTATGGCATGTTTTACAAGGATCAGTTGATCCCAACAGGTGAAATCAGTGATACTGGCTCTCCAATTCGACAAAATGTCAAAGATAGCTATAGAATGGGGCTTGAATTCGATGGATCATGGAACATCAACAAGCAGTTCAACTGGAAAGCAACAGCTAGTTTCAGCCAAAATAAAATTAAAGACTTTGAAGAGGTAATCGGTGATACAAGGATATTTTATTCGAAAACAGACATTGCTTTATCTCCGGGAACGATTTTGTCAAGTAATTTTTCTTATAGTCCGATAACATCACTTACATTCTCTCTTCTATCCAAATTTGTAGGAAGACAATATCTAGATAATTCATCTGCGAAAGAGAGAAGCATTTCCTCTTATTTTGTCAACAATCTGTTAGCAAACTATAGCTTTACAGCATTAGGTATCAAAAACATCAGTGCAACTTTACAGGTCAACAACATCTTCAACGAAAAGTACGAAGCCAATGGCTACACCTTTGGTTGGATGGAAGGTGATACACGAAAATATTATAATTTCTATTTCCCACAAGCACCAACAAATTTCCTATTGGGCTTGAATTTCAAATTTTAGAAACAATTTATTTAAATAAAAAAACGTCTCTTTTTTCCTGAGGAAGCAAGAGACGTTTTTTATTTAATATCGTGGATAAATTGCACATTACATCGTGTTTAACAATCGGAATTTTTACCTTTGGTTTTATACTTTTCATTATGCGCGCAGTTATACAACGAGTGAAAAACGCCTCTTGTACGGTAGATAATCAGATTACAGGCCAGATCCAGAAGGGTTTAATGATTTTATTAGGAGTTGAAGAAGCAGACACAACAGAAGATCTTAAATGGTTAGGACAGAAATTCATCAACTTACGCATCTTCGAGGATGAACAGTGCTTGATGAATAAATCGATACAGGATATAGACGGAAATATCTTACTCATCTCACAATTCACCCTCTTTGCTCAAACAAAAAAAGGAAACAGACCTTCTTTTATCAGAGCAGCAAAACCGGATAAAGCCAAACCAATGTATGAAGAGATGGCTTTATTGTTAAGTCAATTGCTCCAAAAAGAGGTTCAACTTGGCGTATTCGGAGCAGATATGAAAATCGACCTACTGAATGATGGTCCAGTTACCATCGTCATGGATACAAAAGATAAGGACAACTTTTAATTTTTTATTGAAAAAGATGACAATTAAAGAAGCACAAGAGATTATTGACAAATGGATCAATAGTACCGGAGTACGTTATTTCAACGAACTGACAAACACCGCCATACTCATGGAAGAAGTCGGTGAGGTTGCCCGAATAATGGCTCGGAAATACGGAGAGCAATCTTTCAAAAAATCAGACAAAGAAGTCAATTTAGCAGATGAAATGGCCGATGTATTATTCGTTTTGATGTGTCTTGCCAATCAAACGGGAATTGATCTAACAGAAGCTCTGGAACAAAATCTTCAAAAGAAATCAATTCGGGATGCCGACCGCCATAAAAACAACGAAAAACTTAAATAATTGGAGATCGTATTGTTTGTACAACTCTTTGAGATAATATTTAAAGTTTTAAATCGAATACGATGTATAAATTCATAACCTATTCGCTCATAGCGAGCATATGTCTTGCCTCTTGTGCGACAAAACAACAGCTAAATTCTAAGGTCGAGCAGGCCAGTACTTTTAATAAGGCTGCCGTAGTCACAGCGCATCCTTTGGCTTCAGAAGTCGGCGTAAAGATTTTAAAACAAGGTGGGAATGCAATAGATGCTGCAGTTGCCGTGCAATTTGCTCTTGCAGTTGTTTATCCAAATGCAGGAAATATTGGTGGTGGTGGCTTTATGCTCTACCGCGATCATCGGGGTAATTTAGATGCCCTAGATTTTCGTGAGAAAGCTCCTCAAAAAGCATCCCGGGATATGTATCTCGATGCCCAAGGTAATGTTATCCCTGAGTTGAGCCTTTATAGTCAATTGGCCTCAGGCATCCCTGGGTCTGTTGCCGGTATGTGGGAAGCACACAGAAAGTATGGCAAGTTGCAATGGAAAGATCTCGTACTCCCAGCAATACAGCTAGCCAGAACAGGTTTTAAAATCAGTCAACGACAAGCCAATGAGTTTGAAAGCCATAAAGATCGTTTTGTCAAGCTGAATCCCTCTGGTGCTGCAATTATCAAAACCACAGCTTGGAAAACAGGTGACCTATTTATCCAGGAGGAGCTAGCGAAAACGCTGGAAAGAATCGCAATAGAAGGGCGAGACGGCTTCTATAAAGGTAAAACGGCCGACTTAATTGTTGCCGAAATGGGCAAGGGGAAAGGCATTATTAACCATCAAGATCTACTGGATTATCAGGCACTTTGGCGTATCCCAATTTCCACAAATTATAGGGGCCACAAAGTTATTTCCATGCCGCCGCCTTCGAGTGGGGGAACATCTCTTTTGGCCCTGCTCAAATCAGTCGAACAGTTTCCACTTCAACGCTGGGGCTTTCAAACCGATTCAACCATTCGTGTCATGGTCGAAGCTGAACGTTATGTATATGCCAATCGGGCCAAATATTTAGGAGATCCTGATTTTATTAGGGTACCCGTCCAACAGCTTATTGACTCCAGCTCAAATGCACATAAACTCAATTCATTCAATTTCCGTAAAGCGACATTAAGCAAAGATGTCAATGCAGATGTCATTCCTGGCTATGAAAGTGAACAAACGACACATTTCAATATCGTAGACGAGCAAGGGAATGCAGTATCCATTACAACAACACTCAATGATTCTTATGGCTCGGGAGTATTTGTGGCCAGCGCAGGTTTTCTCCTAAACAATGAAATGGATGATTTCTCTGTGAAAACCGGTGTCCCAAACATGTATGGGCTTACAGGAGAAAAAGCGAACGAGATTCAGCCCGGCAAAAGAATGCTCAGCTCAATGACACCAACTATTGTAGAAAAAGATGGCAAACTATTCATGGTTGTGGGAACCCCGGGGGGATCAACCATCATTACCTCTGTTTTTCAGACTATCCTCAACGTTATTGACTTCCGACAAAATGCACAATCGGCTGTGAGCCTGCCAAGATTTCATCATCAATGGCTTCCTGATCGCATTGATGTCGAAAATAACGCTATCAATGCCAATTTACGTGGCCAATTAACAAAAGATGGCTATACGATAAATCCGAGAGGGGCAATCGGCCGTGTGGAGAATATACTTGTCTTACCAAATGGTAAATTACAGACAGGAGCCGATCCACGTGGAGACGATACAGCGAAAGGCTATTAGATTAAAAATGATTAAACTATTTGATGCAATCCCTATCTTACAAGAAATAACATATTATGATTCAAAGGAACTACAACAGGATTTTCAGAGCAACATTAGCGACCATATTTACGTTAATTTTATTTTCAAACTGCAAAATACTTCAAGGGCCTGATCTTACAAAGATACAAGTTGGTATGACCAAAGCACAAGTTATTCAAAAACTTGGAAAACCAGATGCTATTGTGGCTGCTAAGAAGTATCAGGAAGGCATCTTAGAAATATACGAATATAATACTCCTCAACTTGAAAATCCAGTAGATTCAGCCTCAGGATTGCGTCAATATTGGTTACATTTTTTTAATGACGAGCTGCAGGAATGGGGTACTAAACGTAATTATTCACCTCGAGAATACGATCATTATTACGAGAAATATAGAAGGCGTCATTAAGTACAAGGCATAAAAAAACCTGTTATCTAAGATAACAGGTTTTTTTTATAAGGATGAATCTTACATCATTCCACCCATACCGCCACCCATTGGAGGAGCACCAGCACCTACAGGGTTTTCTTCAGCTTCGTCAGCTAATACACACTCCGTAGTCAATAACATTGAAGCAACTGAAGCTGCATTTTCCAATGCTACACGAGATACTTTAGTTGGATCAATTACACCAGCAGCGATTAAGTTTTCGTAACGGTCTGTACGCGCGTTGTAACCGAAATCTGCAGTTCCTTCTTTCACTTTTTGAACGATCACAGCGCCTTCGATACCTGCATTATTACAAATTTGACGCAAAGGCTCTTCAATAGCACGTTTGATGATATCAATACCGATTTGCTCATCTTCGTTTTCACCTTTAAGGTTTAACAAAGCCTCTGTAGCGCGAATGAAAGCAACACCACCACCAGCGATAATACCCTCTTCAACAGCAGCACGAGTTGCATGCAAAGCATCATCAACACGGTCTTTTTTCTCTTTCATTTCAACTTCAGTAGTCGCACCTACATACAATACAGCAACACCACCTGACAATTTAGCCAGACGCTCTTGTAATTTCTCACGATCGTAATCAGAAGTTGTTGTTTCAATCTGTGAACGGATTTGAGAAACACGCGCTTTGATGTCTTCTACATTACCTGCACCGTTGATGATTGTTGTATTATCTTTGTCAACTTGAACTTTCTCAGCTTGACCTAAATAAGATAATTCAGCATTTTCCAATTTGAAACCTCTTTCTTCTGAAATCACAGTACCACCTGTCAAGATAGCGATATCTTCCAACATAGCTTTACGACGGTCACCGAAACCTGGAGCTTTAACAGCTGCAACTTTCAACGAACCACGGATTTTATTAACAACTAATGTTGCCAATGCCTCACCATCTAAGTCCTCAGCAATGATCAATAATGGCTTGCCAGTTTGAACTTGTTTCTCCAAAATAGGCAACAATTCTTTCATGTTGCTGATTTTCTTGTCGTAGATCAAGATGTATGGGTTATCTAATTCTGCTTCCATTTTGTCAGAGTTTGTAACAAAATATGGAGACAAATAACCACGGTCAAATTGCATACCTTCTACAGTTTTTACTTCTGTTTCAGTACCTTTTGCTTCCTCAACAGTGATAACACCATCGTTACCTACTTTTTCCATAGCTTGAGCAATCAAAGCACCAATTACTTCGTCGTTGTTCGCTGAAATAGTAGCAACTTGTTTGATTTTGTTATTGTCTTGACCAACTTCTTGAGACTGAGATTTCAAGTTTGCAACAACAGTTACAACAGCTTTATCAATACCACGTTTTAAATCCATTGGATTAGCCCCTGCAGCCACAGATTTGATACCTGGAGCAACAATTGCCTGTGCTAATACAGTAGCAGTCGTAGTACCATCACCAGCTTGATCAGCTGTTTTGGAAGCTACTTCTTTTACCATTTGTGCACCCATATTTTCTAAAGCGTCTTTCAATTCGATTTCTTTCGCTACCGAAACACCATCTTTAGTAATTACTGGAGCACCAAATTTCTTCTCAATAATTACGTTACGTCCTTTAGGACCCAATGTTACTTTAACTGCATTAGCTAAAGTATCTACACCTTTTTTAAGGGCCTCGCGAGCCTCAACGTTATATTTTACTTGTTTTGCCATTTTTATATGAGTATTTAGTATTTCTAAGAAGCATAATTAGGCATTGAAATAGAACCGTAAACCAATTTTATCTTTTAATACCTCTAATTTTAAAGCTTCACTAAAATAACCTATTGAATTCTTATTTGAGCCAGCAAGCTCTTTTTTAAATAACCTGTTCGTATTAATTAGATAACAGCGTAAATATCAGACTCACGCATAATTAAGTACTCTTTTCCTTCATAAGTGATTTCAGTACCTGCGTATTTTCCATACAATACTTTATCACCAACTTTAACAGTTAACGGCTCGTCAACTTTACCTGTACCTACAGCAACTACTGTACCTTGAGATGGTTTTTCTTTCGCTGTATCGGGAATATATAACCCTGAAGCTGTTTTTTCTTCTGCAGGAGCAGCTTCTACTACTACTCTATCTCCGATAGGTTTGATACTTAATGCCATAATTAATTTACTTTTTATCTGTTATTGAATTTATTTTAATGTTATAATCGTTATAAACACATCATCTTTTATGCCAATTGTAAATAAGACAGCTTATAAGACAATTTTTCACAGAAAAGTTAATATCGCCATCGACAAAAATTCATTTTGCTGTCACACTGTCATTCCCGGTCTGCCAGTCTTACTTCCGCCGACCGCCATCCCTATAAATTTAACGGTACATGCCTACCTTAGACAAAATACCCAACATAAAAAAGCCCCGTCTGTAAAAACAAACGGGGCTCATAATTTTTTACTGACAACTATTTCTTAGCTTCTTCTGCCGGTTTTGTTGTCGGTGTAGTCGCTGGGGCCTTTTCTTGCGATTGAACCGGAGCAGCTTGCTCTTGTCCCGCCGGAGCACCAGCAGGTTGTTGTCCTGTACCCAAGTTCAATGGACCTTGTTGTTTAGGTGCTTCGATTTGACCTCCCAATCCACCTTTAGATGTACTTGGAGACGTACCAATAACATTTACACCTAAGCTAAATACCATAATGGCAATAACCATGATCCAGGTACCTTTTTCCAAAAAGTCACCCGTACGTTTTACTCCCATAAGATTCGTTCCACCGGAAAAACCAGATGACAAACCTCCTCCTTTTGGATTTTGGATTAAAACCAAAAACGCTAAAATAATACTAGCTAATATGATTAGACCGATTAATAATCCTTGCATCTCTTTATGTTATTAATTTAATTTCTTTTCTAATTCTGTTATGCGTGCCGCAAAGTAAGCATTTTTTTCTGGATATTTCAAAACTAATTTTTTGTAAACCTCTATTGCTTTTGGATATAAGCCTTGCTCTATATAGATCTTTGCAAGTGTTTCGGTAACAAGAGAATGTTGATCTTCTGAACTTTTCCTAGCTTTATTCTCCAAGTCTAATTTTTCCGCTTGCAAAGGCTGAATCATAGGTTCCTCACGAATAAACTTCTCGATCACCTCGTCAGTTTTACGCGGTATTTGAAAAGAGATTGTCGTTTTAACCTCATCACTCAACTTTGCTTCAGGCGATTGTAAATGAAAGATATTCTCCCGGATCTGTTGATCGAGTAGCTGAGTATCCAGTTTCTCATGAATTTTAGCAATATCGTCATTGGAGGGTGTCATTGGGCCTAATGGAGATTTAACATAAGGCTGATAGGTATCAGCATATTCTAATCTCGTCTTATGCAACCACCATAAGAAACTGTATGGCATGGTATCATCATCATAGACCGAAACACGTTCTTGACCATCATCCATTATATCGGCAACAGATTCCGCTAGAATAGGTGCTACTAGTGGAGGCTCCTCTGAATCGGCAATAATTTCTTGCTGCTGATCGTTTGACCGAAAATAATCTTTTGCAACCCCGGCTTGAATCAAACGATCCAATTCATCAACCTCTACCTTGGATAAAACTGGTTCAGCCACCATTTCGCTCACAGCTTCAATTTCGACAATCGCATCATCGTCGCGAAGTGCTCCATCCACCGGGAAATCATCTGAAGGCATTATTGCATCAGGTTCTGCCGCTGATTTACAATGCATATATTCATACAACCAACTCGGAGAAGATGCATAGAGCAAAGTAGACGATAAATTCTGAACTGAACTATGCTTGCCAAAAACTTTACGTTCATAAACGAATCGCAGGCTTTGGGCATAAGGGTATTTTTCAATCAATGCTAAAACAACATCTTCCGCCACAGTGTCCGGATGATTGATTGCTTGAAAAAAAAGCTCGTTATTGGATAATGATATATTAAGATTCATCTTGGAAATAGAATTACCAATTAGCAAACGCTTTATTGTATATATCCTCAGTTAACATTTGAATAATTTCTTTACCCAAGGTCTCTTCTTGTGCACTCTGAAGATTTCCTGCAAACTCTTTAAATCGCGTAAAAGGCTGTTCAAAATCATCCTTCGGATTAATTTTATTATGATAGGTAACCTTGATTGTAATAGTCAATCTATTCATAGCTGCACGATCTGTCCCGGCTTCAACAGCTGCCGGACTTATCGAATACTCTGTAATAAATCCCTCAAAGGTAGCATCACCATCTTGATTCACCTGACTCAATCGAGATTGGTTACGGATACGCTCTTTCAGTGCCTCCGTAAAATTCTGACTTAAGGTCGGATAAACCAAAGGAGCTATATTTTCGAAATATTGAATATTGACTGTTTTCATTCCCTCAGGAATGGATCCACCAGTAAATCCATATTTTACCCCACAACTATTCATTACAAACAAAAAGATTGTGGTGAGAAAAGCATATAAAATTTTTCTTGACAACATCTGTAAACCTTAATCTAAATTTAAGTCTTTAATTTTTCTGTACAACGTTCTTTCAGAAATTCCCAACTCCTGCGCAGCAGCTTTACGTTTACCACGGTGCTTTTTCAGTGCTTTCTTGATCAGATCAGACTCTTTATCAACAAGCGATAAAGATTCCTCAACTTCTTGAGCATCCTGCAGATATTCATCTTGTGCAACAGGACTTTTTAATACATTTGTCGTATTTGCCGGAGAATGTATAGTTAGTGTTGGGGTCGTATTATAATTTTCTGGATCTGCTTTCAATTGTGGTTCAATCTCCTGATACAATTGATTAATGTAGGGAGAATTTTGATCAAATGTACTAGAATCGACACCTTTCTGAATTAATTCAACCACCAGTTTTTTCAGATCAACCATATCCTTCTTCATATCAAATAAGACCTTATACAGCAAATCTCTTTCTGAGAAATCCTCTTTTCCACCATTATTTGAAGGAACTACCGCCGGCAAACTCGTTCGGGATTCATTGGGCAGATAATTTTGAAGTATATATGCATCAACAATGCGCTCTTTCTCCAAAACAGCGATTTGTTCCGCAACATTTTTCAGTTGACGCACGTTTCCGGGCCAGCTATAGTTGCGTAGCATATTCTGTGCATCTTCCGTCAATTGAACCCCAGGTGTACGGTATTTCTCAGAAAAGTCCACAATAAACTTGCGAAATAATAAGTTGATATCTTCAGGTCTTTCACGTAAAGACGGTACACGCAACGGCACAGTATTTAAGCGATAATAAAGATCTTCACGAAATTTACCTTTTTGTACGGCTTCAAACACATTCACATTTGTCGCAGCAACCACACGCACATTTGTCTTCTGTACCTTGGATGACCCTACCCGTATATACTCCCCTGACTCCAATACACGTAATAATCTTGCTTGTGTACCCAAAGGCAACTCACCTACTTCATCCAGAAAGATTGTTCCACCATCAACGACTTCAAAATATCCCTTTCTGGCTTCGTGGGCACCCGTAAAAGAGCCTTTTTCGTGACCAAACAACTCGGAGTCAATGGTCCCCTCTGGTATAGCTCCACAATTGACCGCAATAAAAGGGCCATGCTTACGGGAGCTCAATTGATGGATAATATGCGAAAAAACTTCTTTACCACTCCCACTTTCACCCTGTATTAATACGGAGATATCAGTTGGAGCCACCTGTCGTGCAATATCAATAGCACGGTTCAACAAAGGCGAATTACCGATAATTCCAAATCTATTCTTTATATCTTGGTTATCCATAAATTTCCAGTTGGAAATAAAACAATCTAAGTTTTCTTAATCAACAATCTTTCCCAATAATGTCGCAGAAGTACATGACTCGATAAGTACATTCACATAGTCACCTTGTTTAAATCGAGGATCGATTGGAAATACCACCAATGCATTTTGATCATTACGACCACAAAAATCGAACTCAGACCTTTTTGAAAATCCCTCAACAAGCACTTTACAAACTTTGCCAACAAAATGTTGATAACGATATAAGCTATGATCGCGCTGTTTATTGATAACTTCTGTTAAACGACGTTTTTTTACATCCTCTGGAATATCATCTGCGTATCTTTTTGCAGCCAAAGTACCTGGCCTTTCCGAGTAAGCAAACATATAGGCGAAATCGTATTTGACATAATCCATCATAGATAATGTTTCTTGATGTTCCTCTTCTGTTTCAGTACAGAAACCTGTAATAACATCTGTAGAAATAGCACATTCAGGAATAATACGACGGATGGCATCCACACGTTCCATATACCATTCACGGTCATAGGTACGATTCATCAATTCCAATACACGGGAATTTCCAGATTGAACTGGCAAGTGAATATAATTACAGATGTTTTCATGCGAAGCTATTGCATATAAAACTTCATCTGTAATATCTTTTGGATGGGAAGTAGAGAAGCGAATACGTAAAAGCGGGCTGATTTCAGCAACCATCGTAAGCAAGCTAGCAAATGTTATAGTTTCACCCGGTTCCTCCCCTTCAGCTACTGGAGCAGTATATTTGTAGGAATCCACATTTTGTCCCAACAACGTAACCTCCTTATAGCCTGCATTAAAGAGATCTTGGGCCTCCTTCACGATAGATTGCGGATCACGGCTACGTTCACGTCCACGTGTAAAAGGAACAACACAGAAAGAACACATGTTGTCGCAGCCACGCATAATCGAAATAAAAGCTGTTACACCATTTGAATTCAAACGAACAGGATTAATATCGGCATACGTTTCCTCTCTAGATAACAAGACGTTTACAGCTTTAGCTCCATCGTCAACCTTATCGATCAAATTTGGCAGATCGCGATAAGCATCTGGCCCTACAACGACATCAACCAACTTTTCTTCCTCTAAGAATTTCGATTTCAAACGCTCCGCCATACAACCCAGCACACCAACGATCATTCCAGGATTTTTTGCTTTAGCAGCTTCAAATTCCTTTAGACGATTGCGCACACGCTGTTCTGCATTTTCGCGGATTGAACAGGTATTAATAAAAACCACATCAGCTTCCTGATAATTCTTGGTTGTTTCAAATCCCTTATCCAACAAAATAGAAGCAACAATCTCACTATCCGAAAAATTCATCTGGCAACCGTAACTTTCAATATACAGTTTGCGTCCATTACTTAACGTCGGATCCTGTTCTAATAATAATGCCTCACCCTGACGAGATTCGTCGTGTTCCTTAGTGGTATGTGTTAAATCTAGCATAGCTCGATATTCAATAGAATATAATTTTTATTATTTTCGATGGCGTAACCAATGCAATGACCGATCTTTTGCTGATCTGATTTTATGCCCTTAGTTATTTCAAAGACTACAAAGTTAGAAATTTAAATCCATATAATGACAGTTTGTCAGACAGAAATATGGTTTATCCTTTGTCAAATTTTAGGAGCAAATCGACCATATAAAAATTCTGACACGCTGTATTTCACAAAAAAAGCGTTGATTAAATCAACGCTTTCTTATGATTCAAGATCAATAAATTTATTTCAGGAGAATATTCCTGAAAATGCTTACTGACCTGCTTGTTGTTTCGCTTCTTTCTTCATTTGATCACCTGCAACAATAACGATTTCAACACGACGGTTTTGAGCACGTCCTGCTTCCGTATCGTTACTTGCAATTGGCTCAGAGAAGTTTCTACCTTCAGTTCTAATACGCGAAGACGCTAAGCCTTTAGATACCGCAAATGCACGTACAGAATTTGCGCGGTCCAAAGATACTTTTTCATTTGCTGCCAACGTACCTACATTATCTGTATGTCCGATAACCAGGATTTCAGTACCTTGTTCCTTGTTCAAGGTTGTTACCAAATTTGCAATATTATCCTTAGCGGATGCTTTTAAGTCGGATTTATTGAAATCGAACAAAATACCTGAATCAAACTTAACCACGATACCTTCCGCAGATTGCGTAACTTCAGCTCCTTCAACAGTTTTAGAAATCTCAGCAGCTTGCTTATCCATTTTTTTACCAATCAATACACCCGCAGCTCCACCAATGGCAGCACCCGCTAATGTACCGATAGCCGTATTACCAGCTTTGCCACCGATCAATGCGCCTAAAGCACCTCCGGCAACACCACCGATTACTCCACCTTTAGTCGTATTATTTGTATTTTGGATGGTAGAACAACTTCCAAATAACATAGCTGAGGTTGCAACTGTCAAACCTAATACAGCCAATTTTCTATTCATTTTCATATGTATGCTATCTAAGACTTTTAATATTCAAATTAAATACCGTTCTACTAAAATCAAACAAAGTGCCAAAAGATATTTTTATAAACTTTTTTGTTACAAAACACTGAAAAAGGCCCTTAAAACTTCCAAAAATGACGTCGATACGCTACATAATTTTAAATCACCTTTTGCTACTGGTACAAACAGCTAACAGTAACAAAAGCAAAATGTTTTTATTTTTCTTGGGTCTTTACTTCAATATCAGGTAAAAGAGCCCCTTTAGGCCTTCCCTTTGCATTAAAGTCGTCCATAGATTGTTGTACGTAATGCATTAAATCATACTGTCCCCAATGCTCAGCCAGATCAAAAGATGGACGGTAACGTATCATAAAAGCATCTAATTCTGTACTATCCAGCTTCGTCAGATTTTTAACAACTTCACGAGAGAAAATACGATCAACTTGTAATTCATCCTTCTCTTTGTCCATAAATCGCCCAAAGCGTTTTGCATTCTTGGCTTCCCTTCCAAAAAGATTATAAAGGGCGGTTGCTGGACTACCCAGATAGGTTCCGAACTTATTTTTACCCCCATTATAAACACCCTTTTTACCGTAATTATTCATGGCATCATTTAATTCGGCTTCCTTCGTTTTTCGCTCAACGATGACGGTCTCCAATCGTATCCCTTCTTGCAATTCCACATAAAACTCATTCAGGTTGGTCAGCACGGTTTTAACAGGTGAATACCCGACTTTGGTAAAAGACAGGGAATCTCCTACCGATGCATCAATCGTAAAAACACCAAAAGAGTTGCTCAACGTTGATCTGTGCGTGCGCATATTAAGCACCACAGCATCTCCAATGCGATTACCGTTCCCCTTTTGCAATACCATTCCCGAAACCTTCTGCTGTTGTTGCGCAGTAGCTCCGAAATAGGTGAATAACAGCAAAAAAAGCCCTAATATATGTATCTGTATTATTTTCATCCTATTATCTCTCTTCAATTACCCCAATTGGTTTCAGTGCGATTGTAATTATCAACAATTTCATTGGGTCAAACATTCAATTCCGTAAGGAACAGCTTATAATTTATTTCAATCTTATTAATTCCCAGCTACACCTAACCTACTTTGCTAAAAGTAGTAATAGTTTGACACTTGTATTGTTAAAAAAGTTTAAATATTCTTTGCTTATCATTTGTATGGATAAAAAACAAAATTAGCCCCTTCAGCAACTACAACAAACAAGCACATATAGTCTTTCGCAGGCTTATAGTTCTGAATAAAAGACGCTTTACGATCTTCTTGAATAATATCCATTTCTACAAACTCTTCCAATGTAGAGGCATTTATGCTCCATTTCGTCTCCAATTCCTTGCGATCTAATATCACTTCGCCAACGGAAACTTCATGCTGATGTGCGACAAAAATTGGGTAGTCAGAATAACCTTCTTCAACAATCTCCAGCGCTACTTCGCGGATTGATTCACTATAAAAATCGAGATCTACCTGCAGACTCTTTAATGGACTTTGCTCTGTAGACGGCGCATTTTCTTCTCTTGCAGATCCTGCAAATAAATCTTCTACTTCCATATTGTATGCTATTACTTCTTTAACTCCAATAAAACCACATTTTCAACATGTTGGGTATGCGGAAACATATCTACTGGCTTGATCCGCTTCACCTCATATTTTTCGCCCAACAACACCAAATCGCGTGCCTGTGTAGCAGCATTACAACTGACATATACAATACGCGGTGATTCCATTTCTAACAAACGAGCTACAACATCAGCGTGCATTCCTGCACGTGGTGGATCGGTAATCACCACATCTGGTTTACCGTGTTCGACGATAAAGGAAGGGGTCAACACATCTTTCATATCTCCAGCGTAGAACTTTGTATTCGTAATATCATTGATCGACGAATTGACTTTAGCGTCCTCAATGGCAGTTGGAACATACTCTACACCAACAACTTCTCTCGCCTTCTTAGCGACAAAGTTTGCAATTGTACCCGCTCCTGTATATAAGTCATACACCAACTCATCCCCCTTTAAATCGGCAAAGTCACGTGTGATTTTATACAGCTCATACGCTTGCGCAGAGTTTGTTTGATAGAACGACTTAGGCCCTACTTTGTAACGCAAACCCTCCATCTCCTCATAGATAAAATCACGACCGGCATACACATGAATATCCTGGTCGAAGATTGTATCATTGCGTTTCTGGTTTACGATATATAACAGAGAAGCGACTTGCGGAAACTTTTCTTTAACAAATTCCATCAACAACTCAACCTGTCCTTCTTCCGGATATGCAAACACAACGATCACCATCATCTCCCCGGTTGAAGAAATACGGATAATCAAATTGCGCAATACACCTGCGTGCTCACGCAGATCGTAGAACGTCATACCTTGACTAAGAGCAAAATCACGAATGCTGTTGCGAACTTCATTTGAAGGATCTTCTTGCAAAAAACAATGATCGATATCTAAAATCTTATCAAAACGTCCAGGCACGTGAAAACCCAGTGCGTTCATTTCTAATTGGGACGAATCTTCATCAACAGAAGTCAACCATTTTTTGTTTGAAAAAGTATATTCTAATTTATTTCTGTAATATTCTGTTTGCACAGAGCCTAAAATACTTTCCATCGCTGAAGTATCTACTTTCCCAATACGCGACAGCGCATTATCGACAGATTGTTGCTTAAATTTTAACTGAGCATCATAGGTCATATGCTGCCACTTACATCCACCACACACTCCAAAATGTGCACAAAACGGATCTACGCGATAAGATGAAGCCTCTTTTAAACTGGTTACCCGAGCTTCCGCAAAATTCTTTTTCTTGCGCATAAGCTCCACGTCAACAACATCACCAGGAACAGCTTTTTCTACAAACAAAACCAAATCTTCGGTTTTTCCAACACCTCTACCCTCTTCGGCAATATCAATGATGGCAATATCTTTCAAGAACTTTTTATCTTGCGGAATTCTTCTACTCATAGGGTGCAAAAATACAAATTTATACCGATTTTCCATCTGCATAAATTATTTATAGGCATTGATTATCACTGGTATAAACGGGTTCTTAACAGGCTCGTAATTTCGTAAAGGAAACAATGAGACAAAGGAATATGAGCAAAAGCAACTCCCCTACAAGAGAATCATAAGAAAAGAGAGCTATACTCAAAAGATGGCGCCGCGATTTGGGCAGAGATGAAAGGCTTAGGATAATTTTACTGAACTGTTGCCTGAACAAGATAAGGAAGGATCTCTTTCTGAAACGAAATAAAGTTTTTTCGTACATCGGCATCTGAGACGGCCGTAAAAGCAAAAGAAAACACAATGCTTTTACTGGACTTGATCAAAAAGGTCAGCTTTTCTTCGCTAATCGCTTCATTTATTTTTTCATTCTGAATGAATGTGCTTAGGAGCAAAAACTCCAAATCTTCAGAAAGCGTTTTTAAATATTCTTGTGCGTTCGCAGATTCCCGAATAAACTCCCAACCGATCAATTCATTGCAAGCCGTATAGGTTAGTCGGCTTACCCGCAAAATTGTTGAAGCCAAAAATGAAGCCATATCATCTTCATATTTGGTTGTTTTCAAAATATCCTGCAGACTCGCACGAAGATAATCCATGAGAATGGCATGCAAGATCATCTCTTTACTATCAAAATACTTGTACACCGTCGCCTTCGCAATCTTAGCTTTTTTTGCCAATGTGTTTACACTGGTTTTATGGTAGCCATTTTGACGAAAGAGCTCACGTGCTGTTCTTTTTATGGATTCAATAATATAATCTGGTTCCATATACGTTAGATCGTACGAATGTTGAAAGTCATCTACAAAGCTTAAAGACCAAAAAGCATCACATTATTCTCTTGCCTAGTTATCGTAGAGAATAATGTGATGCCACAATCTTTACAATGATTAATTTATATTAATTCAGTCTCAAATTGAGACAAGAAACGTGTGTCATTTTCTGAGAAAAGACGTAGGTCTTTAATCACATATTTAAGGTTTGTGATACGTTCTATTCCCATACCAAAAGCAAAACCCGAATATTTTTTACTATCGATACCACAGTTATCAAGCACGTTAGGATCGACCATACCGCAGCCTAAAATTTCTACCCAGCCAGAGTACTTACACAAGTTACACCCTGCCCCTTTACAGATTGTACAGGAGATATCCATTTCTGCCGAAGGTTCAGTGAAAGGAAAATAGGATGGACGGAAACGTACTTTGGTACCTTCGCCATACATCTCTTGAACAAAATGATATAAAGTTTGTTTCAAATCCGCAAAAGAAACATTTTCATCTACATATAACCCTTCTACTTGATGAAAGAAACAGTGTGCACGTGCTGATATAGCTTCATTTCTATAAACACGTCCAGGCATTATCGCACGAAACGGCGGTTTACCGGCTTCCATTAAACGCACCTGAACCGAAGAGGTATGCGTTCTCAATGTAATGTCATTACCTTCTTGTTTTTTGATAAAGAAAGTATCTTGCATATCACGCGCAGGATGTTCCGGCGGAAAATTCAACGCAGAAAAATTATGCCAGTCATCTTCAATTTCCGGCCCTTCTGACACAATAAAACCCAATTTCTTGAAAATTTCAACAATTTCTTTACGAACTAAAGAGATTGGATGTCTAGACCCCAGCTGAAAACCTTGACCAGGCAATGTTAAATCACTCGTTAATTCCTGGGATTTTTGCTTCTCACCAGACCCGAACTTTTCTTGTGCTTCTTTGAATGTATTTTCTGCTAACTGCTTAAATTCATTCAACACTTTTCCCAAAGTACGTTTCTCTTCAGGCGTAACTGTTTTGAATTCATCAAAAAGATTTTTCACAATCCCTTTGGAAACCAAAAACTTCAATCTGAAATTTTCTACATCGGCTGAAGAAGTTGGCACAAATGCCCTAATCTCTTCAGTATACTGCGTAATTCTATCTTGCAACATAATTAGAGCAAACATAGCCAAAATTTCCGCTAAAAAGAAATTTTGAACTTCGACTGAGCATCATAAAAAAACACGCAACAGAAACAGCATACTCGCTTGGGAGAAAGCTATCAGATTTCAACCCCCAAAATACGAATAAAACAAAAGAGCAGGCATAGTTGCCTGCTCTTTTGTTTTTCGATGATTTTACTATATTTACTATACATGTAAAGTTTTTACATAATCTCAAATTCTTCCGCTTAAAATGGTAATGGATTATCCTCCTGATCATTCTCCGTAAAATCGACCTCCACTTCCTTATCTTCGACTTTTTGCGCCTGCGTGTTTGCTGTATTACCAGCACTTACACCAGCATTCGGCTCAAAATCCGATTTACGGCCTAAAAGCGTAAAGGTTTCGGCGACAACCTCTGTAGCATATCGTCTAATACCTTCCTTATCTTCATAAGTACGAGTCCGCAGTCGACCTTCAATATAAACTAATTTCCCCTTTGTTAGATATTTTACAGCCACGTCAGCCAGACCTCGCCACATAACAATATTGTGCCATTCGGTTTGTTCTACTCTTTTTCCGTCTTTGTTATACGTTTCTGATGTTGCCAATGGAAAACTGGCAACAGAGACATTGCCTTCTAAATAGCGAATTTCGGGATCTTTTCCAAGATGTCCCACTAAAATGACTTTGTTAACTCCTGACATAATTTAAAAGCATAAATGGTTAAAAATTTGATCTTTCCAAAAAGGTAAAGATCAACTTGTGTTTAGCTAATTTATCTAAATCTTTTAGAAATACATAATCCCAATTGGATTTTTTTTGAATTAGATCGCCTTTTAACCGCACCTCAAAAAATGTCGCATAAATATTCTGATGACTCAAGATATGTTTTGTCTGCTGCTGTAAAACATGCAGTTCTGCATCGGGACCGAAACAGGAAATAAACCACTCATCGCTAAGAACATCCGGAATTGACAAGCTGTAATTAGACTCCAAAAGTGGAAACTCATATAGATTCTGCCAAACGTCACCTTCACCGCGTTTAGACATCAGTATCCGATCGTTGTCCTTCAAGATAAAATAATTAAAGTATCTATCTTTGCTTGCCTTGGCTTTAAGCTTTACAGGCAATTGATCTACCTGGCCTTTTGATAACGCATAACAGGAAGGACGAAACATACAGAATTCACATAAAGGCAGCTTGGGCTTACAATGGGTGGCACCAAAATCCATTATCGCCTGATTATACAATGCCGGGTGTTTAGGATCAAGATTTTCTTTGGCTATAGCTGTAAAAATCTTCTTTCCTTCCGTAGAATTGATAGGTGTTTCTATGCCATAGTATCGCGCCAATACACGAAACACATTTCCATCCAATACCGCCTGGGCTTCATCGTTCGCAAAAGAGGATATCGCCGCAGCAGTATACTCTCCTATTCCAGGAAGCGTTATTAATGTTTGATAATCTACCGGAAAAACACCCTGATACTGATCGCGAACTATTCGAGCGGCCTTATGCATATTCCGGCCTCTAGAATAATAACCCAGACCTTGCCAAAGATGAAGAATGTCATCTTCTTCTGCATTCGCAAATTCCACAACATTCTTAAATCGCTCGACAAAGCGTACATAATAGGGCAAGCCTTGTTCGACACGAGTCTGTTGCAGAATAATTTCAGAAAGCCATATTTTGTAGGCATCTTTTGTTTCTCGCCATGGTAGATCTCGCTTATGCTGTCGATACCATACTTGCAATTCCTCGCCAAATTTCATAACGACAAAAATGCGTAATTTTTCGCTAATACCAACATTCCATCATTCGAGGATAGGTCTACGAATGTAGGTAATCTGTTCATCAGGTTCTAAAATCGTATTTTCCAATGTGATAAAGCCCTTATATTTTTCCTTTAGCGCCTGATAGAGACGTCCATCATAAGAAACAGCAAATCGCCCATCGGCTTTGAGATAAACCGGCAAATGTCGATTGCCCACGTCGAAGCAGAACTCACCCACAACAGATAGATTCTGACTATCCAACAATACACAAAGACAAGGTAAAATGTTGACCTGGATAAATAAATCACCGCGATGATAAATACACTGCCCTGAACGCAATGCGCTGCTATCATCACGCTGTATGCGCACTAGATTACCCTTTCTTGTTTTCCGCTGGATAACGCGCTTATTTACTTCATAATAGGAAAGATCCAAAATATCTGAATCGCGGCCCAGCTTCAATTTGTCAAAATCAGGGATAACATCAATCCATATCTCGTCGTGCAGGTTTCCCTTATGCATAGTTAGTTCCTTCCACCACTACAGCATCCACCAACTCCCGCTTACTTTTTCGACGAGGTTTTCTGTGTTCAATGACGGTGATTTCCTGCGCCTTCGATTTCTCATCTTCGGCTATAGCTTCAACTGTTGTGTCTTCCTTCTTTTCAGAAAGCTTATGTTGTGTAAAATCCCAACACAATTGCCCCAACATATGTAAAAAGTCATAAAGCAACTCTCCATCAGTACCCAAAGCACGTAGGATAACCACATCTTTTGAAGCCTGCGTAAAGCCGTAAGAGATGTCATTGTATTCAACAGTTAGGATTTCATCCAATTCATATTTTAATTCTTGCGCAAAAAGAGCCGAGAACACAAAAGTTGCCTGATGGGTGTATCCCTCAAAAAATAACATCTTCTGTATCGGCTGACTTTTGGGACGCAAAAGCTGATTGTCAATAAAGGACAGTTTACCTTGTCTAAAAATCTTGGTTTGGGTATGCAGGCTACCAAACTCAAAAGCTTCTTTCATGTGGATTCTTCCCACACTAATAATGTCCCCCCACATCAAAACTGCATCTTCAGCCAAGTGAATATGATTGCTTGCCTTAAAAATAGAATCCTTAAACGGCGTTACTGGATGTGGAATGTAATGAAACAGGCCTCCGGCATCCACATGCACGTCCGTATGTTGTCTTGCTCCGGTTTTCATGGGATGAAGCTTATTGAATGACTGTGTAAAAAGTTTCAATTGTGCATCTTTTTTCACATGAACATCAATGTGCAAATAATCCGTATCCATAATACCAGGCGATGCACTCATGATGATCATTTCCAAATGATTGGTCAATCCTGACGCGCCATAATGCGTTAGTTTATAAGGTGCATTATGATAACTTTCCTTCAATCTACTTCTGCCGTCCTCTTTGGCAACATTTAATACGATTTTGCTATCCATATACGATAAATTTTAACCTACGGGCTCCAACAAAGCATACTTTTTGATCCATGATTTCACATCTTCTAAACCTTCTAAAGTCATTAAGTTTGTAAAAATAAATGGTCGTTCACCGCGCATGCGGATTGTATCCTGGCGCATAACTTCCAAGTCGGCATTTACATAAGGAGCAAGGTCTATTTTATTGATCAACAACAAATCCGAGCGCGTAATACCTGGTCCACCTTTACGTGGCATTTTCTCGCCTTCAGCAACATCGAGAACAAATATGGTCAAATCGGCTAGATCCGGACTAAAAGTCGCCGTCAGGTTATCGCCCCCACTTTCAACAAAAATTAGTTCCACATCCGCAAAACGATTCGCTAATTCTTCTACAGCTTCAATGTTCATCGAAGCATCTTCACGGATTGCCGTATGCGGACAACCTCCTGTTTCAACACCAATAATACGTTCAGCGGGCAGTGCCGAATTCTGTTGTAGATACATAGCGTCCTCACGCGTATAAATATCATTTGTTACGACACAGATACTATAATCTGCCGACATCGAACGTGTCAACCGTTCAATAAGTGCCGTCTTGCCAGAGCCCACAGGACCAGCAACACCAATTTTCACGTAATTTCTCTTAGACATCTTTTATTTCAGTTATTTTTACGAAATGTAAATTCTCGTGTATAATTTTTCATGTTGCATGCATCGAATATCCTGAGCGATACAACAATTTCCAATCAGATCATCATCCAGTTCGGGCTGTAATCCGACCAATTTATTAATCAAGGGCTGTAGTTTAAACAAAATCTGCTGTGCATCCATTTGGCTAATTGGAACCAGTTTGGCACAATTCGTCATAATACCATTCAAAGAATTATAATAAAAAGCACTCAGTGCGTCTGCATAACTAATTTCCTGCGCATGGGCAAACATGGCAAATGCCATCGCATAGTGACCATGCAATTCTTGCGCATTTATCGCCTTTAGATAAGCCGAACAACGCTTGACCGGTTTTAACTTTTCTGTCAATTTTAAAAACCGTATTCCCAATTTCTTACTGGCATCCCGAATCTCATAAGGGGCTTTGAAAGCGGTTATCAATGCATCCAGTTCAGCGATCTTTTTCCTAGTTGCTCTTGATTCACACAATTGCCAGGCCTTATGAAAAAAAGCGGCATCGTTGTAATAGAAACTATGCTCCAATAAAGTCTGTGCATATTCTTTTGCAGTTTTAGCATCATGTACAATCTCTTTATTGATATAAGTTTCCAAGCCATAGGAATGTGTGAAGCCTCCAATCGGAAATACAGAATCATTAATCTGCATTAATGTCAACAATGGATTCATATGTAATCGTTATTAATTAAGTATTAGAGCCCATTGGCCAAGGTAATTTTGTGCTGGACTACGGCATACTGATGTATGCGTAACGTATGGGTTCTTTCAATCACCCGTAGTTCTTTCGTCGGCGTAAAACCTGCCCTTTCTAAGGTTTCCCAAAGGGGATTTTCATAGGCTGCAATAATTTCATGTGCAGCGTTGATGAAAACAGGGATATGTTTGTTGCCAATTTCGAGACATATCCGAGCCATATCCAAGAGGTTTTTAGGACGTACAACAAGGCAAGGACAGGGCAATATTCGAACAGCAATGCGCAGTTCCTTTGTTTCGAACAAAATATCACCGTCAAACAAGGATTCCGTCCCCAAATTTTTAAAGCCTATTTCACGGCCTTCAACAGTGAACCCTCGGATAATACGTCTTTCCGTATCAAACCATTCGAGTTCCAAAAAATCAAGTTCAACACCGTTCTGATCTGTGCTATCGGCCCAAATATTCCCCTTAATGTCTCTTGCTAACAACATAAATAACCAATTAGAATAAGAAGTACCGTTGGGCCATTGGAAGTTCCTTCAATGGTTCACAGGTCGCCAACACACCATCGACTGTTACTTCATAGGTTTCTGGATTAACGACGATATTTGGTGTTGCATGATTATGTACCATATCTTTTTTCATCACCGTACGACATCCCTCCACAGGCAGGCATTTACGTGACAAATTCAATTTTTGAATATTTCCGTTCTCCAAAGAAATTTTCGAAACGAAATTGAAGCATAGTTTTGAAACTGCTTTACCATAATTCCCAAACATTGGCCTATAAATGATTGGCTGTGGCGTCGGAATTGACGCATTGGCATCCCCCATTTTAGCGCCCAAAATCATACCGGCTTTGATGATCAACTCGGGTTTTACACCAAATAATTCTGGTTTCCAAAGGATCAAATCCGCATACTTTCCTTTTTCAATCGAACCAATATATTGGTCAATGCCATGTGCTTTAGCAGGGTTGATTGTAAATTTAGACACATAACGTTTGACACGGAAGTTATCATTTTCTTTGCCTTGATCTTCAGCTAAAGGGCCGCGTTGGATTTTCATCTTATGGGCGGTTTGGAATGTACGGGAAATGACCTCTCCCACACGTCCCATCGCTTGGCTATCCGAACTCATAATTGAAAATACGCCCATGTCTTGCAAAATATCCTCGGCAGCGATTGTCTGTGGACGGATACGTGAATCAGCAAATGCCACATCTTCTTTCACATTTTTATCCAAGTGATGGCAGACCATCAGCATGTCCAAGTGTTCTTCAGCAGTATTTACCGTAAAAGGTTTTGTTGGATTGGTAGATGCAGGGAGGATATTGGGATACATGGCGATCTTAATAATATCCGGAGCGTGTCCACCGCCGGCTCCTTCCGTGTGAAAAGTATGGATTACACGACCATCTATCGCAGCAACAGTATCTTCCAAGAAACCGGCCTCATTCAGTGTGTCGGTATGGATCGCAACTTGTACATCGTATTTATCAGCAACTTTCAATGCCGCATCAATTGTTGCCGGGGTCGCTCCCCAATCTTCATGGATTTTCACGCCCAGTGCACCAGCTTCAATTTGTTCTTCGATAGGTTTAGTGGTCGATACGTTACCTTTTCCGAAAAAACCAACATTGATAGGAAGGTTTTCAAAAGCTTCAAACATACGCTCGATATACCACTTTCCTGAAGTCACTGTCGTTGCCAGTGTTCCATCTGCTGGTCCCGCACCGCCGCCAATAAAAGTAGTTACACCAGAATATAGCGCTGTTTCAATCTGTTGCGGCGAGATAAAGTGAATGTGCGTATCAATACCGCCTGCAGTTAGGATATAGCCCGCTCCCCCATGAACTTCCGTAGAAGCACCGATGATCATGCCCTCGGTTACACCATCCTGTACATCTGGGTTTCCAGCTTTACCAATACCTACAATTTTACCATCCTTAATACCGATATCGCCTTTTACAATACCCCAGTGATCAATGATAATGACATTAGTGATGCAAAAATCCAACACACCCTCATCACGCAAGGCACGAGCAGATTGCCCCATACCATCACGAATAGTTTTACCGCCACCAAATTTGTTCTCTTCTCCGTAAACATTGAAATCTTTTTCAATTTCAATAAAAAGCTCTGTATCTGCCAGACGAACCTTATCTCCAGTGGTCGGTCCAAAAAGAGCGGCATATTTGTCTCTCGGGATATAAAGTTCCCCATCAACATATTTTACAGATGATTTATCTAAACCTAGTTTATCTAAACCAAGCGCATGTAGACCAACAGTAGTACCCAAAGTAGTGAGCCCTACAACTTTAATCCATTCGCGTCTATTCCATCCTCCCATATTTATTTAGATTGTCTGAATTTCAATTTTTTCATTTTATCAATGGCTTTGGTCTTCACCGATTGATCTGTATACTTCCCATTTGTCAATCCATTAAAACCGTGGATTTCCTTACTTCCGCCAAATTCAACCAGAACAACTGATTTTTGTTCCCCTGGTTCAAAACGAACAGCGGTGCTGGCTGGAATATTCAAGCGCATCCCAAACGCTTTCTCCCTGTCGAAGGAAAGCAACTTGTTCGCTTCAAAGAAATGATAGTGTGAACCTACCTGAATCGGTCGATCACCTTCATTTTTCACAACAATGCTTGTGGTTCTGTGCCCAACATTAGCTTTGATTTCCTCTTTTTTTAAAATGTATTCTCCTGGAATCATATCATTCAATATTTATTAACGAATAGGATCATGGACAGTCACCAATTTAGTTCCGTCCGGAAAAGTAACTTCGATCTGTACATCATGGATCATCTCGGGGACTCCTTCCATGACTTGGCTCCTCTTCAATAAGGTAGTACCATAAGACATTAAGTCCGCCACAGACCTTCCGTCCCTAGCCTCCTCCATAATCTGGGCACTGATGTAAGCGATACACTCTGGATAATTTAATTTTACCCCGCGTTTCAATCGCTTAGCCGCCAATTCGCCGGCCAAATGCAACAACAGCTTTTCTGTTTCTCTCGGTGTTAAACGCATAAAAAAATAATTATTTGTTAATTTGTTAAAGGAATTATTATAAAACTGGAATGGTAAAATATGCCCCAAAGGCTAAGCGGTTGTACTGACTCTTGGCCATATCCATATAGCCCTTATAGTTTACGGTGTTACCAACGTAACCTAAATAAAACCGAAGATCCTGGTTGTGAAACGGCTTATGTTGCAAAGCCGCAAAATAGGTCCAGTTTTGGCGAAAATTCTTACCGAGTTGATTATCATCTCTTGATCCCGCGATCTCATACCCACCTTTCAAAGCAACCTCCCATTTTTTACTCAAAAATTGATCATAGCGCAATATGGCAGAGCTGTAGTTCACATCTTTGGCCAATACACGGTTCTCGCCAGTTCTAACATAAAATTCGTTGATCGCCGAAGATGCAATCATCGCATGATCGACAGCAAGATAAGAGTACTGTAAATCAAGATATAGCATCTGTTTTGCTGTTTTGAATTTATTCGCTAATGAAACGGCATGATTAGTATGTCCCTTTGCAAACTGAGAGATGTTGTAAGACCATTTCGTATTAAAACGCTTATCCATAAATGCACCCACCCAAGTGAAATAGGCTCCCATTGGTACACTAGAGCGTTCCAAATCACCTACAGCAAAACCATTTTTTGCATGAAGCTCCATAAAACTATCATTGGTCGTGTTGTAAACTTGGGCATGTAACGAATGATTCGGGTTGACTTCATAAGATAACATTCCACCGACAACAAAGAGATTCAGTATACGGTCGACATAGTCTGTGAACTTATATTCGTAAATTGGGTTATTTTCAAATTCATAACTCCCGACCATCGCACTTTGCTTGCCGGCCGTAACGGACCATTTGAGATCCTTGCCAAACTTGTACTTGATCAATGCCATGTCCAAGGCTCTGGATCCATTATCCTGACTCGTTGGAGCAAATGACCGATTCAAGCGAAAACGTACTTTATACGACAGTCTATCATTGTATTCCCCGCTCATCAAAATACGGGCATCATCAAGGTTTGCTTTTGCTTGAGACGCCCCCTCCCCATTGTCCGTTTGCAGGCCTGCTCTTAACAGGACATCCAATTGAAATGATTTTGCTCGCGCGGGTTCTTTCAGTAACAAGCTGCTCCTTTGCGCCTGAACAGAGTCCGTTTGGATCTGCTCCTGCGCATGCAATGATGCTATGCCAATCCCCAGTGTTGTAAAAAGTGAAAGTGTTTTTTTCATCCTTATATTTTGTTCCTTTATGGTAACGAAGCAATCCCGCGGTTTCAAAACATAATTCGATTCGAAACAACAAGATAGATCCATGAGTTATACTTATCTCTGGTACAAGTATATCACAGCCACCTAAAAATGGAATAAGGATGAGATTAAAATGAAATTAGAAAGGAGTTTTTGGGATTGTAACAACGACCAAAGTGCCTTGACCTTCCGTTGAATTGAGGAACAATTCAGCACCATGGAGGTCAAAGATATTTTTGGCTAAAACAAGCCCCAAACCATTGCCATAGATGTCACCGACATTAGAAGCACGGTAAAAAGAGGTAAAAATATGTGGCTGGTCTTTTTTAGGAATACCTATCCCTTGGTCAAAAACTTTTATCGTAATATTTTTGCTATCGCTACTTATGGCTACGCCAACCTGCAGTCCATTGCCGTACTTAAATGCATTTGAAATAATATTGCTAAAGGCAATAAAAAACAGATCCGGGTTAGCCAAAACCGTAAGTTCATCACTATCTTCTGGAATTTCTGTTAGATCAAAAGAAAGCTTGAGGTCCTTATGAATACTTTTTTCGACTTTATAAATTTCATAGAGTAATTCGTCAATTCGAATAATTTCTTTATTGTCCACTTCCCCCTTGAAGCCCATGCGGGATAGTTGCAAAAGATTGTTGATAATCAACTCCATTTTATCCGCATATTTCGCGATCGTCTCCAGGGAATAATAAGCTTCATGCTCTTTAGACAGGAGCTGTTGTGCCAATTCGGCTTCTCCCCCGATAATTGTAAGCGGGGTCTTTAGCGAATGAGAGGCATTTCCGATAAAACTCTGTTGCGACTGAACCGAGATATCCAATCGGCTAAGCATTGAATTTAAGTTCGCAATCAAAACACCCAATTCATCTTTGCTATTACTAAATTTACTAAACAGGCGATGGTCTAAATGTGCGATATCAACTTTATCTAAATCATTGTTGATATCCTTAATGGGTTTCAATAATCGGTCAGCAAAGTAAAAAGACATCAGTACAATTAAAAAAATCGCCAAAATCCCACCTGTGATCAGGGTACGATCCAATTGACGCTGTTCATCATGGCCGTAATCATCAATACCTTCCGATACAACAATCAAATTTTCCTGGTGAAGATGATCTTGAAAGAATACCGCTACAAAGGCAGTCTTACCATGCATGTATCTTCCCTTTCCATGACGAATTACATCGGCATAGAATGTTTTTGGCATAGGCAGCTCAGGCCTCAATTGAACTCGATCACTTCCCTTAACAACACGAATGAGATGGTCTGTTCCTTCAGATAATTGTTTCAGGTATTTACGTTTTACCTGAATATAGAGTGCCCTATTTTCATCCTTCTGATGGACGATATGATCTCCGACAATCACGGCGTTCTCTTCTAGCCGATGAAAAAATTTGGTTTGTAGACTGTCGTACGTGAAATAAGACACATAAATGGCAAAAACAACAAGCAGCAGGGTGCTGATGATAGAAAATAGGAGAACTATTTTGGTCCTAATTTTCATGACGGATTACATAGCCCATCCCAATCACTGTATGGATAAGTTTACGTGAAAATTGTTTATCGATCTTTTTGCGCAAGTAATTTACATACACGTCAACAACATTGGTACTTAAGTCAACATCCATACCCCATACTTCTTCCAGGATATCGATCCGGCTCAATACCTTATTTCGGTTGAGCATTAAAAATTCAAGTAAACGAAATTCAGTAGCTGTGAGAATAATAGGAGAATTGGCACGTTGAACCGATTTACTGTCTCTATCCAATTGAAGATCGTCAAATACCAATATATTTTTCTGCTCGGTAATGGTTTTGGATTTGCGGCTATAGCGACTGATTCGAGCTTTTAATTCCTCTAAACGGAACGGCTTTGTCAAGTAATCATCCGCATCCCTGTCAAAGGCCTCGACAATGTCCTCCGTTTGATTTAATGCCGTTAAGATAATAATTGGGACTTCGTTGTTGGACATCCGAATGTTTTTACAGACATCTAAGCCATTCATACCAGGCAACATCACATCCAATAGGATCAGGTCATAACGGTTCAATCCCGCCATTTTTAGACCAGTATAACCATCCATAGCAATACTAATATGATAGCCTTCTTCTTTTAAGCCTCTTTCGATCAATGATATGACCGATGGTTCATCCTCTATTAGTAATAGTTCCACAGGTATCTTTTTTAAACAGTAAAAAATTCGAGGTTTGTAAAATACAAAATTAACATTTCACCTTTTTCCAAAAAGCGACATTCCTTAATTATTTTCGCTTTTTCTTGACGATTATATGATAATAACCTATAAAACAAGTAAAAAAACACATAGAACCCAAGAGCGCTATCTTAACCGCCGTCCTTATAACCATTTATTTCACTTGGTATAGAAATAGTCCACAACGCAAGATCTTTACTCAAAAGATAGGACTATTTCAAGCACCTGAATCTGAAGTACAGACCAAAAATCGGTTTTAAACAACCAAATACAATAATATCTATTTTTGAAAGAATTTCCACAAACAACGAAAGATTATTTCAAAAATCAATCGAATTTCAATATTTTTGCAGCTTAAAATCACACAATGAAACAATTTATCCTTTGTTTACAGTTGGCGTTTTTACTCCTTATCGGACAAGGACACGCTCAGCAAAAGCTATATAAAATTTCATATCAATTTGCTGATCCTGAAACGGGAACAGATACCGCATCTTCAGAATTCATCAAAATATTGGCTGGAAATAATGAAGCATTAATGCAGGCCTTCATCACCAAAGACCAGATGCGAATTGAAAGTTTATTATTCGGAAAATCGATACAGATCAGCAATATCCACGAAGGCAGCTCTTTTCTACTGGATGAAATAAATAAAACCTATACTGCAACAGAGCTGGCCACCGGCAAACTCATTGAGACTGCCGTAAACGAGGGTGATAATTATGCCTATTCGGGAGATTTTGAGATCAGCTTAGTTCCCGATCAAAAGAAAATAATTGCAGGAATCACCTGCGAAAAAGCAACATTCAATCTAACAGGGAGCCAAGATCCACAAACGGAAATTACCGTTTGGTATGCACCAAAATTACCAAAGTTATACTGGGGTACTTACGATTATCTCGAAAAAGTGCCGGGGGCAGCGCTCTATATCGGATCGGCCGGGCTCGGAATTCAAGCGACCAAGGTAGAAGAAATAACATTCGACAAATCACTCTTTGAAATTCCGGCGGATTATGAAGAAGGTGAACCTATTGAAGAAGCTGTAGATTCCACGCTAAACGACCATTTATCTTGGTATCAAGATTCCAATACAGCATATTTTGGTGTACAGGACAGTTTAGGAAACAAATTAACACCAGCAAAGTATACGGCAATATATAGCTATGTAGGAGACTATGCCATCGTAAATGATGCAGCACAAATGTTTGGCTTAATAGACATACACGGCAAAGAAGTTATTCCATGTCAATATGAATCGCTCAGCTTAGAAACCGAAGGCGGTCCAGTAGTTTATATGAGAGATCTTAAGTATGGACTGTTGGATACAAACGGTAAAATATTGCTGCAGGCCAAATATGACTTTATTTCAGTTCCTAGCCCAGAATATGCACTTTTTACGGAAGGAGAACATACGGGTATCATGGATCAAAAAGGCGCTGTTTTACTTCCTGCCAAATATGAAACCATTTCGGATTATCGCGATAACCTCGCGTTAATTCTAGTCAACCAATCCTACCAGCTTATTAATAAAACGGGGCATAATCAACTTAAAACGGATTATGAGTTCCTATCGTTTGCTGGTGAAAGACTTCTACTGGCATTTAATGACAATAAATATGGGTACATTGATTACACAGGAAAAGTCGTTGTTCCATTTAAATTACAAAATGCCCAAGCTTTTGAAAACGGGCTAGCGCTTGTAACGGAGGATCTAGAGAATTTTTACTATATTGACGCAAAAGGGAAGTTTATCAAGAAATATGAAGAGTAATCCACAGACATTCCACTTGTCGACATTGCATCGTGGAAAATACATGTTAATCTTGCTGATTTCAATCTTTTTGATCGGCATGGGAATGTCTAAAGTTCCCATACAGGAAATTCTCAAGATTATTATTGCTCTTTTAATGATTCCTTTAGCACTGTATCTGGCCATAAAGTCTTCGACTTTGTCATCGACTTGGGTCTTGGATGAAAATACACTTCAGATAAGTAACGCTAAAAAAACAATCGTTTTCCCTTTGAATAATATTTCTCATATCAGGAATCTCAAACGTTCCGGCGGAAACCTGATCATTATCAACCAAAACAAAGGTCCAGCCTTCCGTACCTGGCGCAACAAATTATTTCAAAAGGAAGATGATCTTCCCCTGCTAACGGAAGCCCTAAAGGACGCTGACATCGAATATTACGACCTATAAATTCTTTCTTCCTTCGGTAACATTTGTTACAGGCTTTTGCAAAGGCAGTATGTACCTTTGTAACATCACTTAAGAACATTGTTATGCTATTGGAATACATCAAACAACCATGGCCCTGGTATATTTCAGGACCTTTAATTGCACTGGTCATGTACCTGCTGCTCAAACAGGGAAAGGATTTTGGCATGTCCAATAATCTGCGCACCATGTGTACTGTATTAGGGGCCGGAAAGACTTCCTCTTTTTTCAGATTCGATTGGAAGACCCAGTCATGGAATTTATTGGTAGTACTCGGGACAGCTATTGGCGGTTTTATTGCACATAATTTTTTGAGCGACGGCACTGCAAGCCAGATTAATTCCAAAAGTGTTGCCGACTTAAAAGAGCTGGGTATTATCGACCATCTACAAGGCTACCTTCCTGAATCCATTTTCGTTTTCGACGGATCTTTGTTTCAGTTTCTACTTTTAAGTATTGGCGGTGTATTGATTGGATTTGGAACACGCTATGCTGGTGGATGTTCATCAGGCCATGCTATTTCTGGACTTAGCAATTTTCAGCTTCCTTCTTTGATCGCCGTTATAGGTTTCTTCCTAGGTGGGATCATTATGGTTCATTTTTTATTCCCGCTAATTTTCGCATAAATGAAAGCATTAAAATTTATTTTCATCGGTATATTGTTTGGCATCATCGTATACAAATCGGAAGCCGCATCATGGTATAGAATCTACGAAATGTTTCAATTTCGTTCCTTTCATATGTATGGGATTATCGGTACAGCACTGACCACAGCAATTATAATCGTACAAATCATCAAGAGAAAACAAATCAAAGATAGTAACGGGATGCAAATAGCATTCTATGACAAAGACAAAAGTATTACACGATACCTGCTCGGAGGAACAATCTTTGGCTTAGGATGGGCATTGACAGGCGCTTGCCCAGGACCAATGTTTGCCCTAATCGGTGCTGGTTATTGGACTCTAGGAATCGTCCTTCTTTTCGCTTTGTTGGGTACTTGGCTTTATGGTGTCTTGCGCAATAAGTTGCCGCACTAGTTTTAACTAGCTGCTTTACAGTAAATTAATCACATATCCGAAATCTGACTGACGCCTGTACCACTAGTTAAAATTTTAGAAAGAGAAAATGGAATTAATATTTATAGCTGGTTTTATATTAGCTGTTCTGGTCGGTCTATCAATGGGTTTGATGGGTAGCGGCGGAAGTATTCTAACATTGCCAATATTTGTTTATATTTTTCATATAGAACCTCAATATGCATTGGACTATTCGCTGTTTTCTATAGGAATATTAGCCTTGGTCGGATCAATTTCTCCGTTGAAAAAAAGAGAAATTGACCTGAAAACTACGGCCATTTTTCTCTTTCCATCGCTAATTTCGGTCTATTTGACCAAGCGTTATCTCCTTGTAGCCATACCAGAGTCATTCCACCTTGGCGAGATAGCGATCTCCAGAAACCATATCATCATGCTGCTTTTCTCGATTGTGATTCTGATTTCTGCGACAGCAATGGTACGAAGACGTAAACAGGTTCAGCACGATCGATTCAGAGGTGGAATTGGCCAGATTTTCAACGTTGTCCTCGTCGGATTGCTCGTCGGTATCATGACTGGCCTGGTGGGTGCAGGAGGAGGCTTTATCATTGTGCCGGCCCTCGTATTACTCTTAGGAATTCCACTTAAGCAGGCCATTGCCACCTCGTTGTTTATCATCGGTTTAAACGCCTCATTCGGTTTGATCGCGAATTATCAGTTCCTGGAACATATGAATTGGTTTATATTGGTTACCTTTACGTTAATCACTTTAATAGGCCTCCAAATTGGTTCCAAATGGAAAGACAAATTAGATGCGGCAAAATTGAAAGGTATTTTTGGGTACTTTTTAATTAGTATCGGCATCCTAATCTTTGCTTTCGAATTCATTCAATTTGTAAATTATTAAAATCACACGTTATGTTTTTTCAACACATTTTTGAGTCATCTTTAGCACATTCGAGTTATATCATTGGTTGTCAAGCCAAGGGTGTAGCGCTAGTCATTGACCCTAAAAGAGATGTAGACAGCTATCTTGAGATTGCACAAAAGAATAATCTGACCATAACCCATATTGCGGAAACGCATATACATGCCGACTACCTTTCAGGTACGCTAGAATTAGCCGCATTGACAGGCGCCCAACCTTATCTTTCCGATGAAGGTGGAGAAGATTGGCAATATGAATTTCCACATATTGGATTAAAACATGGAGATCAATTTCAAGTTGGAAATCTGATTTTCCAGGTTATCCATACCCCCGGACATACGCCCGAGAGTATCAGTTTTATATTGATTGATACGCCTGCAACCATGGAGCCTGTCATGATATTTACAGGTGATTTTGTATTTGTTGGAGATATCGGACGCCCAGATCTGTTAGAAAATGCAGCGGGAATGATCGGAACCAAGGAAATTGGAGCCCACCAAATGTACCGATCGTTGCAACATTTCTTGGCTCTACCTGATCATATTCAAGTATGGCCTGCACACGGGGCCGGATCCGCTTGTGGAAAGGCGCTAGGCGCCGTTCCGAGTTCAACAGTTGGTTATGAAAAAATACGAAACTGGGCGCTTCAATACCAAAACAACGAAACAGCCTTCGTGGAAGAGCTATTATCAGGACAGCCCGAACCGCCACGCTATTTTGCCATGATGAAAAAACTCAACAAAATAGCACGGCCTTTGCAAACGGCAGTTCCTCAGTACAACAAGTTAACGAACGAAACTTTTCTGGGTTTATACCACAAAGGAACAACTGTCATTGATACACGCCATAAGTTTGAGTTTGCCAAAGGATATCTCCCCAATAGCATCAATATTCAGAATAACAAAACGTTTAATACCTGGGCTGGTTGGATCCTTAATTACACGGATCCTTTTATACTCATTGTAGAGGAAAGCCAATTGGACGACATTGCCCGCAAGCTTATGCGCATTGGATTGGATCATGTCGCTGGATATGTTACGCCTGATACGATTCCTCATTTGGGGATTCCATTGGAACATCAGCAACTGATCGGTTTCGAAGAGATGAATAGTGTATTGGGCAAATCCGACATCCAAATACTTGATGTGCGTAATGCCGCTGAGTTTTCAGAGGGCCATTTACCGCATGCGACTCATATCTTTGTTGGTACAATTGCAGACAATCTGAACCAAATTGACCGAAATAAACAGCTATACCTGCATTGTCAGTCCGGAGACCGAGCAACCATAGCGGCATCCATATTGGCGAAAAATGGTATTAAGGACGTCAAAATTTATAGTCCTTCCATCAATGAATGGAAATTAAAGGGTGGAACATTGGTACAATAACATATACAAAAAGATCCCAGGGGAAATATTCCTGGGATCTTTTTTTAAAGAACCAAGCTATACGATCGAACTTTAGCTGCCAGTGCATTCAATATAGAGCAACTCAGCTCGGCAGTATGTTTCGTTTATAGACTATTTCTATTGATCCGCAAGAATTCGATAATCTCATCCTTCTTCTCTTCCATCTTGCCTTTCTTTTCCGTAAATTGATGATTATAGATGGTCAGGTACTGATGGTCGTCCGTTTCAGATTCATATAATTCGGCAGTGGCAAAAGAGAAATGCTCTTCTTCATCCGAAAGATGGTCATACACATAGGCAAAATCATGATTACCCAAGGAGCTTACTACAGCATCTTTATCCGCTACGAATTTTAACCTTCCCGGCAATGTCCGCTTATTCATCCATGCTTCGTCTTTTTCAGAAAAAGGATAAATAGTAATACCCCTGAATGCCATAATAATTGGGGTAATCAGAATAATACCCATTTCAATCGCCCACACGGCCCACAACATACCGCCCGAAACCGGACTCTTTTTCAAGGTAAAAGTGCCGACTTCATTTAAACCCTGCATCGCTTCCCAAATAAATGAAGGGTGTAAGAAAAACGCCTTGAACCCCTCCAGATTAAAAGACGATTTTACCCAGGTATCTCCGCCCATTGTCCCCTCTGCATTGTACATCAGCGACACAAAAAGAGCCCACTGGGCATAAAAGCCTAAAATTGCAATCAGCAAAGTAATCAATATTGCAATGCCCTTATTTCTTAATTTCCATTGTTTGAAACAGAAGTTAAGAACATAGAATATTCCAGCACCAAATCCCAATGTAATAAATACATTAAAATAAATAATAGGAATAAACCATTGTAAGGCGATGTATACAATTGCCAATACAACGGCACTAATTGCACCTAAGACCAGAGAGCCAATAAATGCCAACGCAGGAGCCTTTCCCGAGGGCTTATAATATAGATTTTCCATAAAAACAGTAAAATTGATTTTTAACTTAACAGATAAATCCCCTAACCAAAACCAAGCCAATTCTCCAAAGACCAGTCAATTTTCGTCAAGATTTGATGACATTAACTTCGTTACATTCGTTTAAGTGCCATTTATTGAGACAATTTTGTAAGTTTGGGACATGAAAATCAAAATAATATCCTTTTTTACACTTGCATGTGTATTAAATATTTGGGGGGCAGTAGCGAAGGCCCAAAGAAAAGGATTCTGGCAACAGAAAGTTGACTACAACATGGATGTCAACGTGGATGAAAAAGCATATCAGTACGATGGAAAAATGACCTTGAAGTACAGCAATAATTCAGGGCAGTCACTAAAAAAGGTATATTTCCATTTATATTTCAATGCTTTTCAACCAGGATCGATGATGGACTATCGATTAAAAAACATAAGTGACCCCGACAAGCGAATGGTCACTAACTTGGGTACAAAAGAAAAACCGGTATATCAAAGTCGCATCGGAGAACTGAAAGCCAATCAAACTGGTTACCAGAAAATTAAAACCCTAACGGTCAATGGTGCCAACACAACATTTAAAATTGATGGAACTATTTTGGAGGTAACTTTACCAGTTGCGATCCAAGATGGGGAAACAGCACGTTTTGATATGGAATGGACCGCACAAGTTCCGGAACAAATCAGAAGAACTGGCCGAAATTCGGCCGAGGGTGTAGCACTATCTATGGCGCAATGGTATCCGAAGATGGCTCAATTCGATGAATTCGGCTGGCATTTGGATGAATATACGGGCCGTGAATTTATTGCCCCTTTTGGCAACTTTGACGTTACCATACACCTCAATAAAAATTATGTCGTTGGTGCCTCTGGTGTTCTTCAAAATCCATCAGATGTTAAAGGCTATCAACCAAAAGCAAAAGTAAAAGCCGTCGACAATAAAGCAACGTGGCACTATAAGGCCCAAAATATCCATGATTTTGTATGGGCAGCAGACCCTAAATTTGTCGTGGATTCCGCTTCAAGTAAAAATGGTATAAAAGTGTATACCGTATTCTTGCCAACAGACAAAGAAGTGATCTCGAATTGGAAAACAGCAATAGGCCTTTCTACCGAATTCTTTGACTTCTGTAGTGTGAAGTTTGGTAAATATCCATGGCCAACTTATACCATCATTCAAGGTGGAGATGGCGGAATGGAATATGGTACAGCTACGCTTATCACAGGTGGCCGCAATCTAAAAAGCCTTGTCGGTGTAATATTCCATGAATCGGCACATTCTTGGTACCAACAATTATTTGGCATAAACGAAACCGTAGATGAATGGTTTGATGAAGGCTTCACATCCTATGTCGAGGAGTTGGCTATGCAGCATATCTTTGAAAAAAGAGGTGCCGTAGCATCTAACCCGCAAATTGCAGCCTACCGTGGATATTATAAATTGGCCCTTTCAGGTAAAGAAGAACCAATGAGTTTACTGGCAGATTATTATAACACCAACTATGGCTACAGCAACGAAGCGTACAACAAAGGTGCCGTGCTTGCAGAACAGTTGGGTTATATTATTGGTCAGGAAAATTTAGAAAAAACCTTCTTGAAATTTTATGACATCTGGAAGTTTAAACATCCGACACCAAATGATTTCAAACGCGTGGCTGAAGATGTTTCCGGTATCAATTTAAAATGGTATTTCAATCTGTTTATCAATACAACACGTCAAATCGATTACGCCGTTGAAAAAGTAACAGATACAGAAATCCTATTGGCCAATAAGTCCAATTTTGCCATGCCACTGGATGTTCTGGTAGAATACACCGATGGAAGCAAAGAATTATTTTATATCCCTTTGCGTGAAATGCGTGGAGAAAAACCAGAAGAGCATTTTGACATTTACAAAGGTGTTAAAAGAACCGTGCTTGAGGATTGGTTCTGGACCAAACCCGACTATACTATCCATGTGTCGAAAACACCAAAAACGGTAACAATTGATCCTTCATTGCGATTAGCGGATGTAGAATCGGCAAACAACAGTTTTAGTAAGTAACTACATATACTTCCCATTATCTGAACAGATGGGAAAATCAAGACAGCTTCCAAACCCAATATATACGACGCGGTTTGGAAGCTGTTTTTTAATTCCGTGGATTATATACTCTTAAGGGGAATAACCATATTCCATGTACGTTCAAATTGATAGGGCTCTGAACCATCCCCGGTTGCCGCAAACAAATGAGTAGGCTTCCCATTTTCAAATAGTAAAAACGGTCGTTCAAAATTGGCCTGATGACTCGTCGTGCCATCATCCCATTGAATTGTTTTAGAATAAGCTTTTACAGACTTCGAAAGATGCCAATCTATGCCATCCTTCGAATAAGCATGTATCCCGCCCCCCTCTTCACCGCAGATCTTTCCGTAACGGTCCTTCATAATAAGTTCAAACTGCTGACCGTTATACCAGACAAATGGATCTTCTACATCGTTTTCATGGTTTTGGTCCGTATGGAATGAAAAAATAGGCTTGTCCGATAAACGGCGATAAGGTCCGAGGAAAGAATCCGCTTGCGCGGCTCCCAATAAAAGTGGTGGATTATAATTTACGGGGGAAGATTTATACAGCAAATAAACCTTCCCGTTCGGTAAGACAACTGGCGAAGGATTTGATGTAATGGAGGCATCCCATTGACCTTTTCGGGGATTCAAAATCGGTTGATCAACTCTTTTCCATGGCCCTGCAATTGACTTGGAATAGGCCATCCCAATACGTTTATGCATCCAGGCTTTCTGGCCTAAGCCCGACTCCCATACGTTTTCTGTAAAAGAGGGATTTGGTTCGTCATAGTTATTGCCAAAGTAATAAAGCACATAATAGTCACCGTTTTTTACAATTCGAGGATTGTGTGTTGTACAGCCATCAAAATATTGCTTCCCTCGGGCAGGCAGTACAACTTCAACAAATTCGTACGGCCCTTCAGCGGTATCTGAAATAGCCCTGACGACTTCGGAGTTTGTCACCCAATTACCAAAGCCATATTGTTTGCTCCAACGCGAAGCAAACATATGATATCGTCCATCTTCTCCTTTTATGACCGATGGGTCCCAAATCCAGTAATCTTTCATCGCAAATCCTCCTCCTTTTGGCGCCGGTAATAACTTATCTATAAAGGAGTCTTCAAGACTATCCCCCCAAGCATATCCATGGTTTGAAAATATGAAGAAGCCAGAAACACCGGCTACATTTTTTAGAAAGTCTCGACGGGAGGTTTTCATACGTTTTACTTTTATTAGAAGAAAATAATTCGTTTTTTAATCTATTTGATAAGCTCCCATGAAATAATTTACACGAGCCTGATACCTATAGCTTTTCGATTTTTTCAGAAGGAAACTTTTGAATTCACTCCTCCTTCATCAGACATTAGGTGCTATATTGGTGCTTTCTACCAACAAATATTGACAACAAGATAAAGAATAACTAGCTTGTTGTCAACCTTCTTTTAGATGATTCTTCCATACTCTTGCACTTTCTTTTTAAATCCTTAATGAGCGTGCGGAAAAGCCATGCGAAGATTTCAGGTACGCATAGTCGAAAGAAGAAAAAATAAAGGGCGATTTGGTCAGGTCTTGGTATATTTGTCCCCATGATTTATGTCCATATCCCCTTCTGTAAACAGGCTTGTCATTACTGTGACTTCCATTTTAGCACTTCACTACAATACAAAAGTGAGATGATCAATGCCATCCGACGGGAAATTGAGCTCAGAGCAGCCTATTTGGAAGACAAAAAGGTCGAATCGATCTATTTTGGTGGTGGCACGCCATCCTTATTGGATGCTGAAGAGATCGCACGGATCATCGATACGATAGCAATGCATTTTGACATCGTAAATCATGCTGAAATTACGCTGGAAGCAAACCCCGACGATCTAAATGCGGCCAAAGTTAACAGTCTCAGGAATACAGCAATCAATCGATTCAGCATAGGCATACAGTCTTTCTTTGAAGAGGATCTTAAATGGATGAACAGAGCACATAATCAGCAGGAAGCACTGGCTTCTATCATGCGGGTGCAAGATGCGGGCTTTGAAAATATTACCTGTGATCTTATTTATGGCTACCCGCTGTTGACTGATGAGAAATGGCGCCACAATATGCAACAACTGATTGACTTTGAAATTCCCCATATTTCTTCGTATTCCATGACCGTAGAAAATAAGACAGCATTGGATCACTTCATTAAAAAAGGCTTAAGTCCAGCAATAGATTCAGATCAGGCAGCGGATCAGATGAGTCTTCTTATCCATACATTGAAAGCCGCGGGATATGAACAATATGAAATTTCCAATTTTGCAAAAAATGGCCGTTATGCGCGTCACAACACAAATTATTGGAAAGGTAAACATTATCTTGGTATAGGTCCTTCGGCACATTCGTTCAATGGAACTTCCAGAGCTTGGAATGTTTCCAACAACGCAAAATATATGACCTCAATCAATTCAAACCAACTTCCCCTGGAAATTGAGGAGCTTTCTACGCTGGACCAGATCAACGAAAGTATCATGACTTCGCTGAGAACCATGTGGGGACTGGATTTGATTGCGCTGGAAAGTAAATTCGGGCAATCTGTCAAAAATCGTGTATTGAAAGATGCAGAACCATTTCTAGCAGAGAAAAATCTCGTTTTGGAAGAAAACAAATTACGCTTGACGGATCCCGGTAAATTAATGGCCGATCATATCATGTCTGAATTATTCATAATAGAGGATTAACAAATAAATCACTAATATTTTATTAAAATAACAATATTACAAGTATTTAAATTTAAAAAATTACGAAAATAAAAATATAAATCTATTTTCTAGGCAGTTTGTACTATGTTTGCATCATAATCTATTATAAAATTATGATGTCACACAAGCCATCTTTTGATTTAGAGATCAAAAGTTACAGAGAGCAACAAAACGCTGCCGTAAGCTTAATTCAAATTGTCAGTAACCTGTGGTATAACCACGCTATTGAACTTGTATTTTTTCGAAATCAACTCATTGATGTAAAATCGAGTTCAATTCTCAACCTGATCAAGGAAAGCGTCCTCCTTACCGACGAGCCATTCAATATTTTTGACACCCTTCACACAGCACAGGTATTGGAAAAACTCACGCTATCTCCTGCACGTATTGATATCGGAAAACTTACCTTAAAAATCAAAAAACAGACTATTGACAACAACAATCTGCCTAGTTTTATTACAAATGAATTAAAAGATATCAATCAACAAGCGGAATTAAAACCACGCGATGTTGTGCTTTATGGATTTGGTCGTATCGGCCGTTTACTCGCCCGAGAGCTTATGCATAAAGCCGGTGCTGGACAGCAGCTTCGCCTTCGTGCCATTGTAACGCGAGACGCCAATGATAGCAAGTCCATATTGAAAAGAGCGACACTATTAAAAACAGATTCCATACATGGTGCGTTCGAAGGCGACGTACAGGTCGACATTCCAAATCAGGCACTTATTATCAATGGCATCACTGTCCACCTTATCTCTGCCAAACAGCCAGAGGACATCGATTATACCTATTATGGAATACAGCATGCTTTAGTCGTCGACAATACGGGTGCTTTTCGAGATGAGCAAGAACTGAGTCGCCACCTGAAATCCAAAGGTACCGCCCAAGTTTTATTAACAGCACCCGGAAAAGGTATTCCAAATATCGTATACGCAGTCAACGAAAATGATATTGACGTGCAACGGCATGCGATCTTTTCCGCCGCTTCCTGTACGACCAACGCAATATCCCCTATTTTGGCGGTCCTTGAAAATAAAATAGGCATTGAAAAAGGGCATATCGAAACCATACATTCCTATACTAACGACCAGAATCTTGTCGACAATATGCACAAGAAGTCCAGACGGGGCCGTGCCGCAGCGCTCAATATGGTGATCACAGAAACTGGAGCGGGGGCTGCCGTTTCAAAAGTATTGCCTTCACTGAAGGGCAAACTGACCTCCAATGCCATTCGCGTTCCCGTGCCAAATGGATCATTGGCGATTTTAAATCTCGAAATTAAATCTAAAACTACCGTCGAAGAAATCAATGCACTTTTAAAAGAGGCATCACTACAGGGTGACCTTGTCGAACAGATTAAATTTTCTAAAGACAATGAACTCGTTTCTTCAGATATCATCGGCTCCACTGCCGCTGCGATCGTGGATGCTCCAGCGACGATAGTCTCGGCAGATGGCAGGAATGTCATTCTATATGTCTGGTACGACAATGAATACGGATATTCCCATCAGGTAATGCGTTTATCTCGTCATATTACCGGCGTAAGAAGATATACATATTATTAGCATCACCCCTAAAAATATAAGCGGCAGTTCGTTGTGCAATTACCGCTTATATTTTTACAGGATTGCTTTTGAGGTATTTCATAATGATCGGTGTTGCTCCTGCTTTCTGCAGAACATATTCACGGGCCAGTTTTCCGGCCTTTTGACGGACAGTCTGATCTTGCAAAACAGCAAAGACTTTCTTTAATTCTTTAGCACTGGCAATGGCGAAACCTGATCCATTTTGCACAAGATCTTTCGCCTCCTGAAACTTCTTGAAATTTGGTCCAAATAGAACCGGTATGCCATAAGTTGCGGCTTCGAGTGTGTTATGTATCCCCACGCCAAAACCACCACCAATATAGGCCAGTTGGCCATACCCATACAAAGACGAAAGCATACCAATGTTATCGATAACCAGTACCTTTGAATCGACTATTATTGCGGCATCGTAGGTAGCCATGTCCGAAAAGCGGAGTGCCTTCGGCCAAAGGTTAAAAATGCTCGCTAAATGTGATTCATTGATTTCATGCGGAGCCAAGATCAGCTTATAGTCTGAATTATCCAGCAGCAATTCCTGTAGAGCCTGCTCATCCTCGGGCCAGGTACTTCCTGCAACCAAGGCCGGATTTTCACCAATAAATTGGCTGATCTCGGGAATCATTTTTCTGCTTTTAGGAATGTCTACTACACGATCAAAACGTGTATCTCCGGCTAACCCGGCATTCCGTATCCCAAATTCTTTCAAAAGACGTACACTTTCTTCATTTTGCACAAAGAAGTAAGTCACATAACTTAAAATTTTCAGAAAAAAAGTACCATAGGCCTGAAAGAAAATCTGATCGGGTCTAAATATTGCTGAGATCAAAAACAAGGGAATGCCCCGTCTATGCAGGCCCTCAAAAAAATAATACCAATATTCATATTTCGTAAACACAGCGAAACTTGGATTAATCAAGTCGAGAAAAAGCCGTGCGTGCTGAGCAGTATCGTAGGGGAGATAAAAAACATAATCGGCCAAAGCAGTGTTTTTTCTGATTTCATAGCCAGAGGGAGAGTAAAATGTTACAATTATTTTATGATCCAAATAATTATTTTTCACCGCTTCCAGGACAGGTCTTCCTTGCTCAAATTCCCCCAATGAAGCAAAGTGAAACCAAATATGTTTTTGGGAAGAATCAACCGTTTGTTTCATCCTCGAATACCAGTCTTTTCGTCCCTCTACCATGAGCTTGGCTTTGGCATGAAAAGGAGCCAAAATACGCAGTAAGAGTCCATAAAGAAAGATTCCAATTGAATAAAGCAAACGCATGTTTTTAAAATAATGTTTATCTTAGTCAAAGATATTAAACCCATTTCATTAAACGGAACCATTGAGTGGAAAATAAACATCGCAAACGGATTTTGATAACAGGAGCAGCTGGCTTCCTCGGTTCTCACCTTTGCGATCGCTTTATTGCGGAAGATTACGATGTAATTGGAATGGACAACCTAATTACCGGAGATCTACAGAATATAGCACATCTATTTAAGTTGGAAAATTTTGACTTCTATCATCACGATGTCTCAAAATTTGTCCACGTCCCCGGGCACTTGGATTATATCCTGCATTTCGCTTCGCCAGCCAGTCCCGTTGATTACCTTAAAATTCCGATACAAACATTGAAGGTAGGATCTTTGGGCACACATAATCTCTTGGGCTTAGCGCGTGCTAAACAAGCACGTATTTTGGTAGCCTCCACCTCTGAGGTTTATGGCGACCCACTGGTTTCACCACAATCCGAGGACTACTGGGGCAATGTAAATCCCGTGGGACCTCGCGGTGTATACGATGAAGCGAAGCGCTTCCAAGAGGCAATAACGATGGCCTATCACAATGCACATGGTCTGGAGACCCGTATTGTCAGGATATTTAACACCTTTGGTTCCAGAATGCGTCTCAATGACGGCCGAGCTATTCCCACCTTTATCGCACAAGCGATACGTGGCGAAGACATCACGATTTTTGGGGATGGTTCACAAACACGATCATTCTGTTATATTGACGACCAGGTCGAAGGCATCTTTCGCTTGTTGCATTCGGCATGTGCAACACCTATAAATATTGGTAATCCAGACGAAATCAGCTTGCTACAATTGGCCCATGAAATTGTCGAATTGACAGACAGCTCGAGTAAAATCGTCTACGAACCATTACCGGTTGATGATCCCAAACAACGGAAACCCGATATTGGCTTGGCCAAATCAAAATTAGCCTGGGAACCTCAAATAGACCGAAAAACAGGATTGAAAAAAACCATAGAATTTTACAAAAAGATCCCTTTGGATACCTTATCACATAAAGACTTTACTTACTATAATCAACAATAATGAACAAAAAAATACTAGTCACAGGAGGAACAGGTTATATCGGTTCGCATACAGTGGTCGAACTACATCAAGCAGGATATATACCTGTCATCGTGGATGATCTGTCCAATTCAAACATCAAAATTTTGGATCAGGTTGAGAAGATCATCGGCGTTAGACCTGAATTTCACCAATTTGACCTTTGTGACACAGACCGCGTGAATGAATTTGTAAAAAACAATACCGATATCTCAGGAATTATCCATTTTGCGGCCTCTAAAGCTGTAGGTGAATCTGTACAGAAGCCTTTGAAATATTACCACAACAATTTCTTCTCGTTAATTAACTTATTAGAGGCATATCAAAATAAGCCTATTAATTTTGTCTTTTCTTCAAGCTGTACCGTATATGGTGAGCCAGACTACTTACCTGTAGACGAGAGTGCTCCCGTGAAAAAGGCAACCTCTCCTTATGGAAATACAAAACAAATTGCTGAAGAAATCCTACAGGAAACTGCTGCTGCATATGACAACTACAATATTATTGCGCTCCGTTATTTCAACCCTGTAGGTGCACATGAGTCGGCATTGATCGGTGAATTACCAAACGGTGTTCCTCAGAACCTGCTTCCTTTTATCACACAAACAGCCATCGGAAAAAGAGAAAAATTAACGGTATTTGGCTCTGATTACGACACACCGGATGGATCTTGTATCCGCGACTATATCCACGTTGTTGATTTAGCAAAAGCTCACGTTGCAGCAATCAGATTATTGGAAAAAGGCAACCCGAACGGAAAATACGATGTCTTTAATGTGGGAACAGGAAATGGATATTCTGTCCTTGAAGCGATCAAGGCTTTTGAGAAAGCTTCAGGACAAAAACTAAATTACGAATTTGGTCCACGTCGTGACGGAGATATCATCAAGGTTTATGGGGACGTCACTAAATCGGCCAATCAGTTGCATTGGAAAGCAGCACTTGGTATTGATGAAATGATGGCTTCTGCCTGGGCATGGGAAAAAAATCTGAAGGAAAATCCATTAGATTAAACAGTAGCCTCTGCCGCTACAGCAGAGCATTATACTCAGCTTAACTTTATATGACCGTCTTAAAAACTGAGACGGTCATCTTTTTGGCTCCCAAAGGGTCTCTCTGCCAACTGAAGGTCGACATTAAACAAACTCTTTGTCGGAAATATATTCCATGAGCACTCCGGCCTGATCTCCAAGCTTCTTTTTCAAGCGCTGCATAGATTTTTTTATCGCGTCTGGAGTAACCCCCAATACATTAGCTACTTCCTTATTATTTAGCCCCAGTTTCATAAGCACAATTACCCTCAGATTGGATTCCGTTATATCGGGAAATCTAGATTGTATATCCTGGAGTAAATTGGGAAATTCTTTTACAATCAATAATTTAAATTCCTGCCATTTCTCTTCAGTGATGAGATGTGACTGCAACAATATTTTTAGCTCCTCGCGATCTTTTTCAACAACATTCCCTTTTTCTTCAAGCATCGCAGAAAGTACATTTATCTGTTCATTATTGCGCTTAAGATAAGCGACGTACTCTTCCACTTGGCTTTTAGAGCTCACCAGTTCCCTGTCTAATTCCGCTTTTGTATACTTTAAATTAAGAAGCTGATATTCATAGTCACGTATCCGTTTTCTAGCACGGGATCGAACAGCATTATAAATAAAAAAGAATAAGACCAATACCAATAAACTTAATATTAGCCATAATCGTCTCTCAGCTTGCTTTTTCTTAATAACAGCTTGTGCCAGCGATAATTTATCGGCATACTTTTGCTTGTCGGCCATAAACTTCAATTGGGACAATACTGGATCACCATCTAAAAAGCGTAGTGAGTCTTGGAGACGTTCTATCCTTCTTCGTGCATTCAGCTCACGACCTATATCGTTACTTTGCATAGCCAAATTCAACTTGTGAATCTCAAGTTCAAGTATTGTCTTCTTATCATCCGAGCCCAACAAAAGGGACTCAGCTTCCGCAATCATATGACGAACATCCTTCGTTTCCTTATTCGCTATATCTAATCGAATCCGCATCATTAAGGCAAAGATTGTATTTCGGTCATTCCCAAGAGATCTGGAAATCTCAAGATCTTTATCTAGAAGCAATAAAGCCTTATGGTAATCCTTCATACCTTCAAACACGGCAGCCTGATTCCCTAAAATCTTCGCGTAGCGTAATGAGTCATTTTCTGAAAGTGCTAAAGTTTGAGCCAATTCAAAAATTTTCATTGCCTGCAAGGTATCACCACCACTTTTCAGAGTCAGTACACCTAAATTGTCTAAGATTTCAGCTTTCAATTTCGGTGAAATTTGTTCTTCTCGTTGCCCTAATTCCAGATATTTAATTCCAGAAGTATAATCACCTAAAGTTCCAAAAAAATAGCCAAGCTTCTTGTAAGTTTGTGTTAGGTCTAAAACAAGTTCTTTCGGTATATCTTCGAGCCCTTTCTCTCCTTCCAAGATAAAAGGTAATGCCTCAGAGGCTTTCAGACATCGATATAAGTAAAAGCCATACATTACCTTTACCCAAACGCGTACGTTTTGATAGCTATAGCCTTCTTCAAGGTCCAGCGCTTTTAAATAGTATTTATCACTAAAGTTATTTCTTGCACCCTCGTCATTAAACGACTGATCCGCCAATAAACAATAATAGATTGCCAAAAGTGCCTTATCATTTTTTCGTACCGCTTGGCTAAAATATGGCGCAAGATACTTGCTCAACGACAGACTAGAGGATTGATACTGCGCTGATTCTTTTATAATTGTTTCGTAAAAGTTCTTCTCTTCTATCGAGGAATTGGAATCCATTAAATCCATCCCATAGACAACACGACAAGGTATGATTGTTAGGAAAAGAAAAAATAGAAGACATCGAAACATATCGGCACAGGCATTGAATTTCGCAATAAAAATAAAAAATAATTTTAATTAAATCATCATGAGAAAAAATCAACCAACTACAAACACTGTTAAGATTGAGACCGTAATCGTGCCTTACACTCTTCGATTAAAAAGAAGAATAGTGCATTAAATAATATCCTACTATTGTTCGCGAATTAAACAGAGAAGCCACTTTTTAAAAAACCTTGTGACTATTCACAAAAACCGGTAAGATTATTCTTCTGACCAAATAGTATTACTTGTCATCAAAAAAATGATAAATATGATCTGGTGTAATAGCTTTCGTTAATTGGACATCATATTCATTTTTATCTGCAATAACATCAATTGGATTAAAAAAAGATAGTCCGACACGCTGTACACCAACTTTACAGGACGAGAAAAAACGGTCATAAAACCCCTTCCCATAACCTACTCTGTATCCGAAAAGATCAAAAATTAACAATGGCACTATAATCATATCAATAACCGATGAAGCGACCTTAATGCCAGATATTGGCTCTGGAATACCCCAGCTGTTCGTCTCAAATAGTGTATGCTCATCCAATATGAAATGTTGCATCGAATAATCATCAAAATTAGATCGCGAAACAACGATCTTTATCTGTGGAAAAAACTCTTGAACATAATTTATTATTAAATATGTATTGGGTTCGTGGTATTTTCCTATAGGAATGAAAATATGCAAAAATTCGACCCCTGAGAGATCAAGCTTTGTAAACCGCGAAAGTAGTTGTTCATTGAGCGCAGTTTCTTCCTCTAAAGACAATTGACATCGCTTAGTTTTATACTCAAGTCTCAATTCTTGTTTCGATTTCATTTGTAAAATAGTTATTTCCAAAATTTATTTCTCTTTCTTACCAAAAGCCTCATTAAATTCCATCACCTATGCCAAGATCAATCAAAAATAGCATTCCTTCCAATTCAATTTTTATTTAAGCTTCAAAAGCGATTAGAGTTTTTTGTTCAGAATAGAAAAACCAGGTGCTAAACTGAGTCTAGTATTACAAAAAACGGCCTTGTAGCGAGCGCTAACAAGACCGAATAATCAACCTAAACCTAAAATCTTTATATTATTTTACGCGCTCGATATAATTACCTGTTTGCGTATCAACTCTTACTTTCTCACCTTGATTAATGAACAACGGCACCATAATTTCAACACCAGTCTCTACAGTTGCTTTTTTCAATGCATTTGTCGAAGTATCTCCTTTTACAGCCGGTTCAGTATATGTAATTTCTAACTCAACACTTTTTGGAGCTTCTGCCATGATAGGCTCATCACTTTCAAAAGCAATAATTACAGTCATTCCTTCTTTCAAGAAACGTGCAGAATCACCAAATAAAAATTTCGGAATATTAAACTGCTCATATGTATTATTGTCCATTACAACGAAGAAATCGCCATCATCATATAGATACTGATAATCATTCGTTTCTACACGTGCAATCTCGACAGACTCATCAACTCTAAAACGGTATTCAACTAACTTACCAGTTTTAACATTACGCATTCTAGCTTGATAAAAAGCACGTAAATTACCTGGTGTACGGTGTATATATTCCTCTACGGATACTAATTCTCCGTTAAATCTTAAGATATTTCCTGATTTTACCTCTGATGCCTTAGCCATTCTTTGAATTGAACTTTAAACGGTTATCTCATTATTGAGTCGTCAAAAGTACAAAAACTAATTGTGTTATTAAAATTTCATTCGCTACTTTTTTATTGAAATAACCGTTTTCAAGAGTAGCTGGAGCCATCCCTATAATTTCAAAAAGCGGATACGAATAATATACTCCCATCATTTACCCAAAAACAGATATGCAGCTATAAAGATTCCAATTCGTAACGATTTGGGTTCATAAAAAAATGAAATATTAGGATGTTATTGTTAAGAATTGTGCATTAAATGCTATGAGAAATAGGAGAATTAGGCTTTAAAATCCAGAATGGATATCGTTTCATCACAGAACTCATATTCTTTCTTTTGATTTGAACAAACGACGAGTATTCTTGATTTTAATTTTGCTCGATCGATCAAATTCAAGTACCATTCTTCACCGGCACTATCCAAATTACTTGTTGGCTCATCCAACAATACCAAGCTAGATGCAGAACAACAAGCTAGTGCTAGCTTTACCCGTTGACGCATACCTGAAGAAAAAAATCTTATCTCTCTGTCAAGTGCATGCTCCAATCCCAATAAGCTGACAACTGTTTCTTTATCAAAAGAAGGAAGATAATTTTTAAATTTAAAATGGAAATCGATCAACTCATTTAAGGTAAATTCCTCGATCAGTTCAACGTAGGGGGCTGCAAGAGACAGTTGTTGATATATTTGATCCACACTTAAGACCTCTTCGCCATATGTGTAAATCAATTCACCCGCTGAGGGTGTCAAACTACTTGAAAGCACTTTTAGGAAAGTGGACTTCCCTGAACCGTTATGGCCAAGGATGGCATAACTCTTGCCGGACTCGAAGGTATAGTTTATATGCCTAAAAATCCATTCATTGTTATACCTCCTACCAATATCTTTTAATGTAATTTTCAAATTCACTAGAATCGACAATGCGATTACATCGCTCTATTATTGAATCCCTTCATGATACCCCGGCCTGAATTCCGAATAAAATCCAAAATTTCATCACGGATTTCCGTTGCCTGATATTCAGCTTCTATAATTTCTATTGCTTTAGCCAAATTTCTGTTTTGGACAAAAAGAATTCGATAAAGATTCTGAATCTCGGCAATTTGCTCTTCCGAAAAGCCTCTTCTTCTCAATCCAACAGAATTAATACCAGCATAAGAAATCGGTTCACGTGCGGCCTTAACAAAAGGAGGAATATCCTTACGCACCAATGAACCACCGGTAACAAATGCATGCGAACCAATTTTGACAAATTGGTGAACAGCAACCATTCCAGCAAGTACAACATAATCGCCGACCGTAATATGTCCAGCAAGTGTACTGTTGTTCGAAAAAACACAATTATCACCTACTTCACAATCATGTGCAACATGACTATAAGCTTGGATCAAACAATTTTTTCCAATGACCGTTTTATACCTATCCTTGGTTCCTCTATTGATTGTTACACACTCACGAATGGTTGTATTGTCTCCAATTTCAGCTGTAGTAATCTCACCATCAAATTTTAAATCTTGAGGTTCCCCAGAGATTACTGCACCGGGATATATTTTACAGTTTTTTCCAATTCGAGCTCCATCCATGATCGTCACATTTGATCCTATCCAAGTGCCTTCACCAATGACGACGTCTTTATAAATGGTTACAAATGGCTCGATGACCACATTTTTAGCAATTTTTGCCTCCGGATGAATATAAGCTAATGGCTGTATCATCTATACTACTTTAGTTGTTATTTACTCTTACGATCTGTGCCATAAGCTCCGCTTCGCACACAATTTTCTCTCCTACCATAGCCACACCTTTCATTTTTGCGATACCTCTTCGGATCGGCTCCATCAAGTCACATCTAAAAATAACAGAATCTCCTGGAGTTACCTGCGCTTTAAAACGTGCATTTTCAATTTTAAGGAATAAGGTCAACCAATTCTCTGGATCAGGGACCGTCTTCAAAACTAAAATTCCCCCTGTCTGTGCCATAGCCTCCACTTGCAAAACACCAGGAAATAATGGTGCACCAGGAAAATGTCCCATAAATAAATCTTCGTTCATGGTAACATTCTTCAACCCCACAACATGTGTTTCTGTCAACTCAAGAATTTTATCGACCATAAGCATGGGCTGACGATGAGGTAAAATCTTCATGATTTCTACCGTATCGTATAATGCCGGCATATTGGGATCGTAAACTTTAATTTTTTTTCGTGTTTTATCTTTCTTGATCTGCTCCTTTATCTTTTTTGCAAAAGCCACATTCGCTGCATGGCCTGGCCGTGCAGCCATAATATGCCCTTTCAAAGGTCTTCCGACTAGCGCTAAATCTCCAACCATGTCCAACAATTTATGTCGAGCAGGCTCATTTTGGTAACGCAATTGATTATTGTTTAATATTCCTTCCTTAGCAACTGCAACGGTTTCTTTATGAAAAAGGTGCGCTAATTTTTGCAATTCCTCAGGAGAAGTCTCCTTGTCCACAATAACGATGGCATTACTTAAATCACCACCTTTAATAAGCCCATGATCAACCAACATTTCCAATTCGTGTAAAAAACAAAACGTACGCGAAGAGGCTATTTCCGATTTAAAATCCTCAATAGATGTTATTGCTGCATGCTGGCTTCCCAACACAGGCGAATTAAAATCGATCATACAAGTCAAACGATAACCATCCATTGGCATGCCCAGTATTTCAACTTTGCGATCTGGCTCTGCATAATGGATATTATTGGAAATCTCATAATAATCCCGATCAGCATCTTGTTCTTCAAATCCCGCTTCCTCTAACAACTTCACAAAAATAGCTGAACTACCATCGAGAATTGGTATTTCAGGACCATCAATATCAATCAGCACATTATCAATTTGTAAACCAATTAACGATGCCATCAAATGTTCAATTGTACTCACACTTGCTCCATTCTGCGTTATTGTCGTCCCTCTGGAGGTATCCGTAACATTATCCGCATCAACCAAAATTTCTGGTTGCCCCTCTAAATCCACACGTCTGAACTTAAACCAGTGATTTTCCGGAGCTGGCTTAATCGTCATCGATACAATTTTTCCTGTATGAAGACCTACCCCCGAAATTTCAACCTCGTTTTTGATGGTTCTCTGTTTTACATTCATTTCTAATAACATATTTTTAAATCAAAACTTCTTTTGACAAAACATTTATCCTTGAAGCTATTTCGATGTTCGCCATAGCCTTACTAGGAATGATTATTTCATCATAAATAAAGAACAGTTTATTTTCAATGAAAAATAATTATTTCAATTTTTTTTCTACTAACTTTTCTAACTCTTGGATTCGTTTTTCCAACTCAGGAAGACGTGCAAAAATCACATTAGAACGCAATTGCGGCTGATAAGGCATCACTGGTGTACCGCCCCATTTTTTCCCTTCTTCTTTAATCGATCTATTCACTCCTGATTGGGCTTGGATTTGAGACCCCTTTGCAACAACAATATGCCCAACAACACCAACCTGTCCTCCTAAAACTACATGTTCTCCAATTTTTGAACTACCAGAAATACCTGTTTGCGCTGCGATTACTGTATTCTTTCCAATATCAACATTATGTGCAATTTGAATCAAATTATCCAACTTAACACCATCACGCACTATTGTAGCGCCCATTGTTGCCCTATCGATTACAGTATTGGCGCCAATCTCAACATTATCCTCCACTTGCACATAACCGATCTGCGGTACTTTTTTATATGTTCCGTCTTCTTGTGGAGCAAATCCAAATCCATCCGACCCAATCACAACACCGGAATGTACTACGACATTTTCCCCTATCTTACAATCATGATAAATCTTCACCCCTGGATAGAGTGTTGTATTATCTCCAATCGTAACTTTATCGCCAATATAGACCTGTGGGTAGATTTTTACGTTATTTCCAATGGAAGCCCCGCGTCCAATATATACAAATGCACCGATATAACCTCCTTGACCGATCTCCGCTTCAGCATGTATAAAATGAGGTTCCTCACGTCCACTTTTGTCAAGACGAAACTCATTATACATGTTCAAAATAGTAGAGAAAGCAGCATAGGCATTCTTAACCCGTATGATCGTCAATGTCGGTTTAGTTGCTTGGGTCAATTGTAAATCTTCATTAACAATTACAATCGAGGCGTCAGTAGTATAAATAAAATGCTCATATTTTGGATTTGACAAAAAAGAAAGATCGCCTTTTTTACCTTCCTCAATTTTGGCAAGGTTACCTACAGTAACTTCTGGATTTCCTTCAATCCGTCCTTCTAATAATGTCCCTATTTGTTGAGCAGTAAATTGCATGGTACAAATCTATGTTTTTTTATTAAAAAATAACTACTTGATGGAAGTAATTGCAACATATCCCACCTCTTTTGGATAACATAAGGCATATTTAGCTACATTTTGCGATAGCGCTTCTAAATTCCCTAGATCAGAAGCCTCTGTTATATCGACGAGCTCGCCCGATTTCAATAATATTTTAATTTGATCCCTGGAAGAATTATAGGCCCGGTTTTGAATTTCTTGCATAAATACATAATAATGAATATCCTCTTGAGCCACTCCCATCTCAGCTTGTACTTTCGCCTTTACTAAATCAACATATTCTGGCAAGAATGGCTTATCACTCATGACAGATCGATATAGATTACGTTTCATAACACGCTGGCACATTGTACTTAAAATCGAATCCTCATGACGTTCCCATGTTTTTATGGCTGACATAATATCCGTATCATCTAAACGAGTAAACCAATCCAAATGTAACGAGTCATCCAAAAAGTTAGTTTTGTTGACCTGCTGGCTTAAAAACCAATGAAAAGCCGGGGTAGAAAAGAGCTTATGGCCAGCAGCCGTCAAATATTTTGCCCGCTGCAGAATTTTAATCAATAACTGTTCAGCACCGATAACGGTCTTGTGTAAATAGACTTGCCAATACATCAACCGCCGCGCAATCAGAAATTTCTCCACAGAATAAAGCGCTTTATACTCCACTACTATTTCGTCGTCCACCACATTGAGCATTTTTATGATACGGTCAAATGAGATGACGCCTTCCGATACGCCTGTAAAAAAACTATCTCTATTGAGGTAGTCCATTCGATCAACATCCAATTGGCTCGACACCAATTGATGAAGAAATTTACGTTCGTATTTATTATTAAAGATTGTAATTGCTAGACTTAGTCTTCCACCCAAATCATTATTGATTCGATCCATTAAAAGGGAAGACAATAGCTCATGAGAAACTCCTTCAATCAAACTATGCTCCAAGGAATGTGAAAAAGGGCCGTGACCTATATCATGCAGCAATATTGCCGACAGAACAGCCTCCTCTTCATCCGCTGAAATTATAACACCTTTACTCCTCAAAGTTTCCAAAGCCATCGACATCAAATGCATCGCTCCTATGGCGTGCTGAAAACGAGTATGCAAAGCTCCGGGATAGACAAGATGCGTCATGCTCACCTGCTTAATATAGCGGAGCCTTTGGAAATAAGGGTGTTGCACTAGGTCAAAGACCAATCCTGTAGGAATAGCGACAAATCCATATACCGGATCATTAATAATTTTATTTTTGTTCAATGTGGAGACAAATTAATACGATCATCAACACTATAAATATGAAACCGAGCCCTTTAATCATGAACTCCTGGTTAACACTAGTATAAACTTAAAACAAAGATAGTTAGTTCATCGTTAATAAATGTTAAAAATAAAATCTGAAGCACGATATTTGCTTATGTTAGCATGAGATCGAAAATCCGATCCTCCCCCTCTACTACTAATAGACATATAATAACAAGATGCAAAAAACACATATTCTTTGGGCTGACGATGAAATTGACTTTCTAAAACCACACATTTTATTTTTAGAAAGCAAAGGTTACAAAGTTGACACAGTCAATAATGGAAATGATGCCGTTGAAGCCTTTAAAAATGGTTTTTTCCACCTCGTTTTCTTAGACGAAAATATGCCTGGGCTAACCGGGCTCGAAACACTTGCTATACTCAAATCGATCAACCCTACTGTCCCCGTTGTTCTGGTCACAAAAAATGAAGAAGAACATGTCATGGAAGATGCCATCGGCTCCAAAATAGATGATTATCTTATCAAGCCGGTCAACCCCAAGCAGATCTTGATGACAATAAAAAAATTAACGGAGAACAAACGTCTTGTCAATGAGAAAACATCCATGGCCTATCAACAAGACTTCCGCAATTTGGGGATGATCCTGAATGACAATCTGGATTTCAACCAATGGTCAGAAGTTTACAAAAAACTTGTCTACTGGGAATTATCCCTCGAAAAGCTTGAAGATAACAATATGCATGAAATTCTGACGATGCAAAAATCCGAAGCAAACATGCAATTCTCAAAATTTATAGAAAACAACTATATACAGTGGATTAATCGCCCCGAAAACGCGCCCATTCTTTCACACCAGCTATTTAAGAAAAAGGTATTTCCGACCATAGAAGATGATACACCTACATTTTTCTTTCTAATAGACAATTTGCGTTTCGATCAATGGAAAATTATCAATGAGGTGATCACCGACTATTTTAGACTCGAGGAGGAGATAAACTATTACAGTATTTTACCAACAGCAACACAATATGCTAGAAATGCCATCTTTAGTGGATTAACTCCACTGGAAATGGAAAAACGCTTCCCGAAATTATGGCAAAACGATGAAGATGAAGGTGGTAAGAATTTATATGAGGATAAATTTTTGGAAGATCAGATCAAGCGACTTTACCGCAAGTCCATAAAACACTCCTACACGAAAATTTTGACCCTGGAACAAGGAAAGGATGTGTTAGACAATCTCGGTAATATGATGCACAACCAACTGAATGTATTGGTGTATAACTTTGTTGATATGCTTTCTCACGCACGTACGGACAGCTCTATGATTCGTGAATTAGCAAACGACGAAGCAGCGTATCGCTCCCTCACTTTGTCATGGTTTGAACACTCACCTTTATTAGAGGCTATAAAATGGCTCTCACAAAAGAAAGTCCGTGTGATTATTACAACCGACCATGGCACGATACGTGTAAAAAAGCCAAGTAAAATCGTTGGTGACCGAAATACAAATACAAATTTGAGATATAAGCAAGGGAAAAATCTGAACTATATTGACAAAGATGTTTTTGCTATCAAAAATCCCCACGAGGCACAGTTGCCTAAACTTCATGTTAGTTCAACATACGTTTTTGCCAAAGAAGATTCGTATTTTGTTTACCCCAACAACTACAATCAATTTGTCAATTACTTTAACGGAACATTCCAACATGGAGGAATCTCTTTGGAAGAAATGATTATCCCCTTTGCGACATACTTACCGAAATAGTAATTTTGCAACATGGAAATTATTGTAAATACGACAGCGGATCTATCTCAAGCGGCTCAGACACTTTTAAATAGTTTTCCAAAGGACCGGATTTTTCTATTATATGGTTCAATGGGAGCAGGAAAGACAACTTTTGTAAAACACCTGTGCAAACAATTGAATGTACAAGATAGTACATCTAGTCCAACATTCTCCATTGTTAATGAATATGAGTCTCCCGTTGGACCCATATATCACTTTGATTTTTACCGCATTAAAGATGAACAGGAGGCTTTCGATTTTGGCTATGAGGAATATTTCTATTCAGGTGCATATTGCTTTGTTGAATGGCCAGAGAAAATCCCCAATTTACTTCCTGAAGAAGCAAAAGAGATACATATTAGCATCATAGATGCAACAACACGTAAAATTTCTATTCGTTAACTACCTTTTTTCGACTCCCTACTATGGCTCATTTATCATCTTGTCAATATATTCCATCTGATATCCATGTGCCCGGATTAGCGGCTATACACGCCGAACACCTTAGCTTTTCCTTTCATGAGAACAATATGCAGTTTGCTGTTGAAAATAGTTCTTTCGATATCGATGAAGGAAAAATAACAGCGATCATTGGTGAATCTGGCAGTGGAAAAAGCACCTTACTACGATTAATATATGGTTTATTGGAACCAACAGACGGTACTGTCCGTTATAAGGGGTGGCAGGTTCCTACACGTAAAGACAAGTTAATTCCCGGACACGATGCGATGAAATTAGTATCACAGGGCTTCGACGATTTAAATACTTATGCCAATGTATGGGATAATGTTGCATCGCAGTTGCCAAATACAGATATTAAACGCAAACAAGACAAAACCGCGGAAATATTGCAACGTCTACGGATAGATCACCTCGCTAAAAAAAGAGTAGCAGACATCAGTGGGGGAGAAAAACAACGCGTCGCCATCTGTCGTGCATTGATCAACGAGCCTGAAGTTTTACTAATGGATGAACCCTTCAATCAGGTTGATGCCTCTTTTAGGGATACCTTGCAACAGGACATAAAAGATATTGTTAAGGAAACTGGGCTGACCGTCATTTTAGTTTCACATGATCCTACGGAAGTACTTGCTTTGGCAGATAATCTCATTGTGATGAAATCTGGTAAAATCCTAGATCAAAACAATCCACATGTATTGTATAGCAATCCATCGCACCCTTATACTGCGCAATTACTGGCAAAAAGCAATATATTACAGGTTGAGCAAGCTCAAAATTTAGGCATAACAAGCGAAAAACCAATCGCGATACATCAAGAATGGATTTCAATCAGTCCTTCTGAGCAGTCTACTTTTTTTGTAAAAGATGTCCGATTCAGAGGTTTTTATTATGAAGTCGTCGTCAGCAATAATGAGATTAACTTACATGCGATTATAACATCGCAAATAATTCCACAAAAACAACAGGCTGTCGATCTAACCATATCTCACTGGATCGCTTTTGACCATTAATTGTATGCCCTAGTCTTGTGTCTCTAGCCAAGATAAAAATGCGTCAAACCATAATTTATCCGAGGTTTTGTTAATTAATCCGAAACCGTGCCCCCCTTGCTCAAAGGTATAAAGCTTGTTGGGCACTTTTGACTTGTCCAAAGCTGCCATCATTCTATAGCTATTTTCTATTGGCACAGCCATATCGTCTTTGGCATGGACAAAGAAAACCGGACAAACCTCAGAAGACACCTGCAAATTGGAAGAAAACAGCTTTATTTGGTCTTGTGAGGGGGTTTCTCCAATGAGATTTATACGCGAACCTTTATGTGTTATATCATTTTCCATAGAGATTACTGGATAAATTAATCCTGCAAAATCAGGTCTTAGAGATACATGGGAAGGATTCGCTATATAGTCTTTCTTAAACTTCGTAATTAAAGTGGAAGCCAGGTGCCCGCCAGCGGAAAATCCTATTACCCCAACTTTTCGAAGTCCGGGATGCAAGGTTCGGATCAACTGCATTGCCCGCTGGGCATCCTGAAGAGGTCCTATTGATTTGTCACGCATGATATTTGGTGAAGGCAATCGGTATTGTAAAACAAATGCCGAATAGCCATTTTTTATCAGCTCTTTTGCAACGGCATGCCCCTCATGATCCATTGCTATATGAGAATACCCTCCTCCTGGAATAACCAGTACCGCGATATTTTTATCTATACTTTTATCTGCTGTATATGCAAATAACTTTGGTACATTCTTTTCTAAATTTACCTGCTCTTTATCAGTCGAATTTGGAATAGAATCTGCATAAAGGTTGATTGCTTCCTGCGCTTTAACAAGCGAAATCAACGAACATAAAATCATAAAAATTCTTTTCATTAAAAATGATATTTTAAAAGAGAGCTCCAGACTACATATACTAAAAAAAACGAATCAAACATGAACTGGATACCCCTGGTTTATAAGGAAGAAACAACTAAAAGATCTAAATCTTTCGCCGTCATATTAAATCTTGAGGCCATGTCAATATTTGTAAGGTTTCCTTGGTACAAATAAATAGAACTCCGAATACCGGGATTCTTCCAGATTGCATTTTTCAGTCCCCCGAGTTCTGCGAAATCAAGCAAAATAGACGTAAAAATATTGCTCATTGCATAAGTGGCTGTTCGTGCTACCCGAGACGCTATATTGGGAACACAATAGTGAATAACATCAAATTTCCGAAAGATAGGTTTATCATGTGAAGTCACTTCTGAGCTTTCAAAATTCCCCCCTTGATCGATACTCACATCTATCACTACAGAATTAGGTTTCATTTTAGAAACTGTTTCCTCCGAAATTATACAAGCAGAACGTCCATTACGAGCTCGTAAAGCGCCAATAACTACATCCGAACTGATCACAGCCTTGTTTAAAATAATAGGTTGTATAACGGAAGTGAAAACACGGCTGCCAAGATTGTTTTGCAGGCGTCTAAGTTTATAAATCGAATTATCAAAAACCTTTACCTGTGCACCTAGCGCCAAAGCCGTTCGGGCAGCTTGTTCACCAACGGTCCCCGCGCCTATAATAACGACTTCTGTGGAAGCTACGCCGGTCACACCACCGAGCATCAGTCCCTTCCCTCCAAATGCATTGCTCAGATACTCTCCAGCGATTAAGGTTGCCGTTGCCCCCACGATTTCGCTCATCGCACGAACCACTGCCAGGCAACCGCCCTCATCTCTTAAATATTCGTAAGAAATTGCAGTGATTTTTTTATGCATTAACGCCTTTAGTACATCCAGGTTCATGAGTGAAGGTTGCTGAGAAGATAACAAAAGCTGTCTTTCTTTCATCAACTTAACTTCACTAAGCATAGGGCTACCAACTTTAATGATCAGATCTGCTTGGTACACCTCTTCCCGAGATGAAACGATACGAGCGCCCTGTTCACTATAATGATGATCCAAAAAATTGGCCCCAGCACCTGCTCCCGTCTCAATGATTACTTCATGTCCATTTTCTACCAATAATGCAACCGCTAATGGCGTCAAGCATATCCGCTTTTCCTGAAGCGAGATTTCTTTTGGAATGCCTATAAATAAACTCTTTGCATTCTTTTTCTTCTCAAACAGCATCTCTTTTGGAGAAATCATAGCCTGACTCGCAAGCTTTCCTAACTCATTCATCTTGTAAAATTGACAGTTAGCTAAAATTACAATAAAAAATCAATCTTATCAAACGAAGATAAATTTGGTTTGGCACGGCTTTGGAATGAAACAAATTTATATACATTTGTCTAAATTAATCAGATATAATACCATGCTCAGTAAAGTCAATATAGTGCCACGATGGATCATTTTTTTATTGGACATCTTTAGTGTTTCCATCGCTTATCTCCTCGCAAATGTTATTTACTATGATTTTAACTTCGATTTTCTGCTCGACATTGATTTTAGCATTCGTTACATTTTATTTATAGCCATATGTTCTTTATCATTCTACCTCTTCAAGATGTATACTGGGATAGTTCGTTACACAAGCGCTATCGATTCAATACGTATATTATCAACGATAACATTTAGTGTTTTCGTTCTCTTGGTTATAAAATTAGTGATCCAGGCAAACGAGATAGAGCGAAACATCCCAACTGCACTCATTATCTTCTTTGCACTCTTTTCATTTCTTATTTTAACCGTATATAGAACAATTATTAAAATTTTCTTTCTATACACCAAAAAAGTCAACGGATCCAGAAAAAAGACGCTCATCTACGGTGCCGGTGATTTGGGAATTGCTGTAAAAAGAACCTTAGACCATGATGTACGATCCAAAAATGCTATTGTTGGATTCTTAGACGATAATGAGCAAAAAATTAACAAAGTTATTGATGGGACCAAAATTTACTCTTCTCAAAAGTTTAGCCACCTCATCAACACACTAAATATTGAAGAGGTCATCATCGCTTCGCACAACATTCCTTCCGACCGTAAAAATGAAATTACAGATGTTGCGCTCGAAAAAAATGTCAACATATTAACGCTCCCTCCTGTTAAAAAGATCATGAATGGTGATCTTAACCCCAATCAGATCCAAAAAATAAAAATTGAAGATTTACTAGAAAGGGAGCCGATTAAGATTAACGACGACCACATCCTAAGCCAAACGAAAGGCAAAAGGATCTTAGTTACTGGGGCAGCAGGTTCCATAGGTAGTGAGATTGCATCCCAATTGGGGAAATACGAGCCCCAGATGATTATCCTTTGTGACCAAGCGGAGTCCCCGTTACATAATCTCCAACTTGACCTTCAAGATGAATTTCCAAATCAAGTTTATCATACTTATATAGCAGACGTCCGAAGTACAAAAAGGATGCAATTACTTTTTGATACTTTCAAGCCGCATTATGTATATCATGCGGCAGCTTACAAACATGTGCCAATGATGGAAAACCATCCTTTGGAAGCGGTACAGACCAATGTCATGGGTACAAAGAATCTAGCTGATTTAGCCGTGGAATTTCAAGTTGAAAAATTTGTTTTTGTCTCTACCGATAAAGCTGTCAATCCCACGAATATCATGGGAGCGACAAAGCGTATCGCAGAAATCTATGTACAATCGTTAAACAATCATTTGGAAAACTCGTTAGGGGCAACTGTGCACACCAAATTTATCACAACCCGCTTTGGCAATGTCCTAGGCTCCAATGGATCTGTTATCCCTCGATTCAGAGACCAGATTCAAAAAGGTGGCCCTGTAACAGTTACTCATCCAGAAATTACGCGGTATTTTATGACCATTCCCGAAGCATGTCGACTAGTCCTTGAAGCTGGAACAATGGGACAAGGTGGCGAAATTTTTGTATTTGATATGGGTAAATCTGTAAAAATAGTTGAGTTAGCTAAAAAAATGATTCGTCTTTCAGGATTTAAACCGAATGAAGATATTGAAATAAAATTCACTGGATTAAGACCTGGTGAAAAACTATATGAGGAATTACTGAATGATTTAGAGAATACCTTACCGACTCACCACGAAAAAATCATGATCGCCAAAGTCAGAGAAAATAATTATGATATCGTGTGTATGAAAATTGGCGAATTGCAACAGCGTTTAGCGACACAAAACAAAAACGAAGTTGTCTATCAAATGAAAATTATTGTACCTGAATTCAAAAGTAAAAATTCCATCTACGAACAGCTAGACAAGGAAATTGAACTATCGAATGAGTCAGAAAACCAAAGTTAATTCACTTTAAAATTTGCAAAACACTTGCAAATTTGCTCGAAAAGTGTATTTTTGCAATCCATATTTTACTGATTAGTAATGTCTAAAAACACAAATAATACAAATCAAGGTTTCAAACCTTCAAAAGGATCTTTTTTTCAAGATAACCAAAAAAGTGTAGTGTTCATTTTAGGTGGTATCGTTGTATTGATCTTACTTTATTTTGGATATCAAAAGCTTTATCTAGATCCAAGAGCAGAAGAAGCTTCGAACCGTATGTACAAAGCAGAACAGCTTGCTACAATTGATTCTTTACAAAGTAAAGCAATCATGGGTGATGGTGCGTTTCTTGGTTTTAAACAAATTGCGGACGAATATTCCAATACAAAATCTGCCAATATTGCAAACGCCTATTTAGGAGGTTTATATTTGCGTCAAGGTAAATTCGATGAGGCTGCGAAAGCGCTTGAAAAATATGCTCCAACAGGAAGCCAAATTCTAGACCCACTCGTAATTGGTTTAACAGGTGATGCTTTTTCAGAGTTAAAAGACTACAAAAAAGCCGCTGATTACTACAAGCAAGCTTCTGAAAAATCAAGCAACTCGTATACAACTCCACTCTTTTTGAAAAAACTAGGACTTGTATATGAAGCACAAAATGACTATAAAAGTGCAGAGACTGCTTACAAGAAGATTAAAACAGATTTTCCTGAGAGTCAAGAAGCTTCAACAATTGATGGTTTATTGGGTCGTGTACAAGCACATCTATAATAGATAATTATAAAAATATAATAAAAAGAGGCTATTTGATAGCCTCTTTTTTTGTGACCATCTAAAATCACTATCTTTGTTACTATTATGGCAAGTAGCATTAAAAATTTATCCGACTTTTCGCATATCCAGGTTGCGGATGCAAGTCCATTCAAATTTGCAATCGTTGTTGCACAATGGAATGCAGAAATTACAGGTGCATTATTGAATGGTGCAATAAAGGGCTTGGAAGAGCATGGCGCTCAGGAAAGCAATATTCAAGTCATAGAGGTTCCTGGAAGTTTCGAATTAATTTCAGGAGCAGACCTCGCATTCAGAAATCAGAGTTTTGACGCTGTAATCTGTTTAGGCTGCGTCATTCAGGGTGAGACCAGACACTTCGATTTTATCTGCGATGCAGTTGCAAATGGCATTGCCAATGTAGGGCTAAAATACAATAAACCAGCTATTTTTGGTGTATTAACGACTGATAATCTTCAGCAAGCATTGGATCGCGCCGGAGGGAAACATGGTAATAAAGGTGAAGAAGCTGCTATTACAGCAATACAAATGGCCCATATTGCCAAAAAATTCTAGTTTGGTATTAATTTTGCCTACCATTCAATGATGAAAAGTATTGCTGAGCACAGCTTATTACTCAGGTACTTATATTTTGAATAAATCGATTAATAAAATATTTAGTTATCTTATTAATCGATTTTTATTTTTTCACTAGAATAAATTGTTATTGAATTGTCTTGATTGTAGTGTAAATCAGTTATACAACAGTCGGTAGTTTTATAGACAATGACGCAATGATGAAGTTTAACGCTATCAATTTTGATACGAATTACTTGATGATTGTTTCTTTAAAAAATAGGATTATGAAAACATTATCGAATGTACTCTTGGTCGTTATACTGACGTTATTTTGTCAGTTGGATCTAGTGGCACAAGACGATAGTCTAAACAAGCAGATTTGGCAAAGTATCGGTGGCCAGGAAAAATGGGATTCTTTGCAGTTTTTGGCTTTCTCAGCAAAGGGAAATACCATCTCAGACCAGTTGTCAAACGACGAACGAAAGTTCCTGTTCAATAGAACGACTGGAGCATGTCGATTTGATGGCTATAACGGAACGGATCAGGTGACCTACCTGTTTAATTTTAAAAACCCAGGGTCAGACAAACTCTTTATTGGAGGGAATTTATCTGCAGATGGGCCAGAGCTCAAGAAATCAATTAAAAACCAGCTATTTTCGGATCTCAATCTGCTGCTTTTGCCCACCTTGATCGGGCAGAAAAATGTGCAGCTGAAAAGCCAAAAGGAAAGTTTCAGTGCTGGACAGAAATTAACGATAGCAAATATCAGCTCGTCAGGCCCTATCTTTGGTTCAAAGATTGATGGTTTGCTTTATATTGATCAGAATACCGGTGAGATTGTCCGCTACGAATACACAGATAAGGGCGAAAAAAACACCTATGAAGTGAGCAAATATAAGGAGATTGGCGACGGTATACGTTTACCCAGTTTCTTCAATTCCACAAGCAATGACCAAAAGAGTTGTATATTCTCCTCTATTTCATCTTTTGTACAGGTAGAACAGAAAAAATTTACAGAACTATAATATGATTAATTGGATAGAATTAAATACAGAAGAACAGCTACAGGAGCTTTATCAATCTGATAAAGTTGTAGCCATCTTTAAACATAGCACAACTTGTGGTATTAGCAATATGGCTAAGCGTAGTCTTGAACGTATGTCTGCTACTTCAGACCATGATTATGCGATTTATCTTTTAGACCTTTTGCGTTACCGCCCACTATCGAATGAGATTGCCCAACGTTGGCATGTAGAACATCAATCACCCCAAATACTGATTGTTGAAGGAAAAGACAGTCTATATGACGCTTCACATGGTGATATCCAATTTGATGAGATAGAACAATACCTAACGGCAATTTGACATTATAGGCCATAACTGCTATTCAATAAAAAATTTTAGCAAAATTTATCCCAAGCGATCTTCAACATGTATTGTATTGATCACTTGGGATATTTTATGATGATGAAAAAAGCTGAATTGGCTATTTATAAATTTCTACAGTTATTTTACCGTCTTTAGTCACCGTACCCCGATACATGCCGGCGGTATTAAAAGGCATAGCAACATGTCCATTTTTATCCAATGCGATCATGCCGCCATTACCGCCCATTTCACCAATCCGATCGATTACTTGCCGGCTCGCTTGATCAACATGTTCACCTTTATATTCCATTAAAGCTGACACCGAATATGCAGCCACGGTGCGGATATAATATTCACCCCATCCAGTACAGGAAACAGCACAGGTATTATTGTTCGCATACGTTCCAGCACCTATAATTGGCGAATCTCCGACCCGTCCAAACTTCTTGTTTGTCATCCCTCCTGTTGATGTGCCTGCAGCCAGATTACCTGCTTTATCCAAAGCAACACAACCTACAGTACCAAATTTAGCGTCTTTATTGATAATGCCTAAACGTGAACTTTGTTTTTGATCGTGATCTAGTTGTGTTTGAGTACTATCGTCCTTTCTCACTTTCTGCAAAGCTTCCCAACGTGCTTTCGTCCAAAAATAAGAAGGATCTACAATGGCTAATCCCACTTGCTTCGCAAATTCTTCGGCACCTTTACCTACCATCATAACATGCTCAGATTTTTCCATCACAGCCTTGGCTGCTGAGATTGGATTTTTGATTGTTGTCACTCCCGCAACGGCGCCTGCAGCCAAGGATTTACCATCCATGATGGAGGCATCCAGTTCGTTATGTCCTTCATGTGTAAAAACCGCTCCTTTCCCTGCATTAAACAAGGGTGAATCTTCCATAACATGGATAGCAGATTCAACGGCTTCCAAACTGGATTTACCTTCTTGCAACTTTTGATAGCCCATACGAAGCGCTTGCTCCAAGACAATTCTATAAGCTTGCTCCATCGAATCTGTCATATTCTTTTTCAAGATCGTCCCCGCTCCACCATGGATCGCCAAAACAAATTCACCCTCCGTCATGGCTACAGGTTTTTTATATGATTTACAGGAGATTGTCAACAGACTTCCCATAATTATCATGGCGCATATCTTGAGATTATTCATCTTCCTTCTCCCACCATTCTGAAGATTGTAAATCATCTATCTCACGACGGTCTTTTTTCGTAGGGCGCCCTGTACCGCGGTCGCGTTTTAGGACAGGCGCATGAAATACGGATTTAAACCCTACAGTTTCTTCAACAGGTGTTTGATCCTCGTAGAATTGAACAGCAGTCTTGGCGTCAACACGACGTTCCAAAAGACCTGTCACCATCACCACTTTTTTCTCAATTCCCTTTTGGACATGGTATACATCTCCGATCTTAACTTCATAAGAGGGTTTTATATTTTGGCCTTTTAGTTTCACCCGACCTGCCTTACAGGCCTCTGTTGCCAAAGTTCTTGTCTTAAATAAGCGAATTGACCACAAATATTTATCAATTCTCAATTTTTCTGATGTTCCAGCCATAAAACAAAAATAATTATATTTTTAGAATCATTATAACCAAAAGCAATTATGGAAAATTCCTATTAAACTGAGTTCACTTATTAAAACGTCTTTCATCCGTTCGCCGGAAGAGTTTAAGAGCTAATTGCCGACAAGTTATCATCAAATCCATACCAACTCCTCACTGCAAGCGGGTTGGGAAAACAATGTCTGCATAGTGAATGCACCTTAAAAAGGTGGACTCAACGTGGACTCACTGTGCACACACTGTGGTTGGAGTCAGGAGTTGATCATAATTTGGTAGGGTGTTGTTATCAGGAAAGTCTATTGCAAGGAACAATGGATAAAGTTGTTTTTAAGTCCAACTTTATCTAAGTTTGTACATCAAAATAAACTAATTCAAATAAGAAAATAAATAATATGGTAGAGCCACTTAAAAAACTGATTGAGGAAGCTTGGGAAGATAGGCAATTATTAGAATATAAAGAATATACAGAAGCCATCCGCGCTGTTATCATGAAATTAGATAGCGGTGAAATCCGCGTCGCTGAAATGATCGGTACAAGATGGCACGTCAATGACTGGATTAAGAAAGCTGTTATTTTATATTTTCCAATCAATGATATGCGCGAAATGACTGCAGGTCCTTTTGTGTTTCATGATAAAATGAAATTAAAGACAGACTACAAGCACACTGGAGTACGTGTTGTACCAGGGGCTTCTGCTCGTTTAGGTGCATATTTGGCTAAAGGAGTGATTATGATGCCTTCTTACGTTAACATCGGTGCTTATGTAGACGAAGGTACCATGGTGGATACTTGGGCAACTGTTGGATCTTGTGCACAAATTGGTAAACATGTCCATTTAAGTGGCGGCGTCGGAATTGGTGGCGTATTAGAGCCCGTACAAGCAGCTCCAGTTATTATTGAGGACAATGTTTTCATAGGTTCAAGAGCGATTGTAGTAGAAGGTATTCGTGTAGAAAAAGAGGCTGTATTGGGTGCTAATGTCGTATTGACAGCGTCAACAAAAATTATCGACGTTACGGGACCTCAACCAGTAGAATATAAAGGTTATGTACCTGCCCGCTCTGTTGTTATCCCAGGTTCTTACACCAAAAAATTTGCGGCAGGGGAATATCAAGTTCCTTGCGCTTTGATCATTGGTCAACGTAAAGAGTCTACAGACAAAAAGACTTCATTAAATGATGCACTACGTGATCATAATGTAGCTGTATAAAGTTAAAACTAGTATAAAGATAAGATGAGTGCATTCGTAGATCGTGAGGATTTGAATAAGGCCTTGGAGACATTAAAAAACGGCGGATTAATTCTATACCCCACCGACACCATTTGGGGGATAGGTTGTGATGCCACCAATCCAGAAGCCGTGGAGAAAGTTTTCCAACTGAAAGGAAGAGATAAATCCAAAAGTCTGATCGTCCTATTACACAACGACAATCAATTAGCGAGTTATGTAAATGAAATCCCGGATGTGGCTTATCAACTTATTGAATACACCGAAAAACCCTTGACAATTGTCTATTCGAATGCCAAAAATCTTGCGCCCAATGCGATTGCTGAGGACGGTTCAATTGGCATTCGAATTGTCAAGCACCCTTTTTGTGAACAACTTTTACAACGGTTTCGCAAACCGATAATTTCAACTTCGGCAAATATCAGTGGTGAACCCACGGCGAAAGATTTTGACGAAATATCTGATGCCATCAAAGATGGGGTAGACTATATTGTCGCCTATGACAGAGACGTAACAACAGATGGGAAATCATCTACTGTTATGAAGCTGGACCCAAGTGGTAAATTTGAATTTATTAGAAAATAGCATGAAAAAGATCGTTTTATTTTTTGCATTAGCATTTGCTGTTACCAATTTATCTTTCGCACAGCAAAAGGATATTCCAGCAGCCAAACCAGGCGTAAAATATGGCAAAGAAATCTCTGCGTCCAATGCGATTTCAGTGGCAAAGCTTGAAAAAGAACTCACGCAAAAGAATGCCTTCAATGGAAAGATATCGGGCAAAGTTGTTGAAGTGTGTAAGAAAAAAGGTTGTTTCATGACCTTGCAACGGGAAGGCGAAGAGCCTATTACCGTCCGTTTTAAAGACTATGGTTTCTTCATGCCAGCAGACATTGTCGGCAAAACAGTTGTCGTCGAGGGTATCGCAAAGAAAAAGGAAGTTTCTGTAGCATCGTTACAACATGCGGCAAAGGATCTTGGTAAATCACAGTCTGAAATAGACCAGATTACACAAGCTAAAAAAGATATTAGCATTATTGCTGACGGTGTTTTGGTTGTCAAATAAGACGCTCTCACACCAAGCCTAGCATTGTTCTGATGAAAAGATTCCACACTTCAGCCTGTCATTCTATACTGGTCGATGGTACCTTAATGACCTTCGAAAAGCCTATTATTATGGGGATACTCAATGTGACTCCAGATTCTTTTTATGACGGTGGCGACAATACAACCGTAGCACTTGCGGTAGAGAAAGCAAAGAAGCTATTGCTTGAAGGTGCTCAAATTCTTGATATTGGCGCATATTCCTCACGTCCGGGCGCTCCATTAATTTCATCACAGGAGGAAATGGATCGAGCTATTCCCGCTATTCGAGCAATTAAAACTGTATTTCCTGACGCTATTTTATCAATAGATACCTTTAGGGCAGACGTTGCTGCTGCTGCCATCGATGCGGGAGTGCACATCATAAATGATGTTTCGGGAGGTACACTCGATGATAACATGTTCGCCACGGTAGCAAAATATCAAGTTCCTTATATTCTCATGCATATGCGCGGTATTCCCGAAAATATGCAGGAAAAAACAGATTATACAGATATTGTAACTGACGTAGCCACCTTTTTAGGTGACCGCATTGCGACGCTAAGAAGTATGGGGGTGAAAGACATTATTCTCGATCCGGGCTTTGGTTTTGCAAAGACAGTCGAACAGAACTATGAGTTGCTCTATCGTGTCAATGAACTTCACTACTTCGAATTACCAATTTTGGGCGGAATATCCCGTAAATCCATGATCTATAAAAAAATCGGAATCACCGCCCAAGAAGCTTTAAATGGCACCACCGCTTTAAATACCTTACTTCTCGAAAGAGGCGTACAAATTCTCCGCGTACATGATGTAAAAGAAGCGAAACAATTGGTTGATCTCTTCTATTCATAAATCAGCATTATTTGCCTACAAATTTGGGATCACTTAATGTTTTAATAAAAGCTATGATAGCTTCCTTTTCTTCTTCTTCCATAGGAATTCTTTTGCCATTTTCTTTAAGAATCGGATCTAGGTTAGCTGCATCCAAAACACCCTTATCAAAATAATCCAGAACAGATTTTAACGTTGGGAACTGCCCAAAACTTCCATAAGGCGCTGTGTATTCGGCATTTCTTAAAGAAGGTACCCGAAAAGCCATATAGTCCGTTTCAATACCTGTGATACGTGCTCGCCCGGCCTCATCGGGATGCTTATTTAAAGGAAACCCTACATTTCTAAAACTCTGATCGGTAAATAATTCTGTTGCATGGCAGCTTTCACATTTCAACTTAAACAGCTGATACCCCCGTTCTTCCTCAATCGTGAATTGCTCCCCTTCACCTCGTTTTACCTGATCATATTTACTGTCGGCCGAAATTAAGGTATACTCATACTGTGCAATGCTTTTATAAATTCGCTCAGGTGTAATATTCTCATCGCCAAAAGCCTTCTTGAACAATCTTTTATAATCAAAATCGCCATTGATTTTACCAATGACCTCCAGGATAGATGAGTTCATCTCCTCATGCGTGATAATTGGCACTAAAGGTTGCTTTTCCAGTTCGAGTATATTGCCATCCCAATTATAAAATTTCATAAAAGCCAAATTCTGCAAAGGTGGAGTGTTCCGAAATCCGACACGATTATCTATACCCACTGCCTGCATTTTTCCATCGGAAAAAGCCAATGAGGGATTATGGCAACTGGCACATGATATCGTATTATTTCCACTGAATCTTTTTTCATGAAATAGTTTTTCACCCAATTCAACACCATACTTTGTTGGCTTATTGCTATTAAATGCATTATTCAGACTCGGAAAATCCGCAGGAATATTGAACGTGACTGTGGGGTTGGCTTCCGGCGTAGATTCAACGATATCATCCCTACTACAGGATAAAGCAATCAGTATAACTGTCAGGATTAAGATGACTTTTTTCATCCTTTTATTTTTATCAATGGTTGATGAATATTCAGAATGCACACTTGAAAGTCATGGTGCAATCAGACGGCGTTCTTTTGTTTATGCATAACGTATTTTCAGCAAATGGCTACAATCTCATTCAAGATCATAGCCATTTACGTAAAATTTAGTTAGAAACACGCTCAACAGTGAACATCCCAGCTGTATCACTGCTGCCGTTACCGCCAAGATTATCAACAAATTTGACCATTTCGACTGCCGAATGAATACTAGGCACAGCGTTGTTAGCGCCCAATGTGATGGTATTCGTTTTCCCGCTTAAGAGCTTATCGAAATCCGCCCTGATATTAATCTGTGGTACACTTTTTCCAACAGTAACTAAGGACGGTAAATTCAACGTAATATCCCGATAAGCATCTACCCCCTGTTTATAAGTGGATTCATCACCATTTGTTCCGTTGATCGTACTTCCTGTGTGAATAGACAACTCTTTATGATCAGCACCATAAAAGCCTTCCAATTTCGTAAATCGGTAACCTGTTCCCCATTCCCAGTGCATTTTGGTGTCATTAGCCCCTGCTGTTGCATAGAAAACTGGGAATCTCAGTTGATCCAACGTATTTATTTCCTGTTTTACCCCCAAACCGAATTTGATCTGTTTATAATCTCCAACAGGTATATTACTCAGTACATAATTTAAAGTTGCCGCTTTCGCCTGATCAATTACTGCAGCCCCTTTATCCAGATCATTTACATTATAAGGGATTTCAGATCCATCGGCTTTAATAAGCCTGATATTGCTAATTACATACTTCAGCTCAGAAAACTGATGCAGTTGCCCACTGGCTGATGTATTTGTTGTGGCAGCTGGTGAATCTGCATTACCCAGCACAATTGTTGTATTTTTAAATGTATTGTTGAAATGTAAGTTAACACTGTTGGCGACATCTTCACTTTTGCTACAAGAAACCATAACCAAAGAAATCATCAGGAGTTTAATTGCATTGTTTTTCATTTTATTCTAAGTTTTAAGGTATTTAAAAATTGATTTTTAAGGATGTAAAAATATTCCTACCCATGCGTGGTATATTTCCCCAATCTGCATAGGTACTATAGTATTCATTGAAGAGGTTCTCCGCACCGACTTGAAACACGGCATTTAATTTTCCAATAGTGAAGGTATAGTCTGCCGAAACATTCCATATCTTATAGGATGCAGTTTGGTCCTCTCCGTATTCAGGGCTAAAATTGACCTGGCTAAAGTCCCCGTTCATTGAAGTTTGCACACCGATCATTTTGTATCGATAATGCAATGATGTTTGATAACTTAAGGGACGTATAAAAGGCAGGTTTCCGCCCATATTGTCTTGCCCTCTGGCATAGGTAAGTACGACTTTCCAATCTAGGCTTGGCAAAATTTGATATTGCGCATTGAGTGCCAGGTTAAACAGAGTCGCATGATCTAAAGAGGTATAGCCTTTCACACCTACCGATTGATAATTCATAGGGCTACCCAAACTCAAAATCCGGCCAATAATGTAGTCTTGGATAAAGAAATAATTGGCCTTGGCCCCAATGCTTAACTTTCCGGTCTTAAATCCGGCACTGGCATTGGCTTCATAAGAGACTTCATTTTTTAAATCCGGATTTCCGATATAGTCATAACGATCGAAACTGTTGTAAATGTAATAACCATACGCTTCCGAAACAGAAGGAGCACGATGCCCAAACCCTGTTCCTAGGGAAAAGTCAAACTGACCAATATTTAACTGATAACTAGCATGTAGGCTCGGAAGAATTCTATTTTTCTTCTGTGGAGAACCAGGATGGAAGATCCAATTGAATTCAACGTATTTCGAATAGTTATAGTTCAAACCCAATGAACCTCCAAAGACAAGTCTACTGATATCAGAAAGATCTAACGAGTTATTAATGGCTACACTCGCAAAACGGGTGGTCACCCATGGCCAGCTATAGGCAAACATGGTCTGTTTGGATCGATCCTGCGGATACATGCGCATCTCAGCTATCGAGAGATTATCGTAAGCATTTACCTGTATTTCCGAAGAATAGCGATCTTTCTGCAGATTAATTTTAGATAAAAGACCATAGGTCGTACTCCAGCCTGGCATATCCATATGAACCAAATTTTCCGGACGGGTCGTATCATCCATATAGTGCTCAACTGCATTAAAATAAACTTTGGTGTCCCATACTTTTACCAAGCCCTCTTCAAACAACTGTTTGTATGCAACGGAAGTGATAATCGCTCTGGATAAGGATAAGTCCATTGGCAAAGCCGGGAATCCCACATCTTTTGCACGATCAAAAATAGCATCTACCCGAACAGCAGAAAGCGGACTTGTTTTATAGGCCAAGCCCAACGACGCATTGAATTTATTATATTGCGAATGCCGTACTTCATCGTCATTTCCATCGTAATAATTTCCAGCCTTCCGGAAGGCAATACTTCCATCTGCCACAAATTTGTCACTTGAGTAATATAAATTCCCAAGATTGAAAGTCTGCTTATTATTGAATTCAAAACCTGTCTGATAGGCTCCGCCAATTTTTTTCTGCAAACCAAACGAGGTATTCCTTCTTTTTAGATCTATACTGCCAGCGACCGTAGCACCATGCAGATTACCTTCCTGCCCCGATTTAATATCTATCGCAGCAAGATTATTACTTTCTACATACGAGGTTATCGGGTCCATTTTATCCGTACATGCTCCAAAGACATGCATCCCATCGATCGTAATTGTCGAACGCTCGCTACTCATATTATTGAGCAGGGGTTCCCAAGCATAGGCTCCGCGTTTGATAAAGCTAATATTACTTGCAGAAGCCAAATACTCATCCACGGAGACTGTCATCTTCAGATCGTTTTCAATCCTCTTTTTGGCAGCTGCATTGACTGTAACCTCCTCCAGACGTCTCGTTGTATCGCGGGTAACAGGATTGTTTTGTCCGTGTACGTTCCATCCCAAAGACAACATAAAGAGAATAATACTTATCTTCCTCATAGCCTCTAGAATAGAATATCAATGTATAACTCGCTTTTACGACCTTCTACTCCAGGTGTAAAGTCCTTGGGCACCTCAGTTCCTGCTATCACCCTTCCATTTTGGTTAACCAAAATAAAATTCAATGTCCAGTTTCCTGTCATTGTATAATTCACAACGCCATGGTACAATCCGTCGGCCTGTTGTACCAGGTCTTTATTATTGGGCGAAGAATGGTTGCCCATCGAAGGTTCTGGCATACGCGGATCCAATTGTAAGGTATATCCATTGACTGTCGTATAAGACAATTGTGCCAAGTCCAACTTATAAATCCCGGCGACCAGTTTATTTTCAGAAACAGTTGGTTTCCAAGGAGCAATCAAGGCGATTAAATACTGTTCGCCATCTTTCCCGGTTAAGGTGGTTATGTTACGATTTTTATTTACCTGCGGCTTTACAGTTACTTGTTGTGTAGCGGTGAAGGTCTGACCGCCAATTGTAAAATCGATTTCCAAACTCCAGTTTGCTGCTGCAGAGCTTTCATCTGTAAACACACTGTAACCCGAAAAGTAGCGACCATCCAACGTGTAGTCCATTTCGGACTGGTGCGGACAAACAATTTTCATTCCTTCCACATTGGTTTGGACTGGCAGCAATTTGACTGAGGAAACGGCTACAGGTTCATTATTTTGCTGCTTATTGATTATCACGCGGATATCATTATAACCGCGATACAATACCCCACCTAAGGCCTCAACACGAATACTATACCCTGAAGAAACAAGGCTTGTAACCTCTTTAAACTCTGTATTCTCTGCCACAGTATTTCCCCGCTCTGCCTCATAGTCTGTTTTCTCCTTTGTACAAGCGACTAGGAGAAAAGACATAATCGCGATATAAAAACCCACTTTTTTTATAAATAAATCTCTCATCTATAATTTTTCATTTGTTAGGAAGCTATCCGATTTATTGCGTGAGCACGAGGGCTCATCCAATAAATCAAAATGATATCCTATTGTGACGAACGGATATATTTCATCGTATAGATGCGCTCCATTCAACTTTTAGAGAAATGAAACTATCAATATTGATCTTAAACAGATTATTATCTATTATCAATATTCAGATGATTCGGATCCACACCATGATGTAGCCCAAATAATTAGGAAGGTTTCATTGAAATAAATAGTTATTGAAGAAATAGCTTAACCGAAGATCGATTTTATGGACAAAGCATCACTAAAAGCATTTTCACAGCACAATTATAACGCGAAGGAAATCTTAGCATACCTTGTAATCCATCGTCAGTGATCGACTACTTAATCAAATAAATTTCTAAGTGGATTTAAACCAAAGGGGGGTGAAATATCGTAAAGATGGGATTATAAGAATAATCTTCATTATATACTGGAAGCAGGCGCTCCACAGTATCTTCATAAAGAGCCGTATTTTTAAATGTAAAATCTTGTGTATTATTTATAAAAACAACATCGATAATACGCAATTCAAGATTTTTTTGTTCCTTTTCCTCATGCTCGCGCATTTTCTTCATCAAAATACACTGGCCTCGACAGGCTAGCGCATTATCGTTAAAACGATTGATACATTCGTAACGTGCAATATAATCTCGATTCAATTCGAAGACTGTCCATAGCCATACCGTCGAGAAGCTCTGGAGGAGCATCAAGGGTAATAGAATCCATATAAACAGTCTGGTTTTCATTCGAATATTTTATTCTCAATAGCAGCTTACATCGTTAAGATTACTTCTTTATCTTGTAAACTTACCAAATCGAGCTCATGCTGATTCATCTTGAGTTTGGGCAAATATAACAAATGAATCTTGGAATAAACAAATGCTATTTAAAAGAAAAAGTCCTAGGCAGACTACTACCTAGGACTTATAAAACTCAATTTTAATTATTTTGAAGCAATTGTCAAAACAGCTTTCTTATTGCCGGCGGTCAAATCCAATGTAAAAACATAGGTTTTACCTGCCTCTAAAACTTTACCCGTTTTGATGCCCAGATTGCCTGAATCACGACCATTCTTGCCATCCCCCACAAAGACAATATCATTTGAGGTTGTCACATCTGTACCCCCAAATTCACCTCCCCATCCTTTTTGATGGAAAAATTTGAAGTTGATGTTATCAGAATTTATAGACTCTCCTGCCTTAACAGTTATCTGGTATTTCTTGTTACCTAGTGGAACCAGACAAAGCGCTTTATCCGTGTTCCAGCCCACCTGGTTACTGGATACTTTAGGCTTTCCAATTCCTTCACCAATAATCCACACAGCCCCAGATCCATCATCTTGTAATTTTGCCAAATCATTGCCTGTCATCGCCTCAACCACAAAGTATTTTAAGTTAAAGTCTGCGGTAACACGATATTTCCCTGTCGCTCCTTTAAACGATAGGGTTCCATCGGCCGCTTTGGTAAAGAAATCTGGATCGATCCACCAATCTTGCAGATCCGCAATCCCTTCAAAAGTCGTCGTTTTCCCTTGCGCCAGCTCGATTTCAACTTTAGCATGTTTATCATCCAGTCGACTGAACTGCGATCCATTTAGCAGTACAACAATAAATGGAGATGCCTGAAATGTCAATGTATTAAATTGAATTGGATATACGCCAGAAGTCGAATTTGAAAAAGGAATTTCAGCGGTAGACCCCAAGTTAATAACATTATTGACCCATCCAAAGTTCATCGCATTGCCTTGTGTACCTACTTTTGGTGCTTGAATATAGCCTTTTACCTCAGCTGCAAAATTCTCTTTTGCCGCATATTGGTTGCGCCCTACCTTTTCCATGCGATAGGATTTGGATTCTGTGACTAAAGTCAAATATGGAAAGTCGGGTCTGCTCAGGGTAATATCAAAAGATTGTTCCGTTATTTTTTGGCTAATATTCTGTAAGACAAACTTAAGGGTTGCTTTTCCATCGGGAATATCTTTCAGAAACGGAACATAAATCTTTCCAGCATAGTCTCCATTTTGTTTGGTACGGATAACGGTTTCTGTTACCTTGTCATCTGTAAAATACAATTGTGCTTTAACAGTAGACAGCGCAACTTCACTATCCGACACATGGACCTGAAACTCGAGACTATCCCCAAAATTTGCAGCCGAGATAGGCGATTTCAATTCGATTTTAGGATCCCCTATTTGATAGGTATATTTTTCATCCTTTTTACAGGAACTAACTGCAGTAATAGCAGCAGTTCCCAATAGTATATTGATGAGATATCTTTTCATTTGTTCATAATTTATGCGCTATCAATGTGATAGCGCTTAGGGTTTATCATCCTCCAGTTAATAGGTCCAACGGTAAGAAACAACCGACTTAGCTGGCACATCATAGCTAAAATGATGTTTACCGTCTGCGACGGTAATTTTACGGCTATCTCCTGACTCGTTTAACAGAACAACAGCGTAGGTCCCATCTGTATTTTGAAAGGCTGTATAAACTAGCCCTTCTGCTGTATACCCAGAAGTACCAATCCGCGAGGCTCCTGATTTGACAACCGAAGAAAGATGACCAACAATATAGTAGTGCGAATTGCGCGTTATATTCTTATAATTTGCCTTACTAATATCCACGGCGCCATAACATGTCTGACAGCCACCTTCGCGATTTGGCCCTTTGTCAGTATCAAGCATCAGGTTCCATACTATGACACCCTTACTCCAATTGTTCACTGTACCGAGAGCCACTTCACGCATATCCTCCATCAAACGTTTTTCAAGATTGCGTCCATCATTCCATTCCCCAATGGATGTTTCCGTAAATACCAATTCCTTGTCTGGGCGTTGATTATGAATATCAATAAGTTCAGCTTTATCCCCACCATAATTATGGTACGCCGCTCCGGCGAAGAATGACGCTGCTCCGGCATCGTTATAAATCTTTACTGGGTAATCAGACTGATCGGCAATATTATCATAGTTATAATTATGATCAAATGCATAGATCTTTGTTGATAAGTTAGCCGCTTTTAATTGCGGGCCTAGCGCTTGTTTGACAAAAGCCTGTTGTTCCTGCCATGACATATAAAGCGAAGCGGAATTTTTTCTATTCAATGGTTCATTTTGAACAGTAATCGAATAAATATTAATGCCTTCTTTCTTCATTGCCTGGATCCATTGAACGAAATACCAACCATAGTCTTGATAATATTTTGGATTTAACTGACCACTGGTCCATGAATCAAAGGGCTTTAAATCAGTTAGGTTGTTAACTTTCATCCATTTCGGTGGAGTCCATGGGGAGCCCATGATTTTTATGGATGGATTGATAGCAAGTATTTCTTTAAGCACCGGAATGATATATTGGGTCTCTTCAGACTGCAATCCAAAATTTTCCTTTCCTTCTTTGTCCCAACAGGTATATTCACTCAAAGAGAAGTCGGAACATCCAATAGCAATACGGATATAGTTCATTCCCATTCCATCTTTATCTGAAAACGTCTCTGTAAGGAATTTTGTCCGATCTTCCTTACTCATTTTCATTAAATTATAACATGTTGAGCCTGTGATGGCTGCACCGAAGCCGTCCATCGTCTGGAATTTCTTAGTAGGATCAAGCGTAATTGTATTGGGCGACATATTAAATTTGGAGCTGAAATCAACAAAGCGTTTTCCAAAATCTAAAGACCGACTGCCTGTCGTCGTATAAATGGTAACATCACCACTTTTTTTAATTTCATCACCTTGCGAAGGTGTATAGCTGTCACGGTTACAAGATGTTGCCGTCACTAGACAGGACAACAAGAATGTATATATCATAGTTTTTTTATTATTACGTTTCATCTGTTAATATATTTGTCTCCATCCATCAGATGGGGGATTCCACTTGTTAAATCAATTAATACCCTGGATTCTGAACTAGATTAGGATTCTGATCAATTTTTGGTTGCGGAATCGGTAAACGGTAAGAGTTCTTCGTGAAGGGATACACCTGCGCCTTTCTGCCAGCGTCTTTTGCATAGACCGCATTCATGACAGATTCCACCTTGTCCAAACGCACGAGATCGAACCAGCGTTGTCCTTCGAAGGCTAATTCCAAACGACGTTCTTTCAAATAAGCATCTAATAAAGCATCCTTATTTGAACGTATCGCAGCTGACAATTTTGGTAATTTAACACGTGTGCGAATTTTGTCAATAATGTCTGCTGCGCCGGATAAATCTGTTCCCTGTTGAATTAAAGCTTCTGCCTTGAGCAATAAAAGATCTGCGTAACGAAGCTTGACAATACTATTAAATGCAGACCGCAATTTAAACATGAATGGATAATGATTGGAAGGATAATAGTTGCTCCAAGTAGTGGAATAATAGACGATAGATTGCCCCAAACGAATCTGATCCCCTTCATTCGTATATGCTTGTATCAAATCCCGTGATGGAGTTATCCATTTTGCCCATGTGAAGTTATTATCATAATTGGACAAATCCCTTCCAAACATCCAAGTCGCCCAATTGCCTCCACCTGCAGTGAACTGTGCTTCCAAAATCGATTCTTTCGTATTCCGTTGTGCAAGATCTGTGCTGCTTGCATTCATCGCATATAAATCCGAGTAATTGGTATTCAGATCAAAACCATCCCCAGTCAATGCATCAACAAATTGGATGACTTTAGCATAATCGCGAATCGGTTTTTCGGCATAGATCTTTGCCAGCATAGCTCGCGCTACGGATTTAGTGAATAACGTCTTATTTCCGTTATTGTTGGCAGGTGCATCTGCCAATCCATCCATCAGGTCTTTTTCGATCTGTTTGTAGGCTTCTTCTTCGGTAGCTTGTTTCGGAAAATATTGCGGATAAACTTCATTGACATTATCACCGGTAATATCGGGTGCGATCGTTGTGATGATAGGGATAGATCCAAATATACGGACCATATCAAACATCGCCAATGCTCTGAATAGTTTCGCTTGTGCTTTATAAGTCCTAATTTCTGTATCGCTCACCGATTTATCAGCGACACTATCCACATAAATGATCAATCGATTTGCACGTCCAACATCTTCCAGATATCTTCCCCAATCCCGGTCAACCACAGAATTAGACCCTTCAATAGAATTATTTTCAAAAGGTACAACTTCCGCGCCGGTCGTTCCCGCATAGGAATTATCGGCGTGCGAATCGCCAATCAAGAGCAGGTCGAGATACCAATGTTCCTGCCGATCTTTCATCTGTTGGTAGATCCCCGCCAAGTAAGTTTCAACTTCGGCTTTATTCTTGAAAACGACCTGTGTTCCTGTCTCTGTCTTTCCTTGACTAACATCCGAATAATCTGAAAGTGGATCACGGTTCAAAGAGCAAGAAAATAAAAACAAAGAGCCGGTTAGCAAAGAAAGAGCGTTACTTATATATTTTTTCATGATACAGACAATTAAAACTCAATATTAAGACCTAAAACAAATGAACGATTCTGTGGATAGGTCCCCCAATCAATACCCTGGATTCTGGAATCAGATCCACCGGAATACTGGTTTACTTCGGGATCCATACCTGAATATTTAGTCAAGGTAAACAGATTACTTACAGATAGATAAGGCTGAATTTTATGGATACCAATACGTTTCAGTCTCTCCGGAGAAATGGAATAGCCCAAGGAAACATTTTTCATCCGCAAATAACTACCATCTTCAACAAAATAGGTTGAATTCTTCATGTCAAACCCAGCTTTCGGAACGTTGGTAATCTGTCCCGGTACCCGCCAACGATCCAATACAACGGTCGTTTGATTTCGACCATCATACATCCCCTCTGTTTCCATGCGGCTCGCATTGAAGATGTCATTTCCGTAAGTTCCCTGAATAAATATACTGAGGTCGAAATTTTTCCAGGAGAAGCTGTTTGTCATACCATAGACAAACTTTGGAAGAGGATTACCGATATATGTACGGTCGCTCGATGAAATCTTTCCATCGCCATTCAAGTCGCGGTACATCAGTTCGCCAGTTTCAGGGTTTACACCATCAGAGATATAACCGAAGAACCCTGCAAGTGATCTTCCTGGCTCATTCTTTACGACAAAATCATTGACATAATCGTTTGTCTTTACATCGTAGTACACTTGTTGTAGATCCAGTTGTTTCAGTTTATTTCTGTTAAAAGAAAGATTAAAATCGGTATTCCAAGTCAAGTTTCCGGTCAGATTTTTTGAATTTACTGCGAATTCAAAACCATGGTTATTCAACCGGCCACCGTTTCTTTGGATTGTGGTTGCTTGCTGTCCTGCTGGCAAGCTTGCATTCATTAAAAGATCTTTCGTATCCTTGTTGTAATAATCTGCACTGATGCTGAGTCGATTATTCAACATGGTGATATCAAAACCAATACTTGTTGTGCTTGTCGTCTCCCAAGTCAAATCTTTCGCTCTTAAGATTGTTGGTTTATTGATATTTGGCAATGAATTGTCTTTTCCCTCAACGAACCACTGTTGACGTTGGATCCCACTCAACTGTAGGTACGCATAATCACCTAATCCATATTGATTACCTGTCTGTCCCCATCCGCCACGGATTTTAAAGTCGTTTATCCAGGTTACATCTTTCATAAAGTCTTCAGAAGAGATTCTCCATGCAGCTGAAACCGATGGGAAATACCCCCAGCGACGTTCCGGACTCAACTTCGAAGAACCATCGGCACGCATATTTGCGGTCAATAAATACTTGCCATCATAATTATACATTGCGCGGGCGAAATAGGACATAATCCCCCAGTTGGATGCTGTGGATCCTGTTCTATCCCAAGAGATTTTGTTTGCCGCATTAAGTGTCTCAATGATTCCATTTGCATAGTTTGAACCATAGATATAGCTTCTGGAGTACTTGGAATCTGTCCATGACGAACCGCCCATTACTTCCAAATTATGCTTTCCAAAGCTCTTCGTGTACGTCAAGAAATTGTCCCAAGTCAACACGGTATTTGTATTACGAATATCTGAAGCCTCCCCGAATTGGTTTCTTCCCCAAGCTGTTGTCCAAGGGTCCAAAAAGGTCGTCATCACACCTGATCTTCTATCTAATGAAAACGCAGTTTTCCAAGTTAAATTAGGCATAAAAGAAACCAGTGCACTTCCTGTGGCAACAAGTCGGTTTTCGCGGTTATTATTATTTCTTGTCCGGGCTAGGTTTTCCAAAGGACTGGTGATGTTGTTGATCCCATAGAAATTATTATAGAATCGATCCGGATTGGTTGGATCCCATACAGGCGCGTAGGTTGGTGTTGTAATCACCGATGTAACTACCCCCCCACGATTAGAACCCAATCCTGAGGTAATTCCATTATCATTGTTATCGGAATAATTGATATTCGCATTCACCTTTAGCCATTTTCGGACTTGGTTATCAATATTAGCACGAAAATTATATCGTCTAAAGAAGGATCCTTGTAGTGTTCCTTTTTCGTTCAAATACCCCCCTCCTAAATAATAACGGAGCTTCTCATTGCCATCCGAAACGGATATTTGATGATTTTGTTGAATACCTGTCTTATAGGTTTCTTTAAACCAATCTGTTTGATCCAACAATCCCTCTGGCAGATTTATCATGCCTATTTCATCCTGTAAATCTTTGTATTGACTGGTATTTAAAACTTTAACCGTGTTATTGACAACATTGGCTGTCCACTGTGTTCCCAGTGTAATTTTTGCTTCCCCGGCTTTTCCTGATTTTGTCGTAACCAAGATAACACCGTTCGAACCACGGGAGCCGTAGATCGCTGCCGATGACGCGTCCTTTAGAATTTGAATATCCGTGATATCATTAGGAGACAAGAACTTAATATCTTCCACAGGAACTCCATCAACAACATACAAAGGAGTGGTATTGCTATTAAAAGACGTTATTCCACGAATTTGTATCTGAGGTGCTGCACCTGGTTGACCACTCGGCTGAATAACAGTGACCCCGGCAGCTTTACCTTGAATGGCTTGCCCAAAATTAGTAACGGGTCTCTTTTCTAAGTCTTTGGTGGAAACTGAAGAGATTGCAGTCGTGACATCTTTTCTTTTCACGCTACCATAACCGATTACAATGACATCCTCCAGCAAATTGGTTGAGGAATTTAATTGGACAATCATGGTACTGTTGGCAGGTAGTTCTTTACTGTCGTAGCCAACAAAAGTAAATTGGAGTATACTGCCCGTGCTAGCTGAAATTTGAAAACGCCCATCTCCGTTACTGGAGACTGCGTTATTACTTCCTTTTTGTGTAATGGTTACTCCAGAAAGTGGTTTCTGATCTTGGGCATCCAAGACACGTCCACTAACTTGAATTCGGTCTTGGGCAAACACCAAATTCACCAAAGTAAACAAGAAAGCTAACCCCATTGAAAAGGCAACTTTTCGTGTAAAGTAAATCATATGAAATAAAAAAATTGGTTATTGTTTAATCTTTTGGTTATTCCAAAATGGCAATGAGTTTCCCCTGCTTCATTGCTCAAAACAAAACTAAGATCAGCTTGACGGAGAAAAAAGAGCTAGTACTTAAAAAGTACCGAAGAAAAAACATAAATAACTAAAAACAAGATGACTATAAAAAATACACATCCTTAAAAAGTACCTAAAGGAGCGTACAATTGTCTTTAACATAGCTAATTTTCGGGTATTACAGCACATTTTATGCCCGGTCGATCACCGCAATCTGACATACAGCGGCCTCGAAAGCATCGCGATTTCCCGCGGCTTTATTACGTACTTTTGTTCTGTAATTATAAACCGTCCGAAGCGAGTATCGCAGGAAACTTGCAATCTTCACAGAATCATCAATCCCTAATCGAATCAATGCGAAAATCCGAAGCTCGGTATTTAACAATTCTGTCTTTTTGGGATAGATCTTCTCCTCCTCCTGAAGTAGTGCATTGAATTCATCAACAAAGGTTGGATATAGATTTAAAAAGATACGATCAAAATTAACATAAAGTTGCTGCACTTCCCTTTCTTCCATTTGCGTTGACTTTAACTGTTCCCGCAGCGCATCCCATTGCTGATTCGTCGCTTTTTTCAGTAATGCCTTTCTGATATCTTCCATTTTATCGATGTAACTCGAGCACATGTCAAAGAATTGGGCGATATATTCTTCTTTAATATGGTTGGATTCCGACAATTTAAGGTTAGTCTGATTAATTTCGTTATTCAATGAGCGAAGCTGCTGATTTGTGGCAGACAATTCTGATCGTATTCGCCGCAAATGTTGTACCTGTCTATAGATAACAACAAGTCCAATAATGACACCGATCAATAAAATACTAACGATAATGACCAGTCCAACCAATTGTCGATTTTGACTACTGATTTTCTGCTGATAGGCTGCATTGATAATGGGATAAGAAGAGGTCCCCTCAATAATGCGATACCGTACTTTACATAACATCGCATCGTCTATGGCTTTTTCAATAAACTGAAAAGCCCGATCAAAATCCTGTTGATCGTAATACGTTAGCGCCAGATCATGAAAAGATGCGTTATCACGATTTGCCATTTCAATATCTGCACTGGCCGATATTGAAAGGTAGTAAATTTGGCTTTTCGTATCCTTTTCATATTTATAAATGAGCCCCATAAAATAGGCGATCAGCGCGCGTTGCTCAATATCCTTTTTATTCTCATTCCAAAGGACCAACAACTGCTTTTTAGCGTCCTCACGATTACCATTAAAAAGTGTTTTTATCGCAATGGTGGTACGATACTCCAAGGAAGACTTCGGTAGTACCGTTAACAATGAATCACGATATTTTTCACTTGCCTGGTAATATTCTGGTCGATTATTGCTCTGACCGTAATGACTATAGAACGAGCTGTAGGTATCGTAATACTTGGCAAGAAGCTCCCTACCTAGATGAGCGGGATCGACTTGCTTCAACAATTGTGAAGCTTCTATATACCGTCCGATGGTGGAATACACCCAGGCCAAATCGAGATGAATCACTGCCTGTAGGGAGTCATTATGCGGTGGAGCGAGCTTTTGACACAGTAAAATATAAGTAAGCGCTGCGTCAGAATCAAACTTCTTATAATTTTCAAAGATTTCGTAGTTCTTCTTCAAAAATTGAGCGGGATTGCCTTCTAATGCTTTTGCCTCCTGTTTTAATTTCTCCAATTTATCTTCACGGTTCTTGATGTAAATTTTCTGATTTTCCATCAGATATTCCAATCGTTGCAAAACCCGGGTGCTATCGGAAGCCACTTGTGCAGATAGGTAAAGACTAAAATGTGCGAAAAGAATAAAAAGAAAAATGCGCTGCGACATAATAAAATCGGTTCAAGATAGTGTAGACTAAACTACATAAAAATAACAACAAAAAAGAGGACGTCTCACGACGGCCTCTTCCCCTGACCCAGTTAAGGGTCCAAGAATTAACAAGTTAATTCTTTATCGCATGAAAAATAGTTTTCTTTTTAATCCATAATCACCTATTTCCAACCTCCTCCCAAGGCTTTGTAGAGTAGAATCTGATTTAAAGTATTCTCTTTCTCCAATTCTACTTTTCCTATTTGGGCTTCCAGAGACTCTTTTTGTGCTGTAACGACATCAAGAGAAGTCACCCGCCCCGCAATAAATAGTTCCTGTGCCGCTTCAATAGAGAGGTTTAACGCTTGAACATGTTCATCAACAAAGCTACGTCGTTTGACTATTGCCTCTTGCGTCATGACAACATTGGAAACTTCGTTATAAGCGTTTACAACTGCTTTTTCATAGTCTACAAACGCAATTCCATAATCTGCTTTCGCAATCTCATACTGCGTTTTAAGCTGTCTTTGATTAAATATCGGCAGTGTAATACCTCCAAACAGATTATAAGCAATAGACTTATCCAAATTAAACAACTTGTTAAAGCTAAAGCTCTGTAATCCGATAAATGGACTTATTGCAACAGAAGGCAAAAAAGCCAAACGTGATGCTTCCTGATTATTCGAAGATGCAATGACTTTCAAATAAGCGGCCTTAATATCTGGGCGTTGGTTCACGAGATCATCTGGTGTACCAAAACGCATTGCATGATACAAATCTGCATTTTCGGTATATGTACTTCTTACAATAGGTTGATAAAAACGCCCCAACAGGCCGTTGATATGATGTTCCCAAAGTGCTATTTCCTGGCTCAATTGTTCCTTGGCAGCTTTCGAGTTGGCTAATAGTGCTTTAAATTGTTGCACAGAAAGTTCAGTCGCATAACCGGCATCTTTTTTCACCTCAACAACTTCCAGTGCATTTTTATGTAATTCAATATTCCGATTGTAAACTTTTATCTTTTGATCCAAAGCAATTAGTTCATAATAAGCCGTCGCAATATTGGATACCAATTCCGTTTCTAATAGACGCTTGCCTTCCTGCTCAGCTAAAAAGCTAAAATAAGCGGCCTGCTTTTGACTCTTCAACTTTCCCCAAAGATCAATCTCCCAGGACGAACGAAGTCCTATAAAATAATCTGGGATAAATGGTTCGGGCAATTTTTCATCACTTTTCAAGTTCTCCGAAAAATTTGAATCATAATTACCTATTCCTGATTCTGTATAATGCCCATATTTCCGTATTCCTCCTTCTACTGCAGCCTCTACAGTTGGCCCCAATGCAGCCTTCCGTTGTTTAAAATAAGCTTGTGCAGATTCCAGCCGCAAAATGGATTGACGAATATCTAAATTGTTCTGCAGCGCAGAATCAATTAGAGAAACTAACTTCGGATCTTTAAAAATTTCCTTCCAAGACCGGCTTCCTACATTTAAACTATCTGGAGAAAGATGTTTGGAAAAAGAAGTAGGTACATTTAATTTCTCCGGTTGAAGCGTTTTTTTGGGAACCGAGCAACTACCAAATAAAATAAGTGCAGCTATGACTAAAGAAGCTTTTTTAACGACCTGTTTCTTGTTGTCCTTTTTTGAAAATAAGATCACTAATCCCGGGATGACAATTACTCCGAGTATGGTTCCGATAAGCATTCCTCCCACCGCAGCGGTACCGATACTTCGATTACCCAATGCTCCTGCTCCACTGGCCATCATCAAGGGAATTAGACCTGCAATAAATGCAAAGGAAGTCATTAATATCGGACGCAAACGGGCAACAGCTCCTTCGATTGAAGCGGTCACGATATCCATTCCCTGCTTATATTTCAAATTGGCATATTCCACAATCAGGATCGCATTCTTACCTAGCAAACCAATCAGCATGACCAATGCCACCTGCGCATAAATATTGTTTTCCAATCCAAAGACTTTCAAGAAGATAAATGCACCAAAGATCCCTGCCGGAAGACAGAGCAGAACAGGTAAAGGCAACAGAAAGCTTTCATACTGTGCACATAACAACAGATAAACAAACAGAAGACAGAGTGCAAAAATATACAAGGCTTGATTTCCGGAGATTTTCTGTTCACGAGTCATCCCCGACCATTCGATACTATACCCTTGCGGCAAAGAAGAAGCAATTTTCTCGACTTCTTCGATAGCTTGTCCGGAGCTGAAACCGGCTGAAGACTGTCCAGTAATCATTGCTGAACTGAACATATTGTAACGGGTAATTTGTTCAGGACCATAAATTCTTTCCATCGAAATAAAGGCATTGTATGGTACCATCTCACCCGTCTCATTCTTCACATATAAGCGTAATACATCTTCTGGTCTTTGGCGATATTCGGGACCAGCCTGTACCATGACCTTATACATCTGTCCGTAACGGATGAAATTTGTCGCGTAAAGACTTCCCATTAAGGTCTGCAGTGTATTCATGGCATTCTCCACCGATATTCCTTTTTTTGCAGCCATATCGTAGTCCACCTTCAGCATATATTGCGGGAAGTTTACATCAAAACTGGAACCGATATCCTGAAGGACTTCACTTTTCTCCATATCGTCCATAAACTTCTGCAGTACCTCAGCCGTCTTATTGAGATCTTCGTTACCACTGCGATCCAAAAGCCGCAACTCAAAACCTGAAGAGTTACCGAAGCCTGGCACCGTTGGCGGTGGAAAAAAATCAATCTCTGCATCCGCAAAATCCTTAGTCTTATCACGTAATTCTTTAATGACATCCGCTACGGTCTGATCACGTTCTTTCCAAGGCTTAAGGTTAATCATCCCCATCCCATAGGAAGCACCGGATACTTCTGTAATGATACTATAACCGGACAACGTAGAGACTGTTTCAACAACATCGAGTTTCCGTGATACGGAGTCAATTTTATCCAAAACGCGTTCTGTACGGTCTACGGTTGCTCCCGGTGGGGTTGTTACAGCGACATAGATCATTCCTTGATCCTCGGTTGGAATAAAACCTGAGGGTAAGATGGCACTACTTCCCCAGGTCGCTAGAAAGAACCCTCCAAGTAGAAGGAGAGTCAGTCCACGTCGCGCACTGGTTTTTACCAAAATTCCCTTATAGCCGAAGGCAGTCTTGTCATAAATGGCATTGAATTTTTTAAAGAAACGATCCAACCAGTTATTCGAAGGTTTACGGTCATGGGGCGATTTTAGGAAAAGTGCACATAAAGCGGGCGTCAATGTCAACGCGTTGATACCTGAAATAACAATAGCAGCCGCGAGCGTCAATGAAAATTGACGATAAAATATCCCCACCGGTCCTGAAAGAAAGGCAACTGGAACAAACACGGCAGACATCACCAACGTAATGGCCACTACAGCGCCACCGACTTCTTTCATTGCCTCCAATGTCGCCTCCATTGGTTGAAGATGTTCTTCTTCCATCTTTGCATATACAGCCTCGACGACGACAATTCCATTGTCTACCACAATACCTATGGCCAGTACCAAGGCAAACAAGGTCAGCAGGTTGATTGAGAAACCTAACATCTGCATAAAAAATAATGCCCCAATCAAACACACTGGTACAGCCAAAATAGGAATTACAGTGGCCCTAAAATCCTGTAAAAAGATAAATACAACGATAAAAACCAAAAGAAACGCCTCCAATAAGGTTTTGATGACAGAAGAAATTGAAGCATCCAAAAACCGCGACACATCATAACCCATGGTATAGGTCATGCCAGTCGGGAATTGCGTTTGTTTCAATTCTGCCATGCGGTCTTTTACACGCTGAATAACCTCTTGTGCATTTGATCCCGGCAATTGCTTTAGCATGATGGATGCGGATGGACGTCCATCAGTTTTGGATACCATTTCATAATCCAATGAACCAAATTCAACATCTGCTACGTCTTTTATACGGATAATAGAACCATTTGAAGTAGCTCGAATAGGTATATTGGCATATTCCTCAATTTCAGTGAATTTACCCGGATAACGCAATACATATTGTTGCATGTTACGCATTTTATCGGAACTGATACCGGTTTGTCCTGGCGCAGCCTCGATATTCTGTTTTCGTAATGCGGCCACCACATCCTCCGTAGAGATATTATAAGCTGCCATACGGTCAGGTTTAACCCATACACGCATCGCATAATCACGCATTCCCATAATCTGAGCGAGACCGACACCTTCGATCCGTTTCAGTTCCTTTAGAATGTTGATATCTGCGAAATTGTAAATGAATCTTTCATCCGCGGTTTCATCATCGGTAAAAACATTCAGATACATCAGCATGGAGTTGACCTCTTTTTCGGTGGTTACCCCTGCTTTGATGACCTCTTCAGGGAGTTCATCCAATACAGTAGTTACCCTATTCTGTACGTTTACAGCTGCAATATCTGGATCTGTACCAACTTCAAAAAAGATTTGAATAACCGTGCTGCCGTTATTGGTAGACACTGAATTCATGTAAGTCATCCCAGCCACACCGTTGATTGCTTTTTCCAAAGGAATAGCGACGGCATTTGTACTCACCTCAGCATTGGCACCTGTATAATTGGCATTGACGACTACCGAAGGTGGTACAATGTCCGGAAATTGTGTGATGGGCAATGTAAATAAGGCCAACAACCCTAAAAGTGTAATAAACACCGAAATAACCAACGACAATATGGGCCGTTTTATAAATGTTTCAAACATAATCTATCCTCCCCTACAGTTTCCTCATTTTTGGATTAATCTTCATTCCACTCCGCAGTCCCTGTACTCCCTCATAGACAATCTTGGCGTTGGGATTTAAACCTCCATCCACGATGTAATAATGCCCCACACGCGGGCCCGCTGTAAAAGGTGTCATTTTTACGGTACTATCTGCCTGTACAGTATAAACGTATGTCTTGTCCTGAATTTCAAATACTGATTTTTGGTGTACAAAGGTATGTTCCCCTGTCTGCATTGGCACAGCAATCTTACCTGTTGCACCATGTTTTAGGATATGCTCGGCATTGGGAAATTGAACTCGAAGGGCAATGGATCCAGTATTGGCTTCAAATTCACTTTCTACCAAATGGGCAATTCCCTCGTGTGGATACAGCTCACCATTGGCCAAAATTAACTTGACCGATTTTTGCGTTTCCTTACCGTCCAACTTATCACGCATAAGTGTCAGATACTCCCTTTCAGAAATGTCAAAATAAACGTTCACTTTGCTTAAATCGGAGATCGTCGTAATTAAGCTACCCTCGGTCAATAAAGAGCCTTCTCTCAATAAGATACGGTCTATACGGCCGTCAAAAGGAGCTTGTATAACAGTATAGTCCAATCTTGTCTGTGCCTGATTAACCAAAGCTCGGGCTTCTTCTATCTTAGAATTGGCCGCTTTTAGTTGAATTTTCAATAAATTATATTCGGAAGAGCTCACAATATTCTTGTCAACCAATTTTTGAGTTCGCTCCATTTCCAACTTAATCTTTTGTGCTTCGGCAATGGCATTATCATACTGTGCTTTGGCCTTGGCTAATTCCGAACGATATTCCTCATTATTATACCTAAATAGTATTTGGCCTTTCTTTACCCAAGCCCCCTCGTCTACATAAATTTTATCTAAAAATCCATTCAATTTGGAACGAATTTCGACGTTTTTTAAGGCTTGAACATCCGCAATATACTCTTGATAAACAGTCGTATCCATTACCATTAAAGGTACTACAGGGATATTTTTGAGTTCTTCTTTCGGATCAGCGTTAGCGTTGGATGAATGGCATGAAGCCAGCATCCCAACCATACCCACGAAAAGGCACAGTAAAAGTAATTTCTTCATAAACGATAAAAAATGTAAAATGTTAAACCCTCCTACGGTATTTTAAAATCAGTCGTTAGGAGAATGTGTTAGATGGGAGCTACAGCAATTCTATAGCGTAAAGAGCGGCCCAAGGCCTTCCATACCATATATAGAAATAAAATTAAACTGTTGCAGCCTCCGCTAGAAAATTAAAGGAGCGTAACTAGAATGGCCTAAAACGGGACAGGAAGCGATAATACCCTGGTAAGCATAGGGTTTTAGATCGGTAAAAAGGATGTTCATCATCTTTTGCAAAACATAATGCGGTAAAGACGATTCCAAAAACAAAAATAAAAATTGGTAGTACTTGACTATTGAGCGAAAATATACGATAATCATCTTGCAATAGTACTTTTTCTTCTTGGGAAGAATGAATGGGTTCCAAATCCAATACGTCATCCAGAAAATACTCCACAATGGTCTCACCTGCATGCAGCACCTGTCCGGTTGCCGAGGAGAAAGACTCATAGGTCAACAGATTAAGGTATGCAAAGAGTGTTAAAAAATGAAATATTTTGCCTAACATATCGAAATTTCGAATCACAAAGGTATGACTTTAAATAGCTAAGATTATTTTATTCGTGTAAAAAAACCATGACAGCCTAAAAAATTAGCAGTCATGGTTTTCAAAAAACAAGTAATGTTCATGGTTTCCGTTATAAACCTTAAAAGATCAATTAAACAGTCGACACAATTACTTCGAACTAAAGTATCATCATTGAATTCATTATTGTCTATCAGAACTCAATCTTTATTTTCCTTTTATTTTTTCGTTACTAAAGGAATATGGAGCATCTTCTTTTTTTGTACCTCTATTTCTATTCGGTGCGTCGCTCATTTTGAAATCAAGTTTGGCACCCTGCAATAAATCTTTATAACGGATATAATTATGACTATAAGGCTTTCCATTCCAAGTTAGTTGATCTACGTAGACCTGATTTGCTCCCCGCTGTTTCGCTTGGATATTCACTTTTTTCCCATTTTCAAGATTTAATGTCACCTTATCGAATTGTGGTGAACCAATCACGTATTCGCCCGAGGCAGGAGAAACAGGATAAAATCCTAGCGAAGAGAAGACATACCAGGCTGAAGTCTGCCCATTATCTTCATCACCACAATAGCCATCTGGTGTAGGCAAATAAAGTTTATCCATTATTTTGCGCACCCAATATTGTGCTTTCCAGGGCTCTGCAGCATAATTATACAGATAGGGCATATGTTGGATAGGCTGATTTCCATGCGCATACTGCCCCATATTCATCACCTGCATTTCACGCATTTCATGGATCATTCCGCGACTTTTCATACCCTCATAACTCGGAATAACAAACACCGTATCCAACATGGAAACAAAAGATTTATTACCACCCATCAAATTAATTAAACCCTGAGGGTCATGGAACACACAAAAACTCCAATGCCAAGAATTTCCTTCCGTATATTCTCTTGACCAGGCACTTGGATCAAAATCTGAGACGAACGATCCGTCTGCTTTTTTTCCACGCATAAGTTTTGTACTTGGGTCAAACAGATTTTTATAGTTCATCGCGCGTGTTGCATAAATAGCTGTTTCAGCTTCCGGTTTGCCCAATGCTTTGCCAAATTCATAAATACACCAGTCGTTGTATGCATATTCCAGTGAACGTGCTACATTTTGGTCTACTTTTACATCAGCAGGTATATAGCCCAATTTATTATAATATTCATAACCGAAGCGTCCCGTCGAAGAGTGTTTCGGATAGGCACTATTGGCCCCATGCTTAAGCGCTTCCCATAACAGGTCTTTATCATAGCCTTTGCGATCAGTAATCAAGGCATCTGCTACAATAGAAGCGGAATTGTTTCCAATCATCGATGCACGATGTCCTGGCGAGGCCCACTCCGGAAGGTAACCACTCTCTTTATACGCATTCACCAAACCTTCCTGCATCCGATCATTCATCGACGGATACAATAAATTCAACAGGGGAAACAAACTCCTAAAGGTGTCCCAAAAGCCTGTATCCGTAAACATTTCGCCAGGCAGGACCTGCCCATTGTAAGGGCTATAGTGTATACGCTTGCCTGTTCCATCAATTTCAGAAAAATCCCTTGGAAAAAGTGTTGAACGATAGAGGCTGGAATAAAATGTACGTAATCGGTCAATATTAGGATCTTCAACCTGTACACGTCCGAGGATTTCGTTCCACTGTGCTTTACCTTCGTCAACAACCTGTTGAAATGTTTTCGATTTAACCTCCTTCAGGTTAATTTCTGCCTGCTCAAAACTTATAAAGGAAGAAGCAATACGGGCGGTGACCTTCTCCCCTCTTTTCAAGGGAGAGAAACCAACGACTGCTCCGGCGTGATTGTCCTGAATTTCCAATTCGTCTTTACTTATTGCTCCGCTTTTAACAGCAGCTTTGTAAGAAAATGGTTTATCGAAAGTAATGACGAAGTAATTCTTGAAATTCTCCGGAACACCACCGCTATTTTTTGTTGAATACCCGATAATCTTATTTTCATGTGGAATTACTTTAATATAAGACCCCTTATCAAATGCATCAATAATAACATAAGCACTGTCTGTTTTGGGGAAGGTGAACTGAAAGATTGCTGCCCGTTGTGATGGCGACAATTCTGTTGTCACATCGTGATCCGCAAGGTAGACGCTATAATAATAAGGTTTTGCAATTTCTGCTTTATGTGAAAACCAGCTCGCCCGTTTTTCTTGATCAAATTGCGGTGTACCTGTTATTGGCATGATTGAAAACTGACCATAATCATTGTTCCAGGGGCTTGGTTGGTGGGTTTGCTTAAATCCTTTAATTTTATCTGCCGTGTAAGTATATACCCAGCCATCGCCCATATTTCCAGTCTGCGGGGTCCAAAAATTCATACCCCAAGGACGAGCTATTGCAGGATAAGTATTGCCATTAGACAATTCATACTTCGATTCAGTACCAATCAAAGGGTTAACGAAATCAACAGGCGAGGTTTGTTGCGCCATTCCAGCATGCGTCGCGAATAGAAAAAGAATACTACCTGTTAGTTTTTTAATATTAAACATAAATTATGTATTTGGTTGATAGCACTAGCAAAAAAGCTAAAACGTATTAGTAAATATAAGTAAGATAATTAAATATAGAAGATGGCAAGGTATTTTTCACAAGATGGTTACAAAAAAAGAGTAGATCGTATCCCTACCCAACATAAAAATAACCGTAGAATATTCCTCTTTCAAGCGAATATCTTACGGCTACTTTTTGAGCCAATCACCCTCTTTTCGCTAACTAGCGTGCTGATGTCGTTCTTTAGTGTCTACTGAGGTAGTTCCAAAAGCCTAAATTCGCTCATTTGGAAATTTGATCCAGAGGAGACTGATTTCACAACATACCGATAATGGGTGTAAGGTTTTGAATTCGTAAAGGTGAAATTGACCGATTTATTTCTATCTGCCGGAGTATTTCCAAAACTATACCCTGTGACAGTGCCCAATGTTACCCAAGTATCTCCATTTTCAGAGGCCTGTATTTCCCAATCTTTAGGATCCCTTTCAGGAGAATCATTTCCGGTTGTTATGGTATAACCATTAATGATTTGTGGTTGATAGAATACAAATTGCCAATACATTCCAGGTTGATATCCACCAATAAATAGTTTCGTCTTGGTATCACCATCTATTAACTTCTTCGATCCTTCACCTGCATCAGGGCCGCTCGAGTTGTCTTGAGAGATTCGAAAGGTATTATCAATATTTGTCCAGTCTTTTATAATGCCAAGATCGGTAAGCATCTTGGTAACGACAATTTGAGACCCTTTAGGAGTTTTTACATTTAGCTGATAGGTTTCGAATTTCCCCACCTCAATCGAAATATCGGCTTTCTCCTTATCAGAAACTTGCTCATATTTATCTTTATCAGTCATCTTTGACCAAATGACTCCTTTAACTGCAATATCACTAGCATAACTTAGGATCAACTTTCCTATTCCGTTCTTTGTCGCATTGAATCGAATTAGCTTCTCCGCATCAATTTTAATGACCTCCTCCCGTTGGGCCCAATCGCCATTTTCATTGAGCACTTTAAGTCTTACAGTGAAATCACCCGTCCCTAAAAAAGTATGTTGCGGCGAAGTTTTCGAAGAGGTGCTATCATCACCAAAGCTCCATCGCGTTTCAGTATAATCTTTTGACTGATTTGTAAATTCAAAAGTAAATGGGTCATCCTTCGCAACCTGCTTAATAGAAAAAGCAGAAACCGGATTGGGAAGCTGTGGTTTGTCAACAACCACTTCCTTTTCTTTACTGCAACCTAATAAGGTAAACAGTAAAAGTATATAAAAGTTATATCTTACTAATTTCATCTTTATAAATTCATAGTTGTAATACCATAAGTTACCGCCCGTCTATAAAAATTCGATCATCCTCCATTCAGAACACTGGAATAAACTACTTCCCACGTTTTCTGTAATATTTAGGCGATAAAATTTATAATTACCTGGTTTTTGGATATTAAATCTTCTTGTTTGAATTCTATTTGGGAAACTTTCATTTACTCTGGTATCAATAGTGACCCAATTTATACCATCTAATGATCCCTCAAGAAACCAACTTTTTGGATCACGTTCTATAGCATCATTTCCAGATGTGAGCGTATATGCTCCAATCTTCAGCGTTCTGGTAAATGTAAGTGTGCACTTCAGATCACCTGTAAATGCGCTCTGCAAGAATTTTGTGTTCGTTAGATCATCCACCAGCTTGAGACTTCCCTCACCTGCATTTGCGCCACCATTATTATCACGATTTACCGTTAGAGTTGCTTCCCCAGTTACATCGAATTCGACAACCTTTGCACAATCAATTAAAATCGTAGTATAATTTTTCTGAGGATTGATCACATGCAGCGTAGGATCTTTCAAGTAGACCGTTACAGCGAGAAACTTATCTTTATTTTTGGTAATAACATCCCAAGGAATTGATATATTGAACGCCGCTGCAGATTTATTACCCAAAACCTGCACGCGTGAAGGAATGGAGTATTCATTCTCCTTTAAACCGATCGTGTTCACAGGTACCTTTTTCTTCGTTATCCAATTTGAAATTGAATCAGTTGTTCCTCGCACTTCAACATAAAAAAATTTACTAGGAAAGGATGCTAACGAAACACCGATCGGTATTTCAATTCCAGAAGGTGTTGTATTGTAATTATTATGATCGCTTGCCAGGATAATATTGCCAGGTGAATTTGTTATCGAAAGATAATGGATATCTTGCGCAGTCAGCAGATCCTTTGAGTCCATCGTTACAATTATGCTATTTGGATTTCCCAACTGATTACCTTTTCCTGGATTAGACAACTTATACGACAGTGCAAACTTCTTACCGTAAACACGTTCAATTTCTGTTCGCGAAATCGTTAACAAAAAAGAGGTGGTATCTGCACCATATTGAAACTTCACTACATTGGGAAAAGAAAATGCCGAATTCGGAAGTGTAACCACATCTTTTAGTGTTCCCGATTCGATTAATTTGGTAACTGTATCGGTATTCAATTGAAGCTCAACATCAAAAGTTTGGGATGCTGGACTACTCAATTTCACTTTCATCGGAACCTGTACATAATCATTTGTTTTGATCAGATCTTTTCCCTCACCTTCTGCGATAACTTGAACAGGAGCCCCTCCTTGTAAATTAAACACTTCTAGATTATCTTTTGAACAAGCCAAAAATTGACTACAGCCCAAAATTATCGTTATATAATAAAATAGTCTTTTCATATTAGCTTTTTTAAGATTATTTGTCTACCCAAACTCGTCCATCTAGTTGCCAATTCTCCTGTCTAGCGATCTGCAACCAGCTAAATATCTGGGCAGTTATATCGGTATTTTTCGGCACTAACGTACTTATTGTTTCAACAGAAGGAGCGCAAAGGAAATCATTCAGCTTAGAAATTTCATAGGCAGAATCCCCAATCTTCAATGTATTCCCATAGGGGCCATCATCATAAAGTACACCATCAGTAACAGTTCCCACAATAGGCCAATTGGCCGCAAGATTTGGATAATAGGGATGTTCTTCACTTACTCCTACTTGGCAATTATATTGCGTAATAACTGCCAAGGGCAATGCTACTTTCCAAAATCGAACATCAGCCAAGTAGTAATCGCCTTCGTTCCAATTGCTTCCCCCATTTAACAGTCCCAACCTAAATTTTGCTGGACTACTAATTGAACCCCATGAACTAATGTCCATCTCATTGCCGGGGAGACCATTTGTATAGGTTTTAACTATGCGTTTACCGTCACTTGTCAATGCTCCGACTATTGTTACATTATTCCATGTTGCGTTGTTCAATTTCGGGCCATTTACCTCACCACTTCCATTCGGACCGCGACCATTGAACATCCAATAATCGTCTTTGAAAGCCATGATCCATCCATTTGTCGGCGCGCCTGATTCCCATTTCTCTCGTTTACCAATAAAAGATGGATAATTGGGAAATTTATAGGTATTATTTGGTCCTTTATTCTTCTTAACTTTTAATTCAATGGTAAATTCCTCATTATCGCCGAGATCAAAAACAGGATTATCCCCTTCGGTCAACTCTGCGTAAATACCGCCTTTAAACCTTAAAAAATCTCCCGAAAAGCGACTGCCCAAATAAGGTTTATTAATATACCTTGAATTATATTTCGGTGAGTAGAAAATAGTAAAGGTATTAACATTTGGGTTGCTAAAGATTGTATTGTCATTCTGCGTGGGAGGAATTTCAAACGGGCCGCCTTTACTCGAAGTGATGATTACCAACCAATTCTCTTTTTTAAAAGCGGGACGTTGCTCCAACGCCTTAATAACTTCCCCTACCTGCTTATCGAAATTTTCTATGGCAGCTTTATAAACAGCACTGCTATTGTCATAAGCGCTAGCCTTTCCTGCTTTATCAATCGCTGTAAAATGTGCAGTTAGCATTGTTAACTCTGGTTGCTTTAAACCCTCCTTAATACCATTGACAACCTCTTCGTCTGTACTCTCCAATTTAGCTACCGCAACAGGAGTTAGATGATCAACAAATAGTTTAGAACTGCTATACACCTTGAATTCAGGGCTTTTCATATTTGAAGCGACCCTTGTATAGACTGTCGGAAAGGTCTGAAAATTATTGTTCTTAAAATTATCACCAATGACCAAATGTTTATTTTGGCTTACCCCAGTGATAATACTGGATAAATCAGCGCCAGTAGCAGTTGCATCGTCATGTTCCTCGCTTAACGAAACCCATGAATAAATCGAATGGTTGAGTAAACCATTCATCGTTGGAATATTTGCCGTTCGAACCGATTCTCCTCTTGCTCCATCCACAATGAGCATGAGCACTTTAGGTTTACCATACACCAGGTCCACGGTATCTTGTTTACCCTCATTATCCGGTAGCAAGCGACCGAATTCATCTTTACAGGACATGAACATCGATAACATGACCAAAGACATTAGCCAGCGGCTTATATTTCGAAAATTAGCTTGAGATCTCATCAGTTTAAAATTTAAGTTACTGTTCCAATTTAATTCGAATCAGATTATGTACTTCTTCATTATTAAATCGTCCAAAAAAGCCCATCAAAAGTAATGCGCGTTTGCCATCTTCTGTTTTTGTCTCGACAACTTTATTGATATAGCCAGAGAAATAACCAGAAGTGTTATAATCTCCATTCAATTCTCCATTGGAATTCAGGATCATAAAGCCATTTCGGGCAATATTACTATAGCGCGCAAAATCTCCCGAAACGACAACTAAACCATCATTTAATTGCATCGCATAGAAGGGACTTCCACCTTCAAAAGTTTTGGCCTGGAAACTTTGGTCTACTGTTCCATTTGCATTCAACATAATAACTTTTATTGCAGCTACACCGTTGTATTTACTAAAATCTCCAACAACCATATATTTATTCGTGACATTATTGTAAGTAACCGAAGACACATTGTAGTCCGCTCCAACTCCACCAGGGTTAAATGTAGCATCTAATGTTCCATCAGCATTTAACCGTGTTATATATCCTGCGGATTGTCCATCAAATCTATTGAAAGAACCATAAGCTAAAATTTTCCCCTTTAAAGCCCCACTATTATGATAGACAGTTGCTACAGATCCATTTCCACCAGCCATTGCTTTGCCATCTGCCCCAAACCTAAAAGACTTATCCAGTGAACCATCCAGATTCAATCGGGCGATATGCCTGATTTCTGTACTATCCAAAATAATGGTATCTCTTGTCTCAAGCCGATTTGGCTTATCATAGGTGCGGTGAATGTAATATCTAAAATTTCCTGTCGCTAAGATTTTTCCTTCAGACTCATAAATATTTCCGATATTTCCATCAAACCCACCATTAAATGTCGGATAATACTTTAGTGTATCTGTTTGCCCAGGACGTCGGAATGGTTTAATGCCCATTGTATCGATAGCTCCTGTTGTATAAATTCGTGTCAGATTGCTGATATCTGAATTACGCTGCCCATACCCCGAAAAAGAACCTGCCAAAAAATAGTAATTTCCTAATTTTAAAATGCTATTTAGCGAATTATTGGCGCCGGTACCTATACGAAAGCTTGCATCATATGTTCCATCTGCAAAAGTTCTGACGAGACGATTAATTGGCCGGATAGATCCTTTATTATTATAATTTGTAAAGGAACCTGTAAAGATCATTTTGCCATCTTCCAAAAAAAGAACATCAGAAACGGTATTATTTGTTCCTACCCCCACTTGAAAAGTTGGATCTATAGATACATTTCCTAAAACCGTAAATTGTGGTCCAAAAAATACAATATCATCAATTGCAACAGAAAGCACTCCCGTACTAGCAAAAGGCGGAACCTTAAGCTTTACGTAATCTGCTGTTAACTCGACAATCTGTGCTTTCTCGCCGTTAAATCGGATGATAGCTTTATCTTTATATTTATCTAAACCTTTAATCCGCATGATGGTCTCAACTCCAGTTTTACCCGATTCTGGTTGCATTTTATCGGTTGGATTGATTTCTATATCCAAAGGCGGTAGCCCTTCCTCATATGGAGCTGAAAACATCTTATTATTCTTATTGCATCCAAAAAAAAGAGCAATAACAAACAACAAGGCTGTAAATTTCCAAATCGTATTGTACATAACTTTCATAATTTAAACTACAACTGGTTATTGTTATTAACGCTTACTTTCTAATATATCCCATAGAATATCGCTCTGATTGAATCCGAACTGAGCTTTGGTATAATCGATTACATGGACAACGCCATTATCAGGTTGAATATCTGATGAAGCGACCGGGCATGACCGCCATTCATTTGGCCTACTGATATCTGGAATATAGGAGATATACAATTGTCGGTACCCCATATATTTCAACCGGGTGATATTGTTTTTATCAGAATCATTTATTGCATCGTTATAGACAACTCCTATATTGGAAACTGTATTTGCAAATGAGGTGTAATTTTGTCCTTTATAGACATTTAGTAAATCAAAATCGATCTGTGGATAGTCCATTAATTTTCGTTTTCCATTAAACATATAACGCAGTAAATACTTACGCCAAATCGCACTATCTACATCTGCCAATGTTTTGATGGTATCTCGCCCTAAATTGTAAAGCAACCAATTAACACTTGACTGATCGATAATGGAATTTGATTTCGCTCGACCAATCAACCTCTTTATATTTTCATCCCTCGGAGCAAAAAAAGTAAATTCCTTGGTCTTAAAATCTTCTTCCAAACCTGCCAACCTAATTATTTTGGCAATCGAATCAAATTCCCTTGGTTTTGAATCCAGGTAATCTATAATGGAGCCATCAAATTTTGCCTGCGCCAATCCGCCATCTTTATAATATGCATCCTTTTTGCATGATCCCAGGCCAAACAGTAACATCGTAATGAAGGCATATCCTATAATCTTAGCTTGTCTCATAATAATCTGATTTAATTTCCTCCTGTCCAATAATCGTTCAACACGATTTTTGAATTAAAATTTTTAGCTGAAGCATCCAAAGGCCAAGTCCACGCACGACGGTTATACTGATCAATTGTCATGGGATTCATGGTCCATTGTGGATTTAGTATTCTTCGGGTCCGGATCAGATCAAAGTATCTTGCCCCTTCGCCAATCAATTCACGACAACGCTCTTCGAAAATAAAATTCTTAAGATCTGTACCACCACCAGCATAGCGAGGGGCTTCAGCCCGATCCCGAACAATATTAAGTACTGTGATTGCCTCAGCCTCACGTGCAGCACCTAAATTAGCTAGCGCCTCCGCTTCTAATAACAGCGCATCCGCATAACGAAATATCATAAATGTATTATCCGGATTAGAGTCTTCATTTCCCGACGCAAAGACATTGGCTGCAAATTTCTTCAAAACAAATAATCCATCATTCGCATACATATCCTCATACCAAAGCTCTTTTCGCTTATCTGCAGGACCATTTAGCGGATAAATCCTGTACATGAAAATGGAGGAATAATAAGCAATGCTGAATTGCTGGTTATAACGAGGAAACTTATATGGCCAACGTAAAAAATGATCCCACAAAGGCGCATATGCATTGTTCTGATCATCGTAATTGATCGTTCGGTAGAATTCGAACAGCGATTCCTCCGTACGTCCTTTTGAGACTTTAGCCCACTCCTCGGGGGTTAGTTTGTACAGACGGTGAACGCCACTAGCACGCAACTCCTTACCTAAGCTAGCCACACTTTCATAATACTTCGTTGCATTTGGCGAATCAAAATTCGCATTCCACATCTTCATGTGCATCAACAAAGCGATAATGCTTCCCCGGCTTGCTCGGGCCCCACGCTGTGATGACTCCCCAAAAGTCCATGGCATAATATCTTTAACAGATTCTAAGTCGGCAATGCTTTTGCTAATTACAGAAACCATATCCTCACGTGGAAGTTGCTTTGCGAAGTATGCATCGGTATAATAAACCACGTCGCCATATAGACGAACCATCCAGAAGTAACTTAGACAACGCATAAAAGTGGCTTCAGATTTATAACGATCTTTATCCGAAGCAGATAAGCCTGGAATCCCCTCTTCCAATTTGGAGATTAAAATATTACAGCTCTGAATTACCTTATAATAAGTATCCCAGATAGAAACCTTATACATGGCATAACCTTGGGAACGACCGCCACTCATTGTATTGTTATACACAGCATTCATGTCATTCGTCCCTAGGTCGCGAAGTATCATTCGATCAGTTCCAGCTGTAGGGGCGGGAAAAATTTCTCCCGACCTCGCCTCACCAATGGCACCGATTACCCATGACTCGTTCAGTTTTTCAAAAAATTGACTGTAGATACGTGCTATATTTGCTTCTACATCTTCCTTTGACTGATAGAAATTGTTACCCGTAAGCCTATCGATCGGCTCCACCGTCAGAAATTTCTTACAGCCCATCATTACGGTTGTACATAGACATATGACAAACGCTATTCTTCCTATATTTCTTTTTATTTTCATAATACAGCTCGATTAGAAATCAATATTAACACCAACATTATATTGCCTAGGAACAGGGTATCCACCAGAAGCATCCCTACCCATCGTGCTTACATTTTCGGGATTAGGTCCACTATACTTGGAGAATGTGTTTATATTTTCAGCCGAAACATATACCCGTAGACGCTCAAGCCCATATCTTCTGATAGCATTTTTTGTAAACATGTAAGACAGTGTCACACTATTTAACTTAAAGTAGGACCCATCTTCAGCCCAGAGATCTTGATCCATCCGAAACGGATTAACACTTGAGTATCTTCTGAAATCGTAAGCATAAGGATACTTTGCATTATCGCCGGGTTTCATCCACATATTAACATCATCTAACGGAACCACCGCTCTATCACCATAGGGATCGCTCATCAATTGCAGTCGCTCGGCAAGTGCATTATTCAAGATGGTGCGTTTTGCCGTATAGGACGCATATAAGTTCAAACCAAATGATCCGAGAGTTTCATGATTGTAATTAAAATTCAATTGCATACCGCCGGTAATCAATGGTTGAGAATTCCCGGTACGGGCATAGTCATTTTCATCTAAAACATAGTTGCCATCTAAATCTGCAAAAATGGGATCACCCGCCTGAAATTCTGTACCATTTGCCATCCGATAACGTCGTCCAGTCGCCGGATCAACCGGTACATCCGCATCTGTGCTGTATACACCTCTATTTAATAACATGTAGTTGGACATCGTTGAGGTTCCCACTCTAAAAACAACGTGTTGCTTATATTTATCAATATTTTCCCAACGGACAAATTGCCCACCATAATGCTCAGGTAGTTTTAACAAAACATCCCGGTTATAGGCTCCGTTTACCCCTATGGACATGGTAAAACGACCTTCGGTCAAAGGCCTTAACATAACAGATAACTCATGTCCATAATTGGCAATGGCAGCTGAGTTGCTATTTACCTTTTCAAAGCCGAGCGACGAAGAAAGTAGTTCTTCAAATAGAATATTGTTTACTTTCTTATAATACGTGTCATAAGTCAATTCAAATCTATTTTGAAAGAAAGCGAGGTCCAAACCTAAGTTATACTGGCTTGTTGTTGTCGGTTTTAGATCAGGATTTGGAATTTGTTCATAATTGATTCCGATGCCTATCTTATCATTATAGCTTCCTGCAATATCGTATTTTCCGTAAACGCGCTCCAAGGTACTATTCGGCATAACATTCACCCCCCAACTGGTTCGAATGGAGAGCAAATTAATCCAGTCCACATCTCTCAAGAAATTCTCATGATAGACATTCCATCGAAGACCAACAGCAGGATTTTTGGTATACAGGTTTCCAAATCCATTCTGTGACGACCCATCCATTCTGTAAGAGAGGTCTACCACATACTTCTTCATGTAATCGTAAGTTCCAGCGATTGCAAAAGATAATCCTCTTTCTTTTCCGAATCCACGGCGCAATAATCCTCCTCCTTTGGAAAAATAGCCATCAAATCCAAGAGGTCCTTCAAATTGATCATTTGGTGTACGGGCTTGTAAAGTTGCATTTGCTTGTTTTTCCAAGGTCCGAATCTCATTGAATAGATTGAAAAATACGGTATGCTTTTCATTAAACGTGTGACTATAATTGATAGAGTTCCTATTATACAATGAATTGTATCGACCATAATAAGCATAAACTTGTGCAAATTGACCATTTGCTGCCGCTGGTGTAAACGTGTTTTCATTATCGGAAGTAGACTCATAACTCATTGTTGTTGTTGCCCGCAAACCTGGAATAATTTCATAGGATGCTTCAATGAAAGGCTTGATCGATTTAGACGAATTATCATTTCGGGTCTTCAATGCTGAATTATATCCTGAGGATGCCAGATAAAAAGACGGACCAGGCAACAACGTTGATGCCATCCCGTTTGTTGCCACACCAGATTGTAAAATACCTAACCCGTTCCCCTTACTTTTTGAGCCAAGTGAAGCACTTATCTGCGCTGTAAATTTAAATTTCTCGTTGGGATAATATTCAAATCGCATATTGGTCATATAGCGATCAAAACCCGTATTTTTGATGATACCATTTTCATTATAATAATTCAGGTTCGCCTTATAGTTTAACTTCTGGTTCCCCCCATCAATTGCGACATTATGCGTTTGGTTGTAGGTTGTCGCATAAAATAAGTCCTGCCAATTGGTTGAATTATTGTAATAAGCGTTCAAACTATCCGATAACATGGGGGTTTGTGAAATTCGGTCCAGGTCATCCTGCGACAGCGCATTTCCGTAGATCTGCAATAGCTTTAAACGGCGTTCTAGATTTCCACCCAAAGTTGGACGTAACTGGGGTGGCGTTTTCAGGAAGAAATTGCCCGTATACCTGACTCTGGGAACCTCAGAATTACCACGTTTCGTATTGATAATGATCACACCGTAGGCAGCCAACGATCCATATAGCGATGTAGCCTGCGCATCTTTAAGCACCTCTATACTTTCTATATCCTCAGGGGGAATTAATGACAATGGACTGATTCCTGGCCCCTGCTGGCTTAATCCAAGTTCATTGGCTCTATCCGCATCCATTGGCACGCCATCGATAACATACAACGGTGAGGTGGGGGTCAGAAATGACTGATCACCGCTACCTGTCACACTGATTGTCGAAAGTCCACGGATCTGTGTGGATCCTCTAAATCCCGGTGCTCCAGTATTTACCTGTATATTTAACCCTGCGACCTTGCCTTGAAGTAAATTTTCCACATTCGCCGATGGAATATCTTGAATTTCTTTTCCACTGATCTTAGTCGAGGACCCTGTAGTTGTCTCTCTTGGACGCTTCACATACCCCCTAACAACAACTTCATCCATTTGATTATCGATCTCCTTCAATTGAACGACTACATTTCTGTCGGCCTTCACAGTCATCGTGGTTCCATCATAACCAATTAATCTAAAGGCAACGGAAGTTCCGGTTGCCGTTGTTAAGCTAAATGCCCCCGAGGAATTTGTCGAGGTCGCTTCCTTTCCAGATTTGCCAAAACGTACTGTAACACCCGCCAGCGGCCTCCCTTTATTATCTGTTACCTTACCAGACATAATGACTGTCTGTGCAAAAACCTTTGTAGAAAGAAACACACACAATATCAACAGCATGCAGCTGTTATAAAATATCTTAAATTGCATAACTTTTTCAATTATTCATTATCAAATCGTGGATTCTCCCTTTGAAAATGGAAAACAATCTCCCAATCTCCTTTGGTAAAAATTTTAAAGTTCAACCCAAAATTGGCCGTAATTAAACCGCCGCCAAATCCCTTTCTGGAATAGGAAAAATCGACCTTTGCACTGTTCCCATTGCTATACTTTGTTGGGAAACTTGTTAAGGGAATTGGATAAGCTACATCATATTGCACATAAGTAGACGTTTTTTTCATGTTAAAACCATGCACCAGTTCATTCCACTTTGTTTCATTAAAACTATCCGGATTTATCGGTTCTCCATTTTTATTCAAAAAGACAAAGCGCAAATTATGTCCATTCCCTCCAGTAAATCTGCGGATATAGACAACCAGATCTTTAAACTGATCATCCGTGCGTAATAACTGATTGGAAGATTCCCCATACACCCCATTCATATAGGAAGGCCAGATATAGCTTTTCTTGTTTGGATTTTTAGGGTCATTTGGATCAGGAGCAGTTTCGCCATTATATGGATTTTTATCCGAATAAGGTTCATAGTCCTGAACACGCCATGGCAGGATCATAAAATCCTTGATCACTGTAGACCCACCCGAATTGGAGACCTTTAGATCAAAATATCGTATATTCTGCACCAGATCTATACTGTCTTTTGAGCGCGGCTCGATCAACTCGTTTGTCGAAGAATTCCACAAAATAAAGCTACCTGTAGAATCTACCTCAAAAAGAGGTCGATACACCAACTGGCGCTTGGCCTCAATTTCTTCCAAATTCTTTTCAGTACCATCGTAACGGTATATCCACCGATAGACAGGTTTTACTTCGAAAAGGTCCTTGTAAGGACGCCCATCACCATAACGGGGATTAACAATTTCAAATCGTAGCGGTGTGGTCGAATGATCGGTATTAATATTCCCCATCAGCGAGGTTCTTCCCAAGATGGGATAAAAAGATTTTCCGTCGTAAGTCAAGTTGACACTTAAAAATTCCTTTTCATCAGGTAAATTGTAAAGCTTTTTACATCCATTTAAGCCGACGCACATCAAGATGAGCAGTCCCAAGTTGCATGCCTTATTTATTGTGTTAAATTTTCTAGCAATTTTCATGTCCATACATTCTTAAATTGGTTATTGATTACGATTCATTGTCCAATCTGCCAACTGAAAATCGTTACCACCGTACATGCGTGCAATATTCAAACGATAAGCTTTGTACGTCTTCGTATTTGTAAAAAAGAATACGCGCAATTGAAACCTCTCGTCAAACTCCTCCCCTTGTCGAGAGTCCAATAAGATCCATTTCCCACTTTCTCCATCAAGTCCCTGTAAAGTCCAGTCTGTTGGATCTCGGTCTTGAATATCATTAGCTGAGCGGAGTGTGTAACTGTTGGCAAGTACTTCGACAGGAAAATCCCACTGCAGATAGAACTGCCCAGGACTTGATAAAAAGAACTTTGTTTCTGGATTACCATCGAATACATATTTTGATGCTTCTACTGCATTCGGCCCACCTGAAGTTTCCTTCGATGCAGAGCCCTGTCCTTTGAATTTTATGAAAAGATTTTCTGGCGGTGGGATGTAAATGATCTGACTAACAAATTTGTTAAATCCAAATACATGGTCTGGGTTCAACACATGAACAACGGCATTATCTGTTTGGATATTTAACGAACTGGTTTCAGTCGTTACCCAGTTACGATTGAAAACAGATCTTCTTGTATCGGACAGGTCAACAATCGTAGGGCCGCCATTCATATAGCCAGATGAAGATTGTTTGTTCAGCCCAATATGCATTGGATAGCCATAGCGAATTCCCAATACATCCTTTCCATCCTGACTATTAAGGGAATCACTCGCAATTTTTCCTTGGATAATATATTGGCATAACAAAGAATCCAGTATTTCATACTTGACCGAGTTCAGGTATTGTGCAGGCTTGTCAGACACACTCAATGTATTATTCAGGTTTTGAATAGCCAATTGAAAATTGGCATTGGTTAGCGCAAACAGTGTTACTGTACTATCTTCCAGTTTCTTTTGGAGACCGATTCTATCGATGACCTTAACCAAAGAGTCATACACACCAGGTTTACTTTTAAGGTAGCTATATAAGTTGCCTTTAAACACCGGCTCCTGGGATATGGGCGAATAATAGCCTTTATCCTTGGCACAAGCATACAGCAGGGCTGTCATTAAGAGTGCATATACACCACGTACAAATAGGTTATTTCTCATAATTAACTCCTTTACTTCCAATAAGCATTTTGTTCGATCAACTTATTTTGTGTTAGAATCTCTCGAGCAATTGGCCAATAGATTCCATCATTGGCTATCAATTGTGCCAACTGAGGATTGTCATGTTTGATCTTCTCCCGCCGAATCATATCATACCAGCGGTGCCCTTCACCCATCAATTCTCTTTTTCGTTCTAAAAAAATGGCATCTACCAGATCTCCATTTGTCGTTTCACTATAAACTTTAAGCCCCCTTCGTTCCCTAATCTCATTTAGAAGTTCAATGGCAGTAGATTTTTCACCCAACACGGCTAAAGATTCCGCCCGCAAAAGCGTGATATCTTCCAAACGTGTGAGTACAGTCGCACTGGTAAAAATGCGAAAAGTAGGATCGGAAGAACCTCCCATGATACACTTGATTTTACTAAAGATTGGATACTTACCATTGAAGTTTCTGAAATACACTTCAGTAGTGGGGCTACCTAGTGTATCAATACTAAAGCGCTGATCCTTCTTCTCATTAAAAGTTTTTAAAATCGTTTCTTTCGGCATATAAATATCTGGCACCGACTTGTTGACAACAGGAGCAGCCAGTGTCAATTCTTCAATATGCCCTGTAAACGATGCCTCCACATGGGCCCATATGTAAGGAAATGAGAACATCTGCTCGGACCGTTTCTCAAAGAAAAAACCATTGCCCTCCGTTAAGAACGAAGTAGACAAATAATAGGCACCTCCTTTACTATAATTATCCATCACAAATTGTGAATAAGAAGCCGCATCAGCATAATTAGCTTGCCATGCCGCTAAATGTGCGAGAATAGCATAGACAGAAAGCTTCCTAACCAAAGCACCATTCCATCTTGAAGAGGCCTCATTGTAATAGTTGCCAATCTGTTGTTCATCACCGGTACTATAGGAATAAGGCAATAATTGCGCTGCATCATACATTTCTTTTTCAATCCAAGCATACAGTTTTAACCGATCTTCCTTGGGCTTATTCTCAAAATGTCCGTCATGGGAATTTAGTATTAGGGGTACATCACCCCAAATACGGACCATATTAAAATAAGCGTAAGCACGTAGAAATCGAGCCTGAGCAACATCTACTACCAAATTATTTTCGGTGTAGCGCATGTCTTTTTCTCTTACTCCCGATGCACGCTCCATAAAAATATTAGCGGCATTAACTACCGCAAACCACCGTCTCCAATTCGATAATGCATTCAGCGATTCATAATTCGCTTTGAGGTCATTCTTAATAATTGCTTTGAGATCCTGCCGATTAGGGCTTTCGAAATCTCCCGCCCGAACTTCTCCATATAACCAATACGCATTATTATCGTCCAAAGCCGCTTTGGTTAAACCATAAATTCCCATCAAACCTGCGCGCGTGTCCTCCAAAGTATTCCACATGTTCTCTTCCTTGACCGTACGAGAGGAATCTATATCCAGCATTTTCTTACAGCCTCCCAGAAGCAATAAGAAAAGCAACAAAACACTCAATATGAGGTGATATCTTTTCATTTCTTTACGTTTAAAAGTCAACTTTTATTCCTAGCGTATAAATTCGTGGTATCCTCATCTTTGACCCAATATCATAACCTGTGTAATCTACAATCTCAGGGTCCACTCCACTATAAGATGTAATCGTAGCAACATTATTCGCAGATACGTAGGCATATGCATTTTTAATGGCCTGAGCTCGGCCCGCCACAAGAGAAGTTAAGTTATAGCCCAAAGTGACCGCCCTTATTTTAACAAATGAAGCATTCTCTAAGAAAAGATCTTGATCGGCCTGATAAGCTATAACAGTACTCCACGGGTTATACAGTGGATATTTACTGTAATCACCCCTTTTTTCCCAATACGTAATCTCTTTGATAGCATCTAGATTTTTCGCCCCTTCATTATTGATAAAATCAAACCGATTGGCCATTTCTTGGTTAATGAGTTGTCGACCAATATTATAGTACATATTGATCCCCAGGTCCCATTTTCCAAACACAAAATTGTTATACCAATTACCAAATACAGCAGGTAAACGATGGCCTTGCAATTTCCGATCCTCATCATTGATCGTATTGTCGCCATTTCGATCTTTCCAAATCGGATCACCCGCACGTAACTGGATCGCATTGTAGGTCATTCCCTGAGGAACCTCTGCATCTGTCCTGTAAATACCTTCATTAGCAAGTAGCCAATACTGGTCTAATGGCTTGCCGACCTCCAAAAGATTATTCCCTATCACGAGCCGATCTAGACCATTAGGCAATGCCTTTAATTTATTTTGATTATGGGATACATTCAGTGCCGTAGACCATTTAAAATTATCGGATTGAACCGGATCAAGCCCAACAGTCAATTCAGCACCTAAATTCTGCACATTCATTCCTGCTGCATAGCTCGATTTATAGCCATATTCGCTATAAGATGGAACGTTAATCAACTGGTTTTTTGTCTGTTTCACATAGACATCAAGGGAAACATGAAAATTTTTCTTTTGAATGGCATAATCCAGGCCCAGATTGCCTTGGTCTATGTAGGCCCAAGGAATATTGTATCCAACCCATCCCGACTCATAAGGTCTTACCAACCCTGCAATCGCATTATAACCAGCGATAAGCTGATTACCCGTAAAGCCCATTTGAGCGACATAATTGGGACCTTGTGCAAAATCATCAAACACATTGTTCAAGCCAATACGTCCAACACTGAAACGAGCAGTAAGGTCTTTCAGACTAGTATTGGTATTAAAATAACTATTCTTGATATTCCAATTTATAGACAATGAAGGCGTAAAAATCCAGCGAGCATCCGGTTGTGCATTAGAAGATCCATCAGAACGCAGTAAGAGAGACGTCTCAACCTTATCGCCATAGTTATAGGTCGCTTTTCCATAAAATGAAACCAGGTTATGACGAATGCGATCTAAAAATTTAAATATAAGCGCCTTAGGATATGCAGTAGCTTCGAGATAATTTGATTTAAGCGCATCATCTTCCAACAGATTCACCTTAATGAAATCATTCACTCCCTTATAAGCATAAGCATAGTTGTAGCGATAGGTATCCCATTGCAAACTATTGCCGACCAATAGATTTATCTTATTCTTTTCATTAATATTCCAATCATAAAAAGCCTTATTGTCAAATACTGCCCGCTGATTATAGCCATAGTAGTTTGACGCAAAACTATTGGATTCCATCAGCTTACTATGATAGAATTGGTCCCTATAGCCCTCATTATAATCGAGCATTCCTGTCGAAAGAAAATGAAAGTTTCCAAAATCAAACTGCAGCTTTCCGTACCCCTGCACAACGTTCGTCTTGTTGTTATCAAAGCCCTTTTTATAATAACTTAAATACTCATTATAGACCTCCTTATTGGGTGACAAGGGTGCCGACAGATCCGGAAAATAGGCTAACTGGGCAAACCTATCCCGCAGGTTCAGATTACGATTACGATCGAGTCGAGCTATATTTGCTTGCATGGAGAACGTCAGCCAAGTCATCGGCCGCATATTCAGCCCAAACAAAGCATAATATTTATTCAATTTTACCTGATCAGCCACGCCTTTATCCTGTGTTGAGCCCGCTGCAAATTGAAAATTTGCACGTGGCCCACCACCTGATAAATTTGCATTCAAATTGTAAACTAAACCACTATTGTAATAAGAGTCCGTCCAATCGGATTTTCCAAAATAATTCATGTTGAGCGAGTCACTTAAATACACAGGGTATGAATCGCCGTCATTATATTTGCCATTGGAGGTATACAGATCATAAAACTGCTTTCTGAATTTATTTTCGTATTCGCCATTAATTGTTGTGACATGTGGCCGCTCGGCCAAACCCGTATACATATTGACCGCTATCCGGTTGCTTTTATCCGCTTTATACTCTTTCGTACGAACAACTATAGCTCCGTTTGCAGCGTTAGGACCATACATCGCAATCGCGGCAATATCTTTTAATACTTCAATGGACTTAACCATATCTATATTAATATTCGCTAATAAATTGGTAGCCGGGCCAATACGCTCTAGGTTATAGGTTTGAACGGCATAAGCAAAGGGGTGTTCTCCAACCAAAGGGACTCCGTCCACAACAACTAATGGCTGATTCTGAAATACATCAATATCAGAGAACAATGGCCTCGAAATACCACGAAAATACATTGGCTGCTTGGTACCCGATTCCCCGGAGGGTTCAGTTACATAAAGCCCGGTATTACTTCCTTTTAGGTATTGTGCTAAGGAAGAGTAAGGTAATAACGCCTGTTTTTTTATTTCTATTGGATTTACTTGGCTAGTCTTAATCTGAAATATTGAATCCAATTTTGAAGTTCCAATCTGAAGCTTAAGACTATCGGATGGTGATAACACCTTATCTTGACCAAAAGCAAAAGAATAACAGGCACAGGACCACCCTAAAAGAATAAGCCTATCCAAATACCTTTTTTTTATCATGTGCATATGAATGATATATAATTAGGTTATTTTTACTTTTCTACTATAACTGGTTAAAATCACCTCAAAAAAGAGATGAAAATTTATTGATTTTTCGGGATAGGAAAATTGGTCGATTCCCATCCAAAATTGATATTATGCAGTATCAAATAGGATTAACATCATAATTTAAGGTTTTAAGTTTAAAATATAAAAACGTTTTAGCATAACACAACATAATGAAATGTCAAAACGAGTCGGTTTGCTTAATTGGTCAGCACTTATCTCTCTTGGTTATATTGAAGATATATAGAAAAATGAGAAAAAAAAATTATCAGTGAAATTTTCTTTATTTGCTAAACTGGTTTAGTCATTAACATTAAGCAATTTATAGCTTAAAAACTGGTTTTTTACGTAGAAAAAATATGATTTTGCTAAAATGGAATTTTAAATTAATTTTTTTTCCAATTGTAACTTCATGGCACAAACGAATCTAAAAACGAATGGACAGCTTAGCAATTATATGAATACCAGCTTGCTAGCACTACTCATTCAGATTGTAGGAAAAAAATAAAAACCCCTCGTAAAAGAGGGGTTTTTATTATAGTAATCTATCGTTACTATTATTTGTTCGGTTTATTACTCATCTCAAAGATTAATTCACCGCCATTTATAATGCTGCTATAGGGTAGTAGCAAATCAGCCAATTTCCGCCCGTTTAAAGAAACGGATTTAACGTAAACATTCTTCTCAGACTGGTTACGGGCAACTATAGAAAGACTGCGTCCGTTTTCAAGATTAACCTTTGCCGATTTTACCAAAGGACTGCCAATCCAATAGTTATCTTCCCCAGGTGCCACCGGATAGAACCCTAATGCAGTAAATAAATACCAAGCAGACATTTGTCCACAGTCATCATTTCCCCCTAAGCCCGCATGACCATTATGATACTGATTCCGTATGATCTGTCTTACACGCGCCTGAGTTTTCCAGGGACTCTTGGTGATATTGTACAAGTATGCCACGTGATGTGAAGGCTCATTTCCGTGCACATAATTTCCGATAATGCCATCTCGGGTAATATCCTCCGTATGTTCAAAATATTTATCCGGTAATTCCATGGTAAACAGTGAATCCAAATAAGACTCAAAACGTTTTTTGCCTCCCATTAATGCCATCATTTCAGTAGGTTGATGCGGTACATACAGGCTGTAATTCCATGAATTACCTTCAATAAATCCTTGTCCATGTGTATCCAAAACATCAAATTTCTCCTGAAATTTACCCGCCGAATTCTTCGGGCGCATAAATCCAATAGTGGAATCATAGAGTGATTTCCAACTTTCAGCCCTTTTGGAAAAGGTCGTGTAAATATCCTCTTTTCCCAATTTTTTCGCTAATTGCGCTATACACCAATCGTCATACGCATATTCCAATGTATTAGAAACAGATGTTCCCGATACATCTGCAGGAACATATCCCTTATCTATGTAAGCCCCAATCCCCTCGTACTGACGTGTATTTGCTGTTTGTACACAAGCTGCTAATGCAGCTTCCGCATCACCTTTGTAAACACCTTTGAGGATAGCATCAACAATAACCGATACGGAATGATAGCCGCTCATGCACCAGTTATCATTTGCATAATGCGACCAGATCGGCAACATTTTCAATACACTTTGGTCATAATGAGCCATCATGGATGCCACAATATCTGCATTACGAGAGGGGCTTATTAGATTCAACAGCGGATGAAAGGCCCTAAAGGTATCCCATAAAGAAAATGAGGTATAATTCGTAAACCCTTCAGCGCGGTGCACCTCCTGGTCCAACCCTTTATACTCACCATTGCTGTCCATATACACCGTCGGCATTAAGCTTGCATGGTACATAGCTGTATAAAAATTGACAAGGTCTTCCTTGTTCAACATTTCAGCTTCTATCTTATGCAACTCCTTTTCCCAGGCGTTTTGCCCTTGCTTAACGTAGCCGTCAAAATTCCAGTCCGGAGCCTCAGCCTCCATATTGGCCAATGCATTCTTCATGCTTACTGGACTTAAAGCTACTTTCAGGAGGATGGCTTCTTGTGCTTTTGTATCAAAATCCAAGTGAAGCTTAATATTGTGCGCAGCAAGATCAGGGAAATTGTTCTGTTGATCAAACTTACGCCAGAAACCATTATAGACAGATTTTCCATCTTCATATTTGGCGCCGTAATTCTTAAAAGCTTTTGATGTCTTTATCGCAAAGTATACGGTGCGGGTTCTTGACCAACCGTTTGTCTGGCGGTAGCCTACCAGGGTTGAATCGTTCAAGACCTTGACAACAGTCCAAACATTCTTGCCGTCATAATTATAGATCCCAGCAGTTAAGTCTACAATAAGATGTGAAGCATTCGATTCTTTGAACGTATAACGGTGCAGTCCTACACGTGTTGTTGTCGTTAATTCAGCTTTAATCTGATGTTTATCCAGTAAAACACTGTAATAGTTGGCCTCAGCCCGTTCATTGGCATGCGAATATGGCGATCGATAACCATCTTGTGGTCGATCAGCTGTACCCGGGTTTAATTGGACTTTTCCTTGTGTCGGCATGATCTGTATATCACCAAGATCGGAGTGACCTGTACCGCTAAAATGCGTATGACTAAACCCAACAATCGTCGGATCATCATATTGATAACCAGCACAATATTTATAAACATCGCCGTTATACCGCCCATTAACAGCATACGATAATGTATCCGTATCAGGGCTTAATTGTACAGCACCGAATGGAACTGTCGCCCCCGGAAAAGTATGCCCCATTTTCGCCGTACCGATGAGAGGTTTGACATACTGAACTAATTTCGTTTCTTGTGCCTTTAATAGATATGGGACACTAATTAATCCCAAAAAGACTAAACTTCTGATATTCATCGCTTATGAATTATAGTTTGGGATTTTGGTCATAATCGGCCCACAGCTCATCAATAGTTTTACCCGTCTCCACTTTCCAAAAAGCATCACTATAGCTTTTGCTACGCATCGCCGCATCCAATTTTTTGACAAAATCCTTCTTTACATGTAGATTGATCCAGTACAAAAAGCGCGCTGTAATACGATAAGAATCTGTGTATTTTTGCTTTTCGTTATATTCTGGCAGCTTCCAATTTGCTCCCGCATTATCTATTCCATCATCAAATCGCACAAAATCGGCTATCCCCTCGGTAATCCACCAAGGGCCGGCCCCATCGGGGTATGCTTGGACAATATGCATTACCTCATGGGTAACCACATCAATATCGCCCGGATTTTTGGCAAACCAAGCTGGACTGTAACGGACAATCCCGCCCGCTGTTGCTGCCACACCTTTATAGTCCGGATCAATAACGAAAGACACCTTTTTTATGGTCTTTTTATTATATTTCTTGGCTAGTTTAGGATAGTTTGTAAAATATGCCGCCACCAACCTTTCTTTTAAAGATGCACTAAAATCTTTGTCTTTATTAATCCAAATTAGGGTATAACCGCCTTTACTGATACTATCAACATCCACAGCCACTTTGCGGTCGTTTTCTGTATGTTTCCAGTTGTCCTGCGCGAAAAGTGAACAGGAGTATGCCAAGCCAAATACGGTAACAACTACTTTTAAGTTTTTAAAGTTTATCATAACCCAATGATTATTTCTTTTTGTTCGACTTCAACTTGATATTTGTTTGCAAATCCGTTGTCATTGAATAAGGCGCTGAATTTTTGGACGATCCCCTCGTATAATTGGGTTTTGCCGCCATGTCAAAATTAAGTGTGCCACCTTCATGCAATGCTTTGTGACTTAACCAGTTTTTACCATAATCCTTACCATTCATTTGCAATGTGTTTACATATACATTTTCAGCTGAGTTCTTTGGTGCATCAATAGTCAATGTCTTACCATTTTCAAATGTTAAGGTCGCTTTTTTAAATAATGGAGCTCCGAGCACATATTCATCCGTCGCCGGACAAACCGGATAGAATCCAAGCGCTGAAAAAACATACCATGCAGAGGTTTGACCATTATCTTCATCACCACAATAGCCATCAGGTGTAGGTTTATACATTCGATCCATCACTTGACGCACCCAATATTGTGTTTTCCAAGGTTGGCCAGCGTAATTGTACAAATATGGCATATGCTGAATTGGCTGATTACCATGTGCATATTGCCCCATATTCGCAACTTGCATTTCACGTATTTCATGAATAATACCACCATAATAGCTATCGTCGAAATCTGGGGACTGAACAAACACCGAATCCAACATGCTCACAAAAGTCTTCTCTCCGCCCATTAAATCGATCAGCCCCTGAACATCGTGAAATACGCTCCATGAATAATGCCAGCTATTTCCTTCTGTGAATGCGTCACCCCATTTTAATGGATTAAAAGGAGCTTGGAATTTTCCATCTTTATTCTTTCCACGCATAAGATTGGTTGATGGATCAAATAAATTCTTGTAGTTCTGTGCACGCTTAGCATACAAATCAATTTCAGCCTTCGGACGGTTCAACGCTTTTGCCAATTGGTAAATAGTGAAATCGTCATAAGCATATTCCAATGTACGTGCTGCATTTTCATTGATTTTAACATCATATGGCACATAACCTAAACTATTATAATATTCCACCCCTTTTCTTCCAACAGCACTCATTGGTCCTTCGTTATTAGCACCGTGTTGTAAAGCTTCGTATAACTTATTGATATCATAACCGCGTAATCCTTTCATATAAGCATCCGAAACCACCGAAGCGGAGTTATTACCCACCATGATATCGGCATATCCAGGACTGCTCCATTCAGGAAGGAAGCCTCCTTCTAAATACGCATTAAGTAAACCTTCTTGCATCTCCTTATTAATGGAAGGATACATAAAGTTTAAGAATGGATACAACGCTCTAAAAGTATCCCAAAAACCTGTTCCTCCAAATAAATAGCCAGGAAGTGTTTTTCCATTATATGGACTGTAATGTACAGCCTTTCCTTGCGCATCAATTTCATATAACTTGTTCGGGAAAAATAAAGTCCGATACATGGTCGAGTAAAATGTACGCAGTTGATCAATATCATCACCCTCTACTTTGATCTTCCCTAAAGTGGAATTCCAGATCTGACGTCCGTCTTCTTTTACTTGATCGAAAGATTTGTTACCTAACTCATTTAAGTTTAATAAGGCTTGTTCGGCACTGATAAAGGAAGACGCCACTTTCACCTGTACTGGTTTCGTTTTGTCTTTTACCTTAAACCCTACGATTGCACCAGTGTGATCACCTTTGATCTGAAGTTGCCCATCCTTCTTCTCTTTGCCTTCCCAAGTAGCGACACTTGCAAAAGGCTGATCAAAAACCAAAACAAAATAGTTCTTGAAATTAGCTGGCAGCGGACCGCGTGCATATTTCGAAGAATAGCCAATTATCATATTTTTTTCTGGAATAATCTGCACTTCAGATCCCTTTTCATAAGCATCCAAAACAATATAAGCGTCGTCTGTTTTATTAAACGAGATCCTAAACATGGCTGCGCGTTCTGTTGGTGTCATCTCTGCAGTCACATCGTGATCTGCTAGATAAACCGAATAATAATACGGTTTTACAATCTCCGCTTTATGTGAAAACCAGCTCGCACGCTCATCTTGATCAAATACAGGCTTTCCGGTCACGGGCATAATAGAAAAAACACCGTAATCATTCATCCAGGGTGATGGCTGGTGAGTCTGTTTTAAACCACGAATCTTATCAGCGGTATATTGATACTGCCATCCGTCGCCATTTTTCCCTGTTTGTGGTGTCCACATATTCATGCCCCAAGGTCGCGCAATCGAGGGATAGGTGTTACCATTGGACAACTCAAATTTGGATTCGGTACCCATTAATGGATTAACAAGATCGACAGCTTCTAGCTGCTGCCCTCTAAATTTCTGAGCCAAAACCGGTTTTGCGTAAAACAAACCCAAAGACAATAACGACCCTAGAAAAACACTTAAAGATTTCTTCATTATTTAGGATATATAAAAATATTTCTACTAAAACGTATTAGTAAAGATATAAAAAAGAATATTAAATCAAAATAAAGTCCTAGAATTGGACAAACACGTCTTATGATTTTTACAATTCAATTTCTATATATCCATTTGTTGTCCCTTTTTATCGCTTGATCAATTTGGTCGAAATGACATATTCTTTTGGTATGGATATCCCCTGGTCTATTTCCTTTAACAAAACCTTCACACAAGTTTTAGCCAGAGGTTCCAATGGTTGCTGAATACAGGAAATTTTAGGAATCAAAATATCAAATAATTCATGGTCATCAAAAGAAAACATCGGAAAATTATAGCTATTCTCAGGCGCTGACCGCAATACCTTCAATCCGAGAATACAAAGATAATTTGTGGTAAAAAATAGACCATCTAAGCCTACCTGCTTAGCAGCCCAATTTTTCAACATACGTGAACCTTTCTGCTTCAGGTGCTGATAAGGTAATTGCAGTATGCGAGGTTCCATTCCATATGTGTCACAAAACGCCAAATAAGCACGCTTACGTGCCAGCATTTGTGGTTGATCCGAATCGATGGTTACCAGCCCAAAATTTCTACAACCAATAGATTTCAAATAGTCACATGCATTCTTCCCACTAACTTCATTGTCAATATGTACATAATGGGTTTCCACTGTTGGAGAATTTCTATCAAAAACTACCAACGGAACCTTATGTTCCAATATTTTGCGCTGATATTCTTCCAGATCTACTGTCGGAGCCAAAATAATACCCTCCACTTTCTTTTCCAACATCGAATCGATGATATCGCGTGCATTTTGCGGATCTCCAAGCGTACTACTGTAGAGGACATGATAATTTTTCTTTCGGAACAATTCCTCTACATACAATGCAAATGGACCAAAAAAAGAATCCCCAATATTCTCTACAATTAGACCAATAGTATTTGACCGCCCCGTTGCTAAACTCTTCGCGAGAGCATTGGGCTTATAGCCAACTTTTTCAACGTATGCAAGTACGCGGTTTTCCAATTCCTTGCTAATGCGGGCTCGCTCGGCTTTGTGATTAATGACTAACGAAACAGTTGATTTAGACACATTGAGTTCCTGTGCTATTTCTTTAATTGATTTGGCCATAAGAGCATTTTCATAAAATTAGGGTGAAATTAGAAAATAAATATGAACATATCGGAGATTACAATTGATAGCACACAATAAATTATTACACAATCGTATGCGCGGGAGTCAAAAAAGGATCAGATTGACAATGAAGACTGTTTAACTAACAATATTATACTTCTATGAATGAAGATCGATATGGCCTAAAAGATATTTTTGCCTAGATTTAAACTTCATTCTTTATGAATAGCAAATGTCTATTACAAATAGATGTATAAAAAAGGAATACAAACCATTATTGATAACCATCAGAATTTCTTAAAAGATTAAGATGACCATTATCTAAATTAATGGCCTATCCTAACCAACAAAGAGATTTGATTTGACGAATGAACTAGATGCAAATGAAAACACCTTTTATGTTATCTTTTCTGATGATGTTAACAGCTATGGCTGTAGCGCAAGAGAAAGACAAAAGACCCAATATCATACTTATTATGGCAGATGATCTTGGTTATGGAGACCTTGGGGTATATGGTCAGCAAAAAATTGAAACGAGGCATATTGATTCATTGGCTGCTAAAGGAATGAAATTTGATAACTTCTACGCTGGTACATCTGTATGCGCTCCGTCGCGGTCATCGTTAATGACAGGACAGCACACCGGCCATACCTACGTACGCGGTAACAAAGAAATTGAGCCCGAAGGACAACAACCCTTAGCCGACTCTGTACAAACTTTTGCTATGCTTCTACAACAGGCAGGATATACAACCGGTGCGTTTGGAAAATGGGGACTTGGAATGGTCCATACAACAGGTGCTCCTGATCAAAAAGGATTCGATGAATTCTATGGCTATAACTGCCAACGTCAATCCCATCGCTACTACCCAACTCACCTCTGGCATAATAACGAACGGATAGAACTCCATGGCAATGGTTTAATGGCCCAAGGGCAGTATGCACCGGCATTAATCCAAGAAAAGACCTTGAAATTTATTGATGAAAATAAAGAAAAACCTTTTTTCCTTTATGTACCTACAGTTCTTCCTCACGCCGAATTATCAGGTCCGAATGACAAATATTATCAATTATATGCAGACAGGTTTGATGAAAAACCACATAAAGGAAATGACTATGGCCCACAAGCGACTGTTCCCGGTTACGCTTCGGTAGAAAAACCGCATGCCATGTATGCGAGTATGGTAAGCCGTATGGATGCTTATGTTGGTCAAATTGTTGATCGCTTACGCGAAAACAAGCTATTGGATAATACAATTATCATTTTCACGAGCGACAACGGATCGCACAAGGAAGGCGGAGCCGATCCCAATTTTTTCAATAGCTCTGGCGGGTTACGCGGCAACAAACGCGACCTCTATGAAGGTGGTATCAAGACTCCTTTCATTGTTTATTGGCATGGTAAAGTTGCCGAAGGGAAAACCTCAAACTACCTGGGCGCTTTTTGGGATATTATGCCTACGATGGTCGAACTTGCCGGGACAAAAAAACCGCATTATACAGACGGAATTTCATTTTTGCCAACGCTGCTAGGTAAAAACAAGCAACAAAAACAGCACCAATACCTGTACTGGGAATTTCACGAAGATGGGGGACGTCAAGCCCTGCGCCAGGGAGATTGGAAACTTATCTTACAAAAAGTTACAAGTAGCCAACCTACAGCCGAACTCTATAATCTCAAACAAGATCCAAAAGAACAACACAATATTGCCCAAGGAAACCCAACGAAAGTAAAAGAATTACGTCAGCTGATTGAAAAAGCGCATGTCGAAAGTGGTATTTTCCCATTGACAAGTGTAAACACGCACAAAAAATAAAACTAAGGTTTGGAGAGTAGCTAACTGCGTGTTATTCCCCAAAAAACGATTAAAGTCACTAAAAATATAGCAATATAGTAAGAACGCTAAAAATAGAGATTGTCTTTCCTGTAACAAGAAATCATATTTTTTTCGCTAAGTTTACTGCCCGAGTACACCCATGAAAAATCAAAAATCATATCAATATCACGAACTTCTCCCTCTTATACGCCAAGGGGACCAACGAGCATTTGTTATATTATATGATCTATTTACGCCCGATTTAATTGCTTTTATTGCAAAAAAAGTTGCTAGCAGTGAAGTCGCTGAAGATATACTGCACGACCTTTTTATGTCAGTATGGAAAAATCGGGACATGATTGAACAAATAGAATCTCTCCCGGCCTATCTATTTAGCTCCTGTAGGTACCTTATCCTTGCTCATTATCGCAAGAATTTAAAATTAAAGGTATCATCTCTCGATTTTGAGGAGCTCGAACTGGAAGATGAAACCGTTGCAATCGAAGATAAACTCTATTATCGTTATATCATCGATATTGTCGCCAAAGAAGTCGAAAACCTTCCCGAAAAGTGCCGAGAAGTATTTAAATTGAGCCGTGACTTCTACATGAGCAACAAAGCTATTGCCCAACAGCTTAATATCAGCGAGTCTACTGTCGAGAAACACATTAATAAAGCAATCAAACATCTTCGAGCAGCGACAAGCCATTTATTTCATTTTACACTGTTTTTCTAGTCAACACCCGCCCCTTTTTAACAAGCATTTTCATAGATATTTTACCCATTTAAAAAAAAAAACACTTTTTTTTCATTTTCGACTAGAGGTTCCACCTTATTTTACACACTTGTATAGTAACTGACCATTCCAATGGAACCTGTTATGAATCAAATGAACGAAATATACAAGCTGATTTCCGTCTTCTTGAACAGGAAGGATACTGTTCAAGATAGAAAAGAACTACTCGACTGGTTTGAAAAACAGTCCGAAAATGGCATTTCTGAGACCGAATTTGCGGATATTCAAAATAATGCAAAAAAGAGCCTTATCAAGGAAATACAAAATCCGACAAGAAAGATTATACAGCTTCGTACAGTCAGGTATATAGCAATCGTCGCCAGCATACTGCTGATTGGTTTTTCGATCTTACAATTCTGGCCAAAGTCCGAGATCCTAGCGACCACAGCGCAATTGGCATCAATCCCGCCCGGTAAAGAAAGAGCAATCATTATCTTGGGAAATGGTAAACGAATAGATCTCGAACATCTTTCGCTCAATCAAAGTATACAAACAGGCGATGTCATTATAAAAAAGGATGGTAAGGGACAAATCAGCTATCATGATGTTAAAACTGGACAAATAAGTATACAAAAAAATAGCATGTATACGCCAAAGGGTGCCACCTATGACCTAACCTTATCAGATGGCACATTAGTGACACTAAATGCTGATTCGAAAATCTCTTACCCAACCTCCTTTGATAAGGGAGACAGAGAAGTTGAATTACAGGGTGAAGCCTACTTTCATGTACAGAAAACAACCAATAGAAGCAAATTTATCGTTAAAACACGTGGTCAGAAAATTGAAGTTCTTGGAACCCGCTTCAATGTCAACGCATACCCTGAAACAGATAGAACACAAACAACCCTAGAGGAAGGTTCTGTGGTAGTCTCAGCACAAGATGTACCTCAATCCAATCTTTACCTAAAACCAAATGAGCAGGCTACGCTGCAACATGGCACACTAAATTCCCGCCACATAGATCTTGATGAAGTATTAAGTTGGAAAAAAGGTCAGTTTTATTTCAATGGTAATAACACGGAAGAGGTAATGCAACAAATTGCCCGCTGGTATAATATTGACATTACGTACAGACGAAGTAAAAGCAAAGAACAATACACGGGCACAATCCCTCGCAATCTAAGTTTAAACAAATTGATTGAGCTGCTCAATTTTGCAGATATCAATACAAAAGCTTTGGTGGGTGACAATAGCCGAATTAAATTAATCATTACGTAACCAATTGCCAAAATTATGACAAGTACAAAACTGCCACCATAAATCCTTATTGATATACCAATAAAAAACGGACCCTGTTGGCGCAGAATCCGTAGTAGTAATTGGTATTAAAGCATCGTATAACATCTCAATTATTAATACATTAAAACCAAACGAATTTAATGAAATTTTCAATAACTCCGTTCATGAAGAAGGAGAGGGATTTTCATGAAGGTTTGTTGGGCGACCGCATGACGCCTAATAAAAGCCTTAAACGTGAAAAACAAATACCTTTTTTTGCGCGACCATTACCTAGATCTCTTATGAGGGTCAACTTAATCACTTTATTGATCGGCATAGGACTATCCCAAGTGGATGCTCATACCTATGCACAGCAAATTACGCTTAAAAAGCATAATGCGAGTCTTCAAGTTATTTTAAAAGATCTTGAGAAACAAAGTGGATATACTTTCTTCTATAAAAAGAATGAAATATCCGCCAATAAAGACATCTCTATCGATGTAAAAAACCAGCCATTTTCACAGGTTTTAAAAATTGTATTGGGGAATGCAGATTTTACTTACGATTTCTTTGACAAAACAATTGTCATTAAGAAAAAAAATGAACCGTTGAGAGATGACCTTAACAAGATTATTAGCAGACCAATAATCAATAAGAGTTTAGACCTACAGCAAGAAACTCAAGTAACAGGCTCTGTCAGTGACACCTTAGGCAGAAAACTTACCGGTGTAAGTGTAAGTATCAAAGGGAAATCAGGCCTTGGTACAGCAACAGATATCAATGGAGCTTTTGTACTAAAAGTACCCACTAATGCGACCCTGATTTTCACAATGGTTGGATATGACCCACAGGAAGTTGCTATTAACGGAAAATCAAAATTTGACATCATATTAAAAGAATCTGCATCAAGTTCCATTGACGAAGTCGTTGTTACAGCATTTGGTCAACGCTCCAAGAAGAGCGACCTTATTGGTTCCGTTTCATCACTTAGCCCCAAAGAATTACGTGCGCCAGTAAGCAATCTTACGGCAGCATTACAAGGCAAAGTTGCCGGTGTCGTTTCATTTCAACGTAGCGGAGAGCCGGGAGGCGATAATGCCGATTTCTTCATCAGAGGTGTAGGAACTTTTGGAACGAATAACAAGCCGTTAATCCTTGTTGACAATATGGAGGTCACAGCGGATGATTTGGCACGTATCCCAGTTGATGACATCGAAAACTTTTCGATCTTACGTGATGCCACCGCATCAGCCGTGTATGGCTCTCGTGGAGCAAACGGAGTTGTCCTCGTGACAACAAAGGTAGGACGTGACGGACCTGCAACGATCAGCTTTAGAGCCGAACAACGCATATCAACACCTACCCAAACGTTGAAATTTGCTGATCCTGTCACTTGGATGAAAATGTACAACGAAGCTGTTACAACACGTGACCCCTTGGGGGTAGAACCTTATGGGCAATATAAAATTGAACGCACCGCTGCTGGAGACGATCCTATCACCTACCCAGCAGTAGATTGGCTCAATGCCCTCACTAAGAAGACCACAACAACCCAAAACTACAACTTAAGTGTATCTGGCGGTGGACAAATTGCAACTTATAACGTGAGTGGAAATTTTACCAATGACAATGGTCTACTTAAAATGGATGCTTTGAACAACTTTAACAATAACGTTAATTTCAAGGTTATGAACCTGCGGAGCAATATTGGTATCAACTTAACCAAATCAACATTCGCTATGGTTCGTACCGTGGCCAATCTGCAAAACTACAGTGGTCCACCGACAAATGGAGCAGAGGCCTACAATCTTGCACTTCGTGCAAATCCTGTTTTATTTCTCCCTGTATATCAAGCTGGTCCTAGTCAGTCCTATATTCAGCATCCACTCTTCGGAAATGCCGATAAGGGACAGTATGCCAACCCTTACGCACAGATTATGCGCGGATACTCGGAAAGAAAGCGAAGTGATATTCAGGTACAATTGGAATTAAAACAAGATTTTTCAACAATTCTTTTGGAAGGTCTAAATTATAGAGGACTCTTTAATCTAAGTAGAAATTCTTATTTTGCCCAATCACGCCAGTACAACCCGTTTTATTATGAGCCAATAGGAACCGATCCAAAAAACAACTCTTTGCTCTTTCGCGAGATCAATCCTGAAACAGGAACAGAATATCTCGACTTTGTTCCTGGAGAAAGAACCCAATCCGCTGTTTTCTATATGGAGAATCAGCTCTCCTATCAACGGACCTTTAATGAGAAACATAATGTATTTGGAATGTTGATCAACACCATTCGGGATAATGTCAAAACACCCGTCGACAATAACATTTCCCTAATCAATACGCTTCCCAACAGAAATGTGTCCTTATCAGGCAGTTTCACCTATGGTTATGATAATCGTTATCACGCTCAATTTGCTTTTGGATACAATGGCTCGGAGAAGTTTTCGGACAAATTTCGTTGGGGATTTTTCCCTTCCTTCGGTTTAGCATGGAATGTCTCCAATGAGCAGTTTTTCGAACCAATTAAGGACGTCGTCAGTAATTTAAAATTCCGCTTCACTCGTGGTGTTCTCGGGAATGACCAGATACTTGATACTCGATTCTTCTATCTTTCAGATGTCAACCTTAATAGCACAGACTATGGTTATTCCTTTGGATTACCTGCCGAGTCAGGGCGTAGAACCGTTAACGGTATTGTGGTTAATCGGTATGCCAACCCCGACATTAGATGGGAAATTTCCAAACAAACCAATTTAGGAATTGACTTAAGCTTATTCAAAGGCGCATTGACATTTACAGGTGATTTTTATCAGCAAGAACGCGACAATATCGTTCAAGCACGTTCATTATCCTCAATCAATGGTCTAACCGCCTCTGTCTTTGCCAATGTCGGGAAATATAAGAGTAAGGGATTTGACGGAGAATTGGTCTACAATAAGTCTGTTAACAGTGATTTATGGTTCCAAGGTAGAGGAACATTCACTTTTGCAACAGGGGAATATGCATTTTTCGAAGAGCCAGCGTATAAAAACGAGTACCGTCAACGTCAAGGAACTTCCGTCAGCAATCAGTTCGGCTATATAGCGGAGCGCTTGTTTATTGATGATAACGAAGTCTATAATAGTCCCGCCCAAGAATTCGGATCAACAGTCCGTGGTGGAGATATCAAATACTTGGACGTTAACCGAGATGGTTTAATCAATGACGACGACCGCATGCCAATTGGCTATCCTACGACTCCAGAAATCAATTATGGATTTGGTTTAAGCACTGGCTATAAAGGTTTCGACTGCTCGTTCTTTTTTAGCGGAGTTGGAAGAACATCGTTATTTATTAATCCAACAACGAATAATACGAGCAGTCCATTGAGTCGAGGAATTGCTCCATTCGGCGTTGAAACATCACCCAACGCTGTCTTCCAAGAATGGGCAAATAACTATTGGTCCGAAGACAATAAAAATATCTATGCAGCATGGCCTCGTTTAAGCGTAATGCCTATGGCCAACAATACGGTTCAAAGTACTTTTTGGATGCGTAATGGCAGTCTGCTTCGGTTAAAACAAGTCGAATTAGGCTACACATTCAACAAAAAACTAACGCAACGATACAAATTCAAAAACCTACGTATTTATGCCAGTGCAACAAATCTACTGCGATTTAGCTCTTTCAAATTATGGGATCCTGAAATGGGCGGTAATGCGTTAAACTATCCATTGCAAAGGGTATTTAACATTGGTATCAATGCTAATTTATAAGAAACTATGAAAATGAGATTTAAGAAAAGTATAATCGCGTTAGGGTTGTTCGTAGGTCTTTCGACCTCCTGTAATAAGTTTCTGGATGTTGTTCCAGATAATGCACCTGTACTGGACCAAGCATTTGCAATGCGTACAATGGCCGAGCGTTATTTAGTGACTTGTTATAGTCAATTACCACAAAGCTTTTCGATGACCAATAACCCAGGTTGGCTCTCTGGAGATGAGTTTTGGTTAAACTCCGAATCAACCTATTCGGGGTACTTCAATTGGAGAATCGCTTTGGGCAACCAAAATGGCGACAACCCCCTATTAAATGCTTGGGATGGGAACAATGGAGCAACAAATCTTTGGGTGGGTATCACAAACTGCAATACATTCCTCGACAATATTATGTCGGTACCGGATATGACAGACGAAGAGAAACAGATGTGGATCTCAGAAGTCAAATTTCTGAAAGCCTACTACCATTTTCTCCTAATGAAACAGTACGGTCCAGTACCTATCAGAGACAAGAATATCCCTATCTATGATAGCCCGGGATCTTCTCAGTTGCCTCGAAATAGTGTCGAAGAATGCTTCAACTATGTTATCGGCATGATTGATGAATCCATCCCAAATTTAATGGATGACGTTACTGCGGTGAACAGTGAAACGGGACGCATCACAAAAATCGTCGCCAAGGCAATGAAGGCTGAGATATTGGTTTATGCCGCCAGTCCTCTTTTCAATGGAAATGTCGGTACGGAAGCTTCTATTAAAAACAGCGATGGGAAAGAGTTGTTCAACCATACCTATTCGGCTGAAAAATGGCAATTGGCAGCGAAAGCTTGTAAAGAAGCCATCGATTTTGCTACTGAACATGGAAAGAAACTGCATACCTGGACGCCAACTGGAGGATTCACCCCACAAGCGAGTACACAGTTTCAAATGAATATTCGGGAGGCCTATAACGAAAACACCGATAATCCAGAAGTATTGTGGTTAGATACGAAATCAACCGCCAATGGAACCATCCAAGGTTATTTTATGCTTCCTCGCTATACCGCCAATGCAACGTCGGGGACCTTGTTGGGCTTTATGTCTGCAACAATAAATATTGTTGAAAAATTTTATTCAAACAATGGCGTCCCTATTGAGGAGGATATTACTTATCCATATACATCGAGATTCGATTTGATTACAGTTCCCAACACAGATGCTTATAAATACGATTTGGTCGCTGGGAAACAAACAGCCCGGATGAATCTAAATCGGGAAAATAGATTTTATGGCACCTTAATGTTTGATGCCGGACGTGTATTTATGTTGCAAGCCGGTTCGGATGCAAATGCCTACAATATTGATCTCAAATATTCGGGATCTTCAGGAAAAGTGGACCCCACACGATTCAATTGGACAGGGTATGCCTCAAAAAAACATTATAATTATCGAAGTACTGTTGGTGCAAGTAATGCATATACTGCGCGGTTGTTTGGCCATCCGATTATGCGTTTAGCCAATCTTTACCTTTACTATGCAGAAGCGTTAAACGAAGCAAATGGACCCTCAGCAGAGGCTTATTCCTACATTGATGCTGTTCGAACGCGCAGTGGCCTTAAAGGTGTAGTTGAATCATGGCAAAATTACTCTTCTGCACCAAATAAACCTGCAACCAAAGATGGACTGCGTGAAATTATCAAACGTGAACGTACCAATGAGTTTGCTTTGGAAGGTGTACGTTTTTGGGATCTTCGCCGTTGGAAAGATGCCGTCAAAGAACTAAACAATCCAATTTTAGGATGGGATATCAATCAATCATCCGAAGGCTCTTACTATCGGACAACACTATTATATACACGGTCATTCATGGATCGGGATTACTTTTGGCCATTGAGCTTAAATGAAAGAAGACGTAACCCAAATCTTGTCCAAAGTGCAGGATGGTAATTTAAATTACAAATATCGCATAATGAAAAATTTATTAAATAAAACCGCTCCAATCATGCTAGCAATCCTTTTGACGGCTCCATTACTATGGACAAGTTGCAAGGAAGACATAGGCATTACCGCAGCAAGACAAGGAGAAAAACCAAATACCTTAAAGAACCTTGCCTATGAAGAAGCTCCTGGGGGAGCAAAGATCAGCTACGATTTACCTACTTCAGCAGACTTACGCTATGTCAAGGCAACGTATACATTGGAAAATGGGAAAGAAATGGTCACCAAGGCCAGCATATACGATAACCAACTTGCTATACAAGGATATGCTACGATAGGTGAACATGAAGTTAAACTTGTTGCTGTCTCAGTTGGTGACGTGGAATCCGATCCTGTTACCATTAAAATCAAGACAGGAAAGCCCAATTATATCATCTTAGCCGAATCGTTTAAATCTAACGATTTTTTCTATAGTACATTTGGTGGGGTAAACCTCAAATTTGAAAATAAAGATGCCGCAAATATCATTTTAAGTGTATTCAAATATGGGGAAAATCCGACCACCAAAGAGATCGGCTGGAATGTTCTGAACGAGACCTATACAAAATCCAAAGAAGGTGTTATTCGCGTTCGTGGAGAACAACCGATCGCAACAACCTACGGTATTGTCATACGCGATCAATGGGGTAACGTATCAGACACCATTCGTCGCAATTTAACACCACAAGAAGAATATGAAATCAACAATTTACTGATCTACAATGGTATCACGGCCTATAGCGATATGAATAGAAATGGTGATTACATCAGCAATTACAATGCACAAAGTGGAAGTGCTGAAATGCAGGTATCACTATTTGATGGGATTGAAGGATCACCATATTATATCACAAACAAGCAGTGGTGGGGTAAGGCTGCTCCAATCCCATTCCAATTCACTTTGGATGCCCGTAAAAAGGCACAGGTAAGTCGGGTCAAACTTTGGGGTCGAAACGACAATTATGGGCTATTGTTTCAAGCTACACACCCAAAAGAATTCGAACTTTATGGCAGTAATTCACCTGCACAAGATGGCTCCTGGGATTCTTGGACATTACTCGGAACATTTGAAGGCGTCCGTCCATCCGGCCTAGCTTTTGGCACTAACGCAAATAGTGAGGATCAAGATTATGCACGTAAGGGAGAAGATTTTGAAGTAAACTGGGACAACCCGAGCGGATTCAAATATTTCCGCATAAAAGTAAACTGCACATGGAACGGCGTTAGAGAACAACCGCTAGGTAATGCCCTCACAGTTGCGATATCGGAATTGAAATTATATGGAAAATACGTAGACTGATAAATTATGAAAAAGATATTGAATTATATGCTGATCGTATTGGGTACTGTCCTTTTAACCTACAGTTGCAAGCCATCAGACTACTATTATGGGGAATACCTAAAAAATGGGGAAATTTACTATCCGGGCCGGGTAGATTCGCTATCTATTATCCCCGGTAACCAAAGAGGGATACTACGTTTTAAGGTAACGACAGACCCCAAAGTGAATAGCGTTAGAGTCTATCTAAGGAGCAGCCTCTCGCCTACGGCAGAAGTAAAAAATTATCCGATAGAAGCCAGCGAACATGGGAAAATCAAACTCATCACCTTAGATGCACTTTCGGAGGCAACATATACGGCAAACGTTTATTCATTTACCAGTCAAGGTGATAGTTCTCGATCAGTAGCCTCGAGCCAGTTTATTTACGGTCAGAGTTATATACGTACCCTTGTAAATCGCTCATTTTCAAAATTTGACAAAGCGAACGCCAATGAGCATTTCCTGGTACTAGCCCGAGAGAACAATTTGCCCAGACAGGGCACATTTTATCCAATGCAATTTACAGAGGTCACCTATCGTAACAATTCCGGAGATTCCACAACTGTGCGTATTACACCCTATGAGGATTTTGCAAGTTTAAAAAATATTTTTAGTCCAAGCACGGTCAAGTATAGGACTGTTTACAAACCTGTACAAGCTTCTATCGACTATTTTTATACCGCTTTTACAGAACAGAAATATAGCAAATAACAAGAATACCAACAAAATTGTAACTATTGCGACCATACTTGGTAAGGTAAATAATTGGGATTTCCTTACATGTATTTTTTGATCCCGTAGATTACAACAGAAAAGGTTAGACGGAAACGCTTCTCAAGCAGTTCCCTGTCTAACCTTTTTTAACTATCTTTTTTTAGATACATTTGTACCATAATTGGGGAACTAAAAGATGGATAGTACAATTGCACTTTGGCTAAAACAAATCGCAGAAGGCGACCGAACTGCATTCGATGCACTATACAATCATTTCTGGAAAACAATCTACCAATATGTTTACCCCAAAACTAAAAATACAGAAGCAACGGAAGACATTCTACATGATCTATTCCTGAGTATCTGGAAAAACCGGAGTAGATTGCAAGAAATCAATAACATCGAATCATACCTCAAAACTGGCGCACGCTACCTCACCTTCTCCTACTTCAATAAAAATAGCGAACAGCATAGGGTGGATATCGATAAAGTAGATATCATCGTTGATGATGCGCCAATCGAAGATCGCTTACATTACCGCTATCTATTGGACCTCATCCAAGAAGAAATACAAAATCTTCCTGAACGTTGCCGAATTATTTTCAATGAAAGCCGCATCAACCACAAATCCATCAACCAGATAGCCCTTGAATACGGACTATCAAAAAGTACCGTTGAGAATCAAATAAACAAAGCTCTCAAACGTTTACGCTTAGTTACCAAAGACTTCCATGCCTTTCTCTCCTTTTTTTAATTTTTTTTCATTTTAGCGTAGGTGCTTTCAGTTTTTTCGATGACTATATCTATACAAGGCTAACCAAACGACCTGTGAAGTCATCATGATGTATTCAAGTGATACTGGATAATGCATATCACTGATAACTCAATCATAGCTGAAACAGTCGAAGGCAACATAAATCTCTTAAAGAGACTGCTTACTAATGAATAAATAGATTTAACTAGATGAAAGTACCTAATACACTGCAAAAACTAATCAAAAACTATCTATTGGGCTTCGAAAATAAAGCCGAATACGATACCTTGAAAAAATGGTTTGAAGAAGCCGAGGCAGACAACATGCCCACGGATAACGATATTCAAGCAAGTCAGCACCGTATACTACAACGTCTAAATCATAGTATGGCATTCCCTGAACCTAAATCTATTGGCTATAGGTATGGGATTCGTATAGCGGCTTCGATTACGATTGCGCTCGGTTTTGCCATGGGCTACTTCTACTATCAGCATGCAGTGTTCGACAAAATAGCACCTGCGCAAGTAGCGATGATACGCCCCGTTCAGGAAAATGTACAGCTTACTTTTGAAGATGGAGCAGTCGTCATACTCAATAACCAAGGTAAAGCGACCCAAGCCATTGAAGGCGTTCAGGAAATCAAAAACGGAGAACTTGTCTATAATGACAATGCAAATCATATCGTTCAAAATACGCTTTCAACACCTCGGGGACAACTATTTAAAATTGTACTTCCCGATGGAACCAAAGTATGGATGAATGCGAATAGCTCCTTGAGCTACCCTTCGAAATTCATAGGCCCAGAGCGTTTAGTTGAATTACATGGTGAAGCCTATTTTGAAGTTAGCAAAAATCCGGAACAACCGTTCATTGTAAAAACAACCGATCAACAAGTCAGAGTTTTGGGTACACATTTCAATATCAATGCCTACGATAATGATCTTACGACGCAAACAACACTTGTTGAAGGTAAAGTTGAAGTACAACATCAGCAGCAGAAAATACTCTTGACACCCAACCAACAAGCGAATTTTAAAGGTACAGCGCTCAGTAAGAAAAATGTGGATGCCGCGGAGTATATAACCTGGCGTGAAGGTTATTTTACCTTCCATAATGCCACAGCAAATGAAATCATGCAACAGTTGGCAAGATGGTACGATCTCAACGTCCGTCTTGATGACTCCGAAATAAACGAACGATTCAGTGGAAAAATCAATAAGCAGATGAATTTGCAGGAAATCCTAACCGTCCTCCAAACTGCTGGGTTGAATTTCGATATCGTACAGAATAAAAATCAACAAAAAACAATCCTACTGAAAAACTAAATTATTAATACTGAACTTATAAAACATTAACCTAATGCAAAACTACAGGAAGGCCAAACCTTCGGTTCCATGGGATAACCATGTCCAAATTTCAGCAAACTCAGACGCTATCACCTGGCCTCGGGCTTTTGTGAAGAGCAGTAATGACAACAATTTACCCGCCGTGTTTAACCGAAAAAACAAATTGCGTTTTCACCTTGTTTCAGCGCTTTTGACGATCAGTTTGATGCAGCTCCATGGCACAACAAATGCGCAACGCATCTCTATCAATTCAAATCAGTTGTCCATCAAGCAAGTTTTCCAGCAACTTGAAAAACAGTCTGGCTATAGTTTTTTCTATAAAGACGTCATTCTCGAAAAAATTAAGGATACGGGTATTAGACTCGAAAATAGCACCCTTCAGCAAGCTTTAGACGCCATTCTAAAACCAAATGGTTTGGACTATGAGATCGTAAACAAGACTGTAGTCATCAAGCCTGCTCCGAAAAACAATTTAACGGTAAATATAAGGTCCATTCAACAACAATACATTAGCGGCAAGGTCCTAGACGAAGAAGCGAAGCCCATCCCTGGGGCAACGCTTAGACTGAAAAGTGACAGTAAAAAAGCTATTCAGACTCAGGCCAACGGAACTTTCAACCTACCGATGAATTCCGAAGGAGAGATTGTCATTGTCTCAGTACTTGGATTTGAATCGCAAGAATTTGTGGCTAAAAAATCAATGCCTACCATTACAATAAAGCTGAAAAGATCAGAAAATAAAGTTGATGAAGTTGTCGTAACAGGGATCACACAACGAAAAAAAGAAAGCTTTACTGGTGCGACTGCATCTTTTACCGGTGAAGAACTAAAAATGGTTAACAACCAAAATGTGGTTGCTTCCCTACGCGCTTTAGACCCATCTTTTATCCAGATAGAAAACAATGCCTTAGGATCGAACCCGAATATGTTGCCCAAAATTGAGTTACGTGGGCAAACAAGTATTTCGACTTCCAGCTTACAAAACGAATTCACCAGCGATCCAAACCAACCATTATTTATTTTGGATGGTTTCGAAACCTCGTTGCGTACCATCATGGATTTGGATATGAACATTATCCAATCGGCAACCATTCTGAAAGATGCCTCATCCACTGCGATTTATGGTTCCCGGGCATCCAACGGTGTTGTTGTCATCGAGACGATCAAGCCCAAAGCCGGGAAGGTAAAATTATCTTACGGTACCGACTTACAGATCCAGGCACCTGATCTTTCAAGCTATAACATGATGAATGCTGCCGAAAAGCTGGAATTCGAACGTCTTTCCGGAAGATATCAAAATAGTATCGTCGCTACACAGTTGCAATTGGATGAATTATACAATACAAGATTAAATGATGTATTAAGGGGGGTAGATACCTATTGGTTGGACAAACCGGTACAGACGGGTTTCTCACAGCGCCACTCCTTGAGTGCTCGTGGTGGAGAGGGGGCTGTTGTATTTGATATTGGCCTCAATTATAAGAACACCAAAGGGGCTATGAAAAAATCTGGACGAGAAGATTGGGGGGCTAATATTAACCTAAACTATCGTACAGGTAAGCTCAATGTTGCCAATCGGGCCTATATTTCTGGATATACTGCCGACGAATCTCCTTATGGAAGTTTTTCAACCTGGGTAAATATGAATCCCTATTTTGAGCCTTTGGCGGCAGATGTGATGTACCTCTCGTATAATACTCCTAATAATACCAATACAACAAATAACAACATTACCAATATCAATCCGTTGTATAATGCCAACTTAAAAAGTTTTGACCGCACTAAAAATTATATTATCAGCGATAACCTGCAGTTGAATTATGATTTTACATCGGCATTGCGGTTGACCGCAGGTGGGCAGATCAGCAAAGGCAATACCAATAGTAATGATTTTTTGTCACCATTGAACAGTAAATTCGTTGGTGTAGAATATGCAAAGCGTGGCAGTCTAGCGCATTCAGAAACCAATTTCTTCAGCTATACGGGTAACCTGATGTTGACCTATGCCAAAGTATTTAAAACGGTGCATGCGGTGACCGCCAACTTGAGGGGGGAAATCAGCGAATCGGTAAATGAATCCACCGGTTATACTGCTGTCGGATTTCCTTCAACAAGTAATGGTAACCCGACCTTCTCTTATGGATTTGAAACGGGTTCCAAACCTTCTTCCTACAAGACCGTAAGTCGTAGAAATTCCATATTGGCCTCGGTTAATTATTCCTATGCGCAAAAGTACAATGTAGATGTCAACTATAACCTGGACGGTTCGACAAGTTTTGGATCCAACAACCTTTACTCCTCGTATTACTCCTTTGGATTGGGCTGGAACCTGAACAAGGAAGAATTCCTCAAAGAAGCGAAGTGGATAAACATCCTGCGACTACGCGGAAACGTCGGTGTCACGGGAAATCAGAATTTTGGTAATGTTAGCCAATCGGTCTTTAATTACATTACCGATATCAACCGCTTTGGAGAAGGGATCTATCTATCAGCATTGGGTTCGCCAGACCTAAAATGGCAACGGACCAGACAGACAAGCTTAGGTTTAGATGCTACATTGTTTAATAACAAGGTGACCGTACAGGTCAATGCTTACGACAAATACACAGATCCGTTAGTTGTTGCTGTTACACTCCCTTCATCTACAGGCCTGTCCGCCTATCCATTTAACGCAGGAACGCTTGACACAAAAGGATTGGAAACCATTATCAATTATTCGCCGATATACCGGCCGGCAGAACAGTTTGTCCTGACATTCGGAATAACTGGTTCTTTGATGAAGTCCCGTTATGGCAACTTCAACGACAAATTAACCTCACTGAATAATGAGATGCGGAAGAGCAATTCTTTGACAAGATATCGTGATGGTTATAGTCCAAATGATATATGGGCAGTTCGTTCCCTGGGTATTGATCCCTCGACGGGACGAGAACTCTTTTTGACCAAAGATGGCGAACAAACCTACAACTACAATCCGGATGATGTCATCAGAGTGGGCACCGCGCAACCTCTAGCCGAAGGGGTATTGCGGGGTAGTTTATCCTACAAAGGATTTACCGCCAATCTATTGGTAAGATATATCTGGAATAAGGATAACCTGAATACGGCCCTGTTCAATAAAGTAGAAAATATATCCGTAAAAAATGTAGAGAACAATCAAGACAAGCGCGCCTTGTATGAACGCTGGCAAAAACCGGGGGATGTTACCCAATTCAAAGCCATCAGTATCACCAATACAACACCGATTTCTTCGCGTTTTGTCCAAAATGAGAATACCTTTAGCGGTGAATCAATCAGTATTGGCTACGAGTTTAAAAACAAAAAGTGGTTGGATCAAGTCAAGCTATCCAACTTGCGCATCAACACGTTTTTCAACGATATATTCTATACCTCTACCGTTAAGCGAGAAAGAGGAATCGACTATCCATTCACACGCAATGTCTCTATGAGCATTTACGCAACGTTTAAATAAGAAAATGAAAAAATTAATTATACCCCTACTAGCGATTACAATTTCATTGTCTGGCTGTAATAAATGGCTAAATGTGAAACCCGAGGACAAATTTATTGAAGAAGAGGTATTTCAGACCCCACAAGGGTTTAAAGATGCACTCAATGGCTTATACCTGAGATTGGGTAGCAACAACCTTTATGGCAACACCCTCAATCTTCGCAACTTGGATCTCTTGTCCCAACTCTACTATATTACTGGAGAGCACGATCAGACATTGCAACAGCTAATTGCCTATAATTATGGCGATGATAAGGTTAAAGTGCTGATTGACCAGATCTGGACGGATATGTATGTAAATGTTACCAATGTCAACCGTTTCTTGGAAAATGTGGATCAATACGGTGCAGTACTTGACGACCAGTCAAGAGCCTTGATGAATGCAGAAGGCCATGCCCTACGGGCCTACCTGTATTTTGATCTGCTCCGGATGTTTGCCCCCAACTATACCAAAGATCCGGAGGCAACATATATCCCTTATTACGATAAGACGGGATATGAACCGGCTCCCTATGCAACCAGTTCATTCGTCGTGAGCAAAATCTTAGATGACTTAAAAATTGCGGAAGACATTTTGAAGGTACAGGACCCCGTAATGAATATGAATGTTGTGGACCAAACCTTTGGTGTATACGAAATCGGAGACAAACCTTACCTTCAATTTCGCAACTACCACATGAACTATTTTGCAGTAAAGGGTATGCAAGCAAGGGTACACTTGTACCAAGGCAACAAAGTTAAAGCATTGGCTGCCGCTAAAGAGGTGATTGCCAATCAAACCAAATTCCCTTGGATTACCTCCGCAGGGATCTCAAATAAAAGTACCGCTAATCGGGTGTTTTCAACCGAATTATTATTTGCGTTTGAAAACCAAAAATTGTACAATATCTTTGACAGCCAGTTCAATGGAGCACTGGAGGACAAAGCTATCCTCAGTGCTGGGCCAACTCCAAATTTCTTAAAGGAAATTTTTGAAAACTGGGACAACGATTACCGCAATGGCAATATGTGGGATCAGACAGCTGGTAAATCCTATGCGGTATTTATCAAATATAAAGACCTTACAGCAAATAACAAAAACCAATACAACTGCCGCTATACCGTCCCGGGCATGCGGATCAGTGAAATCTATCTTATTGCGGCAGAATGTGAAGAAAATGCAGACCAAGGACTTGTATATTTAAACGAACTACGCCAACATAGGAATTGTGCCGTTTTAAGCTCAAGCGCTGACCTGTCAAATAGTATCATGAAAGAATACCGGAAAGAATTCTACGGCGAAGGCCAATTGTGGTATTATTACAAACGTACCAATACTCCTTCTATCCTCTCGGCTACAGCCAAAGGTCAAAAAACAATCGCATTGGATCAATATACTTTTCCAATTCCATTGTCCGAAACCCAACCAAGATAATCCAAAAGATGAGAATATTTAAATACACCACCGCAATACTGTTCCTCTTAGCAACAGTATATTCTTGCAAGCAAGAAGAACTCGGCTATTATGCAGCTCAGAATTCCATTCTATTTGAGGGCTTCGACAACAAGGCCGATAATATTTATACCCCCACAGATTCCAGCAACTTTTCCTTTGGGTATGTATCTGCTTACATCAGGGATAGCCTTGCTTTTATATCGGTACTGGCTACGGGTGGCCCTCAAAACGTAGATCGTCCATATAAATTGAACATTTCGAATAAAAGCACACTTAAACCGGGGGTTGACTACGAATTATTAAACAAAGATTTCGTAATAAAAGCCAATCAGGTCCGGGATACGCTGATCCTTAAGCTGATCCGTACCGATGTAATGAAAACGACTCCTTTATTCCTGGATTTAAAGCTAGAGGCCAACGAGAACTTCAATACGGCAATTACTGATCAGATCATAGGATCCGGGATTAATGCAAAGCTGAAGAATTTCACAAGACTCCATCTCTCCGTGGATGACATTGCTGGCCCACCCTGGTTTTGGAATCCCGCAAAAAACCCGTACTCTTCAACATTCATAGGCTACCTTGGTACTTTTAGCACAAAGAAGTTTCAGCTGATGATCGGCCGTTTCGATTTGGATATCAATGTGATAACAACAGAAAAATACCTACCTCCTGCTACATCTACGCTTGCATGGGGCAAAAGTTTACAGTCCTACCTCAACCAAATGGAATCCGAAGGCACGCCAATTCTAGAAGAAGATGGCAGTCTGATGAAAATGGGGCAATATGCACAATAATCTAACAAAAAAATGAAAATCACTATGAGACATTTTGGATTCTTGATCCTTTCCATCCTTTTGTTGGGATCCTGCGCAAAGGATTTGGGGAATTATAATTATACAGAACAAAACCATGTGAACATAGCTGGTATTGAGCCTAGCTATATCGCATATTTCGGACAGCAATTAAAAATAGATCCGGTTCTGACCACCGACGATGGAACGAATTTTCAAGCAAATGACTATACCTATGAGTGGTTTACACTTGATTCGTCAACGACTGCCGCCAATGCCGATAAAATAAAAAAACTGGGCAATCAACAGAACTTGGATATCGTCCTTACATTGAATCCCAGTATTTCAAATTATGGCTTGTACTATAGGGTAAAAAACAAACAAACCGGCTATGTATGGGAAAAGAAAGTTGCCTTGAAGGTAACCGTTGAAATATCTGATGGCTGGTTGGTCTTAAATGATATTAACAATGAGGCACGGCTGGACATGTTGGCTTATAATGCCAAGTCCAAAACCTTCATCAATTACTTCGATATTATCTCAAAAACCAGTAATCTAAAAATTGTTGGCAAACCAACTCTTATTTACTACCTACGGAACTCTGATTTCATCAATTCGAAGAGCTCCGCCAGAATTTATGTATCGACAGACAAAACGACTTATAGTATCAACAATCAGCTCTATACATGGGACAATTACCGCAACCTCAAGGAAGAAGTAATGCGCCCAACTCCGACAGACTATCGTGCTCTAGTATTTGATTCCTATAGTTCGCGTACCTATATGTTGGATAGCGAAGGCATATTGGGTTATGAATATATAACTCAAGCAAACATGTACGGAGCAACGCTCAACCGCCTCAGCACGGGTGGTACCATAGCCATCTCACCGTATTTTGCTTCTACAAGACAGTCTAATAATTTCTTGGTGGCATTTGACATTCAGAAAAGAAGGTTATTGATTCACAAGAATTCCGATCGTTCTATGATTATCCCCTCATCATCCAATCCGGAACTTTTCCAACCCGATGATCTGAAAAAGGACTTAATCTATCTTGCACAGGCACCAATTGCCAACAGTCAGATCTATGCACTACTAAAAGATCCGATCACAAAGAAAATCAACCTTATTCGGTTTACAAACAATAACACCGAGCTCGTTCTTCTCGGAGATGATGCCGTTGATTCTGGATATGGAATTGACCAAGCGCAATTCTATGATGTTGATCCGACCTATGGTTACATCATGTATTCCAACAACAACAAGATTTTCCAATACGACCCTTTTAACAAAGTAAATAAGCTATTATTGGACTTAGGCAATAGAAAACTATCCCTGATGAAATATCAAAAAGTATCGAGTGCCGGATCAGAGGGAAGATATACCGCGCTATCCAAAAAGCTAATGGTCTGCAGCTATGATGAAGCACAGCCCAATACGTCAGGAAAGATGGAATTGTATAACATCAGCTTATCGGGTGCCCCGGTACTTGCCGAATCATACACTGGCTTTGGAAAGATCGTTTCTGTCTCTTACCGCGAATAAGTATAGTCGCTCGATCATGTTATTCAATCCAGTCAAGTGGATCTGTAATCCCCTTGACTGGATTACTTTTAATTGTTTTACAAAAAAAAAACACGCTGAGAATAATTTCAACTATGTGGAGTCAACATATAAAATTACAGGTCCTACTGGGCCTTTTTAGCCTAAGTGGAATTTCTGCTTTTGCCCAGTCCGACCAGAATTTTTCAACCAACCTGCTCAAAGTGTTCAAAGAGAAAGATACGGCCCACGTGTCGCATGACCTTGCCCCTAATTTTTCCATTGCCGGACATACAGGAAATGGGGCCAAATTCCGTCTCAATCAGATTGCACAAAAGTACCAAATATCGGATGCACACGCTATCGCCGAACAAAAAGTTGCAAAAGGAAAGATGATCCAATACAGCATCACGAATACCGATCAGCAGCAAACAAATGCGCAAGCACTATTCAATCCGGGGGGCAAATTATTATATTTTTCTCTTTTTGATCAGTTATATGGATTACAAAGACAAAAAAAGCCGCAGTTAAAAGCGACTATTCCCTTTGAAAACAAGAATGGATCGATCTATCTGCAAGTAAAGATCAACAACTACGATCGTCCGCTACGCCTGCTATTTGACACGGGTGCAGATGGGATGGCTGTCGGACAACAGCTAGCTGATGAAATTGGCCTCAAAATTACACGTGAGAATAATGCATCGGTCGTAGGAGGCAACACCACGATCAAAGTCTCTGACAATAACAGCATCACACTAGATACCTTAAAAATCGGAGGACAAGGCATTGCGATCTTTCCAACAATGAGCCGAGATGGAGATGGTATCATCGGTAATACTTTGATCCAAAAATACATCACACATATTGATTACGACAAGAATGTCATGTCGCTCTATGAATTTGGGGACTTCCACTACCAAGGCAAAGGCACGTTGGCAACGATTACTATGCCTTCGGGGGTCATGCTACTGCCTGGACAATTGGATATTATACAGGGTAAAAGCTACCCCGGTCAGTTCGTCTTTGACACAGGAGCAGCCTATGATTTGATTTGTTTTAGACCCTTTGTTCGACAAAATAGACTATTGGTCAGCGGATTTAAACCCGAATCACAAGCCGCAACGACAAGCATGGGCATATCGTCACCTACATTTTTGGGAAAAAGCTATCAGTTTGCCATTTTTCCCCTCGCAGCCATCAAAAATCTACCCGTTACCTTAATGGGCGGAAGCACCACAAACGAGCAATGGCAACCCGGAGTGGATGGCTCCATCGGCACACGGTTGTTGAGCCGATATAATATGACCATCAATCTCGCCGACAATGAGGTGTATTTTGTACCAAATAAACTCCATGCCCTACCCCAAGATTTTACCCTTAAAAACTACCGGTTCGGCTGGGATAATCAAGGTCAGTTGAAAGTACTGGGTACTGTCGCCGGCGGAGCAACCAGTGTCGGTGGCCTACAAGTGGGACAAACCATTCGGAACATTGCCGAATACAGTATTCAACAATTACAGAAGAAACCTTCACTGCTGGAGGAAATAGCAGCAAAATCCAAAGAAAACAATATTGTCATCACATTAGCTGATACCACAGCAGTCACTATTTAAAAGAGATAGAAATGAACTTAAAATCGATATTTACCCTTTTTACTTGCCTTATTTTGAGTTGCCCTACACTGGTTTCGGCTCAAGAAGGCCAAGCATTCAAGGGAAGTTATGAAGAATGTCTAACACAAGCAAAAAAAGAAAACAAACTCATTTTGATAGACCTCTATTTTGCAGGTTGCATGCCCTGCGCCGAAATGGATAAACAAACTTTTCCAGACCCGGCAGTTGTGCATGAATTACAATCCAATTATATCTTGTTCAAAACAGATGTATTGAAAGAAATGGACGGAAAAAAACTGGCCCGCAAATATGGAGCACCTGGTTTTCCGACCTATGTTATTGTGAACGGCGATGGAAAAACCCTATTGATGGAATCTGGTTTCTTTGCGACGAACAATTTTGTTCCCTTATTACAAAAAGCTGTACAATTGAATACATCAGGTCAACTTCTTGCTTTTAATTCGCTTTTAGACAACACCTACCCGCCAGCTTATAGTGAGCGATTTATCAAAACCGCCCAAAAACACGATTTTGCCGAACTAAAAGGCTATTTGGAACAGCAGTCTGACCTTTATAATGAAGTTGCCATCGTAGCGAATTCGGTGACCAGTTTCCCTGAATATAACAATTGGACCTATGACAATCTTCCTACCATTCTAAACATGTATGGCGGAAATCTCATGCGGAACAAGCTCTCAACGATTGCAAGGATAAAAAGCAAAGAGTTTGGAAAGGAACAACAATTGGATAGTTTTCAAAATATGCTAAATTATATTCGTCCGACTTTCAACAACAAATTGTGGGATGTATATCTTCCCATATTTGCGACCAGTTATTACACCGGCTCAAAAAATGCCGCAATCTATTTCAAGCTTATTGAGCAATATGACCTATACCCTACTTGGGATTTGAGAAGTAATGCCCTGGGGCAGGTCATCATAGACCAGGCACAAAAGCCGGAAGTATTAAAGTCCATTCTGTCCGAATATATGACGGAGCAGCATAATAAAGATTTCGATGTCATAGATAGTTATCGTTTGACGCTTCTATATAGCTACCTCGGTGAATACACAAAAGCGTCGAAAATAGCCCAGGACCTTTTAAAGGTTGATTTCAGTGCTCCTGGCTTGGCCCTTAAGAAAGAGGACGTACTAGAACTCAAAAAAGCGATAGACAAAAAGAATATTCGTCTATATGACGCGAAGAACATTCAAAAAACAATACCATTCAGTTTAAGTTAAATGCAATATATAATGATCAAAAAAACCATTTTATTATTTACCGCTATCGCAACTTCATTGGTTGCGCTGGCCCAACAGCCCAGCAATATTACTGGAACAACCGATCCTGCTAAAATTCAAAAAGTTGGCCTATATAAAGTGCTCAATGGCCGCCTTGTCGAAATTGCGACCTCAACACCAGATTCAATAGGTAGATTTGCTTTTCGTTTTACGCCTGAATATGAAGGCTTATATTCCCTGGGAAACGGCAATCCTCAAGTACAACAAGGTATGTTTAGGTTTTACTTTAAGAGCAACGAGGACCTCAACATCAATCTAACGAAAGAAGGTTACGAACTCATCGGGAAAAACAGTCCTGAGAACGAAGCCTTATATGCATGGGACAAACAGTCCAAAACATTACATGATAAAGGTACAACTCCAGGGGGGATGAGCACTTATGTAGATTTCTTCCCGGAGGTAGAAGAATTCAAGGGAAAATTAGATGCCATCAAGAAAAACGTAAAAACAAAGAATGCCAATTTCAACAAGTTTTTCACGGAACTGGTAGACTATGATTTTGCTTACTATGCAATATCTTATTTATACATGCCACGCACAGCGCATCCGAGCAAAGAGGAAATGAGTGACTTCTATTCTGAGTTCAATGCCGATAAATACCTAACGACAGAATTGTTAAAATTCCCGTACGGAGATCGTTTTATGGCAAATCTCGTATACCGCAAGGTAAATATGGCCAGCAGACCTTCATTGGACCAACAAATAGCAACTATAGGTCCTGATGTCCTGAAAGGACAATATGTTTTGCAACGTTTAGAGAATGTACGCTCATACAGCGATTTTCAAGAGATGAACGACAAATACAAGCAGTATTTTACATTGCCTGAACAAATCGCACGTGCCAAAGCTGTCGCCACAAAATTGGTGGAAACTAAAACAGGCGTACCTGCACTACAATTCAGCTATCCAAATATTGAAGGCAAGAAAACGAGTCTGGCTGATCTAAAAGGTAAAGTTGTATTGGTAGATATGTGGGCAACATGGTGTGGTCCTTGCCGTGCTGAGGAACCGCATTGGGAAAGACTGAATGAAGAGTTCAAAGATAAACCAGTAGCGTTCGTCGGGATTTCTGTCGATCAGGATAAACCAAAATGGGAAGCCTACGTAAAAGAGAAAAGCTTAAAAGGAATTCAGTTACATGCTGGCCCAAGTAATGATCTGTCGACTGGCTATAAAATAAACGGGATACCTCGTTATATCCTCATCGACAAATCTGGCAACCTGATCTCAGCCGATAGTCCGAGACCAAGCGACCCTAAATTGAAGGCACTACTCGAAGAATGGAGTAAAAAATAGGAAAATCCAGCCATACATTTACCTTAAGAAAGGCCATCCAAGGATGGCCTTTCTTAAAACAAAGCATCTTTCAAGTAGCAATAATCCTCATCTCTGAGACAGCATTGGAAAAAATAGAGGCATCTCCTTCTCCTCGAGTTGACGTCCAAATTCAGCAATTTCATAGGATTCAATATACTTTATCCCGGCACTATCCTTTCCATACCACTTGAGCAGCGCTGGTCGATTAATGTCGGTAACACTACTGAATGGATATGCATTGTCATAGATTATTTTCTTCTGTTTCTCAGGATCTGCCCTAACTTCATCCAAAATCCCCATACTATGGGGAATAACATCCGCAAGCTGAGATCGATGAGCCCCTAAAGCGGCTAGTTTGACCTGCCAAACAGTATCAATGGCAACAGCAAAATCAGGTATATATGAAAATTTGATGGTGTGATAGTCACGAACATATACAAAGACAGGCTTTTTCTTCATCTGTAGGTTCGGTGCTGCATCACGAACAATATAACCGGCGGTCATATTATCTATATGCCCTCCTTCCGCAGGGTAATATGTAAATACAACATCGGCCTGCCAGTCTTGAATACTCTTGATAACCTTCTCCTGTGCCTCTTTTGTATTTTTCAGATATTTATCATGATAATCCAGTACTTCATAAGCATCTAATGCCAATATTCGTTTAGACTCCATAGCCTCCTGATAGCGCATCTTAGTTAATTCAACTGGATTCATCGCATAATGACCCGCATCTCCGTTTGTTAGCGACATAAATTTTACTTGATGCCCCATTTTTGTATACAAAGCAGCAATACCGCCCGTATATTTCTCGCCTTCATCAGGATGCGCAAAGATGATCATTATCTTTAGGCTCTTTTGAGCCACACTTAGTGTAGTCTGCAATAAGAACAATGCAGCGAATAAAAAAAGTCTAATCATGGTTAAAATTTCTGGTAAGTCAAAGTGTATGATGAATTTAACTAAATTCATCATAACAAACAAATGATTGACTTCCTATACAGGCACAAAAAAAGATCCTAGCCCACTGTAGAACTAGGATCGCATAGTTAAAGAAGTACCGCCAACAGATACCACTTATCGATGAATTGTTTGCTTATTATCCCAACTGAGGGTCAGTTTTCGAATGATTACCCGTTTCCACACGCCCCGCAAACTGGCGTACAAATTTGGTTCCCTCCACGTGCAGCGTCACATCATACCAACCATGGGTTTTATGAGATTCCACAATCCACTTCGTAGATTTCCCTGCCGCAAGTACAATAGATTTCTTCCAGGTGCTGTAAGCATTATCTTCTACATGTACTTGAAATGATTTTTTCCCTTTGTTATGGACCTCCAGTACAAGATTACCCGTCAAAAGACCTTTCTTCCCGATTTCATAGGTCGCTCCAACAGATAAGGGTTCCTCCTGTCCTTTAAATCCGCGCATAAAACCATTAGGTCCGTACACCGTCAAATCGTAATGGTGATCTTTAAAGTCCGCCAAGTTCCAGTCAAAGCTTAGTTCCTGCCCAGCGACAACTGCAAATGGCCAAAATTTCACACCGTCCTTATAACTCGGTCCACTATAGACATTAAATGGGCTATTTAGCGATTTACTGCCAAATACCTTATTGCCAACTTCTAGTGTCAGATGAATCTGATTGTGTTCCTTAGCAAAAGAGTCTTTGACATAAAGCTCGTACGCCAACGCGCTGGAGTTTTTCTGACCTTTCTCCTGTCTTGCCAGTAAAGTGGAACGACCTTTAGACCGCAATCCTGCGGCATCCTCTTTCGACCAAACATGAAAATTATTAGGTAGTGGTTTCGATTTTGCCTGATCAATGGCATAAATCTGCTGATTCCGATCAAGGAAAGGCAAATCAACAGCATTCGCTCCCTCAGCTTTCCGAAATATCGATGTCAAATCACCTGTAATTGCCCGGCGCCAAGAGCTGATATTCTCCTCTTTCACATGCTTGCCCAACTTTTTCTCAAAGAAATGTTCCATAAACTGAATCGTCGATGTGATATCGCAAATCTCCGAATTGACCCAACCGCCTTTTGACCAAGGTGACGCCACAATCAAAGGTACGCGGTAACCGAGCCCCACTGGGCCTTCCGTTGCATTATCTTTTTCTTCACCGTCGGCAAGCTCCTGTGCTAAACTCACATATTCACCACTATAATCTAATTCCGGCGAAGTTTTTCCTGAATGGCTATCTGCAGGATTAGGTGCTACAAAAGGAGGAATATGGTCAAAATAACCATCATTCTCATCATAGTTCAGAATAAAAATAGTCTTCTTCCAGATTTCGGGATTCTCTGTCAGAATATTCAAAAGCTCCGATACATACCAAGCTCCATACATAGGGGCGCTCGGATGATCTGAGAAGCTCTGTGGTGCTACAAGCCAAGACACTGCGGGTAACTTTCCAGATTTCACATCATGTCTAAATTGGTGTAAAACATCTCCCTTAGGAACAGTAATCTTTTCACCTTCATGTGTCACCACGCTTGTCTCACGATAGAAAGAATCACCCTCGTTCGTTTGAAAAGCGCGTTCATGCAAGGCACGCTGTTCTTTAGGAAGCTGCTGAAAAGCATGATCCGTAAGACGTGCCAAATGTTTTTGGTAGCTATTCAGCTGCTCCTGCTTCTGCTTGAGTTTATTCTGTGTTTTCTGGACACTCTCGGAGCTATTATTCGCTAATGCTTTTTCAAGTTCTTGAATCTCCGCGGGTAATTCTGCAATACGTTTACGCATAAAATCAAGATGGCTTTTCTTAAATTCAATGTGATATTGCGCAAACCATTCCAAATTATTGTCCGTGAAATTACCCAACAGATCCTCACCGTCTAAGCCGCTTTCTATGCTGACTTCATTTTGGTAGACTTTCCAGGAGATCCCTGCTTCTTCCAAGCGCTCAGGAAAAGTCTTCCAATGTGCCCAACGATTAAAATAGATATCTGAATTCCGCACCAATGGCTTCGCCCCTTTATGCGGCACACAGGTTCCCGTCCAAAAGAAATGCCTATTGGTTGTTGTACCTGTAATAGATGAACAGAAATGCTGGTCACAGATTGTAAAAGCATCAGCCAATGCATAATAAAAAGGAATATCTTCACGTGTATAATAACCCATCGTCAAAGGAATATCTTTCAGGACCTTTCCCCCCGGACGCTTCGCTTCGATCCAGTTATCATGTTTTCCCTGATTACGGGCTGCCATCTGGTTTTCCCAGGAATGTGGTAAATTTCCGGTCCAGGCAGCATTTGAATTTTTGATATCCAGTCGAAACGGCGAATAGGTCTTACCTGCAGCCGACGACTGCAACCATACGGGGTTACCATTAGGTAATTTAATCGCCCGTGGATCATTGAATCCCCGAACCCCACGAAGTGTTCCAAAACTATGATCAAAAGAACGATTCTCTTGCATTAATAATACAATATGTTCGGCATCTAAAAAGGTACTTCCTGTTATAGGTTCTATCGCCAATGCGCGCTGTATGGCATCTGGCATAGCACTCTGTAAGCCAAAAACACCAGCTAACAATGAAGCCTTCTTGATAAAATCTCTTCTGCTATCCATAAATAAATTTGTTGTCTCTCTACTAAATTCAATGGTCTACAGCGAATATATTCATTCGCTACCTTTTTTTATGTAACGTTTTTAACAAACAATCCCCGCAAACGATTGATCTCATTTGCGGGGATTGTTTTTCCAAATGGTCTATTTCAAAAGCCACATCAATTGGTTGATCTCATCATTGCCTTTATATTGGCGCTGCATTGCCTCGTCCAAATTTGCAGAATTATAATTGTACTCTAATGATGGGTAACGCCACCGCATCGGTATTTTATCCGGTGCGACTGAATTCAAACTTGATGTTGGATTGATTTTCCATTTAGGATAGCCCGTTCTTCTGTAATCATAATATGGGGTCATACGACCCTGCAAGTAACTGGCTAAATATTTTTGTGTCATAATAGCCTCCAGTTGTGCTTCGAGTACAACCGGAAATTGATTTCCATAAGTTGCTACTGCTGTATTGATGTAGTTGGCATCCAATGGCATATTATGGGTATATTGAGCCGTATTCGGCGTATTATCCGCTATAAATTTCATTGCGGCTTCAATTCCTTTCTTATACCAATTAACGGAAGATTCGGCAACCCAGCCCCTTGCGGCAGCTTCAGCTATCACAAAACATAGATGTGCATAACTGTATTGTTGTGTTGGTTCACCACTAACTAGTTCCGTATAACGGTCATTCAATTTAGAATAATCATTTTTCTTCTTTAACTCAGCAATTTCACTAAAGGAAAGAGAAGGATCTGTCCCTATGTAAGCGCTAAAATCATTAGATTGTTTGCCGTTTGTGATCTGTAATGCGGAAGGATTCGCATAATAAAATAATCTCCTATCTTGATATTGTTTCAATCGGTCAATAACCTCTGTCGAAACAATAGGATAAATAACAAAGCTATTACTAATCTTATAAAAAGGATAAGTTTGGCTGGCTTTGTCCTCATGAACGACTTGAAAATTATCTGCATTACTACCAAAGATCGGTTTACTGGTCAAGATTGATTTAAAACGATCTTTTATCTTCAGATCGGCATCACTTTCTTTTTTGCTTAATTGAATAAGAACATTTAATGCAAAGCTGTTTACCAATTTGCGCCATTTCGTGACATCTCCAGCGAACAATGGATCACCATCAAATTTTTCACCTTCCGAAAAGAGCTTATCTGCAAGCTCCAATTCATTCAAAATACCCAGAAAAACATCTTTTTGAGTATCATATTTAGGAAAATAAACTTTATCCGTTTCCCCTTTTAATGCATCTTTATAGGGAATATCTCCAACACTCATTGTCCCCTCGTAAAACTTCATGGCACGCGCAAAATACATCAGACCATTATACGAGTTCTTGAGTTTTTCGCTTGTTGCAAACTCTCCCATAAAATGAGCATCGTTGATCGAGGTCATCGAGATATCCCATTCGCCGAGGCTATTGTATTGATATCCCTCTGTTAATTCTGTCCAAGCAATCTCTTTGGTAAGCATATAAGGCTGCATAAAACCTTTAGTTGAGGATTGGCGTGCCAAATTTAATATTATACGAGTAGCCAACATGGAAGGTTTAACAACCGATGGTGTCTCAGGATTGGTATTGATCTCATCAAATTTGGAACAACTTGTCGACATCACCAAAGTACCAAGGGTGATATACGTCAATAATCTTTTCATGTTCATATTTGTCATGTAATTTTTAAAAAGTAAGGTTAATATTGAAACCAATGTAACGCATAGATGGTGAACTTAAATCTTCAGAACCAACATCTGGATCTGAGAAACGGAACTCTTTGGTCCACAACAATAAATTTTGTCCAGTCACACCGACACTGGCGCGTTTGGCTTTAAACTTCGAAGCGATCTTATCGGGCATTCGGTAACTAAGCGACAATTCACGAAGTTTAATGAATGTTTCGTCCCAATAATTCCATCGGCCTGAATAGGCTCGTTTGTAATACCCCTCATATGAAACCACTTTATCATTTGGAGCAAATACACGCGTATCCTCTGTAATCTGACCGTATTTATCATAGGTCACACTACCGGAAACAATTTTAACACCCGGAGCGATAAAGGTTTTATTTCCATTAACCACTTCCTCATAACGGTATGGTGTATCTGAATCAGGATGAGAACCTGTCTGCCATAAACGACCATTCATTGTTGAGTAGGACATCCCTTTAATTCGACCATCTAGGCTAAAACCAAATGAGAAGTCTCTATAACGAAACTGATTTGAAAAACCCCAAAACCATTTTGGCGCAGTATATCCTATTAATTGATTGGCATACTGAGCTGAAATTGGCATCCCAGAACTATTTAGTATCATCTGTCCATCCGGAGAACGCTCCCAGTCCTTATATTCGATATAATCGGCCCGCAATCCTTCCTTAACATATAATGCATCTTTTGAATATTGAGGATCTAACTTGTGGAAATAGCGCATGTTCTGAGAAAGGTTCATCGTAATATCCCATTGGAAATTTTCACGCTTAATCGGTGTACCTCCCAATGTGATTTCATGCCCTTTAGTCATCTCCTCTTCCTTTGTATTTATCAAGCGCTCCTCAAATCCTGTAGTTTTTGAAATCTTAGCTTTGACAATCTGATTGTGTAATAAACGATAGTAGCGGGTATAATTACCATACAACCGATTGTTCAATACCGCGAAGTCAAACCCGAACTCCGTCAAATCGCGTTGCGTAGGTGAAATCGAATAGTCTTTGATAATATTCGGATAGGAGGCTGTTGGCAAGCCATTCCAAACATTGCTTGTAACCGTAAAAGTTGAATTTATCTCATATGGATTCAGTACAGATTTTGTAATAGCCCAAGATCCCCGTACTTTGAACATGTCCAACCAGAGAGGCTTTGATGGAAGTAGGTCCGTAACAACAACACTTCCTGAAACTGAAGGATAAAAATAAGAGCGATGATCCTTCGTTAACGTTGATACCCAATCATTACGTCCAGTAGCTTCCAAAAAGATCGCATTTCGCCAAGACAAAGAAAGACGTCCATAAAGGCCATTCCGCATTTCTTTAACACGCGACTCAACCGCTTTTGCCGGATCGATTGAATTCCGTAATGAATAAAATCCTGGAATTGACAAACCGTTAACCGTATTCGCGATCAAATTATTATCCTTGCTATAGAAAATAGACCCCCCTAATAATCCATCAACTCCCCAGTCGCCAAAATTTTTCTTGGCAGTAAAGATCGCATCATTCGTCGTCGCAAAGCCATCATAATCGGCTTTCATATACTTCCCTTTACTATCAAATCCACCAAAATCTTCAAATCCGCCCCGTGTTCCATATATTCCGATCGGATTTTGCTGAGTCCTTGACTTACCATAATAATCATAACCAGATCGCACCATGAATTTCGCCCAATCGTTAACCTTATAATTCAAGGTAACAGCAGCATTCACCTTATTGACTAATTCGGGAGTAGTTTTTTCGTGCGCGATCAAGTATGGATTGTCATACCATCCTTTATACATCCAATTTTGAGACTGGTCTTTCACCAGCCAATAGTCTTTGTAATCTTTCAAATTATATTCAGGGCCGGTCCACACTAAGATATTATAGATGTATCCTTGATCATTATAGCCAGAACCAAAATTATTAGAGGAAGAACTTCGGTTATAACCAAGCCTAGTTTCCAAGTCAAATTTCTCGCTGATCTTGGTTGTTCCTGTCACCGAAATATTTGTCAGGTTCAACTTTTGATTGGGATACTGTCCTTTATTATAAATATGGTTAATGGATGTTCTTATGCTTCCATGGTCCCCTTGATTAGTAAAGCTGACTGTATTGTTGGTGATGAAGCCTGGTTCCAAAAAGTTTTTAAAATTGTCCTTACCCCTTGACGTAAGCTCACTTACTTCATACTGTTTGCTAATTGGATTCCATTGTTCGGCAGTTCGGCCAATATCCAACTTATCCCCCCAGACATAATCATCATTGTTAAATTTTCCGGACTCGCCCGAAGAATAGCTATGCTGTACCTCAGGCAACGCAAGATAGCCTGAAAAGAACATATTATTGGTATTCACCGTAATCTCTGTTCCTTTCTCTGCTAGACCTTTTTTGGTCGTGATCATGATTGCTCCTCCTTGTCCCTTACTTCCATAAAGGGCGGTAGCAGTAGCTCCTTTCAAGACCGTCATATCCTGGATATTGTCGACAGGGACATCCCTTAGGTCCATATTTTCGTAAGCCACGCCATCAATGACCAAAATAGGTGTCAGTCCACGTACTTCGATTTGTGGTGTTTTGTTAAATTCTGTACTATTCATAACACGTACACCAGAAATACGTCCGGTCAAAGTCGTTCCGACATCTACTCCTTTCACACGAGTCAAATCTTCTCCCTTCACACTTTGAGTTGAATACCCCAAAGCCCTTTGCTCTCTTTTTATTCCCAACGCTGTAACAACAACCTCTTCCAATGCTTCGGAAGATTTGACTAGTTTAATAGTGCCTGCTTGTGTCGACAAAATTTCAACACTTTCATACCCTATATAGGAAATTTGGAGGATCGCATCGTCAGCAGTATCTGGCAGTTTGAAGACACCGCTTCCGTCGGTAGTTACAGCAATGGCAGTCCCTTTAACCCGTACGGTCACACCAGCGATAGGCTGCCCCGTTTCTTGGTCGACAACCTTTCCTCGGATCTCTTTGGCGGCGTTAGAAACTGGCTTGTCGTTTTTCACCTTAGTATCGTTGCCAGTTTTTCTCGATATCACATAAAGCTTCTCATCAATTTTTTTGACCTCAAGATTTCCGTCTGAAATTGTCTGGATATATTGAACAATTTGCTCCTTTTTCAATTTATCAAGGTCAGCGGCTTCATTGATCTTTTGGTTCGAGATCGAAGCGTCATAACCAAATTTGACGTTGAATTTCTGTTCCATTCGCGTGAGGATTTTCCCGATTCCTTCACTGGTTGAAAATTGTGAGGCCATGGTCTGAAGTGCGAGCGACTGAAAGAGCAGCGCACTTCCCATAAGTTTTAAATAGTAATTGGTTCTTTTCATAAATTACTTTTTATGGATAATTGTTTGATTAAATGCAGTATTAAGCATCTTGAGAGATTTTTCCAAATCGCTAGCCGGTAGATAACCGGTATAACTTTCAGTCCGGAAAGAATCGATTAATTCGAGATTACTGTCAGGATAAAGATTATTTAGATCGGCTACGATCTGCGTGAGTGGAACTTGATTAAATGACAAAAGATCACTTTTCCAATTTGAGGCTATAGTTGTATCGGCCTTGGATACATCAAATTGCTTGTGTTGCTTATCATAGGCGACTTTCTCTCCGGGACTAACAACAGAATATTGTCCAGCACGTGAGACCCGTACTTTGCCATGATTCAACACTAGGCTGCTATGTCCTTCAGAACAATTTAAATTAAATGCTGTACCCAATACACGTACATCAAAGTCGCCAGAACTGGCAATTACAAAAGGTTGCTCCGGATTCCTCGCTACCTCAAAAAATGCTTCCCCAGAAAGCTTTATCCGACGTAAACTGTCGGTATCGAAATCTGACAACAATTCAATCTGTGCCCCTTGTCGAAGAGAAACATGTGTACCATCTGGTAATACAAGGCGCTTAACAAATTTTGTCGGATTGGAATAATAAACAACTTCAGAAGCTGTAGTCCCATGTTGTTCCTTAAATTTAAATTGGAATAGGCAGGCGAGACTGATCAACAGTAAACAGGCGGCTGCGGAAATGACAGACCAACGCCTTTTCCAAATAGGTATTACTGGCTGAGTCAACGAGGTCCCTGTAATCGTAAAGAAGATATCCTCGGAAGTTGTTTTATTTAGTTCACAATCGCGATCGTCCAGCGCAACGACTTCCTCCACACCTGGAAGTTCATCCCTGTCACAAGATGTCAGTAAATCAAGAAATATGGCGTTTTCCTCGGGACTAAGTTCTCCATTAAGGAATTTTTTATATAAAGCAGCTATTTTGGAATTCATCATCTATGCCCATCTTTAAATACATATACGTACCTAGATGACCGAAAGACGATGCGGCTCTAAAAAATATTTAAAAAAATCAATAGGGCTATTGAAATCTCAAAATGATCAATAATATATTGCCGAACGAACTTATTGCCTTTAACCAATTGATCTCGAACGGTATTAACGGAAATCCCAAGCCTATCTGCAATTTCCTGATTATCCAAAAACTCTTCTTTACTCAAAAGAAAAATTTCGAGTCGCGCTTTTGGGAGTTTTGAAATGGCCTCACGATAAACTCGCTCCAAATCTTTAAACCGAATAGCTTCCTCATTCGAATTGTCTACCAATTTGGTCTGATCGATATCTGAAGCTTGAAATTGGAATCTGACCTTTTGTTTCCGCAATTCGTCAAACACAAGATTTCGGGCAATCGTATAGAGGTAAGACTGCGGATTTTTATTTCCGTCTAATTCCGCCCATTTTTTCCAAATTCGGGAGAATGTTTCCTGGACCAAATCCGCAGCAGCTGGTTCTTCTTTCAGATGTAAATAAGCATATTTATACACTTTGTCCTTATACAACAAAAAGAAGGTTTTAAAATCCAGGGCATTATTATTTTCAATAGGCATTCTTCATCACATATAATTGATCCTACAAGTTTAGTGAGAATTTTTTAAAATATGCCCATGAAATGCATAGGATGTGCGGCATGTAAGCTCAAGCAAAATAAGTGGTAACAATTTAATTATAATGAATTTACATTAAATTAACACTAGTATCATGGGATATTCGATCAACAAAATAGTGGCCAGGAGACCACACAATCTTCTACAGCAAAGAATAGCCTGACTTAAATACATAAAAAAATTCCATGACATGTATGCCATGGAATTTTTATTTATTTCTATTGATTACAATACTGCTTACTATTTTAACAACGGAAATGGCCCCAAGAAGTAAGTTCCTCGCTTATAAAAACGGAGAAAGAAATCGAGTACCGCATCATTCACTGGAAAGAAGAACTGTTTATCCACCTCCGCCTTAAATAGATTAACATAGTACTTCGGCAACTCGCTTGGGAAAAAATCTTCAACCAAAAGATTCAAAAAATACCGTGCATAAGGTACCTCACTTTGATCATCTTTCTCTACAAAGTTGTTATTCTTTAATGGAAAGAATTCCGCTATACCGCCAAAAACTTCTAAACCCGTTTTTGGATTAAAGAATACCGTAACTTGGGCATCTTCCGTAAGATCCAAATTTGATTCTGGAAGTGGAGATTCTTCTTTGCTCGGATATTTTTGTTGATACTTCTTAAAGAAATCTGTTGCAAATTCCTTCACTTCTTTTCCTTCCATAAACGCAACAGCCGCCTTATGCTCTGACTGAAACAATTTGCCCATATCTTTCAGCTGCTTTTCCGTTTTCTTCAAGCTCTTATCCTTACCATTCAAGGCCTCAATGCGATAAGTCATCTCATACTGCTCCGGTAAATCAAAATTTACCTCATCGCTATTCACAACGGTCATGATTCCAGAGAGATTCCAGGCATCTTTCCATGGCACAATTTCCATATAGAAAGATAAGGTTTCCGTAGGTTCAACAAATTGCTGTATAGAGTCCTTAAAGATTTTAAATGCAGTCTTTGTCCCGATATGTTTTACATGCACATAAAGCTCGTCCGTTTTTACATATTCGAAAAAGCTATTAATGCGATTACCTAAAGTTTTGACAATACCATATAGCGCATGTTCTTTGCCAACCACCTCAGCTACAAATTCAGATGCCTTCAATGCAAACAGATGCAGTCTATAATTATTGAAATGGTTATCTCGAACGCGATAGATCATCTGTTGTAACTGATTCTGATCGTGCTGATATCGCCCTATCTCCGCAACTTGCATCAAATGATTAAGATTGGTGTTATATTCACCCGCTGTCAGGTAATTTGTGGCAACAAGCTTTTCAATAAAATTACGGACTTCAAAATAGTTCGCCCCTTCGTCCAAAACATATTCTAGTTTTAACTTTTCATTTTCAGGAGCAACTTCATAATGTTCTTCCAAGATCGAATAGGCCAAATCTGTAACCAATTGGATCAAACGACCACGGGGATCAATAAATAAATGTGGATTACGTTCACTGAAAAATAACCAGGTCAATACAGCAATATCTTCACTATTAATATCCTCAGCATAATAATCCGTTAGGTCATTATCACTATAAAAAGGCAAAAGTTGATTGTATAGTTCTGTATGGATCGTTCTAAAAGCAGCAAAAATTCCTGTTTTCGCAATAACGTCTTCTAAGTAACACGTTAGATAGATACTCAATGTCTTTAAAGCATCGGTATGGATGAGATCATTTGTCTCTTGCTCCTCAAACCATAGTGTAGATAAACTATCATTGATTTCATTTGCAACGCGTAAGTAATAACTATCTATTTCGTTTGTTTTTTGATAAGTATGGTGTGCTATCCAGTCTTGAATAAAAATTCTGTTTCCTCTCATATGAAAAATGCTAAAACCAAAAGTAGCCAAATTTTCGAAATATCCATACGGGCAAAACACAAACGCGGACGAAAATAATCTACATGAGTTAAAGCAACCGCAAACAGCAAATAACACCCAAGAATCCTTCGTAAAATTTTAAAATACGTCCTTACTGCAAAGCAGACTAACTGGACTAAAAGCAGGCGGTATCTGCCAGAAAAGATAAAATTGTCACAAAAAAAGAGATACCTAAAAGGGTATCTCTTTCTCCAATTCATATATTTTGATGCTAGCCAGTAGCGATCACATTCTTATTACTTCCCAAATGGTCTTGCAATGTCGGATTCAATATGGTACATGTTTTGAGTAAATCACGTACAGGATATTTAGCCACCACATCTTCTAAAGCGGCCAAATGGCGTTCATGATGTGCGTCTGACCCCACAAAATCATACATCCCAGATTTAATCATCGTCAAAGCTGCCGATTTCACCTCAACACCATAATACCGACTGATAGACAACAAGTTCAGCTGTAACATGCAACCGGCGTCCTTAATCTGTTTATACATATTAAAGTTATAATGGTAATAATTATAACGTTCCGGATGCGCTAAAATAGGTTGATAACCGAGATTTTGTATATCCAATATCGTTTGAAATAGTGCTTTGGATTCTTGTAAATAGGACATCTCAATAAGCACATAACCACCGGGCATAACACAGAGTTCATTTGATCCGATGAGATTCACGATCCCATCATCAATCATATGTTCAGCTGCAGCATGAATTTCCGGCATCTTAGGCAGCCCAACCATACCAGCTAATAATTTGTCCTTAGCAGCTTCAATCGTACGAATCGAATTTGGATGTACACCATCCATAATATGCGGTGTACAGATAAATTTCTCGAAGCCCATTCGGCCAAGCCCTTTCAACAATACTAATGACTGTTCAATTGATTGACTTCCATCATCTATTCCAGGAAGGATATGGTTATGCATATCCACCTCCAAGAAGGCCAATTTACCGACAACCTTTACTTTTGATTCCTGAGTTTTGTTTCCAAACAGTTTTGAGAATATCCCCATACCGTAATGTATAAAATCGTTTTTTAGTCTATTTACTTAATTTATTAAACGTCAAAAGTACCATAAACAAGCCAAACGAGCTTAATATTATTTTAACATTATAAAAATATAACCATAATATTACAAAAGACACCCAAACAATAGTGTAATAAAATTGTTTTACAGCCTCCTTTAGTTACTTTTTATTTAATTCCACCAAAATTTGATCGAGTAAATAACTGATCGCACCATCACTGGTCTGCGGCAATCTTGTCGACATTTCAACCTCAGCACGGTTGCCAACAACACCTTTGGAAGTAATTGCGGTACTGCCATATTGATTGAGTTGCTCCAGCGTTGCTTCCCATTGTTTACCTGGCGTAACCCCCATTTCCTTTAACATTGTCGGTAACTTTTGTAGGTCAATAGCCGCAGACATCTTGTTTTGCTTCATCAGTTTTACAAAGTCTTTATTTGCGGGAGCATTCATCTTATTCTGACGAATATCATTTAGGGACAATGAGTCATTACTGACCATTACCAAATCTTCTTTCAAGAGAACATACATTGGAAAATCCTTGGCTTTCTGTTTTGAAAACGCATAAATGCCGTCATAGACTTGCCCAACTTGCTTTGAAACAGCCATGTCCAAGCCTTTTTTTATCAGACGTTGATCCTTTGATGTGAACATCCAAATAAATACTGGAAGTGTTTCTTCCTTCGTCTTTTTCACTTCTGTTGCATTGTAATCATCGTCGTAGGTGTAATCGATATAGTCTTTTTTGAACTTCCGAAGACCGTTCACGACAACCAAATGGTCTCCTGGCATCACCTGGGCAATGGCCTTTTCATCTAGTGCTATTTCGAGAGCCATCAGTCCCCATTCTACGACATCCTGTTGAGGCCCCAACAAACCGCTATAATATTTTGCCATATAGGCAGGCATTTCTCTCAGATAAGCCTCCGAATTAATATTCACATTAAAAAAACCTAAGGTTTTATCCGTTAAATATTTACTGAACTTCGAATTAGGTTTTCGCGCATACATTCTTTTGGTCATCTCAGCAAGGGCCTTATCTAAACCCACAGATCCCTTTAATTTCAGCACATTCCCTTCTTGCACTAAATCCAATAGACCGTCTTGATAACCCGTCTTGAACTTATCCAGTTTAATCCCCATGTAATAATAAGGAAGAGACGTGGTGTAAGGCATAAGACCACGGTACAGATCCTCTACACGAGGAACATACAATCGAACAAGCCCGAGATTCTTTAATACTTTCTCCTGATCTGTAATTGACAAAGACTTATAACTACCTGAAAGCAAACGGGTAACCTCATTCAGTAACCATTTATCGCGCAAGCCATTACGAATAGAATCGTTTTTCCGATTTTGATCTTCATAGGCCGTATAAAGTGAATCATAATAACTAGGATCATGCATTTCAACGGCATCCACCCCAGCAATATCAACAACCGGAGGTAATACTTCCGTCGCTGCGGCCGCTATCGTATCGGGTTCAACGGCGATAGCAACTGGCGGCGCCACTGGAACAGCAAGCGGTTTTTCATCCTCATCCCAGGCCTCAGCGACCGAATCCACAGCGGCTACAGTTGTATCTGCCCAAGCATCTTCGTCGTCGGCTGGACGTGCAACGTAATCCACCTTTTTGATTCCATAACGACTAGCGATCGAATCATTATCCAAAAAGGTAGTATTTGTCGTCGCCGAAATAAATCGAGCAACCCGATCGTTATACACCAACATACTGCCGGCTTTGAGACCTATGCTCGTATAACCATTGGCAAATGCCTTGGGTTCTCCCGTCTCATGAAGCAGTTTCTCAAATTGCCCCCTGTTGTTCAAGGAAAATATAAATTCCGTAAAACTGATACTATCGGTCTTTCTGGTATAAAAATAGGCTGTTTGAGATAGGTCTACTCCTAAATTTTTAATATCATTGCTCGCTGAGATTCCTGATTTTTCAAAAAAACCTGCTTTCTGAAGCAACTCGTTCAGCTTATTTGCATTAGCCTTCTGTACAATATCTTTTACGTTAAAGGCCGCAATCATTTCTGCATCTTCAGGGATCTGTTTGATCAAGTCCTGCGCCTTTACACTTGTCCCAAAAGACAAACAGGCTAATCCTACCAGTATAAATTTTGATTTCATCTTATAAATAATTTTTCAGCTACACCCAACCTACTCTATAGAAGCGCTTTCAGCAACTAAATATGGCCCTGGTTTCACCAATGTTATTAGGTTATTTTGTTAATGTGATTTTATTTGCCAAACTCGATTTACCATATACCAAATCCATAAAAGGTAGCTTTAGCAAGACCCCTTTCTTATTTCCGGCAACCTTTGCCAGGCCGTTTACCTGAGATGCTATCGGTTTTTCAAAACGAATAATCTGCGTATAGAATGCATCTGCAAACTGTGTCGTATTATCGCTTCCCAACTGATTGAATTTTGTCTTCCAGTCAGCAGAAGCCACAAATTTGCGTTCAAAAACATTGCTTGGTGCATTATAATAATAGCGGTTTGAATTCGATATCTTCGTTTTAAATCGATTTGCCAATATATCTGAAAAGGCATTCAGCGATTCTATCTGACTAAAGTCACATGAAATATTAACGATATAATTGGTAAAATCTGTGCTGTACTGTACATTAGAAATACCTTTAGTCTGCTTGAGCAGCTGAACAGCAGATCGAATTTCTTTCTCCATGTCGGCTTGAGAAGGGATCTGGATTCCCTTGATACTTTTCATCTTCATTAAAGAAGCTACCTTGGTTTTGCTTTTACTTAAATTCAATGTCGCTGCAATATGCCCAGAACCATTCGTTTTTAAGTCGATCTGCTCAACAAAATCAAAGCAGCTCGATAATGTCAACGCCATTACAACGGCACAGATTATCGTATAAAATCTTTTCAATTTTCCTTTCACTTTAAGTACTTCTTCCATTACAACGTTGTAACGATTAATAATTTGTCAAATCAATATATGTTTTGACATGAACAGCAAACATTGTGCTATTTTTTTCCTATTGACAAATTTATTAAAAACGAGAATGCAGTTTACTACCTGATTTCAGGGAAAAATGAAGAAAACCAATGCAATGCTATTACTCCTTCACAAAGGAATTAAAACCGCTATCCTTAGCCCATTGGAGCGAATTATAATAGGGATGTATCCACTTATTTAAATCATTAGGGACATAACAGGACAGTCCAGAAAATCGCAAAATGGGCTTACCTAAAAAAGTTGCTGTATTCGCCTTATAAATAACCAATTTCGAAACTGTAGCCTCGATAGCGGTAGTCTCAGTCGGCAACATATTCTGATGTACAAAATCAAGAAAATCAAAGCCAGCCGATAAGGATTTTTCATCAAAATCCAATCGCTGTAAGTTATCGCGATAGATCCCTGTGAGCGGGGATCTGGTCAGTGCGACGTGAACGTTCTTTGCAAGATCCGACCAATATGCATTATTGACCACAGAAATAGTAGCAGATCGATAGAGTCCTGTCAACTGATTATAAAAATTAAAATATGTTGTCGCAGTAGATATCAGCCCCCGTTCAAGATCAGGATCGACCAAGTGTTTCAAGACCAAATGATAAGGCATACTGGTTGAAAGCACTTCTGCTGGAGAAGCTATCGTATACTTCGCTTTATCCCGAAGTTCATATAATACTTCGACACTTGCCATGGAACAGGCGTCAAATAAGAGAAAATCAAGCCCAGACGGAATGATCGCCTGCAAATCTCGCAACTCCGTTTTATTTCCCCGATCTTCATTAAACGACATCAACTTGACCCCAACATTCGGTAGCCAATTTGTTGCATGTGACCACAGAACCAGACCTGATGGGCGATTACCAACATATCCTTTCATCGTCTGCAGGATTTGCTTCATCACTACTGGATTCGCCGAATCTTGATCCCCATAAGATTTGATGACCGTACTCTTTATTTCCGGGCTCTGGTCAGCAACAATTTTATAAATTTTAGGTGTAGTACCTGCCAAAGTCGCATACACATACACATCTGCATCTAATCCAACCATTCCCTCTTCCATTGCATTGATGCTATTGTAAGCATCCGAAACTAAATTATTATTGGCCCCAATATAAACCAACAAAACACGGCCATCTCTTTCATTTACAGCATTTTCTTTGTCATTGCAACTAGTTAACAGCACTACAAATAGCAAATAAAACACTCCAAATAATCTGAACACACTAGAATTCATCAAAATACAATTAAAATCGCAACAAATATATCTAAAAATCAAATATATACATCAAACAAACATTTAATTACACAAAAGAACACGAAAGGTTCACATTAATTTAACTTAACTTAAGTATTTTTGTCATTACTTTATTAACACACACTAACTATCAATATGATTAACAAGATCATAACTATTCCAAGACAGAATATCTTGCGAATAGCTTACTTTATGATTGCATTGCTTACATTAGATTCCTGCCAGAAAACAGAATCTAAAATGGAGCAAGCTGCAGTACAATTTTCCCCAACTATCGTCGGCCAAATTAACACGAAAGCAACTGGAACCTCCTGGGATCAGAATGACCAGATCGGAGTATTTATGTCCAAATCAGGCCAGCCTCTGGAAGCAACTTCCATTGTTGATGAGGTCAAAAATCAGTTATTTACTTTCAATGGCTCACTATTCCAGAGTGCCCGCCCAATCTTCCTATCTGCTGAAAAAGTAGATTTTATCGCCTATCATCCTTATAAATCCCTTACAGATTTTCAATATCCAATTGATTTAAGTGATCAGTCTAATCCCACAGCTTTAGATCTGATGTACGCAAACAATGCCAAAAACATTGACAAGAGTAACAATACGGTTCCCCTTATTTTTGTACGTCAATTGAGTAAAGTCAGCATTAATCTATCCATTACCAATACCGCCGCATTGGAAGCAAACCAGATTACGGTAAAAATGCCGTCCATAAGCACGCAAGGAGGATTTGACTTAACAACAGGGAAATTGATAGTCAATTCGACGGAGAAAAAAGATGTTCAAGGAAAAGTATCTGTAAATGCCAATAAAACGGCTCGCATAGAATTTATACTACTCCCTGGTGAAGACATTACAGGAAAAGCTATTAAGTTTATGGCCGCTAATGGTGATACCTACACCTGGACAATCCCGCAAAATCAGAATTTAAAAAATTTAATAGCTGGAAATCAATATAGCTTCGATATCAAAATCGACAATGGCAAGCCAAGTGGTGGAATCGGTGATTCACAAGCTTATTTGGAAATCCCAAAAATGAGTAACCTAGGCAATGACGAGGTATTTATTCAACATTTTATGCCCGATGCAAGCGACAGTAGGAATTACGCGATGCTCTATGACAAAAAGCTAAAAATGGCTTATTGGGTAGCCTATCCATTATACAGCAGTATTCTTGGATCAGGCAATCGTACAGATGCATGGGGATATGATCCGCAAGTATCTACTGCGTTTCAACCATTGTTGCTTAATGCGCAAGGCTTTAGTAAATATGGTTATGATAGAGGGCACCAATTGCCCAGTGCCGATCGTAATCTGACGACTGCGCAGAATAAAACAACATTCTATTTCACCAATATGACCCCACAGGTATCTTCACTCAACCAAGGCGTTTGGAGACTACTGGAAGAAAAAGTACGCACCTGGTCCGCCCAGTGTGACACGATGTATGTCGTCACAGGTGCAATGCCTATCACAAACAACAATAATACACTAACTTTTGCACAAGACAATCAAGGGAAAGACGTCGCTGTACCTAAATATTATTTCAAGGCCTTGGCCATGAAAAAAGGTGAAGATTACTATACTATTGCTTACAAGATGGATAATGCAGCACCACCATCCAATAGTAAATATGACAATTATAGATTAACCGTAAGCGATCTTGAAAAAGCAACTGGCTTCACATTTTTTCCAGATCTAAATGATACACAAAAAGGGAACATAAATACCTCCATTTGGAAATAATTAATAAACGATTTAGTCATATCAATTCAGTTTAATTATGAAAGTAAACCAACTTTTATTCCTAGCGACTGCGGCAGCTGCCGTAACCAGCTCTTGCCAAAAGGCACCTATTTCAGAACAAGAACTCACCAAGGCGGTGACTTTTTCGTCAACAATCTCTAACCAAGTGACCACAAAAGCTGCTGGCGCAAATTGGGAAAGCAACGATGCAATCGGTGTTTTCATGAAAACCGGTAGCGGCTTAAGCAATGTATTGGCAAGCAACAAGCAGTATGTAACGACAAAAGGAGATGGTAATTTTAGCGCAAGCAGCATTACTGAAGAAATCAATTATCCAGCTGATGGCTCCAATGTAGATTTTATTGCCTACTACCCTTACCAAACAACAATCACAAACAACATTTATCCAGTTAATGTAGCTGATCAAACCCAACAAAATAAAATTGATCTCTTATACGCTAATAATGTAACTGGAGCCAACAAGAATAAACCAAATGCGCAACTCCAATTTGGCCACAAACTCAGCAAAGTCGAATTGACTGTTGCTGCTGGGACTGGTGTAAGTTCCCTATCAGGTCTTACGGTAACTTACAATGGATTTAATACTACAGCAAACTTCGACCTAGCAACAGGTACATTAGCTGCTGGCGCTAACCCAGCTTCGATCAAGGCAAAAACTACAGCGGGAACAACTACAACAGCGGCAGAGGCCATCTTATTACCTGTAGCTAGCGTTGCCGGTGCAAAAGTTGAATTCAAAATTGGTAATGAAACCTATACGTGGACTTTACCATCATCAACAACTTACGAAGCCGGTAAAAAATACAGCTACAATATCACCTTGCAAGAGCAGGCTGGCAACAATGCAGCTATTGTGGCGTCTGGAAATATCACAGACTGGACCGATGTACCGTCGGGTTCATACGTGATCGGTAAAGACGAAGATAATGGTGGTACAACTGATCCTGTTGAACAAACATTGTATGAAGAAGATTTCGGGACAACCCCATTAAGTAAGGATGAAAAATTTAAAATAGCTGATTTCAAAGGCTGGTCGAATACGACTGTTACATATTCCGATCAATATGCAAAAGCGGATATTAGAACAACTGGGACTATTGTAAACAATCACGTATGGCTGCCTACTACAGGTAATTCAGAGCTGGCTATAGAAGGAATTAATACAGAAAAAGCAAGTAAATTAAAAGTTTCGTTTGATGTGGCAATTGGAACATCAAAGGATTTCGACCTACAAAATCTAGCAATCATATTTAACGGTCAAACATTCAATCCTGAATCTAAAATGATCCTTTCTGCAGATGCAAATAAATTCATTAATGTAACAGTAGATCTTTCTACTGCAACTACACTGTCTGCTAACTCGAAATTATCCTTCTTCTCAGATATCCAGACCAACAAAGCTGGTCTCCGTATCGATAATATCGTCTTGAAAGGCCAAAAATAAAATACAATAAAAACATCTTCAAATGCAACACATCTAAAATGTGTTGCATTTGTCATCTAAATACATTTCACTATTTAACCTCAAGCTATGTATAAAAAATACATACTTTTTGCCCTCTTATCTGCTGCCAGTACACCTATATTTGCCCAAAGGGCCAATGTACAGGGTATTGTCCGCAACCAGGTGAGCAAAGAACCTTTCTCCAATGTACGTCTCGTCTTTGAGAAAAATCAAAAGTCGGTCGTCACCGATTCCAAAGGGAACTTCAGTCTACCGAAGTTAAACTCGGGTGAGGAAACTATCCTGATCACAGGTGGTAATATCCAGGAGATCAAAATTACCGTTCAGATCCCGGCCTCCGGCCTGCTCAAAATGGACGATATCTACGTCCTTCCAAGTACCGACAACGACAACATGGTACAACTAAGCATGGCTGCCGATGATCTATTGGATGATGACAACGAATCTTTCGACCAAAACATTGCAGCCAAGATTATCCTTTCTAACGACGTATACGTCAACAAAATTGGTTATCAGCTCTCTCAATTCCGTTTTCGTCTCCGCGGATACAACAACCGCTACGAACAAAAATACATCAACGGCGTACACTTCAACGACCAATTGCGCGGAGTCTTCAACTATGCTTCCATCGGTGCCATCAATGATTTGACCCGAAATGGAGACCAAGACAATGCTATGGACGCCTCGACCTTTACATTCGGCTCCATCGGCGGTTCCGAAAATATCAATATGCGCGCCAGCACCTTCGCCAAAGGAGCAAAAGCAACAGCCACATACACCAACCGCAATTACTATAGCCGGGGTATGCTGAGCTATTCAACGGGACTAATGGACAATGGCTGGGCATTTACAGGCTTAATCGGTGGTCGCTATGCGGATAAAGGAAATATTGAAGGTACATTTTACAAAAACTTCTCCTACGCACTTTCCATCGAAAAACAATTCCAGCAAGGCAAACATAGTTTATCACTGGTCACCTTTGGTTCACCGGTAGAGCGTGGCCAACAATCAGGTTCTTTCCAGGAAGCCTATGATCTCCTCGACAACAACCTATACAACCCCAATTGGGGCTATCAAGACGGAAAAATCAGGAATTCGCGTATCGTCACGGCTTATGACCCTACCGCAATCCTTTCACATATCTGGAAAATCGATCCAAATACAAAATTAACGACAGGTATATCGCTGCACTATGGCAAGTATGCCAGTACAGCATTAAACTGGTACAACGGTCCGGATCCTAGACCAGACTATTACCGCAATTTGCCGAGTTATTTTACGGATTCCATCACAAATCAATACTACAGCAACCTTTGGCAATCGGCAAAAGTATCGCAAGTGGATTGGGACAATTTATACCTCGTCAACAAGCTCGAAAATAAAATCAACGATGGTGCAGCCATCTACATGTTGGAGAAACGCCATAGCGACCTATTGGAAAGCAGTTTCAACACAACACTCAACAAAACGATCAATGAGCATGCTAAATTGACGCTCGGTATCGGTGCCAAAGGTTCCCAATCGCAACAATATAAAACTGTAGCGGATCTGCTGGGCGCCGAATATGTACTGGATATTGACAAATTCTCTGAACGCGACTTTGGGCAAAATACAGGTCAGAGCCAAAACGACTTGTTAAATCCCAACTTTAAGGCACGCAAAGATGATATTTTTGGATATCGTTACAACATCAATATCAAGTCTGCGAATGCATGGCTACAAAACGAATACACGTATTCGAACATCGACTTTTTCTACGCTACACAGCTTTCTTACACCAGTTTTCAACGTGTAGGCTACATGAAAAATGGACGCTTCCCGACCAATTCCTATGGTAAAGGGCAAGAACACCACTTTTTTGACTATGCTTTCAAGGGGGGAATGACCTACAAATTCAATGGCCGCCACTTATTAAACGCCAAAATCAGCTATCAGACCAAAGCACCATTGGCTAATGATGCTTATATCTCACCCAGGGTAAGTGACTTTACTTTTGAAGACCTCAAAAGTGCCAAGATATTCTCTACAGATATCAGTTATGTCTTCTCCTTGCCGAAACTAAATGGTCGTTTATCGGTCTTTCAGACCAACTTTACAGATCTCATCAGCCGACAAAGTTACTATAACGATGCCGCCCGTACCTTTATCAACCATGGTCTAAAAGATATGAACCAGGTCAATAGAGGGATAGAGCTCGGATTGACCTATAAAGTTGACAACAATTGGAGTATTGATCTCGCAGCAACAAAGGCTGAATACTATTACAGCAATAATCCAATGGGAGCACAAAACTCCGAAAATGGGTTGATCAATAATGAACGCGAGATGGTGTACCTCAATAACTACTATGTTGGTGGAATGCCACAGACCGCAGGAACTTTAGGAGTCCGTTATTTCGTAAACTACTGGTTTTTTGGCGCTAATTTAAATTACGCTGGCGATATGTATCTATCGAAAGCTCCTCTTCGTCAGTTGGCATCTAACTACAGTACCATCAATCCTTACGATCCAGAGCTCGATAATGCTTATCATATCCTTACTGATCAAGAAAAGTTCAAAAATAGTGCAACAGTCGATCTATCAATCGGTAAAATTCTTTACCTGAAGAATCGCAATTCAATGAACTTCAATTTAGCGGTCAATAACGTCTTAAATAACAAAAACATCAGAACTGGAGGTTTCGAAAATGCACGTTTGGATATTACTGCAGCAAATAAGTTTGCATCCAAATATTATTACATGCAGGGAATCAACTGTTTTATGAATGTATCCTATAGATTTTAATCTCGACAATAATGAACAAAAAAAATATACAAGCTGTCTATACATCGATGCTATCGGTTATCTGTATTGGACTCATCTTATTTACAGGAGCCTGTAAGCGTGATCCTGAAGCCCCTCTATTGACTCAACCGATCTATGACGGTCCCAATGCCAACACAACGATAGCCGCATTGAAAGAAAAATATGCTAACATTACCGATCCAAAAGTAATCGATGAGGATCTGATCATTAAAGCACTGGTGACCGGAAACGACATTTCGGGCAATATCTACAAACAATTGTACATCCAAGATGAAACTGCTGCCATCAATCTAGGAGTCGACCAAAATAGCATGTACACAACTTTCCGCGCAGGCCAGGAAGTGTTTATCAACTTAAAAGGCCTGTCCATGGTGAAATATGGTAGTGAGCTACAGATCGGTTTCAGTGGAACCAATGCCAACCGTATCGCCTGGGAAATTTTCAAAGAGCATACCAAAGTAAACGGATGGCCAAATGCAGCCAATTTAACGCCATTGGAAGTTGATCTTTCTAAATTAGACGCTTCGATGGTCAACAAGTTGGTTATCATTAAAAATGTGCGTTTTAACAATGGTGGTGTCAATGCTTTCGCAGGTGGAACGGCGACTGTTAGCGAAGTAGTCAAAGATGCGAATGGTAAAACATTGGATGTCCGCAACAGTAACTTCTCCAGTTTTGCTAAAGATATCCTTCCTAAAGGGAATGGAACATTAGTCGGAATATTGGGCCGTTACAATGGTGGCTGGCAGCTCTTCCTGCGCGATAAAACAGATGTGATTGACTTTGATGGAACTGACGCTGGAACAACACCAACTGACCCTGAAACCGGAGGAACAATTTTCAACGAGACATTTGGAAATGGTACCTACCCAAGTGGCAACCGTCCTAAAATTGCAGATTTCACCGATTTCGATATGAAAGCTCCGGTGACGTACAGCGAGGAAAGTGGTTCGGCAGATATTCGTACAGCGACAGGAATCAGTGCCTCAGTATGGCTTCCGGCAAACAAAGATATTACACTGAAAATCGCTGGAATACAAACGGCCAACAAAACGGATCTTACATTGAGCTACCAGCTTGTTCCTAATATTTACAATGTTGGTGAAGCGACCAACCTCAATGCTATGAAGGTGAAGGTCAACGGAACAACTTATACGATTCCAAGCACACCAGTAGCGATCAACTCGACAGATGATCGTAATAAATATTACACGGTCAGTATTCCAAACATTACACCTGCAGCGACAAGTACCGTCGAATTTATAATGACTGGCGCTGACAATGCCTTTGGCTTCCGTTTAGATAATATTAAAATCGTAAGCGCAACTGGCGGAAACGGTTCTGGCAATACGATTATCGTTACTAAATAAATTAAAGATGAACTATAAACACATCAGCTGTATTTTTCTTCTCCTTTTATTTGTTGTACACACAAGTTTCGCACAAACCAACCGTCGGGTTTACCCCATCGCATTCTACAATTTGGAGAATCTATACGATCCTGTAAAAGATTCAACGATCAATGATGATGAGTTTACACCAAAGGGTGCCAATACATGGACAGAAGCTAAGTATCAGCAAAAAATAAAAAACATGGCACGAGCGATTCGTGCCATCGGCTCACCTAGTTCTAGTTTGGGTCCCATTGCTCTTGGGGTAGCCGAAATTGAGAACCGTCGGGTTTTGGAAGATCTTACACGAGATCCACAGCTCCGTGAGCTGGGATTAAAGATCGTTCATCACGATTCTCCTGACCGTCGCGGTGTGGATGTTGGGTTCCTTTACAATCCGGAATTCTTCACGCCTTTTAATGACAAGGTTCATCCATTCAACCTACCGGAAAACCCAGGCTTTAAGACGAGAGATCAACTATTGGTATCCGGCACGATTGCTGGAGATACGGTACATATCATTGTCAATCACTGGCCTTCGCGTTATGGCAATAAATCTTCTGAACTTCGCGAATTTGCAGCCGGAATTACCAAAGGCATATGTGATTCGTTATATCGCGAAAATCCCGAGGCCAAGATTATTATCATGGGCGATTTAAATGATGATCCCAAAGATAAAAGTGTAAGGGAAGTATTGCAGGCCAAGAAAAATCCGCAGGATGTACCTGCGCAGGGCTTATATAATACCATGTGGAAGTTTTACGATAAGGGCATTGGATCACTGGGCTATCAGGGACAATGGAATCTCTTTGATCAAATCATCATTTCTAGACCTTTATTGGACAACAAAAACAAGGGTTTACGTTTTGTCAAAGCTGAAATCTTCAATCGGGATTTTTTGGTGCAACAGGAAGGCCGCAACAAAGGCTACCCGCACCGAACATTTTCTGGAGGAGTATTTATCAATGGCTACTCAGATCACTTTCCAACATTGATCTATTTGGTAAAATAATATAAATGAAATCCGATTAACTCTTCTTAAGCGGAATTAAAGATAGGAGCTCGATATAAATGAGCTCCTATTTTTTTTTGATCTCCCCAAGTCTTCAGTAATCTTTTTATTATACACAAGCTATAAACTACCATTTAATCTCCTTATTATACCATGGTTCAACCGCAATTTTTACTAGATTTAGCAGATGAAGCTTATACTATTTGATCTGGACGGAACACTGCTAGACACATTACAAGACCTCGGGGACAGCTGCAATGCTATTCTTGAACAACATGGATACCCAACGCATCCACTCGTTGCTTATAAGAAATTTGTAGGCAATGGCGTGCAGAAACTTATCGAACGCGCATTACCGCAAGAAGCACGGTCAGAAAATATCATCTCAACTTTACTCAGTGCCTTTAAAGTGTATTATGAGCAAAAGCCCATAACGCACACAAAACCATATACCGGCATTATACCGCTACTACAAGAACTGAAATCATTAGGCTATCTCATCTCGGTAGCATCAAATAAATACCATGAAGCGGTGATACCTTTGATGGCCGAATACTTTCCCGATATTTCATTTGATCTCGTTTTGGGGCATCGAACAGGTCGCCCCGCCAAGCCTGATCCCGATATTGTCTTCGACAGTATCCAAACACTCGGTGTTAACAAACAAGATTGCTTTTATCTAGGCGATTCATCCGTGGATATGGATACCGCCAATAATGCAGGAGTAACAGCTATTGGTGTTACTTGGGGCTTTCGGGAAGAGAGCGAGTTAAGACAACACGGTGCACAGCATATTATCCACCATCCACAGGAACTGTTGGAAATTCTATAAAAGAAAAGCGGGACCTAAATCAACACTGATTTAAGTCCCGCTTTTTTCGATCACTCCCAGTGGTCTGGAATAGCGCTCATATACATTTGAAATGCCGATGAGATCGCGAAAACCTTCGCGCGAATGCCAAAATTTACATTTTTGCATCCATGAGTTGATCACCCTGTACTTTTGGCTTACCAAGCTTCATTTTTACAACAAAAGCTTTATCTGCACTAAACGTTGCCGGAAGAACAATATCATAATATATATTCTTATCAAGATCCAAACCAATGTCGGAACGTTTAAGAGCTAATGATTGACCATTTTGCAACAAGACAGCTTCTACCGGAACCTCAGCTGAATTCTTCGGTACAGCAATACGGACAATATTATTGACCGGTCGATTAAAGACAGTAAGATAGAGGTTGTCCTCTTTTTTTGTAAAATACCCCAATTTAGATGGAGCAAGTCCTGCATGTCTCACACCATAAACAGCTTCACCATTGATTTTGATCCAGTCACCAATCTCTTTCGCCAATTTATCCTCTCCTGGATGCATCCGGCCATTTCCATCCGGACCAAAATTCAACACGAAATTCCCGTTCATCGACACACAATTCATCAACATATCGATCAAATCGTCGGATGTCTTTGTATAAATACCCGACCAATCTTTCATGTAACCCCAACCATTAGGCGGGATGGTCATCACACAATCCCAGTCACGCCCTTCTAGCCATTCAAATTCTTTCGGCATTTTGCGTTCCCAGCCTTGCTCATAATCCCCCAACATATCACCATTCGAGTCGAAATGCCGTTTTCCAAATTCATCGTTTCGAAAACGGCTACCGATGATTAAGCCCGGATGTTTCTCACGGAGTTCCTTCTCCAGTTTATAGGTAAAATCATATGCCTGAATCCAGGACTGATCCCAAGTACCATCGAACCAAAACCCTTTTATCTGCGGATAGTTTTGAAGCAGCTCCAACAATTGGTTACGGGTATACTCCAAAAACTTATTGAATTTTGCCTTTTCTTCCGGTGTAGACGGCGCCTTACCCATATAGTTTGAATTATTCCATTCTAAGATCGAAAAATACAAAAACACATCTATCCCTTCAGCGGTGTAAGCGTCTACAACCTGCTTGACGATGTCTTTTTTATAAGGGCTTTTCTTAATGGTATAGTCTGTATACTTCGAAGGCCATAAGGCAAATCCATCGTGATGTTTGGTGGTAAAAATCAGGTATTTTGCCCCCATTTCTTTAGCCTGCTTAGCCCATAGCTTTGCGTCAAATCCTTTGGGATTAAATTGCTTGTATAAATTATCATAGGTGTTTTTCCAGTCCTTTGGTGCAGTAGGTCCACTCCAGGTACGAATCCATTCGGAAGCGGCCGCACCTTTACGAGCGCTTACTCCTTCCCATTCATTGCCAGGAATTGCATAAAGCCCCCAATGGATAAACTGTCCTAAACCATATGTCCGAAAACGCTCCATCGCTTCATCGGTTCGATGTGCCGGTGTTAAAGGCCCGTATTTTACGTCAATTCTTTGCTCCACCTTTTTGCGTGGCCCAGTCCATTGGGCAGAAACAGTTTTCCCGGCCAATAGCGCACCAGCCAAGAGCAAGGGCATCATCAATCTGTTATAGCTTATCATATTTTATCTAATTGTTTATTATCACGATTCTATATAGTCCAACTTATTCAAAGACAAAAAACGCAACTAGTCGGGACGATCAATATACTGTTTCTGTACTTTCTTCATGACGACCGGTTCAGGGTTACTGTCCTGAAATGGATCAAAGTAATAGAGTCCCTGTTCCCGATACAATGCTAAATGTTTCTTTAACACTTTAGTGAATTGGTCAAAATTACGTTGCTTGCCAGATGTCCATGCTGCTTCCGCCAATGCCGCAATTCTCGGAAAGACGAGATAATCCAATCGATTGGTATTTGTCACGGTTTCAGTCCATAGATTGGCCTGGATACCCAATATCTGTTTTCTTCGACCACCTAAACTATCCAACTGTTCGCCTGCAAAATTGTAGACATCTTGAATAGGGTTAAACCCTTTGCCCCATTTCCGTCCATACCGATGGTTTTCCTGCTGCACAAAATCAAAATATAAAGGTAAACGCGGTGTAAGAATTGCCTGATATCCTTTATCCAAAATTTTGTTGAGCTGTTCGGGTTTATCATGGCGCCACCACATCATCACAGTCTGCGCTTTGTTCAGTTTTGCGTCTACCATCTCATCCCAAACAATGATTTTTCCATTTATTCGGGCAACGGAATCTGCCATACGTCGAATAAAATACTCTTCCACTTCCTTATTGGATTTCAGCCCTTCTGCCTTTTTTAACTCCTGCACCTGTAGATCATTATTCCAGGCATCACTACCAAAAGCAACCTCATCTCCGCCCAAATGAATGTAGGTCGAAGGAAAAAGCGCTTTTACTTCGCGCAGCACATGGCTTAAAAATGAATATGTCGTATTTTTTGCTGGGTGAAAAGTAAAATCAGGGTGTTTTTCATTACCCCCGCCCGATAAAAACGGATACGCGCGATTTGCCGCTGTTGCATGTCCAGGCATATCAATCTCAGGAATGACCTCAATATTACGTTCATCAGCATAAGCAATAATCTCACTGATATCATTTTGCGTATAATACTGTACCCCAGCATAGGGATCTAAATAATTGCCTATCCCACCTATTTGAGCCAGCCAGGGATAACGTTGTATACTAAGGCGCCACGCAGGCTCATCCGTCAAATGCCAATGAAACTTGTTCAGTTTATAGAAAGCCATCCAGTCCAACAATGACTTTACTTTTTCCTTCCCGAAGAAGTGTCTCGACTCATCTAACATAAAACCGCGCCATGTAAATTGTGCTTTATCTGTAATTTCAACAGCATCCAACTCACGCTGATCACCGCTTTGGGCTGCAACGGACAACAATTGGTCTAAACTTGCAATTCCATTGACAAGTCCTGATTTATCTGAAGCGTAAATTCGAATATGAGTAGGATCTATCTGCAAACGATAGGCCTCATGTTCAAGTGTTTTATCCCAGCTTACCATAACCTGGCCTTCGTCGGCCTTGGTCGCAGCATAGGCCGAAATCCCGAAACGCCCAAGTAGGAGCTTCTTGAAATACAATATCGTGGGATCAAAATAAGGATCGCTTATAATGCCTATATTTCTACCTAGGATGAGTTTCCCCTTCCGCGCTTCCTGCTGTTGCGGACGTGGGATGATAGCAACCTGTGCCTCCACAAACTGTATCGTCAAGAATACCAAAAGAAATGTTCCTATTAATCTATGTTTCATCCGTTCTATCGTTATTTTCAACTGATCAGATTAAATCTGCTTGTGTAAAGTATTTGTTTCTAAGTAGGTTCGATCCTACATTATTCAAACCTAGTTTGCGCTATAATCGGCCCACCACAGCCAGCACGCGATGTAAAAGGAATACGAAAATCCATCGTATGAACTGTTTATATCGGTTCTGCCCACAGTTTATCTTGTAATACAATGGTAAAGAATTTATTATTTATTACTGTAGTCCAAGTATAGTCAATCGTTTGCGCAAATCTCGAAAACGTTGTAGTGGATGGACGCAACAAAGCGAATAAAGAAAAAACAATTATTAATAGCGATATTTTGATCACTATTAATTAAAAACAAGATCAAATAGCAGTTCTACCGAGGCTAGTCCAATTAGTCATTATCATTTTGTTAGCTATATTTGAAGACATAAATTTGAAGACACAAATACAATACCCTAAGTTAAAACCGTATGATAAAAAAGATCTTTTATACCTTAATCTTTATTGGAATACTGCTATTGAACGTACAAGCACGAACCGTAGTTCCATTTAATACCAGCTGGACTTTCAAAAAGGGACCTTTTTCTACTTCGACATTAGACTATAATCAACTGTTTGAAGGGAAATGGCAACTTGTCAATTTACCGCACACCTGGAATGCAAATGATATGCAGACCAAAGAGATTAAGTCTGGTAGTTTAGGAAAAAATGAGCGCTTTTATACCGGCGATGCTTATTACCGGAAGTCATTTGTTCCCGAAACAGCTTGGAAAGGCAAACGCATTTTCATTCGATTTGAAGGGGTCAATACCAACACAGAAGTATACGTAAACAATCAGCCCCTTCCTACCAAAGAAGGCAAAAATGATATTACCTACGACAATACGAAACGCAATGGAAATTATAACTTCGTGGGCAGACATCAGGGTGGTTATTCTGCATTTGTATTCGAACTGACCACTATGCTCCAATTTGGAAAAGAAAACGAGATTTTGGTGAAGGTAAACAATGAAGCTACTCCACAGGTCATTCCTGTTAACCATACCCTTTTCCCCATGTACGGCGGTATTTATAGACCAGTCGAGCTTATTGTAACCGACGACATCCATATTGCGGTGAATGATTTTGCAGCTAAAGGAATCTATATCACGCAAAAAAATGTCTCCAAGAAAACAGCCGATGTCGCTGTAAAAATAAAAATAGACAACAAATCCGGGAAAAAACAACCAATTGAGTTATTGACAACCGTTTTCGAAAAAGACGGATCGATTAAAGCCAAACAAAGCACACAGTACACGTTGTTACCGCAAGGCCGTCAAACCGTTACGCAACAAATCCTAGTCAAAAGTCCACATTTATGGCAAGGTTTAGATGATCCCTATCTCTATAAGGTGGTCACACAAATCAAAAAGAACAACCAGGTTATTGATGAGGTAACAGCACCTCTTGGTCTTCGTAAATTTGAATTACGAACCGGTGAAGGATTTTTCCTAAATGATATCAAATATCCACTATATGGTGTTTGTCGCCATCAGGATCGACTAGGTAAAGGATCGGCCCTAAGCAATGCAGACCACGACGAAGACCTAGCAATCATCAAAGAAATGGGAGCAACATCGATCCGATTGGCACATTACCAACAGTCTGAGTACTTCTATTCAAAATGCGATAGCATGGGCCTCGTTATCTGGGCCGAAATCCCGTTTGTCAATCGGGTAACCACTTTGGAAGACAACAACGCACAACAACAACTGAAAGAACTGATCCGCCAGAATTTCAACCATCCTTCCATCTATATATGGGGTATGCACAATGAGGTATACTCTCCTTCTGCCTATACCGTCGAACTAACGACCAAATTAAATGACCTCGCTAAATCCGAAGATCCTGATCGCTATACCGTTTCTGTCAGCGGTTACAATGTTATCGACCATCCAGTTAACAATAATGCAGATGTTCAAGGCATTAACCATTACTTCGGCTGGTATAATGGTGAATTGGAGGATAAATCAGATAAAGAGGATGATGTCGCCTCCTGGGCAAAACGTATCAGTGAAGAATTCAAAGATTACCGGATTATCTTTTCGGAATATGGTGCAGAAGCCATTCCCGAAGATCAAGCAGAAGAGGTTGGAAATTTTGGAAATCAATGGAGCAATCCATCGTTTTTCCCTGAAGAATATGCAACCAAATTTCATGAAGTACATTGGGGCGTGATATCCAAAAGTCCAATTTTCCTAGGTTCTTATGTCTGGAACACATTCGATTTTGCCACGCCCATTACTGCGCTGAATGTTAACCCCCGGAATTATAAAGGACTGGTTTCCTTTGACCGTAAACTGAAGAAGGATGGCTTTTATTGGTACAAAGCCAATTGGAGCAAAGAACCCGTGTTATATATTACACAGCGTCGTATGATCAACAGAGGTAATGAAATCACGCCTATTACGGTTTATTCGAACCGAGGTGAGCCAACATTGATCATCAATGGACAAACGATCAAAGGGGCCAAAATTGGTCAGACCAATGTACACTACATCTTCGAAAACGTGAAGCTAAAACTGGGGAAGAATACTGTAGAAGCAAAAGTAATCCAAAAAGACGGTAAGGTATTAACCGACACGATTGAATGGAACTATGACCCAGCGTTTAAACAAGGACCATCGGGACCAACAAAATCGAAAACAGAGCACGTAGGTCTATAATCACGCTAGCAAAATAATAGACAAAAAACAGGGGTAGCCTAAAAAGCTATCCCTGTTTTTTGTTTAAGGATATATGTCCCTCAGCTATATTGATCATCATATCACTTTCCCTAATTTCAAAAAAGTATTAACCGATAAAAGCGGGTCGTTTACCGAGATTGTCTCGAGACTGGCCTAATGCCCCTCTTCAGGGCTATATTTGCTTCCTATCTTTGAGTCATCAAACAAGAAATAAAAAAATTAAAAAATAAACATCATGGCAACTAAAACAACATTCAGCATCAACAGTAAAACAATTACTAAAGTTTTTCAAGATCTTTTTGATTCCTTCAAAAGCTCCCGTTTAAAAGTTTCCTCCAAGAATGGACAAGAATACTTAAATATCTCCCTGCTATTAGCTGTAATCATCGGAATTATTTTCCCTGTAGCTTTCATTGCATTGATTATTTTAAGTCTGATTGCACCTATTGAAATTGCAATCCTTCAAGAAGTAAAAGAAGAGAATGCAAATCAAAAGATGATCGAACTCAAATAAGTAAAAAATAAAGGGTAATACCCTTTATTTTTTTTCTATCTTATCAAAAGGCCTATTCGGAGACAAATTAAATGTAAAATTTCCTTTTGAATCCACACCGCCAGCACCTCTGACACGAGCTTTGATTTCGTATTTCGATTGCGGATTATAATTCGTTACTGTAAAATTGTAGTAAAAAGGTTTGATCTTGTTGGTTCCCCTAAATTTATCCGCAAGCGCATGATGTCCATCCTCTGCAATGACCTGCCCGTCCTGTAGCAATTGTACGGCATCGATCTCCAGAAAATTCTTCCCCTCCACAAAGAAAAATCCAGCTTGCGCTCGTCCATTATCGTAAATCTTCCTGCTCACGTCAAAAGTTAGAAAACTATACGTTTCCTTGATATCATTAGGTCCCCATGATCCCGCAATATATCCCCCGGGACGATAATAATCAATACGCATGGAATCTAATCTTGGAAGATTGGCATCCAATCGATGGCTGAACGCTGTATAATCTTTCGCTGACTTAGCAGCCCATCCAATTTCAGCAACCGCAAGCAATCGCGGAAAATTCTGCACATTCAGATCTTTAATATCCTGAGCCAACGCTGTCCACATATTTCCCTGAACACCGAGGACAAGCTGATCCTCAGCCGGACTAAGTCCTGCAGAAGGATCAAATTCATACACTCTTTTCAGCGAGTTTATCTGCGGATAGGCCAGGTCAGTCATGGTACCATCATTCCGATCGGCCTGTGTAATATCAAAATAGAGATGCGATGCTGGTGTGGCTACGGCCTTAAATCCATCTTTGGTCGCTTCCTTGATCGCTTCCTCACCAAGCCAGCTCATGATTGCTGTACTCTTCGGCAAGTTTTCAGCATCAGCTAAGATATCATTCCACCCGATCGGTTTTTTCCCTTTCTGGACGATGATATCAGAAACGCGTTGAACAAAATAGCTCTGAAGTGCTTTGACATCCTTAATCTGGTGCTGCTTCATAAAATCCTGCACATGCGCCTCTTTTTCCCACAAATCATGACGAACCTCATCCCCTCCAAAATGAATATAACTACCCGGGAAGAGATTAGCGATTTCGGTGAACACATTATTCAAGAATTCATACGTAAACTCTTTTGTCGGATCCAATGTATTGGGGGTAAATTGATTTCCCCAATATCCCCAAGATGACACAAAAGGAAAGATGTGATTCGGGTAGGAATTTTTGTTGACCCCAAGTTCAGGATAGGCCAATATTGTCGGCCAGGAATGTCCAGGAACATCAATCTCGGGCACAATCGTAATATTACGCTCTCGAGCATATTGAACAACTTCCTTGATCTGCTCCTGTGTATAAAATCCACTGCGTTCTGCAGGTTGTTTTTCTGTTCGATGAAATACCGTCGCATTTTCCATGGTCAATTTCGGATATTTCTTTATTTCAATCCGCCAGCCCTGGTCATCCGTCAAATGCCAATGAAACGTATTCATTTTGTATAATGCCATGACATCCAAATACTTTTTCACGGTTTTCACATCAAAGAAGGTCCGGCTTACATCTTTCATATAGCCGCGCCAATGATAGCGGGGATAATCTTTAATTTTCACAGCTGGAATATTCCAGCTTATTTCTTTGGTTGGGTTACTACCCTCGAAAGCTGTCGGTAAAAGTTGCCGCAGTGATTGCGTTGCATTGAAAAGCCCATGGGAGCTTTTTGCTGTCACGACCACTCCCCGATTGGAAACCTCAAGCTGATAGCCTTCATCATTAGGCGTTGTCAATTTAGGGTCTAGTCTAAATTCAATACTATTGCTCGCCTGTTTCCTCACGTTCAGGGGATAATGCGTTACTTTTCTCAGCTGCTCAACAAACAAAGACACATCTTTCACATCGCAGTTCTTAAAACTTAAGGTAGTTTGTGGATTTAACAGAAACTGGCCTGCTCCTATATTGATTTCCTGAGGCTTGGGGATAATATCAATCCCAGACTGCGCATGGAGTCCTTGCGCAAATAAAAGGGATAACGCTACTGAACAGAGGAGTGTTTTCATTAAAATTTAAGTTTTTATTTTTAAATAAACAGACAAAAAAAAGACCGTTTATTGGTTTCGTTATGCAAAATAAAAAATAAAAAATGATCCTTCTACTCCAACTTTCAATCAAACGATTGTGTAAGATTTTCAAAAAGTAGCTCGTTGGCTACAGGCACACCAAGAGGATATCATTTTTTAGTATTAAATTTGACTTCCAGACAAAACAAAATAGGCTATAGTTAACTTATTGGGGTGAAAGAACAATAACGTGAAAAACAGTAAAAAATTATTTATTATCAGGACAGTTTTAATTGCTTTCCTGATTCTTTCCTTGGTTTATATCGGTTCGATATTTACCTATCAATATATTGAGTACCAAAAGACCGAAGCCCGTTTAAATAAAGCTTACAGCTCTAAGAATCAATTGACGAATCTTTTTTACGAACTCTTCTCCTCTTACAACGCTGCCGGAAATGCTTTTCGCTCTTATACCGTGGACTTCAGTGCCGAAAATTTAAAGAATTACAGCAATCGTTTAGATACGTTACGATTTTATATTGATTCCCTTTCGAAGTTGTCTTCCCAAAAAGGACTTACTTTCTCTACAAATACTTCCTTGGAACAAAATATCTCCCTTTCAGACGAGTTCGCGCACATTAAAAAATCTGTTGACAACATGATTTTTTTGGCCAAAGACTCGCTGTCACTCTTAACGAAAACGAATAGAACAATTCGCCCAGGAAACAATCGTATACTTGCTGATTCGGTTGTCAATAAAATATTACGAGATACAGCACTCAATGTAAGTAAGAAGGATACCATTGTGCGAAAGAAAGAAAAACTCTTTACACGTATTTTCAAAGCTAAAAACGACACCTTGGTTGCTGATAAGCTGGAGCAGAATTTCAACGTGAATCAAATCAAGGCAATACATAGCCAGATCCAAAGTTTGATCGAGCAAAATGAGACATTCCACCGGCAAGATTTCAGTAAAATCCGTCGTTCATTTACTGAGCTGCAACAAAAGGAAAGACAGCTTCTACAGTCTAACTACAATTTATTCAGTACGATCAGCACGGCCTTACTTCGCATTAAGACCCATGAAGATGAGGTATTAAGGGCTGCTGAAATTCAAGATTTCAAGCTTTATCGGGAAAACTCCTCTATTTTTGGCAAACAGGTCATCGCTTCTATTATTCTCATGATTATTATGGTGACACTTTTGTTGTCCTACCACTACAATACACTTGTATATGAGCGTAAGCTTACTGCCGCTAGAGATTATGCCTTGCGAACAGCGAAAGAGAAGGCCAGTATACTGGCCAATGTAAGTCATGATGTGCGCACACCGGTCAATTCTTTGGTCAGTGTTATTGATCTGCTAAAGAGCAATGCGGCAAACAATCGGGTCAACCCTGTTTTATTAGACTCCATTACACAAGATATCCATGTGATCAATGATACTGTGGAAGATATTCTGAATCTCGGTAAACTAGAGTCGGGTACACTAGAAATTAAGGCTGAGTACTTTTCGCCAACTCAATTGCTCGCGAACCTCATAAAAATGCAGCAGGCTCAAGCAGACAAAAAAGGGTTAAAACTCATCAGTTACATTGATATCGATCCCGACATCTTAATCAAAAGCGGAACGTATCGTGTACGACAGATTATTTCTAACCTCTTGAGCAACGCCATTAAATATACAGATAAGGGGCAGATAGAGGTAAAAGCCTTTATCAGTAGAGACCAGGGATCCAAATTACATATATTAGTCAACGATACAGGAAAAGGTATTTCGGCAAAAGATCAGGAGCATATTTTCGAACAGTATTATATGACCGATCAGAAATCCAAGAATAGTTTTGGATTGGGATTACATATTGCTAAACTCATGGCCGAACAGCTAAACGGAACGTTAAGTGTTAGCAGTCAACAGGGCAAGGGATCAACATTTACATTAGTCGTTCCATTCACCGAAGAAAAGAAAAATAGGAAACAAATTACGAGCTTGGATAAGCTCTCAAAAGAGCTGAGCTTTGTCGTTATTGATGACAATCCGATCAATAATCTATTCGTAAAACAAGCATTGCAACATTTCGAAGATGTGAAAATCTATCAGGATTCATCTACTGCAATAGCCTATCTGAAGGAAAATAGAACGGATATTATTATCACCGATCTCAAAATGCATGGCCCTACCGGTTGGGATATCCTCAATACGGTCAAAGACAACAATAGCGTAAAGGGATGGAATAGCAAAGTTATTGCGCTGACGTCAGACGAATCACAAGTAACCGTACAGATTCCCGAAGGGCAGCTACATCAATTTGATGGCGTCATGACCAAACCTCTGGACAAAGCTATCCTTGCTCAGCTTATCGCAAGGATTTCATAAGCTAGGCCGTGTAAGTAAAAGAAATAAGGGACTGTCTTTGACAGTCCCTTATTTCTTTTACACAATATACCTACTAAAGTAACCGTGATCATGCAGGACATCGTTACCTACAGGATATGCTGTTATTTAAATACTTCAGCAAGCTTGGCATCCAACTGTTCGTCTGAACCGCCATTGCCCCCACCATAACGTCCGATAATAACGCCTTGCGGATCTATTAGCACTTTTGTCGGTAACGAACTGACACCATACCCCTTCGTCACATCTTTGCTCAGGTCAAAATTTGTTCCATCGAATTTTGCTCCACGCAAAACATGTTTCCAAATGCCAATCTCATCTTGTTCAACCGCCTTGTGCCATTTTTCAGGCTTGCTGTCATCATCTGCAATCCCTATGATTTCAAATCCTTTACTTTTATATTGCTGATACAACTTAATAAGATGCGGATTCCCTTTGCGACAGGGCACACACCAGCTAGCCCAGAAATCCAACAAGACATACTTGCCTCTGAAATCCGACAAACTTAAGGCTTTGCCGTCGATATCTGTCGTGCTAAATACGGGAGCAGTCTTACCAACAGCACCACTTCGGCTTTCCGCTAGTTTTTCCGAAATGTCTTTTCCAAAACGACTATTTTGCACCTCTTTGGAAAAACCAGCAAACAACGTTTCAGTTTCTTCCAACGATAGGTTGTTCATCCTGAACATCAGCAAATAAGGACTCAAAAAGGACTGTGGATGGTTTTTAATAAAGGTCATATCAATCTGGGCCGCTTTTTCATTAAAAGGCTCAAATTGATTCTTGATGCTGGCAGCCTCTTCACTAAGTAGCTTTACTTTCTTTTCTAAAGCTTCAAGTTCTCGCTCAGCACGACTATACTCCTTATTTTTCGCAGCATAAGCCTTACTAATGGGCTCCATTCCTTTTCTGATAGCTGACTTTTCGAGTTCTAACTGCTTGTGTTCGGCATCCAATTTTGAACCTGTCAGCGTATAGTTTTTTAGATTATCATCTTGAAACTCCAATTTCATTTTGGAAGGCTCCAGGTACATTTGTGTATAATCACCCTCAGCTGCGCGCTCGGGATGTGGCGATGTGGTCAAAAATACCAGGGTAGGCTCCGTCAACGTTCCTTTAAATTGAAAATGGTTTTTGAGAACCGAAGCACTATCACTTACTTGTTTACCTTGACCATCCATATAAAAAAGGTAAAGCTTTTCGGTTGTCCCGTTTTTAAGTTCACCATCCAGAACAAACTTTTTCTGCGCCATTCCCATCATAGGAACTACCATAAGGGCGGCTATTTTTAGTATATGTTTCATTTGATTATTTCTTTATTTGTATGTTGCGCTAATTTTACACGTCCACTAACTTTTACCACCCATATCCAGGATTTTGATCTCCAAACGTTGGATTTTTCTCATATTCTGAATAAGGTACAGGTAGGATATACTGCCATCTCGCTTTCATATTACCATTCAGTTGTTTAATCGTATCAAAAGGTAAACGTAACAAAGCCATCCAGTCCGAACCGTCCTCTGCAACGAGACTTCGCATAAGTTCTCTAAAAACTTCCGTAGTCAACTGCTCTCGCGTATTCATTGCATTTAATGCTGTAAAATCCGTAATACCAGCTTTCGATTTGACCATTTTAAGTAGGTCCCGGACTTCTGTCAAGCTGCCATTCGATTTGGCAAGAGCCTCAGCCTTCAGTAAATAAGCTTCGGTCAAACGAAATACAAACTTAGCTTCCGCTTGTCCGCCGGAATGTTTCTTAAAAACCTGACGTTTGGCTACTGTGCCAATCATCCAGTTGGCCCTTGGATCATTCTTTAAGAGATCCAATAAAAATGGCGTTGCATTATAATTATAATTAGCGCGGAAATAGTACTTTTCCATTTCTGCAATTTGGTTAGCAAAAGCTTTTGTACCAAGAATCACCTCTTTACTCGCCAACCCTTTTGTAGAAAAAAGGTCCTCAACATGGGTTTCAAGGGCATATGGGGATTGTTCAATGAGTTGATTCGCCAATGTAATGACGGCGGTATAGTCAGCAGGAGCTTGTCGTAACATCAGAATCCTCATTTTCAGCAGCATGGCAGCCCATTTGGTTGCATAGTAGTTTGGATTATTCTCTGGCGCATTTGCTATTGCGTAATCAATATCGTCCAGGATAAACGCGTAACTATCGGCAACATTTTTACGAACAGTAGCTATAGTCGATACCGTAACAGGTTTTGTACGTATCATGACCCCGAATTTGCTGCTGCTGTCAAAAAATTCGCCATAGTATGCTAATAACTTAAAATTGGCATAGGCTCGTAAAAACCGAGTTTCTCCAAGTATCTGCGTACGTCTGCTTCCGCCAAATCTCTCTTCACTCAATGCTTCAAGGCCCGCTATCACGCCGTTGGCAGCATTCGCAAGTTTATAATTTCCGCTCCATATCGGCAGGACTTCGCCATTATCCTTTGCGGTCATCGTATGCATTTCAGGGCGACTGGGCCCCTGATAATTTTCAATGAGACCTGCGAACTGTGCCGGAAGTATTTCATGCGACGGTGCCCAGGTAGTCCCAGGTAGACCAGTTGTCCTGTTTTCAGTTACATCGACAAATAAATAATACACCCCATTTAATGCAATTTCTGCACTCTTTTGATCCACAATGACATTGTCGTCAACTTTTTCCTGTGTCGGTAACGCATTGAGCGTTTTGTCACAGGATGTATTCATTCCTATTAGCGCTGCTAACAGGAAATATAGTAGAAAGCTCTTTTTCATTCGTTTAATTTATTTTCTTAAATCAGCTCTATGTTTTAAAAACCAAACCGTAGTCCAAAGGAAAACATCCTATTCGCTGGATAGGCAGAGATATCGCGCCCACCACCAATGACTGACGTAGGATCATCAGAAACCTCGGGATCCATTCCCGGATAATGCGTAATTGTAAAGAGATTTGTAGCCGAAACATAGGCCGAGCCACTTCTCAACTTTAATCCATTCAGCAAAGATTTTCCAAAATTATAAGACAAGGTAATAGACTTAAGTTTGAGATAGGATGCATCGAACACATTGACGTCTGCTAACGGTCTAAACTGTGCCGTACCGTAAAGCAGCCTTGGTCTTGTCGCACTAGTATTATCCTCATTGTAGCGTCCCAATACGCTCACACCTCGATTTGCCAAATTATCAGCGGAGCCATTAGCAATATCCGCCTGATAGATCAAATCATTACCATAAGAAAATGTAAATAGGGTGGTCAGTCCGAAGTTTTTATAATTGAGTGTATTGGTGATACCGCCAAAAAAGTCCGGCGTTGCATTACCAATAATATCCTGTTTGTAAAAAGGTTCACCTTCCCCGATGCCATTGGGGTCTAGTTTATATTTCATATCCCCCACTCCGATGTAATACTCCATGTACTCTAGGAAAGGAAAACTTTCTTTATAAGCCTTAAGCTCATCCGCAGTTCGGATCAGGCCATCGGTTACATAACCATATAACAAACCTAACGATTCGCCTTCCTTAACAATACTTGTCCCAAGATTTAATCCATCACGATCATTGGGATTCGAAAACGGTCCACCATTGATATTTAAGACCTTATTCCTATTCTTCGAAATATTGAGGGCCAAATTCCAATTGAAATCTTGTTTTCTAATCAAGTCACCCCGAATATCAAACTCTAGTCCCCGATTACGAATTTTAGCGACATTAAGCACCACATTCGAATAGGCAGAGCTAGGCGCGGTTGTGATATTGAGCAATAAACCGTCCGTAATCTTTTCATAATATCCGATGGATCCCCTTAATCTTCCTTTGAAGAAAGCATAATCCAGACCGGCATCTTTCTGAGTGGTCGCCTCCCACTTAATTTTGTCATTACCTAACTGTGTCGGAATAAATGCATTTTTACCGGCATAACTTACTGGCGAGTATAAGGTTCTATAAAGATTGCTTCCAATATTCTGTGTACCCGTTTTACCTGCGCTGACACGAATTTTCAGCTCGTCTATCCAAGGGACGCTTTTCATAAATTCCTCTTCAGAAATTTTCCATGCTACAGCACCTGAAGGAAAGTAGCCCGTCTGATTTGCAGGGGCAAATTTGGATGAACGATCAGAACGTCCTGTGAATGTAAAAAGATAACGGTCTTTCCACGTATAATTAGCACGCAAATAGAACGATAACAACGCATTCGTTTGTGCAGGGCTACTCCCCTTAACAGCTACTGGAATCGCAGCGGAATTTAAATTGTTCAGAAAATTATCATCCGGATAACCAGCGCCGGAAGCCGAGAAAAAATTCATCTTATAATTTTCCCATGATGTCCCAATCAATGCATTCAGAAGATGGTCTTCATTAAATTGTTTGTCCCAGGTTAATGTGTTTTCAATGAATGTATTGATCGATTCGGTATGAGCCTGGCTTCCTGTCCCCCCATTTGAATCCCCCGCACCATAAAAGCCACTCATCATCACATAGCTGGGCACATAATTCAATTGATTATAAGTGCTATAATTGATTGATCCCACAGAGCGCCATTTCAGCTCGGGCAAGATATCCCATTCTGCAGCTAAGGACCCCAGCAGCATACCCGTCTTTCCCTGATTGATTCCTGAGGCCATTGCCAAAGGGTTTTGATAGCCCTGATACTCCGCGTGCAATAAGCCAAAGTTGGAAAAAGTACCATCAGCATTGTAAGGAGACTCTGTTGGCGGTGCAAACAGCGCCTGCGTATAGGCTCCATTTGTAATATGGTTTGTCGTATAACTATAGTCAACATTGGTATTCATACGAAAGCGCGGAGCAATCGTTGCATCCAAATTTATTTTACCCGACAGCCGATTAAAGTCTGTACCAATAATTGTTCCCCGTTGATTATTATAAGCTAGGGAGGTATAATACTTTGTATTCATGCCACCACCACGCACCGATAAATCAGCATTCTGAAGGATCCCTTTCCGTAAAACCAAACCTAGCCAATCCGTATTATTATTTCCGAAAAACTTAGGATCGTTTTCAATGGCTGTAGGTGTCGCGCTTGGCGGAAGCCCCATGTTGCTCCTTGCTATATTGAGATTATGGGCTGCCTCCTTCATAATCATCTTGTATTGATCTGCATTGAGTATCTTTTCCTTAAAAGGAGAAGTAAGCCCCGTATAATAATTAAAGTCCAAAATTGGTTTACTATCTGCAAGACCTCTTTTTGTGGTAATAATAACCACGCCATTCGCTGCCTTGGACCCATATATGGCGGTCGCGGAAGCATCTTTAAGAATATCTATGCTTTCGATATCATTGATATTTAAGCCTGCCAAACTATTGAGCCCCCTGTTAAAAGATCCCGATACCATACTGCCCATATCATCGCCGTAATAACTTTCCATCGGATTAACAACTTCTGCACTGCTCGACACATAGCGATTTTGCACATTGACAGGTATGCCATCAATAATATACAGTGGTTCATTTGTGCCCAACAGTGAGGCACCCCCGCGGATTCTGATGCGTGCTACAGCACCGGGCGAGCCATCCGATTGTACCACCTGTACGCCAGCAGCCTTACCAGACAAAGCCTGATCAATACTCGTAAAGGGTACATTCTTTATTTCCGAAGGATTTACAGAAGCTACAGAACCTGTTAAATCACTACGTTTTGTTGTACCATACCCTACGACGACGACATCATTAATCACGTTATCCGCGACCGTCATTCTAATTAATACATTTCCCGCTTCAACCTTTTGTTCGACAGTACGGTATCCTATACTAGTGACGATCAGTATATCCCCATTTTTTGCTGCAATCCGAAACTCACCCTGCGACCCACTACTGGTCTGTATAGTCACCTTTTCTTTTACACGAATTGTAGCACCTGCCAGCGGTTTACCATTTGCATCGACAACGATACCACTTACACTTTGCTGCTGCGCAGCTGTTGGCTTTTTGGCTACCACGACAATCGACTTTCCTTCCATCAGGTAGTCGAGGTTCTGCCCTTCAAAAATTGTGTTGAGCGCTTCCTTTATTGTTGCTTTGTTGAGATCCACGTCAACAGATCCAGCCTTTTTGGCAAGTTCCCCCGTCAGGATATAGTCGTATCCAGTCTGCTTTTTAACCTCTTCTAAGATCTGCGATAGCTTACCTTGCCGATGTAGCGTAATAGACTGTCCGCTGGCCAAGCTAATTCCAGGAAAAAAAGATGGAACGATAAGGTACATTGCAAGTGCGCCCTTTCTAAGCATCCGCCCAACAGGGGGGCTTAATGGACTTTCAGTCCATAAATTAGGTAACTGTCCTTTCATAGTTATTTAGGTATAATGAGATTAGGTACTTAGGTCTATTCAACAATCAGCGTTTTCTCTCCTTGACTGCTCATGGTAACGCGAAATGTGATATTTGAAGTTTTTTTCAAGAGTTCCAAAACATCGGCAAGACTATTTTTACGCGAGACGCTACCGTAGAATGTGACATCGGGATAGCTCTTTTCATATTTTATATCCACATTGTACCAGCGCGAGACCTTATCGAGCACGGTTTTCAAGGATTCGTTCTCAAAGACAAAATCGCCATGGATCCAGTCGAGTTGAATCGTATTGTCGAAAGGTTCGACATCGACATCCTTTTTATTGCTATCCCAAATAGCCTGATATCCTGGCTTCAATTTGACGGTCCGATTCTCACGCTGATACTTTACCACAACACTGCCTTCCACAAGCGCTGTTTTGGTCAGCATTTCTCCAGCATAAGCCTGTATATTGAAAATAGTGCCCAATACCTCCACATCCTGCTCAACGGTATGGACGATAAATCGTTTCTTATGCCCATTTTCCATCAATTTAGATACATGAAAAAGCCCTTCTCCGATCAACTCTACCCTACGGATTTCCTGACTGGCCAAATCCTGAGAGAAGCGTAGCGTGGAACCCGCATTTAAGGTAACTTCTGTACCATCCGGTAATTTTAAGTTAATTGTACCACCTTTAGGCGTTTCGATCTGATTGATGACCGCTTGGCTCAAATTGCTGTTAGCCGCCACATACTCCACCTGGCCATCCCGGTTTTTTATCACATTACAATTACCAACGCGTAACATGGTTCCTGGTTTCAGTTGATCAAGATCGACTATTTGACCATCAGCAAGACGGATCAATGCCTGGTCTCTTGCGGGCATTACTGTTTCTGCAGCTATCTGATGTTGGACTTCGGCTCCGATCTTCCCATACCAATGGTATACAGCCAATCCAGTTAAAAAGAAAACCAATAAACTCGCAGCAATCCAATAATGGACTATACGTCTTCTGATCGTTAACAAACTCCGGTGTGCAGCACCTATTCCCAGTTCCTCGTGGATACTACCGAGCAATTTATCCCGAATATCTGCTTGATGATATTGTGGATTTTCCTCGAAAAACGTCTTATCTTCCGATTGAGCGTACCAATGGTCCAATTCATGCTGCTCTAAAGCATTTAGATTCCCTGAGAGAAACTTCTCAAAAAGCTCTTTTAATCGTTGATAGTTGTACATTTGGTTAGCCTGTTTATAGATAAGTCGTACGAAAGAGGCCAAGGTTCTATTCAAAAAGTATTTTTTTTGAATATTTCTTTTAAAAACCTGCAATTGACTGCTAAAAGAACTTAGACGATGGATGTATTGAGGAGATCGACGCTTATTTGGAGATAAAAATCGTGGCCAACAGACAAAATAGAAAGTCTGTTTTCATCTCTTTTCGTAAGATAAACAATGCTTTATGGATGTGTTTCTTTACAGTGCTTTCGGAGATATTCAATTGCTGCGCAATCTCTTGGTGAGACTGATGTTCAAAGCGGCTCAAGTGGAATACTTCCTTACATTTTTCAGGCAAAGTATTGATTATCCGAACCAACTTTTCATTTGTTTCCTTAATTTCCAATAAGGCGTCGGGAGAAGGGACATCTTGGCTTGTAAAAGACTGCCAGGTATCCATTTTTTCCGTCTGACGCATCATCTTCCGATAACGGTCAATGACTTTATATTTTAGGGCGGCAAGAAGATATCCTTCTAAAGTCGTACGCACTTGAACACTCTCCCTGTTTCGATACAGATCCACAAATAACTGTTGTACCAGCTCCTGCGCCTCATCAGCATCTCCCAGCTTACTATACGCTGCATCCAGTAATCTATTCCAATAGCGATGATAGAGACAATCGAATGCGTGTCGGCTATTCTCTTTCATTGCCAACAATAAGTCTTGATCACTTTGTCCCTCTTTGTTTTTCACGGTATGTTTCTCTATTAAAAACAAATGAACATAATTTTATATAATACTCCAAATGCGAATACAATTTGGGCATATCTTTTAAAAAATATAGAATTAAAAAATAGGATTATTTACGTAGCGTACTGAGACTAATTCATGTTATCGCCACTGTAAGGGAAGAGTTCATATAAGCTAAGGGCCTAAAAATATGAAAAAGGGATATACTCGTATCGGATATGCAGTGATGGTCAGTGGCGGAAGTGTAACGGTCCTGTGCTGCGATAACCAATATGCGGAGGATAGGCAATAGCCTGTACAGGGAAATACGGAAGTACTTAAACGAAAGAAGCCCTTGACTGTTTCCAGCAAGGGCTTCCGTGTAAAAAAAGGCACCGACCTACTCTCCCACCTGTTACGGCAATACCATCGGCTCTGGCGGGCTTGACTGCTCTGTTCGGAATGGGAAGAGGTAGACACCGCCGATATAGGCACCTAAAAATCTTTATTGGCTGATTTATGATTCATATCATGTTATTCATGCCAACTGACATAGCTATTGAAAGAGTTACGTTTCTTGTTTGTTTCAAAAATTAAAGAGGAAGACAACAGTGTCTGTCTGCTTGAGAAAGCTTCGGGCTATTAGTACCACTTGGCTTTGGTCTCTCAACCTTTACACCTATGGCCTATCAACGTAGTCATCTTCTACGACCCTATAAGGAAGTCTCATCTCGTGGCTAGTTTCGCACTTAGATGCTTTCAGCGCTTATCTATTCCAGACGTAGCTACCCTGCCGTACACCTGGCGGCATAACAGGTTCACCAGAGGTCTGTCCAACCCGGTCCTCTCGTACTAAGGTCAGATCCACTCAAACTTCCAACGCCCACAACAGATAGGGACCGAACTGTCTCGCGACGTTCTGAACCCAGCTCGCGTGCCACTTTAATGGGCGAACAGCCCAACCCTTGGGACCTTCTCCAGCCCCAGGATGTGACGAGCCGACATCGAGGTGCCAAACCTCCCCGTCGATATGAGCTCTTGGGGGAGATCAGCCTGTTATCCCCAGCGTACCTTTTATCCTTTGAGCGATGGCCCTTCCATACAGAACCACCGGATCACTATGTCCGTCTTTCGACCCTGTTCGACTTGTCGGTCTCACAGTCAAGCAAGCTTATGCCATTGCACTCCACGTACGGTTACCAAGCGTACTGAGCTTACCTTTGAAAGCCTCCGTTACCTTTTTGGAGGCGACCACCCCAGTCAAACTACCCACCAAACAAT